>CAVYPL010000002.1:0-712530 GCA_963770355.1 uncultured Alphaproteobacteria bacterium | reverse complement strand
CTCCGAGTTGCCGGTGCTGGTCGATATGACCAACGATATCCTGCTGCATGTGCGCGGCTACCGGCAATTGACGATCGGGCGCGTGGACCGAACGGCCACGTCCCTGCCCGAACACATGGCGATCATCGAAGCGCTGGAAGCTCGCGATACCGAGCTTGCCGAAAAGCGCGCGCGCGATCACACGCTCGGCCTTGCCGCTTATGTCGAAGCGCACGGCCAGGAACTATTCAGCTAGAGAACTTTTTAGTTAAGACAACTCACCAGAAGACGATCAACTCGTCCGACGAAAACGATCAGGGAGAAGAGGAATGTCCGTAACTGCAGCCAAGAGCATTGATGCACCCGAAGCCGAGCGCGAGCTGACCGACGGCTTCAACCTGATGATCGATGCCCTGAAGCTCAACGGCCTGACCACGATCTACGGCGTGCCGGGCATCCCGATCACGGACTTCGGCCGCATGGCACAGGCAGCGGGCATCCGCGTGATTTCGTTCCGTCACGAGCAGAACGCCGGCAACGCCGCTTCGATCGCGGGCTTCCTGACCAAGAAGCCTGGCGTCTGCCTCACGGTTTCGGCGCCCGGCTTTCTCAACGGCCTCACCGCGCTCGCCCATGCCACGACGAACTGCTTCCCGATGATCCTGATCTCGGGCTCGTCCGAGCGCGAAATCGTCGATCTGCAGCAGGGCGACTATGAGGAAATGGATCAGCTCGCGATTGCGAAGCCGCTGTGCAAGGCGGCATTCCGCGTGCTGCATGCCGCCGACATCGGCATCGGACTTGCGCGCGCCATCCGCGCCGCCGTCTCGGGCCGTCCGGGCGGCGTCTATCTCGATCTGCCCGCCAAACTGTTCGGCCAGGTGATGGATGCCGAGGCCGGAAAGAAATCGCTGGTAAAGGTGATCGACGCCGCGCCTGCGCAGATTCCGGCTCCCGATGCGGTCAAGCGCGCGCTCGACGTCCTCAAGAGCGCCAAGCGCCCGCTCATCATCCTCGGCAAGGGCGCAGCCTACGCCCAGGCCGACGACGCGATCCGTACGCTCGTCGAGAAGAGCGGCATCCCGTTCCTGCCGATGAGCATGGCCAAGGGGCTTTTGCCCGACACCCATCCGCAATGCGCGGGTGCCGCACGTTCGACGGTGCTCAAGGACGCCGACGTCGTGATGCTGATCGGCGCACGCCTCAACTGGCTGCTGTCGCACGGCAAGGGCAAGACCTGGGGTGAGGCGCCGAAGAAATTCATCCAGATCGACATCGAGCCGAAGGAAATGGACTCCAACGTCGAGATCGTCGCTCCCGTAGTCGGCGACATTGGCTCCTGCGTCGCAGCGCTGCTCTCGGGCATGGGCGCAAACTGGGCGGCCGCCCCCGCCGACTGGACCGGCGCGGTCACCAAGAAGCGCGAAGAGAACGTCGCCAAGATGGCGCCGCGGCTGATGAACAACAACTCGCCGATGGACTACCACGGCGCACTCGGCGTGCTTCGCACCATCGTCAAGGAACGGCCGGACGCCATCCTCGTCAATGAAGGCGCCAACACGCTCGACCTCGCCCGCGGCGTCATCGACATGTACAAGCCGCGCAAGAGGATCGACGTCGGCACCTGGGGCGTGATGGGAATCGGCATGGGCTATTGCATCGCCGCCGCCATCGAAACCGGCAAGCCGGTGCTGGCCGTCGAAGGCGACTCGGCGTTCGGCTTCTCCGGCATGGAGGTCGAGACCATCTGCCGCTACAAGCTGCCGGTGTGCATCGTCATCTTCAACAATGACGGCATCTACCGCGGCACCGACGTCAATTCCGTCGGCTCCGATCCTGCGCCGACCGTTTTCGTCAAGGGCTCGCGCTACGACAAGATGATGGAAGCCTTCGGCGGCGTCGGCATCAACGCGACCTCGCCCGACGAGCTCAAGCGCGCCGTCAACGAAGCGATGGATTCCGGCAAGCCGACGCTGATCAACGCGGTGATCGACCCCGCTGCCGGTTCCGAAAGCGGCCGTATCGGCAACCTCAATCCGCAAAGCATCCTGAAGAAGAAATAAGCGATCACAACCCAATCCACCCTGCCGTCGCAGGATAGACAGTACGGAGCAAGACGATGACAAAGGCGCTCACGGGCGTTCGCATTCTCGATTTCACCCACGTCCAGTCGGGACCGACCTGCACGCAATTGCTGGCCTGGTTCGGCGCCGACGTGATCAAGGTCGAGCGCCCGGGCGTCGGCGACATCACGCGTGGCCAGCTACAGGACATTCCCAATGTCGACAGCCTGTATTTCACCATGCTCAACCACAACAAGCGCTCGATCACGCTCGACACCAAGAATCCGAAGGGCAAGGAAGTCCTCACCGCGCTGATCAAGAGCTGCGACGTGCTGGTGGAGAATTTCGGTCCCGGCGTGCTCGACCGCATGGGTTTCCCCTGGGAGAAGATCCAGAGCATCAATTCGAAGATGATCGTGGCCTCGATCAAGGGTTTCGGCCCCGGTCCCTACGAGGATTGCAAGGTGTATGAGAACGTCGCGCAGTGCACCGGCGGTTCGGCGTCGACCACCGGCTTCCGCGACGGGCTGCCGCTCGTCACCGGCGCGCAGATCGGCGACAGCGGCACCGGGTTGCATCTCGCGCTCGGCATCGTCACCGCGCTCTATCAGCGCACCGTCACCGGCAAGGGCCAGAAGGTCACCGCCGCGATGCAGGACGGCGTGCTCAATCTCGCCCGCGTCAAGCTGCGCGACCAGCAGCGCCTCGCCCATGGCCCGCTGAAGGAATACAGCCAGTTCGGCGAAGGCATTCCGTTCGGCGACGCAGTGCCGCGTGCCGGCAACGATTCCGGCGGCGGCCAGCCCGGCCGCATCCTCAAATGCAAGGGCTGGGAGACCGATCCCAACGCCTACATCTACTTCATCACCCAGGCGCCGGTGTGGGAGAAGATCTGCGACGTGATCGGCGAACCCGGCTGGAAGACCCATCCGGACTACGCCAAGCCGCCTGCCCGGCTGTCGCGCCTCAACGAAATCTTCGCGCGCATCGAACAATGGACGATGACGAAGACCAAATTCGAGGCGATGGATATCCTCAACAAGGATGACATCCCCTGCGGTCCAATCCTGTCGATGAAGGAGATCGCGGAAGACCAGTCGTTGCGCGCCACCGGGACCGTAGTCGAAGTCGATCATCCGACTCGCGGCAAGTACATTTCGGTCGGCAATCCGATCAAGCTCTCGGACAGCCCGAGCGACGTGACCCGGTCACCACTGCTCGGCGAACACACCGACGAAATCCTGCGCCAGGTCCTGGGCTTCTCGGATCACCAGGTGGCGGAGATCCACGACTCCGGCGCACTCGACCCGCCGCGCAAGCAGGCGGCGGAATAAGCCGTCTTATCTGCCGAAAGGCTACGAAGGCCGCCGGTTCCGGCGGCCTTTTCGTTATGGGGGATGCCAATTGCCTCATTTATATTGCGATGCACACAGTCAATTGCTGCTATGCAAACAAAGCCGTTGCCTCTGGTATACGGTATACATAAATTGTTCCCAGATCACGAAGCGGAGCGCTTCCGCAACCAGAAAAGGGGACACCCATGTCCAAGACAGCTTCCATCGGTTTCGCGCCCTCCAGCACGCTGTTCGGCCGCCTGATGGCGTCGATCGACCGCCTGCTGATGGCCAGCGCCCGCATTGCGGTGCGCAATGGCGACCTGCCCTATTTCGGGCTCTGAAGCCCGAAGGGTTCCGGCTCCGGTACTTCGCAGGGGCATCACCCTGGTGCCCTCACCGCGCAGAATTCCTCCCAGACTATGGCCCCGATTTCGGGGCCATTTTTTTTGCGCGGACATTTCCCAAAGGCATCGATCCCGGCGTCTGCGGCAAATTGGCCTGATCGACCATCGCCGAATACCCATCGTATGCAACGGGGAAGACACTCAACGCTCATTCGGCAAAGCCGGCAAAGCCCGGTGCGTTCACATCTGACCGGGAGAGAGAGCAAATGAGATATTCTGGTTCATATGTTGCGTTCGCGGCCGTCGCAGCGTTATGCGCGAGCGGCATCGGGGCTTCCGCTGCTTGGGAACCGGTTCGTCCGGTTGAATTTATCGTACCCGCCGGCACTGGCGGCGGCGCCGACCAGATGGCCCGCACGATCCAGGGCATCGTCACCAAGCATGGCCTGATGAAGCAGCCAATGGTCGTCATCAACAAGGCCGGCGGCGCCGGAGGCGAAGGCTTTCTTGACCTGAAGGCATCGTCCGGCAATCCGCACAAGGTCATCATCACCCTGTCGAATCTCTTCACCACCCCGCTTGCAACCGGAATTCCGTTCAACTGGAAGGACCTGACTCCGGTTGCGATGCTGGCGCTCGACGAATTCGTGCTCTGGGTCAATGCCGAGAAGCCCTACAACACCGCCAAAGATTACGTCGACGCCGTGAAGAAAGCGCCGGCCGGAAGTATCAAGATGGGCGGCACCGGATCGAAACAGGAAGACCAGATCATCACGGTCGCCGTCGAGAACGCAATCGGTACGAAATTCACGTACATTCCCTACAAGGGCGGCGGCGAAGTCGCCGTGCAGCTCGTTGGCAACCACGTCGACTCGACCGTCAACAATCCGATCGAGGCGGTGGCGCAATGGCGCGGCGGCAAACTCCGTCCGCTCTGCGTGTTCGACGCCCAGCCTATGACGTATGGCGAACCGATCGCGGACGGCAAAAGCTGGAAGGATATTCCGACCTGCAAGTCGCAGGGCCTCGACATGGAATATCTGATGCTGCGCGGCATCTTTATGTCTCCCAAGGCCACCAAGGATCAGGTCGAATATTACATCGACCTTTTCAAAAAGGTTCGCGCCACTCCCGAGTGGCAGGACTTCATGAAAAGCGGCGCCTTCAATACGACCTTCTTGACCGGAGCCGACTATGCCAAATGGGTCGAAGCGGAGGAAAAGCGCCACGAAATCCTCATGAAAGAGGCTGGCTTCCTCGCCACCGGAAACTGATCGAAGGTTATCAATCGAACGCGGACGGGCGCGCAGCGTAGAAGCGGTTTCGACAATTCCGCAGGGAGCTTCCATGGCTACGATTAGTTCAGACAATGCCGGCCCAACGCATAAGGCCGTGGAAGTCGGCATCACGCTGCTGATCGCTCTATTTGGAGCGATCGTGATCTTTGGCAGCGTGAAGGCCGGAATCAACTGGGGCGCAGAGGGACCGCGCGCCGGATTCTTTCCCTTCTATGTCGGAATTTTCATCGTCGCCGCCAGCGCGATAAATCTCCGGGACGCACTGCGCGACGCAAACGGCCGGCTTTTCGCCGAGTGGGGACAGCTTCGTCAGGTGATGAGCGTCGTCATTCCCACTGCGATCTATGTCGGTTCGATGCCGTTCGTCGGCTTGTATGTTGCGTCGATCATCTTCATCGGCTGGTTCATGCGATGGCTCGGCAAGTATAGCTGGCCGATTGTCCTGGGCGTGGCGTTTGGCATGCCGATCGTCACCTACTTTATTTTCGAACGTTGGTTTTTGGTCCCGCTTCCCAAAGGCCCCATCGAGGAATGGCTCGGTCTGTAGCGTCGTCGCATTCGTCAGCCACTGTTTCGGGACTTACCAAATGGAAGAAATCGCCAATCTTTTTCAGGGCTTCGCGGTGGCGCTGCAGCCCTTCAACATCATGGTGATGATCGTTGGCATCGTCCTCGGCGTCATCATCGGCGTTCTTCCGGGACTGGGCGGCGCAAACGGTGTTGCGATCCTTCTGCCGCTGACATTCAGCATGCCGCCGACGTCGGCCATCATCATGCTGTCCTGTATCTATTGGGGCGCGCTGTTCGGCGGCGCAATCACTTCGATTCTTTTCAACATACCGGGCGAACCGTGGTCGGTGGCCACGACATTCGACGGTTATCCGATGGCGCAGCAGGGTAAGGCCGGCGAGGCTTTGACGGCCGCCTTCACCTCGTCGTTCGTTGGTGCGCTGTTCGCCGTTATCATGATCACGCTGGTCGCGCCGCTGGTGGCAAGCTTCGCGTTGCAATTTGGTCCTGCGGAAAAATTCGCGGTGTATTTTCTGGCATTCTGCAGCTTCGTCGGCCTGAGCAAGGAGCCGCCCTTCAAGACGATCGCGGCGATGATGATCGGTTTTGCGCTTGCCGCCGTCGGACTCGACTCCATTACCGGACAATTGCGGCTGACCTTCGGGGCCACGGAACTGCTGAACGGCTTCGATTTTCTAATCGCCGTCATCGGGCTGTTCGGTATCGGCGAGATCCTGCTGACCATGGAGGAAGGACTGAGCTTTCGCGGCGGCACCGCGAAGATCAATTTGCGGGTTGTCCTGCAAACCTGGAAGCTGCTGCCTGCGTACTGGCTGACGTCGCTGCGCTCCTGCGTGATCGGCTGCTGGATGGGTATTACGCCGGCAGGCGCAACGCCGGCGTCATTCATGAGTTACGGCATCGCCAAGCGGGTCGCGAAGAATGGAAATAATTTCGGCAAGGGCGAAATCGAAGGCGTGATCGCGCCGGAGACCGCTGCACATGCAGCCGGAACTGCCGCATTGTTGCCGATGCTTTCGCTGGGAGTACCAGGCTCTCCCACGGCGGCCGTTCTGCTTGGCGGGCTCCTGATCTGGGGCCTGCAGCCCGGCCCCATGCTATTTGTCGAGCAGAAGGAATTTGTTTGGGGCCTGATCGCCTCGATGTATCTCGGCAATCTCGTCGGCCTGGTCGTCGTGCTTACATGCGTGCCGATTTTCGCGGCGATTCTGCGCGTCCCGTTCAGCATCATCGCACCGCTCATTCTGGTGCTTTGTGCGATCGGCGCCTACTCGGTTCACAGCAGCACATTCGACGTGATGCTGATGCTGGTCTTCGGTGTGGCCGGCTACCTGCTCAAGAAGTGCAATTATCCCCTCGCCCCGCTGGTGTTGGCCATCGTGCTCGGCGACAAGGCGGAAGAAGCATTCCGGCAGTCGCTGCTCGGATCCCAAGGCTCGCTCAGCATCTTCTTTTCCAACTCGCTCGTCAGTTCGATCATGATTTTAGGACTGATTGCGCTGTTCTGGTCCGCGATCCAGGAAGGCTATAGCCGCTTGAGAACCGCGCGCGCCTGACCAAGCAACATCCCGCGTTGAGTGAGCAATCTGGTAATACTCAGCATGTGACGGACGGTACAAAATTGCCGTCCGCGCGCGCGATTACGACCCCCTGCGACAAAGCGCCGCTTTGTTTACTGGCATATGATATACCAAACTGCCCGACTGCTGTCGCCCAATAGAACAGCGAGTCGGGAGGGACAATGACGGATATGGTTCACGGAGTGGCGGCTCCGGCCGCACGTGTCAGTGATGCTTATCGCTGGACACAACTGGCTATCGGTGTAGCCGCAATGGTGATGATTGCCAACTATCAGTATGGTTGGACATTCTTCGTCCCCGACATCCAGAAGAAGTTCGGATGGGATCGCGCCTCGATCCAATGGGCGTTTACGCTGTTCGTGCTGTTCGAGACCTGGCTGGTGCCTATCGAAGGCTGGTTCGTCGATAAATACGGCCCTCGCCTCGTCGTTCTCGTCGGCGGCATCCTGTGCGCCATTGGATGGGCGATCAACGCCGAGGCCACTACGCTCAACGGCTACTATCTCGGGATGATCGTTGCCGGCATCGGCGCCGGTGGCGTCTACGGCACCTGCGTCGGTAACGCGCTGAAGTGGTTTCCGGACAAGCGCGGCCTCGCGGCCGGCATCACCGCCGCCGGTTTCGGCGCAGGCTCGGCGCTGACGGTCGCGCCGATCCAGGCGATGATCAAGGACTCCGGCTTCCAGACCACCTTCCTTTATTTCGGTCTCGGCCAAGGCATCATCATCGTGATCCTCGCCTTCTTCCTGTACGCGCCGAAGGCCGGACAGGTCCCCGCCGTGACTCAGAATGCGAACGTGATCCAGAGCCGGCGCAACTATCAGCCGATGGAAGTAATTCGTCAGCCGATCTTCTGGCTGATGTATTTCATGTTCGTGATCGTCGGCGCCGGCGGGCTCATGGTGACAGCCAACCTCAAGCCGATCGCCGTCGACTGGAAAGTCGATGCCGTTCCGGTCACGCTGATGTGGATGACCATGACCGCGGTGACCTTCGCCGCCACGATCGACCGTGTCCTCAATGGACTGACGCGACCCTTCTTCGGCTGGATCTCCGACATGATCGGCCGCGAGAACACCATGTTCATCGCGTTCGGCATCGAAGGCGTCGGTATCTGGGCGCTCTATATGCTCGGCCACGACCCGGTCTGGTTCGTGATCCTGTCCGGCCTGGTGTTCTTCGCATGGGGTGAGATCTATTCCCTCTTCCCATCGACCTGCACCGACACGTTCGGCGCGAAGTTCGCGACCACCAATGCGGGCCTGCTCTACACCGCGAAGGGAACGGCAGCTCTGCTGGTTCCGATCGCGAATTACATGCAGCAGTCTTCCGGGAACTGGGACCGGGTGTTCATCATTGCCGCGGGCGCCAATATTCTGGCATCGCTGCTTGCGATCGCCGTGCTCAAACCATGGCGCAGATCGGTGGTTGCAAAGGCAGTCGCGTAAGACTCCAACCACCGCGATCGTTTCCGATCGACGCGCCCGGCCTCCAGGCCGGGCGCTTTTTTGTTGCCTGTCTGCCCGGATCGGCGCTGCCGCCGTCGCGGGTGTCCTAGCCAGCCGTCAATCAAAGTGCTTAGGCATTTTGGTGCATCGCACCCAAAGATTGGCTTGCATCATGGAATATAATATACCAGCATCCCGACGGCGCGTGCGACGATAAGTCACAAACTTGCGACACTAAGTCACAACTTTAAGAGCGCGTTCGGGAGGACTCATGGTTTCCAGCTCTACAGCCGCTACACCTGCGACCCCTTCTTCCAGCAGCTTCCGCTGGCTTCAACTCGTCATGGGCATCGTCTGCATGGCCATGATCGCGAACCTCCAATATGGCTGGACGCTGTTCGTCGATCCGATCGACGCGAAAAACCACTGGGGTCGCGCTGCGATCCAGGCCGCCTTCACGATTTTCGTGGTGACGGAGACGTGGCTGGTCCCCGTCGAAGCATGGTTCGTCGATAAATACGGACCGAGCCTCGTCGTGATGTTCGGTGGCGTGATGATCGCGCTGGCCTGGGTGCTGAATTCCTACGCGGACTCGTTGACGATGCTTTACGCAGGCGCGGTTGTCGGCGGCATCGGTGCGGGCGCGGTGTACGGGACGTGCGTCGGCAACGCGCTGAAATGGTTTCCTGACCGCCGCGGCCTCGCCGCCGGCGCCACCGCAGCCGGCTTCGGCGCGGGTGCCGCCATTACGGTGGTGCCGATCGCGAGCATGATCGCCTCGAGCGGCTATCAAAGCGCGTTCCTCTATTTTGGCATCGGGCAAGGCGTGATCGTTTTCATCCTCGCCTTCTTCATCCGTCCGCCGTCGGTGGCGATGCCTGCGAAAAAGAAGCAGCTCAACCTGCCGCAGACCAGGATCGACTTCACGCCGCCGCAAGTGCTGCGCAGTCCGATCTTCTGGGTGATGTACGCCGTGTTCGTGATGGTCGCGGCCGGCGGACTGATGACGGCCGCTCAGATCGCGCCGATCGCAAAGGACTTCAAGATCGCCGACACACCCGTGAGCCTCGCCGGTTTCCAGATGGCAGCGCTGACCTTCGCCATCTCGCTCGATCGTATCTTCGACGGTTTCGGCCGCCCGTTCTTTGGATGGGTTTCCGACAACATCGGCCGTGAGCACACGATGTTCATCGCGTTCGGGACCGCGGCAGCGATGTTGCTGACGATGTCGGCCTATGGACACATACCTGTCGTATTCGTGCTGGCCACCGCGGTCTATTTCGGCGTGTTCGGCGAGATCTACAGTCTGTTTCCCGCAACCAGCGGCGATACGTTCGGCGCGAAATACGCCACCACCAACAACGGCATGCTGTACACGGCGAAAGGCACAGCCTCGCTGCTCGTTCCGCTCGCGAGCATCGTTGCGACCTCGTTTGGCTGGCAAGCGGTGTTCGTGATCGCCGTGGCGCTCAACGCTACCGCGGCACTGATGGCGCTGTTCGTGATCAAGCCGATGCGGCGCGCGTTCATTCTCGGCAACGAAACCGCGGCCGACGAAGCGGCCGCGCGCAGCGCCAAGCCGGCGTGACAGCGATCGACTGAAAGCCGTCTCCCCCAGACCAAAGAGGCGCACTCCGGTGCGCCTCTTTTTTTGCCCGTCCTCAGGGATACCAAATACAAGGGCCGATTTAGGCGCGATTACGCCAACGGCGCCACTTCGGTCTTCGTCGACGAAACGTCAGCATTACTGCCCATTTCTGAGCATTTTTTGCACCTCGGGAGCGCAGTATTCGTGTTGACAATTGGTATTATGTATACCAGAATTTGGTTCACGATCCACTGAAGGAGGTTGCCATGCAAGTCGGAGATATTCTGCGCAAGAAGACCGCCCGTGTCGCAACGGTTCGCATGAACGAGACCGTCGCCATTGCCGCGCAACTGATGCGCTCGAGCAATATCAGCGCGCTCGTGGTCAAGGATGTCGTTCGCACCGAGGGCAATACCGCGGTCGGCATGTTCACCGAACGTGACGTGGTCCGCGCGATCGCCGAACACGGCGCCGCCGGCGCAAACCTGCGGGTTTCGCAGTTCATTTCGGTGCAGCAACTGGTGTCGTGCACTTCGAACGACTCGCTCGAGCATGTTCGTCATCTCATGAACAGGCATCACATCCGCCACCTGCCGGTGATCGACAATTACAGCCTGATCGGCGTCATCAGCATTCGCGATATTTCGACGGCGTTCGACGAAGCAGCGACCGCCATGAAGCCGGCTGCCAGCGCCGCCTGACCGGCGCTTCGAACTCGGAGCATTCGACTTTACTCCTGTCGCAATTGCGGTCGCCGGGACTTTCCCGGGCCGGGCCGTCTTGCGCCGAAATTTTGCGGCAACCAGTTCGGGGCACTCCAATGAAAATCTGTATTTACGGCGCGGGTGCGATCGGCGGCTATCTCGGTGTGCAGCTCGCGCGAGCGGGCGTGGACGTCAGCCTGGTGGCGCGCGGCGCCCATCTTGCCGCCATGCGCGCCAATGGCCTCAAGCTGCTGATCGGCGATGAGGAGCGCGTGGTGCATCCGCGCTGCACTGATAATCCCGCCGAACTCGGCCCGCAGGATTTCGTCATCGTCTGCCTGAAGGCGCATTCGATCACCGGCGTGATCGAGCAGATGCAGCCGCTGCTCGGCGCGCACACCCGCATCGTGACCGCGGTCAACGGCATTCCCTATTGGTATTTCTACAGGCATGGCGGCGCCTATCAGGGCTCGACGCTGGAGAGCATCGACCCCGGCGGACGGCAGTGGCGCGAATTGACACCGCAGCGCGCGATCGGCTGCATCGTCTATCCCGCCACCGAGATCGAGGCGCCCGGCGTGATCCGCCACGTCTATGGCGACCGCTTCCCGATCGGCGAGCCCTCGGGCGAGACCACGGAAGACGTGCAGCGGCTTTCGGAAGTCTTCATCAAGGCCGGCATGCAGGCGCCGATCCTCGATCGCATCCGCGACGAGATCTGGCTCAAGCTGTGGGGCAATGTCTGCCTCAACCCGATCAGCGCCCTCACCCATGCGACGCTGGACGTGATCTGCTCCGATCCGGCGACGCGCGCGTTGTCGAAAGCGATCATGCTGGAGACGCAAACGATCGCCGAAACCTTCGGCGTCAAGTTCCGCGTCGACGTCGAGCGCCGCATCGAAGGCGCGCGCAAGGTCGGTGCGCACAAGACCTCGATGCTGCAGGATCTCGAACGCAGCCGCCCGATGGAAATCGATCCGCTGGTGACCGTGGTCCAGGAAATGGGACAGCTCACCAAAATTCCGACGCCTGCGCTCGACGCGGTGCTGGCGCTGGTGGCACAACGCGCCACGATCGCCGGCCTTTACGACGCCAGCGTCCGCCCGGCGGAAACACAAGCTCCGGCCTTTGCATGACCGCGTTATCTGGCGCGACCAACTGGATTCGCTTCCGCCATCAAGGCGAAACCGGCTTCGGCGTACTCACGGAGTCCGAAATATCGGTGCATGCCGGCGAGATGTTCGGCGCGGCGAAGCCGAGCGGCGAGCGATTGGCGCTGGCCGATGTCGAATTGCTGGCGCCGACCGAGCCGACCAAGATCGTCGCGCTCTGGAACAATTTCCACGCGCTCGCAGCCAAGCTGAAGCAGCCCGAGCCGGCGGAGCCGTTATATCTTCTGAAAGCCACCACCAGCGTCACCGCGCCCGGCGCCGTGATCGAACGCCCCGCCTCCTATGACGGCAAGACCACCTATGAGGGTGAGCTCGGCATCGTCATCGGCAAGACCTGCAGCGGCGTTTCCACGGAGGCGGCCGACGACTTCATCTTCGGCTATACCTGCGTCAACGATGTTACCGCCAACGACATTCTCAATCGCGACGCAACCTTTGCGCAATGGGCGCGGGCCAAGGGTTTTGACGGCTACGGGCCGTTCGGTCCCGTCATTACTTCCGGCATCGATCCTGCGAAGCTTGTGGTGCGCACCATCCTCAATGGCGCGGAACGCCAGAACTACCCGATATCGGATATGATCTTCAGCGCGCAGCAACTCGTCGCTAAAATCTCGCACGACATGACCCTGCTGCCCGGCGACTTGATCTGTTGCGGGACATCGATCGGCATCGGCGTGATGAAGGACCCCGTCAATTCAGTCACGGTCGCCATCGACGGCATCGGCGAACTGACCAACGAGTTTCGCCAATAGCGTTTCGAGCGAAGTGGATACCGGTTCGCGTCAAGAAAACGCGTCAAAACAAAAGACTAGAGCCCGGTTCTGATTCAATCAGAACCGATAAGGCTTAGACGCCGAAAGCAGCCAAATTACTGCCCCTACCCCTTATTTCCGCATGGGCCCACGGCCCGTGCCCGGTAGACTTTTGCCGGAGGGAACGGCATCCTGCCCTCGAAATCTCAAGAAGAGCGCGCGCGATATTCCGCGGGCCGAGATAAATAGCGGCCGGAAACAGAGGGCAGACATGATCAAGACGCGATTTACCGAACTCGTTGGCGTTGAGCACCCGATCGTACAGGGCGGGATGCAATGGGTCGGACGCGCCGAACTGGTCGCCGCCGTCGCCAATGCCGGCGCACTCGGGCTAATCACCGCGCTGACGCAGCCGACGCCGGAAGACCTCACCAAGGAAATCGCGCGCTGCCGCGACATGACCGACAAGCCGTTCGGCGTCAATCTCACCATTCTTCCGACCATCAAACCGCCGCCCTATGCAGAATACCGCCAGGCCATCATCGAGGCCGGTATCAAGGTGGTCGAGACCGCCGGCAACAAGCCGCAGGAACACGTCGACGAGTTCAAGAAGCACGGCATCAAGATCCTGCACAAATGCACCAGCGTCCGCCACGCATTATCGGCGGAGCGCATGGGCGCCGACGCAATCTCGATCGACGGCTTCGAATGCGCGGGCCATCCCGGCGAGGACGACACCCCCGGCCTGATCCTGATCCCCGCGGCCGCCGACAAGATCAAGATACCCATAATCGCCTCGGGCGGCTTCGGCGACGGCCGCGGTTTGGTGGCAGCGCTCGCGCTCGGCGCCGAGGGCATCAACATGGGCACGCGTTTCATGTGCACCAAGGAAAGCCCGATCCATCAACTGGTGAAGGAAAAGATCGTCGCCAATGACGAGCGCGAGACCGAATTGATCTTCCGCACCATGCGCAACACCTCGCGCGTCGCCAGGAATACGATCTCGACCAAGGTCGTCGCGATGGAAAAGGAAGGCGCGAAGTTCGAGGACGTTCGCGAACTCGTCGCCGGCGCACGCGGCAAGATGGTCTACGCTACCGGCGATGCCGACGAAGGTATCTGGTCGGCCGGTCAAGTGCAGGGCCTGATCCACGATATCCCGACCTGCGCCGAACTGGTATCGCGCATCATGCGCGATGCAGAGGCGATCATCCGCAGCCGGTTTGAGACTATGTTATCGGGCGGCCAACGACAGGCCGCCGAATGAGCTGCCGCTCGCTGCAAACTCGCTTCACCTCTCCCGCTTGCGGGGGAGGTCGGATCGCATCGGAAGATGCGATCCGGGTGGGGGAAATTCTCTCCACACGAACAGTGTGACTCGCGGCGCCACCCCCACCCCAGCCCTCCCCCGCAGGCGGGAGAGGGAGCGCAGCTCGATCGTGAACGCAGTTCAAACTGACCTCTAAAGAAAAAAGAGATGATCCCATGAAAGCCTATGTTTACGGCGCCAACGGCGCTGAAATCACCGATGTCGCCAAGCCGTCGCCGAAAGGCACGCAAGTGCTCGTCAAGGTCCATGCCTGCGGCCTCAACCGCGCCGATCTCGGCATGACCAAGGGCCATGTGCATGGCGCCGCCGGCGGCGTCGGCACCGTGCTCGGCATGGAATGGGCCGGCGAAGTCGCCGAGCTCGGGCCGAACGCGAAGGGCGTCAAGGTCGGCGACAAGATCATGGGCTCCGGCGGCCAGGCATTTGCCGAATACACGCTCGCCGATCATGGCCGGTTGTTCCGCGCGCCCTCCAACATGAATTTCGAGGAAGCCGCCACCCTCCCCGTCGCGCTCGCCACCATGCACAACGCGGTCGTGACCAACGGCGCGCTGCAGCCGGGCCAGACGGTGCTGATCCAGGGCGCAAGCTCGGGCGTCGGCCTGATGGCGATGCAGATCGCGAAGTTCAAAGGCGCGAAACTGGTGATCGGTTCTTCCACCGATGCGATGCGCCGCGGCCGCCTGAAGGAATTCGGCGCGGACCTCGCCGTGGATTCCAGGGATCCCGCCTGGGTCGATCAGGTGTTGCAGGCGACCGGCGGCGAAGGCGTCGACCTGATCGTCGATCAGGTTTCAGGCCCGGTCGCGAACCAGAATCTCAAAGCCACCAAGGTCAAGGGCCGCATCGTCAATGTCGGCCGGCTCGGCGGCACGCACGGCGATTTCAACTTCGACCTGCACGCCGCCCGCCGCATTCAATATATCGGCGTCACCTTCCGCACCCGCACCATCGAGGAAGTCCGCGAGATCTTCGACGAAGTCCGCAAGGACATCTGGGGCGCGGTGGAATCGCGCAAGCTGCAATTGCCGATCGACAAGGTCTATCCGTTTGCCGAGATCGGCAAGGCGTTCGAGCATATGGAAGCGAATAAGCACCTTGGGAAGATCGTGGTGACGATGTAGGGATTCTAGACGTTAGCCAATCCCTCGTGCTGGTCTTAAGCGGGAAGGCCTCAACGATGATGACCTCGCAGAAATGCTCCAGCTTCGACATTCGTCGGGCGAACCTTTTGATGTTATAGATGCCCAGCTTGAGGATTTCTTTCGCACTTTGAACTCCATAAATTTTCAAAGACGAGAGAAAGATTGACTGCGATGACTGCCACGAACGGCGGGCTTCGGGGGACATACGCGACGCAGTCAGGAGCAGAAGAAAGCGATGACAGGTGCCGCATCCCCGAGATTTCCTTGCAGGAACTGCATATGAACAAATGGCCGCCCGGTTATGGGCCTGACGACATCCCTTCCCGGTACTATCAATCGCTCTGCACGCTCTGCCTGATTTTCACAACCAGATCAACGTGATGCTACTAGTCCAGCTTCATCTAAGAAAATATTCCTCTCCCCTTCTCCCCCAAATCACCCCTACAACTCCCGCCGTCCCGTCCCGGTAGAGGGGCGTTGGCCATCGTCACGAACGTTGGGGCGGGATGCGGTGGACGCGGCAGCGTCGGGCGCGTGGTCGTGTTGGCAGGGCGGGCTTTGGTCCGTGAGCGAACACAGCGTGCAGACGACCGGCGCCAATGCCCGGCTTGACCCGCCGAAGTCCGGTTTCGGACGAAGGCGGTCGAAGCAAAGTCAGGCGGCTGCGTACGGCAAAACCGTGTGGTCCTGGCACCCGTTGCTGGTGTCAAGCTGACGGAGGCAAAGCCGACCCAACCGGGTTTGGACAAGCCTTCAATCCGTCAGCGACGGTGACAAGACGAATTCGTCGCCGGGGAGAGCACGCCATAAGCCGTAAAACCATTGCGCGGGGAATGCCGGAATGCTCCGACTGTACCTGTATGCTCGTGTGCGTTTTTCGTGCATCTTTTGCACACGAGACCTCGGGTGCAGCAAGCACCCGGCATTCCCTGCGCCCTCTCCTTTTTGGGCGAATGACTTTGGAAAACCTCGGGCTCATCGGGCCGCGAGATCGCGGAGGTGCATTCAGTGGAAACCACGACGTCATTGCGGGCGCAGCGAAGCAATCCATTGTCATCTCGCATACCGATAGATGGATTGCTTCGCTTTGCTCGCAATGACGGTTGCTTGCTTCGGAATTTCTCGCAACTGATCGCGCCTGCGCTTGGGCACTGCGTGATTCTGCGTCGCACGGCTATTTGTCTGATCGCGATCGCTGCTTCGGCAATCGCTTCGATCGGCGGCGCTTCGGCGTTGGACTATCCGACGCGGCCTGTACGCTGGGTTGTCGGCTTTGCACCGGGAGGGTCCAACGACATCATTGCGCGGTTGATCGGCCAGCGGCTGTCGGAGCGGCTGGGCCAGCAATTCGTGATCGAGAACAAGCCCGGCGCCGGCGGCAATATCGGTGCGGAATCGGTGATCAATGCCGAACCCGATGGCTACACCGTACTGCTGGTCAATCCGTCCAACTACATCAATACCTCGCTCTACGCGAACCTGAAATTCAATTTCCCGCGCGATGTCGCAGCGGTCGCGTCGTTCATGCGGGTGCCGAACGTGATGACGGTGAACGGGAACGTCGAGGCGAAGACGGTCGCCGAGTTCATCGCCTACGCGAAGGCCAACCCCGGCAAGGTCAACATGGCGTCAGCGGGCAACGGCACGTCGGTGCATCTGTCCGGCGAAATGTTCATGGCGATGGCTGATGTCAAATTGCAGCACGTGCCTTACCGCGGGTCAGGCCCCGCGATCAACGATCTGCTTGGCGGCCAGGTCCAGGTGATGTTCGATAGCATGCCGTCGATCATCCAGCACATTCGCGCCGGCACCTTGCGCGCGCTGGCCGTGACCTCGGCGACACGGTCTTCCCAATTGCCGGATACGCCGACCGTCGGCGAAACCGTGCCGGGCTACGAGGCCAGCGCGCTGTTCGGCATGGCCGCGCCCCGAAACACGCCGAAGGAAATCATCGACAGACTGAACCAGGAGATCAACGCGGTGCTGGCCGAACCCGACATGAAGAAGCGGCTGATCGAACTGGGTGGCGATCCCTTGATCGGCACGCCGGAGGCTTTTGGTGCGATGATCGTGACTGAGACCGAAAAATGGAAAAAAGTGATCGAGGGCGCCGACATCAAGAAGGTGGATTAGCGAATGGCCCGATCACGCCGAGCCGGATCCGCCCGCCACGATCTTCTCGTTCAGTTTCTGATCGACGATCTCGACCGTGCGGTCGATCTCGGCATTGGGCACGCCGAGCTGATGCGAGATCAGCTTCACCAGCAGGTCGACCCGCTCGATGAAAGGCGCGCCGCTGGCCACGGCGCGAGCCGCCGATGAAGGCTTGAGCAGGCTTTGTGCCGCCTTGGCATATTTCTCGAACGGAACCTGATCCTTCGGATCGGCTCCCAGACGCCGGGCGATGGAGTCGACATGGTCGTAGATCGACTGCGAGAGCTCGAGATCATCGTGCACGGCGTCGCGGATCGACTGCGGCTCGTACTGCGTGATGCAGCGGTAATTCCCGGTCAGCAGCATCGACCATTTCGCCAGCGGCACGAACAGCGAGTTCGAACACTTTGAGCTTCACCGGAACGTCCTGGCCATCGAGCGTCACCGCATCGATGTCCGCTTCCAGTTCGCGAAGCACCTTGTTGTGCGCCTCATCTGCAAATACCGAGGCCTTGAAGTTTGTCGGCAGGCCGACATGAAGCACGTTCGCCGCCTCTTCCGGTGGACGGAAAGCCTGCGGATCGGGCGAGCAAAGCGACACCAGTCCCGGCTTGAACCGCTCCCATACCTGCGCATTGGTATAGGCCTCCTCGAGATCCATGTCGGCGAGCGCCGGAATCCGCTTGAGATAGGGCAACGGCGGCATGTTCATGATCGAAAGACAAGGCAGCCCGGCGGCGGCGATTTTGACCATGAGAACACGGACCGTATGGTTGGTGTATTGCGGCTCCTGCATCGCAAGACCAACCAGATCGTAACGGGAGACGTCGACGTCGCCGGGCGTCACCGCGTCCAACTTCCCCGGCAGGTCGCGCGAAAAGATCGCCCGGTGCACCGCCTCGTCACGCAGCTTGATACGGACTTCGGTACCGTCGCGATTGATGAGTTCCGCCGTCTTCCTCCGGCAAACCAGGGTCACGTTGTGACCCGCCATCAGCAGCTTCGTCGCCAGCAATGAGCCATACGAGGCCCCAAGGATCAGAATATTACGCGCCATGCTCTCTCTTTCAGGGAATGATTTACCGCTCCTTTAAGGGTTTTCGCGGGGTTTACGCAAGACGTCCCGCGGGAAATACCGCGCATAGGCTAGGCTCGAACATAGACCCAGGCGGCATTTCCCGACCGAAGCTGAACATGGATGCGCTTGTAGTCGGAGACTTCATATTCGTCGGCGGCCTTCAATTCGGCCTCCGTGATCCGGAAGACTTTTCCGTTCACGACATCGTCGGGATTATCGCTCGCCTCGACCACAGGGTGAAACCGGCTGCCGCTCACGCGGATGATTTCTGGATCGGTGATTTCGACCGTTCCCTGACGATAGCCGACCATGGCGTCGTCCTCGCCGTCGAGCAGACGGCCAAACGAAGAAAGCTGAACCTCATCCCGTTGCAGCGTTCCATAAGAAAACAGCAGGACCGTTCTTTCATCTGACATGGCTATGGCGATCTCCATCCCGCATGCGGCGTACGCGACATAGATGCATTGCCGAAGCCGTAAATTCAATGCAACCGGCAACCAGCGCTCAGGCCTGCGGCATTGACGACCCTGCCGTCAGGGGTTGCTGCCTTCCACCGGATGTGGTCGGCTCTGCGAGAGTGTACGCAAAAAAATCCGGGGGGAAGCAGCATGCGTAGGGTCGCCATGGGGACAGCGGCGGTGGCAGCCATTGTCGCGGCGCTGATCGGCACCGCGCATTCCCAAACAGCGGACACCTATCCGGATCGTCCGATCAAGGTGGTGGTTCCGGCCGCGGCTGGAGGCGTCACCGATACGCCTGCGCGCATTGTGACAAATCGGATGCGCGACACGCTGGGACAGCCCTTCGTCGTTGAGAATCAGGGCGGCGCCGGTGGAATTCTCGGGGCCGAAAGCGTCAAACGCGCGCCGCCGGACGGCTACACGCTGCTTTACGTCAACGCCGCTACCCATGGCCTGTTGCCGGCGTTGAAGAAGTCGATGCCCTACGATGCGACGAAGGATTTCGTACCCATCGTGATGGCGGTTCGGGCGCCGCTAGCGATCGTGGTCCGCAACGATTCCCCGTACAAGACGCTGCCCGAACTGGTGAAGGGAGCCACCGGTCAGTCGAAACCCCTGAACTACGGCTCCCCCGGCCCCGGCAACACATCGCATCTGCTTGGCCTGATGCTTGCGCAGGCCAGCAACACACCGATGCAGGCCGTGCATTATCGCGGCGAAGCGCCGATGATTCAGGATCTCATTTCCGGCCAGTTGGATTTCGCCGCGTCGAATATCATTCGCACCCATGTCGAGGCAGGTACGCTGCGCGTTCTGGCGACGACCGGCGTCAAGCGCTGGTTCGCATTCCCGGACGCACCGACGCTCCAGGAATTGGGCTATCCCGTCGAATATTACGCATGGTCGGGTTTCGTCGCTCCGACCGGCACGCCCCAAGCGGTCGTCGATCGTATCAACAAGTCAGCGAATATCGCACTCGCGGATCAGGATGTGATCAAGGCCCTGCAGGCCAACGGGTTCGAAATCGTCGGCGGAGGGCCTGAGATATTCGCAAAAGCCATGAGCTCGTACATCAATGCTGTCAGCGAGATCGGCCGCAAGAACAATTTGGTAATCGACTAGCGCGAGAGGCGGATTGGCGCCTCGCGCCTCACAGCGATTTTTCGTGCTCCTCTGCCCAGACAGCGTCGATCACCCGGGTTTCGCTTGCTTCGAAAGCACGCTCCAGGCCGTGTAGCTCGAACAACGACTGTCCTGCTTCGATAGCCTCGATCGCCGCGGCTTCGTCTTTTGCGCGCGCTTCGGCGGCGAGAATTGTCGCTTCTAAATGGCGTTGCGGGACGACCAGAACGCCATCGCCGTCGGCGCACACGAGATCGCCCGGGTGCACCAATACATCGCCGCAACGCACGGGAACGTTCACCGCACCCGGACCTTTTTTCGTGGGATGAGCGGGTGAGATTTCCCTGAACCATACCGCGGAGCGACAGGCGACGAGTTCGTCGGCATCGCGGATGCAGCCCTCGACCACCACGCCGGCTAGTTTCTTTTTGTTTGCGTACACGGCAGCCAAATAGCCCCATTGCGCGCCGGAAGGCTCTCCGGCATCGACGACCAGGACGTCTCCTCCTTGTGCGAGCAGCAGCGCTTTGTGCATCATCAAATTATCGCCGGGCGCACATCTCGCGGTGACCGCAGGGCCTGCCACACGGATGCCCGGGAGCAATGGACGTATCCGCGAATTCATGAGCGCCCGATCGCGCAAGTCCGCGGGAAGCGCCTCGTAAAGGTCGGAGACAGCAATCCGCGAGGCCCGCGCGACGAGATCAGGCTGCGGCCTCGAAAGCCTGAGATAGACGACGTCATCCATGGCGATATCCGAAAAAGAGAGGTGGCCGCTTCAGTTCAAATGGATATCTGCGGCCTTGATGACCTTCGCCCAGTTCGCCACATCCCGCTTGAGCATTTCTGAAAACTGCTCTGACGAGGTGGCCAGCGGCTCCGCCCCTTGTGTCGCAAGGAAGCTTTTCATCGAATCGGTATTGAGGAGTTCGTTGACATCCGCATTGATCTTCTTCGTGATCGCGGGGTCCATTTGAGCAGGAGCGAGAATACCCCACCACGGGTTCACGTCGAACCCGGAATACCCGCTCTCCGCAATGGTCGGTATATCCGGCGCGACGTCGACACGCCTTGCACTGCTTACGGCAAGCGCTCGCACCTGCCCGCCCTTGATCAGGCCCAGCACGGATGGAGCGCTGCTGAATGCCGAATCGACGTGCCCTGCAATCACGTCCGAGATGGCCGGCGCAACTCCTCGATAAGGTACGTGCATCATATCAATACCGGCCTCCAGTTTGAGCATTTCGCCGAGCAGTTGGTTGATGGAGCCGTTGCCTGAAGACCCAAACGTCAGGGCACCCGGCTTTTGCCGGGCAAGCGCGACGAAATCTTGCAACGTTTTGATCGGCAGGTTCATGTTTGCGATGAGGATGAATGGCGTGCTCGCGATGGTCGCAACCGTTTGAAAATCCTTGACGGAGTTGAATGTGAGATTCGAATATAGACTCGGATTCACCGCCTGGGAGCCTGCATAGGTGACCAGCAGCGTGTAGCCGTCTGGCGCTGATCTTGCCACGGCTTCCGTCCCAACGACGCCGGCAGCACCCGCTCGGTTCTCGACGATGACGGGTTGCCCCCATCGCTCGCTCAGGAGTTGGGCCATCTTGCGCGCGAACACGTCCGTGGCGCCGCCCGGCGCCTGAGGAACCAGGAATTTGACGATCCGGGACGGATACACATCGGCGGCGCCAGCGGCAGCGCAGCAGCAGGTGAGCAGTGCAAGTACAACAAAACCCGCGATCGATTTCATGATTCCCTCATTGAGCCGAACTTTTAGAACCGAATGATACATCCAGGCTCACCCTACCGCACGCCGCCCTGCCCTGACAGCACGTAGAGCCAGCCCATTAGCGTCGCCACCGACACCAGCGTTGTGATCGAGACGGTGGCCGCGACCAGGGGTTCTTCCACCTTGTACTCGCCTGCGAGGATATACACCGTCTTGGCGGTCGGCACGGCGGCGCAGATGACGGCGGCGATGGTGTAGAGCGGATTGAGGCCCAACGCCACACAAAGCCCGTAGACGATCAGCGGCATGATCACGAGCTTCACGACCGCGAGCGCGATAGATGCCATGAGGTTCGAGCGTATTCCTTCAACCGACAGGCCCAGTCCGATGGCGAACAGCGCGCATGGCGTGAGCGCGGCCGCGAAGATGTTCAGATAGGCCGCGAGTGAGGCCGGCATCGGCAGGCCCATGATCGTCCACGCCAGACCGATCAGCGTCGATAGCACCATCGGATTGAGCACGATCTGCTTCGCCAGCACCACCAAGCCTGCCGCCCCCGCGTGCCCGTCATGTGCCTCGCTTTCCAGCAGAATAACCGTCGCGGGGAACATCACCGCCGCCACGAACACGGTTGCGATGGCGGCGGGCAGAACGGCGGGCTGTCCGTAGATGGAGTGCAGGACCGGCAGCGCCACGAATCCTGTATTGGTCATCGCCGCCGCCATTCCATAGATCGTGCTGCTGGCGTAGCCGCGTCCCCACCCGGCGCGTACGGCCAGAAAGACCAGCGCGAAGCACAGGATGGAGCCACCGCCGAACGCCAGCAGAAAGCGCCATTCCAGAAGATTACGCGCCGGCTCCTGCGCGATGGTGACGACCAGCAGCGCCGGCATCGCGACGTTATAGGCGAAATGCACCAGTCCGTCGGCCAACGACCGCGATATATAGCCGAGCCAACCGGCCAGCCAGCCCGTGACGATAATCGCAAACACGGGAAGGACCAGGTCGGCGACTTGCATCTTGCTTTCCCCTTGGTGCCTTGATCGGGCGCGTCGTGACGCCTAGACAATCATATATCCGGCCCGCATGGCAATTTTGCCGGGCGCCTGCGGGCGGCAACCCCTTCGGAGATTGGGTCGCGCGAAATGCCGAACTCAAAGTTCTCAAAATTCCGAATGAGCGACTTTAGCGCTGTCTTGATAGCGTCCTGCCTTGCGATGTTGGCGGTGGGCGAAAACAGCACGGCGATTATGGCGGCGCTGCCTGCCATGACCGGCAGCCTCCAGCTCAGCTCGCTAGAGGTCGAGTGGGTGGTCAATGCCTACCTGCTGACGGCAGCGGTATTTATCATCCTGGGAGGCGACGCGGCGGACCGCTTCGGTGCGCGATACTCCTCGACTGCCGGAATCGGGCTATTTGCTTTTGCGTCACTGGTGATAGCGATTGCCCCCGCTGGATGGGCCGTTATAGGCGCGCGTGCATTACAAGGCCTTGGGGCGGCATTCGCCGTAGCCGGCACACTGGCGGCGGTGACCGAAGCATCGCCAGAACCACGGCGGGCGGAAGCGATCGGTACGTGGACCGGCTTTCTGATGCTTGGCTTCAGCATTGGACCGCTGATCGGGGGCGCAATCACCCACTATGCGGGCTGGCGCTTTATTTTTTGGTTGAACGTATTCGCCATGATGGGTGCAGGGCTTATTCTATCGCTCCATCCCGGGACCAAAGGCCATCCGACAAAGTCAACGGACTGGGTGGGAGTTGGCTTTCTCGCAGGCTTTATGGTGCCGCTGATCATCGGGTTACAAGCACTGACTCATGCCCGGACTACCCTGAAGGCGGCAATTGCCGCGCTTGCGCTAGCGATCCTTGCGTTCGGCGGACTGTTGTGGTCGGAGATGCGGCATCTTCAACCGGTCGTCGACTTCCGTTTGTTTTCGAATCGCAATTTCGCAGTCGCTTCCGGCCTTGCGTTTCTGCTGATGTTCGACATCATGACTCTGCTTTTCTATTACAACCTCTTTGCACAATCTCCTGATGGACTCGGTTTGTCTCCTATTGAGGCCGGGTTCTCGTTAATGCCGCTCGCAGTCGCACTGTTCAGTTTCGCGCGAGCAGCACCGTGGCTCGGAATATCCATAGGGCTGCGCAGAATGCTGGCGGGTGGATCGCTGATACTTGCACTCGGCTGCGCGATCGCGTGGGTGTCGATTCATTGGGAACCAAGGTTTGCGATGCTGATTCTCGGCCTCTCGGTAGCCGGCGCGGGGCTCGCGCTTCCCTACGCTTCGGCGCCGCGTGTGGGTCTCGCAACGCTCGCAGCAGACGCAAGTTGGAAAGGGCTCCGGCATGCTGAATTCGTGCAGCTTCCTCGGCGGTACAGTCGGCATCACGTTAGGAGGCCTCGTGTTCACGTCTGCCGGATTTTCCGGCGTTCTTGTCCTGCTCGGTCTTTCAGCGTTGCTTGCCGCCGCACTCTCTCTTCGGCTCCGGAGCGCCTAAAGGCGAGGGATCCAACCTGGACGGCTCAGCAGGTATTCGACCATTCGCGGAGGAATGCTTAAAGCTCCGGCTATCTCGAGTTCATCCTTCGGCAGTCCCGCAAGAATCGATGCTTCACTCTTGCTTCGGACTTTGGAAAGCCACTCTGGATCAACCACCACAGCGCGTCCCACCGCAACCAGATCGGCTCCCAGTTTGATCGCCCCCTCGGCATCCATGCACGTTCTAATCCCACCGCTTGCCATGACCGCACAGCGGCCCGCTATGACGCGGGCAAATTCCGTGATTGGATTCTCTGCCGGGGTATAACTCTTCTGGACCGGACCATTATAAACACGGGTCTCTCCCGTAGGCCGGCTCTTCCGATAATCATCGAGCGAAACGGAGATGTAGTCGAGATTCAACCTGGCAAGTTCATTACAAAGCAGTTTGGCGTCCTCAAGCGTATAACCGTCCGCCTCGGCCTCAAATGGCGTAACGCGAAACCCTGCGATCAGCTTTGGACCGAGTGCGTCGCGAACGGCCTGCGCGACAGCGAGAGGAAAGTTCATACGCTTTGAAAGCGTGCCTCCCCAATGATCAACGCGATGATTGGCCCGCGGTGAAAAAAACTGATGAACCGCATAGTGGTTGGCTCCGTGAATCTCAACGCCGTCGAAACCGGCTTTTCGAGCGAGGGAAGCAGCTTCTCGAAAGCTTGCAATCAGGCTTCCAACCTCATCGGCCGTCATCGCCCTTGGCGTCTTTGCTCCGGGACGCAACGATGCGACCGCAGAAGGCGCACGCAGACATTGCTCACCGATCAACTCGGGCTTTGCGATGCGGCCACCGTCATATATCTGGAGGATCGCAAGACCTCCCGCAGCACGCATTGCCTGGGCGAGCCGATGGAGACTGGACAAGTGTCCATCATGTGCCGCACCTATTCCCTGCCAGGAGCGCCCGTCTTGTTCGACGTAAGCGGCGGAAGAAATGGTGGCTCCGAATCCGCTGGCAGCACGTCGTCGGACAAATTCGAGTTCGTTTTCGGTAGCCGTCCCATCTTCATGGGAAGAATCGGTTGTCAGCGGAGCAATCGCAAACCGATTTGCCATCTCTCGTCCGCTGTTGAACCTTAAAGGAGACCAAACATCCATCGATCGAACCTCGGATATTCCTCAAGCTGGGTGGCATCGAATGCAAGCCCCTTAGTGGAAGATGCGTCCGGAGTCGATGACGACGGTCTGGCCGGTCATGGTCTCGGTGCGGCACATGGCGACCACCATGTCGGCGCAGTCGTCCTTGTCGGCTGGCTTCTTCAGGAGCGAGCTCGATGCGGAGCGCTCGACCTGCTCGGGCCGGAGATTGGCTGTCGCGCGAGTGCCGTCCAGCAGACCCGGTGCCACGCAGTTGACGAGCGTCTCAGGCGCCAGCGCCACCGCCATGCAACGCGTCAGATGAATGAGCCCCGCCTTCGACACGGCGTAGGCGATAGAAGAGCCGGTTGGGCTGAGCCCTGCTACCGAAGCTATGTTGACGATGCGGCCTCGCCCCTGGGCCTTCATGATAGGGGCTACCGCCTTGGTCAGGTACATCGGCCCTGTCAGGTTGACGGCCATGATCTTGCTCCACACCTCCGGCGTCAGATTGTCGAGATCGCCGAAGGGGATCGAGACGTTGTAAGCGGCGTCATTGATCAGAACATCAAGGCGGCCGAAGGCCTGGGTTACTTCGCCTACCAGCCGATCCACAGCCGCGCCGTCGGTTATGTCACAGGCGAAAGCTCGAGCGTTGATTTGATAACGCGACGCTAGTTCGCCAGCGACGCTTTCAGCCTGGTCGCGGCTGCGAGCGTACATGACAGCCACATGTGCGCCCTCCTGCGCGAGCGCGTGGCAGATGCGCTGCCCCAGCCCGCCATTGCCGCCCGTCACCAGTGCAACCGCGCCCTTCAGATCCATCACTTCTCTCCTTCAATACGAATGCGCTGTCGAATCGCCACCACGCGCACCCCTTTGAGACCTTGCCGCGCCATCCGATACCCCCGGGCTCAATTCCTCAACGTGACAGAATCCATCTTCGGTGGGATGGCACGAACGGTCATCCACAACAGCGACTACGCGTCCAAAAAAGAAGCCAAAGTCGCTATAGACCAGCATCTTAATGAACGGAACGAACATTTTCGCTTGCACCCCAACCGAATTTGGGGTGGCGAGCCGCCGTGTGCGCCGCAAGGGAAGCGCCGGTTCGACTGGTCGTCATTCCGTGCTACTCTTACGGGCAGCAGGAAATCGGGATTTGATTTGCCGATGAATATCCTCGATCCGCAAGGTCCGATCGCCGCCGCCGAGAAGACCATCCTGATCAATTCGATCGCGATCATGCTCGCGATCGTGGTGCCGACCATCATTGCCATTTTTGCCTTTGCATTCTGGTTCCGGCAGTCAAATCCGCGTGCCACCTATCTTCCCGACTGGGAATATTCCGGCCGCATCGAACTCGTGGTGTGGTCGATTCCGGCGCTGACTGTGATCCTGCTTGGCGGCGTCGCATGGATCGGTGCGCATCAGCTCGATCCAGCGAAGCCGGTCGAGGGGACTGGGCAGGGAATCACCATCCAGGTGGTTTCGCTCGACTGGAAATGGCTGTTCATCTATCCGGACCAGCGCGTCGCGAGCGTGAACACATTGACGGTTCCGGTGGGCGCGCCGCTGAATCTCCAGCTAACATCCGCGAGCGTGATGAATGCGTTCTTCATCCCGCAGTTGGGCAGCATGATCTACACCATGAATGGCATGACGACCCGGCTCGGGCTGCGCGCCGACACGGTCGGCACCTATCACGGCCTGTCATCGCATTTCAGTGGTGATGGTTTTCCTGACATGATGTTCGACGTGCATGTGGTGTCGCAAACGGATTTTTCTGATTGGGCGACCAAGACCGCGCGCAGCGATCAGGCGCTGAACGCCGACAGCTACAAGGAGCTCATCAAGCAGTCGGTGCCCAAGGAAAAGACGCTCTATCGACTGACGGATCCGGAGCTGTTCCAGGGGATCGCGACGCAGCGGATTGCGCCCGGGCCGGGCCCGGAGCAGACGGCGAAAATCGGAGCCAACGATGCTCGGTAAGCTCAGTTGGGCCGTGATTCCGTTCGATCAGCCGATTCCACTTGTTGCGGGCGCGGTGGTGCTGGTTGTGATCCTCGCGGTCCTGGTCTGGGTCGTCGTCAAGGGACATCTGCCATATCTCTGGGAAGAATGGCTTACCAGCGTCGACCACAAGCGGATTGGCGTGATGTACACGCTGCTGGCGATGGTGATGCTACTGCGCGGTTTCAGCGACGCCATCATGATGCGGACACAGCAGGCGATCGCGTTTCAGTCGCCGGGGTTCCTGCCGCCGGAGCACTACAATCAGATCTTCTCCGCGCACGGCACCATCATGATCTTCTTTGTCGCGATGCCGTTCGTGATCGGTTTGATGAACCTCGTGGTGCCGCTGCAGCTTGGCGTCCGCGACGTGGCTTTTCCAACGCTGAACTCGGTCGGATTCTGGCTCACCGCGACCGGCGCGTTGCTGGTAAATGTCTCGCTCGTGGTCGGCGAATTCGCGCGCACCGGATGGTTACCCTATCCCCCGCTATCGGAATTGACCTACTCGCCGGGCGTAGGCGTCGATTACTATCTGTGGTCGCTGCAGATTTCCGGGGTTGGTACGCTGGTGGCCGGAATCAATCTGGTCACGACTATCCTCAAGGTGCGCACCAAAGGCATGACTTATTTGCGCATGCCGATGTTTTGTTGGACATCATTGGCGTCAAATCTGCTGATCGTGGCAGCGTTCCCGATCCTGACCGCGACCTTGGCGATGCTGATCCTCGATCGTTATCTCGGTTTTCATTTCTTCACCAATGAAGCCGGCGGCAACATGATGATGTTCATGAACCTGATCTGGGCCTGGGGACATCCCGAGGTCTATATCCTGGTGCTGCCCGCGTTCGGGATCTTCTCCGAAGTGGTGTCGACGTTCTCGGGCAAGCCGCTGTTTGGATACCGCTCGATGGTGCTGGCGACCATGGTGATCTGTCTGCTCTCGTTCATGGTATGGCTCCATCACTTCTTCACCATGGGCGCGGGCGCCGACGTCAATGCGATCTTCGGTATCGCCAGCATGATCATCGCGGTGCCTACCGGCGTGAAGATCTACAACTGGCTGTTCACGATGTATGGCGGACGAATCCGCTTTGCGCTGCCGATGATGTGGGCGATCGGCTTCATGGTGACGTTCATCATCGGCGGCCTGACCGGTGTTCTGCTTGCGGTGCCGCCGGCGGATTTTCTATTGCATAACAGCCTGTTTTTGATTGCGCACTTCCATAACGTGATCATCGGCGGCGTGCTGTTTGGCGCCTTCGCCGGCTACACTTATTGGTTCCCCAAGGCGTTCGGTTTCCGGCTGCACGAGGGACTTGGCAAGGCCGCGTTCTGGTTCTGGCTGGTCGGCTTCTATGTTGCGTTTATGCCGCTGTATGTCGCGGGCTTCCTCGGCATGACACGGCGCATGCAGCATTACGATGTCCCGGAATGGCGTCCCTGGCTGCTCGTCGCCGGTGCCGGCGCCATCCTGATCCTGATCGGGATTATCTTCCAGATTGTACAGCTTGCGGTCAGCATCCGTCGTCGCGAGGAATTGCGCGACCGTACCGGCGATCCCTGGGACGGCCGTTCGCTGGAATGGGCCACCGCATCGCCGCCGCCGGTGTTCAATTTTGCGGTGCTGCCCGACGTCCGCGGCGAAAACGCCTATTGGGCGATGAAGGCCCGCGCCAAAAAGGCCGACGCGGAAAAAAGCGAAACCGACTACCAGCCGATCGAGATGCCGCGCAACTCGCCAACAGGATTTGTGTGCGCGTTTTTCGCGACTTTGATGGGGTTCGCGCTGATCTGGCATATCTGGTGGATGGTGATCGCCGGATTCATTGGCGCGTTTGCGACCTTCGTGGTGTTCGCCTGGCGCGACCATGACGAATACGAGATTCCGGCGGAAGAAGTCGCGCGGATCGACCGGGCCAATATCAACGAACGGCGCGACATGGTCAGCGCTGCGGGAGGCCGGTGATGTCCGTAACGATCGCTTACGGCGCGCGCGACCCGCATCAGGTGCTTGGGCTCGACGACGTCGAGCATTCCGGCCCCGCGTCGAAGCGGATTGTGACCGGCTTCGGCTTCTGGATCTTCCTGCTCAGCGACATGGTGATGTTTTCCTGCTTCTTCGCGGCCTTTGCTGTACTGTCGGGAAACACCGCGGGAGGACCGAGGGGCTCCGAGATTTTCGATCTCAGGAATGTCGCGATCGAAACCGGCTGCCTGCTGATCTCGAGCTTTACCTGTGGCATGGCGAGCATCGCGGCCGATGTTCGTAATAGATTCTGGTTCCAGGTGGCGATGGCGGTTACCTGTGTGCTGGGTCTTGCATTCCTGTTCATTGAATTTCGCGAATTCGCCGGTCTGGTCGCCCGTGATGCCGGCCCGTCGCGCAGCGCTTTCCTGTCGGCGTTCTTCACGCTGGTCGGCTGCCACGGACTGCACGTCTCGGCCGGCATCTTGTGGCTACTGACCATGATGGCGCAGGTGTTTGCCAAAGGCTTCAGGGCCGACATCCTGCGCCGCATTCTTTGTTTTGCACTTTTCTGGCACGCACTCGACATCATCTGGGTCGCGGTATTTTCGGTCGTCTATCTGCTGGGGAGCGCCGCATGAGCGATCGCGTTGACGATCTCCACGATGCCGATGTCGCGCCGGGCGACCAGGAAGAAATCCGGATTGCGCCGCGGCTGCTCGGTTATGTCGTCGGCCTTGGGCTCGCGCTGCTGTTGACCGCGACCTCGTTTTTTGTCGCCGGCACAGATCTGGTCTGGCAACCCAGCATACCCGTTGCGCTGGTGGTGTTGGCGATCGCGCAGATGGGCGTACACTTGGTGTTCTTCCTGCACATCACCACCGGGCCCGACAACACGAACAACGTGATGGCGCTCGCCTTCGGTATTCTGATCGTGATCCTGGTGATCGGCGGTTCGCTCTGGATCATGGCGAACCTCAATCACAACATGATGCCGATGGACCAGATCATGCAAATGCAGCGGTGACAGACCCAGCGGGTTGAGAAAAGGAAATTCTCTCAAAACGAGAATGCGTGGCTGCCTTGGCAGGGATCGAACCTCCGAATGGGGAATCAATATCCTATGCCGGGCACCGCCCCGTACTTGGCGAACGTCACTTACTAATAAGCAACCCCGCCTCGACCGCCATGGAGGCGTGAATGACCCCTCTGCGTCTTCAAAACATATGGAACCACGCAAAGATAGGGGAATTGAATCTGGATGAAGATGGCCAAGGCAATCCGGCAGCAGGCAGCCACCGCAGAGCGGGTCGCGGTGAACACGGCTGACACCTATGCCGCCAACCAGATGAGGTCGCTGGCTGAGGCCTTCAGAACCCAGGCCGAGATCATCAAGAAGAAAAAGAAAAAGAAGAAAAAATGAGCTTCACCATAAAAGCAATGTGCAAGCACGGCCAACTGCTCCATCGCAGGAAGACCGCCGAAGCTGCCCTTAAGAAGGCCCGAGAAATGTCGCGAACCGGTTGCTACGACATATACATCACCACGCCCGAAGGACGGGATTACCATTCATCCGAGTTCGCGGACTTGCCCCGCACGCCGGCCGCAGAACGAACCCTTCAGAAAGCACACTAAGCCCGAAGGACCAATACAATCGTCCCAAGACAGGAACGAATTACGATCTCATCGATTGGCAGCGATTGATCCGGAGTTTGCCATGGCCGATGACATACCGCCCCAACCGTTTGTGTACGAGGGCCTTGACCCCGTCCCAGAGCCCAAATCCACGATTGAAGACTTGTCGGATGCCGTGAAAGGTGCGGCTAGTCGGGTTAGCAACGCGATCGAGACCGGTCGGAAGCCCGGGATGCCGCTGAGCATCCTAAGCAACATCGCGCGTGAGGCCCCGCTAGGGTCGCTTTTGGTTGCCTTCTTGCTAGGCATCGCGGTGGCCCGGCGAAGGTGAAGACGCCCTCGCCCACTGCTTCCAGTCTAATCATGGCCGGCGCATATTACCGTCCGGCCTTTTTGCGCGATGGCGTCGCTGCCGCCGCTTTCACAAACAAAAGAGTATCCAGCATGAAACGCATTGTCGCGACCGGCATCGCCTTTCTCTCACTCTACTCGGTAGCCGAGGCGCATCGTCTCTCCGGGACCGCAACCTATTACGGAGGGAGCGACCGGTTGTGCGGACGCCGTACGGCTTCCGGAGCGGCATTCAACTGCGGCGCAATGACGGCAGCACACCGGACGCTGCCTTTCGGCACGGTACTGGCCGTCCAAAGCGGCGGACGATCAATCCAGGTCACAGTGACCGATCGCGGTCCATTCACCGGCGCATTTCTTGATCTATCGCCGGCTGCCGCGAGCGCCCTCGGCTGCCGCTGCACCCATCGCAGCGTGACCGCAACGGTCATGCAAATGGGATCTAGTGGCGGGACCGTCGTCGCGAGTCGAGGCCGTCAACGCCCCGTCGCTGCAGCAGCCATGCCGCAGTTTTTCAGTCCGACGGATGACGTCATGCGTCCGTTGGGAACGTTTGGATCCTCAATGGCGATGGCCTCGGCCCCGCGCCCCCGCCGCCACGGCGGTCACCGATAAAGCGCTGCGAGACCTAACGCTCGAAATATGTTTATCCCTGCGATGCCGCTCTAGGACATTGCTTGCATCAGGGCCGCGATCTTGATCGTCGCAAAGTTAGAATAGGTGTCGGAGACAGCGTAGGGCAAAATAATCTGATCATGGTGCCGCATCGCCCCACAGGTATAGACCACGTTGGGAACGTAGCCCTCGCGCTCGGAAGCTTCCGGATGCAGCAAAGGTTCGCTTGCGCGACCTAGCACCTTGGATGGGTCCTTCTTGTCGAGCAGGGCGGCGCCGATCGAATATTTTCTTACCGGACCGACGCCGTGGGTAAGCAGCAGCCAGCCTTCATCCAATTCGATGGGCGAACCGCAGTTTCCGATCTGGACGAACTCCCAGGGGAATTGCGGTTTCAGGATCGCCTGACCGCCGTCCCACCGGTGCAGATCGTCCGAATAAATCAGATAGAGGTTCTCGTTGTCTTGACGCGCGATCATGGCGTATTTGCCGTCGATCTTTCGTGGGAACAGCGCCATGCCCTTGTTGTGGGCAGCCGTCCCCAACAACGGCGACATTCTAAAGGACAGGAAGTCGCGGGTCTCGATCAGCTCCGATCGGATCGCTCTACCGGTGTAGGCGGTGAAGGTCGCGTAATAGGTCTTGCGGTCACCATCGCTGAAGTCGACGAAACGGGCATCTTCGATGCCCTGAGATTGCGACTCTGTGACCGGAAATATCACGCGTTCGCTGATGTCCTGTTCCTCCTTGAAGGCGATCTCAACCGTTTCGCCTGATGGTCCGGATACGCGGCGTCCGACCCGGGGACTGGAGGCCAGCCGTGCTGTCGGATCGACAGCAAGGCTGCCGTCGGCGGCGATGGTGCCGGTCCGAAAGGTCAGCGATGACACGTGCCCTTCGCCAACGGCACGGAGACTGAGAACGAAGCGCAGGCCGCCTTTCGGCGCGCCTGACTGGTCCGGATGCGGTACGATGCTGGGATTGAACAGTGCGGAGGCCTCGAACGAATATTCGTGCAGGAAATAAGCCCCGATCAACTGGCGCTGAACGCTGGAAAAAGTGCCGTGAGCCGCCAGCGCCTCTTCCATCTCGTCGGCGCGGGACTCGAATTCCTGCAGCAGGTTCCGATGCCGGCCTTGAAAGTTCTCCAGCACGTCGGCCAACAAGCTGGCTGTGACATCCGGGTCGAGTGCCAGGACACGCTCGACGATATGGTTGGCGCGGGTCTTGTCGGTTGGGTTGAAATCACGCGGTTCAGTCGCCGGCTTGAAGGGGCGTACGATCACGCGCGCTGGATCGGGACGCAAATAGAGCGCTTGCCGATGAAGGAAAGTGGCTTGCGACACGGCGTCCTCGGATTGCTGGAGGGAAATTGCTGGAGGGACTAATGTACTCAGGCGCCGATGGCGCGAAGCGGCACTGCAGGTATCAAGCTGACATTGACGCGGGCAAGCTGACGAATATCCGCAAGACCGAGCAGATAGGATACGACCGACTCGCCGCCGCGGTTTTCGTTGGCGCGGTCGGGATGCAACCCATCCCGGCAACTGCCGGTCTCGGGATCGACGAGCGCAATCGACAAATCATTGCGGCCGAGAAACCAGGCGAAAACGTTGGTTGCGATCGCTTTCCATTCCGCGTCACCTTCCGCGCGCCAAGCGGTCAGGCAGGCCGCGATCGTCGCCGCTGCCTCCACCGGCTGCTGGTCGAACGCACGAGGCGGTTGGCGCAGTTCACCAAAGCCGGCAGTGCCGATGGGGCGGAAATGTCCCGTTGGAGCCGTTTGTTGTATCATCAGCCAGCGCAGGGATCGCAATCCGGCAGCGAGGTAATCGGGTGTTTGCGTGGCCATGCCTGTCAGCATCAGGGCTTGTGGCAGGCGCGCATTGTCATACGCCAGGCCTTCCTCGAACCACGTCCAGTCCGACGTCTCGACCGACGCCAAGCCCGACATCAACCTGTCGGCAAGCGAATGCCGGATTTCCCGGGCGAACGCATCATCGCGAGAAACGGCGCAATAGCCGTCCAGCCCCAACAGGGCGAAAGCCAATGCGCGCGGCGAACCGAAGGCCTCGACGGCGGGTAATGCTTCAGCAAACAAGGCGGCAGCCCATCGGCGTCGCGACGGGCTTGCATCCCTGCGCGCGCATTCACCCAGTGCCCACAATGTTCGCCCGTGGCTGTCTTCGGAGCCGCGGTCTTCGAGCCAGGTCCGGTTGAACCCCATAAAATTTCGAAACCGCTTGGTGTCGGGATTCCACGCGTGCTGTACGAAGGCAGCAAAGCGGGCTGTCAAGACTTCGGACAAGCGCGTTTCGCCGGGATTGTTGAGGGCGCACGCCAGCAGCAGGGCGCGCGCGTTGTCATCGACGCAATAGCCGTGTGCGCGATCGGGCACCGAATGCACTGCGTGCTGGAACAGGCCGGTATCGTCGCACATGGAAAGAAAGTGGTCCAGTTGCATATCGGACGCCGCAGGGCTGTGCGCGACCGCGACCGGCCCGGTCCGTGCGACCACCTTGAGCCAGTCACCATGACGCGCATTTTCGAACGTGGCCATGTAACGATCGGCCGCACGCTCCCATGTCATCGATCGGCTGTTTGAGTAGGCGCGCTCGCGCATCGCCTGCCGGCGAGGGGCATCGGTGAGTAATTGCGCAATTTCCTTGCCGATTGCGACCGCATTGCCGAAGGGAACGATCACGCCACGGCCGTCATTCAGCAGCTCAAGCGCGTGCCAGTACGGCGTCGAAACCACCGGTTTCCCCAATCCGAAGCTATAGGCCAGCGTCCCCGACGTCATCTGCGCTTCATTGAGATAAGGCGTGACGTAAACGTCGCACATCGAAATGAATTCCAGCAAGGTGGCCTGATCGACGAACTGGTCGAGAAATATGACGTGGTCCTCGACGCCAAGCTCGCGGACGCGCGTCATCAGGCTCTCACGATAGGCTTCACCCTGGTCGCGCACCAGATTGGGGTGCGTCGCGCCGAGCACAACATAGACCGCGTCCGCGCGACGTTCCAGGATCAAGGGCATGGCGTCGATCATCACCTCGATGCCCTTGCTGGGGGACAGCAGCCCGAACGTCAGAATGACGGAACGGCCGCTGAATCCGAGTTTGGCCTTGGCTGCATCGGGTTCAACAAACGGAAAATCGGGAATGCCGTGGGCAATGACCGCGATCTTGTCGTCCGGCACACGATAGACGCTGCGCAGCATCTCGCGTCCCTTGTTGGCCATCACGATGATCTTCGAAGAGGCATCGACGAGGCGCTCCATCACCGCACGCTGGGCGGCGGTCGGCTTGGCCAGCACCGTGTGCAGCGTCGTGATCACAGGCATGCTGAGGCGTGAAAGCAGTTCAAGAATGTGAGCGCCGGCTTCACCGCCGAAGATTCCGAATTCATGTTGCAGGCAAACTATGTCGAACCGGCCGGCGTTCAGAAAGGCCGCGGCACGGACATAGTCTTCAATGGTATCATCCTTGATCTGCAAGGCGACGGAAGCGGGATAATCGTAGGCCTGACCGTGGTCGTTCATGGCGACGATGCTGACCTCCAGGTCCGGCCGTGAATTCGAAATCGCCCTTTCCAGATCGGTCGTAAAAGTCGCGATGCCGCAACGGCGAGGTAGCGAATTGCCAATGACGGCAATGCGGCGAAGCGGCGTCACGTTCGCGCCTCGGTGAGGCCCGCAAACTGCGGAACTGAATGCGCGACAGGATGACCAAGCTTGGCCGGTTGCTCACCGAGACTCTGCAACAGGGAATCGACCGGGCGGCTGGCGGGATACGCAATCAGCCCGCTCAATCCATTGTTGCCAACCTCGATACTGGTGCGGCCGCCACCAATGAAGATGGCTTCGCCGATCGATGCCGCGGCCAAACCGATTGCGGCGTGGCCGTCGAGAACGAGCATCCAGGTCTCCGGTTCGGCAAGCAGCGCCCAGCTTGAACCCTCAGGAAGGTCAATGCGCTCAAGAACGAAATGTTTGCTCGCGACGAGAAGCGTCCGGTTCGAGGTAAGGGCCGTCGAATTGCCAGGCGATCGAAGCGGCCATGGATGGGCAACGGCGACCCCGTTGTCTTCGTGCAATTCACGCGGGCGGCCATAGTCGAACAAGCGGAATGTTGCGTCGCTGCGTTGCTGAATTTCTGCGAGCACGATGCCGGCGCCGACGGCGTGAATGGTGCCGGCCGGGATGTAGATGACATCACCTTTGGCTACCGGTCGCCAGTGAATGAGTTCAGCGATCGAACCGTTCTGGATCGACATACGCAATTGCTGCGGCGTTACCTGGTGCTTCAATCCAGCGCCGATCTGCGCGTCGGGCTGGGCGGAGAGGATGTACCATGCTTCGCTCTTGCCGTTCGGCATCCCCATCGCGCGAGCGAAAGTGTCGTCTGGATGAACCTGAATCGACAAGGGTTCGCTGGTGAACAGCAGCTTGAGGAGCAAGGCCGGGGTGGGTGCATCCTTGTCGGCGCGCTCGAACCACAGCTCGCCGACGGCGGCACCAGATCCGTCAATACTGCTCCAGGGTTGCAGATCGGCGACCCCCCAGGGCTTGTGGACGACCCGCACGGCGGCATGTTCGGTAGGCATAAAAGGTCCTGACCCATGACGCGCACGTCGGGGCGACGTGCCTTTGGCCGATATCGTCTATAGGATTTGGCGTGGCTAAGGCGTCGCGTATCCGGACAGATGCTGAAAGCACCTCGGATGCTGAGTTCCTTAGGTGGCTACTCCACCACTCGATTACAACCTGCCGCGGACTGTTTACTTGCCTTCTCCTTAATCAGCAGCGTCCGTCCCATTTTGCTGCACGGCGTATGCCCGGCAGCGCACATGGGCTAAACTCCTCAGGCTGGAGCGATGACCGTTTCCTGATCTGCGCAGTATGCGCAAAAATACGTGCGCATGTCGAAGCCCGGTTCCGACGATTCAATTCGGGTCAGGATCAACGGCCTGCCGCATCTGGAGCAAGGCGGCCGGTCTTTACTCGCGAACTTGTAAGCTGAGCTGTTCATGGCCATCGGGAGGTTCGAGAGAAGCTGTCGAACACATCCAAGCGAGGGAACTGGAAGACCGTCATGGTTGGTCGAGGGTGGATACCGAGCTGCCAGACTTCGGTCCCCAGGAGGGTCGAGGCCCGGTCCAGGCGGGAAGCGCGTCCCATTCGGCCCATCGCATACGGCGCTCCTCATCTCCAACCCTGACAAAGACGAAGGCGGCGTCATCACTGCCTGTTTTTGATCCGGCGAACATGGCCGGCACTCCATACGCATTCCTGACAGTTGCTTTGTTGGCCATTGCGATCTCCTGACGGGTTTTGTTGCGCGGTCTAGGCGGGCGACGGGCTGACATTAAAGACGACCGCGGCAGCGATTAGCAGGACGAAAAAGACCGGCAGCAGCACCGGAGGCACCAGCTACTCACCGAAATCGGATTTGGTTCGATTTGACACCTGACCGCCTCCTTGGTTGGGGCGGGAGCGCAACGCTCTCAGTCACCGATAACTGCCGGGGGCGCGCGGTGATTCCGTAGATATAACCAATTCCGGCCAAATAGCGAGATACCAGCAGACCTATTTCGCAATCTGCGGTGACGCCGGCGCTGTTTTTCGCGCGATGACGTCATGCGTCCGTTGGGAACGTTTGGATCCTCAATGGCGACGGCACCCGCCCCTGCCCTCCGGCGCCACGGCGGTCACCACTAAAACGCTGCGAGATTTATTACGCCCGCGAGAAGTGGAGACCGATCAGCGCCGTTATGGCATAAAGGGTTCTCGTTCATCCAACGATCGGATCAGGCCATGCTTGCCGTGAAGCCCGATAAAATGTCGCCGCTTGATCCGACGGCGGCCGCGCCTTTCTACCGGCAGATTTACGAACGGTTGCGCGGCGCCATAGCCAGCGGAATGTTGAAGCCTGGTGACCGCATTCCCTCGGCACGGGCGCTGACCAAGGAATTAGGGCTGGCCAGAGGTACCATTGAAACGGCTTATTCCTTGCTGGCCGCCGAGGGGTACATCGAGGCGCGTGGGCAGGCAGGGACGATTGTAAGCCCGGACCTCACGCCGCGAATGCCCATTGCGAGCCCGGCGCCGCTGCCGGATCCCCGCATCGACGCTGTCAGTTTTCGTCCGGATTCCATCCTGCCGTTCCAGATGGGTTTGCCTGCCCTGGATGCGTTTCCCCGGAAGATTTGGGCGCGCCTTGGCGCGCGCAGCGTACGCGCCATGCAGCCTTTCGATATGATCCATCCTTCTGTGTACGGCTTGCCGTTGCTGCGTGCGGAAATCGCCAGATATCTCCAGGTTTCGCGTGGGATCAGCTGCTCGCCATCACAGGTGTTCGTTACCTCGGGATATCGTCAAACCGTGGAGTTGATCGGTCATGCCCTGCTGAAGGCGGGTGATCGTGTCTGGCTCGAAGACCCGGGATACCCGCCCACGCGGGAAATATTCAACCATATGCACGTTGAAGGCGTCTCGGTGCCGATCGACGAAGAGGGCGTAGTCGTTTCCGATGCCGTCAAGCTGGCGCCCCGGGCGCGCGCAGCGGTGGTCACGCCTGCGCATCAGAGCCCGCTTTGCATGTCCTTGTCGTTACCCCGGCGCCTGGCCCTGTTGGACTGGGCCGGGCGAAACAAGGCATGGATCATCGAAGACGACTACGATGGTGAATACCGCTATGTCAGCCGGCCGCTCCCTGCGCTGAAGAGCCTCGATCGCGACGGGCGGGTGCTCTATTCGGGCACGTTCAGCAAGGTGCTGTTTCCGGGCATGCGGCTTGCCTATCTCGTGGTGCCGGAAGCGCAGGCCGAGCGGTTTGAGCAGGTCACCGAAAGTCTTTCAGCGGGCTGTCCGGGGCTTACGCAAACCATCGTCACCGCATTCATCGCCGAAGGACATTTCGCGCGCCATATCCAGCGGATGCGGAAGCTCTATGCCGAGCGCCGGGAGGCGACCGCGGCAGGCTTGGAAAGCGTGCTGGGAAAGTATGTCCGAATAGATTCGCAGCCGGGGGGCATGCACCTGATCTTGCGTCTGCGGGGCAACCGTTCAGACCGCCGGCTCGTTGCAAGCATGCGCGAACAAGGTTTGTACGCCGAGGCACTCACGAATTGGACGACGCGAAACAATGGAGCATCGGGCCTTCTCTTAAACTTCACGAATATTGACTCGCGGCGCACGGCCGAAAATTTTGGACGGCGCATTTTGAAATTGATGTGAGGGCAGCCTGAAAGAAATCTTGCCGGAGCCGGGAATCATGGCCCAGCTACAAAGGCCAATCATGGACCTTCTTGAATAGACCAAGATGGGAGACGGTGGAATCCTTCAACCAGATGAGGATTTCAACCATGAACAAGCGCATTGATTACGCCAAGGCTTCACCGGAAGGCTTCAAGGCTTTCGGAGGTGTCTACGTCTACCTTCAAAAAAGCGGCCTTTCAAAGCAACTGGTCGATCTCGTGTATCTGCGAGTTTCGCAAATCAACGGCTGTGCCTACTGCATCGATATGCACTCCCGCGACCTGCTCAAGTTTGGCGTCGCCGTAGACAAGCTCGTGCTGGTGCCTGTGTGGCGCGACGCGGGGGAAGTCTTCAGTGCGCGCGAACGCTCTGCGCTCGGCTGGGCGGAAACCGTGACGCGGGTGGCCGAAACCGGCGTTCCCGATGCCGACTATGAGGCCGCCGCCGGCGAATTCAGCGACAAGGAACTCGCCGACCTCACCTACGCCATTGGCCTGATGAGCGCGTTCAATCGATTGGGAATTTCGTTTCGCTCGACTCCCGCTTTCGTCAGCAAAGCTTGAGCCGCTTCCGCATCAAACGTACCGCGCATGGAAATTCGTCCATGCGCGCGCACCCTATCCCTCATCGAGCCTCGCCCGGCCGAATCGTCCGGCGAACCAACGTATGGATCTTTCGCACATGGCATGGATAATACTGGCTTCCGCCGGCTTTCTCGAAATCGGATTCGCCTTCGGCATGAAGTGGTCGGAAGGTTTCACGCGGCTGATACCCGCGCTGTTTACCGCTGCCACGGGGTTGTCGAGTGTCTTCCTTCTCTCACTCGCGCTCCGCACACTTCCAGTGGGAACGGGTTACGCGGTCTGGACCGGTATCGGCGCCGCGGGTACTGCCATCTTGGGTATCGCAGCGCTGGGCGACCCTGCGTCGCCAGCGCGGGTGCTCTGCATTGTTTTCATTATAGCAGGCGTGATTGGACTGAAGCTTGTCTCGGCGAACTGAGGATCGCCGCTCGCATCGAACCTCCGAATGGCGGAATCAAAATGCGCCATCACACGATGCGCCTGACTGAGAACTATTGATGTTATATCGCTCGATCTTCCCGCAGCAACATTGACATTCCGGGCTTATCGACGCGAGCGCAGGTCAGATCTCGCTTTATAGGTCATTGCCGCTCGATGCGAAGGAGCGCGAATTGGCTTTGATGGTTCTACTTTTTAATGCACAAGCGCAGTTTAGGTATGCGGCAGCTTCTTTCCTCTGTTCAATCGCCCGCCATAGCGAATAGAGTGTTTTGCACGTTTTCCCGGGACAGAACGGCGATGCGCTTCTGGCAAATTTCCATACCGAGTCGATCTTTTTGCGCTCGGACTTTCGCTGCTGCGCTGGTCGTCGCATCGTTGCTGGCGACGCAGGCTCAAAGTCAGGCGGCTGATCCAGAGCCAAAACGCATTCTGATGCTGCATTCATTCGGTCTTCGCTTCAAGCCGTGGACCGATCACGCACGAATTGCTCGTTCCGAGATTACCCGACAATCGCAAACGCCTGTCGATTTTCAGGACCATTCGCTCGTAGATGCAAGGCAGTTCAACGAAAAATCCGAAGCTTCGTTCGTAGAATATCTCCACAATCTTTACGATGATCGGCCACCCCAACTTATTATCGCCTTCGGTGCCCCCGCTGCAAACTTCGTCCAGCGCCACAGAGAGGGGCTTTTTCCGAAAATACCGATGGTTTTAACCTCGGTGGAGCAGCGTCGAATTCAGTGGGACAAATTGACCGAGTACGATACCGTCGTGGCCATAAAGCATGACCTTCCCGCTCTCATCGAAAATATCCTGCACGTTCTGCCGTCCACCAAAACAATCGCAATCGTGAACGGGGCGTCGCCGAATGAAAAGTTTTGGTTAGGTGAGCTACGCCGGGAATTCGCACCCTTCGCCGGGCGGGTCGAACTCAAATGGTACAACGAATTGTCTTTCGAAGATATTCTGAAAGACGCCGCCAATCTTCCACCCCACAGCGCCATCTTCTGGCACCTGATGAATATTGATGCCGCAGGTGTGGTCCACGAGGAGAACGTGGCCCTCAACAAGCTTGCCTCTGTGTCCAAAGCGCCGATTTTCACGTACGCTGATACATTTTATGGCGAGGCAATCGTCGGCGGACCGATGCACTCTTACGAGCTAGGAGCAATGAGGACTGCTGCTGCCGCTCTTCGCATTCTCAATGGCGAGAAGGCCAGCGACGTTAAAATTCCACCATCGCCATTTGCACCGCCGAAATTCGACTGGCGACAAATGCAGCGCTGGGGAATCAGCGAGAGCAATTTGCCACCTGGCAGCAAGATCGACTTTCGAGAACCACCCATGTGGGAGCGTTATTGGTGGCAAATCGCGCTTACTGTCGCGCTTATTTTATTGCAAGGAGGCCTGATAACGGTCCTGTTGCTAGAACATCGTCGGCGTCAGTTCGCCGAAGTGCAGTCGCGGCAGCGCATGGCGGAACTTGCCCATGTCAACCGCTTCTCGACCGCTGGCGAACTGACCGCCTCAATTGCGCATGAAATCAACCAGCCGCTTGGTTCTATTCTGACGAACGCCGAAACTGCAGACGTTATCCTGAATTCTCCCAGCCCCGACATCACTGAACTCAAGGATATTGTGAAGGATATTTTGCGGGATGACCGGCGCGCAACCGAAGTGATCCGGAGGATGCGCAGTCTCCTGAAAAAAGCACCCTTCGAACTGAAAAGTCTCGACCTCAACGAACTCGCGCGGGAAACCGTCGAATTTCTTTCAACGCTGGCTATCGGACGAAAAGTCGAACTGGTTAGCCGGATCGCGCCGGAGACGCTTCCGATCCTCGGCGATCGCATCCAACTTCAACAAGTCATTTTGAACCTTGTCGTGAACGGGATCGACGCGATGAAGGACACGCCGAGCGAAAACCGCATTATCAGTATCCGGACTTCGCGCGTCGAAAAGTTTGCCGAGCTATCGGTGTCGGATCGCGGGCCGGGCATTCCCGAAGACAGACTGAAAGAGGTCTTCGATCCGTTCTTCACCAGCAAGGCGGAGGGCATGGGCATGGGGCTGTCCATCGCGCGCACCATTGTCGAAGCCCACCATGGGCAGATCTGGGCAAGAAATCGGGATCACGGCGGCGTGTCTTTCCGGATCAGGCTTCCTGTTGTCCGGTAGCCGATGATCCATGCCGCTCACGCCTCCGTAAAAGTACGGGTGTGCGCCGCGACATTGCAAGTCGTCATCGCGCAAGAGATAGCAGGCAACGCCCTCACAACCTGATCTTGGTTGACGCTGACAGGAAGCAGACAATAAAAAATCGAATGTTGTCGAATTAGTACTGTTCACTTTTGAACACTCTGCGCACTCGTTTTTTGGAGTAGCCATGCAGAATTTTTTGAAAGTCGCTGCACAGGTAAGGGGCGCACGCGCACTTCTTGGGTGGTCTCAATCCTATTTGGCAGAAGGTATCAGTGTTCGTCGTATGATCATCGCTGATCTCGAAAGCTGCAAGCGCGAACCGCAGGAAGCGACATTATCCGCCTTGATAACGGAACTGAGCGCGGCAGGCATCGCCTTTACGGAAACCGGTGTCGAGTTTGTGGAGTGGCCACCAAGACCATACGTACCGACAGGGTGTAAGACGCTGAAGAAGCGCGCGAGAAGGCAGTGGCGTTCGAGGACGGTGCACACGATTAGTTGAACGAGCCCACCCGCGCTGTTTACGACTGCTACGGGGTTGGTCGAGCGTCTTCCTTCTCTCACTCGCGCTCGGCACACTTCCAGTGGGAACACGCCTTCGCCGCCCTAATATTGATGACCGACTCGAACCCTTGAATCTTCAGAAATGCTGCCTGATCCCTATCGTGCTCGCGTTGTTACCCTCCTTCATCGCACCAAGCGTACCGTAGGCACCGGAACGATGATGGAGACGCAAGACCAGTTCGGTGTCGGGATGACTTGTGAGGGCAAAGGCGCCCTCAAGCGCTAAATAAAAGAGCAGGGTTGCGTTCTTGCCATCGCTTTGGCCGCTGGCTTCCTGTCCGATCGCACTCGAGATTGCACTCAAGCCAAACACGACGCCGGGTGTGAACCTCAAAGTTTGAAATAGATCGATGCCATAGCGCATACCAAGTCCGCCCCATAATTCGGCGGACTGCGCGATGCTGTCCTGATAGATCGGGGAAAGCCCATAATGGCCGAAGCGATAGGCGAGTCCGACTTCAGCGCCGAAAGTCAGGCCGCTATTCAGCTGGATGAAGTCGCGCTGATATGCTGCTCCAACGATGTAATTGTCGTACGTGAGCTGACCCGGCCGACTAAGATTGAAGGCTGCCGTGCTCCAGATGTCGGTTGCCGAGGTTCGGCCACCAAACACGAATACCGATTGCTTGAGCATCGGCCTCTCTGACAATTTGAACGGGGTAATAAGGTAGTTGAAGGGATCATCGGCAAAAGAGCGGCCGGTGTTCGACGTTGGAGAGGTAATATTGTCGGCGGTAGCCGGCATCACGCTCTGCTGAGTGGCAGCCGGCGTCACGCTCTTCCTGCTCGGGATAAGTTCAGCGGCCGGAACTGTCGCGGACATCTGAAAGAAAACGAGTAGCCACGTGCCCGTGACGAGGCTCCAGCGGCCCATCAAAAACTGGTCAGTCATTCAACAAGCTCACGAACCTTGCGGATGACCCTGGAAACATTATAGGCCCGATCGTTTCACCCCCGCCTTTGGTGCACCTCGCGCAACGAATTTCCTATTGTCCTATAGGGCAATCCAGCTTGAAAACTGTTGAGCTGGGCCGTCTGTCCGGGCACCGTTGCCGAAGTCGCGTCGAGCAACGACACAGCACGGAATCTCGATGTCCCGATCGAACTGCCAGCCGTTTAGTGGTTTCGTTCTCCATTATACCGAGTAGAGGAGATCGCGATGATTTCGAGCCAGGCGACGCTGACGAGCGCGTATCTCAAGACCCCGAGGGCCGCAGCCTACGCAGGTATCATATTTTCAGTGCTATTGTGTGCCGTATTCGCGCTGATGCGACTTTCGGTCCCATCCGATCCGCTTGAACGAGGCGCTTGGCTTGCAGGTGACACCACATATGTGGCGCTCGCAATGAACCTTGTGCCGTTCGCCGGGGTAGCCTTTCTTTGGTTTTTGGGAGCCCTTCGCGACAGACTTGGTGACAGAGAAGATCGGTTCTTCGCGACGGTGTTTTTGGGTAGCGGCTTTCTCTTGCTAGCCATGCTGTTCGCCGCCGCTGGGGCGGTCAGCGCGATCATTATTGCATTTCATGCCGCTCCCGAGGCGGTCGTACACTCAGCCGCTTTTCATTTTGGGCGCGGGCTGGCGTACGGGATGATCAACATCTACCTGGTAAAGGCCGCAGCGGTCTTCATAATTACGACATCGACCATTGCAATCTACACGCGCTTAACGCCCCGTTGGCTCGCAATCGGCGGATACTTCATAGCATTCGTCCTGCTGATTGGGAGCTATTATCTGGATTGGGTTATACTCGCGTTCCCGCTGTGGGTTTTCTTGGTCGGCCTGTCGATCCTGTGGGACAGCCAAGTCCGCGACGCCTGAACGTCTGTTTTGGGTCATCAACGGACTTGCCACCATTCAAATTCGATTTCCGTTCTACCTCCGGGACCGGACATCAGGCGGACGGATCTCAGTTACCCTCCATTCTTGACCGGCCTGCGGAACAATTATCATTCCAGGACGTCGATCCCAGCGTTGACGGGAGAATTCAAATGATGCCCAAAGCTACCGATGGAGCGAGCAAACTTGATCAGGCGAAGGAAGCCGTTCAGGCGGCCACCGAGACGGTCAGGGAAACCACTCAATCAGTTGCCAACGCTATCGACGCAGGCCGGAAGCCCGGTGCGCCTCTTGACCGCTTGGCACGCTGGGCTCGAGAAGCGCCGCTTCACGCAGTCACCGTGGCGTTCCTGGTCGGCGTGCTGGCCGGCAGGCGCCGCCGTTGACGCCCTTGCTTCTTCGACTCAACCAAGTACCTCGCGCGCAACTGCTCTAGTACCGCCGCTCCGGAACGTCCGGCTGAGACGAAGAAGCTGTGGAGCAAAGCGCGTTCTGGACGCCTCGACATCCGCACTTCGCACGACGAACACGCCGTCGTGGTACGATTGCATATCGTTGCAGGATTTGGTTCGGGGCAAATCGGGGAAGATAACGTCCGCGACGTCGCAGATCGCCTAAACGCCTGGGCGACGCCGCGATCGCCTGGAACGCGGTCTTATTGCAATGCGCGGCCGGCATCGATTGACATAGATCAATGATGGTCAGCGCAGCCGCCAGCAATTTGCGCAGCGGGCTGGATGCATGGTTTTTTCCGGATGCACAGAACAAGACTCCAAGTTTAATGCTGCGGTGCACGCCGCATCCATCGAGACAGCATTGTCAGCTCACTCCAAGTCATTCGTATCTCGGAAGTGAAGCATCATGGATCATCCGCTCAGACGCCCGGAAGAAATTCTGGCCTATCGCCCGCTAAAACGGATCCTTGCCGCAAAATCGAAATCCCTGTGGACCGTCAGCCCCAGGGATAACGCACTCACCGCAATGCGCCTCATGGCGGAAAAGGACATCGGGATTGTCGTAGTTACGGAGCATCGAGCGATCGCAGGCATTCTTTCCGAACGTGATTGCGTGCGCGGGCTTGTGCTTGCCGGTAAGTCTCCAGAACTTACACCGGTAGCGGACATCATGGTCCGAGATGTCATCAAAGTCGATCTTGCGAAGACGTTTGCAGACTGTCTGAAGCTGATGCACCTGCACCGCATTCGTCATCTCCCGGTGGTCGAGAACGACACACCCATAACCGTTATTTCGATCCGGGACCTGTTGGCCGAAGCAGTCGAACACCATGCCAGGATCATCGGCGAACTGGAACGCGAACGCCTAACCATGCTCGTGTCCACAGCTTGAGCGCATCTGAGGCTTTCCATTGGAAACAGGAGTGTGGCCATGAATCTCTTGATCGTGCTGTGCGCTCTGTTCTTTCTGATGTTCGTCGCCTATCGCGGTTACAGTGTCATCCTGTTCGCTCCGATCGCTGCGCTCGGCGCGGTGTTGCTGACCGATCCCATGTTGGTCCCACCCGTATTTTCCAGCGTCTTCATGGAGAAGACAGTCGGCTTCGTGAAGAACTATTTCCCGGTCTTCATGCTGGGTGCCGTCTTCGGCAAAGTTATTGAGCTTTCGGGCTTTTCCAAGTCGATCGTATCCGCCGTCATCAGCATTCTCGGCCGGGAGCGCGCCGTACTGTCCATTGTCGTCGTCTGCGCGATTCTGACTTACGGTGGCGTGTCGCTGTTCGTTGTGGTGTTCGCGGTCTATCCGTTCGCGGCCGAGATGTTTCGCCAGGGCGATATTCCAAAGCGGCTCATCCCCTGCACGATCGCGCTCGGGGCCTTCAGCTTCACGATGGATGCCTTGCCGGGAACGCCGCAAATTCAGAACATCATTCCGACGACGTTCTTCAACACGACGACGTGGGCCGCTCCGGTGCTGGGGCTGGTCGGCAGCATTTTCGTTTTCGCCGGCGGCATGTTCTACATCGAGAACCGCCGCCGTGCGGCGCACAAGTCCGGGGAAGGCTACGGCACGGAGCTTCTGAACGAACCGGAGCCCTTCGAAGAGGAGGCATTGCCCAACCCATGGATCGCCCTATCGCCGCTGGTGGTGGTGGGCGTGGCGAACTTCATATTCACCCAGTTGGTGCCCCGGGCTTACGGCGCCAAGCACGAGGCCATGCTTGGCGGCCACCCGATCGTGACGCAGGTCGGTCCGGTGGCGGCCATCTGGGCCGTCGAGGGCGCGCTGATCCTTGGCATATTGACGGTGTTCATCTTCGCCTGGCGACCTGTGCTTGCGAAATTTGCGGATGGCAGCAAGGCGGCAGTGGCCGGGGCTCTGCTAGCGTCGCTCAATACCGCGTCCGAGTACGGCTTTGGCGGCGTAATTGCCCTGCTGCCGGGCTTTGCGGCCGTATCCGCCGCCCTGAAGGCGATCCCCAATCCGCTGGTCAACGAAGCCGTCACCGTGACCGTGCTCGCCGGCATCACCGGCTCGGCGTCCGGCGGCATGAGCATTGCCCTTGCCGCGATGTCCGATACGTTCATTGCCGCCGCGCACGCGGCAAATATTCCGCTTGAAGTCTTTCATCGTATCGCGGCCATGGCGAGCGGCGGCATGGATACGTTGCCTCACAATGGAGCCGTGATCACGCTACTGGCTGTGACGGGCCTCACCCACCGGCAGGCGTATAAGGACGTGTTCGTGATCACGTTGACGAAAACCGCGGCGGTATTTGTCGCCATTGCGTTCTACTATTTGACCGGCCTTTACTGAGGAAGCCGCCGAACGTTGGTTGGATGAGGTGCGCTTGTCGGTATTCGGCTTCATGGCTTACCGCCGTCGAAACTCTCTGGCCAGGTCCGCTTTGGGTCATCAACGGACTTGCCCCCATTCAAATTCGATTTCCGTTCTACCTCGGCGGTCTCAACCGATTGACGCAACACTTTATCTTAGAGGGAAAAGATGGAGTGTGGGATGGAACGAAGATTTCATAGAGGTTTTACTGCGGCAGAGAAGACGGAGTTATGGGATCGCTGGAAGCGCGGGGAGTCGTTGAAGGCGATCGGGAGGGCTTTTGGTAAGGAGTCATCGTCGATTTATTTTCTGGTGGCTCCGCACGGCGGGATTCGTCCTGCGGAGCGGCGTCGCTCCAGGTTGGCACTGACGCTTGCGGAACGCGAGGTGATTTCCAGAGGTGTTACGGCACATCAATCGGCCCGGTCGATCGCAAAGCTACTGGGCCGAGCCCCCTCGACGGTGAGCCGGGAAATGAGCCGCAATGGCGGCTATAATCGCTACCGCGCGACCCTTGCGGACGAGAATGCGTGGGCGCGATCTCGTCGTCCAAAATGCTGTAAGTTGGCGATCAATTCGCGGCTTCGGCGGTCAGTGGCAGGGAAGCTCAGATTGGATTGGTCACCCGAGCAGATAGCCGGTTGGCTGAAGAGGACGCATTCTGAAGACGAGTGTAATCAGGTGTCACACGAGACCATCTATCGCAGCCTGTTTGTCCAAGCGCGCGGCGTACTCAAGAAAGAGCTGCTTCGCCATCTTCGATCGAAGCGCTCGATGCGTCGCTCCAGGCCGGTTGATCCGAATGGCGATAGACGGGGGTATATGAAGGATGCCGTCTCAATCCGTCAGCGACCGGCGGCGGTTGAAGATCGAGCGGTGCCTGGCCATTGGGAGGGCGATCTGCTGTCCGGGCCGAACAACACCTACATCGCGACCCTGGTCGAGCGTCAAACGCGTTACGTGATGTTGGCCAAGGTGGCAGGCAAGGATACCCGGACGGTCGTCACCGCACTCATCAAGCAGGCGAAGAAGCTACCAAAGGAGTTGTATAAGTCCTTGACCTGGGACCGGGGCAAGGAACTGACGGCTCATCGTCGATTTACGTTGGCGACCAACATCGACGTCTATTTTTGCGATCCGCAAAGCCCCTGGCAGCGCGGGTCGAACGAGAACACCAATGGCCTGCTGAGACAGTACTTTCCTCAGGGCACCGACTTGTCGGTGCACTCGCAAGCCTATCTGAACAAAGTGGCTCGTCAGCTAAACGAACGACCACGTGAGACCTTGCAATTTGAAACCCCAGCAGAGAGATTTAACGCCTGTGTTGCGTCGACCGGTTGAGCCGGCACACTATGAACGGACATCGCTAGACCGGCCCAGTTGGTCCGTTTCGTGCCAAAAACGGAAGTCGGCCAAGTTATTCGATCACCTCGTCGGCAAGCGCCAACAATGTGGGAGGAACCACAACTCCAAGCGCCTTCGCGGTCTTCTGATTGACCACAAGAGTGAACTTGCTCGCCTGTTCAATCGGAAGATCGCCGGGCCTGGAGCCATTCAAAATCTTGGCGGCGTAGATGCCAGCGCGACGAAACCCATCATTCGGATCGGTTGAATAGGACATGAGAAGGCCTGCACGTCCCCATGTCGGATATGCACCGACGGTCGGCCTTCCCGATGCAGCAACCAGAGCCATGACTCGCGAAAGATTGCTGGACAGCACAGGCTCGCCAGAAATGTAGAAGGCACTGACATTGTCGCGACGGCCCGACGCAAAAGCGCTCTCAAGATCGTCAAGCGTGCCGAAACCGTAATGTACAAATTCAAATCCAAACTGAGCGGCCACTTTTTTCAACGCATCTTTCTCTGAGGTCGTCAGCGACGTCGCCAGTGGTGCAACTGGAGCGATCATTCCAAGTTTCTCTAGATTAGGCACGATCTCCTTGAAGAACCCAATGCGCTTTTGCGTCATGGTCTCCTCCCCACCAACCGCATTCATCACGTTTCCAGTGAACCTCCCCCCAGGTCGAGCATAGCTAACGGCCATGCCGTTCTTGATCGGGTCGGCTGAAATGCCGGTAAAGACCAGGGGGATTTCAGGAAGATGAGTTTGCACGCTTCGCGAGATGTAAGCTCCCAGAACAACGACCCGTGGGTTGATATCGGCCAACTCCTTAGCGAGGGATGGCCAACGTTCCAAATCGCCGTTGGCAAACCGCATGGCCAAGGAATAGTTCTTCCCTTCGATGAAACCCGATTCGAACAAGCCTTTGCGGACCGCTGCAATCCTCTCTTTCGTAAAATCGGCGTCCTCCTTAAATGGCACCAGGAACCCGACGACTGGCAGGCCGGTGTCGGTCTGGGCCTTCCCGGGCGGTGGAAGACTCAACGCGGCCGCGCCAATCAGTCCGATGAATTCACGTCGTCGCATATGCGCCCTCCACTCGATCCGCCCACTGTATCTGAGCCAATGCGGCGGCTGGAAGCTGTCTCGACGCCTAGAATGCAATATCTTTTAGCGCCGCCGAAGTCCGCTTCGGGTCATCAACGGACTTGCCACCGTTCAAATTCGATCTCCGTTCTACCTCCGAGACCGGACATCAGGCAGACGGATCTCAGTTACTCTCCTTTTGACCGGCCTGCGGAACAATTATCATTCCAGGACGTCGATCCCAGCACGCTTGACGGGAGAATTCAGATGATGCCCAAAGCCACCGATGGAGCGAGCAAACTTGATCAGGCGAAGGAAGCCGTTCAGGCGGCCACCGAGACGGTCAGGGAAACCACTCAATCAGTTGCCAACGCGATCGACGCAGGCCGGAAGCCGGGTGCACCTCTTGACCGCTTGGCACGCTGGGCTCGAGAAGCGCCCCTTCACGCAGTCACCGTGGCGTTCCTGATCGGCGTGCTGGCCGGCAGGCGCCGCAGTTGACGCCCTTGCTTCTTCGACTCAACCAAGTACCCCGCGCGCAACTGCTCTAGTACCGCCGCTCCGAGCCGCAGATGCGCTGGCCCAGCCCGGCATTGCCGCCCGTCACTAGTGCAACCTCGCCCTTCAAGTCCATCGGTTCGCTCCTTCAATGCGAATACGCTGTCGAATCGCCACCTTCGCTTCGCAAGATGTGTGGGACAATACACACAATCTTGGCTAGGGGCGCTGCGCCCGTTGCATCCCAAGCTCCTGGCGCGGCTCCCGGCATCCAGCCATCAGCCACGCCATTGAAACGCATCGCGGTTTCATCACTCGTCAGACTTGCGCTTTCCCGCTCCACCGAATCCGGGCCTGGACAAGCCTCCGCCGATCGCGCTGGTGACCCTCGAAGCTCCCCCGAGACCCCCATGGTCGGCGTCTTGCCGCTGAACCACGCGCAGGGCGATCTCGCTCTTCATACACCCATCGATCGAAGGGCATTTCGCCGCCCCTCGACGCCCACGAACAGGGCTTGGAACCTTCCTGCTCCACCTGCACCGAACCGTGGATGAACGAGTGCGCTGTCCTGAGAGGCTAGATCGGCGTTTCGATTGTGGCAGCCGGGATGTCGACAACAGCCTTGACTGGCGTGTACAGGTCGACGTCAACGTTCTGCGCCTTCAAAGTAATGATCAGGGCATACCGGGTTTGCTTGTTTGGATATTCCCTACCCGCGCGATCCCGCCACCAGCCATAGACGGGCTTGATGCACAACATGTCGCGCCCGAGCAATTCGATTGCGGGGCCTGACCACACGTCGCAATGGAGTGACCCTGCAGAAATGCTGTTGGGCCCCAACAACCATCGGTCGTCAGCAGCGACATTCTGTCCGGGAACCGCTTGTTCAGCCGCATTTACGCGCGCCTTGAACCGAGCGACGGATTCGCCTTTACGGCGCAAATCGAACCTTAGCCCGTGGGATTGATAACGCTGCGGCTCGACATTTGCCGACAATCCGGGATTTGGTTCGATGAAGTACGAAAGCGTAATTTTTAGTTCGACGGGTTCGTTCTCGAGTTGCTCCAGTATGTCAGCTGGAATCGGCACGGTGTAATAGTGGCACTCGTTGAACTTCCGGCCATCGAACTTGAATGGCTGAATTTCGGCTTGCGCAAAAAGGGCAAGATGATTGTTCGCTGACGCGGTTGCCCGCTCGTAATCCGGCACGCCGTATCCGAAATGTCGTACAAGGGCGTAATTGTCTCTTTTGCCGCCGGAGCCTTCGAACGCATCCAGCATGGGCTGCGTCCATTCTGCGCTGTGAACGATCAGACCCCGGATCGTTTCGGCCCAGAATTCCGGGTGGTCGGCAGTAAGACGCCCGGCTAGCCGTCCCCCTTGGGCTGCTGCCGCACTTGTTGCCTGAAATGGAACGAGCGGTGACCGCGCGACATCACGACCGGTAGAAAGCAATGATAGCGATCCGAACGTCAATGCTTCGGTTTGGGCGTTGTTGAAAGCCCGGTTGCCGCCCTCCATGACAATTTCGGGTTTGAACGGCGTACGACCTTGCGGCCAGGTCCCGCTGGTGCGGCTATGCGGGCTAAGTTCACCCGCTGCCGCAAAAGTTGTCCAATCTTGGTAACCCTGTTCCCGCACCTCAATAAGATCAGTGTAACCACCGACCGTCAGCGCATTCCAAGCCTGAGCCGGGTCTTCGATAGGAAACTCGTTTTGTGGCCTGACCCGAGCGTAATCGATTTCGGCGGGGATGTTCCCGGCTGCCACCACAAAGAGGCGTTTCGGTGCAGCCTCATCGTCGCCGGGCATGCTGCCCGCAGCTGCCTGATCAATCGCGGCGCTCCAGCTGGAGGGGGTGGCACCTGAAACGTTTTCGTTCGTCACAGCCATACAAAAAACGCGGGGGCGATCCGGTGCGGTGATCTCGGGCAAAGCAACAGCAGCCTGCGTGAGTACACCGTAGCTCGCGGGTTCGTTCCGGTCAAAGCCGCCGGGTGGCAATAATTTTACGGATTCGAGCCGGTGCAAAAGTGTTCGCTGAGACAAGTCGCCCAACGCAGCCGTCAAATCGCCATGCAATATCATTCCGGCCATCGCCGTGCCATGGCCATCGTCGTGCTGGTCGTCCACTCCCCATGCAGCATCAATCGCGTGCAGGTCGGCGACGGAGAGTGCGGGTTCGATCAGTGCGTGCGCGCGATTAACGCCTGTATCAAATACGCAAACGGCGGGAACATCATTCGCCGGCCAGACAATGCGGCCCGCCAGATCGTCAGTCCATGGATGTTGATCGCCCCGAATATCATCCACGAAGAAAACCGGATTATCCGTAGCGCGCCTGAGTTCAGCAATTGCACCCGTATAAACCATCAGCTCAACGGCCGCCCGTGTTGCGAGAACGGGCACAACTGTGACATCAGGAAAATAAAGGCGGCGATCCGCGTTCGCGGCTCGAACATTCAATCGAGCACAAGCATCCTCAATTCTGGCTTCTGCATCAGGGAAGCACCACAACGCCCACCACATCTGATGCTGAGGATCGGCGGGCAAGGCGGCTGGATCATCTGTCCAGAGTGTTTCCAGCCGTGCCGCCCGGAAAGACTCTATCGCTTCAACTAACGACTTGTTCGGCGGGTTGCGCGTGTCCGGGTTCAGCTCACCGTTTAAATAATCGTTCAGAATTCTGGAGAATACTTGCTTCGAGCCATCCGGAATGAACAGCGCGATAGTCCGGTCGTTTCGATCATTTGCCTTTGCGGCGCCTGAGCGAATGTCGTCGCGGGAACGGTCTAGCCTGTCTGGGTCGGTGCCCCGGCGTAACTCAACCTCAAGAATTGTCGTAGTCGGTGCAGGAAGGCGTTCATCAGTTGGGCGCAACTCATCAGCAAGTCTCAGCGCCGCTTCAAGTTCGTTCTGAAGGCGGCGGCCGTGCTCTGCTCTGATGCGGTCAACCGGATTTCCGGCCGAACCACTACCAGCGTAGTCCTGACGATCCTTAAATCGGTTGATCTCTATGTGCGGAAGAGTGAAGCGCGAAGCCATTCATCAAGTGCCTTCCGACTCCAGAAACGCACTCCGCATCGTGTGGCGCTCATGCAAGCGGTCGATGATGTTTTCCGTGCTTACCTGCGTGCTTTCATCGAGAATGGCAGTCTTCACCGCATCGTCGGTAGCGCGAACAATTTCTGACTGGCTCAAGCCTCCTGCAGCCTCGGTGATCTTTTTCCAAAGCGGCCTGATCAGCTTGACCGGACCAAGACTGGCCGTGATGAGCCGTTGAATTTGTTTCGCTGACGGTGCGTCAAATTCCAAAACCTGATCATAACGCCGCAGAAGCGCGCGGTCGAGCAAGCCTGGATGATTGGTTGAGCAGACAATTACGCTGTCGGTAGAATTACCTTCTTCCATAAATTGCAGGAAGGAGTTTAAGACCCGGCGCATTTCCGCGACATCGTTTGTTGCGGTGCGATGGCCGCCTACCGCATCAAATTCATCAAACAGATAGACGCCGCGGCGTTTGCCAGTTTCATCAAAGATCAAACGTAGCTTCGAGGCCGTCTCGCCCATATAGCGCGTAATCATTGAATTGAGGCGAATAACGAAAAGAGGCAAGTGTAGTTCACCCGCCAGCGCTTCAGCCGACATGGTCTTGCCCGATCCCGGCGGACCAATGAATAGCAATCTGCGATTAGGCGTCTTGCCGTGTTCCCTCAACCAGTCGCGTTTGCGCTGTTGGCGCAGAACGTCCGTGAACCTTGCTAGTAAACGATCGTTTAGAACGACATCCTTGAGATTGAGGCGCGGCTGGCGCATCTCAAGTAAACCCTCAAGACCGCCTCGTGGACTAGAGAAGGGGATTGCAACGGATTGTCCACGACCTTTGCTCGCGCGGGCTTTGGCGACCTCCGCGCGCATTTCTTCAGCATTTTCGCGGCGGCCTTGCCGAGCTTCAGAAGCCGCAATCTGCAGCGCGATTGAAAAACGCGTCGTCGTCACCCTCGACGCGGCTTCTCAACAGAGCCAGAATGGATTTGACGTTGGACAACCAATGCCCCTTTTCGCAGCGATCATACACCAGCACCCGTATCCCTTCGACGAAATTCTTGCCAATCGGGCGGACTTCCGCACCAAATAGTTGGCTTTATGTGAACTTTCCTGCCGGCAAGCAGATTTATAGCGGCCTGCTCTGACCGATCAGGGCGCATTGCTTGCCGTCAGCAATCAGAACGTCGGCTTCTTTAAAAGTCGTGCATAAGAATGAACCTCTGCCAATAATCTCTTCAAAACGGGAGTTTTCGCGGAAAGGACCAGAGACTTTCGGTAATTTCGCCCCCGAGGTTGGGAGATCGGGAGTTTAGAGATAGAACCAAATGCGAGAAAAGCCGGGATTTCCGAGCCTGTGAGGCGCAGGTTGCAAACTATCACTAGGCGCAGGACTGGTTGGCTGGAGCGGGAGGGATCCAACTTCCGAATGCCGGAATCAAAATCCTCTGCTGGGCACCGTCCCCCTAAATTTGGTTGCCGGGATTGGATTTGAGCAAACGACCTTCGGGTAGTCGGTCCAGGTGCATAAGTCCCTCAAATCTGCAAGCAACCGCCCCGCTCGTTACAACTAATTTGTTTAGCCAGATCAATCTGATGCTGCCAGTCCAGTCTTGTCCGCAAAAATATTCCGCTCACCCCGTCGGGCAAATCATCTCTACAAGCTCGCGCCATCCTGTCCCGCTAGAGGGGCGTTGGCCATCGTCACGAACGTTGGGGCGGGATGCGGTGGACGCGGCAGCGTCGGGCGCGTGGTCGTGTTCGCAGGGCGGGCTTTGGTCCGTGAGCGGACACAGCGCGCAGACGACCGGCGAAGTTGCGTACGGCAAAACCGTGTGGTCCTGGCACCCGTTGCTGGTGTCAAGCTGACGGAGGTTTTCCAAGGCCCTACCGGGTTTGGACAATCCTTCAATCCGTCAGCGACGGTGACAAGACGAATTCGTCGCCGAGGAGAGCACGGCATAAGCCGTAAAGCCATCGCGCAGGGAATGTCGGACTGCTTCCGCTGAACCTGTATGCTCGTGTGCGCTTCTTTCCATCTTTTGCGCACGAGACCGCGGGTGCAGCGCGCACCCGGCATTCCCTGCGCCCTCTTTTTTGGGGCGAATGAATTTGCAAGCCTCGGGCGGATCGCGCCGCGAGAATGCGGAGGCGTATCGAAATCCGTCATCCTGAGAACCGTGCACTTGCGCCCGTCTCGAAGGGCGACGGCCACCGGCGGGGCCGCTCATCCTTCGAGACGCGCTTCGCGCTCCTCAGGATGACGGATCGAAGATTGCTCGCAATGACGGCCCTTATACCCAACGCGGCTTCGCCATTTAAACTCATAACAATTCGCAACAAATCGCTTCTGCGAGTGAGTGGCGATTGCGTCTTCGGTATCGGCTTTAATGTTGCACACTGCCCTGCTACACCGCCGACCATGGGCACCAGTCATACCGTCAAATCCTCCGTCGCCGCGATCTCGATTTTTGCCAGCGCCAGCATGGCGGCGGCGAAATTCGCGGTCGGCATTGCGATCGGCTCTCTCGCGCTGATCTCGGAGGCGCTGCACTCGTCGGTCGATGTGGTCGCGACCGTCATCACCTGGATGGTGGTGCGGGTCTCCGACCGCCCCGCGGACGAGGAACATCATTACGGCCATGGCAAGATCGAGAGCCTGTCGGCGCTCGGCGTCATCGCGATGCTCTATGTGCTCGCCGGCGGTATTCTGGTGGAATCCTGGAGCCGCCTGCGCGAAGGCGCAGCCCCGCCGGTGCTCTCGGCGATCCCGTTCGTCGTGCTGCTGATCGACATCGCCGTGAATTTCTGGCGCGCGCGGGCGCTGCATCGCGCGGCGCGCGACACCAAGAGCCAGGCGCTCGCCGCCGACGCGCTGCATTTTGCCTCCGACGTGCTCGGTTCGATCGCGGTCATCATCGGACTTCTGCTGACGGCGCTCGGCTATCGGTGGGGCGATTCCGCCGCCGCCATCGCGGTCGCCGTGATGATTTCGCTGCTGGGCCTGCGGCTGGCGCGCTCCACGGTCGAAACCCTGCTCGATCGCGCCCCGGAAGGCGCGGCCGAGAAAGCCATCGCGGCCATCAGCTCCGTGCCCGGCGTGGTCGGGGTCGAGCGGCTGCGCGTGCGCATGGTCGGGCCGACGCATTTCATCGACGCCATCGCCAATGTGCCGCGCACCTACCCGATCGACCGCGTCGAGGCGATCAAGCGCACCGCGCAGGAGGCCGTCAGCAAGGCGCTGGGCGATGCCGACCTGACCTTTACCGCGGTGCCGGTCGCGCGCGACAATGAGAGCGTGCGCGAGCGCATCATGGTGATCGCCCGCAATTCCGGCCTCGCCATCCATCATGTCACGGTACACGACCTCGGCGGCAGGCTGACGGTCAGCATCGACCTCGAGGTCGACGGCGACATGGAGCTCACGGCCGCGCACGACGTCGCCCAGGAACTGGAGCGCAGCATCCGCGAAGACTTCGGCGAGGATGTCGAGGTCGACACCCATATCGAGCCGCTCGAACCGGAGCTGCCGCACGGCACCGACGCTGCGCCCGCGCGCGTCGAGGTCATCAAGGCGGCGCTGGCGGGCTTTGCCGGCAATGGCGCCATCCACGACATCCATAACGTGCGGGTGCGCGACACCGACGCCGGTGAAATCGTTAACTTCCATTGCCGCGCCGCGCCGTCGATGAGCGTCATCAAGGTGCATGAGAACGTCGACGAGATCGAGCGCGCGCTGCGCCGCGCGTTTCCCACCATCAAGCGCGTCATCAGTCACGCCGAGCCGCCCTACGCCTAAGTCGAGTCGCCATACGCCTAAATCTTGCTCACCCGTTCCTGTTTCGGACTCATTCAAGAGTCTCAATTACCCTTTGGAGAAGATTTATTTCGCATTAACGAATCGTTGACTCTCGACAGTCCGAGAAAAACGGATTCAAATCACAATGATTCGGAAGTGACGAGGGGTTCTTCCGAACGGTGTGCAGATGAGATTACGGCGGGGGTCTACAGCATGGCGCGTGCGCATGCGGCGAACGCGTGCGTCCAATCCGATTCGATCAAGGGATTGGCGCAATCGATCGCAAAACCGGCCTACCACAGGTTACTGACGGCAGAGCCAGCGCTGCGTCGCGCCGTGCCCACCCTCATCATAGCGTTCCTGATCACCATCTGCCTCGGCGCCTTCGTGCAGGTGATCGACCAGACCCGGCAGAAACGCGCGACCGTGAAACGCGAACTTGCCGCCCTCTCCGAGATGATGGCCGAGCGCCTCGATCGCATGATGTCGGTCCGGCAGGATCGCGCCGCCAGTATCGAGCGGCTGCAAGGCCTGCTGCCCGATATGATTCCGTCCTGGGGCGTCGCCGCCGGCCGTCACGTCATCATCACCGGCATCGCCGGCACGGATCGCCGCGTGCTGGCCCGCGTTCCCGGCGAGACCGGCCTTGACGGAAACGACGGCGTGCTCGACGTGATCAGCACGGCGCAATTGCTCGCCGCCCCCGGCCAGCAAGGCGTCGTCGGCGACATGATCCTGGCAAACGGCAATGGCGCGCTGGCGACGGCGCGGCTGGTCAAGTCGCTGCCCGGCCAGGTCATCGTCATCCAGGAGAAAAACGACCCGCTCTGGGGATCGGACGCAGCGCTGTCGGTGACGCTTTCCGCGACCACGGGGTTCGTGGTGCTGATCCTCGGCTTCGCCTTCCACTGGCAATCCACCCGCGCCCGCGAGGGCGACCTCATCAACGACGCGGTGCGCGGCCGGATCGATACCGCGCTCAATCGCGGCCGCTGCGGATTGTGGGACTGGGATCTGTCGCGCGGCCGGATATTCTGGTCGCAATCGATGTTCACCACGCTCGGGCTCGAACTCCCGCAACGACCTTCTTACCTTCGGCGAAGTCAACGCGCTGGTGAAATCCGACGACATCAATCTTTTCGAGATCGCCGACCAGCTGATTTCCGGCAAGATCGATCACATCGACCAGACCTTCCGCATGCAGCATACCGACGGCCACTGGATCTGGCTGCGCGTCCGCTGCGAGCTCAGCCAGGCCACGGGCGGCGGCGGCGGGCTGCATCTGATCGGCATCGCCGTCGACATCACCGAACAGAAGAGCCTCGCCGAAAAGACCGTGGAGGCCGACCTGCGCCTGCGCGACGCGATCGAGACCATCCCGGAAGCCTTCGTGCTGTGGGATGCGGAAGACCGCCTCGTACTCTGCAACTCGCATTTCCAGCGCCTGCATAAACTACCGGACTCGGCGGTGGCGCCCGGCACGTCCTACGAGACCGTGATCGAAGTCGGCAGCATGCCGGAGGTCCGCACCCGATTGCAGGAAACCGGGGCCCAAGCGCCGGGAGCCCGCACGTTCGAGGCGCAGCTCGACGACGGCAGTTGGCTGCATATCAGCGAGCGCCGCACCAAGGACGGCGGTTACGTCTCGGTCGGCACCGACATCACCCGCATCAAGGAACATGAGCAGAAGCTGATCGAAAACGACGCCCGCATGCGCGCCAACGTGCTCGATCTGAAGCGCTCGAAGACCGAACTCGCCGACCTCGCCGAGAAATATTCGCAGGAGAAGAACCGCGCCGAGGAAGCCAACCAGGCCAAATCGAAATTCCTGGCCAATATGAGCCACGAATTGCGCACGCCGCTCAACGCCATCATCGGTTTCTCCGAAATCATGGGCAGCGGCATGTTCGGGGTGCTCGGCTCCGACAAATACCAAGAGTACTGCCACGACATCCTGACCAGCGGCAAATATCTGCTCGAAGTCATCAACGACATACTCGACATGTCGAAGATCGAAGCCGGCCGCATGAAGCTCGACATGGAGCCGCTCGATCTGTCGAAGATACTGGCGGAATCGCTGCGCGTCGTGTCCGGACGCGCCGAGGACAAGAATCTCACGCTGGACGCCGATATCGAGAGCACGGCTTCCGTGGTCGCCGACCGCCGCGCGGTCAAGCAGATCATCGTCAATCTGTTGTCCAATGCGGTGAAGTTCACGCCCGACGACGGCAAGGTCATCGTGCGCAGCCAGGAACTCAACGATTCGATCGTGCTTGTTATTGCCGACACCGGCATCGGCATCGCCTCGGACTCGCTGCGGCGGCTTGGCAAGCCGTTTGAACAGGTCGAGAGCCAGCTCACCAAGACCTATCAGGGCTCTGGTTTGGGGCTCGCCATTGCGAGGTCATTGACCAATCTGCATGGCGGCACGATGCGGCTGCGCTCGAAGCTCGGCACCGGTACGGTCGTTCGCATCACCCTGCCGCGCGATCCGCAAAAGACGAGGACGAAACTGCCGGTAGCGGCCTGAGCTATTCCAGTGACGGCGCGACTTCGCGGGCGACCTGCACCAGCGCCGCGATCAGCGGTGTCATCGGATCGCGCTGCGGGATCACCAGCCCGATTGAGTAATCGACGACGGGATCGACGATCGGAATGCTACGGACCGTGTCCGCCAACCCCAGCGTCTCCGCGAGCTTCGCCGGCATCACGCTCGCCCAGCGCCCGGTCTTCACATGCGTGTAGAGGACCAGCAGCGAGTTGGACGTCAGCGTCGGCATCGCCTCCGCGCCGACCGAGAGCAGCGCGCGGTCGATGATGCGCCGGTTCTGCATGTCAGGTGTCAGCAGGCACAGCGGCACCTGGCCTACTTCCTGCCACGTGACCTGCTTGCGATCGCCGAACATGGCGTCGGGTGCCGTCAGCAGGCGATAGCTTTCGTTATAGAGCGGGATGGTGCGAACCTTCCCGATCGGTTCGTTCTCGATATAAGTCAGCCCCGCATCCGCCTCGAGATTTTCCAGAAGGCCCAGCACGTCGGCCGAGGTACAGGACTGAATACGGAAACGCACATCGGGATGGCGGGCGCGGAAGGGCGTCGTCAGCGACGCCACCATGCCGAGCACGGTCGGGATCGCCGCGATCCTGATCTCGCCGGAGAGCTTGTCCTTGAGCCCGTTGATTTCCTGCTTCATCGCGCGAGTATCGCCGACGATCCGCCGCGCCCAGTCGAGCGTGCGTTCGCCCTCGGGCGTAAAACCCTGAAAGCGCGAGCCGCGCTGCACCAGCATCACGCCGAGGATTTCCTCGAGCTGCTTGAGGCTGGTCGACATGGTCGGCTGGGTGACGCCGCACGCTTCGGCCGCCCGCCCGAAATGCCGCTCCTTTGCGAGCGCCAGCAGAAGTTCAAGCTTGTCGATCAAGAGAGAGGCCCCAAGGAATACGTTCGCAAATCCGGTCGCGCCGCTGTCACCATTACCACGGCCATTGTCGGACAAGCACGCCAAAAGCCGCGTCGGATGCGCGCGGCTTCGGCACTGATTTTATTTTCGTATCGAATGATTTCACATCCGTATTAATAGCGTTTCCGTATCGCAGCATGAGACAGCTTTATTGATATTTGGAGCAATTCCAAGTCTCTTCAAGGGAGTAATAACCCCTTGATTGAGAACGCGGATGACATCGGTCTACGAACCCTGGAATGAGGCGCGCGGCGCCGAGATCATCGCGGAGCATGACAAGCTCGAAGGCGCGACGCTGGTGATCCTGCATGCGATGCAGGAAGCCTTCGGTTACGTGCCTGAACCCGCCATTCCCATGATCGCATCGGCGCTGAATTTGTCGCGCGCCGAGGTTCACGGCGTCTTCACCTTCTATCACGATTTCCGCCATAAGCCCGCCGGCCGCCACGTGTTGAAGCTGTGCCGCGCCGAGGCCTGCCAGGCCGCGGGCGGCGATGCACTCGCGGCACGCGCTGAGGCAAAACTCGGGATTTCCCTTGGAAATACGACTGCGGATGAACGTGTGACGTTGGAGCCCATCTATTGCCTCGGGCTCTGCGCCACCGCGCCATCGGCGATGTTGGATGGCCGCGTCGTCGGACGGTTGGATGACCAGCGCCTCGATGCACTGGTTGCGGAGGCGCAGCGATGACGATGCGTATTTTCGTTTCCCGCGATGCCGGCGCCATCGCCGTCGGCGCCGATGAAGTTGCACTCGAACTGGAACGGGCCGCCGCAAAGCGCGGCATCGCCATCGAAATCATCAGGACCGGATCGCGCGGCCTCTATTGGCTGGAGCCAATGGTCGAGGTCGCGACCTCACAAGGCCGGGTCGCCTACGGCCCGGTGAGCGCCACGGACGCGCCCTCCGTGCTCGAGGCCATGGCTGCCGACGGCCCGCACGCGCTGCGGCTGGGTGTCACAGACGAGATTCCCTGGCTGAAGCGCCAGACCCGCCTGACGTTTGCCCGCTGCGGCGTGATCGATCCGCGCTCGGTGGACGATTACCGCGCCCATGACGGCTACAAGGGCTTTGAGCGGGCGCTGCGGCTAACCTCGGACGAAATCCTTGCCGACGTAACAGCATCCGGATTGCGCGGACGCGGCGGCGCCGGTTTCCCAACCGGCATCAAGTGGAAGACCGTTGCGCAGACCAGCGCCGACCGCAAATACGTCGTCTGCAACGCCGACGAAGGCGACAGCGGCACCTTCGCAGATCGCATGATCATGGAGGGCGACCCCTTCGTGGTGATCGAAGGCATGACCATCGCCGGCGTCGCGGTCGGCGCCACCAAGGGCTACATCTACATCCGCTCGGAATATCCCCATGCGGTGGAGGCAATGAACGCGGCGATATCGGCCGCAAAACGTGCCGGTTATCTCGGCCAGCGCGTCGGCGGATCGACCCACAGCTTCGATCTCGAAGTCCGCGTCGGCGCCGGCGCCTATGTCTGCGGCGAAGAGACCTCGCTGCTGGAAAGCCTCGAAGGCCGTCGCGGCATTGTCCGCGCCAAGCCGCCGCTGCCGGCACATAAAGGCCTGTTCGGCCGGCCGACCGTTATCAACAATGTGCTGTCGTTCGCGGCGATCCCCTTCATCCTTGCCGGCGGCGCCAAAGCCTACGCCGATTTCGGCATCGGCCGTTCGCGCGGCACGATGCCGATCCAGCTTGCGGGCAACATCCGATATGGCGGCCTGTTCGAGACCGCGTTCGGCATCACGCTGGGCGAACTCATCGACGACATTGGCGGCGGTACCCTCACAGGCCGCCCCGTCCGCGCGGTGCAGGTTGGCGGCCCCCTCGGCGCCTATTTCCCCCGTGCGCTGTTCGACACGCCGTTCGACTATGAAGCGTTCACTGCCCGTGACGGGTTGATCGGCCATGGCGGCATCGTCGTATTCGACGACAGCGTCGACATGTCCAAACAAGCGCGTTTCGCGATGGAGTTCTGCGCCGTCGAATCCTGCGGCAAATGCACGCCGTGCCGGATCGGCTCGACGCGCGGCGTTGAGACCATCGACAAGATCCGCCGCGGCGAACGCGTGGCCGAAAATGTCGCCGTCGTCGAAGACCTCTGCAACACCATGAAATTCGGCTCGCTCTGTGCGCTCGGCGGGTTCACGCCCTACCCCGTGATGAGCGCGCTCAAACATTTCCGGGAAGATTTTGGCCCGGCACCCACCAAACTTCAGGCCGCGGAATAAAGGAGATCGCCATGTCGCTGATCCACGAAACCGATTTCGGAACCCCGCGCGCCAAATCCGAGACGATGGTGACACTCACCATCGATGGCCAAACCGTCACGGTGCCCGAGGGCACCTCGATCATGCGTGCGGCGATGGAAGCCGGCACGCAGATCCCAAAACTCTGTGCCACCGACATGGTCGACGCCTTCGGCTCCTGCCGGCTGTGCCTGATCGAGATCGAGGGCCGCGCCGGCACTCCGGCCTCCTGCACCACGCCAGCCATGAATGGCCTGGTGGTTCACACCCAGACCGATCGGCTGAAGAAGCTGCGCAAGGGCGTGATGGAATTGTACATCTCCGACCATCCGCTGGACTGCCTGACATGCGCAGCGAACGGCGACTGCGAATTGCAGGACATGGCCGGTGCCGTCGGCCTGCGCGACGTGCGCTACGGCTATGACGGCGAGAACCACGTGTTTGCCAAGGCGGACGGCTGCACCAACGGCAATTGGATGCCGAAGGACGAGTCCAATCCCTACTTCACTTACGATCCATCGAAATGCATCGTCTGCTCGCGCTGCGTCCGCGCCTGCGAAGAAGTCCAGGGCACGTTTGCGTTGACCATTTCCGGCCGCGGATTTGACAGCCGCGTGTCGCCCGGCATGAGCGAAAGTTTTCTGGGTTCCGAATGCGTCTCCTGCGGCGCCTGCGTGCAGGCCTGCCCAACCGCCACGTTGACCGAGAAATCCGTGATCGAGATCGGCCAGCCCGAACACTCCGTGGTGACGACGTGCGCTTACTGTGGTGTCGGCTGCACCTTCAAGGCCGAGATGCGCGGCGAGGAAGTCGTGCGCATGATGCCGTACAAGGATGGCAAGGCCAATCGTGGACATTCCTGCGTCAAGGGACGCTTCGCCTGGGGCTACACCACCCACAAGGAACGTATCCTCAAGCCGATGATCCGCGAAAGCATCGACGATCCCTGGCAGGAGGTGTCGTGGGATGAAGCGTTGAACTTTGCTGCCGCCAAGTTCAAGGGCATTCAGCAAAAATACGGCCGTGATGCCGTCGGCGGCATCACCTCCTCTCGCTGCACCAATGAAGAAACTTATCTGGTGCAAAAACTGATCCGCGCCGGTTTTGGCAACAACAACGTCGACACCTGCGCTCGCGTCTGCCACTCGCCGACCGGCTACGGCCTGTCGACGACGTTCGGCACATCCGCCGGCACGCAGGATTTCGACTCCGTCGAATATACCGACGTGGCTATCGTCATCGGTGCCAATCCGGCGGCTGCGCATCCCGTGTTTGCCTCGCGCATGAAGAAGCGTTTGCGCCAGGGCGCCAAGCTGATCGTGATTGATCCCAGGCGCACCGAAATGGTGGAGGCCCCTCACCTCAAGGCGGCGCACCATCTGCCGCTGATGCCCGGCACCAATGTCGCCGTGCTCACGGCGTTGGCCCATGTCATCGTCACCGAAGGCCTGGTCGATGAAGCCTTCGTGCGCGAGCGCTGCGACTGGAGCGAGTTCGAGGATTGGGCAGCCTTCGTGGCCCTGCCGAAGAACAGCCCGGAAGCGACCGCCATCATGACAGGCGTCGATCCGAAGGAGCTTCGCGCCGCGGCGCGACTGTTCGCGACCGGCGGCAATGGCGCGATCTATTACGGCCTCGGCGTCACCGAACATAGCCAGGGCTCGACCACCGTGATCGCGATCGCCAACCTAGCGATGGCGACCGGCAATATCGGCCGTCCCGGCGTCGGCGTGAACCCGCTGCGCGGCCAGAACAACGTTCAAGGCTCCTGCGACATGGGCTCGTTCCCGCATGAGCTGCCCGGCTATCGTCACATCGCGGGTGACGCGGTGCGGGAGTCCTTCGAATCGTTGTGGAACGTCAAGCTGAACCCGGAACCCGGCCTGCGCATTCCCAACATGTTCGATGCCGCGATCGAAGGCACCTTCATGGGTCTCTACGTGCAGGGCGAGGACATCCTGCAGTCCGACCCCAACACCAAGCATGTGGTGGCGGCGCTCTCTTCGATGGAATGCGTCATCGTCCATGATCTCTTCCTCAACGAGACCGCAAACTACGCCCACGTGTTCCTGCCGGGATCGACCTTCCTCGAGAAGGACGGGACCTTCACCAACGCCGAGCGCCGCATCCAGCGTGTCCGCAAGGTGATGACGCCGCGCAATGGCTACGCCGATTGGGAAGTGACGATCCTGCTCGGCAAGGCGATGGGCTTTGACATGCACTACGATCATCCGTCGCAGATCATGGACGAGATCGCGGCGCTGACGCCGACCTTTGCCGGAGTCTCCTACGCCAAGCTCGAGGAACTCGGCTCGGTGCAATGGCCCTGCAACGAAAAGGCTCCCGAGGGTACGCCGGTGATGCATATCGGCAGCTTCGTCCGCGGCAAGGGAAAGTTCGTCATCACCGAGTACATCCCGACCGACGAGCGAACCGGGCCGCGTTATCCGCTGTTGCTTACGACCGGCCGTATTCTCAGCCAGTACAATGTCGGCGCGCAGACCCGCCGCACCGAAAACGTCGTCTGGCACAGCGAGGACCGGCTGGAAATGCATCCGCATGATGCCGAGCAGCGTGGCGTGCGCGATGGCGATTGGGTGCGGCTCGCCAGCCGCGCCGGCGAAACCACCTTGCGTGCGCTGATCACCGACCGCGTTGCGCCGGGCGTGGTCTACACCACGTTCCATCATCCGGACACGCAGGCCAACGTCATTACGACAGACTTCTCCGACTGGGCCACCAACTGTCCCGAATACAAGGTCACGGCCGTGCAGATATCGCCCTCGAACGGCCCATCCGAATGGCAGAAGGCCTACGACGAGCAGGCCCGCCACTCGCGACGCATCGCGCCGGCGGAAGCCGCGGAGTAACGAATGGCCGCACCGGTCTACACCGCCGATCGGCAAATCTGGCGCGATGGCAGCCTGAGCGAAGGCACGCGCCTGATCCCGGAGGAGACCGCGCTGGCGCTGACCTACAACGGCGGCACCTACGCTGTCATGATGGGCACGCCGCAAAATCTACGAGACTTTGCGATCGGCTTCAGTCTCAGCGAAGGCATTATCCAGTCGCGGGATGAGATCGACTCCCTCGACATCGTCGAACTCGACGATGGCATTGAACTGCGAATGTGGCTGGCGTCGTCGAAGGCGGTACTGTTGAGCGAACGACGTCGTCATATCGCTGGCCCCACCGGTTGCGGGATCTGCGGCATCGACTCGATTGCCGAGGCCGTTCGGCCCGCCGCCATCGTGCCCAAGGGCCATTCGTTCTCACCGCGTGAGGTGATGGCGGCGATGGCGAGCATCGCGCCGCTGCAGCAGATCAACATCGAGACCCGTGCCGTGCATGCGGCAGCGTTCTGGACACCGGCCCGCGGCATCGTGAGCTTGCGCGAGGATGTCGGCCGTCACAATGCGCTCGACAAGCTGGCCGGCGCGCTGGCGCAAGCCAAAGTTTCCGCCAACGAAGGCATGGTGCTTTTGACCAGCCGGGTCTCGGTCGAGATGGTGCAAAAGACCGCCGCGATCGGCGCGCCGCTGATGGTCGCGGTCTCAGCGCCAACTGCGCTCGCCGTGCGCATGGCCGATGCGGCCGGCATCACGCTTGCCGCTGTCGCGCGCGCTGACGGATTTGAAGTTTTCACACATCCGGAACGAATCGTGGCTGACATAGCGTTCTCGCGCAAAGTGGACACCGGTTCGCGTGAAGAAAACGCGTCAAGGCAAGATATCGACACCAAGGAAGCCGTTCATGTCGCCTGATCGATTGATCTACATGGCCAACCAGATCGGCCAATTCTTCCAGAGCCAGGGCCACGACAAGGCGGTGCCCGGTATCGCCGACCACATCAAGAAGTTCTGGGACCCGCGGATGCTCAAGGCGATCTTCGCCCATCTCGATAGCGGCGGGGCTGGCCTCGACACCAACGTCCGAGACGCGCTGGAGACGCTGAAGAAAGCGTAACGGCTCGGGTGGAAGTCGGCACGAAGCACATCGTTTAACCGTCATGCCCGGCCTTGTGCGGGTCCATGACGAAGGTGAAGCCTATCCACGCACCAACAATCTCCAAAAACACCCTCCGCACCTCGGCCTGAGTCTCGCGCACGCGGGCTTCCAGCGTCGAAAAATCCGGCGTGTCGCCGGCTCGCGCCATCACGCGCAGCAAATCTTCGCCAGCGGCTTCCGGATTGAATTTCCCGGTGACGCAAAGCCGCAGGATCTGCGTCAGGTCGTGATAAAGCCGCGCCGCCGAGCGCAGGATTTCGGCTTCGGCCTGCGGCAGCACGCCAAGCCGTGCGGCATTGTCGAGCACCTGCAGCGTGCTGACGCTGAGGATTTCGGGCTTCCCGGCAGCATGCACGAGCTGCAAATATTGCGCGATGAAGTCGATATCGACCAGACCGCCCGCGGCCAGTTTGAGGTCCCAGACGTCGTCCTCGCCCTTCTCCTGCGCAATCGCCCGGCGCATATCCGCGACATCGCCGGCGGTATTTACGGGGTCGCGCGGCCGCGTCAGCACGCTGCGGATGATATCCTCGATCTTCTTGCGAAACGCCGGCGAGGAAGAAATCACCCGCGCCCGCGTCAGCGCCATATGCTCCCAGGTCCAGGCCTCGCGTTCCTGGTAATCCGCAAACGAGTCGATCCGCGATGCCACCGGCCCGGCGCGGCCTGACGGGCGTAGCCGCATGTCGACGTCGTAAAGCACGCCGTAATTGGTTCGGGTCGTGAAGGCCGAAATCAGCCGTTGGGTCAGCCGCGCAAAATACTGCGCGCCGTGCAGCGACCGTTCGCCATCGGAATCCGGTTCGTCAAGATCGTGATCGTAGAGCAGGATCAGGTCGAGATCGGAGGACGCCGTCATCTCGCGGCTGCCCAGCCGGCCCATGGCGAGGATCGCGGTCTCCTGCCCCTTGATGCGACCATATTGAGCCGCGAACTGCTCGGTGACGAGGCCATGCACGGTGTGAACGATGCCCTCGGCCACGTCGGCAAAGGCGACGCTGGCCTGCTGGGCGGAAACCGTGCCGGACAGGATGCGCGTGCCGATCAAAAACAGGCTCTCCTGACCGAACAGCCGCAGGCGATCGAGGAAATCCTCGTAGGAGGCCGCATCCTCCAGCGTCGCCGCCAGCCGCGCCGACAATTCCTTCTGGTCCGGCATCGCGCCGAAGAAGCGCGGGTCGATCAGCCCGTCCATGATCTGCGGCTGTCGCGCCAGCATGTCGCCGAGCCGCGGCGCGGCACCGAGGATCAACGCTACCAGCGCGACCAGATCGCTGTTCTGACTCAGCAGTGAAATCAGCCGTCCGCCACGCTGCAACGCCCCGAGGAAACGGTCGAATGCGGTCACGGCATCGTCAGGCTCTTCGGCGTGCGCCAGGCCGTCGATCAGGCCGGGAATGAACTCGACGAACGCGCTTCTTGTGGCCTCGTTACGCAACGCCCGATAATCGCCTTGCAGCCATTGCTCCACAGTCTTGGCCACCATCAGCGGCTTCTTGAAGCCGAGCGTCGCCAGATGATCGAGCAGCCGCGGATCGTCCGGGCCGGTGCTGTAATTGATTTCCGGCAGCTTCGCCGTGCCGGCCGGATCGCCTTCGAATAGTTTGCCGTAGTGCCCCTGCACGGTATTGAGATGGCCCAGCAGGTCTTTTGCAAAGGTTGCGCGGCTGTCGTAGCCGAAGAAGTTCGCAAAACGCTCGATGGCCTCGGCATCCTCGGGCAGCGCGTGGGTTTGCTCGTCCGATATCATCTGCAGCCGGTGTTCGACCCGCCGCAGGAATTCATAGGCCGCCGTCAGCTCTTCAAGCGCCTGGAAGGTGATCCAGTTGCTGTTCGCCAACTCATGCAGCGCCTGCAGCGTCGGCCGTACCCGCAATTGCGGATGGCGACCGCCGGCGATCAATTGCTGGGTCTGGGCGAAAAACTCGATCTCGCGAATGCCGCCACGGCCAACCTTGACGTTGTGGCCCTCGACCGCGATTTCGCTTTGCCCGCGGTAGGTCTGCATCTGCCGCTTCATGTCGTGGACATCGGCGAGCGCCGCGAAATCCAGATGCTTGCGCCAGACGAACGGCGCGAGTTCCGCAATCAGCGCCTCGCCCGCTTTGGGATCGCCGGCGCACGGCCGCGCCTTGATCATCGCCGCGCGTTCCCAGGTCCGCCCTTCCCGCTCGTAATAATGCAGCGCCGCGTCGGTCGACATCGCGACCTGCGTCGAGGCCGGATCCGGCCGCAGGCGCAGATCGACGCGAAATACGTAGCCATCGCCCGAGCGCTGCTGCAGCAGCCGCGCCAGCGCCTGCGTGACGCGCACGAAGAACGGCGCAGGCTCGATGTCCGGAACCAGCGACGTCGCGGCGGGGTCGAAAAACACGATCAGGTCGATGTCGCTCGAGTAATTCAGTTCGCCCGCACCCATCTTGCCCATCGCGAGCACGATCAGACCAGAGCATTCCTCCGGCCGGTCATGGTTTGCGGCAACCATCCGGCCGCGCGCGACTTCCTGGCGCAACAAAAACCGCAGCGCCGCCTGCACCGAGGCTACGGCAAGATCGGTCAGCGCCGCCGTCACCCGCATCACCGGCCAAATCCCGCCGATGTCGCACAGCGCGATCATCAACGCCGCCTCGGCCTTCATGCGGCGAAGCAAGTGCATCACATCTGTCTCGCCGCTCGCTGCCAACACCCCGCTTGAGGTCTTCTCGATCAGCGAGGCGAGGTGCTGCTCCGGGTCGCAGGAAAGCAGCCGGATCAGCCGCGTGGCGTCGGCGCGCGCGAGATCGAACAGATAGGGAGAGAATTCGATTATTCCGAGCAGGATGGACTTGGCGAACGGATGATCCAGCAATTCATCGAGCGCAGCCGACTGCTCCGGCTCGAGTTCGGCGAGCCAGTCTCTCAGGTGTCGATCGGCATCGCTGGAGGCGGAGACATGCGGCCCGCTCGCGAAACGCGCGGCGAGAGGCTGTCGCTCCGCGTTAACAGGCGCGGATGAATTCATGCCACCTTCTGTGGCACATCCTGTGTTTGAGCCGCAAGCCTGTCCGCGGCGCCGGCAAGCGCCGGGATCGCCAGCGTCGCGATCAGACCGGGGTGAGCATCGCCGAGCCTGAGTTCACCGCCATGCAGCGTTGCTACCGCCGACGCAAGCGAGAGGCCAAGGCCGGAACCAGGCAGCGTCCGGCTTGCCTCGAGCCGCACGAAACGCTCTATCGCGTGCTTGCGGTCGGCTTCGGGAATACCAGACCCGTGGTCGGTGACGCTGAGCAGCACGGAATCGCCCTCGCGCCGCGCTTCGATCAGGATTTCCCTGGCTCCGGCGACGGCGTCGGCGCCGAGTGGCTGGGCCGCGGCAACCGGCTTGCCATACTTGATCGCGTTCTCGACCAGATTGGCCAGCGCCTGGCTGATCAGCTCCCGGTTGCCGTGCAGCCGCACGGGCGCGGTTGCGGTTTTGACATGCAGGGTCATGCCGTCGTCTTCGGCCAGCGGCTCGTAGAGTTCGTGGATACCTTTGGCGACGTCAGCGGCGTCGAAATCGTCCATGTTGCCGCGCGCCTGCCCCAACTCGGCGCGCGCGATCATCAACAGCGCATTGAAGGTGCGGATCAGACCGTCGGATTCCTCAATAGTCCGTTCCAGCGCCGCGCGGTACTCGACCTCGCTGCCGGAACTCGCCAGCGCCTCCTCGGCGCGGTTGCGCAAGCGCGTCAGCGGCGTCTTCAGGTCATGGGCGATGTTGTCGGAGACTTCCTTCAAGCCCACCATCAGGGCCTCGATACGCTCCAGCATGGCGTTGAGGTTTTCCGCCAGACGATCGAGCTCATCGCCGCTGCGCCCGACCGGCAGGCGGCCGGAGAGATCGCCGGCCATGATGCGCTGGGTGGTGCCGGTCATGGCATCGATCCGCTGGAGCACCCGCCGCGCCACGAAGATGCCACCGCCGATGCCGAGCACGATAACGACCAGAACCGACCATTGCGCGGCGTGGGCGACGATCCCGAACAGGCGCCGCCGTTCTTCCAGATCGCGGCCGACCAATAGCCGAAAACCGTTGCTGAGCTGGGTGACATACACCAGCGCGCGGTGATCGCCGGTGTCCTGGTCGTCGAGCCGGCGGTAGGCGGTCTCAGACCAGCCCAATGACGCCATCACGCCCGGCGCCAGAGAGCCGACATTGCCGCCGAGCGCCTGCCCGGTCGGGTTGGTGATGAGATAAAGATTGGCACCGGGACGCAGCGAGCGGTTGCGGATCGTATAGTCGAGGCCGCGCAAGCCGCGGCGGGTATAGATGGCGTCGATCTCGCTGATTTCTGCGTTGACCGTGGTGGTGATCTGCTCGGTGATCAGGCGGCGGGTATTCCAGGCGAAATAGCCGAGCAAGGAAGCTGCAAACAGCGCAAACAAAAACAGGTAGGCCAGCGTCAGGCGGAACGCCGTGGTGCGGATCAGTTTACCGAATGCCGTCACGGATCATGTATCCGGCGCCGCGGATCGTATGCAGCAAGGGCCGCTCAAAGCCCTTGTCGATCTTGGAGCGCAATCGTGAAATATGCACGTCGATGACGTTGGTTTGCGGATCGAAATGATAATCCCAGACGTTTTCGAGCAGCATGGTGCGTGTCACCACCTGGCCGGCGTGCTTCATCAAATATTCGAGCAGGCGGAACTCGCGCGGCTGCAGCGTCAACTCGTCCTTGCCGCGGGCTACACGGTGGGAAAGACGGTCGAGTTCGAGATCGCCGACGCGATAGGTGGTTTCCTCCGCCGGCCCGCCGTGGCGGCGCGACAACACCTCAACGCGCGCGAGCAGTTCCGCGAATGAATAAGGTTTTGGCAGATAATCGTCGCCGCCGGCGCGCAGGCCCTTAATGCGGTCGTCGACCTGGCCGAGCGCAGAAAGAATCAGAGCCGGCGTCCGGTTGCCCTTCTCGCGGAGCGTGCCGATCAAGGACAGGCCGTCGCGCTTGGGCAGCATCCGATCGATCACGAGCACGTCATAATCGCCGCTGTCGGCGAGCGACAGGCCTTCCTCACCATCGCTGGCGAGATCGGCGACATAACCGACTTCGCGAAACGCCTTGACGAGATAATCGGCGGATTCGCGGTCGTCTTCGATGATCAACAGGCGCATTTGGGGGGCGGTTGCGGTCACGTGAACAGGCTTTCTCTCACCATGGCGCGGGCCGCCCGCTGATGCAAGGCGACCCGCTATGCTCTCGCTTAAGTGAAAAAAGCGGGCGGTGAAGCTGGGGGACCTCACCGCCCTTAGGCCCTTCCGACGGAGGGGGGCGTATTCCACCGGAAGGTACACAGAGGGAGCGAGCTTTGGACCCGCTCCCCGGAAGGAGCCGTCGGCGGGGGCGACTAATGCCGGCGAAACCCTCCATCTCGTATTTAACCCTTGGCCAGCGGCACTGCCACGAACCGCGACGAACCGCCGCTCTTCACGCGCATGAGAACGCTGTTCTTGTTGTCGTTGCGGGCGGCATTGATCGCCTCGCGCACATCGCCGGCATTGGTGACGTTCTTCCCGGCTACTTCGAGAATGACGTCGCCTTCCTTGAAGCCGCGTTCGGCCGCCGCGCTCTTCGGGTCGACCTCGGTGACGACGACGCCGTCTTTGCCGGCGCCGGCGACGCTATTGGCGGGAGCAACCGTCATGCCGAGCTTCGGCACGTCGGTTCCCTTGCTAGCGCCGCCCTTGTCGCTGTTGTCGGTATCGGCCTTGGCCTCGACCGTGTTCGGCAACTGGCCGAGCGTGAGATTGACGACCTTGTCCTGACCCTTGTGCAGCACGTTGAGCTTCACGGCGTTGCCCGGCGCAAGCCCGCCGATGGTGCGAGCGAGTTCGCGGGCATCCTTGACCGCTTCACCGTTGACCGCAGTGATGACGTCGCCGGATTCGATGCCGGCCTTGGCCGCGGGGCCATTGGCCTGCGGTTCGGCTACCAGCGCGCCTTCCGCCTTCTTCAGGCCGAGGCTGTCGGCGATGTCAGCCGTCACCGGCTGGATCTGGACACCGATCCAGCCGCGGCTGACCGTGCCCTTGTCCTTGAGCTGGGCAATCACGTTCTTCACCGTGGAAGCGGGAATCGAGAACGCGATGCCGACGCTGCCGCCGGACGGCGAATAGATCGCGGTGTTGACGCCCATCACCTCACCCGAGGTGTCGAACGCCGGGCCACCCGAATTGCCCTTGTTCACGGGCGCGTCGATCTGGATGAAATCGTCATACGGGCCGTTACCGATGTCGCGGCCGGAAGCCGAGACGATGCCGGCCGTCACCGTGCCGCCGAGGCCGAACGGGTTGCCAACGGCAAGCACCCAGTCGCCGATCCGCGGTTTGGAGTCGGACAGCTTGGCGAACGGGAAATCGTTGCGGCCGGAAACCTTGATCAGCGCGACGTCGGTGCGCGGATCGGTGCCGATCACCTTTGCAGTGTAGGTCTTGCCGTCGTCGGTCGTGACTTCGACCTTGTCGGCGCTGTCGACGACGTGATTGTTGGTGACGGCATAACCGTCAGCCGAAATGAAGAAGCCGGAGCCCTGACCCGTCACCGGGCCGCGGCCGCCACGCGGTCCACCGCGCAGGCCCGGGGGCAAACCATCCGGACCGCCGAAGCGGCGGAAGAAACGCTCCATCGGCGAGCCCGGCTGGAACGGCGAATCGTCGTCCTTGTTGGCGCTGTCGTCCTTGGAAGCCTTCTCGTTGATATTGACCTTGACCGAAATCACCGACGGCTTCACGCGCTCGACAATGTCAGCAAAACCGACTGGCTGCGCGACCTTGCGCACTTCGTTGTTGACCTGCGCGTGCGCCGCGCTCGTGAAGATATCGACCGGACCCGAGGACGGACTGAAGCCGTAAACGGCGACGCCGAGGCCAGCCACAACAGAGGCCATCAGCGCAAATCTGCGCGCGGAAAACAGCGAACGGCGCGGCGCGCCAAACGATGGAAGCGAGGAAAGATCGACGGGACGTTCGGTCATTTTTGGAAATCTCCAGATCCAGAATCGACGGTGCGGGGGCGAGCACCTGACAACGCTGAAGATGGGGTCCGGCGCCTTACCGCGCGCTGGCTAGGGAATTAAACTTTTGTAATGGACGTGAAAATCGATGCGGCAGAATATCGCAGGCAATCAATGGCTTAGCCTGGGCCAAAAACGGCTTTAGCAGGGCTGAACGGCTCCTCCGGCCGCAAAATGCCGGCCCACCCCGGATTGTTCGAACGTTCGAAGAAAAACCTGCCGGCAAACCGCGTCATTTCACCGGTATAGGATTGCCCTCACTTCTTCATCTTCAGCCGGCCCATGAAATCTCGCTTGCCGAGCGGCACACCATTGGTTCTCAGGATGTCGTAGGCCGTGGTGGCGTGGAAATAGAAATTCGGCAGCGAGAACGACATTAGAAAGCCCTCCGCCGTGAACGGCAATTGGTGTTCACCGAGTTGGAAGACAACGTCCTTGCCGCCAAGCGCATTGACCATCTCAGGCGTCAGGGCCGACAACATCTCACGGGTCTCGGCAACCAGTCCCTGCAGCCCAGCAAAATCATATGGCGTCTTGAACGGCGGCGGCTTGAACACGCCCTGCTGCACTCCCTCGATGGCGCCGCGGGAGTGTTGCGCGACGGAAATGATCTGAAAGCGGAACGGAAGCATGTCGGGCGCCAGCCGAGCTTCAACGATGGTCTCCGGATCGACGTTGTGCTCGCGAAAATGCGCAAGACTGCGGTCGAGAACGCCGCTGACGCCGCCGAGGATCTGGAGATAGTTCGCCACGCTGGCGTCGTAGAGCGAAAAGGCCATGTTCGGATTCCCCCAAAGGCAGTGCTTGTTTTTAAACGACAGCAACCGTCATAGCGGAAACCAGTCCGCTTGCCATCAGCAGATCATCCTGCTGGCTTGTCCTGCGACGTCTCCGCCGCGATCAACCGCTCCAGCCTTGCCTCTTCCTCGGCGGTCAATTTGAACAGGGCGTCGTCGACTGGCGCACGGGAGCGGCGGCGGCTGTAGATCCACAGCGCCAGTCCGCCGCCGGCCAACGCCAGCGGCGGCAGCAGCCACAGCACCAGCGTATGCGGATTGAACCGGGGTTTTAACAGCACGAACTCGCCGTAACGCGCCACCAGGAAATCGATCACTTGCGAATTGCTATCGCCGGCCGCGATCCGCTCGCGCACCAGCAGCCGCAAGTCGCGCGCCAGCGGCGCCTCGGAATCGTCGATCGACTGGTTCTGGCACACCATGCAGCGCAATTCGCGCGACAGATCGCGGGCGCGGGCTTCCTTGGCCGGATCGGCCATGATCTCGTCGGGCTGCACCGCGTATGCGGCCGCGTTGCCTATCAACAACGCAGCGGCAAATACGCAAGCGAAGAAAATTTTCTTCAATGGCTCACTCCGCCGCCTGCAGCGCACGCGAGGCCTTCGCAGGCTTCGGCGCACCGACGCGCAGCCGTCGATCCGACAGCGACAACATACCGCCGAACGCCATCAGCACCGGCCCCCACCAGATCAGCAGCACCAGCGGCTTGTGATAGATGCGCACCGCGAGCGCGCCGTCAGCCGAGGTATCGCCGAGGGAAATATAGAGCTGGCTGGCACCGCGCGTCAGCAATGCGGCTTCCGTCGTCGATGACCCGCGCGTGGTGAAATTGCGTTTCGACGGCGTCATCACGCTGAGCTTTTGGCCGTCAAGATTGACCGTGAACTGCGCGATCATCTCGCGGAAATTCGGCCCTTGCCGCTGCGTGACGCCGTCGAGCTTTAACTCGTAGCCCGCGACCTCCGCGATATCGTTCGGTTTCAACGAGCCGATATATTCGCTGTTCCAGGTGGTCTCGCAGACAATACCGATCAGGGCAACGCCGACGCCGGCATGAGCAAATGCCGTGCCCCAGGTTGACCGCGGCAAGCCGCGCGCACGACGCGCGGCGACGCCAACGGGAACGCGGAACAATCCCACCCGCTCGGCGAGTTCGCTGAGCGCGCCTGCGATCACGAATACCGCAAGCCCGATTGCGAGCGGCGCGAACGTGCTGCCGCCGCGGGTCCAGGCCCACAGCACCGCAATCGCGATCAGCGCCGCTATCCCGGCCGCCGTCAGCCGCTGCGCTGCGCCGAGGAGATCGCCGCGCTTCCACGCCAGCAGCGGCCCGAACGGCACCGCGATCATCAGCGGCAAAAACAAAGGCGCAAAAGTCAGATTGAAGAACGGCGCGCCGACCGAAATCTTGTCGCCGGTCAAGACTTCCAGCGCCAGCGGATACAGCGTTCCGATGAAGACCGTGGCACAGGCGGTGGTGAGAAACAGATTGTTGAGCACCAGCGCGCCTTCGCGCGAGATCGGCGCAAACAGCCCACCCTGCTTCAGCGTCGACGCGCGCCAGGCGTACAGCGTAAGGCTGCCGCCGATGAACAGGCAGAGGATCAACAGGATGAACACGCCGCGCGTCGGGTCGGTCGCAAACGCATGCACCGATGTCAGTACGCCTGAGCGCACCAGGAAGGTGCCGAGCAGCGACAGCGAGAACGTCAGAATCGACAAGAGGATGGTCCAGACCTTCAGCGCGTTGCGCTTTTCCATGACCACCGCGGAATGCAGCAGCGCAGTACCCGCGAGCCACGGCATGAGCGAGGCATTCTCCACCGGATCCCAGAACCACCAGCCGCCCCAGCCGAGTTCGTAATAGGCCCAGTACGAACCCATCGCGATGCCGAGCGTGAGGAATATCCACGCCACCAGCGTCCACGGCCGCACCCAGCGCGCCCAGGCCGCATCGATCCGGCCTTCGAGCAGGGCAGCCACCGCGAACGAAAACGAAATCGAGAACCCGACATAACCGAGATAGAGCATCGGCGGATGCACCGCGAGGCCGATGTCCTGCAGCACCGGATTGAGGTCGCGGCCCTCGATCGGCGGATTGGCGATGCGCAGGAACGGGTTCGAGGTAACGAGTATGAACAGATAAAACGCGCTGGCGATCCAGGCCTGCACCGCCAGGACATGCGCGCGCAGCGACAGCGGCAAATTGTTGCCGAAGGCCGCGACCAGGCCGCCGAACAGCGCCAGGATCGATACCCACAGCAGCATCGATCCTTCGTGATTGCCCCAGACGCCGGTGATCTTGTAGATCAGCGGCTTCATCGAGTGCGAATTCTCGAACACATTGACGACGGAGAAATCCGAAACAACGTGCAGCATCACCAGCGCCGTGAACGACACCGCCACGAACAGCAATTGCGCCAACGCGGTCGAGCGCCCGACATTCATCAAGGCGGCGTCGCCCCAGCGTGCGCCGGCGATCGGTACCGTCGACTGGATCAGCGCCAACGCAAGCGCGAGCACCAGCGCGTAATGTCCGGCTTCCGCGATCACCGCATCGCTCCCTGCGCGGGCTGCGGCGCCGCCGACGCGCTCGGCTTGGTCCCGTAATCGTCCTTCCAATGGCCCTGTTTCTTCAGGGCGTCGGCGACATCCTTGGGCATATAGGTCTCGTCATGCTTGGCCAGCACGGTGTCGGCCTTGAAGACGCCGGAACTATCGAGCGCACCTTCTGCCACAACGCCCTGCCCTTCACGGAACAGGTCCGGCAGAATTCCCTTGTAGGCAACAGGCAGTGTGGCGCTGCCGTCGGCCACCTTGAAGCTGATCGCAAGATTGTCGCCGCGCACCAGCGATCCCGGCTGCACCAGCCCGCCGAGACGAAAGCGTTTTCCTGCCGGGATGTGTTTCTCGGCTGCCATCGAAGGCGTGGAGAAGAACACGATGGAATCGCGCATGGCGTTCAGCACCAGCGCCGCCGCGACCGCGAGCACCGCGAGCGAACCGCCGATCATCGTTAAACGCCGCTGCTTGCGCGTCATATTTTTCCTCTGGTCCAATACATGCTCAACCATCCAGCCCGAGATTTTTCAGGCCGTCATTGAGCTGGCGCAAGCGATCCGCATCGTTGGCAACGGCCTGGCGGGCATCGACGACCGCGCTCACCGCCTTGTCGCGTTCGCCCATCACCATATAGGCCCGCACCAGCCGCAGCCATCCCTCGACATCGTCGCCGTTCTGCTTCAGCCGGGTCGCGAGCCGATCGACCATGCCACGGATCATCGCGCTACGGTCGGTCTCGTTCATTTCTTTGGCCGCAGCCATCGTATCATTCGACAGCGTTGGCGCGGCGGGGCCTCCGACCCGCAGCAAGGCTGCCTGCACCAGCGGCCGCCATGGCGCATCCGCCGGCGCCTTGGCGAGCATCGTACGCCAGATCGAGGCGGCATCGGTGTTGCGGCCATCCTGCTCGGCGGCAAGCCCAAGGAAATAATTGGCCTTGGGGTCGTCGGCGTTGATCGCGATCGCGCGTTCGAATTCGGCCTTGGCCTCAGAGGTGACCACGCCGCCGGCCAAACCCAGCAGGGCTTCGCCAAGATCGGACCGGCGCTCGGCACCGTCGCCATTATAGGTGATCGAATTACGATAGGCGCGGATCGCCTCGTCGTAGCGGCCGAGCCTCGCCAGCACCGGCGCCAGCACGCTCCAGCCGCGGCCGTCGGTCGGATTCTTTTCCAGATGGGCTTCCACCTGCGCCACCAGATTGTCGAGCGGCTGGTTGGCGTCGGCGGTGCGGCTGCGCGAAGCGAGCGGAAAATCGCCGAGCTGCGGCGACCCCACCGAAAGGTAGAAAGCAACTGCCGCGATCGGCAGCCCGGCAAGCGCCAAAACCGTCGACGCGCGGCGCAATTTGAGGTTCGGCCGCGCCGGCACACCCTGCTCGCCGTCCGCCGCCGCCAGCAGGCGCCGGCTGATTTCGACGCGCGCGGCTTCCGCTTCCGATGAACCGATCAAGCCCGCGGCAACATCGCGATCGATCTCGGCAAGTTGATCCTTGTAGACGGCGGCCTCGGTGCCGCCATGCTGCGGGCCGATGGTGCGGCTCAACGGCCAGAGCACGGCAAAGATCGCCGCGACCGTCATCAGCGCGAACACAAACCACAGCGTCATCAAGCGGTTCCCGGGCGGAACGACGCTTTCACAGGAAGCGCCGATGCGTCGCTTTACACCACCGGCGGCAAGCCCGGCAATTGACAATTGCGGCAGAGAAACGGGGACGGCAAAGCCGCAAAATTGCCGGGAAAATGGCCCGGCGGCCCTATCCCGTGCGGGCGGAGGATTTGCGCTCGCCGGTCACCGCATTTTCGGCCGCCCGGCTCATCAGCGACGCATAGTCGTGGCCGAACAAGACCTCGCAGAAGCGGATCGCCGCCTTGACCTGCATTTGCCGGTAGGCGCGCGCCTTGGTGTCGCCACCGCGCAGCGACTGCACCAGGCTTTCGGTGGATTGCTCGACGTAATGCTGCAGGTCGGAATAGGTCCGCAGCGTGACTTCGTTGATCGCGAGTTCGCTGGCATAGGTGCGGCACACCGCGACGAAATCGATCAGCGCGGCGATTTCCTCGATCTCCGTGGCATCGATCTTGGGGGCGGACGGAACGTCCTTGTCCGCGCGCTGACGCAGGATGCGGCGGACACGGCCGGGGACGCTGTCGATTTCCGACTGCAACGAGTTGGAAATTTCGGCGCGGATCGCCATCAATTGCTTGCCCCACGCGGAATCGTTGCGCAGATCGAGTTCGGTCCTCAAACCGCGCACGCCGTCATGCAGGATTTTCAGCTGCTCGCCGAGATTTTCGAGCTGACCGCGCCGGATATCCGTGCGCAGACAGGCGGCGAGGAAAGAGAGATCGTGCAACGCGATCGAGACGGCAATGCCAAAGGGCGTGGCGGCGACGCGGATTTCATCGTCGGACCCCGCCATCTTGATGGCGAGGCGGATGATCTGCCAGGGCGCGGCCAGCCGCTGCATGATCAGCGACAGCGCAAACGGCAGCAGTTGCGGCGTTTGCAGCGAGGGAACATTGAGCGCTGAGCTCACCGACGCAATCTGGGGATCCGCGAACACCCGCCACTGGCTGGGAAACCGGCTCCCGAGCGTATCCAGCGCCTCAAGCGCCCGCAGGACAAAACCGATCGACTGCAGGTCCTCGACGACATTCGGCGGACCGACGCGCGACAATGTGCGCTGGTCGTCGCCAGGCCCCGGGGATGCGATTTTGATGATCGCCTCGGCGGCGGCGAGCTGGAATTTTCGGGTGGCGCCTTCGAGACCGGCCGTCGTGCCGGTCTGCTTTATCCCGGCCAATTCCGCTTCGAACACGCGCGCGGCATCGGGCGCGCCGTCGCGACAGAGCCATTGCCACACCGGCACCAGCGAGGTGCGGCGGATCTGACCCGGCCGCACCGGAAAATTACTCTCGACAAGGAACGGCTCGAGCGGGCGAAACACCAGGCGGGCCGGATCGTCGGTGCGCGGCCGCGCTTCGTCGTCTTCCTCGGCGCCGCGTACGACCTTGCGCAATTGCTCGAGCACGAGGGTGGCAACCGCAACCTCCTCGCCGCGCTCGATGGCGCGCTCGAACTCACGCATCAGCAGCGCCTGCGCCTGGGGCGGGAGCTGGGCGAGATAGTCCCTCAGCCGCTCGGTCGATGTCTGGCTCATGCGCCCGGTGTGGATATGCTTGTGTTGCGCGGACGGCAAACGCGCGCCCATCCGTAATCATAAAAGTGAGCGCGTTAAGAAGGCGTTTAGGAATAATGAAATGAGGCGGGCCGCGGCCGGTTCCGGGTCAAATTAACGTTTTCTGCCCAATCCGGCGCTCGCTCAGATCCCCGGTAACACCAGTTCCGCCCGCAATCCGCCAATCGGCGCGTCACCCAGCGACAGGCTGCCCCCATAGAGGCCGGCCAGATCGACCACGATCGAGAGCCCCAGGCCGGAACCCGGCTTGGATTCGTCCAGCCGCTGGCCTCGCCGGGAGACCTGGGCCCGTTCGGCCGCGGACAAGCCGCGGCCGTCGTCGTCGACGATGATCCGCAGCCTGTGCCCGGCACCGGGTGCTGACGGCGGCTCGATCAGCACCTCGATGAAGACCTGCGACGACGCCCATTTGCAGGCATTGTCGACCAGATTGCCGGCCATCTCCTCGAGGTCCTGGCGTTCGCCGCGAAACCGCGCCTGAGGATCGGCTTTAACCTCGATGGCGATGCCACGGTCACGATGGATCTTTTCCATGGTCCGCCGCAGCGCCTCCAGCGTGGGCGCGACCTCGGTGACGGTGCCGATAATGGTGACACGTGCGGCAATGCGCGCGCGTTCCAGATGGTGCGCGACCTGATCGCGCATCACATCCGCCTGCTCCAGCACCTTGCTCGCAAAGGGATCGACGGCATGCGCCGAGGCTTCGTTGACGATGACCGACAGCGGCGTCTTGATGGCGTGGGCGAGATTGCCGACATGGGTGCGCGCGCGCTCGACGATTTCCCGGTTGGCGTCGATCAGCGCGTTGGTCTCGCGCGCCAACGGCGCGATCTCGACGGGAAATTCGCCTTCGAGCCGTTCGGCGCGGCCGGAGCGGATGTCGGCGATCGATTCCGAAATGCGTTTCAGCGGCGCCAACCCGTAGCGGACCTGGAAGATCGTGGTCAGCAGCAGCACGATACCGAGGGCTGCGAAAGTGCCCCCGAGGTAATAGTCGAAACTTCGCGTCTCGTCGAAAATCTCGGTGGCGTCGCCGGCGACGCTGACCAGGAACTTGCCATCGGCGCCGAGATCGACCGGCCGTTCCACCATTCGCAGGCTCTGCCCCTCGGGACCGTCGACATAGCCGAGGCGGACACCGGCGGCGGTCAGGTCCACGCCGTGCTCCTCGATCTTCGGCAGCTTCTTGTCCCACAGCGAACGCGACGCGCGCGTTTCGGGCTTCTCGGTGTCGGTGCGGACGATCTGCCAGTACCAGCCGGACAGCGGCAATTCGAACAGCGGCTCGCCGAGCGACTGGAACTGATGGTCGGGCGGCTCGTCCGGCGTTGCGACTTCGGCGATCAGGGTGCGGAGGTACAGATTGAGCCGACGGTCGAAGGCGCGCTCGGTGGCGTTGCGATAGACCGACGACAGCACGATCCCGGTGATGACGAGAATCACCACCACCCATGCGGTCGCCGACAGAAAAAGCCTTGTGGCGAGCGAACTTCCGCGCATTCAGGGCATGATCCCGAAAAGTGGAGACCGGTTTTCGGGTAGGATCATGCCCTAAAAGAACAAGCTATCAAGCGCCGGGTGACGGCGGCGTCAGGAGATAGCCGAGCCCGCGCACGGTCTGGATGATATCGACATCGAGCTTCTTGCGGATGCGGCCGACGAAGACCTCGATGGTGTTGGAGTCGCGGTCGAAATCCTGGTCGTAAAGATGTTCGACCAGTTCGGTGCGCGACACCACGCGTCCGGTGTGGTGCATGAGATAGGCCAGCAGCCGGTATTCATGGGAGGTCATCTTGATCGGGTTGCCCGATACGCTGACGCGGTTGGTGCGCGTGTCCAGCGACACCGGACCGCAGGTCAGTTCGGACTGGGCGTGGCCGGTGGAACGGCGCAGCAGCGCGCGGATGCGCGCCAGGATTTCTTCCAGGTGAAACGGTTTTGCGACGTAGTCGTCGGCGCCGGCGTCGAAGCCCTGTACCTTGTCGCTCCAGCGGTCGCGTGCGGTGAGGATCAACACCGGCATCGCCCGCCCGTTGCGGCGCCATGCCTCCAGCACCGAGATGCCGTCCATCTTGGGCAGGCCGATGTCGAGCACGACGGCATCATAGGGTTCGCTGTCGCCGAGGAAGTGCCCCTCCTCGCCGTCAAACGCGCGATCAACCACATAACCGGCATCCGTCAGCGCCGTCGTCAACTGACGGTTCAGATCCGGGTCATCCTCAACGACGAGCAGGCGCAAGCTGGCCTCCGATGGTGAGCGTCACGATATCAAGCCTCAAGATGAGGCTCACCGGCGTGAACGGGCTATGAACAGGGCACACGGCGAAAATTACTTTTTCTTCATAACGGTTTTTTGCGACCCGGCCAGTCTCGAGCTGGACGCCTGACATGCCGAATCGGACGCCCAACATAGCTCAGGTGCCGGCCGGCGGCCCTCTGACCACGATGAAATCGACCGGGCCGCCCGGCCGATCGTCATCAAAAACTCCAACGACAAGCCGTCCCGTTCGCCAGGCAGCCGCGTCCAGATTGGTGCGGCCTTCGTACAGCAACGGACCGTCGGGATCGTTGTCATGACCGTGAACGACATGGCGATCACCGAACCCGAGCGAATATCCCTTCGGATAGCGTTTCCACAAAAGCGTTTCTTCGCTCTGCCGGTCCAGCGGCACTTCAGGATCGACGCCGGCGTGAACATAGAGACGATGCGCGTCGGCATAGGTCAGCCGCAATCCGTCGAGCCATGCGATGTGGGCTTGCGGAACGGCGGCTGGATCGCCGCCGTAGGACGCCAGCGCAGCGTCGCCGCCCTTCTCCAGCCATCGGGTTAGTTTCGTGGGTTCGCGCAGCCCCTGCACCATCATGGCGTCGTGGTTGCCCTTTAGCGCAACGAAAGGCCAGCCACCGGCTATGCCGGGCAGCAACCGTTCGATGACCTGCCGGCTTTCCGGGCCCTTGTCGACGTAATCGCCGATCGAAACGATGATTCCGGCTTCACCGCCCGAATGCCTCGCGATTTCAGCAAGCGCACGGTCGAGCAGATCGCACCGGCCATGGATGTCCGGAATAACGTAGGTGAAGCTCATAAAGGCCTGCGCGCTTCCGTGTTACGAAAGGCGACGGTCCTATTCCAATCGATCGCCGTCAACAACCGACGCGAGGACGCGTATTCGGTCTGTCAGGTTCGGAAAAACACGAACCAGAGCACACCCAGGATCAAGACCGCGAGCCCCGTCGATACCATCAAAAGCGCAAGCACGGACGGGCCGGGCTCGGCCTGCCGGGCTTCGGTGGGGGTTTCGACAATCTGGCCATGTCGTTGCGTTGCCATGGGAACCTCATTCTATAAGTGCCTGTAATGCCAGCTAATGCCCCGACACCACCTGTCGAAAGCAACGCATGATCGGAGACGATGTTCCGGGATCTGGGTCGGGCGGCACGATCCCACCGTCCAAGATGTCGCATCCCGGTACCGGCCATCAAGCGCGCCGCACACGGTTAACGCCGTTCCGAGATTCCCATGCCCAGCATGTTTGAAAGCGGGACACCCGATGGTATCCTCGCTGGTCGTCTGTTGCGTCCTCGGAGTATCCCATGGCCCCCCGCGCCAATTGGAAGGGCTTCCTGCGCCTTTCGCTCGTGACCTGCCCCGTCGCCCTGTATCCGGCGACGTCGGATACGGAAAAGGTCTCCTTCAACCAGATCAACCGCAAGACCGGCCACCGCATCAAATATGCCAAGGTCGACGCCGACACCGGCGAGGAAGTCGCCAACGACGACATCATGAAGGGCTACAAGATCGATACCGACACCTATATCGAGGTGACGAAGGACGAACTCGACGACATCGCGCTGGAATCGACCCGCACCATCGAAATCGACGAATTCGTTCCGAAAACCGATATCGACAACCGCTATCTGATCCGCCCCTATTATCTCGTGCCCGACGGCAAGGTCGGCCACGACGCTTTCGCGGTGATCCGCGAAACCATCCGCAGCATGAACAAGGTCGCAATCGGGCGCGTGGTGCTGACCAACCGCGAGCACATCATCGCGCTGGAGCCGCTCGATAACGGCTTGATGGGAACGCTGCTGCGCTACCCCTATGAAGTGCGCAGCGAGAAGGAATATTTCGACGATATCCAGGACGTGAAGATTACCAAGGATATGCTTGATCTCGCTAAGCATATCGTCGAGCAGAAATCCGGATCGTTCGAGCCGGAACAGTTCGACGACCGCTACGAATCCGCGTTGATCGACCTGATCAACCAGAAGCGCAATGGCCTCAAAATCCCCGCCAGGGCGGCGCCGAAAACCGGCGGTAACGTCATCAACCTGATGGACGCACTCAAGCGCAGCCTCGCCAGCGAGAAACAAACTGCTCCCGCGGCCGACAAGGTCCAGGAGAAAGCCAAGGGCAAGAAGCCGCGCAAGGCCGCCGCCGGCCAGCGCGAAATGTTGCTCCCGATCAGCGGCAACGGCAAACGCGCGGCCAAAGAGAGTGCAAAGGAAGCGCCGAAGAAGGCTGAGAAGCCGGTGCGCGCACCTGCCCGGGCAAAAAAGGCCGGATGATTGGCTGAACGGTCACGGTAACACCAATGCCGTGGTCGACCCCGTTCGATGAACCGATCCCCTTGCGCGGTGGCCGCAAGCTCGTGACGCTACAGCAGGCCGCCGACCACATCATGAAACTGCCGGAGGATGTCCAGCACGAGCAGCGCTGGCAGATGGCGGTCGAGAATTTGATCAATGCCGCAGAGACCGGCGGCGGCTGGCTGATGTTCGCGCGGATCGGAATGATGCGGGCGTTGAAAGCAGACGAAAACGGCAGGTAGCCGCGCTCTCAATCCCCTCCGCAGTCGCCACCGTCGCCGCCAAAATCAAGCCCGCCGAAATCGGGACTGTCACCGGTGCCCGACGATTGCTTCCGAAACAGCAGGTCCAGCAGCAGGACCGTCACCAGCACCATCGCGAACACGCGCCAGGGATTTTGCTGGCTGTAGGCGACGATCTGCGGACCCCATGTACCGAACAGCAGTTCTTGCATGGCAGCGGCTGCTGACCCGGTTATTTGAGCGACGTGCTGATGCTGTCGAATCTGGTATTGAGGCTGGTGCCGACGCCGTTGACGGCGGCGACGATCACAATGCTGATGCCCATCGCGATGAGCGCATATTCGATGGCGGTCGCGCCGCATTCATTCCTGAAAAATTCTGCCAATAATCGATGCATCTGAAATCTCTTTCGGCGCCGGACGCGGGTTTTCCCGCGCCTTATTTGGACAGAAGCCTAAATTGCAATGGTTGATGGGACTTTGAGGAACAGGATGAACGAATGATTAAACCTTGGGCGGCCGTCAGCCCGGTATTCATACGGGTCGGAAAGTTTACTTACGATTGCACGCTGTCCTTCATGATTGGCACATCGGCATCCGTCCGGAGCGAGTGCAATGTCCACGCAGAAGCGTGAGCTGAGAAAAAACTACATCGGTCTTGTGAGCGAAGAGCTCGAAGAGCAGCGCGCTGCCGAGGTGCAGTCCGTCACCGATCGCCGCATGCAGGAATATGTTCGCGGCATGATGGCCACCATACTCAGTCGCCGCAGCGAAGCGAGATAATCCCCTCGCCTCGCCGCCGGCAGGGCCTTCACTTCGCTGGCGACTGCGATTTTCCGCAACGCTGCGAGGCCGAAACGGGGTTAGCCAGTCTACTTTTGTCTGCGTCACCCGATACCAATAGCAAGGATATTCTCAAGCCTTGCCGCCGGTATTCGGGCTCCGCCCGCCGCTCGATCAGCAAAACGCATATCAGCACTTCCGGAGCCGGGAGCCGCTCGCGCTTTACCCGTTCGCAAAATCCTGTTCCAACTGTAGCAAATCGGCCGGACCAAACCGGCCCGTATCAAGGGGAGAGAGACCGCCATGAAGCTCGGCACCGCGATTGCGGAAATCATGAAGCGCGAGGGGATCGAGATTCTCTGCGGCTATCCAGTCAATCATCTCATCGAACATGCCGCCAATGCCGACATCCGCCCGGTGATGGTCCGCCAGGAACGTATTGGCATCCACATGGCGGACGCGATCTCGCGCGTGACCTCCGGCCAGACCATCGGTGCGTTTTGCATGCAGCACGGGCCCGGCGCCGAAAACGCGATGGGCGGCGTCGCGCAATGCTACGGCGAATCCGTCCCCGTGCTGGTGCTGCCGATGGGTTATGCGCGGCGGCTTGCCAATATCGACCCGAACTTCAACTCCAGCCAGGCGATGAAGGCATTCTCGAAATCCTCCGAGCCGATCAACCTCGCGGCCGAAGTTTGCAACATCTTCCGGCGCGCCTTCACCAAACTGAAGAACGGCCGCGGCGGACCTGTCATCGTCGAAATACCCGCCGACATGTGGAACGAGGAAGTGCCGGAGCCGCTGAACTACACGCCCGTGCTGCGCACCCGCTACGGCGCTGACCCCGTGCATGTGAAGGAAGCTGCAGCGCTGCTGGTCGGCGCCAAGCGGCCGGTAATCTATGCCGGCCAGGGCGTCCATTACGCAAAGGCCTGGCCGCAGCTCAAACGTCTGGCCGAGCGTCTCGCCATCCCCGTCACCACCAGCCTCGGCGGCAAATCGTCATTTCCGGAAACGCATCCGCTCTCGCTCGGTTCGGGCGGTCTCGCCGTGCCGCGCGCGGTGCCGAAATTCCTCGGCGAAGCCGATGTGATCTTCGGCATCGGCTGCTCGTTCACGGAAACCTCGTTCGGCATCGCGATGCCCAAGGGCAAGACCATTATCCATTCCACGCTCGACCCCAACCATCTCAACAAGGACGTCGAGGCCAAAATCGGCCTGATCGGCGACGCCGGCCTGGTGCTCGATGCGCTGCTGGAGGAAATCGGCAAGAGCGTCACGAAAGATCGCGACGCGACGGCTGTCGCCGCGGAGATCGCCGCTTCGCACAAGGAGTGGTTGGCGAAATGGATGCCAAAACTCACCCACAATGATGCGCCTCTCAATCCCTATCGGGTGCTGTGGGACCTGCAGCATACCGTCGACATCAAGAACACCATTATCACCCATGATGCCGGCAGTCCGCGCGACCAGCTCTCGCCGTTCTGGAAAGCCGTCGAGCCGCTGTCCTATATCGGCTGGGGCAAGACGACACAGCTCGGCTATGGCCTCGGTCTGGCGATGGGCGCCAAACTCGCAAAGCCCGACAAGCTCTGCATCAACGTCTGGGGCGATGCCGCGATCGGCTTCACCGGCATGGATTTCGAGACCGCGGTGCGCGAGCGAATTCCGATCATGTCGATCCTGCTCAACAATTTCAGCATGGCGATCGAGCTGAAAGTGATGCCGATCTCGACTGAAAAATACCGCTCAACTGACATCTCCGGCGACTATGCCGCGATGGCGCGGGCCTTTGGGGGCTATGGCGAGCGCGTGACCAAGCCCGAAGACATCATTCCGGCGATCAAGCGCGGCATTCAGAAGACCAAGGAAGGCGTCCCGGTGCTGCTGGAATTCATCACCAGCAAGGAAACGGAGGTCTCAAGGCCGGGGACCTGAGCGGTAACCGCCAGAGACCTGAGCATTGCCGCTCAGCGCGCTTCATATTTTGACGCCCCGGCCAGAAAAAGGGCGGGACGGCGCTAGCCCGGACGCGCCCGGAATGAAATAATCCGTTACCATACGCATCAGCCGGCAAAGGTCCGGCTACTATTGAGCCCCTACCCGCACGGCTTGTGCCAGTAAGACTTGGGGCAAATGGATTGATCGAATGGCGACGCTTTCCGAGGACGCGGTAGCGGATCTCTACAGGCTCGTTGCAGAGCTTGAGCAGAGGCTGGAATCCAGTTTCGCCACACACGATGAAGCGATCGCCCGGCAGGCCGCGACCGCGCAGGAAAATGCGCGCCTGCATAACGAACTGGGCATGGCGCTGGAGCAGCAAACCGCCACCGCCGACATTCTCAAGATTATCGCCAGCTCGCCCAGTGACGTAGAGCCGGTGTTCAAGGCGGTTGCCGAACGCGCAATGAGCTTGCTGGATTGCTGGTCCGTGATCGTCGTCGGGTACGACGGAGAACAGATGCACTTCGGCGCTGCATGCGGCGCGTTGCCCGATACCGAGCAGTACGTTCGGCAGTTTTATCCTTCGCGACCGGGATCCGAGTCCCTTCAGGGGCGCAGCATTCTTGAGCGTACCGCAATCAACATTGCGGACGCATTTGCCGATCAGAGCCAGCAAGTGAGGGATCGGGCGCGCGCACGCGGATTTCGAGCCGTGCTGGCTGTGCCGATGCTCAGGGATGGCCAACCCTTCGGTAGTATTTCCGTAGCGCGTAAAGAGCCCGGCGCATTCGCCTCCAGCGAGATCGGATTGCTGCAGACCTTCGCCGACCAGGCCGTTATCGCCATCGAGAACGTCCGGCTGTTCAACGAAACGCGGGAGGCGCTGGAGCGGCAGACCGCCACATCCGACATCCTCAAGGTGATCGCCCGTTCGCCGTCGGATGTGCAGCCGGTGTTCGACGCGATCGCCGAAAGCACCCAACGATTGCTCGGCGGCTTCTCGGCCGCGGTGTTCCGCTTCGTCGACGGAATGAATCATCTGGCGGCGTTCACATCTACAAATCCGACATCGGACGATGCCCTGAAAGCTTCATTTCCGCACCCCCTCAGCGAGAGGCCGCAGCTTGTGCTGATTGCTAGCGGCAAGGCCGTGCAGTTCGCCGACACCGAAGCGGCAGACCCGTTAACGGTGGAACTCGGACGGGCGCGCGGCTTTCGCAGCATCGCCTTCACGCCCCTGATCAGCAACGGGGCGTCGATTGGCATGATCACGCTCACGCGCAAGGAACCGGGGCCGTTCGCCGATCATCACATTCAGTTGCTTCAGACCTTTGCCGACCAAGCCGTCATCGCCATCGAAAATGTGCGGCTGTTTAACGAGACGCGAGAGGCGCTGGAGCGGCAGACCGCGACTGCCGATATCCTGAAAGTTATCGCCAGTTCACCGTCGGACACGACGCCGGTATTCGAAGCGATCGCGACCAGCGCCAAACGCCTGCTTGGCGGGTTCGCCGCTGCAGTCTTCCGCCTCCTCGACGGCACCGTCCACCTCGCCGCGTCCACCCCGGTCAGTCCGGCCGCCGACGCGGCACTCAAGGCGGACTTTCCCAAGCCGGTCGATGATTTCGAGCCATTCCAGCTGGCCCGGCACGGTAAGCCCTTCCCTATCCCGGACACCGAAGAGGTGCCGTACATGCCGATCAGGGAAATCGCGCGGCTGCATGGCTTCCGCAGCATGCTATTCGTACCTCTGATGAGCGGCGGCGCTCCGATCGGCATCATCAGCGTCACGCGCCGCGAGACCGGAGCGTTTTCGCCCAATCACATTCAGTTGCTGCAGACATTTGCAGATCAGGCCGTCATCGCCATCGATAATGTGCGGCTGTTCAATGAAGTTCAGGAACGCACCAACGATTTGAGTGAATCCCTGCAGCAGCAGACCGCCGTCGGCGACGTCCTCAAGACCATCAGCCGCTCAACGTTCGATCTGCAACCGGTGCTGGATACGTTGGTCAACACCGCGGCGCTTTTATGCGATGCCGAGATGGCCTTCATTCTCCGCCGCGAAGGCGACCTTTATCGGGCCGGCGCTGCGGTCGGCTTCTCTACGGAGTATATCGAATTTCTGAAGCAAAACCCGATTCCCGTGAACAGAGGCACGATTACCGGCCGCGTGGCGCTCGAAGGCCACACGGTGCAGATCTCCGACGTCGCTGCCGATCCCGAATATACGATGGGCGAATCGATAACGCTGGCCGGTCAACGCACTGCGCTTGGCGTGCCGCTGCTGCGGGAAAATGAACCGATCGGCGTTCTCGTTCTCGCCCGTCAGCGCGTGCAGCCGTTCAGCCAAAAGCAGATCGATCTCGTCACCACCTTCGCAGACCAGGCGGTGATTGCGATCGAGAATGTTCGACTGTTCGAAGAACTTCATCAGCGAACCGAGGATCTGGGCGAGTCCCTGCAGCAGCAGACCGCAACAGCGGATGTACTCAAGGTGATCAGCCGATCGGCGTTCGATCTGCAGACGGTGCTCGACACGCTGGTCGAGTCGGCAGCGCTTCTGTGCGAGGCGGACATGGCGGCGATTACGCGCCAGAAAGATGGCAGATATTTTCGAGCCGGCTCATACGGCTTCACTCAAGAGTTCATGGACTACGTAAAGGACGTTCCGGTCAAGCCGGAACGTGCGACCATTGTCGGACGGACTTTGCTTGAGGGCAGAGTGATCCACGTGCCCGACACGCATGCCGATCCCGATTACACTTTTCCGGAAGGCCAGAAACTGAGCGGCGACCCTCGCACAATTCTCGGAGTGCCTCTTCTGCGCGAAGGCAAGCCGGTTGGCGCGCTTGCACTGCTGCGCCGAGCGCCGCGGCCCTTTACCGACAAACAGATCGAACTGGTCACGACCTTCGCCGACCAGGCCGTCATCGCGATCGAGAACGTTCGGCTGTTCGACGAGGTTCAAACCAAAACGCGCGATCTTTCGGAAGCTCTGACCTACCAGACCGGCAGCAGCAATATCCTCAAGGTGATTGCATCCTCGCCGACCGATGTGGGCCCGGTTCTCAAGGCCATCGTCGAAAGCGCCTGCGAGCTTTGCGAATCCTATGACGCAATCTTGCGCCTGAGAGAAGGCGAAGCACTCCACTTCAGTGCACATCACGGCCCGTATAACGACAGACCGCGATGACCGGCCGATCAACCGGCGCTGGACCGCGGGGCGCGCGGTCCTCGACCGGATACCGGTACATGTGCACGATATGCTTTCCGTCGAAGGCGACGAATTTCCCGCATGCAAAGAACCGCGCACGCACGGTGGGCCACCGCACCGTCATGAGCGTGCCGCTGCTGCGCGAAGGCGAAAGTATCGGCGTCATTACGATTCGTCGCCTCGAAGTAAACCCGTTCACCGACAAGCAGATCGCTCTGCTGCAGACCTTCGCCGATCAGGCCGTAATCGCCATCGGCAATGTCCGCCTGTTCGAAGAGGTACAGGCGCGCACGCGCGACCTCACGGAGGCGCTGACCCATCAGACCGGAAGCGGCAATATTCTTCGTGTGATCGCCTCCTCGCCGACAGATGTCAAACCAGTGCTTGATGCAATTGTCGAAAGCGCCTGTGAGCTTTGCGAGGCGAACGACGCCCTTGCAACCCTGAAGGACGGCGACGACTTGCTGCTTCAGGCCCAGCACGGATCTATTCCGGTTGTCTGGGACCGGCAGCCCATCAATCGCCAATGGGTCTCCGGTCGCGCGGTTATCGACCGCGAGCCGGTGCATGTGCATGACCTTCTCACTTCCGAAGGAGAAGTATTTCCAAACTCCCGCGAATTTTCGCGACGGACGAATGTTCGCACGGTGTTGAGTGTTCCACTGCTGCGCGAAGGCGAGAGCATCGGCGCGATTGTGCTTCGGCGCACCGAAGTGCGTCCGTTCAGCGACAAGCAAATCAGCTTGTTGCAGACTTTTGCCGACCAGGCCGTGATCGCCATCGGCAATGTGCGGCTGTTCGAGGAGGTGCAAGCACGAACGCGCGACCTTTCCGAATCGCTGGAGCAGCAGACGGCGACGTCCGAAGTGCTTGGCGTGATCAGCCGATCAGCCGGCGATTTGGAGCCCGTGTTCCACAGCATGCTGGAGAATGCGACGCGCATTTGCGGAGCCCAATTCGGACTCATGAATCTGCGCGAGGGAGAAGACTTTCGCACGGTCTCCTTTCACAATGTCCCGCCGGAATTTCTCGCCGCCCGGAAAGAAAGTTTTCGCGTGCGACCTGACGGCATACTCGGCCAATTGGTGCGGACCAGGCAGTTTGCGCACACGCCCGATCTCAGCGCCACCCAGCTTTACGCCGACGGCGACCCGCCAACCCGGCACCTCGTCGACCTTGCGGGCGCGCGCACCATTCTCGTCGTTCCGATGCTCAAGGACAGCGAATTGGTCGGCACCATCGGAATCTACCGCCGCGAAGTTGCGCCGTTCAACGAGAAGCAGATCGCACTGTTGAACAGTTTTGCCAGCCAGGCCGTGATCGCAATCGAAAATACACGGCTGCTCAAGGAATTGCGGCAACGCACCAACGATCTCTCGCAATCGCTCGAAGAGTTACGTACCGCGCAGGATCGCCTGGTGCAGACCGAAAAGCTCGCCTCGCTCGGCCAGCTCACGGCCGGTATCGCGCATGAGATCAAGAACCCGCTGAATTTCGTCAACAATTTTGCGGCGCTTTCGGCCGAATTGACCGACGAGTTGAATGATGTGCTGAAGCCTGCATCGCTCAGCGACACCGTGCGCAGCGAAGTCAACGATTTGACGGGCCTGCTCAAGGACAATCTGGAAAAAGTAGTCCAGCACGGCAAGCGCGCCGACTCCATCGTCAAGAACATGCTGCTGCATTCGCGCGAAGGGAGCGGCGATCACCGGCCCGCCGACATCAATGCGCTGGTCGATGAAAGTCTCAACCTCGCCTATCACGGCGCCCGCGCCGAGAAACCGGACTTCAATGTTACGCTGCAGCGCAACTTCGACCCTGGCGCCGGCATGATCGAGGTGTTTCCGCAGGAAATCACCCGCGTGTTCCTGAATTTGGTCTCAAACGGCTTCTATGCTGTAACCAAACGCAAGGCTGCGGCCGCCAATTCCGTTTTTGATCCGATACTTAGCGCGACCACACGCGACCTTGGCGACAGTGTGGAGATACGCATCCGCGATAACGGCATCGGCATTCCCCCCGAGGTGAAGGACAAGATGTTCAATCCGTTCTTCACGACCAAACCCGCCGGAGAAGGCACCGGGCTCGGCCTGTCGATGAGCCATGACATCATTGTGAAACAGCATGGTGGCACAATCGATGTCGATACCGAGCCCGGACAATTTACCGAATTTCGTATTGTTTTGCCGAGAACCAGTAATATTCCCGATAAAACCAGAGGTTAGACGTGAACGTTTTGGTGCTTGTGGTCGATGATGAGCCTGACGTCGAGGCCCTGTTTCGCCAGCAATTTCGCAGGGACCTGCGCGCACAGCGCTTCATGATGGATTTCGCCAATTCGGCGACGGATGCGCTCGCGCGTATCGCCTCCACGATCGAGCAATCGCTGATCCTGATCCTGTCCGATATCAACATGCCCGGCATGACCGGGCTTGAAATGCTGCCCAAGGTCAAGGAGATGCGGCCCAACGTTCCCATCATCATGATCACCGCCTATGGCGATCCCGAAACCAGGCGCAAGGCGATGGCCAGCGGCGCGACGGGGCTATTGACCAAGCCGATCGACTTCACCCTGCTCAGGGAAGAAATCGATACGCGCCTGGCGCAAGCGGGCTAAAGCGCGCTCATAAATTACTCGGTCCGGCGCTCAAACGGTTCAGCGTCGCTCGCCAAGTTCATGCAACATCGGCTTGCGCGCTCGGCTTGTCTTCGGCAACCAGAGCATCGAGATCGACGAACTGCGGATCGTCTTGCTCGGGGTCGCTGTGGAGCCCCGCGCTGCCATGAAGGTGCATCAGTGTCTGGACACGCCGGGCGTTGAGATGGTCCACATGCTGATGCTGCAGCGCTGCGGGCAGCAGCGTTTTGGGTAACCCGACCAGCGCAAAAGCCGGAACTCTGCGCACCTCGCTGCCCTCCCGCCAGAGCAACGGATGGAGGGTGTAAATCAATTGCCGCCCGGCCTCTGCCGATGGCGGCTGTTCTGACTCGGATGGCGCGCGGCTGGTGATGTTCGCATTGCCCGCACGTGTTTGCACGGCAGCGGATCGGAGCTCCCAACATATCAGGTCTACCGCCGAGAGAACTTCCCGACGAATCGCATCCACGCTGGTCGAGAACCTGGTCGCTTCCGGTATGGACGTCGATTTTTTTGTGACAGCCTCGACCAACGTAGCGGCACCGGCATCAAATCCCGGCGTAGCCCGCTCGATTGCCGCAGCCATCGCTTCGATCTCGTCAGCCATGATGTCGCGGTCGCGCTGTGCTTTGGCATCAGCCAGTGCGCGCTCGGCTGAAGCGACCTGCTCGTCGAATTCCACCAATGCGGCGCGCTGTGCCTTGGCACGATCCTCGACAACACGCATGTTGGCTTCTGCCCGATCGAGCCGTGCGCTGCCGGCGCCGGCCACTGCCAGCCGTTCGGCTTCGGCACGCTTTTCGCCAAGTTCCGCCTCGGCGACGCTCAACCGTTCGGCCAGCTTTTGCCGCGCCGCCAGTTTGTCCTTTAACGCGTTCTCGAACCGCTCGACCGGGCTGAGCTCGCGCTTAAAAAAAAATGCCATCGCAATATCCTCGCGGGTCGTGGTCATCCGCCGAATCAGCTGGCAGCACCATTATATGCGAGAGGTAGCCGGAAACTGGGATAACATTGCGGCCCAATCCCCAAGCCGAAACCGTGGTCCCCATAGAGGCGCTTCGGTCTGGACCTAGGGCTTGAAGAAAGCGGGATCGTTGAGTGCCTTGATCATGGTGTCCACCATGTCGGCGGCGCCGTGGTCTTCGCGCTCTTCCAGCAGTTCCCACATCTTGCGCAGATTGGCGCGCATCGGCGCCTTCAGCGAGGGATCGCGTTCGATCAGGGTCCGCGCGATGCAGAAGGCGATGCCCTCCATGCCCATCTGCGTTTGTTCGATAGAGGGTTTGGCCATGGCCGGCTCCTTCGATGTCCGATTTGCTGCGGCCGCTGTTAGATCAAATCGCGGCGCAGGGATAGCCACGTGATACCGCGTGGGACCCGCCGCGCCCTACTCCGCCAGCTCCGCCGGCGTCGACGGGCCGGCCAGCGGCCGTTCTTCCATCGCAATCATACAGAGTACCGCGCCGGTCATAAGCACGGCCGCCGCACCGAACACATAGCTGAACGCCGTGATCATATCGGTAACCGGGATCGAACTCACGGAGCCATGATGTTCTCCGGCGAGCGATATGTCCGCCCCCAACGCCATCAGCAGGATCGCGGTGAAAGCCGCTACCGTGAACGAAGCCATCAGTGCCCGGAAGAAATTCATCGCACCCGTCACAGTGCCGATCTGCGAACGCGCCACCGAATTCTGCAGCGAGACCACGCTGACCGGAAAGGTCGTGCCGAGACCGAGCGCGAATATCGACAGCAGCACCAGCAATCCCCACAACGGCAGCGTGGTGAGCGCCAGCGCGGCACCGGAGACCGCGGCAATCGACGTTCCGATGATCGCCACGCGCTTGTAGTGTTTGGCGCGCGCCATGGTCCGTCCGGCGATCGCGGCACCGCAGGTCGAGATCGCCGCGAGCGGAATCAAGGCAAGTCCGGCTTCGCTTGCGCTGAGGTGATAGACCACCTCATAATAAAGCGGCAGATGCACGGTCAGCCCCATCATGGCGCCGAGTGCGCAACCGCCGGCCGCCATCGCATAGGGCACCACGGCTCCGCCCATCAGCGGAAGCGGCAGGAACGGCTCTTCGGCGTTGCGCGCGTGCCAGACGAAGGCGAGCGCCAGCGCGACCGAGCCGCCGATCATCGCCATGATCGTGGGCGACAGCCAGAGATAACGATTGCCGCCCCATGTCAGCACCAACATGAAGACAACGGCGGACGCCATCAGCAACACGCCGCCGAGCCAATCCACTTTGCGCCGGCGGTGGAACACCGGGATCTTGCCCATCTTCGGCAGCAACAGCGCCAGCGCGCCGAGCGCCAGCGGCACATTGATCCAGAAGATCATCGACCAGTGCAGATGTTCGGCGAATACGCCGCCGAGGATCGGCCCGCCAATACCAGCCGCAACCCACACGCCGGAGAAATAGGCCTGGTACTGGCCGCGCTCGCGCGGCGTCACGACGTCTGAAATCACGGTCTGCACGACCGGCATGATGCCGCCGCCGCCGAGCCCCTGAAGGGCGCGCGCCAGTATCAGCACCGGCATGTTGGGCGCCACCGCGCACAGCACCGAACCCACGATGAACAGGCTGAGCGCCGCAATGATCATGGCACGGCGGCCGTAGATATCGCTGAGCGTGCCGAATACCGGCGCTACCGCGGTAGAGGCCAACAGATACGCCGTGATCACCCAGGAGAGATTGGTGACGTCGTGGAACTGGCGGCCGATGGTCGGCAACGCGGTCGCAACGATGGTCTGGTCGAGGGCCGCCAGAAACATCGTCAGCATGAGGCTGACCAGGATCGTGCGGACTTCGTCCGGCGTCAGCGGTGGGCGCGGCGCAATCGGCGGCGCATCGGCGACATCGACGATCTCGGTCGTGATGCGCGATAGTTCGCCGGCAAGATCGTCGGACAATGCGTCTTGGTCGGCAAGATGACGGCCCTGCCGTTCGAACTTGTTCATATCGGGCGTAAGATTTTCTTCGCGACAAAAGCCGCCGAAATGGAATCGCTCTTTCCGCTCCTATTTAGGGGACAAGCTTCCCTTGCGGCAGCACCCTGCGCGCATGGGAGCATCCCGCAAGGGCAGCCTCGCAGTCGTGCGATCGTCAAACTCTGGGAAACTCAGGCCTTCGGCCGCTTTTTCAGCCGCGCCCGCTTCGGCAAAAGCGCTGGCCACTGCACGATATGATCTTCGAGATCGGCATCGGCGATTTCGCTCTCGGTGCCTTGCACCCGCCCGCGCACGGAAACGCCGGCTTCGTGGACGGTATTGGGGTCGCCCGAGATCAGCGGATGCCACCAATACAAATCGCGTCCCTCGGCGACCAGTTTGTAACCGCAACTCGGCGGTAGCCAGTTGAGGGTGCGGACGTTCTCCGGGGTCAGCCTGACGCAATCCGGAACCTTGTCAGACCGGTTGACGTAATCTTTGCAGGCGCACAATCCTGCATCGAGCAGCTTGCAGGATACGTGGGTGAAATAGATTTTGCCGGTGTCCTCGTCCTCAAGCTTCTCCAGGCAGCAGCGCGCGCAGCCATCGCACAGGCTTTCCCATTCGGCGTTGGACATCTCTTCCAACGTCTTGGTTTTCCAAAAGAATCCCTCTTGGGCCGAGGGCGGCTTGGGCGCTGCGGTCATGAAACCTGATGTTTGCGGATGGGCTCCGTATCAGCCCATCTAGGCGTTGCTGCGGCCGGGACGCAAGCCGGACGGTGTGCAACTGCGGAAAAGCCGGGGCAGCGTTAGTCCTGACGATCAAAATGGTGAGCCAGACCATTGGTTTATGGGCCCCGCTCAGATAGAACAACCGCGAGTCCCCGAGGTGGTATAGTGAGCCGTAAAAGCGCCTTGGGTTTGCCGCAACATGGAAGCAAGACGCTTCGATAGCGCTTGGGCGCGTTTCAACTGACCAAGGGTCCCGGTGCGCCAGATCGTACCTCCGCAGTGGAAGAAAAGGATCCGGAACTTCTTTCTGGATCTGGACGCGCGCATCAACTCGACGCTGTTTTCGTCGGGCAAGGGCGCGCGCGAACTCTTTGAGCGGTACTCGACCTTCATGGACCGCTTCTATGTCGGCCGCTGGAAGCGCTGGGTCTTCATCGAGCCGTTGTCGGAAGCTGCGACCATCGGCCTCGGCGGGCTGATCCTGATGCTGGCGCTGGCGATCCCGGCGTTTCGCGAAACCGCCGACGACGACTGGTTGAAGAAATCCGACCTCGCGGTGTCGTTCCTCGACCGCTACGGCAATCCGATCGGGAGCCGCGGCATCAAGCACAACGATTCGATCCCGCTGGAAGATTTCCCGGACAACTTGATCAAAGCGACGCTCGCGACCGAGGACCGCCGCTTCTACGACCATTTCGGTATCGACATCGCCGGTACCGCACGCGCGCTCGTCACCAACGCGCAGGCCGGCGGCGTGCGCCAGGGCGGTTCGTCGATCACGCAGCAACTGGCGAAGAACCTGTTCCTGAACAACGAGCGCACCATCGAGCGCAAGGTGAAGGAAGCCTTCCTCGCGGTGTGGCTGGAGACGCGCCTCACGAAGAATGAAATCCTGAAGCTCTATCTCGATCGCGCCTATATGGGCGGCGGCACCTTCGGCGTCGACGGCGCTGCGCATTTCTACTTCAACAAGTCGGCGCGCGACGTCAATCTGGCGGAATCCGCGATGCTGGCCGGCCTGTTCAAGGCCCCGACCAAATACGCGCCGCACATCAACCTGCCGGCTGCACGCGCCCGCGCCAACGTGGTGTTGGACAATCTCGTCGACGCCGGCTTCATGACCGACGGTCAGGTGTTCGGCGCCCGGCGCAACCCGGCCGTAGCCGTCGACCGCCGCGACGAGAATTCGCCTAACTATTATCTCGACTACGCCTTCGACGAGATGCGCAAGCTGGTCGACACGTTTCCAAAATCCTACACCGAGCGCGTCTTCGTGGTCCGCACCGCGATCGACATGAACGTGCAGCGCGCCGCGGAAGAAGCGATCGAAAACCAGCTGCGGCAGTTCGGCCGCGACTACCACGCGACGCAGGCTTCTACCGTCGTCGCCGATCTTGACGGCGGAGTTCGCGCGATGGTCGGCGGGCGCGACTATGGCGCGAGCCAGTTCAACCGCGCCGTAGATGCTTATCGACAGCCGGGTTCGTCATTCAAGCCATATGTTTACACCACGGCGCTCCTAAACGGCTTCAAGCCGACATCGATCGTGGTCGACGGCCCGGTCTGCATCGGCAACTGGTGCCCGCAGAATTATGGCCATTCCTATTCCGGCTCGGTGACGCTGACGCAGGCGATCACCCGCTCGATCAACGTCGTTCCGGTCAAACTGTCGATCGCGCTCGGCGGCAAGTCGCCGAACCCGGCCAAGGCCGGCCGCGTCAAGATCACGGAGGTGGCGCGCCGCTTTGGCCTCACGGCGCCGCTGCCGGATACACCGTCGATGCCGATCGGCTCCGACGAGGTCACCGTGCTGGAGCACGCGGTCGCCTATGCGACCTTCCCGAACAAGGGCAAGTCGGTGAAGCCGCACGCCGTGCTGGAGGTGCGCACCGGCACGGGCGATCTGGTCTGGCGCTTCGACCGCGACGGCAAGAAACCGCTGCAAGCCATTCCGGCGTCAGTCGCCGCCGATATGGCGGGTATGATGAGCCATGTCGTCAGCGAAGGCACCGCGCGACGCGCCGCGCTCGACGGCATTCCGACCGCCGGCAAGACCGGCACCACCAATGCGTATCGCGACGCCTGGTTCGTCGGCTACACCGGCAACTTCACCTGCGCGGTCTGGTACGGCAATGACGACTACTCGCCGACCAACCGCATGACCGGCGGTTCGCTGCCGGCGCAGACCTGGCACGACATCATGGTCGCCGCGCATCAGGGCGTGGAAGTCAAGGAAATCCCCGGCGTCGGCATGGGCACGAAATTGCCGCAGCCCACCCTGCCCGCGACCGTCGCGGCCAATGGTGCGCCGAAGATCCTCGAGACCAAGCCGGGCCCACCACCGGTGCTGACCAAGCGCGGCGCCGATATTCTGGTGCGCGTCGAAAAGCTGCTTGACGATGCCGGCAAGACGGCCGGCAAGACGTCATCCAACGATCCAACGAAGCAGCCGGCCAAGCCGGTCACATCAGGCGCACTGGCCTTCCCGGAGAACTACATCGCCGCGGCCGGCGACCAGGCTGCCCCGGCGCAGAAGAACTAGTAGCCGTGCGGTTGATCTTCATCACTTTGCTGGCGCTTGTTCTGGCCACCGTCGTCGGCCTCGGCTCGACCTATCTGACGGCGACGCGTGGCACCGATCTCGGCACGCTCACGATCGGCGCCTGGACCGCGCGGCCCAAGAGCGGCACCGCTGACGTCGATCCCTATTCGCGCGCTTCGATTGCACGCAGCGGCGAACTGCCAATCGGGACCGGCGACGGTATCGCCTTCTCCGCTACGTCAGACGACAAAAGGAAACCTCTCGACGGGCGGTGCGACGTTGTCGTCAGCGGCGTGACGCCCGCGGCGCGGTTCTGGACGCTGACGCTGTTCGATCGCAAGGGTCATTTGGTCGCCAATTCGCTGAAGCGCTACGGCTTCACCAGTCAGGAAATCATCCGCGGCTCCGACGGCACGTTTGAGATCCGCGTCGCCTCGCGCTCGCGCGCCGGCAACTGGCTGCCGACCGGGGGGATCGAACGGTACGCACTGATGCTACGGCTCTACGACACGCCGGTCGGCGTCGCGACACGGACGCAGCGTGACGCACCGATGCCATCCATCTCAACGGTCAACTGCCCATGATCCGCCTGCTGTTCACGATCATCGCGGGCGTGCTGCTGGGCGGCGTGGTGCATCTTGTCAGCGTGCTGGCTTTGCCGCGCATCGCCTCGCAGGATGCCTATTCACGGCTGACGCCGATGACAAAGAAGAACGCCGTGACGGCCCTCCCGCTCGCCGATCCCGAGAACGCGCCGATGCCGTTCATGGATCCGGCATTTGCGATCGCGATCTGCCGCTACGACCTCGCCGACGGCCCGCTGAAGCTCACGGTGCCGGTCAGCCAGGCCTACACGTCGGTGTCGTTCTACACGCGCAATGAAGTCGCCTACTACGCCATCAACGACCGCTCCGCCGGACGCAAGGTGATCGAGCTCGACCTGATGACGGAAGCGCAGCACAACGCATTGCCCGAGGACGAAGAAATCACCGCCGCTGACCGGTTGATCATCGACTCCCCGACCGAGACTGGATTGATCGTACTGAAGGCCCTGGCGCCGGAACCCGGCCTGATGCCGCAGGCGCAGGCCTCGCTTGTTGCATCGAGCTGCAGCATGCAGACTGATGCCCCGCCGGTGAAGGCTGGGGCGCCGTCCGGGAAACGCTGACACAGAGCATTTTCGAGCGAGGCGGGTACCGGTTCGCGCAACAAGCCGTGTCAAAACAAGAGTTCTGGTCGCCGTCAATCTTTGACGTGACTAGCCCTTTACGACAACCGCGCGGCCAATGACGGGCTGCGACGCGACCGGCGGATTGGCGGTTTGGGCGGCGAGTTCGCCAATCAGCCTGTCGGCATCGGCTGCGATATTATCCGGCGCCTGGATCACCATCCGCTCGAGCGCCCAACGGTACGAGGAGATACGCCGCTCCAGACATTGCTGCACCCATTGCACGATCAGCGTGTTCTCTTCCATGCGGGCGATCGCATCGGCTTGTTCGCGCGGTGAGAGCTCCGACACCAGTTTGAGACTGGCGTTGCGCTTGCGGTCGAGCTCGATCACGCGGGTCGCCGAAGCAAAGAACGGCTCGAACCGGGTGATGTCGTTGCGGACGTCCTCGATCAGTTGCTGATAGCGCGAGGTGTGCGAGCGGTGCGGCTCGTCGATCAACGTGCGTCCATACATCGTGCGATCGAACACAACCTGCTGCCGCCATGGCGAAGGCAGCGGCTGGTAATCGCCGAACACGCTCTTCCAGGCGGGACGCGAATGCGGTGGTTCGATGAAGGGATAGGCGAGATCGCGAAGCTGGCGCTCGTTTTCGGTGAGCTGAAACTGCGATGCTCTGAGGCCGACGCTTCCGGTTGCCTCCGCGCCAAGCCAGCGATGCATATCGTCGTTGCGGAAATCCGCCCGGGTGCGGCCGAAATCGCCGCCGCTGCAGCCGCCGAGGGCCGCACCAATCAACAAGAGTACGAGAGCCGGTAGTGACCGAAGCCCGGCGGTCCGGATCGGGAGGCACGTCTCCGGCATTTTACACGTCCAATATCAGGGGCGCCGACGGCGACGGCGACCGGGCGCTGTACCTTCTTCCGGTCCGCGTCCACCGCCTGTCCCGTCGGTCTCGCGGTCGATCCGGACAACGGGAAGGATCAGTACGGTTCCCATGCCATCGCGTGGAGCGCCATCCATGCCCAGCCGTCGCGAAGCCGCTTCCGCCGGAAATTCAATGATGGTGCCCATGTTCCGTTCTCTCTTGTTGCCGCGCGGCCATGATTTGGCCTGCGACATGTCATCATTAAGAACAGCACGTGGTTAACGGCATCTTAATACTCGGCCCCGGCCGGCTACGGATCGGCGGCCGCTGTGTCCTGTCCGACACCTGCAAAACCCGTGGTGCGTCTTCACCGGTTGTTTTCCTTAACCAGCTCTTAAAGCGCCCCGCGTAGGCTGAGGCTCGGGGATTTTTTCGAAGTCGCGTACACCTGACATGACTGCAGCTCCATTGTTTCCGGGTTTCGACGGGTTGATGACGCTCTCCCGTCGCGAGGGCGTCGATATCCGTCCCACACTGCTGCGCGTGCTGACCGACCTCTATGTCCAGGCCAGCGCCCATTCGGCCGATGAAGAACGGCAGTTCGTCGAGTTGACCTCCCGCCTGATCGATCAAGTCGACGACGCCACGCGCGCCGCGGTGCGGGCGCGGCTCGCGATCTATCCGGCGACGCCGGTCGAGATCATGAACAAGCTTGGCTTGCGGCACTCCCATTCCGGCCAGGTCGCGCCCGCGATCCCAACGGCCGCCGAAACTCCTAGCGTGAGGACGCCGACCGAAGCGCAGTTACGGATGGCGGCAAACCTGTCGATACGCCCCAACGATGCCGCCGAAATCACCGACATGTTCTTTGCAGCCAACGCCAGCGAGCGAGCGCTGATCCTGCACAATCTCAACGAGACGCCGCTAAAGGCCTCAGCCCGGATTCCCGCCGCCCGCACCAAACGCGCGATCGAGACGCTGGAGATGGCCGCGTTTGCCGAAGACACCGAAAACTTCGCGCGCGAAATCGGCGAAGCGCTGATCCTGCCGGCACGGATCGCCACGCAAGTCGTCAACGATCACGGCGGTGAACCGTTGGCATGCGCAGCGCGGGCGCTCGACATGCCGAGCGCGGCATTCCAGCGGGTGCTGATGTTCCTCAATCCCGAATTCGGCTCCTCCGTGCACAATGTCTACCGGCTGTCGCGGCTCTACGATCGGCTGACCGAACGATCGGCGCTGGTCATGCTGGCGGCATGGCGGGGTTCGACCATGGCGGTCACCCGCGCCAAATATCGCCCCTCGCTGTACGACGACGAACGCAGCCGCGTACGGTCGGCGCCATCGCAGACCCGTCCCGCTGTACAGCCCGGCAGCGCTCCGCCAATGCGCACGGGCACCGACGAGCGGTAGAGGCTCACGCTTTCGCTAAATCCAGAAAATGCCGCCCTGCCCGGTCCTCGGTCTCGACGATCCAGGCATCCGGATCGAAGCGGATTTCCTTGGCCAGACGTTCTTCCACCGATGGTTCCGGCACCGGCTGCGGCGATCCCGGCACAAACAGGCGCTCGGCCGGACGGCTCTCGTCATAGACCGTCTGCGGCGCAGGCGCATACAGCATGGCGTTGCCGTCGAGCAGCGCCACCTTTACGAACACCGCGCCGGCCTCTTCCGCGCCGCGCCTCCGCACGGCGCCGAAGATTCCCACGGTCTGGCAGCGGCGCAGATACGCGGCTACCCAGATGCTTGATTTCAATCGCATGGATCGACGATAGGCCAGCGTCCGGCGCTAGGCCATAGCGTTTTCGAGCGAAGCATGTCCTCGGACCTGACCCGGCGCCGGGTCCGATTCGCATAGCAATCAAGTTTGCGCAGATTGCATGGACTTATCGACGGTAGGCGAACGCGTCAAAGGAAGAACTGGAACTTCGCTTTTGAAACCGAAGTTCTAGTCGATCGGATGCCCGATCATCACGGTAAGTTCGCGCACCAGGCGATCGGACATCTGTCCGGTCACCGGCAATTTGCGCGCGTGTTCGAATTTCGAGATCGCAGCCTGGGTATCCGCACCGACTGCACCGGTCGGCTTCAACTGGCCATAGCCATATTGGGTCAGCGCGCGCTGCACAGCCGCCACGCGGCGTGCACCCGCGGCTTGCGCAGCCTCGCGGGAAACGGTCGGGATCGGTGCTGGCGGCCGCGCGACACTCGGCGGCGCCACGACAGGCGCGCCGGTCGACTTGACCACCAGATTGGTCATTGCGTCCGCGGCCTTGGGATCGGCGCTTTTTAGATCGGCGCTCTTTATCTCGACTGTTTTCAGTTCTGCCGGTTCGGGCTCAACGGGTTTTGCTGCCAGTTCGACCGGACGCGGACGCGGCAACGGACTGACAACGGCCGGCGCCGGCAGCGTCACCACCGAGCCGAACATCGGCGACGGATGACGGCCGGCCTGCAGAAACAGCGCATTCGTGATGATGGCGCAGACGGCGGCAACGGCGAGCAGTCCGGCGACCATGTCCTTCGGGCTGCGCATCAGCATGCGCATGGCAAAACCGCGCTCGTCTTCCGCCTCGAATGCAACTGCCTTTGCGCCGCGGCGGCGGCGCGGCATTTCGTCATCGTCAGAAATTCGTCTAGGCACTTTTCTTCACCTGATGGACTTGGTCTTGCAATCCCGGTCGTAGCGCCGGCTTGAGCATTGCGATGTTGCTGGATGGCGCCTGCGCCGGCGGAGCTGTGAAGGTGAGCGGCAACGCCACGGTCACCGTGGTGCCTTCGCCGACCTTGCTCTGCACAATGATCTCGCCATGGTGCAGTCCGACCAGGCCTTTTACGATTGAAAGTCCGAGGCCGGTGCCTTCGTGTTTGCGCTGATAGGTCTTGCCGGCCTGGAAGAAGGGATCGCCGATCCGCTGGAGATCGTCGGCGGCGATGCCGACGCCGGTATCGGTAACGCGCAGCATCAGCCGCGATCCCTCGACCGCGGCCGAGACGGTGACGCTGCCGCCGCGCTCGGTGAACTTGATGGCGTTGGCGACGAGGTTCAGCCCGATCTGCTTGAACGCGCGCGGGTCGCCGGTCATCGCAGGCAAATCTTCCGGCAGGCGGGTCGCGAGGTCGACGCCGTTTTCTCGCGCCTTCAGCGCCAGCAAATTGCAGCAATGGAGCAACGCGGCGCGCGGCGCGAACGGTTCCGGCGAAATTTCGAAATTGCCGGAGTCCATCTTGGACATGTCGAGGATGCCGTTGACGACCGACAGCAGGTGCTGCCCGGAATCGTTGATCAACTGCGCATATTCCTTGCGGCGCGCCGCATCGACCATCAGCAAGTCTTCCTGAACGATCATCTCCGAGAATCCGATGATGGCGTTCAGCGGCGTGCGCAATTCATGGCTCATGGTGGCGAGGAAGCGGGTCTTGGACGCATCCGCCTGCTCGGCGGCAGTGCGCGCCAGTTCGAGCGCCTGCTCCTGGATCTTTCGATCGGTGACGTCGCGCAGCACGGCGACGACCTCGGCCTCGGTCGAGGCCTGCTCGAGCGGCCGGCAACGCATTTCGACCCAGATGAAATCGGCGGAGATATTCTGACCGCGGATGGCGTCGCGCCGCAGGCGGAACTCGACGCTGCGGGCCTCGCCGCCGCGGGCGGCCTCCGACAAAGCCGTAAGATAGGCCGGCCGATCCGCGACGTGGACGCGGTCGAACAGGCCGTGTTGGGTGAGCCGCGAGACCGGCGTGCCAAGCATCGCTTCGGCCGCCGGAGAAATGAACTGCACCGCGCCGTTGCGGCTGTGGCGTGAAATCACGTCGCCCATGTTCCGCGCCAGCAGACGGTAACGGTCTTCCTCGACATTGAGCAGCGATACGCTGGTGCGTGCCAGCGATTCCGCGCCAAAAGCGAGGCCCGCAGCATACAACGTCGCCGACGTCACTCCGGCCGTCATCAAGGCGCTGCGCAAGGCCGCGCTCGACTCCGGCACCGGCAACACATCGAAATGTCCGAAAGCGATCAGCAGCGCAGCGCATGACAGTGCCAGCACTGAGGCAAACGCGACCACGCGACGCGAGGTCGAAAGCGCGGCTTCAAGCGGGACGACCACCAACCAGACCGCAGCAAAGGATTCGATGCCGCCGGTGTTCACCGCCACCATCATGACGAGGCCCGCCAGCGCCAGCGACGACAGGATATGCGCGCTCTCGTAACGGCCGGTACGCGACAGGAACCAGGACAACAAAATGGGCGCGATCAGCCAACTGAACGCCGCGACTTCCAAGGCGCTAGGCGCGCCGCGCATTGCCAGATAGATCGGAAAAGCCGCAAACGCGGCGAGGCTGCCAAGCAGCCGGGGTGCCATGAATGCGCGATGGCGGGCGCGCGTCAGCGCATCATATTGCGCCGACGGGTGCAGCAGGGCATCGAGACAATCGCGGATGATACTCAAAACAATCACGGCACTTGCGCTTCGGCTTGTTCGTCTGACAGACGCGCCGGAACGCCCCCTTTATCTTTGCGTCACCGTGTCAGAGCGAACTTAAGCGAACGCTAAGGCGCGGCGACCGGCCGTCAAACACCGTGCCTTCGCGGGGGTTTACAGCCTCCCGCGACGCTCATTCGACGCGGATGGTGAACGACAGGTTTAGAGCCGCGTCGCGCTATGGTTTCGAAATGGTGGATACGCCGCCCGTGTGCATTTTGCCGCACGCGCGGGTCATCAATCGAAAATTTACGTCGAATCGAATGATTCGGATTTTCAGCCAATTTTCGGCGAATTTACCTCAATGCAAACACTTGCGATTTATCGACGGCTGTTACTCAGGAGCAAAGCGGCGGGTTCAACCGCAATAGAACCAAAAGAGACGACCGGGGTCGCGCGATGTTTTTCCTGCTTCGTATGGTGTTCTGGCTCGGGCTTGTGCTCGTGCTGTTGCCCAGGGAAAAGACGCCTGAATCGGAAAAGCTGCCGCAGATCGGCGCCTCAGAAGCCGTATCGGCTGCGACCGCGGCCGTCTCAGATATGGGCCAGTTCTGCAAACGCCAGCCCACGGCCTGTGAAGTCGGCGGCCAGGCCGCAACCGTGATCGGCCAGCGCGCGCAGGATGGCGCCCGCAAGCTGTACCAAATCATCACCGACAAGAGGTCCGAGAGCAGGAAGGCGCCCGACCACACCGGCTCGATCGGTGCCGCCGAGGACCAGGGGTCGTCGATCGCTGCGGCCTCGCCGCGCGATACGCTGACGGCGGACGATCTCGCCGCGGAATGGCGCGTCCCGCCGACGCCGTGAGCGGAAATTAAGCCCAAAACCGGTTCCATTTCCGTCGCTTTCGAGCGAACGCGACCCTATATAAGGCTGCAGGGATTGGACGACGGGCCACGATGACGACGATCGACGAAATCAGGGATAATTTTGCGCTGCTGGACGAGTGGGACGACCGCTACCGGTACGTGATCGAACTCGGCCGCATGCTCGATCCGATGCCGGACGACGAGCATTCCACCGCCAACAAGGTCAATGGCTGCGCGAGCCAGGTCTGGCTCTCGAAACAGCTCGACCGCAGCGGCAGCGGCGAACCGCGGTTGAACTATCTCGGCGACAGCGACGCGCATATCGTGCGCGGCCTGATCGCGATCCTGCTGACGCTTTATTCCGGCCACACGCCGCGGGAAATTCTCGATGCCGATGCGATCGCGGTGTTCGACGAATTCGGATTTCGCGAGCATCTGACACCACAGCGTTCCAACGGCCTGCGCTCCATGGTCGAGCGCATTCGCTCCGATGCGCGCGAAGCGCTCGCAGCGGCGTCCTAGATCTATTTCCGTTTCCGCTGCTGCTGGCCGAGACCCATTTTCTTGGCGAGCTGCGAACGCGCCACCGCATAATTCGGCGCGACCATCGGGTAGTCGGCAGGCAGGCCCCATTTGTCGCGATATTGCTCCGGCGTCATGTTGTACTGCGTGCGCAGATGACGCTTCAGCGACTTGAAGCGCTTGCCGTCCTCAAGGCAGACCAGATATTCCGGCGTTATCGACTTCTTGACCGACACGGCAGGCTTTGCGGGCTCGAGCGGAGCGTCGACGCGGCCGGTCGATACCCGCAGCAACGCCGCATGAACCTGGCTGATCAGGTTTGGAATTTCGGAAGCCTGCGTCGGATTGTTGCTGAGATAGGCCGAAACGATATTGGCGGTGAGTTCGACGGGCGTCTTGCCGTTGGGATCGGTCATGGTTCAGCCTTCCTGGAGATCGCGAACACGGCGCATGCTTCGAACAGTATCCGGTCGCGCCTATACGTTGCGGGAATCCTGTACGACTTGATGAATATGAACGGATTACAGGTGAGCTGACAAGAACAGCTGCGTTCTATTTCCAGCCGGGATTTGGCGACAAGTATTATCCGTTCAGGGGCGATGATCGAGATGGGCGCGCAGCTCGTCGATGGAGGCGAAGCGCATCATGCCTTCGGGCATCTGGGCCTCGATCGAACCATCGGAATAGAGCGAATAGGCCATGCCATCGACCACCCCGGATTTCAGCACCGTCACCGGCGGCGGGTCCTCAGTGCGCGGTACCGACGGCGGGCGATCCGCACCGGAAGCGCCATCGGGCTCGGTGAACGTCGTGGGCGCTCTCGGGCTACGCCGCTGCGGCGGAAATTCGCCGGGCCTCGATCGTTCCGTTTTCGGCCAGGCATCGTCGAAGGAAGGCGGTTCGCCCGGCTCGAGCGGCGGCGGTGCGGCCGGCGGATTGGGGCGAAGATCCGGCGACAGCAGATCCGGCGGAATTGGCTCGCTGGTCCGCGTCTGCGTACGTTCGCGCTCTCTCCGCGACGACGACGAAAACAGCAGGTTGCGTTTCGGCTTGGCGGGCGCAGCGGCCTCTGCCGGCGTCGCTGCAGGCGGCGTGTCGCCGCGCGGGCGCGCCGCTTCGTACCATGGCGGCGGCGACGTTGACGGGGCCGCCGGTTCCGCGCTGCCGGTCATGTCCGCTGACGGCTGGTCGCGCGTGAACGGGAAGCCGCTATCGCCGGGCGACGGTTCGCGCGCAACGTCTGACGGGAGCACCGGCCGAACCGCGGCCTCCCCAGACAGCTCAGCCGCGCCAGGGCCAAGCCGCTGGGCGATGATCTTCAGTTCCCTGACCGCCGTCCAAAGGGCGAGCATGATCGCGCCGGTGCAAACCCCGGTCACACCGGCGAGAATCAGCGTGCTGCCGACACTGAACTCCTTGTTCGGGATACCGACGCCAATCGCCAGCAGGCCCGCCAAGACAAGGCCAATCCCGGCTATCAACATAGCCACCATCATCGAACCCACCCCCAACAGCCGTGCTTGAAATGCTCGCACGGCCGCCAACGCCACGATACCGTCATATTATGTGCACCGCCAACCGCCAATTCTGCCGAGGGTTCCCTAAAATTCTCGACTCGGATGCAGGGCCCGATTAATGGCCTGGCGCAAAAGATTTCAGTCATTCAGCTTCCGTTCAGCCCGGTATCCGTATCTTTACCGCCTACCAATTGCTGCCAATTTGCTGCGTTGCATCAGAGAATTACGCCACAATTGACAATTACTTGGAAACGGAACTGCGCTATATGAATGCCCGGGGAATGAGGCTCAAAAGCGCTAAAGCTGGGCCATAGGGGACGCCGGGTTACCAATCGCCATGTCAGCCATCACGACTTCTGCCCTCGATACGCCTGCGCGGCGCTCGGTGGAGCGGACCTCCGATGACCTTGCCATCTTCGTGCTGGCCGCGGTCGCGTTGGTCGCAAGCCTGACATTCCGTGATTACGGACTGGGCTGGGATGACTATACCCACGCGGAATATGCCGATTTGCTGCTGCGCATGTACGGTTCCGGTTTCAAGGACACCGGCGCGCTGTCCTTCGCCAATCTCTATATGTATGGCGGCGGCTTCGACATGGCGGCCGCCTTGCTGCACAAGGTCATCCCGCTCGAACTGTTCGAGACCCGCCGCCTGCTCGGCGCCATCGTCGGTGTGATCGGCCTTGCCGTGACGTGGCGGCTGGCGCGGCGCGTCGGCGGCCCGCTGGCGGGGATTGCGACGCTGCTGCTGCTGGCGCTGTGCCCGACCTTCTACGGGCACATGTTCATGAACCCGAAGGACGCGCCGTTTGCGGTTGCAATGGTGATCCTGATCCTGGGTCTTGTGCGCCTCGCGGAGGAATATCCGCAGCCCTCGCCGCGCACCATCCTGATCGTCGGATTCGGCGCCGGCCTTTCGATCGGTTGCCGAATTCTCGGCGGCCTGGCGCTGGTCTACGCGGTGATCGGCTTCCTGCCGTTGCTGCTGGAGGACATCCGCACCCAGGGATCGCGCGAAGCGGTGCGCCGTTTCGCCCATGTCGTTTACGTGCTGATGCCGGGCCTCGTATTCGGCTATCTCGTGATGGGCCTGATGTGGCCATGGTCGATCATGGAGCCGGGGCATCCGTTCCAGGCGCTGACCTATTTCTCGCATTTCTTCGAAAAGCCCTGGAAGGAAATGTTCGACGGCGCGTTGGTGTCGGTGCCGGACATGCCATGGTCCTATCTGCCGACCCTGTTCGCGCTGCAGCTTCCCGAAGTATTGCTGGCGCTTTTGATCGGTGGTGTCAGCGGCACCTTGATGTCGCTGTCGCGTCTCGACGTATCCGCCCGCCGCAAGACGATCTTGTTGATGCTGACGCTGGCGGCGACGTTGCCGCTCGTCATCGCGATGGTGAAGCGGCCCGCCCTCTATAACGGCATCCGCCATTTCGTTTTCGTGATCCCGCCGATGACGGTGCTGGCCGGCGTATCTTTCGCCTGGGGCATGAAGTGGCTGAAGGAAAATCGCCGCAGCTGGCAACCGGCAGCGCTTGCGCTGTTCTCGTTCGGCCTGCTGCTGCCGCTCAGCGAAATGATCCGCCTTCACCCCTACGAATACACCCACTTCAACCATATTGCCGGCACCGTGCGGACCGCCGACAGTCTGTTCATGCTGGACTATTGGGGCCTGGCGCTGAAGCAGGCTTCGGACGGCCTGCGCGACGAACTGGTCGAGCGGCAGGAAGCACCGCCCAAGGGACGCAAGTGGAAGGTCGCGGTGTGCGGGCCGCAGCGCCCGGCGCAAGTGGCGCTCGGTCCGGATTTCACGATCGGCTGGGACAGCAATGCCGCCGACTTCGCGATGACGCTTGGCGAATTCTACTGCAAGGGCCTTACCGCGCCCGTGCTGGTGGAGATCAAGCGCGACGACGTCGTATTCGCGCGCGTCTACGATATCCGCGGCCGCGCCATTTCGACGCTGCTGGCGATACCGGCGCCATAATCCTGGCCGCAAAAGCATGACTGTCACCTGAGGCCCGCGCCTTGCTGCGGACCAAGTGCAGGGGTAGAGTCTTTTGGGATTGACGCGTTTTCTTCACGCGAACCGGAAGCCGCTTCGCTCGAAAACGCTTTAGCCTTGCCTTCGAAAATCAACAATGCACGGAGGAACCGGTCATGTCGCCAGCCGAAGCTCGCCTCAAGGAAATTCCGTCCGGCATGACGGACGCCGAATGGACCCAGCGCGTCAACCTCGCCGCCTGCTATCGGCTCGTGGCGCTGTATGGCTGGGACGATCTCGTCGACACCCACATCTCGGCGCGCGTGCCGGGGCCGGAGCATCACTTCCTGATCAACCCTTATGGATTGATGTTCGACGAAATCACGGCATCGAGCCTGGTGAAGGTCGATCTCGACGGCAACCAGCTCACCAAGAGCGACTACAGCATCAACCCGGCCGGCTTCACCATCCATTCGGCGATTCACGAAGTCCGCGAGGATGCCGGCTGCGTGCTTCATCTGCACACGCCCGACGGCACGGCGGTGGCGAGCTGCATGGAAGGCCTGCTGCCGATGAACCAGACCGCGCATTTCGTCACCCACGATCTCGCCTATCACGACTATGAAGGCGTGGCGCTGGATCACGACGAACGTCCGCGGCTGCAGAAGGATCTCGGCGACAAGAACCACATGCTGCTGCGCAATCACGGCACGCTGACCGTCGGCCGTTCCGTCGCCTCCGCCTTCGAGCGCATGTATCATCTGGAGCGGGCCTGCACGATGCAGGTACGCACCCGCATGCTCGGACCGACCGCCTATCCAATCGAGAAGGCCGTGGTCGACAAGAACGAGGAGGTCTTCCACAATCCCGATCGCATGGAATTGCGCTCGACCAATCTGGTGTGGCCGCCGCTGCTGCGCAAGCTCGATCGGATCGACCCCAGCTACCGAAATTGAATTCTCAGGATTTTGGTGTAGAGTAGCTTCCAACGACCTCTGCACGACCGAATTCAAACGCCGCCCAATTCCGGGCGGCGTTTTTATTTGGCCTCGCCCCAGCCTCAAGCCCCGCGTATGCGAGGGATCCAGTACGCAGCAGTCCCACGTCATTGCGAGCAAAGCGAAGCAATCCATCTCGCGGCGTAATGAGAGAATGGATTGCTTCGTCGCTTTCGCTCCTCGCAATGACGGCTCCTTCAAATACAACTTCGCATTCTCGCGACACGCTGCGCCCGAGTTATTCAAAAGCTTTCGCCCCAAAAAAAGAGAGGGCGCAGGGAATGCCGGGTGCGCGCTGCACCCGCGGTCTCGTGTGCAAAAGATGCACTTAACAAAACGCACACGAGCATACAGGTTCAGCGGAGGCAGTCCGACATTCCCTGCGCAATGGTTTTACGGCTTATACCGTGCTCTCCCCGGCGACGAATTCGTCTTGTCACCGTCGCTCACGGATTAGCGGTTCGCATCGTCCGGTTGGACTATTCGAACCTCCGTCAGCTTGACACCAGCAACGGGTGCCAGGACCACACGGTTTTGCCGTACGCTTCAGCCTCGTTCGTCTGCGCAGCCGTAGATCGCTCACGGGAAAACCCGCCCTGCAATTACGTTCGCGCTCGACGCTGCCGCGTCCACCGCATCCTGTCCCAACGTTCGTGACGATGGCCAACGCCCCTCTGCGGGACAGGATAGCGCGAGCTTGTAGAGATGATTTGCCCGACGGCGAAAGCGGAATATTTTTTCAACCGAAACTGGACAGGGCAAATCGGCTTGAAATGATTGCAGAAAATCGCCCGGCTGCGCGCGAAACTTGGCTGCTATCTCAAATTGAGCAAACAGGATTCATTAAGTCTTAGGGTGCGGTACCTAACTAGGGGTTGTTGGATCGATCCAATACAACCACGTGGAGGCAGAGTTGAAGAGCATTTTCCAAAAGTTCCTTGCCGACGAATCCGGCGCCACCGCCATCGAATACGGTCTGATCGCCGCCGGCATTGCGATCGCAATCATCGGCGCGGTTCAGGGCGTGGGCACCTCACTGAATACCGCCTTCGGTAAGGTTTCCACCGCGCTGACGCCAGCGTCGTAATCGCGAAGATCACCTCTGCCGTAAGCAGGTCCCTTTCTCAGAGGGAAAACGCAACTCCTGTGTGTACCGCCCGACCAAGGAAACTTGGTCGGGTTTTTCACTGTCCCAACCGGGGACCACCCCAACGTGCTGTGTGACTACAGAATTAGTCCACGGCCACGGAAAAGATACGGGTGGCGGCAAGCTATCGGCCGTTTTGGCTAACCCGATATTAACGTGCTCATCGATCGCATTGGCGCTGCGGCAATCAACCTTAGGAGCGACATTCATGGCAGTTAAAGCGGCGCTGACTTATAGCTGGCCATCCGGGCTTGCTCGATTGCGGCAATTTGCGACTACCATATGCGCACCTTCGAACCTCTCGCGAAAGTCGATAGCCCTGGATCTGACTGAACGCGTCGTCATATCGGTGATGTTTAGTCACTTCGCGTTCCGCAGCCTACGCAGCTTCACGCAATCCTCTGACATCGAGACACTGCTGCTTCTGTTCTCGGAGCTGCTGCCATTTTTGTTTATCTTGCTGCGAAAGCCATCGGCCACACTTTCCGACAAACCACTGGATTGGTTCTTCGGTTTCGCAGGAACAACCGCGGTTCTCCTGATCACGCCGGCAACGGTTGACCCCTTGATATGGCGATCGGCCTGCCTCGCGATCATCCTGCTTGGGATATTCACCCAAGTTTCCGCGAAGGTCGCTCTCGGTCTCAGTTTCGGCATCGTTGCCGCCAATCGCGGAGTGCGGGTGGAGGGACCTTATCGCATTGTCCGGCATCCGATGTACGCTGGATACACCATCACTCATGTCGGCCTGTTGCTGGCTATGCCCAGCATCATCAACACTCTGCTTTACGCTGCAGCGCTCGGTCTGCAGATCGTCCGCATCCAGCGTGAAGAACGTATCCTTTGTCTTGACCCGGCATACAAGGAATTTGCGGCGCGTGTCCGCTATCGACTGCTGCCGCTCATCTATTAGCGGGTCGCGTGGCCGTTCGCGACCTCGAAGGATGAAGGCCGCGCGTCAAGCAGCCTTGCTCATGGCGGCCAGAGCATCGAGTGCCGCTTTCGCCTCGCTCGTCATGCGCCGGACGATCTCGCCTGCCGGCAGAATCTCGTCGATGTTGCCCGCGCTCTGTCCGGCAGTCATGCAAACCTGCTCGATGTCGCCGGCGAACTCGCGCGTTGGCAGGATAGCGCTATAGCGGGGCACCGGGATCGTCTGGCCGTTGAGGACCGTCGAACCGACGATCTGGCCTTGTGCATCCCCGATCGCCTCGGATTCCCGCCCCAGCGCCACGCGCGCACCGTCATTGACGATCGCCCGCATGGCCTGACCGGGCCACTCAGGGCCGTAGATGGAGAGGATCGACGTATCGCCGACATCGGCGGAGCGCACGCGGTCCTTGTAAGCGTCGTGCGCATCGGCCTCTTGCGAAGCGAGGAAACGGCTGCCGCACCATACGGCGTCGGCGCCGAGAACGAGCGCGGCGACCATGGTCGTGCCATCCACGATGCCGCCCGCGGCAAGCAACGGCAGGCCGGGGAAGCGCCTGCGGATGCGCGGAAAAAGCGTCATGGTCGACGCCTCGGCCCGATTGTGCCCGCCGGCCTCTGCGCCCTGGACGATGAGTGCGTCGGCACCGAGTGAGGCCGCCTGCTCGGCTTCGGCGACGCGGCCGACCTGCATCCAGACCTTGATTCCGGCCCGCTTCAACCGTTGAACCTGCTCAAGTGTCGGCAATGTCCAGAAGAAAATGGCGAGCGCCACCTGTTCCTCAATGAGGACGGCGATATGTTCTTCGGTGACGAAGTCGCCGATCAGATCGACGCCGAAAGGCCGTTTTGTCAGTGCCTTCGTCTGTCGGACGAGATCGCGCAGGACAGCGGGCGGATTGATGTCGGAGCCGATCGTACCGAGCCCGCCGGCTTCGCAGACCGCAGCCGCGAGAGCGGGACGCGCGATCATCGCCATGCCCGCATTTACGATCGGCGTGGTGAGCCCGAAGGTCCGGGTGATGGATGTCGAAAACATGATCTGGATCCTTTGATCGCATGGAGGGTGACCGGTGCTGCTCGCGCCGGCCGGGCATTTATTGTCAGGACGGCGCCGCGGCCGTGGCCGGCGAGGCGCTCTTCGATGCGCGGGCGTGACCGAGTGCGGCGCCGGCCATGGTCAGAACCGAGAGTTCGGTATTGACCGAGAAGATATTTGCGGTGACCCCGGAAAGCCCCATGGCCGAGAGGCGGCGCTCGTGCTTCTCACGATAGCGCTCAGCGGCGGCGGCATCGTCGAACAGGTAGATGCCGCCGGCATGACCCGTTTCACGGTCTTCCAGCCAGATCTTCCACACCAGCCCGTGCTCGTTGGCGATGTCACGGGCGAGATCGTGCGCGCCTTCCGTCAGTTCCTTCCCCCAGGGACCACGGAAGGGAAAACGAAACAGGAGTGCGGTCAGCATGTCGGTACGCTTCAGGCGACGAGCGCCGGGATGGCGCCGATCTGGGGAGGGCACATGTAGACTGACCGAATGGATGAGGTAATGATGAGCCGATGAGTAATCGATGAGAACGTTGCTTCATGGCCGCTGCGACCATTGCCGATCTGATACGTCAGGGACGCCGCATCACATTGGCGGGACGCGATGCGGAATTAGGCCTCGTGCGACAGGTGACGGCACCCGGAGGACCGGTCGTCGTCTATGTTCACGGCCCCGCCGGCATCGGCAAGACGGCGCTCATTTCGGCGCTGGACGCGTGCCTCGAGGATGAGGGTGTCCGTCGATTGCATATTGCGGCAGGCGCAGTGGAACCCACCCCGACAGCAATCCTGACGGCGCTTGGCAGAGTCCTTGACCACAAGGCCGGAACGGTCGCTGAGCTTGCAGCGGCGCTTGCGAACAGCAAGGACTTCACAGTCGTCATGATCGACGACGTCGACACCTGGCGCCTGGCAGCTTCCTGGCTACGGGAAGACCTTCTTCCTACTCTTCCCGCAAGCACGCGTTTCGTTCTCGCCGGCACCGTCCCTCCACCGCCTGCCTGGTCGATCGGGTACGGGCAGTACTTCCTCGACATCAAGCTAGGGGCGCTTCCGAGGGCGGAAAGCGATGCGGCGGTCGCCGCGGCGGGTCTCTCGGCGGAAATCGCTGAGCGTATTTGGCGCTTGAGCGGCGGTCATCCTCTTGGCCTGCGAATGGCGATCCACGCGGCACGCACCGGTTCGCTCGGCACAGCGCGCGACGCCGGCGAACTCGCCAACGCGATCCTGCGCGCCATCGGCGACAGCGACTTGCGCCGAGCGGTCGAAGCATGCGCCATCGTTCGACGAGCCAACCGTGCCCTGATGTCCGCCATTCTGGAGACTGAGGAGCCGATCCCGCTTTCGCTGCTCGAGGCCGTCGAAGCGTTGCCATTCGCCACGCGCGATGCGGAAGGAATTTATATCGCTGAACCAGTGCGGCGAGCCATCGTCGACTGGATGTCTGGCGTTGAGGCTGAGCGCTACCAGCGCTGGCGCAAAACTGCTGCGGACTGGATCGTGAGCCACCTTCGCGCCGCCGGACGCTCCGGCCGTTGGCGCCATATGGCCGATCTTCTGCACCTGCTGGAGCAGCCATCGCTTCGCAACGCGTTTTTCCCGCCGGAAGAGGAAGCTCCTCCTGTCGAACCCGCCCGCGCCCAGGATTTCAACCAGATTTTTGAGATCGCCGAACTCCGTAACGGTCCCGACGAGCGCGCCCGCATCGAGGTCTGGGCTCAGTGCTTGCCGCACCGCTTTTCCGTGGCAAGGGGATCGGAGGGCGAAGTGTTGGCCTTCTATCTATTCGCACGCCAGGACGATCCGCATTCCGGGCTCGGTGCTATCGACCCTCTATTTGCCGTGTGGCAGGCTCATCTGGCCGCGAATCCCGTCGAAGGGGAAATCCTGTTCATCCGCCAGATGTCGGCAAGGGCCAATGGAGCCCATCCGCCTGGCCGTACCGCTTGCATCCTCGACTTGAAGCGCAACTACATTGAGCGCTGGGGAATGGCGCGGATCTACTGCTACGCATTCGCCGATGACCGCGACCTCCTGCACCGGCTCGGGTTTCGTCCTCTGGAGCAAGCGCGAACCGGCCTGCCGGACACCATGGTGCTCGAGGTCCCCGGGGGCGACATTATCGGGTGGATGTCGGCCCTGGTCGATGCCGGCCCGCGTGAAATGGCCCATGGCGACAAATTGGATTTCGCCCGCGATCGGCGCGAGATCGTGGTGGAAGGACGCGCAATCGAACTCACGCCTCTGGAAGCGCAGGTTCTCGGCGAGCTGATCGATCGTGCGCCGGCCGTGGTGCGACGGGAGGATCTTATCGAGCGCATCTGGCGACGAGCCCATGTCGGCAGCAACGTTGTCGATACGGTCGTGCGGACGCTGCGCAAGAAGCTGGGTCCCAGACGGGACTGCATCCAGACGGTAGCCAAGGCGGGGTATCGCTACGCCCGGTCCGATACGCCCACCGAACCGAGCCGGCCCACGCCCTAGTTTTCCATCCTGTACATCTTGGCTTTGTCCAGCTTGTACGACCACGGCAACCCGGCGTTTTTCCATCCGTTGACAGCTCGCTGGCCAGCCTTTGGTCCATCCGTTGCGAGATCGCCCTCAAATCCATCGACCACCGAATAAACGTGCTTGAACCCTGCTTCGGCCAGGAGGTTCGCGGCGGCAGCACTGCGATCGCCCGACCGGCAGATCAAGATGACGGTGTCGTTGGGCCCGAGGCCTTTTACAGTCAACCTGCGGCGGACCTCGGGAAGGAAGTCGGGATTAGGTTCAAGCTTGAACGTTCCCTTCACACTGTCCCAAACCGGAAACTCTGTCTCCTTCATGTACGGAACGCTCGCATCCGCTTGCATGGGCATGCCAAGGAACGTCACTTCGGCTGCAGTTCGAACGTCGAGGAACAGCGCCTTGGAAGCATTCTGCTCCATAAATTTTGCCGCCTCTTGCGACGACAAATATTGCCCGAGTTTGGTTCGCTTCGGTGCCGGCACCAAGGCCGCATCGAACGCATGCGCGGCTGTTGATGCCATAAATAGTACGACTAACAAGGTAACGAACGCTCTCATGTCATCTCCGGAGGACTTTGTGTTTTACCCAACAACGTTAGTTCTAAAGCTTGCGATTGGCGTGCGACGCCGCGATTTCGCGCGGGTTCAACGGGCGGCGGCCGCCTGCTCCACTTTCGATTCAGCCAGGAACTTCAGGAATCTCGCGAATAGCGCTTCCCGCTCCTTGATCGAGAGTGTTTGCTGACCGGACGAAGATCGATACTTCTGCATGAAGGTTTCGAATGCGGCCTTCAGTTCAGGCGAGGACGCGGATCGATCTGAGCTGGCCGTCACCGCCTGATTGCGATGCGCAGCGAGCCATTCGGCCGCCGGCTTGTATCGCACCCAGCCGGGCATTTCGGCCGAAAGATTGACTTCCCGCCACTTGGGATGCCTGGACGGATTGTCGAACTGATCGATCTTGCTGAAGAACGCGTCGACAAATTTTGAGATCCTCTTATAGCGCGGAGAATTCTCCGGCCAGGTGTAAGCGACGAGCAACGCCCGGTTTGCGATGGTCGGCACTGTCGTCCCTTCGGCAACCAAATTCGGATAGAGCTCGTGCGTGAGCTGCGCCGGGAGATAGCTCGCAAACAGATCGCGAAGGTCATGCTTTGGCAGGCTCTCCTGATCGAGCGGGAGGAAATGCAGGCCGTCTTCCTTCTTCACCTTCGAAAGGGTGACTTGCGGCGCCCCGGTGAGGATGATCATGGCCGAGAGTTCTCCCGACATCAGCCTCTTGAGCGCTTCGTCGTTATCGTAATAAGAGCGCTGCACGGGTATGCTCAGCGCGCCAAAAACAGTGTCAGCCGTCACTTCGGTCTGGCTGTCCTTGAGGTTGAAGTTGACCTTCTTTCCACGCAGATCGTCAAAGGACCTGATGTCGTTTCGCGCGAGGACTTGAAACTCGGAATTGTAGAGCTTCGTGATGTATTGAACGCGCTGCTCGATATTGGCAAACAGCACCGGGTCCTTCTTCTTGAGCAGTCGAAGATTGTCCTCGTCGACGACAGCCATGTCGATGTTCTTGAGGAACAGCACGTCGTTCAGATTTTGAAGCCCGCCGACGCCCAGAACCGGCAGGACGCGTATCCCGTCCGGCCCCAAATCGTTCACGACATTTCGGATATCCTCGGTGAACCTGGCGCATGTGCATGAAATGCCGGACACCACGACCGTCACGGCGATATCGTTAGCCTCACGCTTCTTTTCGTCGTAGCTGACCCTCGGCTTTACGGGCTCGGCCAAACCAGGACGGACGATACTGAAAGAGGCAAGAAGCGTGACGAACGAGAGGCACACCAGTTTTCTAGCAGTCGCTTTGGAGACGCCCATAATTTTTTCCTTTGCTGGAATCACGTCACGTTGACGGTGTGCCGTGGAGTGAATGCCGTGTGCTGAATTCGACGGGAGCCGGTTGCCTGCGACTGAATACCCATCGCAGCTATGTGGCTCGGAACAACCATGTGACGCGAAGTCAACGGTGCTTGCTCGCGAGCACTTCGAGCCGTTGAGCCGCCTCTGCCGCTCCGAATTTTTTGGCCTTCTCGTACCAAGCCCGTGCCATCACGACATCAGGTACGATTCCATGAACGCCAAGTTTTTCCAGAACCGCCGGATCATAGGTCCCGGCAAGCGCAATTGCGGCTTCCGCATCCCCGTCATCGGCCGCGCGCCGAAGCACCAGCCGCGCGGCGGCGAGATCGCCGCTCGCAATCAAGGCATCCGCTCGCTTCAGCGCCGCGGCAATTTCGTTGGGATCGAGGCGATGGAGCACTTCAACAGGCGCCGCCGGCTGTTCGACGGCAGCAGCGGCCGGTGCGCGGGCCTGCAACGCACCCTGATAGGCATTCCTCATCTCTTCTCGCGTCGGAGCGACGTTAGCCACTGCGACGTTTGGAGCGCCCGATGTCCGGTTTTGCGGCGCCGATAACCGGGTGGGATCTTTTCCCGCGGGAGCTGGAACTGTTACCGGCGCTGGATCGGACTGCGCCGTTGCAGCGGGAAACGAAACAATACCGGCCATGGAGGCTTTGACGTTCACAAAGTCGCGCATGGCATCCGAAGAAAACATCGCGAACAGAACGGCCGCAGCGGCGGCCGCGCATACGGCCGCAAGAATTCGCGTGGAAATTGAAACTCGTCGCCTCCGCAAGGGAGCGACATACTCGCTCATCTCCGGCTCCGGCTGGTTACGATCATCCGAAAGAAAGAGGGGAGCGGCGTCGTCGCGATCGATGTCGCGCTGTGCCAATCGTCGCAATTCGTAGGGCGCTATTCCATGGCCCACAGTATTTTCGTGGTGTGAATCGAGATCCGAAGGCCCTGATCCATATCGATATGCCCGCCCTGCCATGATGAAGCTCCCCGCTACTCTGATGCAACTCAGGGTATGAGCGGAACCGACTGTTATGATGCTGTCGCTATTGTCCCGCTACAGAAGTTCACTAGCATTTCGAATCTGCCCAAAAAGCGACCGCGGCCCGTGCCACTTGGGAAAGATTCAGGTTTGAGTGCGTCGTAACTGTGTCATCACCATTAGTTGCGCGGGCGTCAGCCACGGAACTATGACACGGGAAGCTAATCCGTCGATCGGATTGCGGCTGAGATTGGCGCCTTGCAGCGGAAGATGCTAGTCCGTCTACTTCCCCGCCTCCGCAAACGCGCCCAAAATCCGCGCCCAGGAGCGGATGCCTTTGTGAAAACTCTTCAGGTCGTATTTCTCGTTCGGCGAATGGATGTTGTCGTCGTCGAGGCCGAAGCCGACCAGCACGGTGTCGAGGCCGAGGGTATTCTTGAAATCCGCCACGATCGGGATCGAGGCGCCTGAACCGATCAGGAGCGCTTCCTTGCCCCACTCGTCCGTCAGCGCGCGCTTGGCGGCGGCGAGCGGCTTCATGTTCCAGTCGAGCGCAATCGCCGGTGCGTTGGAGTGGTCGGTGAATTCGGCCTTGCAATCGCCGGGCAATCGCGACGTCACGTAATCACGAAACGCCTTGCGGATTTTCTCGGGCTTTTGTCCCTCCACCAGCCGGAACGAAACTTTTGCCGAGGCTTCCGCGGGGATAACCGTCTTGGAGCCCTCCCCCGTGTAGCCACCGACGATGCCGTTGATGTCGCAGGTCGGGCGCGAGGAAACCTGTTCGATCAAGAGGCGATCCTTCTCGCCGGCGGGAAGCGAAAGGCCGATCGGCTTCAGGAATGAATCCGGCGTGAGGTTGAGATTTTTCCACTGCGCCAGGATTTCCGGCGGCAGATCTTTTACGCCATCGTAAAAACCGGGAATGGTGATGCGGCCACCTTCGTCGAACAGGCCGCCGAGAATGCGGGTCAGCACCCGGATCGGATTCTGCGCGCCGCCACCGAAGATGCCGGAATGCAAATCGCGGTTGGCGGCCTTGATCTTGACCTCGTCATAGACGAGCCCGCGCAGCGACGTCGTGATCGCCGGCGTATTCTGGTCCCACATGCCGGTGTCGCAGACCAGCGCGAAGTCCGCACCCAAGTCGCCCTTGTTCGCCTCGAGGAACGGCACGAAATTCTTCGAGCCGATTTCTTCCTCGCCCTCGATGACGATGGTGATATCGACCGGCAGCGAGCCCGTCACCGATTTCCAGGCCCGGCAGGCCTCGACAAAGGTCATCAACTGCCCCTTGTCGTCCTCCGCGCCGCGCGCGACGATGATCTTGCGCCCGTCGGCGTGGTCGGTGACGGCGGGTTCGAACGGCGGACGGTGCCACAGGTTCAACGGATCGACCGGCTGCACGTCGTAGTGCCCGTAGAACAGCACATGCGGCCGCCCGCCTGCGCCGCCATTGGCTTTGGCGACGATCGCGGGATGACCGGCCGTCGGCCGCACCTCGGTCTTGAAGCCGAGCGTCGCGATGTCCTTTGCAAGATGATCGGCGGCCGCCTTGCAATCGCCGGCGAAAGCCGGATCTGCCGAGATCGACTTGATACGCAGCAGCGCGAATAACCGCTCGAGGCTGTTGTCGAAATCCGCATCGATGCGATCGAGGACCGGCTGAAGCTGTGCGTTGGACATGGCTTTCTTCCCTAGCTGTGGGTGTTGTTCTTTGTATCCAGTTGTAGCCCGGTTGCGGCCTGAGGCAAGGCGTTCTCAGTCGGCGGGTGCAGCATGTGCCAGACCAGTCCCGCCACAAGCACGACAGTGGCAGCGAGATTGTTGCCGTAGGCCTGCAGATCGTTCGGGAAGATCGGCAGCGACAGGCACAGCAAGCCGCCGGCAATCGCCAGCAGTGCCCAGGTCCCGGCCTGCACTCGCGGGCGCGGATCGTAGGCGGCGCGATGGATCAGCACGGTCATCGGGAAGAACAGCCACATGAAATAATATTGACGGGCCAGCGGCGAGGCGACCGTCATCAGGCAGAACAAGATGCCGATTTCCTCGGCGTCCGACCGTTCCGTCCGGCGCGATGCCGGCGGCATGACCGCGACATAGCCGAGCCCGATGATCAGCGATATCGCCAGCACGATCAGGTTTGCCGTCTTGAAATCGAGATTGGCGACATTCATCGTGCGCACGGGCTTCGTCGGATCGTCCTGATTGTAGTTCACCGGCCGCGTCAGCCGGTGCGTCATCGCAATGATGGACTGGTTGACCCACGACCAGTTCTGCTCGTCGCGCTGACCGAACCCCTTCTCCGAACTCGACCCCACCATGCCGCGGTACCAGGTCTTCAGCTCCGTGACATTATGCTGGAAGCCGCGGAACGGTGCCGGGAGCACGAACAGAAACACAGCCAGAAACACCACCATGCTGGCAGCCGCCGCCCATTGCCGGCGCCATACCAGATAAGGAAACACGGCCACCGGAAAAACCTTGATGGCGGTGGCAAGCGCAAACATGCTGCCTGCCATCCACGCGCGGTCCTGCCCCAGCAGCCAGAATCCGTACAGCATCAACGCCAGCAGCACGAGGTTCGGCTGGCCGAGATCGAACATGTCGAACACGAAGGTGATGGTGACAAAACCCGGCAGCGCTTCCAGCCAAGGACCGGGTTTGCGCCCCGATCCCGTCATGGCATGCGAATATTGCGCGGTCATCCACCACGCAACGACGTTGAGAAACGACAGGCAGAGATAAAGCGGGATCTTGCCGAAGAAGCTGGGGATCGCGAGCAACACCGCCGAGAGCGGCGGATAGATGAATTCGAAATAGGCGTTGAGATCGCTGGGATAGAGGTTCTTGCCTTGCAGCACCTGCTGCCCCGCCCAGAACCATAGCGGATAGTCCTTGGTCTTGCCGCTGCCCCAGATTTCCGGCACTAGCACATCGGCGGTCAACGCGACGCAACACACCAGGAAAAGAATGTCGAGCGGTGCTCGCAACGACGGATATCTCAGCACGCGCTCGTTCCGGGAGTCAGAGGGATATCACGTCATAAAAGCTCTTTAATTTGAGCATGATCTCCGCGCAAACGCCTTGCGTTTGTCGCGAGGAAAACCGGTGCCGACTTTTCCGGATCATACTCTAGCGCCGCAGCAATCCGCCGAGCGCGCCGCGCACCAGCGCACGCCCGACCGAACCGCCAAGCGCGCCGCCGACCGATTTACCGAGATCGGCAACCGCGCCGCCGACCACCTTGTTGGTGACCGAGCGCGTGACGCTTCGGGCGATGATCTGGCCGGTCGACATCCTGCCGCGCGAGACGTTGGTGCCGAAAATCGTTCCGACGATCGAGCCGATCTGCCCGAGGATTCCGCCACCGCCCCCGCTCCCGCCATCCGTTCCGTCCGGATGCGCCGCCGTTCCGGCCACACGCTTCTGCAGCATCTCATAGGCGGATTCGGCATCGATCGTGGCGTCGTATTTGCCCTTCACCGGACTGTTGTTCATGATCGCCTTCCGCTCCTCGGGCGTGATCGGTCCGATCCGCGCCGAGGGCGGCCGGACCATGACGCGCTCGACCATCGCCGGCGTGCCGCCGCCTTCGAGGAACGACACCAGTGCTTCGCCCTTGCCGAGCTCCATGATGACGCGTGCGGTATCGAGCTTCGGGTTCGGCCGGAAAGTCTGCGCGGCCGCCGCCACCGCCTTCTGGTCGCGCGGCGTAAAGGCCCGCAACGCGTGCTGGACGCGGTTGCCCAACTGGGCGAGCACCTTGTCCGGCACGTCGATCGGGTTTTGCGTGACGAAATAAACGCCGACGCCCTTGGAGCGGATCAGCCGCACCACCTGCTCGATCTTGTCCATCAGCGCCTTCGGCGCATCGTTGAACAACAGGTGCGCCTCGTCGAAGAAGAACACCAGTTTCGGCTTCGGCAGGTCGCCGGCTTCCGGCAACTCCTCAAACAGCTCCGACAGCATCCACAGCAGGAAGGTGGCGTAGAGCCGCGGGCTCTGCATCAGTTTGTCGGCCACCAGGATATTGACCATGCCCCGGCCGTCGCGGTCGGTCTTCATGAAATCCTTCAGCGTCAGCGCCGGTTCGCCGAAGAATTTCGTCCCGCCCTGGTTTTCCAGCACCAGAAGCTGACGCTGAATGGTCCCGACGGTGGCCTTGGTCACGTTGCCGTAGCCTTGCGCCGCCTTGCGGATCGGCTCCAGCGGATCGTCTTCGGCATCCGGACCCTTTTTGCCGGCGGCAGGCACGATCGCATCGAGCAGCGCCCGGAGATCCTTCATGTCGATCAGCGTCAGTCCGTTTTCGTCCGCGACACGGAATGCGACATTGAGGACGCCCTCCTGAACGTCATTCAGATCGAGCATCCGGGACAACAGCAACGGCCCCATCTCCGTGACGGTGGCACGAACCGGATGGCCCTGCTCGCCGAACACGTCCCAAAACACGGTCGAGAACTGGTCCGGCTGGAACGTCAGGCCCATTTCGCCGGCCCGCTTGACGATGAAGTCCTTGGCCTCGCCAATTTCGGAGATCCCCGACAGGTCTCCCTTGATGTCGGCGGCGAACACGGGGACGCCGGCGCGCGCAAAACCTTCCGCCATCACCTGCAGTGACACGGTCTTTCCGGTTCCGGTTGCGCCAGTGACAAGGCCGTGCCGGTTTGCAAGTGCGAGCGTCAGCCAGGCCGGCTGCTCACCCTTTCCGATAAAAATCTTGTCATCGGTGTCGGCCGTCTTGTTATCGGAGGTCGCCATCGCTTCGCCTCTTCGCGCGCATCAGGGCAGGTTCGGTCGCCAAACCACACAATCATATCGCATCCTGCCCGTCGATTGAAACCGTCGGCGCACGGGACGTAGCTACCGCCCGGGGCTGCGCATCTCATACTTTTCGCCAATCCAAGTATAAAAACGGGCCGTATGGTGCGGCAATCCAGCGTGAATCCCGCGCTCACTCTTGCATTGCTGCAACACTTGCGGCGCCATCTCAAACGAAATCAGCTTCATGTGCGCGGATCGCTTGTAATTCAGTTCGCATACGCTCAAGATCATTTCATAAGCAGGCGACCCGGTTATCAACCGGCCGAGGGCGGGGAAATATGGACGAATTGATTGGACAGTTGGCCACCAAGGCCGGCATCGATACGGCCGTGGCTGAAAAAACCGTCGGCATCGTTCTGGGTTTCCTTCGTAACGAGGGCCCCTCCGACAAAGTTCAGGCTCTGATCGACCAGATTCCCGGTGCTGAAGCTGCCATCGCAGCTTCAAGCAGCAATGGCGGCCTCTCCAGATTGATGGGCGGCGGCCTGATGGCGCTCGGTACCAAGCTGATGGCGCTTGGTTTGGGCATGAGCGAGATTCAAAACGTCGCGCGTGAACTTTTCCGGTTCGGCCGCGACAAAATCGGAGCGGATCAAATGGGCGAGATCATTTCGGGGACGCCGGGCCTCAGCCAGTTCGCATAAAGCACACCGCTTCGGCCCAGCACATTCCTTTGCATCGAGTATCATGACATACCCCCTCTCCCAGATCGAAGGCTTGACCGCCTACTTCGCTTCGAAGCTGAAATCGCAGGGCATTCGCACCACCGAAGCGCTGCTTGAAGCTGCCCGTACCGCCAAGGGACGCAAGGCGCTGGCGGCGAAGACCGGGATCAGCGAACAGCAACTGCTCGAATGGGCCAATTTTTCCGACTACATGCGAATTCCCGGGATGGGCAGGTCGAAAGTTGGGCTGGTGCGCGCCGCGGGCGTCCCCACGGTGCGCGAACTCGCGTTGCGCAACCCGGCGCGGCTCGCCCAGAACATGAAAGAAGTGAACATCAAGCGAAAGCTCGTCCGCATCATGCCGTCGGAAAAGTCGGTCGAGCAGTTGATCGCCCAGGCGCGCAAGCTGCAGCCGAAAATCAGCTACTAGTCTTTTGTTTTGACGCGTTTTTCATGACGCGAACCGGTATCCGCTTCGCTCGAAAAACCCTATAACGCAGCCCAAAAGTCGGCCCGGCGCGCCTGCAGAGCGGGCTTTCGCGCCTTGACTCGCTTGCGCGGACCGCGCAAAGCCACCGCATGATCGCAACCACGTCCAGACCCGCCCAGGAACCAGCCAAGGCGGCCGGCCCGGCCGGTCATTTCGACCTGCAGGGACTGCTGTCGCGGCCCTATCCGGCCGTGATGGGCGTGTTGAATGTAACGCCGGACTCATTCTCCGACGGCGGACAGTTCGCCACGCCGGAGCGCGCACTGGCGCAGGCCCGCCGCATGTTCGACGAGGGCGCCGACATCATCGACGTCGGTGCGGAATTGACCCGGCCTTATGGTTCGGAGCCGATCTCGGCGGATGAGGAGCTACAACGGCTAAAGCCGGTGCTCTCTGAAGTCGCAGCACTCGGCGTCCCCGTGTCGATCGATAGCATGAAATCGGCCGTCATCGCCTGGGCGCTCGATCAGGGCGCTGTTATCGCCAACGACGTCTGGGGCCTGCAGCGCGATCCCGCCATGGCCGGGTTGGTCGCAGCTCGCGAGGTGCCCGTCATCATCATGCACAACCGCGAAAGCGCCGATCCTGCTATCGATATCATGAAGGACATTGCGGCCTTCTTCGCACGTTCGCTCGATATCGCTGCGAAGGCCGGAGTTTCGCCAGGCAAAATCGTACTCGATCCCGGGATCGGCTTCGGCAAGACGGCCGAGCAGAGCATGATCGCGCTGGCGCGGCTGAGTGAACTGCAATCCTTCGGCCTACCGCTCCTGGTCGGCGCTTCGCGCAAGCGTTTCATCAGCACGGTGACGGCGTCAGAACCGCAAGCAGCGTCTCGGCGGCTCGATTGCCGCGCATCTCATTGCAGCCCAAGCCGGCGCGCGGATCATACGGACGCATGATGTGTCGGAAACCGTACAATCGCTACGGGTGGCCGCGGCAATCAAGGAATTCGGAAAGCCGAAATGACCGATACGATCTTCATCACCGGCGTCGTCATCCATGCCCGCCACGGCGTAATGGAACACGAGACCGAAGTCGGGCAGCGCTTCGTGATCGATCTCGAATTGTTCACGGACCTGTCGGAATCCTCACACACCGATCGCCTCTCCGACACCGTGTCCTATTCCAACGTGGTCGCAACAGCGACCGCGGCCTTCAAGAACACCAATTACAAGCTGCTGGAGCGCGCGGCCGGCGCGGTTGCGGACGCCATATTGGTGACGTTCCCGCGCATCAGGTCCGTCAAGGTCACGGTCCACAAACCGCACGCGCCGATCGCTGCGATCTTCGACGATGTCGGCGTGGTACTGACCCGCACGCGGCAAGCGTCGCATGGCTGACGCGCTGATCGCGCTCGGCGGCAATGTCGGCGACGTCCGTGCGACATTTCAGAAGGCCATCGCCAATATTTGCGGGATGACGCAAGGCGCTCTATTGGCGCGATCATCCGACTATTCCACGCCGCCCTGGGGCGACGAAAAACAGGCGCGTTTCATCAATGCCTGCATCGAGATCGAGACCAGCCTCGATCCCCACGCCCTGCTGTTTACGCTGCACAAGATCGAGAAGAAGTTCGGCCGCGATCGCGCGCAAGAGACGCGCTGGGGTCCGCGCACGCTCGACCTCGACCTGATCGCCTACGACGATGTCAAAATCGACAAGCCCGAGCTGACGCTGCCGCACCCCCGGCTGTTCGAACGGGCTTTCGTGCTGGTGCCGCTCGCCGAGATTGTGCCCGAACGTATCATTGCAGGACGCAGCGTTGCGGCGGCGCTGGCGCAGCTTTCGGCCGATGGTATCCAGCGGTTACCCGACCTCGACTGACGGAAAAGGTGCCAAAACAACCGTTTGGCTTGGCGGCCGCCCCGTGGCAATTTCCAGCCAAATACAAGAGATGACCTAAGGAACGGGCGAAGGAACGATTGGGCGGATGACGACGACAAGTGACGAGCTGGCATTGGCGGCTGATTTTGCGCCCGCGACCTATGACGACTGGCGCAAGCTGGTCGACGGGGTGCTGAAGGGCGCGCCGTTCGAGAAACTCGTCGGCAAGACCTCCGATGGATTGAAGATCGACCCGATCTACCGCCGCGCGCAGGGCGCCAAACCGATCGCCGGCCGCGCCGCCGCCGCGCCCTGGCAAATCATGCAGCGGATCGATCATCCCGATGCCAGGGAAGCTAACGCGCAGGCGTTGCACGATCTGGAGAATGGCGCGACCGGGTTGGCGCTCGTGTTTGCCGGCGCCAATGGCGCCCATGGTTTTGGACTGGAGCCGACGGCGGAAGCGATCGAAAAAGTCTTCGACGGCATTTACGTCGATGCCGGGATCGCTATCGAACTTGAGATCGGCCCGCAGTCGCGGATGGCCGCCATTCACGTCGCCGAATATGTGAAGCGCAAGGGCCTGAGCCCGGCCGCGTGCAATATCCGTTTCGGGCTCGACCCGCTGGGGGCCTGCGCGGTGTGGGGATCCAGTCCCTATAGCTGGTCCGAGATCGTGCCCGCGGTGACAGGCGCTGTTAAGGGCCTTGCCGCGATGGGTTTCAAGGGCCCGTTCGCCGTGGCCGACGGACGGGTGATCCATGATTCCGGCGGATCGGAAGTGCAGGAATTGGCGTTCGTGCTGGCCTGCGGCATCGCATATCTCCGCGCAATCGAACAATCCGGCGTCGCGCTCGAAGATGCGCAGGGCATGGTCTATGCGCGGCTTTCTGCCGACGCCGACCAGTTTCTGACGCTCGCAAAATTCCGCGCGCTGCGGCTGCTGTGGGCACGCATCGAACAGGCCTGCGGCCTCACACCAAAGCCATTGGTCGTCGCTGCCGATACCGCCTGGCGGATGCTGACGCAGCGCGATGCTTACGTGAACATGTTGCGCGCAACGATGGCGACCTTCTCGGCCGGCCTCGGCGGCGCCAACGCCATCACGGTATTGCCGCATACGCTGGCGCTGGGATTACCCGATCCATTCGCACGGCGCGCCGCACGCAATACGCAGCTAGTGCTGCTGGAGGAATCCAACCTCGCCAAAGTCTCCGATCCCGCCGCGGGATCCGGCGGTATCGAAACGCTGACAAAACAGCTTTGCGAAGCCGCATGGTCGCTGTTTCAGGAAACCGAAAAGGCCGGCGGCATCTTTGCGGCGCTCGAGCAAGATCTGATCCAGCGCAGGGTCGCCGCAACGCGAGCTACGCGCGAAGCCAACATTGCCAAACGAAGAGACGTGCTCACCGGCGCCAGCGAGTTTCCGAACCTGCACGAAGCCGACGTCGCCGTGCTGGACGCCAAGCCGGTCGCGCTCGCGCCCTATGGCGAGGCCAAATTCAAGTTCGATGCGCTGTCTCCGATGCGGCTGGCGGCGCCGTTTGAAGCGTTGCGCGACAAATCGGATAGCCGGCTCAAGACCGCCGGCGCGCGGCCGAAAATATTCCTGGCCAGTCTCGGCACCGCCGCCGATTTCACCGCCCGCGCCACCTTTGCCAAGAGCTTCTTCGAGACCGGCGGTATCGAGGCAATCGACACTGAGGGGTTCACCGACCCGGTAGCGCTCGCCGCAGCATTCAAGGCCTCGGGCGCGGCCATGGCGTGCCTGTGCTCTCAAGACAAAATCTATGCCGAGCACGCATCGGCCGCCGCAAAGGCCCTTCAAGCCACGGGAGCCGAGCATATCTATCTGGCAGGACGGCCCGGCGAGCAGGAGGCGGCGCTACGTACCGCCGGTGTCGGCGATTTTATCTTTGCCGGCGGCGACGCGCTGGCAATGCTAAGGGAAGCCTGGCGGCGAATGGAGTGAACATGACATCGGCGAGCAAACCCGTCCTGACCGGCGGCTGCCAATGCGGTGCTGTCAGATTTGCAGTGTCGGCGCCGCCGACAAAGATCAGCGTCTGCCACTGCCGAATGTGCCAGAAGGCCTCCGGCGCACCCTTCGCTTCGTTCGCCGACATCGACCAAGCCGACTTCGCCTGGACCCGCGGCAAGCCGGCCGCGTTCAAATCCTCCTCCATCGCCGAACGCGACTTCTGCGCCGCCTGCGGCACGCCGTTAAGCTTCCGCCGCATCGATGGGTCGCGGATCGAGATCATGACGGGCACCTTCGACCGCCCCGACCGGGTGGTGCCGACGCGCCAATATGGAACCGAATCCCGGCTCGGCTGGGTGGTCGGCATCGCCAATTTGCCGAGCCAGACCACGCTGCAGAATTACGGGGCAGAAAAGGTGAGCGGCATCATCACCCACCAGCATCCGGACCATGATTAGGGATGGCGCCCCCCCGAACAACACTTGTGCTACAATGGTAACCCATGAGCCGCATACCGAACTTTGCTGATATCGCCTTTGAAAAAGCCGCCACGGCCGAGACCGCCGGCGGCGTCGAGCCGTGGCTCACGCCCGAGGGCATCCTCGTAAAGCCCGGCTATAGCGAGGCCGATCTCGACGGCATCGACTTCCTCGATACCTGGCCAGGCATCGCGCCCTATCTGCGCGGCCCCTATCCGACCATGTATGTCAACCAGCCCTGGACCATCCGGCAATATGCCGGATTCTCCACCGCTGAAGATTCCAACGCGTTCTATCGCCGTAACCTTGCCGCCGGCCAAAAGGGTCTTTCGGTGGCGTTCGATCTCGCCACCCACCGCGGCTATGACAGCGATCATCCGCGCGTGTCCGGCGACGTCGGCATGGCGGGCGTTGCGATCGAACTCGATCTACGACATGCGCACGCTGTTTGCAGGCATTCCGCTCGACCAGATGAGCGTGTCGATGACCATGAACGGCGCGGTGCTACCGATCCTCGCGCTGTTCGTCGCAGCCGCCGAAGAACAGGGCGTGCCGCCGGAGAAACTCTCAGGGACAATTCAGAACGACATTCTGAAAGAGTTCATGGTGCGCAACACCTACATCTATCCGCCGACGCCGTCGATGCGCATCATCTCCGATATTTTTGCGTACACCTCGCAAAGAATGCCGAAATACAATTCGATTTCGATCTCCGGCTATCACATGCAGGAAGCCGGCGCGACGCAGGACCTCGAACTCGCCTATACACTCGCCGACGGCGTCGAATATCTCCGCGCCGGACTTGCGGCAGGCCTCGACGTCGATCGCTTCGCGCCGCGCCTTTCGTTCTTCTGGGCGATCGGCATGAATTTCTTCATGGAAGTCGCCAAGATGCGCGCGGCGCGGCTGTTGTGGGCGAAACTTTTAAACAGTTCAATCCGAAAGACCCGCGCTCGCTCTCGCTGCGCACGCATTGTCAGACTTCCGGCTGGTCACTCACCGCGCAGGATGTCTTCAACAATGTGATGCGCACCACCATCGAGGCAATGGCGGCAACGCAAGGCCACACCCAGTCGCTGCACACCAATGCCCTCGACGAGGCCTTGGCGCTGCCGACCGATTTCTCGGCGCGGATCGCGCGCAATACGCAATTGTTCCTGCAACAGGAAAGCGGCACCAATCGCATCATCGATCCCTGGGGCGGCTCGTTCTACGTCGAGCGTCTCACCCGCGATCTCGCGGCAAAGGCCTGGGGCCACATCCAGGAAGTCGAAGCGCTCGGCGGCATGGCCAAGGCGATCGAGGCCGGCGTGCCGAAATTGCGCATCGAGGAAGCATCCGCCAAGACGCAGGCACGGATCGACGCCGGAAAGCAGGCCGTCATCGGCGTCAACAAATACAAGCCGGTCAACGAGGCCGCCATCGACGTACTGAAAGTGGAAAATTCCACCGTGCGGCGTCTGCAGATCGACAAGCTGTCGCGGCTGCGCTCCGAGCGTAACCAGAAGGACGTCGACGACGCGCTCGCGGCGCTGACGCGTAGCGCCGGCGAAGGCAACGGCAATCTGCTGGCGTTGGCAATCGATGCTGCGCGCGCCAAGGCAACCGTGGGTGAAATTTCCGACGCGATGGAAAAAGTGTTCGGCCGGCACCGCGCCGAAATCAAATCCATCACCGGCGTCTACAAGCGGGAGGCGTCCGCCATGTCCAACCGGGTCGAAAAGGTACAGGCCCTGATCGATGCGTTCGAGGATGCCGAGGGCCGCCGCCCGCGCATTCTCGTCGCCAAGATCGGCCAGGACGGCCACGACCGCGGCCAGAAGGTGATCGCATCCGCCTTTGCCGATGTCGGCTTCGACGTCGATATCGGGCCGCTGTTTGCCACCGCCGACGAGGCGGCGCGGCAGGCGGTGGAGAACGACGTCCATATCCTCGGCGTGTCGTCGCTGGCGGCCGCGCATCTCACCGCCGTGCCGGAGCTCAAGGCCGCGCTGAAGAAGCAGGGCCGCGAGGATATCATGATCATCATCGGTGGCGTCGTGCCGCCGCAGGATTACGAGGCGCTCTACAAGGCCGGCGCCGAGGCGATCTTCCCGCCGGGCACGGTGATTTCGGATGCCGCCGAAGAGCTGATCCACAAGCTGAATGCGCGGCTCGGCCATAGCGAGGCGGCGGAGTAGCGGCGCATCGTCTGACAATGCATTCTTCCAACGTGGATAGCGGCTGCAAAGGATACGGCCCCCTCGCCTGTATCGTACAGCCGTTGTAAACCAAGGCATGACCCTGCCGAATAATTCCCCCGACATCGAAAAGCTCGCCAAGGACCTCCGCGCCGGTGGCCGTGCTGCGCTGGCGCGGGCGATCACGTTGATCGAAAGCCGCAGGGGCGATCATCAGGCCGCCGCCCGCGATCTGGTGCAGGCGCTGCTGCCGGATACCGGCAAGGCAGTGCGGGTCGGCATCACCGGCTCGCCGGGGGTCGGAAAATCCACCACCATCGATGCGCTCGGCATGTTCCTGATCGAGCGCGGCCACAAGGTCGCGGTGCTGGCGGTGGATCCCTCTTCGGCCCGCACCGGCGGATCGATCCTCGGCGACAAGACGCGGATGGCGCAGCTTGCGGCTTCCGACAGCGCTTTCATCCGGCCCTCGCCCGCATCGGGCACACTCGGCGGAGTAGCCGCGAAAACCCGCGAGGCGATGTTGCTGTGCGAGGCGGCCGGCTTCGACGTGGTGCTGGTTGAGACCGTCGGTATCGGCCAATCCGAGACCGCGGTCTGCGACATGACCGATTTCTTCCTCGCCTTGATGCTGCCCGGCGCGGGCGACGAATTACAGGGCATCAAGAAGGGCCTTGTCGAACTCGCTGACATGATCGCGATCAACAAGGCGGACGGCGACAACATCAAGCGCGCCAATCTGGCGGCGGCCGAGTATCGCGGCGCGCTGCATATCCTCAGCCCCCGCTCGGAACATTGGCACCCGCCAGTGCTGACCTATTCGGCGTTGACCGGCACCGGTATGGACGCGCTGTGGCAGAAGATTCTCGATCATCGCACCGCCATGAATGCATCAGGCGAGTTCGCCGCGCGGCGGCGCGAACAACAAGTGAAATGGATGTGGTCGATGCTGGAGCAACGGATGATGGCGCGCCTGCGAGCGGACCCCGCGATCCGCGCCAGGGTAAAGAAGACCGAGGCTGAAGTCGCCGACGGCCGCATCACGCCGGCGGTCGCCGCCGAGCAGATCGCGGAGATGCTGCGGTGAGCGGGAAGCTTCGCATCCTCGTCACCGGCTTCGGCCCGTTTCCCGGCGCGCCCTACAACCCGACGCAGCCGTTGGTGGCGCGGCTGTTGCGGCTGCGCCGCCCGGCCTTCACTGACGTCGAGTTCTCCGGCCACATCTTTCCCGTGACCTACAAGGCGGTCGATCGCGAATTGCCACTGGTCCTTGCAGAGCACCGGCCTCATGCGCTGTTGATGTTCGGCCTTGCCTCGCGCACCGCACATGTCCGGATCGAGACCCGCGCCCGCAATGCCGTCACCATGCTGTGGCCGGACGCCGCGCAAACGCGTTCACGCAAGGGCTCGATCGCTGGCGGCGCCGATGCAAAGATGTTCGGCCCGCATACTGCCAAACTGCTGCGCGCAGCCGTCGGCACCGGCCTCGACGCCCGCGCCTCGCGCGATGCCGGCAGCTATCTCTGCAATTACCTGAGCTGGCGCGCGATCGAGGCCCTAGACGCTGACAGCGGCCCGCGGCTTGCAGCGTTCGTGCACATCCCCCTGCTCGCCCGCGACGGCGCCTCCCGCCGCAAGGGCATGCCGCGCATCACGCTGGAAGAACTGGTCGATGCCGGCGAAGCGATGCTGCTGGAGATGGTGCGGCTGGCAAGGCGCGTGCGCTGAATTCCATCGTCCCTGCGAATGATTTTTCGTCACTGAACAATTAACCCTACCCTCAACAATCGTCCGCTTCCGCCCTCGTCTTCACCATGCGTCGCCGCATTTTGGCGTTACGTATGGGGCGCGATTGCGCGAGGGCCTTGCGACCATGGACGTCAACCGCCGCCATCTTATTGGAGCGTCCGCCGCCGGTGTTGCCGGCGCGCTTGCGATGTCGCCCGATGCGGCGCGCGCGGCACCGCTCGCCTCCACGCTCGGCCGCGACGTAACCCAATATGGCGTCCGGCCCGGCAGTCCCGACGATCAAACCAGGAATTTACAGCGTGCGATCGACGAAGCCGCGCGCGCGCAAGTGCCGCTGGCGCTGCCGCCGGGCGTCTACCGAACCGGAATGCTTCGCATGCAAAACGGCACGCAACTGATCGGCGTGCGCGGCGCGACCAAGCTCGTGTTCAATGGCGGCGCATCGATGCTGCAGGGCGAAGGCGCTGACAGCATTGGGCTGTCGGGAATCACGTTCGATGGCGGCGGCATTCCGCTGCCGACGCGGCGCGGTCTGGTGCATTGCATCGGCGGGCGCGATGTCCGCATTGCCGATTGCGAAATCACCGGCAGCGGCGGCAATGGAATCTGGCTCGAGCAGGTCTCCGGCGATATCAGCGGTAACATACTCACCAAGATCGCAACCACCGCCGTGGTGTCGTTCGATGCGCAGGGGCTGATCGTTTCGCGCAACACCATTTTGGGCACCAACGACAACGGCATCGAGATCCTGCGCACCGCGATCGGTGATGACGGCACGCTGGTTGCCGACAACCGCATCGAGGATATCAAGGCCGGCCCCGGCGGCTCCGGGCAGTATGGCAACGCCATCAACGCCTTCCGCGCGGGCAATGTGATCGTGCGGGGAAATCGCATCCGCAATTGCGATTATTCGGCGGTGCGCGGCAATTCGGCGTCCAATATCCAGATCACGGGCAACAGCGTCAGCAATGTCCGCGAGGTCGCGCTCTATTCGGAATTCTCGTTTGAAGCAGCCGTGATCGCGAACAACACCGTCGACGGCGCTGCGGTCGGCGTCTCCGTCTGCAATTTCAACGAGGGCGGCCGCATCGCGGTCGTGCAGGGCAACATCATCCGCAACCTCCTGCCGAAGCGGCCGATCGGCACCGCGCCGGACGACGACGCCGGCGTCGGCATCTATGTCGAAGCAGACTCTTCCGTCACCGGCAATGTGATCGAGAACGCGCCGTCGTTCGGGATCGTCGCCGGCTGGGGCAAATATCTCCGCGACATCGCCATCACGGGCAATGTGATCCGTAACGCTTTTGTCGGCGTCGGCGTATCCGTCGTGCCGGGCGCGGGCACGGCGCTGGTCAACAACAACATGATCTCGGAAACGCCGCGCGGCGCCGTGGTCGGCCTCGATCACGCCCGCGCGGTCACGACGGATTTGTCCGTCGACGGCGCGCAACGTTACGCGCAGGTGGTGGTCGGGACCAATGCGGTCCGAAGATAACGTTCAGAGCGCGTTGCGCAGCAGCGGGTAGCGCTCCTGCATGACATCGAGACTGCGCAACGGTAGTGGCACCTGGTCCAGAACCGGTGCCGGCGCGGAAGGCGTTGCATCGGAAGCGACGAGGTGGCGCTCCAGCGCGACCATAAAATCCCCGGAAATATCGCGCGCGGGTTCGGCCAAAACCGGGCCAAAACCGGTGCGGAGACTGGTGCCGGCCGCGGCTGCTCGCGCTGAACCTGTTCGCTGAACCTGGCGGCACGCGGCAGCATCGGCCTCGGCCGTCCGAGCCATGACATGTCGATGGCGGAATTGTCGAGCGCCGCTTCGCGCCTCAGCAGATCGCGCCAGGTTTCGACCGCTGCCTTGGCTTCCCTGATATTTTCGAGCAATGCCCGCTCGCTATGAAAGCGGCGCCAGCGCCCGGACTCGAACAACTCGGTGAGGTATTCCAGCCGTCGCTCGGCGAGGTTGCACCAGCGCGCAACGATGTCGCGGCCGCGTGCCACGTCTACACGATGTGTCATGAATCAGCCCGCTAAGAGAAAGGACGGACGCAGACGCAACCGTGGACGAATCAATCGAACGTGACAGGGTTATTCTGTGGAAAACTTTCGGCTTGTCCAGTACGTGGCACTACGGGACATCGATCGATGCAGGAAGGCCGCACAAGCGCGGGGTTATTCTCCCTATCCCCAGTCAAGCTGCACGCGCAGCATGGCCGCGTTGCGGCGGGCATCCGCTGATTTCGGCTCGCAAATCTACAGAAAATACCGGCGCGTAACCGGAAGCCCGGACCGTCACACAAACCGCTTGGGAAAATAAAAGACCCGTCCGGGGGGACAACCGGACGGGTCTAAGCCATATGGGCGCTTGGGGTGGATGGGCGCTCGCGCCGAATACAGCCGATGGGGAGGGATAACCGCTCCCACATTTATTAGTCGCAGCAGGTAGCCGGACGTTCAAAATAGCGGGTGGTTTTTTTAGCTTTTTGCCGGGCGGGCGACGGCGCGGAAATCAGCGCGCAGAAGGGCTAACCGCCTCGTTTGCCGCCGATTTTTCGCCTGACAATGACGGCGCGGATTCCTTGGGCGGCTCGTTCAGCGCCCGGCTCACGGAAGCGTTATCGGGCGCGGCGGCCTTTTCCGCCTCCGGGTTCGGCGAAGCAGAGGCGACCGGTACCGCCGGCGGCTCGGTAACAGCCGTGACGGCCGCAAAGGCGTCGGCCTCACCCGCCCCGAACAGATCGTCGCGGCCGGGGGCGCCGAGGTCGCGCGCGGTTTTCGTCAAGATCGCGCGGACATCGTCCGGCTTCAACACGGGATTACGCTGCAGGATCAGCGCCGCAACGCCGCTGATATAGGCGGCAGAAAACGAGGTGCCCGACGTGATCTGGTATTTTTGATCCGGGGCCGGCAGGAAGATATCGGCGCCGGGTGCTGCAATCGCGATGTGATTGCCGCGGTTGGATGCCGCAAACAGCTTTTCGTGCGCGTCGGTGCCGCTCACCGCGATCACGTTTGGATTGGCGGCGGGATAGAGCGGCGGCGATTTTGCGCCGGCATTGCCGGCGGCGGCCACCAGCAGGATTCCCTTCGCGGCGGTTGCAGCAACGCCGCGCTCGACCAACGGATCTTTTGGGCCGGCAAAACTCATATTGATGATCTGCGCGCCGTGCTCGACCGCGTAGTTCAATCCCTTGAGAATGACATAGGAGGTGCTTTCCGCGCCGCTGCCCGACCCGGCACCGAACGCGCGGATCGCCAGAAGCCGTGCCTCCGGCGCACTTCCCATCAGCTTGGCATGCGCCACGATCGCGCCGGCAATGCCGGTGCCGTGAACATGCGGACCTTCCTTGCTGCCGAGCGCGTCGAAATGATCCGCGACCGAATTGGCAAGCTCGGGATGCGTGGCGTCAATGCCTGAATCGATCACCGCAATGGTGACGTTCATGCCGCGGGCCAGCGTGTGCGCCTGCGGCAGCCGGAGCTGCGCGACGGCATATTGCGCGGGATCGCCCTCGGTCAGCGCGGCTTTCTGATCTTGCAGCACATAGCGGAAATTGAGCTGTACCGACTTGACGCTGCCGTCGGCGGCGAACTCGCGCTTCACCGTGTCGGCCGGGCGTCGATCGATGATGCGGAACAGGCCGACGGTGCTTCCGATAAACGGAAAATTCTGCGACGCAAGCCGCTCCAGGCCATGACGCCGCGCCAGCTCATCGGCCTGCGCGTCCGACAATGCGCTGTCGATTTCGGCAACGAGTTCGTTCCGGACCGAGCGCAGGTTGATCGCCGCCTGCGCCGCGTTGCTGCGCGAACCGCCACTGCCTTTTTTGGCCGCAACGCCGCCGCCGCCATCGGTCGAGATCACGGGACGATCAAAACATTCGCCGTCGGCACCGCGATAGGCATACTCGCAAGCCGGATAGAGATTATGCGAGTAACGCGCATAGGGAAGCGACAGCACACCGACGCGAGCGATCGTCCCGGGCGGCGTTCGCATCACCGAGGTCGTGACGCCAACGCGCGGTGGCGGCGTTCGTGCGACGGTGGTGACCGCGAGATTGGGCCGGCCCACGGCAATGTTTGCCCGGCCCGCGATGTTCGGATTGATCCTGGTTGCAACCGTCGGATTGATCGAGGGCAGCCGCGGGCTGATGTGGAGGTTGGGCGTGCGCATGATACTTTGCGCGTGAACGGCCGAACCACCGAACGTGGCGAACGGCAAAACTGCGGCCGACACTGCCAATGCCAGGCGCTGCGTCCTCGTCCGCCAATTCACGCCATCGTGGGCCATGGAACCTCGGCTTACGCTTGATCGGGCACGCGGCGAGCGGCAATTAAAAAATTAAGGCGTCTCCGCCGCAAACTTGACGATCTTTTCCTTCTGCAACCTGGTCATCAGCGCAGCGACCTCGTTCCTGCCCATCGCCGTGGTGCCGAATTGAAGCTGGAACATGCCGCCCTTGGCGCCATCGATCACCGAAGCCTGATAATTCTCGAGCAGAGCCTTGATGTCCGAAAAACGGGCGTCGTCAGCAAACCGCACCAGCGCACGCGGCGGTCCACCGCCCAAATCGCGCGTGATGGACGCCGGACGCGACCGATCGTTCATGTCCAGCGAGGCCGTCTGGAACGAAGCGGGATCGTTCTTCATCAGCACCGTGCCGATCACGCCCGCCTGCAACAGCAGCGCGACCGCGCCAACGCTCGACGACCAGGCCAGCGTCCGCGGCGACAGGCTTGCGAAAAATTCCGAGACCCGCGCGGAGATGCTGGATGACACCGATGGCTTGCGCACGGGCTCTCCATCGATCGCTGCGAACAGCTTCTGCATGGCGCGGGCGGACGGCGCCCCGAGGCTCTCGTTGAGACGAATGGTCTCGGCGTATTCCTCGCGGATCACGGCATATTGCCGGGCAAGCTGCGGATCGCTCGCGAGCGCTTCGTCGACACGGCGCGCGTCGCGGATGTTCAGCGTGCCGGCCGCATGAAATGGCAACAGCATCTCAACATCGCTGGGCTCTTGATCCAGCATTTTTTTGCTCGCTGCCATCATGGCCAACCTCGCTCTATGCCGGCTGCCTTCAACAGTTCGGCCAATTTCTTGCGCGCATAAAACAGGCGCGTCTTGACGGTGTTTTCGGGAATTCCGACGACCTCGGCTACCTCTTCCACGGATTTCTCGTGGTAGTAGACGAGATCGACGATCTCCCGATGCTCAGGCGAAAGCGCTGTCAGGCACTTGCGCAACGCTTCACTGGTATCCTTCTTCTGCGCCGCCACTTCCGGATCGTCGGACGTATCCTCGATCGCGTTCGCGGCCTCCTCGTCCAGTCCAACGTCCTTGCGGCGCCTTAGTGCCGACAGGGCCTTGAACCGTGTAATCGCCAGGAGCCAGGTGGTAACGGCGGATCGGCCTTCGAACTTGCCAGCCTGACGCCACACATCGAGAAAAACCTCGCTGATGAGGTCTTCCGCAACCTGTTCGTCCCGCACGAGCCGAAGCCCGAAGCGGAACACCCTGACATGGTGCCTTCCGTAAAGCACCTGCATGGCGAGCCGGTCGCCTTGGGCGATACGAGCGATCAGAGTTTCGTCTGAAGCCGCCTGCGTCGCGCTCAATGGCCGTCTCGCAAGGTAAGTCGGAGGGGAGTGGCTGACGGTTCGATGGGGAAGGTAAGATTCTTCACATTACGGCAATGCCCTGCGTGCATGTGTGATCTACCCCACAGAAGGCCATTATCGAACAGCATTTCCGCCGAAAAGGAGCAATTTCCCGAAATTGGTATCATAATACGGACGTACTTTCCCAAGATGCACCCCATCCATTGCGACCTTAGCAAGGCTTGGTCCGCAAGACAGCATTTGCTTGCAGCCCGGCTGGCCCGCCCGCCTGTCGAAGTGGTTCCGCCCTGGCGGATTTCCGTTGCGAAACAGGACAATGGCACGATTTCAACGGATCAGATTCGGTCTCAAAAGATACCAAACCTAAAGGCTTTCCCACGTAGATTTTTTGACGAGTTTCATCAACGGCGAGACCTATGGGCACCGCTGCGTCGCTATTCGTGAATCCGGCCGAACTGGATGACCTCGGTGCCCAACCGACGGCAAAGGCGCTGGCGCGTCGCGCCAAGCAGCGCCGCCAAATCCTGACAATGATCGGCGCCAGTTACGTCATCGATGCCGGGATCCTGTTGGTCTATGCGGAGGCCGGCACGATACCCGTCATGGTCGGTCCGGCCTATGCGGCGACCGGCCTGACCGTGACCGCGCTGGGCATTCTGCTTTCGGAACTCGGCTTCAACGACCGCTTCAACGATCATTACCTGATCGCACCGCAAGCGACCGTGTGCATGATGATCTCGCTGGCGTTCACCTGGATTGCGCCGGAAACCGGCGGCTTGTTCCTCTGCACCCTGTTTATCGTGTTCAGCTTCAGTTCGCTGCGCTCGACGCCGCGGCAGACCATGAAGATCTGGACCGCGATGACGATCGGTCTGGCCACACTGTTCCTGCTCACCGACAAACCGATCTCGATCCCTCACGGCAGCTACCTCGAACGCTTTGCCACCATGCTGGTGTTCGTCCTGACCATCGGGCGCTGCATGTTCCTGGGGATTTTCTCCAGCTCGATGAAACGGTCGCTCTATCAGAGCGGACTGAAACTCAAGGAAGCCTATAAACGGATCGAAGAACTCGCCGAACTCGACGAACTGACGGGCTCGTCCAACCGCCGCTGTATCATGCGGATGCTGGACGAAGAGATCGCGCGCGCCGGCCGCAGCGGATCGCCCTGCTCGATCGCGCTGATCGACCTCGACTGGTTCAAGCGCATCAACGACGTCTACGGCCACCCGACCGGCGACGAGGTCCTGAGGACCTTCGCCATCACCATGTTCGCCAACATCCGCAGCGTCGACCGGTTCGGCCGTTATGGCGGCGAGGAATTTTTGCTGGTGCTGCCCGATTTGGCGACCGACGGCGCCGTGCGCGCGCTGGACCGGCTGCGCGCGATTATCGCCGAGCTCGACTGGAGCGCGTTCTCGCCGGGCATGAAGGTGACGATTTCAGCCGGCATCGCGACCCTTAAGCCGGACGAGACGCCGGACACATTCCTCGCGCGCGCCGATCGCGCGCTTTACGCAGCCAAGGCACGGGGACGCAACCGCATTACCAGTGCCTGATCTATTTCAGTTCCCGGTGAGGGAGAATCCGTCGCCGGCTTTTTCTCCAGGATAGAGTCATGATTTCGAAGTCCGCTACCGCCCCCGAAAGTCTGCTCGACGAGTTGCAGGCTACGCTCGCGCACGGGACCGTCGCACGACGGGTCGAAACCCTGCGCCGGGTCACCGATCTCTTCATCAACGGCGCGGTAGACTATTCCGACCAGCAGGTCGGGCTGTTCGACGACGTCTTCCAGTGTCTGATGGATCACATCGAAACCTCGGCCAAGACGCTGCTGGCCAACCGCCTCGCCCCGATCGACACCGCCCCGCCGCTCACGATCCGGGCGCTGGCGTTCGACGACGTGATCGAGATCGCAGGCCCCGTGCTGTCGCAGTCGGCGCGGCTCGACGACGATACCCTGATCGAGAATGCGCGCAGCAAGAGCCAGGCGCATTTGATGGCGATCTCGACACGGAAAGTATTGAGCGGTGCAGTCACCGACGTGCTGGTCCAGCGCGGCAATGACGAGGTGGTCCAGAGCACGGTCAACAATCCCGGCGCGGAATTTACCGAGCGCGGATTTACGCGCCTGATCAGCCGCGCCGAAGGCGACGACAACCTTGCGACCTGCGTCGGGCTGCGTCCGAACATTCCGCGGCATCTCTACTTGAAGCTGCTCGCCAAGGCGTCCGACACGGTAAGGCAGCGGCTGGAGACGGCCAACCCGCATCAAGCGCGCGAAGTGCCGACCGCGGTCAAGGAAGCGACCCGGCGCGTGCGCTCGGCAAGCACCAAGAGCACCGCGATCGCGCATGCGCTCGTCAAGTCGCTCTATGAGGATGGCCGGCTGGATGAATTCCAGGTGGCGGCTTTTGCCGAGGCCGGTAAATTCGATGAATCCAATGCGTCGATCGCGGCGCTTGCCAACGTGCCGGTGGCGATCGCCGAGAACATGATGATCGAAACCCGGGCCGAAGGTGTGATGATCCTGGCCAAGGTTGCAGGCCTGTCATGGTCGACAGTACGGGCGATCATCAACATGCGCGACGAACTGTCAGGCGGGGAGCCGACCGATATCGCGGCGTGCAAAGACACCTACGAACGTCTGCGGCCCTCGACCGCGCAGCAGGTGCTGCGCTTCCACCGCATGCAGCAGAACGCACCCGCTGCGTGAGTTGCAAAAGTCCCGGCTTCGCCGAGACGACAAAAGTCAAAATTTCAGCAGCTTTGATCCCGCCAAAGCACCTAATGCTGCGACCAGCGCGGTCGCGATCGTGTACCAGGTCGCGACGAACAGCGGTGAATCATCCGTGCAATGCGACGCGTAGAGCGTCGCCGCCAGACCCGCCGACAGCAGGCCGGCGATGGCCCCGGCGAGTGCCGGTCGTGCCGGCGCGCCGTGCCGCAGGCCGATCAGGGCCCCCGCCAGGATCGGCAGCGACATCAGCGGAATGGCCATCATGCAAACCCGCGAATTGTTGCCGACCATCCGCGTCATCATCGGCAGCCGCTGCGGCATCATCATTTCGCCGCTGATTCCCGCGGTCAGAAGCCCGGCCGGGATCAGCAGCAGCCAACCGAAGCCGCGTAGTGAAGCTTCCGGCCGCGCGAGATGCAGGCTGACGGCAATCGCGGAGACCGCGAGCGCCAGCGTCACCGCGAATTTCAGGTCGAAAAACGGATTGCGCATCGCGGTCATCACGTCAGGCCGGATGCCGAGCTCCGTGAAGAACATCAGCAAGGAGACCGGTGCGGCGGCCAACAGCGCCAGCATCAGCGCAAAGCCGACCGGCCGCGCCCGATGCGCATTATCGGCCGCTAGCGTTCGAATGAGCTGATCGGTGTCCATTTCACTGTTCCCGCAACTTCGCCGTCAGGCTGGTAAGCCCCCGATGCAGCGCCACCCGCACCGCGCCCTCACTCATCGAAAATTTCGCCGCCGTATCCTTGATCGAGGCGCTGTCGACCGCGATCGACTGCAGCACATCGCGCTGACGCGCCGGCAGCGACTGCAACTGCGCGGCGACCTCACTCGCGGACGCCGTTTCAGACGGCGTCTCGCCCGGCAGTGTCTCGGCGAAGTCGTCGATATTGACGAAAATCCGTCTTCCGCGGCGGCGTAGTGCGTCAATCAGCTTGTTGCGGGCGATGGCAAACAGCCATGGCGCAAACGGGGCGCTGACGTCCCAGGTGTGCCGCTTCAGATGGACCGCCAGCAAAATGTCCTGCACGATGTCCTCGGATTGATCGACCGGTTGCCCAGCCCGCGCCAGACCGCGACGCGCCGCAGCCCGAAGCACCGGCGTGACGGCCTTGAGCAGGCGATGATACGCCGCATCGTCGCCTGAAATGGCCGACCGCATCAGGCCGGTCCATTCGTCCTCATGTTCGCGCACGCGCGCTCCCACACTGCAATTCGGTCGATCTTTCAATTTGTTACAATCAAAACGCATTGATCACGAAGTCGTGATCAATGCGCCGACGCGTCGTCGTCGACCGGCCCTGGGTCCGGGAATCGAGGTAGCCGATTCCTTGGGCCTGCAGGCTCATAACATCGATTAGACCGGCCCGCACCCGCTGCTCCCCGCCAGAAAATCCTCCGCGAAATCCGCGCGGCGAAAAATGCCCGCAGGCAGCCATCTACTGTAACCGCACTGCCCTGCTTTCGCCCGGTCTTGCCCGAAGATTCCCTTTTTCTGCCGCGCTGAAGACACGCAGCAAGGTCTCTTTTCGGTTTTGTAGGGGCGGGCCAATGGGGAGATTGCCAATGAACGTCAAAGCCAGCGGGCGCTCGGCCTTGATAGTAGTGACTGGGCTCTTTGTATGTTTCGCGTCGCCTGCACAAGTAACGGCAGCCAGCAGCGATAGCTCAGGCGCCTCATCGAAATCCGACAACTCAACGTCGGGCAAATCCGTCAGGCAGAGTTCGCGTCATTGGAAACGTTACGCCCATCGCAGGACCTCCGGGGCGACGTCGAAATCCGCCGAGGCCAAAAAAGCCGCGGACAAGGATAGTGCCGATGTCAGCCAAACCACGCCAACGCTGATCCCGCCCTCCGTCGCCAATGCCAACGCGCAACTGACCTCCGCCGATGCATCCGGCGACAGCGCGAGCGCGATGACGGCGAAGGCCAGCACAATGCTGCTGGCAGCGGCTGACAAGCCAGCCGAAGCGCAAGCACCGACCGAAGCCGCGGTGGTTGCCTCCGATCAGCTCAACGACGTCGATCGGGCGCTGCACCAGACGCCTGCCACGCAGACCGTCGCGTTGGCTCCCGCCAGGGCGGCGCCTGCCGCCGTTCAAGCCTCAGGTAACGACAATTCGACCTGGGATCAGACCTCGATGATCGGCAAGATATTCATTGCTTTCGGTGCCTTGCTGACCATGGCTTCCGCCGCACGCATGTTCATGGCGTAAGTTGCCCGGTACCGGACGCCAAGCTTGGCGTCCGGTCCGCCGGCCTTTACGCCACTTGAAGCCCATCCCCGCAGCAGGCACATTGCCCGCGAAATCAGGCCCCGGGGTGGATCATGGCGACGTTCGAATGCATCATTGTAGAGAGCAAAGGGCCGGTCGGCATCATCACGCTGAACCGTCCGAAAATGCTCAACGCGCTGTCGTTCGGCGTGTTTCGCGAGATTGCCGCCGCCGTCGATGACCTCGAGGCCGACGACAAGATCGGATGCATCCTGTTGACCGGCAGTGAAAAGGCCTTCGCCGCCGGCGCCGACATCAAGGAGATGCAGCCAAAGGGCTTCATCGACATGTTCACCAGCGATTTCACCGCCATCGGCGGCGACCGCGTCGCCAGATGCCGGAAGCCGACGATTGCGGCCGTCAGCGGTTATGCGCTCGGCGGCGGCTGCGAGCTCGCGATGATGTGCGACATCATCATCGCCTCCGACACCGCAAAGTTCGGCCAGCCCGAAATCACGCTCGGCACCATTCCGGGTATCGGCGGCACCCAGCGGCTGACGCGGGCGATCGGCAAATCCAAGGCGATGGACCTTTGTCTCACCGGACGAATGATGGATGCCGCTGAGGCCGAGCGTTCGGGCCTGGTCAGCCGCGTGGTGCCGGTGGACAAATTGATGGAAGAGGCGCTGGCCGCCGCGGAAAAAATTGCCTCGATGTCGCGTCCCGCCGCTGCAATGGCCAAGGAGGCCATCAACCGCGCGTTCGAAACGCCGCTATCGGAAGGCATGAATGTCGAGCGCAATCTGTTCCATTCGACGTTCGCGCTGGAAGATCGCTCCGAAGGCATGGCCGCGTTCATCGAGAAGCGCAAGCCGGTGAACAAGAACCGGTAAGGCTCACGTCGTCCCTGCGAAGCTAGTTGTTGCGGCTCCTCACCAGCGCCGCGCTGACCAGCGCGCGATAGGCGCGCTCGGCCAAATTCGCAGGGATATCGAGGCCGAGCCGCGCCAGGCATTCGCTGTCTGCCGCATCGGACTTCTGTGTAAACCCCTGCCACAATAATCCGGGCAATTTCAGCGGGGTACGCTGCGCTTCTTGAAGCACTTGTAGAGCCGGGATCAGCCGCTGTTCGACTTCCGTAAAATCGCTGCCGAACGGGAATGACGGCAGCAGCCCGGCTTCCCGCGCGGGCTTCAATGCATCACGGATCCGCTCCGGAAAATTCTCGCGATGGGCAGGCGGAATCTCAAAACCTTTCGGAAGCTTGCCGGCATCTTTTGCCACGCGCGCCAGCTCAGCCTGGAAACGGGAGTCAGCGACCTGCAGCATGGCCGCGATCACGTCGGCGTCGGACTTTCCCCTGGTGTCGGCAACGCCATATTCGGTGACGAAGACGTCGCGCAGATGCCGCGGAATGGTCTCGTGGCCGTAGTTCCAGAGGATGTTGGATTGCGTCCTGGCCCCTGCCCGCCGCGTTGCCTCCAGCGCGAGCAGCGATCGCGCGCCCTCGAGCGCAAACGCCTGCGCCACGAAATTATACTGGCCGCCGACGCCGCTCACGACCTGGCCGTTGTCGAGACCGTCGGAGATCGCCGCCCCCATCAAGGTCGCCATCATCGCATTGTTGACGAAGCGGGCATTGACGCGCGCGCGTCGCTTACCCTTTTCGTCGCCGTACAGCTCATTGGTGAACGACACCGGCATCATCTGGATGCGCGCGATCTGTTCGGGCGGCATCTCGCGCAAGGCGCGATAGAATGACTTGGGCCCCAGAAAAAATGCGCCGTGCAGCATCACGCCGTCGATCTCACGCTTGAGAATGCCGGCATCGATCAGGCCGAGGAACGCCTCGAACAACATTTCGCTGACGCCGTAGAGTCCCTTCTCGAACGGTCCGGTCTCCAGCGCCGAGAGCTGCCCGGTTCCGGGCGCAAGCCGCTTCATGATGGTGTGGAATTGCGCATTGTCGCGATGACGCACGATCAATCCCTGCGCCAGAGCATCGCCGACCTGGCCGATGCCGATCTGCAGCGTGCCGCCATCGGGCACGCGGCCCGCGGCATGAAGCCCGATGGCGTATTTGGTGTCGCTGATCGGCTCGGCCGGCGGCGCAAACAGCGGGAAATCAGTCTCGTGGCTGTCGAGCACCGCGGAGAATTCTTCCCCCGGCAGGTCGCCGAGGCCCGGCATGAACGGCAGTTCGGAATTGACCTGCGCGACCAGCTTGAACGACGCGCGCCCCTCCGCGCGAGCACGCAAGATATCCAGCGTGGTGTCGGTGTTGCAGCTCAGGCTGTAGCGCGCGACGCCATCGACCACGCGCTTGGCCACCAATTGGGTGACGACATTGAGGCCCTGCGCCAGAATATAGGAGGACGCATGGGTATAGTTGGCGGAAATATAATGTTGCTGCGCGAACGGCACGTGCAGCCACTTTCCGGCCAGGAAGAAAAACTCGATCACCTTGATATTCGCAGGCAATTCACCGGCATGCAGCGCGCCGGCATAGGCGAGGTCAGGATAGCCGCCGAACAGCCGGTCGATCACGGGGCCGATAAAGCGCCGTTCCAACAGGCTTGCAGGCTTTGGCTTTTCCAGCGTCAGCGCGGAAAAAAACGTCAGGTTGATCGAGCGGTCGGCGGCCGCGCGGGCATAAAGCGCATTGATAATGTGATTGGCCTTGCCGAGCCCGAGCGGCAATCCGACCATGAGGTTGGTCCCGACATCGCGGATAATGTCCTCCGCGATCGCATCTGGGTCGGAGAAGAGTTTGGGCATCAAATGCGGACCCGGGGCACGACTGGACAGCCAACCGCCCTGGAATCGGCCGCCAGCCACCGAGAGCTATAGCGCATTTATTTCGGCCATTCGTCTGTGACGAACCGGCAACAGCCAAGCACCGAATTCATGTGCGAATGTCGCGCGGCGGTTTGCCTGTGGCGGCGGCGCCCCCTAAACAGGTAGATGTGTCGAGGTTGTCGGCGGGGGCGGACGGCCGGAGGTTTGTTGCGGGATCAAATGGTTGAACGTGCCGCGAGGGTTGGCCACGTCAAAAGGCGCTTGCTTCGATCGGGCATTTGCCTTGCCGCGGTGACTTGCGCGGTTTTTGCCGTGCCTGCGGCCCACGCCGAGAGCCTCCCGGAGGCGCTGGCCAAGGCCTATCAAACCAATCCACAGCTCAATGCCGAGCGGGCACGCCAGCGCGCCACCGACGAAAATGTGCCGCAGGCGCTGGCGGGCTATCGGCCGCAGATCGTCGCCAGCCTCTCCGCCGGTCTGCAGGCGGTACGCGACCTGCTACCCAACAACGTCATCCAATCCGCCAATCTGAAACCTTGGCAAATCGGGGTGACCGTAACCCAGACACTGTTCAACGGCTTCAAGACCGCCAACAGCGTGCGGGTGGCGGAGCTGCAGGTGCGGTCCGGCCGCGAGGCCCTGCGTAATGTCGGCCAGGGCGTGCTGCTCGACGCCGTCACCGCCTATACCAACGTGCTCGCCAACCAATCGCTGGTCGAAGCGCAACGCGCCAACGTCGCCTTCCTGCAGGAAACTCTCGGCATCACGCAGAAACGACTCAACGCCGGTGACGTCACCCCGACCGACACCGCGCAAGCCGAAGCCCGCCTGAGCCGAGGCCGTGCGGATCTGAACGCCGCCGAAGTCAACCTCGCCGTCAGCCAGGCGACCTATGCCCAGGTGATCGGCAATCCGCCCGCGCAGCTCCGCTCTGCCGAGACCGTCGACCGCTATCTGCCGCGCAGCCGCGATGACGCCACCGGTCTCGCGTTCAGGGAGCATCCTGCCGTGATGGCGGCCGGCTTCGACGTCGACGTCGCCTCGACCACCATTCGCGTTGCCGAAAGCAGCCTGATGCCGACGATCACGCTGCAAGGCAGCGCCAGCCGCAGCAAGGATAACGATCCCACCCTCGGTACCTTCGGGACCGACCAGGCATCGGTGACCGGTCAGTTGACGCAACCGATTTATGATGGCGGCACCGCAGCCTCGCAGACCCGGCAGGCCAAGGAAGTCGCGGCCCAAAGCCGGCTGGTGCTCGATCAGGTCCGCAATCAGGCCCGTACCGCCGCGATCGGCGCCTGGGTTGCCAATGAAGGCGCCAAGGTCGCGGTGGCCGCGTCCGAATCCGAAGTCCGCGCCGCCACCGTCGCCTTGCAAGGCGTGCAAAAGGAAGCCGCGGGCGGCCAGCGCACCACCGTCGATGTACTGAACTCGCAGCAGGACCTGGTCCAGGCAAAGGCGCGGCTGATCGGCGCGCAGCGCGACCGCGTCATCGCGTCTTACACCCTGCTCAGCGCCATCGGCAGGCTCGACGTCAAGACGCTCGCGCTCAATACGCCGGACTATCTGCCGGAAGTGCATTACCATCAGGTACGCGACGCCTGGCACGGCCTGCGCACCCCGTCGGGACAGTAATCTTTTCCACCGCGATTAACCGCGCGGTGATCATGCCGGCTATTTTCCGTCGCCGGGAATCGGCGTTCACTTCAAACTCGACCCGATTTGCCGCCCCCGCTTTTGATTGATCTTTTGCGAGGCCCTGTGATTTCAACTATCCTGCGCTGGTCGGCCAAGACGTTGTTTGTCGTGCTGCTGGCGATCGTTCTGGTGATAATCGCATTTCGGCTGGGAGCGTCGATACGCGAAACTCGCACGCGCGCCGAACTTGCGCCGCCGACCGGTCATTTGGTGCCGACCCGTTCCGGTGGCGTTTTCGTGCAGGAGCAGGGCCCGGCGGACGGCATTCCCGTCGTCCTGTTTCACGGCACCGCCGCGTGGAGCGAGCTATGGCGACACACGACCAGCGTATTGGCCGCGGCCGGCTTTCACGTCATCGCGCTCGACCTGCCGCCGTTCGGTTTCTCCGATCGTCCGGGTAACTACACGCGGCAGGATCATGCCGCGCGTATCAACGATGTACTGGACCAGCTAAAGGCTTCACCGGCCATCGTCGTCGGCCATTCCTTTGGCGCGGGAGCTGCGACCGAACTGGTGATGCGCTACCCGGAGCGCGCGCGAGCGCTGGTGTTGGTCGACGCGGCGCTGGGATTGACCTCGACACCATCGGATCCGCCATTCCTGATCGAGCCAAAATGGATTCGTGAAATCCTGGTGTCGCTGACCATCACCAATCCGGTGGCGACGAAGACGTTGCTCGAATTCCTGATCGAGAAGAAAGAGCGCGCCACGCCCGAATATCTCGCGATCCTGCAGCGGCCGACGACGCTGCGCGACACCACCTCCGATATCGCCGACTGGCTGTATTATTTCGCAGGCTCAGATCGCGGTGCGGCGAGCAGCGACCGCAAAGCCTATGCGGACCTGAAGCTTCCTGTCGCGATCCTGTGGGGCGACAAGGATTCGGTCACGCCGATGGACCAGGCCCTCGACCTGCGAACGCTGCTGCCGCCGCAGACAACCCTGACATTATTGCCCGGGCTCGGTCACATCCCGCAAATCGAGGATCCCGACCTGTTCAACGATGCCCTGCTCAAGTCGCTCAGGAAACTCTAAGCTCGGGACAGATTCGGAAAAGCCGGAGACATCATGGATATCATCAGATTGTGCGCCTGGGGCTACGCGGGCCTGCTCGGGTTTGTGATCCTGACCGGATACATCCCCGCCTTTATCGATGCGAACGACATGATCTTCGGCCTGTTCCGCCGCACCTGGTATGCCGACGGGTTGCATCTGGTCTCCGCGCTGTGGGCGGCAACCGCGGCGCTAACCTCGCGCCGGGCGTCCGAATTGTTTTTCCAACTGTTCGGCGTGTTCTACTTTGCGGATGGCGTGCTCGGCCTTCTTACGGGCAGCGGCTATCTCGACTTCGGGATCCTGATCAATGGTATCCGCGACCTGCCGCTGATGACCAGGGTCTTCGCCAATGCGCCGCATCTGGGCCTTGGCGGGGTCGCTATCCTGATCGGCTATCTGCTGGCGCCGCGGACGCGAGCCGCCGTCCATGCTTAGGTGCCTGCGGCGCATTCTTGCGACCATCGCGATCCTGATCGCGCTGTCGGTGCTTGTGCCGCTGGCTTACATCGAGGGCGCGTGCCGTCCGGCTTCCAGCGCCGCGACGACCTCCGGCCCGGCCGTGACGTTGCCCGCAATCGACGAGCAGGGCTACCGGCGCAAAGAGAACAACACGTTCTTTACATTCCCCGAATGGTACATCGTCTATTCCTTTGAAGATTTCGGCCGCTTCCTCGATCGATCGAGCGAAAGCCACTTCAACTATTTCGGCCATATCCTCGGATTCTGGCGGAGCTTTTGCACCATCAACCGCGCCGTGCCGGCGACTGGCGAGTCACTCGCCGACGTCAAGACGATGATCTATGTGATCGGCGTCAGCTACTCGACCGAATACGCCATCAAGGGACTTTACGAAAACACCATCGGCCGCGTGTTCGAATGGATCAGGGGCGAGACCCGCACGCCGCAGGACCAATACGCTCGCGCCGTGCTGCAGGACTATGCGGCGTTTCTTTACACCGTCCCCTGGTACAAATATCCGTTTCGCGAAAAGCTCGACGGGTTGATGGCGATTTCGGCTCCGACGCCAAGTCCCCTGCGCACATGGGAGCGCGACTTCGCGCTTGGCACCGAATATTTCCTCAAGGTCGGCTACGCTTCACTCATTCAGAAAGCGCTCGACGCCAGCAATGACGACGAGCCGCGCGATATCATGTTCGTGGTCGCAACGCTGCCGCCGGAACTGCTGGCGAAAGAGCCGCGCATAAAGCCGATCCGCACGCTGACGCCGCAATGGCAGCTGGTGCAAGCGCCACGTTACAAGGCCCTGAGCGAAATCCTGCAGAGCCTGCTCGATCAGGGATTTGGCCTTGCGGAGATCGCCGGAAACCACGACATCCTTATCACCGTGATTGCACCCGATGCCGCGAAGCTTAGTATCAAGGATACGGCGGAACTGTTTTCACTGGAGCTTGATGCCAGGCCGGGCTTTCGCCGGGCAGGCCTGAAGGCCAGGATCGACCGTCTCGTGGACATCAGCCGCGACCTCAAGTCGAAGGGCGCTGTGATCGAGCACTTCTATGACTACTGACGAGCCCGTTCGAAAGTTGCTGCGGCCAGTGGGCAGGATCGCCGGCGCGATCGCCCTCGTCGCCGCGGGCTGGCTTGCTGTGGTCATTGCGCTCACCTTTGGCTCGGCGCCCGGCAAGTCGATGGCGATCGTCGGCCCGACGGCCCAGGCGCTGGTCATCGTCGCCAAGGCCAACGGTCGTATTCTCGCGGCAAACAATTACGTCACCATCGCGCGTTCGGACGATGCAGATTTCGTCACCCGCCTCTATGCCGCCGGCGCGCTGCTGGTGCTGGACGCCGAGCAAGCAGGCGGCTGCAGCGGTTTGCCGCCCAGGCGATTCACTGCGCAGCTCTGACGCACCAACGCGGAGGCGGATGACGGTGCCGGACTAAATATCCGCAAATACTTCCAGAAGGTTTCCATCCGGATCGCGAAAGAACAGCGTGCGATGTCCGAAGACCTGATCTGTGGGCGGTGAAACCAGATTGACTCCTTGCCGCAGAAGTTCGTCGGCGCACCGATCGACCTCGGGAACGGGAACCTTGAACGCGAGCTGAAGTGAGGCGCTGCCGCCGGGCGTTGGACCGTCCGCCGCAGTCAGGCTTGGTTTAGCGAGAGTTAAAGTGTTGCCACCGATCCGATATTCGATCCAACCGGGTGACAGCTCTCGCAACAGCGGAAAGCCAAGGACGCCTTCATAGAAGCGGCGCATCGCAGCCATATCGCGCACGAAAATAACCGTATAGTCGATCGCCCGAATGGCCTGGAAAGCCGTACCTGAATGCGGTTTCTGTTCGCTCATAGCTGACTAACCTCAAATCAGACCACGCACCGCTACGACGCGTACTTCTGGTAAAACGTATTGGTGAACAGCTCCGCCGGATCGTATTTGCGCTTCGCCGCGAAAAAGTCGTTGATCTCTGGATAGGACCGCTGCAACTGATCGCGCGAATAATAGAGCTGATAGGGCAGGAAGAACCGGCCTTTGTTCGCAATTGTCAGATCGATCAACTCTTCCGTGGTCTTCTTCATCCGCCGGTTGCCCTCATCATCCGTGGTCTGGTTGATGTAGAGCACCAGCGAAAACGCCGGCTCCGGCGAATAGGTCAGGAAATTCCCTTCCTGATGCACGATGCGTACCGAAGCATTCAAGAGATTGGTCTTGTTATCGGTCATGATCTTGCGCATGCCGTCGACGAACGAGACGAACTGGCTGCGCGGAATGAAATATTCGTGCAGGATGTCGGTATCGTTGGGCAGCGAGTTACGCAAATAGGGCACGGAATCGTGCATGGGGTCGTTGCGGTTGACGAGGCACGCCTCCGCCGATCCGATCGCCTGTGCACGTGTCACCGTGCATGTCTCCATGCGATGCTCGATGTTCTTTTCGGAGAACCATTTCATTTCCTGGAACAGCGGTCCCTGCTTGGACAGGTTGATCGTCAACCGGCGCAATTTGGTCCCGCTGACGTCGCCAAGCGGCTCGCGCTTGAAATCGGTGCCGTCGACCTTGGTGTAGGTGTAGAGCAACATTTCCTTGAGGAACGAACTCGGCGCGGTCGAGAGATGGCCGTACATCAAGCCGATATTGGTGTCCTTTTCGATCTCGCCTGCGAACAGTGCCGGAAATTCCTTGTAATCCATCACGCGGCGCCCGGTCTGGTAGACCAAATTATCGGCAATATCGAGTTCGGCCTCGACGATGACGCCGAACAGCCCGTAGCCGCCGACCACGAGGTTGAACAAATCCGTGTTCTCGGTTGGCGAAACCGTGCGCAGCGAGCCATCCGCCAGCATCAGGCGCATCGATTTGATCGACTTGCGTAGCGCGCCGGCTTGATGGTCCATGCCGTGGGCATTGACCGAGATCGAACCGCCGACGCTGAAGATATCGGTCGATTGCATGGCGCGAACCGCGAAGCGCGGATGCAGCATGTTTTGGATATCGTGCCAGGTTGCCCCCGGCTGCACCGTGACCGATCGTGCGTTCTCGTTGAGCACGATCTTGTTGAAGCCGCGCATATCGAGCACGATGCCGCCCTTGCGGAAGGCCTGTCCGCCCATGCTGTGGCGCACGCCGGCGGTCGTGATCGACAGTTTGTTATCGCGCGCAAAGGCCAGCGTCTTCGCGATGTCGTCGACGCTGCGCACCTCGACGACGCCGTAGATTTCGGTTTTGTTAAGGCAGCTTGCGTCATTGATGCTGCCGCCGAGCTGCGACCATTTCACGCCCTGTAGCGGCGCAATCGCTTTGATCCGCTCAAGATCGATTTTGCCCTGCTCGCCTCCGCCAACTGCGGGTCCGCAATCCTTTTCGCCGTTCGGATCGGCGGCCAGCGCCTGGAGCTTGCGATAGCCGTAGACGCCGAACAGGACAATAACGACCGCCGCAACAGACACGCCGGTTCTGAATTTTTGTGAAAATTTGCGCATGGAATGATTCCAGAGGATGCCGGATAGTCCGGGCACGCGGACGATTAGTCAAATCCGGGCTTCCGATTCGATTACCGCTCTTCCCGCCCGGCCCTTCCCTCTGTAATGTCCAGCCCAAGACTGCGGCAACGCAACGCCCGGCGCAGAAAGTGGGGAAAACACCATGCGACATTTGCTGAAATCGATTGTCCTGATCGTGGGCATCACAGCACTCGCAAGTCCGGCGCTGGCGAAAATCCAGAAATTCGAGATTACCCGCGTGGAATCGCCGGCGTTCGAGGGGCGCACTTTCGGCGCTGTCGGCACCTATGACCGAATCACCGCGCGCGCGACCATCGCGGTGTTTCCGGACGATCCCCACAATACGGTTATCGTCGATCTCGACGGCGCGCCGCACACCCCGCGCGGCGTGGCGAGAGCCGTGGCTGATGTCGAGATCTTGCGTCCGACGATCGCAGCCAACGGCAATCGCCGCCTGTTCTACGAGGTCGTCAACCGCGGCGGCAAACTGGGGCTGGCGCTGTTCAACGATCTGCCCATCGTCGTCAACGATCCCGTCAAGGCCTCCGATGCCGGCAACGGCTTTCTGATGAACCGCGGCTACACGATCGTATGGAGCGGCTGGCAGGGCGACATCGTTCCAGGCGACGGACGGATGACGTTCTCGCCGCCCATTGTTCCCGATGTAACGGGGCCGGCACGCGAGGAGTTTATCTTCGACCACAGCCAAAATCCGGCCAGCGCGACGCTGAGTTATCCCGCCGCCGATCTGGATCCCGCGCATGCCGGGATCAGCGTACGTCAGCGCGAGGCGGACGAGCGGGCCACGCCCGCGGGTCTCGAGTTCAAATTCGAAAGCCCGACCAAGATATCCATCAAGCGCCCGGAAGGTTTTGACGCCGGCGCGATCTACGAGTTCATCTACACCGCCAAAGACCCAAAAGTGATGGGCCTCGGCTTCGCAGCCACCCGCGACATCGTCTCGTTCCTGCGTTACGAAAACGCGGACACGATAGGGACCGCCAATCCGGTTGTCGGCCAGATCGACCGCGCCATCGGGTTCGGCCTGTCGCAAAGCGGCCGCTATCTGCACGACTATCTCTATCTCGGTTTCAACGCCGACGAGTCCGGCCGCACGGTGTTCGAGGGGTTGATGCCGCACATCTCCGGCGGCAAGAAGACGTTCACGAATTATCGCTTCAGCCAGCCCGGCCGCTCCCCGTATCAACACGCCGACATGCTTTATCCCGGCGCTGATTTTCCCTTCACCTATCCCGTCATCACGGACGCCTTGACTGGAAAAACCGACGGCTTTCTGGCGCGCTGCCTCGCCGCCGGCAATTGCCCCAAGATCATCAAGACCGACAGCGAGATCGAGTTCTATCAACAACGCGCGTCGCTGGTGGTAACCGATACCAACGGCAACGCGCTCTCGATGCCGGATAACGTCAGGCTCTTCTTCCTCTCGAACCTGCAGCATAACGCGCTGGCCAACGCCAAATCCGGGATGACGAAGACCTGCGCATTCCCGACCAATCCGCTGAATGCCGGCCCGCCGGTGCGGGCGCTGCTGGTGGCGCTCGATGCCTGGATCAGCAACGGCACGCAGCCGCCGGCGAGCCGCTATCCCAGCCGCGCCGACGGGACGCTGATGCCCCCTACGATCGATGAGGTCGGCTTCCCCCGCATTCCCGGCTTTGGCTATCCTGCGCGTATCGCTCAGCCGACAGTTCTCAAATCCGACGAGATGCCGCCGTCGAAAGGAGCAGCGTACCCGGTCTTCCTGCCAAAGACCGATGCCGACGGCCGTGCGATTGCGGGAATCCACCTGCCGACGCTTGAAGCGCCGGCTGCCACGCATACCGGCTGGAATCTGCGCAAGACGGGCTTTGGCGAAGGCGAATTGTGCGACAACAACGGCTCCATGATCCCGTTCGCGGCAACGAAGGAGGAGCGGCTCAAGAACGGCGATCCCCGGCAATCGATGGCGGAACGCTATCCCAACGCGGGCGACCGCGCGGCAGCGATCGCGAAAGCCGCGCAGCAATTGGTGCAGGACCGATTGCTGTTGGAAGAGGATGCAAAACTGTTCGCACCAAACGTCAACTGACGGAGAAGTCGAAGCGAATCCAGAAAACTGAAAACACAGGGAGAAAACACCAATGCTGACGCGACGCAGTATGATGCTTGCCTCTATCGCCGCCGGAGTAGCCATGAATAACAGAACGGCATCGGCGAAAGCCGCTCAGCCCTCGACGCCGGTGAATTTCGAGGTTCCCGCCGGCGCCTGCGACTGCCACACCCATATCCACGGCGATCCCGCAAAGTTTCCGTTCTTCGCAGGCCGCGTCTACACCCCGGAACTGGCCTCGCCCGAAGAGATGTCGGCACTGCACAAAGCGCTGCATATGGAGCGCGTGGTGATCGTGACGCCGAGCATCTATGGGCCGGACAATTCGTCGACGCTGTTCGGCATGATGGCGCGTGGCGCGTCCGCGCGCGGCGTTGCCGTGATCGACGACAAGACGCCGGAAAGCGATCTCGACGCCATGAACAAGGCGGGCTTCCGCGGCATCCGTCTCAATCTCGCAACCGGTGGCGTCAATGATCCGACCGTCGGCCGCCCGCGCTTCTCCGCCGCCGTCGAGCGCGTCAAGGCGCGCGGCTGGCATGTGCAGTTGTTCACATCGCTGTCGATGATTTCCGCGATCAAGGATCTCGTCGCCGCCTCGCCCGTGCCCGTCGTGTTCGATCATTTCGGCGGCGCGCAGGCGGCCCTCGGCGTCGAGCAACCGGGCTTTGCCGATCTGCTCGAACTGGTGAAATCGGGCAAGGCTTATGTGAAGATCTCCGGCGCCTATCGCGCCTCAAATCGCGGGCCCGATTACGCCGACGCCACCCCGCTCGCCCAGGCGCTGATCGCGGCCAATGCCGACCGTATCGTTTGGGGTACCGACTGGCCGCATCCGGACTCGGTCACGCCGCCGGGCAAACAAATCACCGACGTCACGCCGTTGTTCCAGATCGACGACGGACGGCTGTTGAACCAGCTTCCGGTCTGGGCGCCGGACGCTGCGATCCGCAAGAAGATTTTGGTCGACAACCCGACAAGGCTTTACGGGTTCTGAGTGCCTATTTCCGGCACGGCCGCCCGCTCCGTTTGCCGGAGCGGGCCGCGTTCGTAGTTGCGCAGCCACTCGCCCGCTTTGCGCAGGCCGCCAAACGGAAACAGGTGAAATCCCGCGATCGACGCCGTCGCGCCCGCGGGCGCCGATCGCAGCCCTTTGATGACGTCGTCGGGTCCAGCATCCGTCAGCAAGCGGCCGAACCGTCCGATCTGGGCGCGCACCGCGCGTATCGAATTGCCGATGCCGCAACGGAGCGCGAACTTTGTCAACGTCGCCGGCGTTGCCGGACCGGCGAGGCCGACGATGACAGGAAGATCGATGCCGCTTTTATCGAGTTCGCCGATCCATTGCAGGATCGGGGCGCTCTCGAAACAGAATTGCGTGACGACATCGACCCGGGTTTTCATCTCACGTCCCCAGTCGCGCCACGCACCCAGCCCCTTCAGCGCATCGGCCGGTTCGAGAAACGGGTGGCCCTCGGGGTGACCGGCGAGGCTGACGGAAGCGACGCCGTGGGCCTCGATCAATCCGCTGGCGCAGACGTCGCGGCTCGATTTGAAGGGGCCCTTGGCGGCGGCGACATCGCCCGCGATGAGAAGGATACGCGTGACGTCGGCCTCGCCGCGCGCGCGTGCCAGAAAATCATCGAGCGCTTCCCGCGACGGCATCTCGCGCGCGGCGATATGAGGCACCGGATTAAAGCCGGCGCGGCGCAGCGCAGCCGCAGTCTCGATGTTATGACGATAATGGTCGCCGGGCAGAAAGGTGATCGTGACGTCGGTGCCCGCCGCAAAATTGTCGCGCAGCTCCGGCAACTGATGCCCGCGCGAGGAAATTTCGACGGAGGCAGTCGACAGCAGCGCCGCAAGTTCGCCTGACGATACTGACGATATCTGGCCGGGTGCGGTCATGGCCACCTCCCCGATCACGACGGCGTACGTCGGCGCGAGATCACATAGGTTTCGTCGTTGAACCACAGGCCGCCATGTTTTTTGAGGACCCGGTCGGTCGCCTCGAGGTAGCGGCCATCGCGGACGACTTCCGACAGCCTGACATCCTCGATCTGCGCCACATAAATCGCGGCGTTCCAGGCTGCGAACAGCGTCGACGTTCCGATCGGCCCGCTCACCTCGTCCGGTAGCGTGTGCATGTGGTAGCGGAAGATCGAGCGCGCGTCGGACGAGGCGTTGAAATTATAGTGCCGCGCGGCTGCGCCAAGCTCATGCTTGACCTGGCGCAGGATCGCGTAGCGGTCGGTCTTGAAGGGATCGTCGCCCGGCCAGACCTGATCGATGATCTCGATGCCGGGATCGTTGCCGTGCGAATGGATGCCGATCAGCCGCCCGCCGGGCCGCAACGATTTGACCAGCGGCGTCACCACCTTCGATGCCTTGAATTCGACGCTCGCCCGCGCCCGATAAGGCTGCGAGGCAATCACCAGGTCGTAATCGGCCATCACCCGCCCCGGCCGCGGCATGATCGGGTCGAGCAGGAAGGAATGGTCCTCGCGCCGCAGCGTCAGGATGACCGGTCGCTGGTAGACGGGATTGCCGGTGGTCGGGCTGATCCCCGCGCGCCAGTTCTCCGCGAGGAAGCCTTCGAGTTCGCCGATCTGTTCGGCAAAGCCATGCGCGGTGTTGCCCGACAGCGTAACATCCTTCCAGATCAGGCCTTGTGCCGCAGTCGCCGAACGCGGCGTCAGCCACGGTGCTTCCGCATAATAGAGATTGGTGACGACCAGCACGGTGGCGGGGTGCTCGAACAGGCGGTCGGCCATCTTCTCCAGCATCAGCCGGACGTCTTCGTAGGAGATTTCCTTGGCCACGACATAGAGCGGCATGGTAGGAAATCGGGCATGCACCGCCCGCATCACCCGCGACAGCACGGTGCCGTCGCCAACCCCGGCATCGAAAATCCGAAGCGCCGGTGGGGCCGGCTGCAGATTGCCGAGCTCCAGCGAAATCCGTTGTCCCACCTCGGTCTTCTCGCTGCAGGTCGAGACGAACAGCAGATATTTTTGGCGGTTGTCGAAGAATCGAAAGCCCGGCGGGGCGATGGCATTGGCGGCGGCCGCACCATTGAGCGGCTTGATCATTGGAGATGGCTCGCTTTGTGCCGCCGGCGAGGCCGTCCGATGCTCGGACAGATAGGCGCGGACCTTGTCGAGCGTACCGGTCGTGATCTTGGCGCCGTCGCGCAACCGCGACACCAGCTTGCCGTCATTGACGACCAGCCGCCCGAAGGTGGATTCGGCGGTACGCGTCTCGCGGCAATAGTCGCGGATTTCTCCGAGAATTTGCTCCGCCGTAGCGGACGCCTGCGCCGGCGCTCGACCTTGGTTTTCCTCGATCCGCATGGCGATCTCCTGCGGTTTTCCCTGGACTGCATCAAGGAACGGCCATCAGGCTCCGTCAACCACAAACCGAGTGGGCAGGAAATATGGGCGTGTGCCCACAGAGATTACCGCGCGCGGCGCGAGAATACCGAGATCAACACCGGCAGTGTCACCAGAATAACCAGCGGCGCCAGCATCATGCCGGTGACGACCACCACGGCCAACGGCTTTTGCACCTGCGACCCGATGCCTTCCGACAGCGCCGCCGGCAACAACCCAACGGCCGCCACCACGCAAGTCATCAGCACCGGGCGCAATTGTAACTCGCCGGTGCGGATCACCGCCCGCATCCGTTCGAAGCCTTCGTCGATCAGCTGGTTGTACTGCGACAGGATGATGATGCCATCCATCACGGCAATGCCGAACAACGCGATGAAGCCGATTGCAGCCGACACGCTGAAGGGAATGCCCGTGATCAAAAGCCCGAGCACGCCGCCGAAGATCGCCATCGGGATCACGCTCATGGCGAGCATGGTGTCGACCATCGAACCGAAATTGAAGAACAAGAGCACCGCGATCAAGGCGAGGCTGATCGGCACCACGACTGACAGCCGCTTGATGGCGTCCTGCAGATTGCCGAACTCGCCGACCCACTCGACGCGCGAGCCCGGCGGCAGCTGAACTTGGGTGGCGACCTTGTTCTGCGCTTCCTGGATCGCGCTACCGAGGTCGCGTTCGCGCACCGAGAACTTGATCGGCAGATAGCGCTCCTGCTGTTCACGGTAGATGTAAGCAGCGCCCGAGATCAGGTTGATGTTGGCAACTTCGCTGAGCGGTATCTGCGTGATCGAACCGCCCTGGCCGGCGACGCCGATGCGCAAATTGTGGATCGCTTCGGCGCTCTTGCGGTATTCCGGCGCCAAACGGACGATGATCGGAAAATGCCGGTCGCTACCGGGCTCATAGAGGTCACCGGCGCTGTCGCCGCCGACCGCGACCTTGATAGTGGCATTGATATCGCCCGGCGAGAGGCCGTAGCGCGCCGCACGTGCGCGATCGATGTCGATCTGGATCGTCGGCTGGCCAAGCGAAGTGAACACCGCAAGGTCGGTGATGCCCTGCACCGTCGACAGCACCGACTTGATCTTGTTGGCTGTGTCGGTCAGCGCCTGCAGATCGTTGCCGTAGAGCTTGATCGAGTTCTCGCCCTTGACGCCCGACACCGCCTCCGAGACGTTGTCCTGCAGATATTGCGAGAAGTTGAATTCGACGCCCGGAAACTTGTCCTGCAATTGCGTCAGCAACTGAGCGGTCAATTCTTCCTTGTCGTGGGTGTTTGGCCACTCGCTCGCAGGCTTGAGAGGCGCAAAAAATTCGGCGTTGAACAGACCTGCGGCATCGGTGCCGTCGTCCGGGCGGCCGTGCTGCGACACCACCGATTCAACTTCCGGGCGGCTGCGGATCAGCTTTCGCATCTCGTTGACATAGGCGTTGCCTTCCTGCAGCGAGATGGTCGGCGGCAGCGTGGCGCGAATCCACAGATTGCCCTCTTCCAGCTTGGGCAGGAATTCCAGTCCCAACAGCCGCGCGAACACGATGGTCATGACCACGAGACCCGCAGCGCCCGCCATCACGAGCTTGCGATTGGCGATCGCCCAGGTCAGCACCGGCACGTAGATCTGGTCCAGCTTCTTGACGATCCAGGTTTCGGTTTCGTGGATATGGGCGGGCAGGATGATCGCGCTCAGCGCGGGCGTGACGGTAAAGGTCGCGAGCAACCCGCCCACCAGCGCATAAGCATAGGTTCGCGCCATCGGCCCAAAAATGTTGCCTTCGACGCCGCTCAGCGTGAACAGCGGCAGGAATGCGGCGATGATGATGGCGGCGGCAAAAAAGATCGAACGCGACACGTCCGCAGACGCAGAGAGAATGGCGTGGGTCTTCATCCCCATCGTGGTGTCGAACGAGATGTGACTCTGCTCGGCCTCGGAAAGCGCTGTTGTTTGCGACAGCCGGCGGAAGATCGCCTCCACCATGATCACGGTGGCGTCGACGATCAATCCGAAATCGATCGCGCCGACCGACAGCAGATTGGCGGATTCGCCGCGCATCACCAGGATGATGACCGCAAAGAACAGCGCGAACGGGATCGTCGCGCCGACGATCAGCGCGCTTCGGAGATCGCCGAGGAACATCCACTGCAGCAATACGATCAGGAGGATGCCGACCACCATGTTGTGGAGCACGGTGTGGGTGGTGATGTCGATCAGGTCCTTGCGGTCGTAAATCCGCTCGATACGCACGCCCGGCGGCAGGATGCTGGAATTGTTGATGGAGGCGACGAGCTGCTCGACGCGGGTGATGGTCGGCGAACTCTGCTCGCCACGGCGCATCAGCACGATGCCCTGCACGATGTCGTCGTCCTGGTCGAGGCCGGCGATGCCAAGCCGCTGCTTCTCACCCACGGTGACAGTGGCGATATCCCTGACCAGCACCGGATTGCCGCCGGATTGCGACACCATGGTGTTGTTGAGGTCTTCGATCGAGCGGATCAACCCGACGCCGCGCACCACGGCCGATTGGGCGCCGATATTGACGGTGTTGCCGCCGACATTGATGTTGGAATTACTGACGGCCTGCAGCACCTGCGGCAGCGTCAGCCCGTTGGCGACCAGCCTGTTGAAGTCGACCTGCAGCTCGTAGGTCTTGGTCTTGCCGCCCCAGCCGGTGACGTCGATCACGCCGGGCACGGCGCGGAAGCGGCGTTGCAATACCCAGTCCTGCAGCGTCTTGAGATCGAGCACGCTGTAATTCGGCGGGCCTTTGAGCCGGTAACGATAGATTTCGCCGATCGGGCTGAGCGGCGAAATGCCGGGCTGCACGTTGCCCGGCAAGGGCACGAGTTGCGACAGCCGGTTCAAGACCTGCTGCAGCGCCTCGTCATAGGTGTAGTCGAAGGAGAATTGCAGTTTGACGTCGGACAATCCGTACAGCGAGATGGTGCGGATGGTGCGCAGGTTCTTGATACCGGCGACCTGGGTCTCGATCGGGATCGTGATGTAGCGCTCGATCTCCTCCGACGACAGGCCCGGACTTTGCGTCACGATGTCGACCATCGGCGGGGTCGGATCGGGGTACGCCTCGATGTTGAGCTGCTTGAACGCGATCAGGCCGCCGACCAGCACGGCTACGAACATGCCGACCATCAAATAGCGGCGGCTGACTGCTAGGGCGACAAGGCGATCCATTCAGACCGGAGCTTTCAGTAAACGCTAATTGGGTCAGCTGCCGGATGCAGCCCGGTCGATGAACAGACTGCCCTTTGTGACGATCTGCTCACCGGGCTTCAAATTACCCACCACCTCGACGAGATCGCCATTGGTGAGGCCGGGTCTGATCTGACGCAGTTCAATTGTCTTGTCCTCATGCGCAACCCAGATCCGAACCTGGTCGCCCTCGTAGATCAACGCCTGCTTCGGCACGCCGACCGCCGGATGATCGCTGGCGGAATAGATCGTGACGTTGGCAAACATTTCCGGCTTCAACTGGCCGTCCTTGTTGTCGATGGTGGCGCGAACCAACAGCCGGCGTGTCGCCGGATCGATCGCGGTCGAAACGTAATTGAGGCGCGCCGACAGCGGACGGCCCGGCAGCGCCAGCACGTTGAACGTCACCTCCTGCCCCACCGAGACGGACGCAGCGTCGGTCTCGCGGACGAAGGCCGTCATCCAGACGGTAGAGAGATCGCCGATCACATAGACCGGATCGCTGGCGCCGGAATTCACATATTGGCCGGGGCCCATCTTGCGCTGGACCACGGTGCCGGCGATCGGCGCGAAGATGGTGGTCTCCGGATTGATGCGGCCCTTTTCCTGGAAGGTCGCAATGTCCTCATCGGTGAGGCCGAGGATCCGCAGCTTGTTGCGCGCCGCTTCCATCGCCGTCTGCGAGGAACGCAAATCGTTTTGCGTCTGGATCAACGTGGCCTGACTCTGTTGATAGTCCTTCAGCGGAACGGCCTTGCCTTCGAACAGATCCTTGGCGCGCTGCCCCTGCAGCTGCGCGAGGTCGAGCGCGGACTTCGCCTTGTTCATCGCGGTCATCGCCGAGATGAAATCGTTTTGCGCCTGAACGTTGTCGGCGGCCTCGATCACGAACAGCGCCTGGCCTTTGACGACGCGGTCGCCCGGCCGAACCAGCAGCTTGGTGACCCGGCCCGCATAGGGCGAGAACACCGGCGTCGATCGATCCTCATCGATCGCGATCTTGCCTTCGGTCACATGCTCGGCCCGGAAGGCTCGTTCGGTGACGGGTTGAATGCTCAGGCTGGCCCATTCGGCAGGGGTTGGCGTGTAGCGCTGCAATCCCTTGCGAGACTGGCTCGAGATTTCCGAATGTCCCTGCTTTGCCGCGCTCATATGCACGAGGCCATAGACGGCTGCGCCGGCAAGCGTCACCAAGGCTGCGCCGACCACCAGCTTCTGCCGGCTAAGCACTTGCAATTGCTTGACAAAACTGTTCGGCATGGGGCCAGGTTCTATTCGGCGATAATTCCGGCAAAGTCTGCCTCACCGGTGCGCTAATAGTGCTCAATTGATGTCTCAGACAACCCAAAAAACGCAAACAGGCTTAGCGTTTGAGGTTAAAGTTTGGAGATGTGAGCTGAACGCCGGGTGAATGCGCCCTGAATACCCGGAGTATTACGGGTTCTGATTAAATCTGAACCGGGCAAAGCGCGCTATCCGCGCGCCGGCCATTGCGGTGGATGACTGCCGAGCGGCATCGCCGGACGGGCCCAAAACGCCGGGGTTTTGGACAGGATCGCCGAGTGGCTGGCCGAACGCAGCGGACCAAAACCTGAGGCAACCTCCTCGATAAAGGGCGTCACGCTTTCCGCCTTCAAATCCTGCGTCTTGAAGCCATCGGCGACGCGGCCGAGATTCCACAGCCACCGCCCGGTCTGTGCCAGCGACACCCGGACATGCCAACTGCCGCCTTCGCGCGACTGGCGCGCCTTGGCCATCATGGCGCCGAACGCCATGAAGTAGCCGGTGGCATGGTCGAGCATCTGCGACGGCAATTCCTTTGGCCCGTCGACGCCCGCGGCCTGCCCTTCGGCGTGGTTGAAACCAGTCGTGGTTTGCACCAGTGAGTCAAAGCCGCGGCGCTCCGCCCAAGGGCCGGCATGGCCATAGGCCGACAGCGTCACGTAGACGATGCCCGGATTGATCTTCGCCGCCTCTTCCGGGGAGAAACCGAGGCTTGCGATCGCGCGCGGCCGATAGCCCTGCGAGAAGATGTCCGCCTGCGCCAGCAGATCGCGCAACGTGCTCCGTCCCTGATCGTTCTTGAGTTCGACAAAGCTCGTCAGCTTGCCGCGCCCGGTATCGATGGTGAGCCAGGGGATCGCGGGCAGGTCAGGACCGGAGATCAGCAGCACATCGGCGCCGTGGACGGCGAGCGTTCGTCCCGCGACCGGCCCCGCGATCACGCGCGACAGATCGAGCACGCGAATTCCGGCCAGCGGGCGGTCACCCCTGGGCCAGGGTTTTGGCGCGGCGTCGCCGATCTTCTCGATCGTGATGAGCGGCAATTCCGCGAGCGCCTTGGCGTGCGGCGTTGCCGACCATTCGTCATGCGAGCGCATGCAAGCGACGACGCAGCCGCCGGCATAGGCCGCGGTCTCGAACGCCTCGGCGTCCCACTGCATCAGCGCGGCCTGGACTTCCTCGCGCTCCGGCTTGCAGTTCAGAACCTTGCAGACGGCGTCGCGATGATGCGGAAAATTGGTGTGCAATCGCACGAAGCGCTGATCGCGCGTCTTGTAGATTCCGGCAATGGCGTCCCAGGTCGGACCCGGCGGCTTGCCATCGACGCGGAGATAACGTTCGGAACGGCACTCGACCACGGCATGGCGCATATCGACTGCAACGTCCTGCGATTGCCCGCTGCGCAATTTCCATATCTCGGCAGCCGCAAGCCCTGCTGCGGCGACGCTTGTCTGCGCAGCGGCCGCGACGCGAAACGACGACGGCAGTTGCGGCTCTTCGCCAGTCAGCTTGACTGCGTCGAGCGCGGCAAGATCGCCGCCGGCCGACGTCCAGATATCGCTGAGAATTTTCCGGGGGCTTTGCATCACGGTCCCTCTTCCTTAACCTCCGTCACGGAGGTCGCTTATTTGTTTGGGCAAGCGTTGCCCTATCATGGAAGGAGTTGCAATGGCTGCCATCGAACCCCTGACCGCCGGGGCGGTTTTGCTCGCGACGGCCGCAACCGATGCGGTCTATGTCATGTTCACCTCGGCCGTGGTAGCGCGCAAGCGCGTGCCCGCAGCGACCTGGAGCAGCGTCTGGTATCTGCTCTCGTCCTACGCCGTGATCAGCTACACCGAAAACTGGGTTTACGTCGCATTCGCGGCTGTTGGTTCGTGGCTCGGCGCGTATGCGTCGATCACCTATCTGCATCGGCCGCCCGGTGGCCCGCCGGTGGGGGCCGCGCCGGAGTGATTCAACCGCAATATGCGGGGATGGCGAAGCTCCCTCCCCGTGACGTGGCACGAGTCCGCATTTTGTCCACTTTGGACAAGGCTATTTCACAAGATGCTTCGTGGGTGTCACCGTAGTGGGCGCGTTCGGGGAAATGGTGAATGTCAGCCACGTATTCCATCCCGACGGACGGTTGACTGCACCGAATTCGCCGTATCCCCTCAAGCCCAGGAAGCCCTGCATGTCTCCCACCGGGAAGTTATATCCGATTTGCGGGCCGACACCGAAAACGCGTGATCTGAAGCCACCGAGGATCGGGTTCTGGCCGGAATCGTCAGTGAGTTGCTGGTAGGCATATCCGGCAACGCCGACGAAAAGCTGCTTGGTGAGGAAATGCGATGCGCCCCAGTCGAAGTGGAAATCGATACCACTCCGGTACTGCGTTTCGGGATTGGTGAAATTGTAGGTAAAGCCGGCGACGCCAGAGAATTCGTTTCCCGCCGCCGAATCGAAATAGGTATACCCGCCGCCAGCATCGATTGCACCGCGTCCGAGCCCGATATTGGGAAGCCGCAGCGGATCATAGTCGCCGGCGGGAATATTGCCGGTGAGGTAAGCCATGTAATTATTGACGCCATAGTTCCAGAACAGTTCCGCGAATGGTGCGAGATCCCCGTAGGAGGTGAGTGAGCCGTCGAGCATTCCGCTGCGCGTCACTGCAATCGGCCCGGCTGTCGCTGTCAGTGTTCCGGCGATACTGGCGGCGGTTCTTCCGAACTGGCCGGACAGGCCTACGACGAACTGACCGCCAAGCACCGGCGTCGCGAAAGTATAGGATGGCGTGAGGGCGACCAGATCGGCCCGTCCGCTCAGGCTCAGATTCAAGTCAACGTTGACGGTCGCGGGAATTCTGCCGATCAGGATCTCTCTGGCCGCTGCAACATTCCCGGCCGCGGCGACGTTGGAGTGGTAATAGTTCACACTGAGCGCCCAGCCCGGTGTCTGCTGCACGGCAACGAGACTCGCAAACTGACCCGGAAACCAGAATGAGCCGCCACCCTGGTCAGCATGTGATACGTGGGGGCAAAGCAGCAGAGCCGCAGCGATTACCGCATAGCCGATGACGCGGATTGCTGGCTCGTTTGATCCCATTGCAAATCTCTGGGGTATTTCAACCAGTGGCAGCTAATCAAAGCGGCTCGCGAACCACAACGCTGAATTACGGCGGGCATCCAATACTAGGGCACAGGCAGCGCCCAAAATCGTGACAGAATGGTAACAGCGGGGGAATTTGTATTACGGCTGTGGTGTAAACCCGACCCGATCGAGAGTTTAAATGCACCGGAGTGTCGGTTCTTTGACCGGGTCTGTTCTTAGGAGAAAAAGACCGGGGGTAGTGCAGGCCATGTCTGCTCTGGGTCCTCCCCATTTGTTTGGCGCTATCAACAGTTGGTTCAATGCAAACTCGTCACACCATGCGTCTGCAAAGCCTCGATTACGCCATCGAATATCAGGGCAACGCCCATTGCCGAGACGAAGAAACCAACAATTCTGGTGATTGCGTCGATGCCCATTGGACCAAGTCTGTCGGAAAGCTTGCTAGCATATGCCAGACACACGTAGGTGACCAACATTGTCGCGAGAATAGCTAAGACGATCGCCACGAATGAGACCAATTCCGTCGACGATTGCTTGATTGTCGAAGTCATGCCGAGGATGGTGGCTATTGCGCCAGGTCCGCACATAAGCGGCATCGCAAGTGGTACGAAAGCGATGTTGGAGCCCTGATCCGCGCCGCCCTCCGGAATCACGCCGCCGGCCGCTGACGGTGAAAACAGCTCAAAGCCGATCTTCATCAGAATAATTCCGCCGACGATGCGGACCATGCTCAGTGGCACGCCGAATAAGCGCAGGATCAGCGTTCCGAAGATCAGAAAAAAGAGAGATAGCAACAGCGCATAGAAGCAGGCTTTCCAAGCCACTTGGCGATGCGTGGCTGCGTCCTGGCCTTCCAGCATCTTCAGATAGACCGGCAGGACCTCGAAAGGATTTATGATCGCGAGCAATGTCGCAAACGTGCCGACGAACAGCGTGAGTTCATGACCCATCGCGCCTTGTCCCTCTCGAATTTTAGGTTTCTCTCACTTCTGACCGGTTATTCGGCTGCCCTCATGGACCGTCTAGACTTGCAGAAGAGAGGCTGGCTTTCATCATTTTGAATGGCTTGAATGGTCCGGCCAAGCTCAGTGGCATCAGTTATTTGTATGGCGCGCGTCTGACCGGTCTCAATCTGCGCGAACTCACCCCGCAAATCAAAAGAATTTACAAGCGAACGAACCGTCCCAATCGGTTGAAGGGTGCTTTTCCATCCGTGCGAGCATTTAATAGCGCTGCAGGTCCTTAGCGATCCCGGCGTGAGACTTCTGATACAAGTTGCCGCTAGCGACTAGCTTCGAGCGTGCACCTCACTCCTTCTTCGGGTGCTCGACTTCGGTGAAAAGGCTTCCCTGTGCCGCACCTGAGCCTGCGCGGCCGCCGCCAGCACCTCGGAGCACCCATGCTGCACCCACTGCGAGAACTGCACCCGCGAGTGGGCCTGCGACATACACCCAGTAGCTCGTGAAGTCGGCTGCGGCTAAGTTTGGGCCGAACGTGCGCGCGGGGTTCATCGACGCTCCCGAGATAGGGCTCCCCCACAGCCCGGCGAGCGCAATGTACGCGCCGACGCCGATTGCGCCGAGGATCCCGATGTTCTGGGCGCCGGAGGCAGTCCCGAGAATCACGCTGACAAGACCGAGGGTCAGCACGGCCTCCATCAGGAACGCATCGAACGCTGAGTATCCCGACGAGGGATAGTTCGACCCGTAGCTGGCCGACACGTTGATCACCGCGTGCAGGAACAGCGCCGCGACCGTCGCGCCGATCAACTGCACGACGATGTATCCCGGCACGCGACGCCATGGGAAATCGCCACGCAGCGAGAACGCGATACTGACCGCGGGATTGAGGTGAGCGCCGGACACCTTGCCCATGAAGAGGATGATCGCCATCACCATCAGACCGGGTGCGACGACCGCGGCGGCACGGCTGATCGTGCCGGGAAAGGCCTGCCCCATCATGCCGCCACCGGCGGCCACTAGGACCAGGAAGAACGTTCCGAGCAGTTCCGAGAATAGGCGGCGCCACTCTTGGCTCGGATCGTGAAAGTCGTTTAGCGACGCGACAAGCTCCTGATCCAGATGGCTCAGTGTTCCGCCGGCCTCTGCATGCGCCATGAGTTACTCTTTCCTCTAGTCGATGCCGCTGTCCGTTAGCCTCTCGTACCTGCTAGCACGGCTCGTCGGGCCTTCGGCGCGCATGCGGATTTTTCATGCAGGATGGCATGCCTTCAATCCTCCAGGACGGGACCACACCAGCCGGGCAGGTAGCTCGCCTCCTCGTTTTTAGCCAATTCCAGGGCTTGCTCGAGGGCGGCCTCGAAGTGGCTCTCTACGGTTTTGCGCTTGACCCGTCGACGCAAAAAATCCGCCCATAAGAACTCGCTGAACGGCGTCGTGTCCTTGGCGAAGCCGCCGGCGCGTCGCAGTTCGCCCGCCAACGAGCGGAACGGATCGTCAATAAGCTCGGCCATGGTCTTCGGCAAATCCTTGTAATGGCGTAGGCGGCCCTCGTCGTCGTATGAATGCATCCAGCTGTGATTGTCTAGGACGAACCAGAATGAATTCGGGCTCCAGCGTCCCGAGGTTTTTCACCACGGTAACTAGTACATCTTCGACACCTTCGTCATGCAGCGCACGCGCCAGATGGTGATGATCGATGACGTAGTGGCGATCCTTCGGGCCAAGCACGACCGGGATCATATGCTTGCCTAGAAACTCGGCTCCTTTGCTTTTGCTCTCGTCACGCCAGCGCTTGCGCTTCTCCTTGACCTCGCGAATGCCGACCGTCATCTGGGTCGGGCGCAGGTCTGTGATCGCAACGGTCTTGAGAATGGGTTCGCGTATCGACATCACTCGGGCTCCTAGATCATTAGTCCCGAAATGTTCCCTTCCCGAAGCAGCCGTATTCGCCTCGTCGCCAAATAAATAACCCTCAACCTCAAGGGCTAGATTCCATTGATCTAGATCAAAGGCTGGCCAGCGCTTGGGCGGCGCACGTAAGCACCGGGCCGGATGCGCATATTACGGCGCAACGGATAGTGATGGTCGATGAGCATGCGGCTATTCTAAAGAGCATGGAGCGGCCGTTGGTGGTCCCCGAGAGTTAGTTGTGCTGGAGATGTTCGTTTTCATTGCTCCATCGAGGTCTGTTCATGGCGGCACTTCCGGACATGACTGGTCTAGCTGATAATATCCGCTCACGGGGGGCGAAGCGGGCATCAAGTATTCGCAATTTGTGGTCTGCTTCCCCGCCGTCCGACGACCTTCTTCGCGCAATTGAACGGGCTTTGCACGTCACCAAACATCACGCGAACCACAGAACAAACAGGAGTTCGCTCGGGCCCGCGTCGGGACCTGACGCCGCACGAGCGGGAAGTCTTCGACCTGATCATTCGCGGTCGGACCAACAAGCAGATCGGACGCGCCTTAGCGACCGAGCGCACCATCAAGGCCCATCGCCACGGGGTGATGGAGAAAAGACAAGTCCGATCCTTGCCGGAGCTCGTCTCCGTTGCGAGCGGATCGGGGTCTTGGATGGCGCATCCGACAGGCGACAGACGGCCTAATGATCGAATTACTTCGCTGCGCCGGTGGTTGTACCAGCAGGAACCGCGCCCGCAGCCGTACCTGTCCGCCGCTCCTCACGTCGTTCTGTGCGCCCAGTCCGACGGTCGTCACGCCGCTGATGTCGCCCTTCACGCCGCTCCTGACGCCGCTGCATACCAACTGTCTGAGCCTCAGCATCGGACACTGTCAGTACCGCAGGAACGGTCGCGAGGCCGAACGCAGCAACCGATCCAATGAGAGAAAGGGCTTTTCGGCGAGAGACCATTTCCGACTTGGTGATCATGTCAACCTCCCTGACTAGATGAACGCCCTGCCAGTGTGTCCCCCACGAGGCGGTTCTCATTGATCCACATCAACAGGCGAGCGAGAGCAGGCAACATCGAGAACCGCGCCTATCACGGCGGGCCATGAGCAAGGCGCGTAGACATTGGGCGCTCGGTCCGGCTTTTGGGGTCAGCGCCGAGGCCGCCGGAAGGCACACAGCGCGCCGCCCGCGAACGCTGCAAATGCCAAGAGAAAGCCGCCGGCTTGGCAAACTTCCGACACACGATCACGGGGAAAAGGGGCGATCCAACATCCCGCATGCACGAAGGCGAATACCGGTTCCGGTTTTGCTGTCGCACAGATATTCATAAGGGTTCTTCGTGTCGCACAAACTACTTCCATCGATCCTGCTCGCCTGCGCGTTGTTTGCCTTCCCTGCTTCAGCCCAGACCGGCGCCGCGCCCAAGGCCGCCTCCCCTGCAACCGATAGCGCCAATGTACTGACGTCCGATCAGGCGCAGCGGGCGCTCGAGACCCTTCAGGACGACAAGAAGCGTGCACAGATGATCGAAACGCTGCGCGCGATCGCCAACGCCTCGCCGCAGACGCAAGCCGCACAACCCGCGCCCGAACCGCAATCCGCGATACCACTCACGGCGGACAGCCTTGGCGCGCAGCTCCTGCTGACAGTATCCGAGCAGGTCGGCGAGATTTCGCGCGAGGTCGCCGATGTCGCGCGGACGCTGACGCACTATCGCGCGTTCTATTATTGGATCGTGCGAACGGCCAACGATCCCGCGGCTTACAATCAGCTATTTGATATCGCGTGGAAACTCGCGTTGGTGTTCGGTTGCGCCTTCGCAGCCGAATGGCTGGTCTTCCATCTCATCAAGCGCCCGGTGACACTGCTGGAAACGCGCGTCCCGCAGGCGGCTCGGGCTGCTGCGCAGACGCTGGCGATGGCCGACCCGCCTTCTTCTGCGGCAGACGTTATGGGGAAGGCCGGATCGCAGCAACGGCGTCTCAGCCTGGCGCGCGCCTGGCAGTCGCTGGTTCGGTTGCCGTTCGTGCTCGGGCGGCTCGCGCTCGAACTGCTCCCGGTGCTCGTCTTCGTCGGTGTCGCCACGATGCTGCTGGGCACCGAGATCGGCAATCTCGTGACGACCCGGCTCGTAATCCTCGCGGTCGTGAACGCCTACGCCCTGTCGCGCGGGCTGATCTGTGTCGTGCGAGCGTTGGCAGGGCCTTTCGGCCTGTTTCGCGTTCGCGCCGAGACCGCGGCCTATATCGAGATCTGGGCACGCCGTATCGTTACCGTCGGCGTGTCAGGCTTCGCCTTTGCGAATGTGGCGCTGCTGTTGGGTCTGCATCGCGCCGGCTACGCTGCACTGCTGCGTCTGGTGATGCTGATCGTGCATCTCTTTATCGTCGTCATCATCCTGCAGTGCCGCAGGCCCGTCGCCGACGCCATTCGCGCGCCGGCCGGCCGCGAGGGCGCAGCTGCCCGGGTGCGCAATCGCATAGCCGGCCTGTGGCACATTCTTGCGATCGCTCTCGATCTCGCATTGTGGGCGGTGTGGGCGATGAACATCCGCAACGGCTACTCGCTGCTCCTGCAGTATTTTGTCGGCACCATTGCCGTTGCGCTGATTACCCGGCTTGCCATTATCGTGGTGCTGAGCCTGATCGACCGCGGTTTCAGCATCGGCCCGGATATCCTGCAGCGCTTTCCCGGCCTCGAATCCCGCGCCAATCGCTATCTGCCGCTGCTGCGCAAGATCGTCTCCTCCATCATCGCTTTCATCGGCTTCGTTGCGTTGCTTGAAGTCTGGGGGGTGGATGCCATCGTCTGGTTCTACGGCGGCCAGATCGGCAGCCGGCTGTTGTCGGCCGTCGTGACGATCGGCATCGCGGCGCTTGCGGCAGCAGCGATCTGGGAAGCCATCAACGCCCTGATGGATCGTCAGCTCAATACGCTGTCGCGCGACGGTCACTACGCGCGCGCGGCACGGCTGCGCACCTTCCAGCCGATGCTGCGAACGGCGCTGCTGTGTCTGATCGTGACGGTGGTTGGTTTGACGGCACTGAGCGAAATCGGCGTCAACATCGCCCCTCTCCTGGCGGGCGCCGGTATCGTCGGTATCGCCATCGGTTTCGGGTCGCAGAAACTGGTGCAAGACCTCATCACCGGGCTGTTTCTGTTGCTGGAAAATACCGTTCAGGTCGGTGACAACGTCAGTGTGTCCGGCCTGTCGGGCACCGTCGAGAACGTCTCGATCCGAACCATCCGCCTGCGCGCCGGCGACGGCGCGGTACATATCGTTCCCTTCAGCGCCGTGACGACGATCACCAATGCAAGCCGTGGCGCCGGCAATGCGGCCGTCAGCGTCAATGTTTCCTACAAGGAAGATACCGACCGCGCCGGCCAGATACTGAAGGATATCGTCGCCGAAATGCGCAACGAGACCGAATACCGGCAGATGATCCGCGGCGATCTCGAACTGTGGGGCATCGACAAGGTCGATGGCTCGATGGCGTCGATCGTCGGCCAGATTCGCTGTACCGACAGCGGCCGCTGGCCTGTGCAGCGCGAATTCAACCGCCGTATGAAGCGGCGATTCCAGGAATGCGGAATCGAAATCGCATCGTCAGGTCAAACCATCCTGATGCAGATTCCCACGCCCGCCGACGCAGCGACGAACGCGATGCCGCGGCGGGCCGCGGGCTAACCGCCGGCTCGAGCAAAGGCGCGATGGCAAGCTTGCCCGGCTGACCTTTGGGAGTTTGAGCTTTCTTCCGAGTTGCCCTGGCCGCTACAATGCCCCGGCATCAACAAAGGAAGAATGCAAAATGGATTTGGGTTTGAAGGGAAGAAACGCGATCGTCCTCGGCGGCACGCGCGGCATTGGACGGGCGATTGCCGGCACGCTGGCCGGCGAAGGCACTAACGTGGCGGTCTGCGCCCGCAACGCCGATCAGATCGCGAGCACCGTTGCCGAGTTGAAAAGCCAGGGCGTGCATGCCACCGGCGCCTCCCTCGACATCACCGACGGCGCCGCGCTGAAATCGTGGATCGCCGGCGTCGCGCAGGAATTGGGCAGCATCGATATGCTGTTTTCCAATGCCGGCGCCATGGCGCAAGGCGGCGATCCCGCGTCGTGGGAGCAGAACTTTCGGCTTGACGTGCTGGGCGCGGTCAATGCGTTCGAAGGCGCGCGTCCGTTCCTCGAAGCGAGCGGCGAGAAGACCGGCGACGCGTCCTTTGTCATCATTTCATCGATTTCGGCCGCGCAGGCGGACACGGCCAGTTCATACGGTCCGATAAAGGCGGCGCTGGTGCACATGGCCAAGGGACTTGCGCGTCAGCACGCGCCCAAGAAAATCCGCGTCAATGTGGTGTCGCCGGGCACCGTCTATTTCAAGGGCGGTATCTGGAATCAGGTAGAACAGAACATGCCCAAGCGATATCAGGATGCGCTGGCGCGCAATCCAACCGGCCGCATGGCCACGCCGCAGGAAATTGCCAACGCGGCGGTGTTTTTGGCGAGCCCGGCCTCCTCGTTCACGACCGGTTCAAATCTCATCGTCGACGGAGCGATCTCGAACCGCGTGAATTTCTGAGGGTAGGTCCGGAGCGACCTAGAGCGTGATGACTTTTCTTCGAATCGTCATCGCGCTCTATCTTCTTGTTTGAGCATGATCTTGTTCGGAAAACCGGTACCCACTTTTCCGGATCATGCTCTAGAATACAGGCTCCGCATACGACCGTCATACCCGCGAATGCGGGTATCCAGTACGCTGCGGCCTATCCGTTTAGTCACTGCTGACCCGGAGTACTGGATCGCCCGCGGACGATGACAGCGAGGAAGGCCATCACCCGGTTCACGAGCGGCGCGTGACGGCGCCGGTCGGCGTGGCAAAACCTTCCAGGGTTCGGATCCGCTTCTCGAGCCACCAGCCGAATTCCGGCGACCAATCCTCGAAGCGCGCGTTGATGCCGAGTTCGTGCGCAAAATGGTGAGCGATATTGGGATTGAACTGCGACTGGCGGCCGATCGCGATGAGATCGGCCTGCCCTTTCTGCAGGATGGTTTCGGCCTGCTGTGCCTCCAGAATGATGCCGACGGCCATGGTCGGGATATCGGCCTCCTTGCGAACCCGCTCCGCGAACGGAACCTGGAATCCGAGGCTGCGCGTCACCTGGGCGGCGGTCGCCGCACCCGAGATACCGCCCGAGGAGCAGTCGATCACATCGACGCCGCGCACTTTCAGTTCGCGCGCAAAAGCGACGGTGTCGTCCATGTTCCAGCCTTCTTTGGTGCCGTCAACCGACGAGACCCGCAGGAAAAGCGGCATCGAGGCCGGCATTTCCCGGCGTACCGCTTCGACGATCTCCAGCGGCAGCCGCATCCGTCCGGCGCGGTCGCCGCCATATTCGTCGTTGCGCGTGTTCGAGACTGGCGACAGGAACGACGCCAGCAGATATCCGTGGGCCGTGTGGATTTCGATGGTGTCGAATCCGGCGGCGACTGCATGCCGCGCAGCATTCGCCCAGGTGCCGACCATTGCCTTGCATTCTTCGGTCGTCAGTTGCCGTGGCGTGAGCCAGCCCGGCGCGACCGGCTCCGCGGTCGGCCCCACCGGCTGCCAGATCTTGGCGCCGGATTTCAAATTCTCTTCGGTCAGCGGTCCCATGCCCTGCATGGCGGTTTGCGAGGATGACTTGCGGCCGCCATGGGCGAGCTGAATGCCGATCGCGGTACCCTGGCGCTTCATGAAAGCGATCAGCGGCTTGAAGCTCTCAGCCTGCGCCTCGTTCCAGATGCCGAGGTCATGCTCGTTGATCAGCCCGACCTCCTCGACCCCTGTCGCCTCGACAAAGACCAGCCCAAAACCTCCCAGCGCGTAGCGGCCGAGATGCACGACGTGAAAGGTGCCGCAGGTATTGCCGGGGTCGGCACGATAGTGAACCATCGGCGGTACGACGAGGCGGTTTTTCAGCGTAAGACCCCGGATCGTGAGTGGCTGAAACAGCATTGGCGTTGCCGAGCTGCCGCCGTTGCTCGATCCGTCATTCATGCGAGTATCTCCTTGCGAATTATCGCCGTACACTCGAACTTATCCCTCCGCTTTTGGAGATGGCAAGCAAGCCGCCCGCATAGGCGCATGCGATATGCGGATTTTGTCGCGGTGTCCGCCCGGCGCCGATAGGCGGCATTGCGGGATTTTGCTAAGATGAAGCAGGGCCCGACCGGCTGAGCCGATCGCCAGGCCGTTGCCGGAGGATGACGAAATGACCGCCACCGTCAGGGTCGACCGGAACGGCACGATCAATCATTGGGATGCGGCCGCCGAACGTCTGTTCGGATTTTCTGAACTTGAGGCGATCGGCAATTCGATCGAACTGATCATCCCACCGCAATCGCATGCATGCCATGGCCGCGGCTTTGCGAGATATGTCGAAACAGGCACGAGCAATTTGCCCGAGGTCGTTACCACGACAGGCCGTCACAAGAACGGCCAACCCGTCAGTGTAAAAATTTCAGTGCGAGCCTTGGTTGAGCCCGGTGGCCGCATTACGGAAGTAGAGGCCTTCATGCACGCGGGTTGAAGCCGCGGCGAAAGTTGGCTCAGTGAAAATCCCTTGACGGCGGCAGGATGCGGACGTTGCGCGGATGGCGGATTTTTTGCGCGGGGTTATCCGGATGCTCGCGGCGGTCGTCGTTGAGCGGCTCGATCAACGCCGGCCCGGCCGGCACCGGGTGCTTGCGGCTCAGTGCATCATTGGCGAGACCGATCAGATCGTGGGAGCGGTCGAACATGCGCTGCGCCACCAGATGGGTCACTTCTTCCGGGCTGCTCTGGATATAGCCCTCGACCAGGATGAGGCGCGCGCCCATCACCTCCTTGCGGTATTTTTCCATCACTTTCGGCCACACCACGATATTGGCGATGCCGGTTTCGTCCTCCAGCGTCATGAAGACGACGCCCTTGGCGCTGCCCGGACGTTGCCGCACCAGCACCACGCCGGCACAACGGACATGTCGCTTGTCATTGCGGTGGTTGATTTCGTTGCAGGCGACAACGCGCTCTCCGGAAAACATCTGCCGCAAAAATTCCATCGGATGACCTTTGAGCGACAGCCGCACCGTCTGATAATCGGCGACCACCTGCTCCGGCAACGGCATCAGCGGCAATGGTTGCGTATTCTCGTCGGGCTGTTCGCGCGCGGTGGCGACCTCGAACAGCGGCAGCGGCACATCATCGGGTAACCGGCGCACCGCCCAAAGTGCTGCGCGGCGATCGAGCCCGATGGAGCGAAACGCATCGGCATCCGCCAGCAGGATCAGCGCGCGTTTTGGCAAGCCCGTGTCGCGGGCGAAGTCTTCGAGCGAGGTGAAGGGACGGCGTTGTCGTGCGGCGACGATGCGGTCGGCCCAGTCTTCGGCTTTCTCCACCTCTCCCGCTTGCGGGGGAGATCGGATCGCATCGCAAGATGCGATCCGGGTGGGGGAAACTCTCTCCACACGAACAGTGTGACTCGCGGCGACACCCCCACCCCAGCCCTCCCCCGCAAGCGGGAGAGGGAGCGCAGGCGCGCCTACGATGCGCAATTGCGCATCGGAGAATGACGACTGAAGTTGCTTCAGCTTCTCCTCGTCCTCATCCACCCACCTGAACCCATCGATCTGGCGAAATCCCAATCGCACGGCGCAATATTTGCCGCTCCTCTCTTCCAGCGTGTTCTGTGCGAAGCTGAAGGACACATCGATCTCGCGCACCTCGACGCCGTTCTTGCGGGCGTCTCCGACGATCTGCGCCGGCGCATAAAAGCCCATCGGCTGCGAATTGAGCAGCCCGCAGCAGAACGCGTCGGGGTGGTAATGCTTGAGCCAGGACGAGATATAGACGAGCTGCGCAAAGCTTGCGGCATGGCTTTCCGGAAAGCCGTAAGAGCCGAACCCCTTGATCTGCTCAAAGCAATTCTTTGCGAATTGCGGATCGTACCCCCGACGAATCATATTCCCGATCAGCTTCTCTTCAAAATTTCCGATCGTCCCAACGTTACGAAACGTTGCCATCGCGCGGCGCAATCCGTTTGCCTCCTCGGAAGTGAATCCAGCGGCCTCGATCGCGATCCGCATCGCCTGTTCCTGGAACAGCGGCACGCCAAGCGTCTTGTGCAAAACCTTGTACAATTCGTCCGGAGGGCCGTGCGCGGGCGATGGCGACGGATAGTTCTCCTTCTCGATGCCGTTTCGCCGCCGCAGATAAGGATGCACCATGTCGCCCTGGATCGGACCGGGCCGCACGATGGCTACCTCGATGACGAGATCGTAGAATGTTCGCGGCTTAAGGCGCGGCAGCATGTTCATCTGCGCGCGGCTTTCGACCTGGAACACGCCGAGCAATTCACCCCGGCACAGCATGTCGTAGACACCCTTGTCGTCCTGCGGCACAGTGGCGAGCTCCCAGCGCTCGCCCTTGTGGTCGTCGATCAGATCAAAACATTTGCGGATGCAGGTCAGCATGCCGAGCGCCAGCACGTCCACCTTCATCATGTTCAGCGCGTCGACATCGTCCTTGTCCCATTCGATGAAGGTGCGGTCGTCCATCGCGGCATTGCCGATCGGCACATAGGTATCGAGCCGGTCCTGGGTCAGCACATAGCCGCCGACATGCTGCGACAGATGGCGGGGGAATTCGATCAGTTCGGTGGCAAGCTCGACCGCGAGTTCGACCATTGCATTCTTTGGATCGAGCCCAGCCTGCCTGACCTGCATCTCGTTGAGGCCCTTGCCCCAGCTACCCCACACGGTATCGGCGAGCGCCGCGGTGACGTCTTCCGTCAGCCCCAGCGCCTTGCCGACATCGCGGATCGCGCTGCGCGGACGATAGTGAATAACGGTCGCAATGATCGCGGCGCGGTGGCGGCCATAGCGCCGGTAGACATATTGCATCACCTCTTCGCGGCGCGAATGCTCAAAATCGACATCGATATCGGGCGGCTCCAGCCGCTCTTTGGAAATGAAACGCTCGAACAGCAGATCGACCTTGGTCGGGTCGACGGAAGTAATGCCGAGCACATAACAGACGGCGGAATTCGCCGCCGAGCCCCTGCCCTGGCAGAGGATGTTCTGGCTGCGCGCATAATGGACGATGTCATGCACGGTGAGGAAGTAATGCGCGTATTTGAGTTCGGCGATAAGCGCGAGTTCCTTGCGCAAGGTGGTTCGTAGCGTTTCGGTGATCTCGCCATCGAAATATTTGATAACACCAGCCCACGTCAGGTCTTCCAGATGTTGCTGCGCAGTCTTGCCCGGTGGCACCGGCTCATCCGGATATTGATATTTGAGCTGATCAAGCGAAAATGAAATGCGATTGGCAAACCGCATCGTCTCCGCGATCGCTTCCGGCAGATCCCGAAACAGCCGCGCCATTTCATGGGCCGGCTTGAGATAGCGCTCCGCATTGGCTTCAAGCCGTATGCCGACGGCATCGATCGTGGTCTTCTCGCGAATACATGTCAGCACATCCTGTAGCGGACGGCGCGCGGGATGGTGGTACAGCACCTCGTTGGTCGCAAGCAGCGGCACCTTTGCTTTTGCTCCGATATGATGGAGCCGCGCCAGGCGGCGCCGGTCGTCGCCGCGATAGATCAGGCTCGCGGCCAGCCACACGCCATCGGCGCGGCTTGTCTTTAGCCGCTCGAGCACATCGAGCGCTTTCGCCGTCTCGAAACGATGCGGCAACGTCAAAATCAGAAGCTGGCCTTCGGCAAATTCCAGGAGGTCATGGAGCTTGAGATGGCATTCACCCTTTTCTATTCGCGTGATGTCATCCCCGCGCTTGCCGTTTGTGAGCAACTGGCACAGCCGGCCGTAAGCGGCGCGGTCGCGCGGATAGACAAAAATATCCGGCGTGCCATCTGTGAAGACGATGCGCGAGCCGATCAGCAGTTTTGGCTTATGCGTGACCTCGGGATTGTCGAGTTCCTTGTAAGCCCGCACCACGCCAGCCAGCGTGTTGTGATCGGCGATGCCGATCGCGGGGATACGCAGCCTGCTCGCCTCATGGACATAGGCGCGCGGATCCGATCCGCCGCGCAGGAACGAGAAATTCGTGGTGATCCCGATCTCTGCATAAGCAGGCGTTGGCTCAATGCCGGTCATGCGAACAGCCCATGCACGAACCATTTTGCCGGAACAGGCTCGCCTGCTTCATCTGTAAGCTCGCGCTCATAAAGCCCGTCGCGAAAGATCCAGAAGCGCAGGCCTTCGGCGTCCTCGATGCGGAAATAATCGCGCGTCAGCGTTTGCCCGCCCTGCTTCCACCACTCCATCGCGATACGCTCGGGGCCTTCCACCCGCACCACCGCGTGGGTGGCACGCCGCCAGGTGAAATGATGCGGCGGCCCGTCGGGCACCGTTGCAAACGGCACCTTGATCGGCTCCGGCTTTTCAAACAGCCGCAGCGGCCGTAGCGGCGGTTCGCTCTCGACACGGTCAGGCCACGCAGCCTGTGTTGCGGCCGCCAAATGATGCTGCGCGGGTGCCGCCAATACCGCGCGTTCGGGAATATGGGTGTCCTGCGGCAAATGCACGACCACACGCCTTCCGCCGATGCGCGCGGCGATGCGGTCGATCAGCGCGGCGAGTTCGTCATTGTCATGGACATTGGAGTCGAGATCGCGCTGCTGCTGCACGACGATTTCGGTGCGGCTGGCGGAGAGCCGAATGAGATCGAAGCCGAAACCGGGATCGAGCGGATCGTTCAGCGCCTCGAGCCGCTCGCGAAACAGGCGGCCGATCACCTCCGGCTTGGTCACGGGCCGTCCGGTATCGACGCAAATCGTGCGGACTGCGCCGTCGGTGCGGAAGAAACTCGCTTCCAGCCGCCGCGCGCCCTTGCCCTGCCTGTCCATTGCCGTGACCAGCATGTGGGCCAGCGTCGAGAGATTCATCGAGATTACGTTTTCGGTCGCGACCGGTTCGGGAAAACGTTTCTCCACGATATAGTCAGGCAGCGGCTTGCGCGGACTGATCGGCGCATCGCCCTGCCCCAGCGCCTGCTCCAGCAAGGTGGTGAAGTCTGCGCCAAATCTTGCCGTGATCTCGTGGCGTCCGCGCGTGGCCACGTCACCAATCGTCTTCAACCCGGCACGGCGCAGGCCGCTTGCGATGGCTTGATCGGCGCCGAGCGCGGACACCGGCAGCGGGCCGACGGCAGCGGCCTCCTCGCCATCGGCGATGATTTTTCCAGAAACATGCCGCGTCATCGTGCGCGCGCAGATCGAGGTAGACGCGATCGCTGCGCTGACAGCAAAGCCTCGCCGGGTCAGCGCACCGCACATGATTTGCAGCAGCGCAGCCTCGCCGCCGAACAGATGGGCGCAACCGGTGATGTCGAGATACAGCCCATGCGGGGAATCGAGCGCCACCAGCGGCGTGAAGCGGTCGCACCAGTCGGCGATGTCATCAAGCGTTTTGGCATCGGCGACCGGATCGGCATCGAACACCGTCAGTTCGGGACAGATCGCGCGGGCATTGGCGAGCGGCAAACCGATGTCGAGGCCCGAGCGCACGGCGAGATCGTCGAGCGCATAAATCTGCAGCGCGTTGTTTTGCTTGGCGACGACAACGCAGGGCGTTTCTTGTTTCACCTCTCCCGCTTGCGGGGGAGGTCGTATCGCATCGAAAGATGCGATACGGGTGGGGGAAACTCTCTCCACACGAACAGTATGACTCGCGGCGGCACCCCCACCCCAACCCTCCCCCGCAAGCGGGAGAGGGAGCCGACCTGCCCGTGCCGTGAGAGAGTTCGCTTGAAAACGTTTTATCCAGCGCGCTTGAACTTTCTTTTGACGCGTTTTCTTCACGCGAACCGGTACCCACTTCGCTTGAAAACGCTTTGTTCGGAAACTGCCGCTTGATGCGGTCGATAGGGAGGCGTGGCAGCCACAGGCTGAGGATACGCCGCTGGTTCGCTGAAAAGGCACTCATCACATTTCCATTCCATGATCCACCGCCCGACCGGGCCATGACGGTTACGAACGAGTTGCGCATCGAGCACCGGCGCGCCCCATGCGTTTGAGGCCGATCCCGGCGGCGAATGCGCCGCGCGCACGATCCATCGGGTCTCCGCCGTCGAAGGCATCGGCTCCGCGGCAAGGCGCAACAACAAGGCAGTGACGCCGGAAGTTTGCGCAGCCAGTGTGAGTTTGCGGCTGGCGACGAGATCGAGCTGACGCGCCTGCCCCCAGACTTCCAGCACGACCGCGCCCAGCGCATCGCAGGCCAGCGCGTCGGCGGCGGTCCGCAACGCGGCGTCGACATCGGCGGCGCGCACGGTCACGACCAGACGCGGATCGAGACCGAGTTCGGCCAATCCGTTCATCGACAACGCGCCCGATTCAATTTCCGAAAAATCCTGCCGCACCCAAACCAGCGGCCGGCGCGGCGAGATCCGTCCTGCAAGGCCCGCGACGAACCCGGTCGCCGCCGCGCTTTGCCGTCCCTCGGCAAACACTTCATGCACCGCCGCCACCGCAAGACCGCCCCGCAGCGTCGCATCGGCGCCGGCATGGCCGAGCGCGATTTTGTTGAGCGCGTGCGCATCGGAAAGCGCAGCCTCGATGCGCTCGATGCTGCCGCGCAAACTCGCAAGCGTGCTTGTGCGTGCGGGGCTCATGCGCCGCTTCCTCGGAAAATCGTGGGCCGCCCTGGTTTGAAGAGAACCAGAAGCTGGCTCATTTGTTCATGATATGTTCTAATATAAAGCTAACAGAGCCTGCGGAGTCAATCGGGATTGCAGGGCAGACGATTCATGAATGGAATCAAAGGGATTCACCGATGGATGTGCAACGCAAGCTGGAGATCCTGGCGGATGCCGCCAAATACGATGCTTCCTGTGCCTCCAGCGGCACCGAGCAACGGGATTCCAGTGACGGCAAAGGCCTCGGCTCGACCGCGCCCGGCATGGGCATCTGCCATTCCTACGCGCCGGACGGGCGCTGCATCTCGCTGTTGAAAGTGTTGCTCACCAACGCCTGCAATTACGATTGCCTTTATTGCATCAACCGCACCTCCAGCAACGTACCGCGGGCGCGCTTCACGATCGACGAGATAGTGAAGCTGACGATCGACTTCTATCGACGAAATTATATCGAGGGATTGTTTCTCTCCTCCGGCATCATCCGCAGCGCGGACTACACGATGGAACAAGTGGTCAGCGTTGCGCGAAAACTTCGCGAGGAACATCATTTTCGCGGCTACATCCACCTGAAGACCATTCCGGAGGCTGACGACGCGCTGATCACCGAGGCCGGCAAATATGCCGACCGTCTCAGCATCAACATCGAGATGCCGCTGGAAAACAGTCTCGCCAAACTCGCGCCGGAAAAAGACGTGCGCGCGATCCGCCGCACCATGGGCCGATTGCGGTTGAAGCTCGATGAAGCGCAGGAAGCCGGCAAGGCTGCAACAAAAACAAAGCCGCCGCGCTTTGCACCGGCCGGCCAGAGCACGCAGATGATCATCGGTGCGGATGCTGCCAATGACCAGACCATCCTCAGCACCAGCGCCAATCTCTATGGTTCCTACCGGCTGAAGCGTGTCTACTACTCGGCCTTCAGCCCGATCCCCGATGCAAGCCGCGCGCTGCCCCTGGCTGCGCCGCCGCTGGTTCGCGAACACCGGCTTTATCAGGCGGATTGGCTGATGCGGTTTTACGGCTTTGACGCCAGCGAGATCGTCGACGAGAGCATCGGCATGCTGCCGCTCGATATCGATCCAAAACTCGCCTGGGCGCTACGACACCGCGACCGCTTTCCGCTCGATGTAAACCGCGCCAGCCGTGAGGATTTGCTGCGCGTGCCCGGCTTCGGCCGGAAAGCCGTCGATCGCATCATCGCCACGCGACGGGTGACATCCATTCGCGTCGGCGATCTGGCGCGGCTTCACATACCCCGGAACAAGGCACTGCCGTTCATCGTTCTCAGTGATCACCGCCCCTTGCCGCATCTGCTCGATGGGACACGGCTGGCGGAGCGGTTCAAACCGAAGGCAATGCAATTGGGATTTGGGTTTTAGATCAAGCCGTCATGGCCGGGCTTGTGCCGGGCATGACGGATAGAGTGAGTATCAGATGCACTTCATTACCCTCGACAGCGAAACCGATTTTGACGGCTGGCGGAAAGCGGCGCGGACGCTTGTGTTGAACGAAGTGCAGCCATCAGACGTGACGTGGCGTGTAAAAGGCGACGAGCCCGAACTGTTCGAACCCACCGCGCCGCCGCTCGAGCCGCCGCACGGCACCTTCAACGTATCGGCAAAATTCATCGAACTGACGCAAGCTGCGATCCTGCACCGCGATCCAGAACGCTTTGCGATCCTCTATCGCCTGCTGTGGCGACTGCATAACAACCACGATCTGCTGAGTGTCGCGACCGACCCCGACGTCGCACAGGTTTCAGCGATGGCAAAGGCCGTGCATCGCGACGAGCACAAGATGCACGCCTTCGTCCGCTTCCGTGAGATCGGCCGCGAGCAGAAGTCGCATTACGTCGCCTGGTTCGAGCCGGAACATCACATCGTCGAATTGGCGGCGCCGTTCTTCGCCCGCCGCTTCGCCGACATGCCCTGGTCGATCCTGACGCCGGACGTCTGTGCGCATTGGGACGGACATGCCGTCTCGATCACACCGGGGGTGGCCAAGACCGAAGCGCCGACCGAAGACCGGTTGGAGGAAACATGGCGGCGTTATTACGCCAGCATCTTCAATCCGGCCCGGCTGAAGGTGAAGGCGATGCAAACCGAAATGCCAAAGAAATATTGGCGGAACTTGCCGGAGGCCTCATTGATTAAGCCTCTGATCGAAAGCGCCGAACGCACCACGCGCGCGATGATCGCCGATGCGGCGACCGAGCCGCATAAGTCGCAGAAACGGCTGGAACCGCTGATGGCCCGCAAACAGCCTCACGACGATCTCGAAACGCTGCGCGAACAAGCAGCCGAGTGCCGTGCCTGCCCGCTCTGGAAGGACGCGACCCAGACCGTGTTCGGCGAAGGCCCGCAAACCGCGCAAGTAATGCTGGTCGGCGAGCAGCCCGGCGACAAGGAAGACCTCGCCGGCAAGCCGTTCGTCGGGCCGGCCGGGCAAATGCTCGATCGCGCGTTGGAAGAGGCCGGCATCGATCGCAGCAAGGTCTACGTCACCAATGCCGTAAAACATTTCAAATTCGTGCCTCGTGGAAAAATCCGGCTGCACCAAAAGCCCAACACGCCCGAGATCAAGGCCTGCCGGCAGTGGTACGAACGCGAACTGGCTGTCATCAAGCCCGATCTGGTGGTTGCTATGGGAGCGACCGCTGCGCAGAGCGTGCTTGGCAGGATCACGCCGATCAACAGGAACCGCGGACGCCTGATCGATCTCGATCAGGGCATCAAGGCATTGGTGACGGTGCATCCGTCCTATCTGCTGCGATTGCCCGATGCCGACGCCAAGGCGCGGGAATATCAACGCTTCGTCGAGGATCTCAAAATTGCCGCGGCGTTGCTGCGACGATCAGCGCGCGCCGCCTAGGCATCCCAATACCCCCGATGGAACCGCAAATTCTTGTGAATAGCGACGGACCGAGAAATGACAAATACATGTACAACCTTCAATTGCGATTATGATATCATCGCATTCAAGAGGAGTTGGGACGTCCTGTTCACGCCATGACGTTCCCATGAGGTCGGCGCGCTGTACGGTACCAACCAGCCCAGCGCCATGCAGCGCGCGACCTTGCTCCAATCCTCTCATTTCCGCCGGCGTTATATCGGATTACCTGCGACATGCCGCACTGCGGCAGCACATCGCCGCGATCGGACTGCGTTCGCATCCGAGGCGATGTCTCAACGATTCCAAATGGAAATACCCGAGATCAATCCGGCGCGCGCCGCGTGCCGCTCCATCCGCCGCCGCAAGACTTTGCATCGACGCGCTGCTGTCATCCAACCTTCAAATGCATCGGTCACCATCGGGGCTCTCATCGTAACCGGGGGCGTCAGAATGACCGATTTTGCACTCAATTCATCGATGGCCGAGGGAGCACCGATCCAGCCGGCGTCCCGGCCCAACCTCGACAAGGGTTTCAATCCGCTGACGATGATCCTCTTCTTCGGCATTCTCGCTGCCGGGCTGTTGTATGTCACCTACAGCATCTATGCCGACGTCGATGCGACCGGCACCAAGGTCACGACCTACCTGCCTTATCTTCTGCTGATGATCGCGCTGCTGATCGCGCTCGGCTTCGAATTCGTCAACGGCTTCCACGACACCGCCAACGCCGTCGCGACCGTGATCTACACCCACTCGCTGCCGGCCGAATTCGCCGTCATGTGGTCGGGCTTTTTCAATTTCCTCGGCGTCCTGCTCTCCTCAGGCGCGGTGGCATTCGGCATCGTCTCGCTGCTGCCGGTGGAATTGATCCTCCAGGTCGGAAGCAGCGCCGGCTTTGCGATGGTGTTCGCGCTCTTGATTGCCGCGATCCTGTGGAATCTCGGCACCTGGTATTTCGGCCTGCCGGCTTCGAGCTCCCATACCCTGATCGGTTCGATCATCGGGGTCGGCGTCGCCAACGCGCTGATGCGCGGCCGCGACGGCACCTCCGGCGTCGACTGGGGCAAGGCCACCGAAATCGGCTACGCGCTGTTGCTGTCGCCGCTGGTCGGCTTCGTCTGCGCCGCGGTGCTGCTGTTGCTCCTGAAGATGATCGTCCGCAACCCGGCGCTCTACCGTGCGCCCGAAGGCAACAAGGCGCCGCCGCTCTGGATCCGTGGTCTTCTGATCCTGACCTGCACCGGCGTCAGCTTCGCGCATGGTTCGAACGACGGCCAGAAGGGCATGGGCCTGATCATGCTGATCCTGATCGGCACCGTGCCGACCGCCTATGCGCTGAACCGCGCGCTGCCGGAATCGCAGGTCGTGCAGTTCCAGAAAACCTCCGAGGCCGCCTCCAAGGTGATCGCCGCCAAAGGTGCCGGCCACAGCATCATCGGCGATCCCCGTCCGGCGGTGACGCAATATGTCGCCGCGCACAAGATCACCGAAGGCACCTATCCATCGCTGTCGGTGCTGGTGAAGGACGTCGGCGACCAGGTGCAGAAATACGGTTCGCTGAACAAGGTGCCTGCCGAGGCCGTCGGCAACACCCGCAACGACATGTACCTGACCTCAGAGGCAATCCGCTTCCTGATGAAGGACAAGGAAAACGACCTCAACAAGGAAGATGTCGCGACCCTGAACGCCTACAAAGGCTCGCTCGACAGCGCCACCAAGTTCATCCCGACCTGGGTGAAGGTTGCGGTCGCGATCGCGCTCGGCCTTGGCACCATGATCGGCTGGAAGCGCATCGTCGTCACCGTCGGCGAGAAGATCGGCAAGACGCACCTAACTTACGCACAAGGAGCGTCCGCCGAGCTGGTTGCCGCCGCCACCATCGGCGCCGCCGACATGTTCGGCCTGCCGGTTTCGACCACGCACGTGCTGTCGTCCGGTGTCGCCGGTGCAATGGCCGCGAACGGATCGGGGCTGCAAGTCGCCACCATCCGCAACATGGTGATGGCCTGGGTGCTGACGCTACCGGTCGCGATCCTGCTGTCGGGCACGCTCTATGTGATCTTCTCGCACATTTTCTGAGAAGATACCCGCGTCGATCACTCGTCATGCCCGGCCTTGTGCCCGGGCATCCACGTCTTTGGAGCAGCAAGACGTATGGCCGGGACCCGTCTACGCCGAGGCTTCGACGGGCAGGCAAGCCCGGCCACGACAGCAATCCTCACGCCGCCAGGGTGTTCTCGACCAGCTTGATCCAGTACGAAGTCCCGTACACGATCGCCTCGTCGTTGAAATTATAGGCGGGGTGATGGAGCCCTGCACTGTTGCCATTGCCGCAGAAGATAAACGCGCCCGGGCGCGCCTCCAGCATATAGGCGAAATCCTCGGCGCCCATCATCGGCGGCGTCTCGTGAACGTTGTCGGCGCCGGCAATTTCCTTTGCGATCCGCGTCGCGAGGTCCGTTTGCGAGGCGTGATTGACGGTGACGGGATAGCCGCGCTCGTAATTCAGTTCGATCTTCGCGCCCGTGATCTGCGCCACTCCGGCGACGACTTCGCGCACCCGCTTCTCAACCAGTTGTCGCACTTCCGGCGTCAAAGTCCGGACGGTGCCTCGTAGGACGGCGGTCTGCGGGATCACATTGCGCGCGTTGCCGGCGTGGAACTCGCAGATCGAAATCACAGCCGATTCCAGCGGATCGACGCTGCGCGATACGATCGACTGCAGGGCCGTGATCAGTTGCGAGCCGACCAGAACGGAATCGATGCAGATGTGCGGACGCGCGGCGTGGCCGCCGAGCCCCTCGATCTCGATGTCGATGGAATCGGTCGCCGCCATGATCGGGCCCGGGCGGATTGCGAACGAGCCGACCGGAATGCCCGGACCGTTATGCATGCCGTAGACCTGCTGGATACCGAATCGATCCATCAACCCGTCCTTGATCATCGCGGCCGCGCCCGCGCCGCCCTCTTCGGCGGGCTGGAAGATCACGACGGCATCGCCGGCGAAGTTCCGCGTCTCGGCGAGATAACGGGCAGCACCGAGCAGCATCGCGGTGTGGCCGTCATGGCCGCAGGCGTGCATCTTGCCGGGCGTCTTGGAGGCGTAAGGCAGATTGGTCTCTTCCTCGATCGGCAGCGCATCCATATCGGCGCGCAGCCCGATCACCTTCATGTCGCCTTTGCCTGCGGGCCTCTTACCCTTGATGACGCCGACAACGCCGGTGCGGCCGAGCCCGGTGGCGACCTCGTCGCAGCCGAATTCGCGCAGGCGATCCGCCACGAATGCTGCAGTGCGGTGGACGTCGTACAGCAATTCGGGGTTTTCATGAATATCCCGGCGCCAGGCCTGGATATCGGGTTGCAGATCGGCGACGCGGTTGACGATGGGCATGGGACTTCTCGGCCTCAGGTTGAAACAATTTTGCCTGTGTAGCATGCAAGAGACGATCCACCCAACAGCTTGCAAACAGCGCCCCATACCCAGCGATCATGGCCCGGACTTGTCCGCCCGGCGAAGCCTTGGCGTAGACGGGTCCCGGCCATCTGGTATTGGAAGTTGCCCGCGGCAAGCGAGGGCGTGACCAGGAAATGGAAGTCAAAATGCCGAGCAGGCTCGAGGGTGATTTCGACTATATCGTCGTCGGCGCAGGCACGGCCGGCTGCATCATGGCCAACCGGCTGTCGGCCGATCCCAGAAACCGCGTGCTGATCCTGGAGGCCGGCGGCAACGACAACTGGATCTGGTTTCACATCCCGGTCGGTTACCTCTTCGCGATCGGCAATCCCCGCTCCGACTGGATGTTCAAGACCGAGCCGGAGCCCGGCCTCAACGGCCGCGCGCTGGCCTATCCCCGCGGCAAGGTGATCGGCGGCTCGTCCGCCATCAACGCCATGATCTCGATGCGCGGACAGGCCGCCGATTACGATCACTGGCGCCAGCTCGGCCTCACCGGCTGGGGCTATGACGATGTGCTGCCGGTGTTCCGGCGGCTGGAAGATCATTTCCTGGGCGAGAGCGAACATCACGGCACCGGCGGCGGCTGGCGGATCGAGGCGCCACGGCTGTCCTGGGATGTTCTCGACGCCGTCGGTGACGCCGCCGAGCAGATGGGCATCAAACGGATTGCCGATTTCAACACCGGCGACAATGAAGGCATCAGCTATTTCCACGTCAACCAGAAGCGCGGCCGCCGCTGGTCTTCCGCACGCGGTTTTCTCAAGCCCGTCCTGAACCGTCCGAACCTGCGGCTGGAAAAGAACGTGCTGGTCGATCGCCTCACGATCGAGAACGGCCGCGCGGCCGGTGTGCGCTTCATGCAGGGCGGTGAAATCGTCGAAGCGCGCGCCAAGGGTGAAGTCATCCTCTGCGCGGGATCGATCGGATCGACGCAAGTGTTGCACCGCTCCGGCATTGGGCCAGCGGACTGGCTGTCGCCGCTCGGCATCGATGTCGTGCTCGACCGTCAGGGCGTCGGACGCAATCTGCAGGACCATCTGCAGCAGCGAGCGATCTACAAGGTTGAGGGCGTCCGTACGCTGAACGAAACCTACTACTCGCTGTTCCGGCGCGGCCTGATGGGGCTCGACTACGCCTTCCGTCGCCGCGGCCCGCTGACCATGGCGCCGTCGCAGCTCGGCATCTTCACGCGCTCCGATCCTCACCGCGAGCGCGCCAATATCCAGTTCCATGTGCAGCCGCTGTCGCTCGACAAATTCGGCGATCCCCTGCATCGTTTTCCCGCCATCACCGTCAGCGCCTGCAATTTGCAGCCGACCTCGCGCGGCACCGTGCGCGTCCGCTCTACTCAGGCCGACCAGGCGCCCGCGATCGCACCGAATTACTTGTCGACCAACGAAGACCGCCAGGTCGCAGCGGACGCGATCCGCACCACGCGGCGGCTGATGAAGCAGAAGGCGCTCGCGCAATTTCACCCGCAAGAATATTTGCCGGGTCCCACGGTCGGCGACGACGATGCATCGCTGGCGAAAGCCGCCGGCGATATCGGCACCACGATCTTCCATCCCGTCGGCACCGCCAAGATGGGAACGGCATCCGATCCATCTGCCGTTGTCGACGAGCGCTTGCGCTTTCATGGCATCGCCGGCCTTCGCATCGCCGATGCCTCGGTGATGCCGACGATCACGTCAGGCAATACCAACACGCCGACCGCGATGATCGCGGAGAAAGGCGCGGCGATGATTTTGGAGGATGCACGGTAGTTACGCCTGCCGATGCTCTCAGAGCCTTCAAATCCCGAACAAATTGGTCAGACCGGGCCGCTCACGAAAACGTCATCGCCTGCCGCAGCCCAGGCGGGACTTCCGGGAATAAACCCCGCCTCCCCCCGATCATGTACCCGAAAGCCCAATCAAGGGCCGAGGGAGATATGTCATGAGCGATCACGACCATCACGATGAAGGAAAAGGCGTCAGCCGCCGCCGCGTCCTGGAATGCATGACCTGGGCGGGCACCGGTGTGCTCTGGACCGTTACCGGCGGCGTGCCGCATTCGGTTGGCATGGTCGGATCCGCAGCCGCCGCCGAAGCATCCGGAATGACCTTCCTGCAGATCAGCGACAGCCATGTCGGCTTCGATAAGCCGGCCAATCCGAACGCAATCGGCACGCTCGAGGAAGCCATCAACAAGGTCAAGGCGATGCCGAAGAAGCCGTCGTTCATGATCCACACCGGCGACATCACGCATCTGTCGAAAGCGTCCGAATTCGACGACGCCGACCGCATCATCTCGCAGTCCAAGCTCGACGTGCATTATGTACCCGGCGAGCACGATTTCATCGACGAAGAAGTCAAGCTCTACAAGGAGCGCTATGGCCGCGGCACCAAAGGTGCCGGCTGGTACTCCTTCGATGCCGGCGGCGTTCACTTCGTCGGCCTCGTCAATGTCGTCGATCTCAAGGGCGGCGGCCTCGGCAATCTCGGCAACGAGCAACTCGAATGGTTGGAGAACGATCTCAAGGGCCGTTCGAAATCCACGCCCGTCGTGCTGTTCGCCCACATCCCATTGTGGACGGTTTATCCGCAATGGGGCTGGGGCACCGAGGACGGCGCCCGCGCGCTGGAATACGTGAAGGGCTTCGGCTCGGTGACCGTGCTCAATGGCCACATCCACCAGGTGATGCAGAAGGTTGAGGGCAACGTCACCTTCCACACCGCGCGCTCGACGGCTTTCCCGCAGCCGGCGCCCGGTACCGCTCCCTCACCCGGTCCAATGAAGGTCGAAGATGCGAAGCTGCGCAGCATGCTCGGCGTCGCCAGCATCAACTTCAAGCAGAACAACCAACCGCTCGCGATCATCGACACGCCGCTGCAGGGCTAAAAGGACTCCAAGATGAAGTCAGTAACTCGCCGCAGTCTCGGCATTCTTTCGCTTGGCTTTGCCGCCGCTGCGACCAACATGCTGCGGGCCGATCCGGCCCGCGCCGAAGACACCGCCGTGCACATCGACAACTTCGTTTTCGAACCGGCGCAGCTGACGGTGAAGGTCGGCACGACGGTTACCTGGACCAACCGCGACGACATTCCACACACCGTGGTGTGCGCCGGCAAGTTCAGGTCGAAGACGATGGACACCGACGGCACTTTCTCGTTCACGTTCACGGCACCGGGCGAATACAAGTATTTTTGCTCGCTGCATCCGCACATGACAGGGGCCGTCAAGGTTGAATAATGTGACAAACCACGTCATCACAGCAATGCCCGGCCGGTGGATCGAACCCGGCCGGGCAAAACCCGCTACCGCACGAACCGGACAAGAAGCGATGCCCGTCAAAGCATCCGACGAAAATCCCGAAAAGGCGCGGCGCTTCCGCGAGGCCGCGCTCCCCTATCTGGACGATGCCTATACGCTGGCGCGCTACATGCTGCGCGATGCCGCCGATGCCGAAGACGCGGTGCAGGAATGTTACCTGCGCGCGTTCAAGCATTTCGACAGCTATCGCGGGCCGGCGATGAAGCCGTGGCTGTTCGCGATCCTGCGCAATGTCTGCCGCGCCGAATATGCAAGACGCAAGACCGCGCCGACCAGTCCGATCGAGGACGTGCCGGAGAGCGCCGAGCAGGCGCCGCTATGGCACGAAGCCCAGGAAACGCCGGAAGCGCAACTATTGCGCCGCTGGAATTCGGACACCGTCCGCCGGCTGATAGCCGCGCTTGCCGAACCGTTCCGGGAAACCTTTGTGCTGCGTGAAATACAGAACTTGTCGTACCGCGAGATTGCCGACGTCGCCGAAGTGCCTGTCGGTACCGTGATGTCCCGTCTCGCGCGCGCCCGCGCCATGCTGCGATCGGCATGGATGGCGGAAGAGGAGCAACCCAGATGAAATGCGACGAGGCTGAAGTCCTGCTTCACGCACTGATTGACGGCGAACTCGACGCCGGACACGCGCGCGAGGTGGAGGAACATGTTGCGACCTGCCCGCATTGCGCGGCGGCGCTCAGGGATTACCGCGAGATGAGCAAGGCGGTGGCCGAGGCCGGCGTGCGTTACAAGGCTCCGCTCGAACTGCGCAAGCGTATCGAAGCCGCGTTGCCGCAACCGCGACAGGTGCCGAGCCGGCGCGCGGTGCTGCGCGGCTTTGCGATGGGGTCGGCAGTGTCGGCGCTGGCCGCGACCGGTCTGGTCGCCATCGTGCTGCGAAACGACGATGTCGAACGCATCCAGTCCGAGGTCGTCTCGGCGCATCTGCGCTCGCTGCAGGCCGGACATCTCACCGACGTGATTTCGACCGACCAGCACACGGTCAAACCGTGGTTTAACGGCAAGCTCGACGTCTCGCCGCCGGTGATCGACCTCACCGCGCAGGGCTTTACGCTGATCGGCGGACGGCTCGATTACGTCGATGCCCGCGCCCTCGGAGCCGTCGTCTATCGCCGCCGCCAGCATGTGATCAATCTGTTCGTGGCGCAAACCGCGAACACCGAACACAGGCCTGCGAAAATCGAAACGGTTCAGGGCTTCAACATCCGCCACTGGAGCGACCGCGGGTTGAACTACTGGGCGGTCAGCGATCTCGGCAAGGACGAACTCGCCGATTTCGGCGACAAGTTCGAGAGCGCAATGCGAAGTGGAACGGCGGGTTAGCCGCCGTCACCACTCTTCTCGCGGCGCCACAAGGCTTCACTCAACGAATTTGCACGACGCACCTTTGGGGCGCGTCGTGCTTTGTCGCGCGAGGCGGACGGTCAGTGAGGCCTGCACTCCTCACACGTCCGCGTTCTGGTCATGGGCGCGCGGGCCATGTGGATCTGGTACAATTGGCTGCCTCCGGCGGCTATCCGGCCGGTGCTTCCGTTGTTGTCCAGCATCTGCCAACCCGGGCAGGATTCGCCGCTGCAGGCGGCTCCGGTGGAACGCCAAATCCGCCCGGTGTTGTGAAGCTGATAGAGACTGTTGTCAGCGGCGACGATCCTGATCGTGGCACCGTTGTTGTCCAGCATCTGCCAGCCTGGGCAGGATTCGCCGCTGCAGGCGGCTCCGGTGGAACGCCAGATCCGTCCGCTGTTGTGGAGCTGGTACAGATGATTGCCCGCGGCAACGATGCCGATGGTGGCGCCGTTGTTGTCCAGCATCTGCCAACCCGGACAGGATTCTCCATTACAGGCGGTACCGGTAAAACGCCAGATCCGGCCGCTGTTGTGAAGCTGGTAGAGATCATTGCCAGCGGCCACGATACCAACCGTGGCGCCGTTGTTGTCCAGCATCTGCCAACCCGGACAGGATTCTCCATTACAGGCGGTGCCGGTAAAGCGCCAGATCCGGCCGCTATTGTGCAGCTGGTAGAGATGATTGCCCGCGGCAACGATCCCGATGGTGGCGCCATTGTTGTCCAGCATCTGCCAGCCGGGGCAGGATTCACCGGTGCAGGCGGCACCCGTGAAGCGCCAGATCCGGCCGCTGCTATGAAGCTGGTAGAGGTTGTCGGCAGCAACAATGCCGATAGTGGCAGGGTTGTTGTCGAGCATCTGCCAGCCCGGGCAGGATTCGCCGCTGCAGGCCGCACCGGTAGAACGCCAGATCCGGCCGCTATTGTGCAGCTGGTAGAGATTGCTGCTGCTGGCGCTTATCCTGACTGTCGCTGCGTTGTTATCGAGCAACTGCCATCCCGGACAAGAACTCTCCGCTGCAAGCGGCGCCGGTGGATCGCCAAATAAGCCCCGTGCTTGAAGCGGGGTGTCGGTTCCGGAAGGCAGCGACCGTCGACGCGGTCCCGTTCAAGACGCGGGCGTTGTCGTTGGTGGTCGCTGTGCCCATCGCGATGCCACTGTACTGGACGTTCGGATTGGACCAATACTGCAGCCGAGGGCATCCGCCAGCGCAATCATACGCCATGATGGTCCGCCACGCCGGCGCCGGAGAGAGATGCTGGAAGCCGTGCCCGTAGGCGTAGGGCGTGGTTGTCGAGTCGTTCGCCGGATCGTGGCGAGCTCCCTGCAAATGTCCGAGCTCGTGCGCAAAGGAATAATAGCCTGTGGCACAGTCATAATGGACGATTGCATAGGCGGTTGACGCCTGGGCCATGATTGCATCTGCCAGGCCGCAGTAGTCGGTCTTGTTGATGATCATCGCAACCAGATCGGCCCCGGCATTGTCGCGCCTGCTCTGGACGGTCGTGTTGGCGACGAGATCGGCGAGGATGGTGTCGAAGGTCTTGCCGCTCTCGGAGTAGGAGACCTCGAAACTATCCACCAGGTTGAGCTTAATGTTGATGCCGCTGTTCACATAGGATTGGTTTGCTTCGGCCACAGCGAGCTGAACCGTTGCCGTGATATCGGAAACCGCGGTTCGCGCCGCGGTGGTGTAAGCGACGAGAACGTCGATCCCGACAGGGCCATCTCCTCTCGCGACATCCTGGTTCGCGGGCGGCGCCTGAATGTCCCCACGCCGTTCCTTCTGCTGGAAGCTTGGCGGATGCTCGGGAGGCAGGCGCCCTTGATCGACCTTGATCAATGCGTGAACGCCATTGCCAACCGGTTCTATGCGATAGAGCGTTCCATCGTCCTGGATCGAACCCGTAATATTACCATCATGCACAACCAACGTTGCCTGGCCGGGAACGCCGGTCAGCGTGCCGTGCCAGGTGAAATTGTTCGGACTCGTAACGTCCGCGCTGCGCTTGGACAAAGTACGCAACGGGCTATTCGGGATCGCCAGCTGCGTGGTGTCGCCGCGCAACGCATTGACGTCGACCTGGACCAGGTCGAGCGATTGGGTCGTCGGACGCTGCCTGAGTTTCTGGATGGCTTCGTTCTGAACGGGTGTCGCATCCTGCAATTGGTTCGACGGCAGGACCTTAAACAGCTCCTGTGCCTGAGCCGCACTCGTACCCGTGAGAGCCAGCACCGCGCAAACCATCAACGGCAAAGCAAACAGAGAGCTCCGTGGTCTCGCGACGTGCCGGTGCTTCTCCACTTTGAATCTAAGAATTCTCGGTAACCAGCGGGTGTTCGACATAATGTCCTCCCACATGATGAAACGCCTCGCGGAAATTCGGAGGCAGCCGATCGTACCGCGCTCAACCCATAGTCTGTGTGAACAGCTTCACACGCGAAGGTAGAACTTCGATCGAGAACGTGTCAGCAAACGGGACTGCGACAAAGTGCGCGTGCAGGATTCAGTGTCACAGCACTTCGGGTTTGCATGATGATGCTTGCCCGATCACGCGATGCTCCATCGGCACCGCAAAGGTGCCGGATCGGTTTCGGTCCCGCTATGCTGCTTGAAAGTCTTGTCTTACGCCGTCTTCCGCACCGCGTTGTCGACCAGCGTCTTGCCGAGCGACCAGATGGCGCCGGGGACCTTGTGGCTGGAGGCGATGACCTCGTCGAACGCCTTCTCGATCCAGCTGCAATCCGCTTCAGTAATCACAAGCGGAGGCAACAGCTTGATGGTGTGGCTGCCGTGGCCGGACACCTGCGTGAGGACCTTGTGATCCTTGAACAGGGGTACGGTGATGAGCTGGCAGAACAGGCCCTTGTTGGCGGTCTCCAGCAAATTCCAGGAAGCCTTGAGCCGCAGCGATTTCGGCGGACCGAACTCGACGCCGATCATCAGCCCCTTGCCGCGCACTTCCTTCAGCAGTTCGTAGCCCGGCACCATGCGCGTCAATGCGAGCCGAAGTTCGGCGCCGCGCTTGGCGGCCTGCTCGACCAGCCGTTCGGCCTTCATGACTTCAAGCGTGGCGATGCCGGCGGCCATCGCCAGATCGTTCTTCGCGAAGGTCGAACCGTGCACGACCGCTCGGTCCATTTGATTGAAGATCTTGTCGAAGATGCTCTTGCGCGTCAGCAGCGCGCCGACCGGCACGTGACCGCCCGACAGCGCCTTCGCCAGCAGCACCATGTCGGGCTCGACGTTCCAGTGCTCGACCGCGAGGAATTTTCCGGTGCGGCCGATCCCGGTCTGGATTTCGTCCGCAATGAGCAGCGATCCATATTTGCGGCACAGCGCGGCGGCGCCCGGCAGGAATTCGTCCGTGGGCATGTTGACGCCCTTGCCCTGGATCGGCTCGACGATGAAGGCCGCAACCTGACGTGACGACAACGCCTGTTCGAGCGCTGCAAGATCGTTGAAGGGAATCTGGGTGCATCCCGGCAGCAGCGGTTCGAAGCCGCTGCGAAAATTCGCATCATCCATCAGCGACAAGGCGCCATAGGACAATCCATGGAACGAGTGCGAGCAAGAGACGATGCCGGGCCGGCCGGTCGCGCCGCGCGCGAACTTGATCGCGGCCTCGACGGTTTCGGCGCCGGAATTGGCAAAGAACACCTTGTCCAGATATGGGACATGTTCCAGCAGGCGTTCGGCCAGCACACCGGCGAGCGTGGAGACATCAAGCTGCACCAGATTGGGGAAGTCGCTGTCGAGGACACTCTTTAAAGCCTGTCGCAAGGCTGGATGATTGCGGCCAATCGCAAAAACGCCAAAACCGCTTAGTAGATCGAGATAACGAGCCCCGTCGCGATCAAAGAGGTATTGACCTTGCCCCTTCTGGAACCCGACATCGTAGCCAATCGTCTTGAGCACGCGTACGAGTTGCTCGTTCAAATGGCGCGAATGCATGGAACTGCGCTGCGCCTGCCGCTCCACAAACATCTCGGAAACGTCTAGATTTGAACTTAGCATCCGCTACATACTTCGGTTGATGGCCAGTACGTCAACTGAAAACGCTCAATGCGGCGTTTTGACCCCCGCTTTGAATCATCTACTTAAGCATAGGTTCGAACCATGTTGCACTGCCCAAGAACGATAGCGCGCACAATAGTTTATTCCGGATTTTTTTTCGCCACAGGTGTTGCCTCGGCTCTCGCCGCTGATCCGACCGGTGACTGGAAGGTAGCCGATGGTGTTGCCACCATCCGTGTCGCGCAATGCTACGGCAACATCTGGGGTGCAGTCGCCTGGGAGAAAACGCCCGGCGGCAAGGATACGCATAATCCGGATGCCTCAAAGCAGAGCAGACCTACCCTCGGCATGCCGATCCTGATCGACATGAAGAAGAAGGCCAGCGTCGATGCGTGGGAAGGTCAAGTCTATAACGCCAAGGACGGACAGCTTTACAGCTCGACCATCAAGCCAGTTGGTACCGAACAGCTCGAGATTCAAGGTTGCGTGTTGGGCTTTCTCTGCGGTGGCGAAACCTGGACCCGCGTCGGTCCCCCGATTCCCTCAAGCCCCGCCAACAGCATGGCCAAGGGCGCGCCGAAGAGCCCAGCCGGTGCCTTACCGAAGACCGCCGCACCGACAACCGCGCTGCCGGCACAACCGAAGACCACGGGCTCAGTGAATCCGGCTCCGAACCCCGCTCCGAATCCGGCCGCGGCGCCCAAGGCCGCGCCCGCTCAGAAACAGGCGACCGCCCAGCCCGCCGATCCCGTTGGCGATATCTGCCTACTCCCCGACATCGCGCGGTTTGCCCATTAGCGCAGGCTGGAACAACAGCACTGCGGCAAGCGTGGTGACCAGCGAGAGCGCCAGCAGCTTGCCCATGCTGGCCGTGCCGGGATGACTGGATAGCCACAGGCTTCCGAACGCCGTGGCCGTCGTCAGCGCGCTGAAAAAGATCGCGCGTGTCAGGCTGGTCTGCAGCAGATTCGTTCTGCCCGAGCGCCAGGCCGTCACATAATAAATCTTGAACGCGACGCCGATGCCGAGCAGCAGCGGCAGCGCGACGATATTGGCGAAGTTGAGCGGCAGCCCGATCAGCACGCAGATCTCCAGCGTGACCGCGCCCGCCACCAGCAGCGGCACCAGCGTCAGCAGTACGTCGGTGATCCGCCGCAGCGCCAGCCAGAGCAGCACGCTGATCACCATCAGCGCCCAGATGCCGGCATGAATGAACGCCTTGACGACGGTGTCGCCGGATTTGAGAATCGAGACCGGTCCGCCGATCGCGGTCGGCTCGGCAGCCAGAACGGAATCGGCAAACCTGCGGAGATTGTCGTTGTCGTTCGGATCGCCCTTCGGCAAGGCCTCGACACGCATTAAACCGTCTTTGGCTTTCCAGCCGCTAACCAGTTCCGGTGGCAGCGTTTTCAGGCTCACCGGCTGCGCCTGCATCGTGTTCTTAAGTTGCTCGAGTACGATCTTAAGCGGCGCCACGAAGACGTTCTGGGCCTTGTCGCGCGTTGCCTGATTGGATTCGGCAAGCTTCGAGAGCGCGTCCGCCAGGCGGCGCGCCGCGACCGCGCCATCGTTCTTGGCCTCGCCGGCGGTTTTGCGCAGACTCTCTACCGAACTCTTCAACGACTCGACGTTCTCCTGATCGGACGGCGCCGCATCGACCGAATCGGGATTGAGGACGGGATTGAGGATTTTTGCCGCCTGCGCGATCAGCTTGAGCTTCGCCGGCTGATTGTCGGGCACGAAGCTGTCCAGCGACATCACGCGAAGCACTTCCGGCAATTTTTCAAGCTTCGCCTCGATCTTCTTGGCGTCGGCCTCCGAATTCGTCATCACGTTGATGGCGTTGGCGCCGGTGTTCGGATCCTTCCTGAGATCGAGGAAGGTCGCGATCAACTCGGCGTTCTTGTTGCGGAGGTTGATCGGGTTGAAGTCGAACTTCATGAAGTAAAGCAGCGGCAGGCCGGCCACCGCGACCAGCAGCGTCCCGACGATGATGATGACGCGATGCTTCTCAAGGAAATGATCGACCGGCGCCAGGAACGCGTAACCGACCGGTTCGCTTTCACCGGGGGGATTGAGCAGGTCCAACAGCGCCGGCAACGTCGTGATGCTGGTCAGGAAGGCAACCAGCATGCCGGCACCGGCGATCTTGCCGAGTTCGGCAATGCCCTTGTAGTCGGTCGGCAGGAAACACAGAAAGCCGGCTGCGGTAGCCATCGCGGCAAGCGAAAGCGGAACCGCGACGCGACGCGCTGCTTCTTCCAACGCCAGGGTCAGATTATCGTTCTTGAACCGCTCCGAACGGTAGCGCACGCTGAACTGGATGCCGAAGTCGACGCCAAGGCCTATGAACAGCACGGCGAACGCGACCGACAGCAGGTTCAGCGAGCCCACCATGGCAAGACCGACCGCCGTAGTAACGGAAAGACCCACGAACAGGTTCACGAATACCGCGAAGATGATTTTGGCTGAATGCAGCGCCAGCCAGAGAATGATCAACACGATGACAACCGTAACGATGCTGTTGGTGATCGCGCCGTCCTGAACCGTCGCATATTCCTCGTTGGCCATCGGAACCGGTCCGGTCAGCCGGACCCGCGCGCCGTACTCGCCGGCGAAATTGAGATCCTTTGCCGCCTGGCGGATCGCGTCGGTCGCGGTCTTGCCCGGCTCCAGCGCCTGATAGTCGAGGACCGGCTTGAACTCGATGAAGGCGCGCTTGTCTGAATCCGTCAGCGGCTTGTCACTGGTCAGCTCGCGCCAGGAGAACGTGGCGTTGCCCTTGCCCAGAACATCTTCGACCGTCTGCGCGATCAGGTTGAAGGGCCGCGCGGCATTTTCCAGTTTGACTTGGCCGCGCTTGACACCGGCAAGCCCGGTTTCCAGTGCACCGGTCAGACCGCGGATGGAGGGATCGCCGGCCATGATCTCGATCAAGGGGGCTGCGGATTCCAGCTGCCCCGTAACCTGACCGACCTGTTCCACCGGGAGGAACAACAGACCGTTCTTTTCAAAGAACTCGCCGGAGCCGAGCGGCGTCACGGCTTCGAAGTTCTTCTTGTCTGGCGACAGTTTCTCGGCCAGCGCCTTGGCTGCGGCATTGGTGAGTTCCGGCGTAGGCGCCTCGACCACGGCCAGGATCAGCTTCTCGCGGTCGAACGCGCGCTCGAACTGGTTGTCGCGCTTGCGCCAGTCCAGATCGGGCGAAATCAGCGTGTTGATGTCGGTATTGATGGAAAAGTTGCGGGCCGTGTAGAAGCCGGCCCCGATCGCCAGCAGCAGCGAGAAGATGACGACCAGAGTGGCAAACCGCGTACAGGTTCTGACAATCGCGACAACAATACTGGTCAGCACATCGTTTCTTTCTAAGTCTCAAGGAGTATGCCGGAAACGTCCGCTGTCTAGCGGAGTTCCGCAGGTCGATCTAATGTTGTTTTTGGTTACTTTCTTCAGGGTTCGACGAAGCCGCCCCACCAGACCGAAACGACATTGGGATGCCGGTATACCCCGCCTCAATGGGCAAGAAAGTGACGAACAAGTGAGGACACAGGGTCGCACCACGCACGATGCCGTATCATATTACCGTGGAGGCACGGCGGTAACCGTTGCGGAAGCACCTTTTCTAAATGCACATTTTTTGACACAAAGCCCTGTGCTTCCATGTGCTTGGACGGGCCCCTAGATACTAACCCAACCATGGTGCGGATATTGCACCCGCGACAGGTGTCCCGGCAGTTACCCCTGCAGGCAGCCGGCGCGGCATGGAGGCTGTTGGATGAATTTGAGAATGGATTTGGTGCAACGTGCGTAACGGGCGTCCCATGGAAGTGTATCTTGCGCAGCCCCGCGGATTTTGCGCGGGCGTCGTGCGTGCCATCGAAATCGTCGAGCGTGCGCTCGAGAAGTATGGCCCGCCGGTCTATGTCCGCCACGAAATCGTGCACAATAAATACGTGGTCGAAAGCCTGAAGAACAAAGGCGCTATTTTCGTCGAGGATCTCTCCGAGGTGCCGCCGCTGGCGGTGACCGTGTTTAGCGCCCATGGCGTGGCCCGCAGCGTTGAGGAGGAGGCCGCCACCCGCGGCCTGCCGGTGCTCAACGCCACCTGCCCCCTCGTCACCAAGGTCCACAATCAGGGTAAACGCTATATGTCGAAAGGCCGGAACCTGATCCTGATCGGGCACGCCGGCCATCCCGAGGTCGAGGGAACCATGGGCCAGGTTCCAGGGCCGGTTCTGCTGGTCCAGAACGTCGACGACGTGGCCGCCCTGACGCTCCCGGCGGACGCCCCGGTGGCCTATATCACCCAGACCACCCTCTCCGTGGACGACACAAAAGACATAATTGCCGCCCTTCAGGCCCGATTTACAGATATTCAAGGCCCGGACATCCGGGATATCTGCTATGCGACACAGAACCGCCAATCTGCGGTAAGGGACCTTAGCAAGCTAGTGGACGTCATTTTGGTGGTGGGGGCCGCCAATAGTTCCAACTCCAACAGGCTTCGCGAAATCGGCACCGAGGTCGGGGTCGCGAGTTATCTCATTGCCGATGGCAGGGAGTTGAACCCTGATTGGCTGAAGGATGCGAAAGCCGTCGGCATTACGGCGGGCGCCTCGGCGCCCGAAGTTTTAGTCGACGACGTGATCGAGGCTTTGAGGCGTATCGGACCCGTCAAGGTGTCGGTGCTTCCCGGCCGGGAGGAAAATATCGAATTCCGGCTTCCAGCCGAACTGACTGCGGGCTGATCCACTTCATTATCTTCGAGTCCAGAAAGAAACCCTCTCAATGGCAATACCGTTCTTCAAGGAGTTGCGTATCGGCGGCTATCTGATCAAACAGAAGCTGCTTGGCCGTAAACGCTATCCGCTGGTGCTGATGCTGGAACCATTGTTCCGCTGCAACCTCGCATGTGTCGGCTGCGGCAAGATCGACTATCCCGATGCGATCCTCAATCGCCGCATGTCGGCCCAGGAATGCTGGGACGCAGCGGACGAATGCGGCGCGCCGATGGTGGCGATCCCCGGTGGCGAGCCGCTGATCCACAAGGACATCGGCGAGATCGTGCGCGGCCTCGTGGCGCGCAAGAAGTTCGTCTCGCTCTGCACCAACGCGCTGCTGCTCGAAAAGAAGCTGCATCTGTTCGAACCGTCGCCCTATTTGTTCTTCTCCGTCCATCTCGACGGTTTGAAGGACCATCACGACAAGGCTGTTTCGCAAGAAGGCGTGTTCGAGCGCGCCGTCTCGGCGATCAAGGCCGCTAAGGCGAAGGGCTTCACGGTCAACGTCAACGCGACCATCTTCGACGGTCACGCCGCCGAGGACATCGCAAAGTTCCTCGATTTCACCACCGAACTCGGCGTCGGCGTCTCGATGTCACCCGGCTACGCCTATGAGCGCGCGCCGGATCAGGAACACTTCCTCAACCGCACCAAGACCAAGAAGCTGTTCCGCGACGTGTTCGCGCTCGGCAAGGGCAAGAAGTGGAACTTCATGCATTCCGGCCTGTTCCTCGACTTCCTCGCCGGCAACCAGAGCTATGAATGCACGCCATGGGGCATGCCGGCCCGCAATATCTTCGGCTGGCAGAAGCCCTGCTACCTCCTCGGCGAAGGCTACACCAAGACCTTCAAGGAGCTGATGGAGACCACCGACTGGGAAACCTACGGCACCGGCAAATACGAGAAGTGCGCCGACTGCATGGCGCATTGCGGCTACGAGCCGACGGCGGCGAACGCCGCACTGGTCAATCCGTTGAAGGCGATGTGGGTGGCTCTGCGCGGCATCCGGACCACCGGTCCGATGGCACCCGAGATCAACCTCGATAAGCAGCGCCCGGCCCAGTACATCTTCTCGGCGGAAGTGCAGAAGCGTCTGTCCGAGATCCGCCGCGACGAAGCGGCCGCCGCTGCAGCAAAGCAGCAGCAGAAGGCCTCCACGGCCGCGTAGGGCGAAGGCCAATCGGCGAAACAAAAAGGGCGCGATCTGATCGCGCCCTTTTTCGTGTCTCTTGAAGTTTTGGGCCGTCAGATTTCCGCAGTGGCAAGGCTCTCGCCGCCGAGCAGAAAGCCCCGGCAGCCGCGCAAGGAGCGCAGCGCGCGGTTGAAGTCGATCCCGGTCGAGACCAGCGCGCGCAGCGTTCTTGGATTGCGCGCCAGGCCGCGCAGCACCTTGCGCACATCGATATCGCCGTTCGGCTTGATTGCGCTTTTGGCAAGCGCCGGCAGTGCGCGGCCGGCGGGATCGGAGATGACCCGCAGCGCCGCGAACGGAAGCCCCGCCTCTGCTGCATAAGCCGCCGCGATATGGCTCTCCATGTCGACCGCGGCCGCCCCCGTCTCGGAATGCAGCGCTGCCTTGCAGGCCGTCGCCGCGATCACCTGTTCGACGCCGGCCAGGCCGCCACGAACCACGCGTCGGCGCTTCAGTGCGGCACTGGCGATCATTTCCTCGTTTAGCGCCAGACCGGCCAGGAATCGGGTATCGCCCGAAAGGACCTCGGTTGCCACCACCACATCGCCCGACTTCAGCGACGGATCGAGCCCGCCGGCGACGCCGAACGAGATGACACCCCTGAATGTCGATGAATCCAGTGTCGCGAGCAGCGCACGCAATTGCTGCGGATCGCTACTGCTGCAAATGACGATCATGCCGGGGCCGGCCGCGATGCGGGCCTCCTGCACCAATCCCGTCACAATCAACACCGGCCGTGGATCAATTGAATTTCGGTCAATGTCCACGATCGCGGCGGCCCCCGCCCCCCAAGTCACATCCCAACCCCTACCACTCTGCTGTTGGTGCTTCTCAAATTCCGATACCGCGCCAGCGCCCAGAGCGGAAAGAACTTCGAGTAGCCATGATAACGCAAATAAAACACCCGCGGAAAGCCTGTAGCCGTGTAGCGTGGCTCGTCCCACAGCCCTTTCTCGGTCTGTGTGGCTTTTAGGTACTCCACGCCACGGACGACCGCTGGGTTCCCAACCTCGCCCGCCGCCATCAATCCAAGCAAGGCCCATGCCGTTTGCGAGGAAGTCGATGGCGCGTCCTCAAATCCCTTATAATCGAGTCGGTAGCTGACCGCATCCTCGCCCCAGCCGCCATCCTTGTTCTGGATCGAAACCAGCCAATCCACGGCCTTGCGAATCATCGGGTCCTGATGGTCGACGCCGGCGGCATTGAGGGCTGATAGCACCGACCAAGTGCCGTAGACGTAATTCAGTCCCCAGCGGCCATACCACGATCCCTCGGCAAGCTGGGTGCGACGAAGGTACGCAACCCCGTCGGCGACCGCTTTGCTGGTCGCCACCATCTCACCGAGTTGGGCGAGCATCGAGATGCAGCGCGCGGTGACATCCTCGGTCGGCGGATCGAGCAGCGCTCCGTGGTCGGAGAACGGAATGTTGTTGAGATAATATTCGAGATTATCGACGTCGAACGCGGCCCAGCCGCCATCGCGGCTCTGCATGCCTTCGATCCACTCGCGGCCGCGAGCGATCGCTTCATCATACTCGCTGCTGCCGGTCTCCCGCCGCGAACGATCCATCGCCATCACGACGACGGCGGTGTCGTCGAGGTCGGGATAATAGTCATTGTTGTATTGGAACGCCCAGCCGCCAGGCCGCACGTCGGGGCGCTTCACCGCCCAATCGCCCTTGACGTCGAGCACCTGCTTCGGCTTCAGCCAGTCGAGGCCCTGCTTTGCCTGCGGCATTGCTTCGCCGCCGGCTTCGATCAGCGCGTGGCAGGCCAGCGCGGTGTCCCAGACCGGCGAAACGCAGGGCTGGCAATAGGCTTCGTGCTCGCCAATCACCAGGAGCTTGTCGAGGCCGCGGCGGGTGACCGCGCGCGGCGGATAGTCCGCAGGCTTGCCGAATGCCTCATACATCATCACAGCATTGGCCATCGGCGGAAAGATCGCGCCAAGACCGTCTTCGCCGTTCAACCGCTCCTCGATGAACGCAACCGCGCTGTCGATCGCGCGCGCACGAAGCTTTCGGGGAAATAGCGGCTCGGCCGCGCGCAAGATGATGTCGAGCGAGCGGAACAACGCGAACCAGCCCCAGCTTTGATGCGGTGCCTTGGCGGTCATGCCGATCGAACGCGGATCCTGCAGGAACAATTCGTCGATGCCGACGCCCTTGGGATTCTTGGCCCGCGGCTTCAACGCCGCCAGCACCATCAGCGGCACGATCGTGGTGCGCGCCCAGTAGGAGATCTTGTTGAGATGGAACGGCGACCACATCGGCAGCAGCATGATCTCGACCGGCAGCACCGGCACGGCGCGCCAACTCACCACGCAGAATGCGGCCAGCAAGAACCGGGTGAAAACGTTGCTGTTGGCGGCGCCGCCGCGGCTGCGTATCGCCTCGCGGGCGCGCACCATATGCGGAGCATCCACGGAATCGCCGATCATCTTCAGCGCGAAATAAGACTTCACGCTGGCGCTCATGTCGAAGGGACCGTCCTGCACCAGCGGCCAGCCGCCATGGTCGCCCTGAACGCGGCGCAGATAGTTCGCGATCTTGGCTTCGAGCGCGCTGTCGACGGGCTCGCCGAGATAGTGGCGCAGCAAGACATATTCGGCCGGGATCGTGCTGTCGGCTTCCAGCTCGAACACCCAGTGTCCGTCGGACTGCCGATAGCCGAGCAGCGCCTGCGTCGCGGCGGAGATGCTCTTCTCCAGCGCGGCGACTTCAACGGTTTGATTGCCGGAATGCATTTCGCTAGACGTCCTCAATTCGCGACCGGTTTCAGTAAAACCCGTCACGCTCTTAAAACCAGATCGGCGGCACGGTCTCCCGACCGCACCGATCCCTCGATCGTTGCCGGCAGCCCGGTATCTGTCCAGTCGCCGGCGAGAAACAGGTTTTTGTAGGCTGTCACCGGGCCCGGCCGCAATGCGTTCTGCTCCGGCGTCGCCTCGAATGTAGCACGGCGTTCGCGCACAATCTGCCAAGGAGGCAATGGCAAGTCGCCCTGCAGGCCTGCGGCCTTGCAGACGTCCCGCCAGATCGCCTGCGCCAGTTCTTCGCGCGGCATATCGACGAGCCGGTCGCCATTGCTGATGGTGACCGACAGGCGCTGCGGGAACGCAAACAGCCATTCCACCAGCCCACCGACGACGCCGAGGATCGGAGGCGACTCCTTCGGCGGATCGAAACGGAAATGCGCATTGACGATGGCGCGGAATTTCGACGGCGTCCTCAACCCCGGCAGCAGTGCCGCCGCCGGACGCGGCGGAACAGCGAGCACGACGACATCCTCAGGCGCTACCGCAATCGTGTCGTCGCCGAACTTCAATTCGCCGATCGTGTTGCCCGCCATCGTGAACTCGCGCAGCTCATGTCCGAAGCGGATGCTGGCGCCTTTGTCCTGCAGCAGCTTGATCGCGGGTTCGATCAGCACCGAGCTCAAACCGTCGCGCGCGATCAGCGGCCGGCAAGCCTGTCCGCCCGCCAGCAGCGTTTCCCGCACCACCGCGCCGGCTAGGCCTGCCGAGCCCTCGGGTGGGTCGACGTTGAGCGCCGCCAGCAGCAGCGGCTGCACCAGCCGCTGATACAGCGTGCCTTCGCAGGGGATCGCCTTGCCGACCAGTTTATCGGTGCCTGCCCAGATCAAGGGCATCAATGCGAGATAATCGAGCACGCCGGTATCAGGGACGCGGCGAGCCTCGTCGAATACCCACAGCGGGAGCCTGGAGTCACCGAGGTCGAGCTGCCAGCGCTGGCCGGTCGAGAGGTCGACAAACCAAAACTGCGCACGCTTGGGTCCGACCAAGCCTGCCTCGGTACCGATCGATTTGGCGTAAGCCATCGCATGGCGGTTGCCGGACAGCAGCAGGTGATTGCCGTTGTCGATGGTGAGGTTGGTGGCCGCATCGAAATAGGACCGGCAGCGGCCGCCGGCCTGCTGCGTGGCCTCGTGGACCTGCACCTTGTAATTGGCGTTCGCCAGCCGGACGGCCGCCGAAAGGCCGGAAATGCCGGCACCGATGATGTGGGCTGTTTTCTGCATCAGATGATTGAGTAACGGAGGAGGATGGCGATCTTCGCGATCTTGTTGATGCGGACCGGAGCGCGCGGGGCAGCAAAGCCGCGTACGATCAAAAGCTCAAGTATCGCGCGATAGTATTTCGACATGATGCGGGGCGCGCGCACGGCACGCCGCGAATTTCGCTTCATGATTTCGTCGGCCTTCTCGAAATGCATTTTCGCGCGCTCGACCAGCGACACGCACGCTTTCGGCAGCGTCCGCTCAGCGATCACTTTTTGCGGATCGTTGCTGGTGATGCCGGCATGCAGCAGGCCTTCCCGCGGCAAATACAAGCGGCCGAGGCCGGCGTCTTCGTCGATGTCGCGCAAGATGTTGGTCAATTGCAGCGCGCGGCCGAGATGATGGGCGAGCGAAATGCCGTCACCCTCAGGCAGACCGAACACGCGCACCGACAGCCGTCCGACGGCGCTGGCGACGCGATCGCAATAGAGATCGAGCGTGGCAAGGTCCGGCGCGCGGATATCCTGCGGCACGTCCATCTCCATGCCGTCGACGATGGCCAGGAAATCCTCGCGCTTGAGACCGAATTCTTTGACCGACGCGGCGTAATCCTGCAGGCGCGACGGCGGATGGCCCTGATACAGCGCGTCGATATCGTCGCGCCATTGCTGGAGCGCAGCCAGCCGCTCAGGACGCGGACCGTCGGAATCGGCGATATCGTCGACCTGCCGGCAGAAACTGTAGATCTGGAACATCGCCTCGCGCTGGTCGCGCGGCAGGATGCGCATTGCGGCATAGAACGAACTGCCGGACGCGGTGGTGCCGTAATTCGCGTTGGCCGCCGCCGTCTCGAGCGTCATGCGCCGGCCGCCGGTTTCGATACGGGGCGGCGCCCCACGGCGCGGCGCGTGATTTCGCCGGCGATGCCGCCAAAACTGTGACCGAGCAATTCGAGCGGGCTGAGATGCACCCTCTCGCTGAGGGGATCGCGTACTTTGAGCATACCGACGATCTTGTCGGCAAAGGCCTGGATCACGGAAACCTCAAGCCCGAGCCGGAAATCCCTGACTTCGGCGCTGAGCGATTTGCTTTCGTCGAGCAAGGATTCCGTGCGTATCGCGAGCGCTTGCAGGCACTGCAACAATTGCGGCGATGACTTCGCCTCGCCCAGCATCTCGACGGCGGCGCCGGCTGCGGCCAGCGCATCGCGGGGCAGATAGACGCGGTTGAGGTCGCGGTAGTCCTTGCCGCAATCCTGCAGATGATTGTTGATCTGCAGGCCGGCGCACAGCGCGTCGGACGCAGCCCAGGTCGAGGTGCTCTCGCCGTGGACGTCGAGCATGAAACGGCCGACCGGCATCGCCGAATAGCGGCAATAGTGGATCACCTCGTCCCAGTTCTCGTAACGAAGCTTGGTGACGTCCATCCGGAACGCAATCAGCACATCGAGCGCGTGGCGCGGCGGCATCGCGCGCTCGGCGAGCGCCTGGCGCAGGTTGACCGCCTCCTTCTGCGTGTCGCCGTTGCCGAGCAATTCCGCTTCGAGCAGGTCGAGAAGCCCAAGCTTTTCGTCGGCGGCGAGCGTGGCGTGATCGGCAATATCGTCGGCGGTCCTGACGAAATTATAGAAGCTCAGGATCAGCGCCCGATGACGCGGATGGATGATCCACGACGCGACCGGAAAATTCTCGTCGCGGTGGGTCTTTCCGGATCGCAGTTCGCTCGCGCTGGTCATCGGGAATTGGCTACATTCATCTTGGCGTGACACATGCGCCGGCATTCAGGCACATGCCGGGGATCGCGTGCCCCATATAGGGGAATACGCCGCCAAAACCAATGCTATCTGGGCGCATCAGCGCATGCGGCCCGTGGCCGGCGATCACGCCGGAAACGGGCCTGGAGCGACCGGCCGATGCGAAGGCGGCTTATTGCCCGTGGTTCTTCAGAACTTGATCGCAAGCCGGGGTGATCTTGGCGCGATTCTGCTGCAAGCAGGCCAGAATGGTGAAATCACCCTGATCGATCACCGGACGGCAGAAGCGCTGCACGTCGCGGTTGCAGGCCTTTTGCTCTTCCGGCGTTCCGCTGCGCTGCTGCTGGGCGACGGCACTCGATGAAACCGGGATCGACAATACAAGCAGTGTGAGGAGAATTTTACGCATCGTATTCCTTCATTTCGGCAGCAAAAAATCCGGTTCCCGAATAGCGCTTCGGCATCGCCGGGACGGATTTGTGTGGATGGCAGGCGCGACGTAGCGCAGCAACGAGAACGCGACAAACACTGGTAAATGCGGCCAAATTTACGGCGGCGTAAACACCTCTAATAACCAACTGAAATCTAACGTGTATTTTCAAGATCGAATTTCTTCGCAATTGGCTGTTGCACACAAAGGCGGCGCAAAGCTAGATGCTGCCGACACGCCTTGACGGGATTCTTGGCGGGATGTTTTTGATTCGCTGAGCGGAAATGCCGCGAAGCCGGAACTGGCATTTTGTCATTTGAACCTAACATACTGCAGTGACACTAAATCTTGGATGCGGCGCGACGTGTCTTTGCAAAGAACGTCTATTTTGATGGGAAAACTCACGATGAAACGGTTTGGTTTTGGCTTGTACGGTCAGGCTCTCAAAGCTGCTGGCGTTGGCGCCGCGCTCATGTTGTCGGTCACGACAAGTTATGCCCAGGCGGGAGGCCCGTTTGCCGGCTTTGACGGTTCATGGAGTGGCGCCGGCACCGTGACGCTCTCCAACGGTGCCAATGAGCACATCCGCTGCAAGGCCGACTACAAGGTCAACACCACGGGGCTCGGCCTGAAGCAGAACCTGCACTGCGCCAGCGACAGCTACAAATTCGATCTCTCCAGCGACGTGACGAGCCAGGGTGACCGCATCTCGGGCAACTGGAGCGAAAAGAGCCGCAATATTTTCGGCAATCTGCAGGGTACCGCAGGCAACGGCCAGATCGAGGTGTTCGTCGAGGCTTCCGGATTTGCCGCCAACCTGACGCTGCGCACCAACGGCACCAAGCAAGTCGTGCAGATCGACTCCAAGGGCGAAATCCGCGGCGTCACGATCACGATGACGAAGGGCTGACGCGTCGCCGAGACGCTAGAGCCTTTTCCGTTCTGATTGAATCAGAACGGGGCTCTAGTCTTTTGTTTTGACGCGTTTTCTTCATGCGAACCGGAATCCACTTCGCTCGAAAACGCTCTAACGCATCTCCAAGGGCTGCAATTACTCTGCCGGCTTCGCGTGACCGCCGGTCCCGCGAATCTTTTCCGACAGATTGATCAGGAACATCGATGTCGGCCGCAGGATAAAGAGATCCGCGACCAGGGCTGCGATCATCGAGAACGCGCTGAGCCAGCCAAACAGGCGCAGCGACGGTAGATCGGAAAATACCGTCACGACCAGACCGCAGGCCAGCACCACCGTCGTCAGGATCAGCGCCGGACCGACCAGCACTGTCGCGCGTTCGACCGCCAGTTCCGCACTGATGCCCGGCTTGCTCTCCAGCCTCAGCCGGTTGAGGAAGTGGATCGTCGCACTGAGGCCGAGACCGAACGACACCGTCAGCGCGACTACGCTGGCGAATTGCAACCCCTCCCCGAGCAGCCATAGTACCGTGCCCGATGCCACCACCGGAAATATGCCCGGCAGGATGCAGGAGAACATCACCACGACCGAGCGGAACGCCAATCCGATGAAGATCGCGACCAGCAGGAACTCGACGGTGAGGCCGCGGTTGAGTTTTTCGATCATGTTGGAGCTGTTGCGCGCGGCGATCACCGAGAGGCCTGTCACCGCAATTTCGTAGCCCGGATGCTCCGCGCGCACTTTGTTCAGCGCAGTGTCGAGCTTGTTCACCACGGGAAGCAGCGCGCTTGAATCGATATCGGGAACGCGACCCGACACCACCACCGCATCCTGGTCGGCCGAGATAAAACGCCGGACCAGATGTTCCGGAATCACGCTGACATATTGCTTCAGCGTCGCGACGTCGTTGCTGCCGGCCTTTTCGGCGAGCCAGCGGCGCAGCGTTTCCAGCGACCAGACGTTACCGACGCCGGCCGCGGTTTCGACCATTGAGTGGACCTCGGCGATCGTCTTCAGCGTCTCCGGCGCGTAGAGCGAAGCGCCCTTGGGAAATTCGATCAGGACATCGACCGGATTGGCGCCGGTGAGCTTGGCGTCGAGACGGCTCGACGCAGCCACTGCCTGACGTTTGTCCGGCACCTGATCGGCCAACCGGTAGCGCGGCTGCAGATTGGCGTAGATGTAGCCCATGCTGGCGACGACGATCACGGCAATCAGGCTGAACAGCCCGGGACGGCTCACCATGCGCACCGCGATCCAGTAGCAGAAATTGCGCAGCGCCTGCACGCCGGCATCGGCACCCTGGAACTTCACCGCCATTACTTTTTCGTTGCGCACCAGAAGCACGCCAAACACCGGAACCAGTGACAGCACCGCGATCAGCGCGATGATGGTGGCGGCCAGTCCTGCCTCGCCGAATTTGCGGATCAGCTCGGAATCGGAGAATTGCAGGGCGATGAACGATATGCCGGCGGTGCCGTGGGTCAGCACGCAGGCTGGTCCGACCACCAGCACCGCGTTCTTGAACGCGGTGTATTTGTCCTGTCCCGCGATCAGGCGGTCGCGCGCCGCAAAGGTCAGCTGCATCGAGTCCGAGAAGCTGATCACCATGATGAGCGGCGTCATCACGTTCAGGAACATGTTGAGGTTGAAGTTGGCCCAACCGAGGCCGCCGAGCGCGAGCACGATCGCGATGATCGGCGGAAACGCGGCCACTATCATGAACGATATCTTGCGGAAGAATATGATCGCGATGATGCAGCCGGCGACAATGCCGAGGATGTTGTACGTCAACCCGTCGCGCTTGACCGCGTTGCGGATCTCCAACTGCATCACGGGAACGCCGGACAGCTGCGCGTTGAGCCCGCTGCCCGAGAGATCGTCGGCCATGATCTTCCGGATGTCGCCAATCGCCTTGGTGAGCTTGTTGCTGCCGACGATTTCAGGTTCGAGCGACAGCACGATCAGCGCGAGCGTGCCGTCCTCCGACAACAGCTTGCCGCGAATGATCTCGTTCGCCTTCACGGTCTCGGTGAATTTGTCGTAGGCCGCGCCTTCCGGGAGTTCCGGCGGGAACAGCGCCGCCGGCAGCTTGCCGGGTTCCGGCGCCTGACGTGCCGAAAACAGCGAAACCAGGCCGCGCACGCCATCGACGAGCTGCAGGTCGGTGACCATGTCGCGCAGCTTTTCGAGGTTCTCACGTGCCAGCAGCGTCTTGCCTTCAACCACGACCAGCACGTCGAACTCGGTCGCCGGGAAGCGCTTCGTCACCGCCTCGTATTGCTTGTAATCCTTGGAATTGGAGCGGAACAACTGGCTCAGCGAGTCGTCGATCTTGATGCGCTCGATGCCGAAGATCGCCGCGATGAACAGGACCGCCAGGACTATGCAGGACAGGATCGGGGCGCGGATCGCGACGAGCCCGAGACGCTCGATTCCGAAGGCAATGCTCTTGCCTCTCGGCGCCTCCTCGATCGCTTCGACGTGAACCTGACTTTCGGTGTTCTTTTCGAGCATGCCCTGTCCAGTTCTCACGTCGGTCTAATATATATGTAGCTTGGGTTCGGTTGCGCGATTAAGGCTTTGTCAGCCACGTCCGATCGGCGCTAGCCGTTGAAATCACGCGGTAAATTAACCGCCGCCGTTTTACAGGTCCCTACCCGATCCGGCAAGCACGCACGACGGGGCAAATCGGCACGCAGGTAACGAAAACCGGGGTTAAGTCGCTGATTTGTCACACTCGGCCAGATCGGGCGCCAGCCGATGGGCCGATCCAGCACCACTTTCATCCTTCAGGGCGACGCCGGTGGTTTGCCGGGCCAACCCTTCACGAACCAGCCACGCGATCTTGAACGCGGCTTCATCGTAACTCAGCCCCGCGCCGTGGATGTTCGACACGCAATTGCGCTCGGCATCGGTGAGGCCAATCCTTGGCGCAAAAGTGAGATAAGCGCCAAGGCTGTCGGGCGCGGACAGGCCCGGCCGTTCGCCGATCAGCATCACCACCATGCACGCGCCCAGCACCGCACCGATCTCGTCGCCCAGCGCGACGCGCGCGCCCGATGCGATCACGGTGCGGCCGATCGAAGTTCCGGCACCGGTCAACCGCGGGCCGAGATTGCGAACCAGTTCAATCGCGTGGGCATTGACCGCTGACGGCGACAGGCCATCGCCGATGACGATGGCAAGCTGATTGGCGCTGCCGCGCTGGCTGGCCAGCATGCGCTGCGACGCCGGATCGAGCATGCGTCCGAGGTCGGGACGGCGCAGATAATCGCGCCGGTTCCGCGCCTGGCTGGAAACCTGAACGGACTGCAAGCCGAGCCCGGTCAGTTCGGCAATGAGGCGCGCGCCATCGAAAGGGGCGTGAACGGCGTCGCGGGCGCGCGCGTGATCGAGCGTGAATGCCAGCAACGCGTCGGTCGGCATGCTGGCCCCTGCCCGGCCAAGTCCGACACGCGCCGGCGTCAACTCGCGCAGTTCGCTCAGCGAACGGGACGGCGGCGCCGGCGTTTTCATTTTGGGTTACTCGGCAGGAACCGAGGCCTCGCGCAGACGGATCGAATAGTTCGATGCGTTCTGCTGACCGACAGAGGCCGCGCGCGCAAACATGATCAGATGATGGCCGATCATGGAAGACGCAATCAGGCCCTCGATATCGCCATGCCGCAGCCGCCCCAGCGCAAACTTCCAGAACACTTTTCTGTAATCGCCGAGCACGCCGACTTTCCAGAAGATATTCCGCAGCATGATCAGGCCACGCTTGATATTGGCCCAGCTCTTTTGCTCGGGAGTGACGGGCACCTTGAGCCGCTGCGTGTAGGTGTATTCGCACTGATACTGGTAGCGCGCGAACAGCTTTTCCGGCTGATAGGCGACTTCCATGCATTTGCGCCAGGAACTGACGACCTGGTCGTAAGGCAACAGGAACTCGACATTGGAGTCGCGGCCGTCGTCGTCGGCAAGCAATCGCCCCTCACGCTCCAGGCGGTCCCACAGCGGCGTCTTCGGCAGCGCCTGCAAAAGATTGATCGTCAGCAGCGGAATCCGGAACTCGTCGACGAATGCCAACAGCGCGTCGCCGGTTTCCGGCTTGTCGGTGTCGAGCCCCATGATGATACCGGAGACAACCTCCATCCCGTAGGAATTGATGGTGTGGATGCCTTCCAGGATCGGGACCATCATGTTGTGGTCCTTATGCATCGCCTTCAGCGCCTCGGGATCGGGCGTCTCGATGCCGCAGAACACCGTCACGAAGAATGCCTCGCGCATCTTCTCCAGAATCTCGGGCCGCTTGGCGATGTTGAGCGTCGCCTCGCAGGCCAGCCGCATCACGTAGCCGGTCCGCTTCTGCCACTCGACGAGATGCGGCAGCAGATCAAGAGCCGCCTTGCGATTGCCGATGAAATTGTCGTCGACGAAATACACCGATCCCGTGACGCCGCATTCGCGCAATTTGTCGAGCTCGGCGATGATCTGTTGCGGCGTTTTCAGGCGCGGGTTGCGTCCGTAAAGGCCGGGGATATCGCAGAACTCGCACTGATAGGGGCAGCCGCTCGAATACTGGATGCTGCCGAGGAAGTATTTTTTGACCTCCGCCAACTCGTAAGCCGGAATCGGAAACTCGCTCATCGGCACGCGGTCGGCCGTCTTCAGCACCACCTGCTGCTCGGGGCGCGACGGATCATCCGCGAGCCGCCGGATCAATTCGTTGGTGGCATCGCCGAGTTCGCCGACATGGAGATAGTCGAACGAGGGATAGTAATCCGGACAAGCGCTCACCGAGGGCCCGCCGATCGCGACCGCCAGATCGAAAGCATGGGCGCGGCGGCAGATGTCGTTCATCTGCTGGCGCTGGATGTGCATGCCGCTGACGAACACGGCTTCCGCCCACTCGAAATCTTCCTTCGTGGCGGGACGGAGGTTTTCGTCGATGAAGCGTACCGGCCAGTTTTCCGGGAGATAGGCCGCGATCAGCAGCAACCCCTGCGGCGGCATGAATGCGCTAACGCCGTCGGTCAGGGGATAGGCATATTCGAAGGTGCCAAACGAAGACGTATAGCGCGGGAAGACGCAGAGGATGCGCCGGACCGTCTCAATGCCTTCAACTCTCATTCAAGCTCCTCAGCCAAAGCCTTGCGCAAATTAAGCACGTCGTTGAAAATTGGGCCAGAAATTCTTCAACATTGTGGCCCTCCAACCCGTGGGAGGCCGAATAGTTGCAAGATGCGCCGCCGCGGCGCCGCTTCAGGCGATCAGCCGCGACGCAAATTCGGGCAGCAGCCCCGCGTCGCCTGCAAGTCGGAAATCGGAACCCGCCAGGCCGGTGCGAAGCAGCCAGTCGTCGAACTCCGGCGCCCGTTTCAGACCGAAGAGGTCGCGGACATAGAGCGCGTCGTGGAACGAAGTGGACTGGTAGTTCAGCATGACGTCGTCAGCGCCGGGCACCCCCATGATGAAGGTGACGCCGGCGGCCGCCAGCAGCGTCAGCAGATTGTCCATGTCGTCCTGGTCGGCCTCGGCATGGTTGGTGTAGCAGACGTCGACGCCAAGTGGCAGGCCGAGCAGTTTGCCGCAGAAATGATCCTCGAGTCCGGCGCGGATGATTTCCTTGCCGTCATAGAGATATTCGGGGCCGATGAATCCAACCACGCTGTTGACCAGCAGCGGGTCGAACGCGCGGGCGACCGCATAGGCACGCGCTTCGCAGGTCTGCTGATCGACATTGTGATGAGCATTGGCGGATAGCGCCGAGCCCTGGCCGGTCTCGAAATACATCACATTATCCCCGACGGTGCCGCGGCGCAGCGACAGCCCCGCTTCCCGCGCTTCGCGCAGCAGCGCCAGGTCGACCCCGAAGCTGCGGTTGGCGGCCTCGGTCCCCGCGATCGACTGGAATACCAGGTCGACCGGAAAGCCCTGCCCGATCAATCCGAGCGTGGTGGTCACATGCGTGAGGACGCAGCCCTGCGTCGGTATCTGCAGCCGCGCAATGACGCCGTCGAGCAGCCGCAGCAGTTCGCCAATCACCCGGGGATCGTCGCTGGCGGGGTTGATGCCGATACAAGCATCGCCCGATCCCAGCAGCAGGCCGTCGAGGATCGAAGCGGTGATGCCCTTGACGTCATCGAAGGGATGGTTCGGCTGCAGCCGCACGCTCATCCGCCCGCGCAGGCCAATCGTGTTGCGAAAGCGGGTAGTTACCTGGCACTTCTTCGCGACCAGGATCAGGTCCTGGTTGCGCATCAGTTTTGACACCGCCGCCACCATTTCCGGCGTGATGCCGCGCGACAGCTTTTTCAGCACCTCGCTCGTGGCGGCATCGGATAGCAGCCAGTCGCGGAAACCGCCGACGGTCAGCGCCGAGATCGCAGCAAAGCTGGAAGTGTCGTGGCTATCGACGATCAGGCGCGTGACTTCATCGTCCTCGTAAGGGACCACCGCTTCATTGAGGAAATGCTTGAGCGGAACATCGGCGAGCGCCATCCGGGCCGCGATCATCTGTTCGGCGCTGTCGGCCGCGACGCCGGCGAGGCGATCGCCGGAACGCGGCGGCGTGGCTTTCGCAAGCAGGTCGCGCAAATCATCGAACAAATAAGAGGTGGCATCGACGATTTGGCGAAACACCATGGCGACTCCGGGCCCATCAGAACACGGGCTTTTGCCAGAATATCATCACAGGCGTTGCGGCGAACCGGTTCGCGCAAACCGTTTTCGGCTGCCTAAGGCGCGTGCGCTCTTGTCATTGGAACTCAGCCGAACGGCATACGAAGTCCTTATGACAGGATAACTCATTGAAATTATTATACAATGTCAGCGCGGCGCGACCCCCTTGGCTTCGTGCATTAAGAAATTGTCCATCAAAATTTTGCATAGTTTTTAGCGGCCGACGGTGCTCACCGGCCTCTTTGGAGTGCCGATATGGCTGAAATCATAAAAACCCGTAGCTCTTTTTTTGGCGGTGCCATGCCATCCCGGTTTTCGCTCGCGACCAAATTGTACTCGATCTTTGCTTTGTTCGCGGTCCTGACCGCCGCGATCACCTTGCTGTCCGATTACAACACCCGCCGGAACGCCGAACTCACGGAATTGGTCGCGACCGCCAGCCGCGCCGCGCTCAATGTCGAGCGGGTCAATTCGCTGGTTTATGCCGTCGTGATGGAATCGCGCGGCGTCTACATGTCGACGGACCCCGCCGTCGTGAAAAAGTATGGCGAGGGGCTACTCAAGTTCAATGAACGCATTCTCGGGGTCGTCAAGGACTGGCAGACGCTGGTCCAGGCCGACGATGCCGAACAATTCGCGACCTTCAAGAAACGCATCGAGCAGTTCATCGAGTTCCGTAAGGAGCTGGTTCGGCGAGGCGTCGAGATCAATGCCGCCGCCGGCCGCGAATGGGGCGACAACGACGCCAACCGCGAAGTACGCTCGGCGCTGAACAAGGATCTCGAGGCGCTTTCCAAGGTCTATGCCGAACGCAGCAAGCGGCTGGCGGAGCAAGCCGACGCGAACCACACGCTGGCCTTTGTCCTGACCTGTCTCGGCGGCCTGATGCTGGTACTGGTCGTCATGGGTGTCCTGATCATCGCGCGCTCGGTCGCCCGTCCGCTATCGGCGATCACCGAGACCATCAAGCGCGTCGCCGAAGGTGCAGAAAACGTTGAGGTTCCCCACATCGGCCGGGGCGACGAGATCGGTGCCTTGGCTCGCGCGATCCAGATCTTCAAGGAAGCGATGGACCGCAACCGCAACCTCAATTCGCAGGTGCTGGAAGACTCCAAGGCGCGCGAGGAGCGTGCCCGGCACATCGACGCTTCAGTGGATGCATTCCGGGAAGCGATCGGGGGCGTGCTGCGCGCGGTCACCGCCAATGCGACCTCGATGCGCGGCACCGCCGAGACCATTGCCAGCGTGGCCTCGGACGCGAGCGGGCGGGCGGTCACAGCCTCCAGTGCGACCGAGCAGGCTTCCAGCAATGTGTCCGCCGTCGCCAGCGCCGCCGAAGAGCTCTCTGCATCGGTCGAGGAAATCGGCCGGCAGGTTCGTCAATCCGCCGGTGCCGTCGAGCAGGCCGGCTTACGCACCGAGAAATCAGTTTCCGAAATCGAAGGTCTGGCTGCTGCGACCCAGCGCATCGACGGCGTGCTCAACCTGATCCAGGCGATCGCCGAGCAAACCAATTTGCTGGCGCTGAACGCGACCATCGAAGCCGCGCGCGCCGGCGACGCCGGCCGCGGGTTCGCGGTTGTCGCCCACGAGGTCAAGGCGCTGGCCGAGCAGACCGCCAAAGCCACCGCCGAAATCGGCCAGAACGTCAGCATGATCCAGACCTCGACCAAGAACTCGGTCGATGCGGTCCGCGAGATCGGCAACGCCGTACGCGAGATCAACGACGTGACGTCGAATATCGCGAGCGCCGTCGGCCAGCAGGATGCGGCGACCCGCGAAATCTCCGCCAATGCCCAATTGGCGGCGCAGGGTAACGAAACCCTGGTCAGCAATATCGGCTCGCTGAGCGATGCCATGGGCAAGACCAGCACGGCGGCTGCTTCCGTCCTCACGGCGTCCAGCGATCTTACGGCTACAGCCGAGACGCTGTCGCGCGAGGTCGAAGCCTTCTTCCACAATCTGCGCGCCGACGCCCAGGACAGCGTCAGGCGGACCGGGACCTGATCTTTTCCGCTCCAGTTGAAGCTGAACTGAAACCGATTTTTTATGGTTAATCAAAGCTTTCTAACGCCGATGTGAGATTTCGGTTGCGACGCATGTCGACCCGTCGCGCGATCGCTTCTCACTCCACCAGCACCACATCCACCGCGACGCCAAGCTTCTGCTTGCGCGAACCGACGATGATGCCGTCGACCGGCGAGACGTCGGAGAAGTCGCGACCTACCGCCAGGATGATGTGGTCGTTCCCGACCAGCAGGTCGTTGGTCGGGTCGAAGCCGACCCAGCCGATCTCAGCGCCGCACCACACCGAAACCCAGGCGTGGGTGGCGTCCGCGCCCTGCAGGCGCGGCTTGCCCGGCGGCGGAATGGTGCGGAGATAACCGCTGACATAGGCTGCCGGCAGCCCGAGCCCGCGCAGGCCTGCGATCATCACATGGGCAAAATCCTGGCAGACGCCGTGGCGTTTCTCGAACACTTCTTTGAGCGGTGTCGAGATTACGGTCGCCTTCGGGTCGTATTTAAACTCGGTGCGGATACGGTGCATCAAGTCGACCGCGCCGGCCAGAATGCCTGCGCCGGCTGGGAAGCTCGCCGCGGCATAGGCGGTGACCGGCGCCTGCATCGGCACCAGCGAGCTCGCAAAGACGTAACCGACCGGTGACGAGGGACCGAGACTGGTCGCCTCGAAAGCCACGTCACGGATGCTCTCCCAGCACGGGCTTGGCGCGGCGCGGCCGGGCGGCTGGCGCGATACCGACACGCGCGATCTGGAATCGATCCGCAAGTTGCGATGCGCGGTCTCGATCAGCACGCTCTCGGTGTGGGTGCCGAAGAAATCCCGCCTGACCGTGCGCTCCGCCGGACGCGGCCTTATATCGACGGTATGGGAGACCAGTTGCTGGCCGTCGCCGGATCTCGGCTCCAGCCGCAGCGAGCAGCGCGCAAAGCTCACCGAGCTCTCATAACTATAGGTCGTGACATGACGGATGTCGTAGATCACGCAAGGCCCGTCAGCTTTTCCGGCCGGCTCGCATTGGGTCCGTGCGGGAAATAATGCAGTCCGATGGCGTCGGCGAGATTGAGCAGATCCTGCTCCAGCGCGAACAGGGCTTTGACGTCCAACTGCGAGGCCTCCGACGTCGTCAGCGTTGCCTGCAGCGCCACCGCCAGACGCTGCGGGCGCTCGATCAGTCCGTGCTCCTTGATGCTTGGAATCGCGGCGATATGCTCGTTGAGGGCTGCGACCTGAAACGCGACCGAGCGCGGATTATAAGGGTCGAGTACCGCGAGATCGCGCACCGGCGCGAGCGCTGGCCCGACCAGGTAGCGCGAGCGATAGGTGATCTGGCAGTCCACCAGCGTCAGCAGGGTATCGAGGTCCTCGTCACCGGCCTCGTCATAGGCGAATTGCCGGGCGAACCGCGCGGTGTTGATGGCGCGTTCGGCGCGGCGGCCCATCTCGAGGAAGCGCCAGCCGGCGGCACGATTCATGTTCTCCTGTGCCAGCCCCGCGATGCTGGCCAGTTCCTGTAGCGTCAGTTCGGCGGCGCTGACGACGCCGTCGTCGTCGTCGACCTCGACGGCAAGACGATCGGCCATCTCGGTGATGACCTGCCAGGCGTCGGGCGACAGACGTTCACGCAGCGAGGTTGCGGTGCGCTGCGCCGATCGCACCAGCGACAGCGCCGAGCCGAACCGATCCTCGCTCTGCAACGCTTCGAGCACGACCTTCGTCGGCTGCGCACGCGCAGTCTGCGAGATGGCGCCCCAGGTCACCAGAAGCCGCTGGATGCGTTCAACCGAGTGCAGCGCAGTCGAATTTCCTTTGACGGGATCGCGCATCGGGGTGCCGAGCGCGCGGATCAGCCGCAGCGTCGCCTCGGCGCGCTCGAGATAGCGGCCCAACCAAAACAGATTGTCGGCAGCCCGGCTCGGGACCACGCCCGCGATCCGCCTGATCCGCACCGTTTCGGCCGCCGGCAACAGTGTCGAGGCCGCAACCGCCTTGTCGGAGACCACCCACACATCGGCCGACCGCGCGCCATCGCCCATCGACACGGCTCGGGCATCGGGTTGCTCTGCGATCCGGCAAAAGCCGCCGGGCAGGATGGTCCAGCCGTTCGCGGTTGCGGCGGCAAACACCCGGAGCACGAATGGACGCGGCGTGACGCGTCCCTGCTCCCACACCGGCGTCGTCGACAGCCGCACCAGTTCCTGGCCGACATAATCGATGCCGCGGTCCGAGATCGCAGTCCGGAGCCGGTCGCGCTCGGATGGCGACAACTCACCAGCAAGCACCGGCCCATTGCCGGGAAAACCGGGGACGCCGCGGCTGTAGGCGCCCTCGATCGCAAAATCGTCGAGCCGCGACAGCACTTCCTCGCGCGCGGATTTCTGACCGCACCACCAGGTCGCGATGTGCGGCATCTTCAAGTCCTCGCCGAGCAGCCGCCGGCTCAGGCTCGGCAAGAAACCCAATAGCGCCCTCGCCTCCAATACGCCCGAACCCGGCATATTGGCAACGACGACGCCATTCTTGCGCAGCACATCGATCAGTCCGGGGACGCCGAGATGCGACGAGGCTTCGAGTTCCAGCGGATCGAGAAAATTGGAATCGACCCGGCGGAGCAACACGTCGAGCCGCTTCAGCCCGGCAACGGTGCGGATGTGGATGCGGTCGCCGCTGACGGCGAGATCGTCGCCCTCGACCAGAAGAAAGCCGAGATAACGCGCGAGCGTGGCATGTTCGAAATAGGTTTCGTTGAACGTGCCCGGCGTCAGCAGGCCAATGCGCGGCTCGTCGCGGTCGGCGCTGGCGCGCAGTGAGTCCCGGAACGCCTCGAAGAACGGCGCTACGCGCTCGACGTTCATCGATTTGTAGAGATTGGAAAAAGCGCGCGACAGCACCAGACGATTTTCGAGCGCGTAGCCGGCGCCGGATGGCGCCTGCGTGCGGTCGCCCAATACCCACCAGCGCCCGTCGGGGCCACGGCCGACATCGGCGGCATAGAGATGCAGATAGCGTCCGCCGGGCGGTGCGACGCCACAGACCGAGCGCAGATATTCGTTGCTTCCGGCGATTGCGGCGGCAGGCACCGCGCCGTCCGCCACCAGCCGGCCCTCGCCATAGAGATCGCGCAAGACCATCTCGAGCAGTTGCGCGCGTTGCGCGATGCCCGCAGTCAATTGCTGCCAGTCGGTCTCGTCGATGATCAGCGGCAAATGGCTCAACGGCCACAACCGGTCGGCGGTCTCGCCGGGCGCGCGGTAAGTGACGCCGGCTTCACGCAGATGCCGGTCGGCGGAGGCGAATCGCCGTTCGATGTCGGCCGGCGCAAGGGCTGCAAAAGCGTCGAAAAACCGGGTCCAGACCGCGCGCGGCGCGCCGTCCTGTCCAATATATTCGTCGGGAATTCCAGGCAGCCGCGCATAGTCGCGCGTCCATTGCGCCATCCGGCGCTGGCCCGGACGGACTTTGCTCTCCTGACTACTGCCTTGGCCGGCCTGTCCCGTCATCGCGACTCCCTGCCCAAATCATTGCAGGAGCAACGTCCGCAAGTCGAGCATCAAAGGGAGTTCAATTGTACGTTCTTTGGGCGGCGAATTGACCCTTCAGGGGGTACGGCCGCGATCCGGCACTGGCCCCGCGCTACTTCTTATTGACGGGCCGTCTTCGGCTCGACGACCTCGAACATCACCTTGAAGGTGTCGAGCATCGACAGGAGGTCGTCGAGTTTGCGCGGGTCACCGTCAACCCTGATCAGGCCCGCTCTCACCGCGTCGAGAAAATTCGCGCGCTGCAGAGTGACCGCGTCGAGCGTATCGCGTGCAAGCGTCACAGTGGCGTCGGCATTGGGCGTCTGCTTTCCGGTCACATAAGTGAGCGCCGAATTTTCCAGGTTCAGCACGAATTGCTGTTTTGAATCGGTGAAGTTCCAGTTGATGACCATGGTCTTGCCTTCGGCCCTGGCGGCGTTCAGCCGCACGCCGAGATAATCGAAGAACATCTCGTTGCTGAGGGCCCTCAGCGTATCGGCATTGGCGGCATTGTTTCCGGCAATCCTGGGTACGCCGTTGCGCAATTCCATCGCGCCGGTGAGATAGGCATTGCGCCAGGTACCGGCCTCGGCCTGAAAGCCAAGCTGCTCCAGCGCGTCGGCGCCGAGCTCGCGTGCAGTGCGGTTGGCTGGATCGGCGAACACCAGCTGGTTCATCGCGCTCGCCACCCAGCGATATTCACCTTTGGCGAAATCGCCGCGCGCGCGTGCGATCACGGCATCGGCGCCGCCCATATACTCGACGATTTTGCGCGCATTCTCGACTGGCGGTAGCGGATCGAGATCGGCGGGATTGGCATCGTACCAGCCGAGATATTTCTGATACACCGCCTTGGCGTTGTGGCGCAGCGTGCCGTAATAGCCGCGCGCCGACCATTCCTGTTCCAGGTTCGCGGGCATATGGAGGGTCTCGGCGATCTCGCCGGGCAGGTAGCCCTGATTCAACAGGCGTAACGACTGGTCGTTGATGAACTTGTACAGGTCACGCTGCTTCTTCATGAGGCTGACGACGCGCGCTTGACCGGCAACCGGCCAGTGATGCTGCGCCATGATGATGTCGGTCTTGTCACCGAAGGTCTCTATCGCTTCGCTGATATAGCGTGACCACAGATTGCCGTCGCGGACCTCGGAGCCACGGATAGTGTAGAGGTTGTGCATGTTGTGTGTGATGTCCTCGGCCATGTCGAGCAAGCGGAATTGCGGAAAGTACATCAGCATTTCCGACGGCGCTTCGGAGCCGGGCGCCAGTTGGAACACGATCTCGACGCCATCGATGACACGCTTTTCCATGGTCCTGTCGATCGTGCCAGTGGGCGCAATCAATGTGACCGTTCCGATCGCGACCTTTTTGCCGAGACCGGTATCGACATGGCCGCGCGGCCCCGGCGGCAACAACGCGCCGAACTGATATTGCGCGCGCCGGCTCATCGCAGTGCCTGCCATGACGCTCTCGCTGGCAACAGCTTCCAAGAAGCCCGCGGGCGCGAGCACCTGAACTTTCCCGGCCGCCACGTCGGCCTCGTTGATCACGCCCTTGACGCCGCCATAGTGGTCGCCGTGACTGTGCGAATAGATCACCGTGCCCACCGGCTTCTTCGGCCGGTGCTGATAGTACAATTCCAGCGCGGCGCGCGCCGCCTCGCTCGCCAGCAGCGTGTCGACGATGATCAGTGAAGTATCGCCTTCGATGATCGTCATATTGGAGATGTCGAAGCCGCGCACCTGATAGACGCGGTCGGTCACCTCAAACAGGCCATGGATCGCGTTGAGCTGCGCCTGACGCCACAGGCTCGGATTGACGCTGTCGGCGGCGTCGTTCTGTTTCAGGAAATCATACGGCTTCATGGTCCACACCGGGCGTGGGCCCGCGCCCGGCACCAGCGCATCGGGCGTGGTGCCGATGAAGCCACGCATGGCGTCATCGAAATCCTCGCGGTTGGCGAACGGCAGCGTCTTCGCAAGATCAGCGTTGGCCTTCAGCGTCGCAGGCTCCGGCGCTTTGGGCGCGATCTGGCCGAGCGCCATGGAAGCGCCGAGCGCCAGGGTGATCGCGGGGGCGAGCGCGACGAGAGTCTTACGCATTCTCCACATGAGGATTTCCAGTTGGGAATTTCCCGTTTATGCAAAAACAATATCGAATTTGGACAGCGGCACGGAGCGGATGCGCCTGCCGGTCGCGGCGAAGTAGGCGTTGAGCACTGCCGGCGCCGCAACGGTAATGGTCGGCTCGCCGACCCCGCCCCAGAAACCACCGCTTGGCATCAAGATCACTTCCACCTTCGGCATCTCAGCGATGCGCATCGAGTTGTAGGTGTCGAAGTTGGTCTGCTCGATCCGTCCGTCCTTGACCGTGCACTGGCCGTAGAACAACGCCGACAAACCAAAGACAAACGAGCCCGCGACCTGCCGCTCGACCTGCGCCGGATTGACGACCGTGCCGGGATCGGTGGCGGCAACAATGCGATGCACCTTGATCTTGTTACCCTCGGTGACGGAGATTTCGGTGGCGGCGGCGACGTAACTTCCGAGCCCCATCTGCTGGGCGAAGCCACGAAACACGCCTTGTGGCGCAGGCTTGTTCCAGCCGACGCGCTCCGCGACCGCATCGAGGACGGCGAGATGTTTGGGATGGTTCGCCATCAGCTTGCGACGGAATGCGAGCGGGTCTTGTCCGGCCGCGTGCGCCAACTCGTCCATGAAGCATTCGAGATAGATTCCGTTCTGGTTGCCGTTGACGCCGCGCCAAACACCCGGCGGAACATGGGGATTGCGCATCGAATGGTCGATCAGCAAATGGGGGATGGCGTAACCGAGCCGCGCCGGTCCGATTTGGCGAACGCCTCTCCAACAGGTGCGAGGCCCTGGAACGTGAATGGGTCCATGCCGTCCTTCAGCACCTGGGGTGTGATGCTGGCAAACACGGATTGACCTGAGATCCGCATATGCAGGCCAGTCAGATTGTTTTCGGCATCGAACGCGCCGGTCAGCTTGCATTGGGTGACCGGATGATACCTGCCGTGCGTCATGTCTTCTTCGCGTGACCACAGCAGCTTCACCGGCGTGCCCGGCATCTGCTTGGCGATCAGGACCGCCTGCCGGACATAGTCGGGCGCGGTGCGACGCCCGAAGCCGCCGCCGATCATGACCTTGTGGACATCGCATTTCTCGGGAGGCAGGCCGGAGGCCTGAACCGTTATCGTGAACGCAAGCTCGCCATCCTGCGTGCCGGTCCAGACCTCGCACTTGTCAGGCGTATAGAGTGCCGTGGCGTTGAGCGGCTCCAATGCCGCATGGTTCTGGTAGGGATAGTCGTAGACCGCCTCGATCTTCTTCGCTGCCGACGCGATGGCGGCTTTGACGTCGCCGTTGGCGTTGCCGACAAATGCAGGCTGTGTCTCGTCCAGTCCTTCTTCGAGCCATTTTGCGATCGACGCGCTGGAGACTTTGGCGTTGTCACCTTCGTCCCATACGATCGGCAAATTATCCAGCGCGGTTTTGGCGTGCCACCAGGTGTCGGCGATGACGGCGACGGCGTTGTCACCGACCCTCACGACTTTCTTGACACCATTCATGCCGGCTATCTTCGCTTCGTCGAAGCTTTTTAGTTTGCCGCCGAACACGGGACAGGCCTTGATCGCGGCATTGAGCATGCCGGGTAATTTGACATCGATGCCGTAGATCATCTTGCCGGTGGTCTTATCTGCGGTGTCGAGACGCTTCACGCTCTTGCCCGCGATCTTCCAATCCTTGGGGTCTTTGAGCTTCACGTCCGCCGGCGGCTCGAGTTTGGCTGCGGCTTCCACCACCTTGCCGTAGGTGGTGGTGCGGCCCGAAGGCGTATGCATGATAACGCTGTTGGCGGCGGTGCACTCGGTCACCGGCACGTTCCATTCATTCGCCGCCGCCTGAATCAGCAACAGGCGTGCAGCCGCGCCGCCCCTGCGGACATACTGCTGCGAGACACGAATGCCGATGCTGCCGCCGGTACTAAAGCTGCCCCATGGGCGCTTGCGCGCGGCACTCTGGCCCGGCGTCGGATATTCAGTCGTGACCTTGGTCCAGTCACAATCGAGTTCTTCGGCAACGAGTTGAGCGAGGCCCGTCAGCGTGCCCTGTCCCATCTCGGAGCGGGCGATGCGGATCACCACGGTATCGTCGGGCCGGATTACGACCCAGGCGTTGACTTCAGGCGCGCCGTCAGCGGCGCGCACCACATTGGGGCCGCCGAAGGGAATATCGAAACCGAGCGCGAGACCGGTACCGACCGCGGCGGTGCCGACGACGAACGCGCGGCGATTGAGGCGGGGCATATGGTTCATGACATCTCCTCAAGCCTTCGCGGCGGCGTGGATGGCCGCACGTATTTGCTGGAAGGTGCCGCACCGGCAGATGTTGGTGATGGCGTCGTCGATGTCGGCGTCGGTCGGCTGAGGTTTTTCCTTGAGGAGTGCCGCGACCGCCATGATCATGCCACTCTGACAATAGCCGCATTGCGGAACGTCATGATCGAGCCAGGCCTGCTGCACCTTGTGCAGCGCGTCCTTTGTTGCAAGCCCTTCGATGGTGGTGATTGCCTTGCCGGCGGCTTCGCTGACTTGCACGCCGCAGGATCGCACCGCAACACCGTCGATGTGAACCGTGCAGGCACCGCACTGCGCGATGCCACAGCCATATTTGGTGCCGGTCAGTCCGATGATTTCGCGTATCGCCCACAACAGCGGCGTGTCCGGCTCGACATCGATATCGACCGTTTGTCCGTTGATGCCAAGCTTTGCCATTGGGCCCCCAGGCTGTTGCGTTGCCTGAAGACCCCATAACACTAATGCAATATGTATTGCGTTAAGGATTTTTAATTAACGCAATAAAATTTGCGTTACCGAACGGTTTTGTGATTTGGCGGGTGTCGTCGAACCGGTCTCAGCCGATCAGCCGTTCGATCAGGCGATCCGCGACAGCCTTGTTGATGGGCATGCCGAACAGCACACGCATGTAAAGCGGCGCCAGCACGTGATCCATCACCTCGGCAACATCTGGCGGCTTCTCGCCGCGCTGCCGGGCGCGCTCCAGCATCAGCGCCATCTGTTCGCCCCGGCGTTTCAGCGCCGCGCTGCGCAATGATCCATCGGCGCCGGCCGGCGTCGTAGTTGCGATCACAGCCCGAAAGAACGACGAACCTTCCCGGCTCGCGAGGCTGGTGGCGATCGGGCGAGCCCACGCGCGCAGGTCCCCGCGCAGCGATCCCGTATCGGGCAGCGGCCGCTCGCGCGTCAATTGTTCGACCGCAACCTCCATCACCAATGCGCGCACGTCGCCCCAGCGGCGATAGAGGCTGGTTGCAGCCACGCCAGCGCGTTCGGCAATATCGGTCATGGTAACCGCATCGTGTCCCCGTTCCGCCAGCAGGGCGGCTGTAGCCTCGAAAATTGCCGCCTTGTTGCGGGCGCTGCGGCCGCCGGGCCGAGGTTTCGCTGTCATGTGACTCTCATAGGCATCTCCTCCGATTAAATCAGAATCGAGGTCCATGCGCTTTATTTTTGACGCGCTTTCGTCGCGAACCGGAATCTGACTTAAGAGCGCTACCGCCAAATCAACGCCGGAGCGGCGTCCTCAAGTCGAGCGTCAGGGGGAATTCAATCGTGCGTTCTTCCGGCGGCGGATCGATCTTGCCCGGCGTGTGGCCGTGATCCTGGAAGCGAGCCAGCCGCCGCGCCTCCGCCTCGTAGGAATTGACCGGCTTGGTTTCGTAGCTGCGCCCGCCGGGATGGGAGACGTGATAGACGCAGCCGCCGAGCGACCGGCCATTCCAGGTATCGATCAGGTCAAATGTCAGCGGCGCGTGCACCGGAATGGTCGGATGCAGCCCGGACGCCGGCTGCCAGGCCTTGAAACGGACGCCCGCAACCGCTTCGCCGGAGCGGCCGGTTGATGTCATCGGCATCCGGCGGCCGTTGCAGGTGACGACATGACGGCCCTCCACGAAGCCAGCCGCCTTGACCTGCAACCGCTCCACAGAGCTGTCGACATAACGCACGGCGCCGCCCGCCGAGCCCTCCTCCCCGAGCACGTGCCACGGCTCCAGCGCCTGACGTAACTCCAGCGCAACGCCGCCATGATGGACGCGGCCAAACACCGGAAAGCGGAATTCGAGTTGCGCCGAATACCATTCCGGCGAAAATTCGTAGTCGGACTGCTTGAGCTCTTCGAGCACACCCAGAAAATCTTCCCAGAGGAAATGCGGCAGCATGAAACGATCATGCAGCGTAGTGCCCCAGCGCACGAACTTGCCTTGCTGTGGTTCGCGCCAGAGCATTGCGATCAGCGCGCGGATCAACAATTGTTGCGCCAGCGACATGCGCGGATCGGGCGGCATCTCCAGTGCGCGAAACTCCACCAGTCCGAGACGGCCGGTCGGTCCATCCGGCGAATAGAGCTTGTCGATGCAGATTTCGGCACGATGGGTATTGCCGGTGATGTCGACGAGGATGTGCCGGAACAGCCGGTCGACCAGCCATAGAGGGGCTTCGACACCGGGTGGCGGCACATGGGCGAGCGCGATCTCCAGCTCGTAGAGCCCGTCATGCCGCGCCTCATCGATGCGCGGCGCCTGGCTGGTCGGCCCGATGAACATGCCCGAGAACAGATAAGACAGCGATGGATGGCGTTGCCAGTAAAGCACGAGGCTCTTCAACAGATCGGGGCGGCGCAGGAACGGCGACGCCTCCGGCGTGCTGCCGCCCACCACGATGTGATTGCCGCCGCCGGTGCCGGTGTGGCGGCCATCGACAAGAAAACGGTTGGCGCCAAGCCGCGTCCTGCCGGCGTCTTCATAAAGGCCGAAGGTGATATCGACGGCTTCACGCCAGCTTTGTGCGGGCTGGATGTTGATCTCGATCACGCCGGGATCGGGTGTCACCTTGATGACTTCGACACGCGGATCATAGGGCGGCCCATAACCCTCGACATGGACCTGCAACTGCATTTCCTCGGCGGCCGCCTCCACCACCTCTATCAGCGAGAGATAGTCTTCCAACTTTTCCACCGGCGGCATGAAGGCGCACAAAACACCGTCGCGGATTTCGATCGACATCGCCGTGCGCACGGGCTTGCGCCTGCGTTTCGATTTCTGCGCCGGTTTCGGCGGCACGCTTCCCGGTTCGGTGTCCTTGTCTTCAACCGCGAGCTCGGAGCGCGGCTCCATCGGGTCTTGCTCGACGATGTAGGGATACTCGTCCTCGGGGATATGCGGCAGCGATGCGATCGGTAGTCGCAGGCCGAGGGGTGAATCGCCCGGTGTCAGGAACAAATGGGGACGCCGCAGCTGCCAGCGCTCGCTCATCCAGCCGCCGTTCGCATCGTCGCGCAGGATCGGCAGCACAAAGCCCCGCGCCGGGTTCAGTCCCTGATCGAACACGCGCGCCATGCGCGCGCGCTCTTCGGGGTCGGACAGTCCTGAATCGCCGGGATCGACATTGGGCGGCAGGGCTGCTTCCTTCTGCAGCCAGTACGCGGGATCTTCGAACGCCGGCATGACGTATTCGGCATCGAGGCCGAGCCTTTTGGCGCTGCCTTCCATGAAGCGGCGGGCATCGGCGACTTCAGCCTTGCGCGGGTTCTCGATCTTCGCAATCAGGCCGGCGTTCTTCCAGATCGGCACGCCGTCCTTGCGCCAATAGAGCCCGAACGCCCAGCGCGGCAGGCTTTCACCGGGATACCATTTGCCCTGCCCGTAATGCAGCAGGCCGCCGGGTGCGAAACGGTCGCGCAATTTGCGAATGAGATCATCGGCCAGCGCCTGCTTGGTCGGACCGACGGCGGCGATATTCCACTCCGGCGATTCCGGATCGTCGACGGAAACAAAGGTCGGCTCACCGCCCATCGTCAACCGCACGTCATCCTTGTTGAGATCGGCGTCAACCCGTTCGCCAAGTTCGTCGAGGCGCGCCCAGGATTCGTCGGAGAACGGCCGCGTGATCCGCGGCGCTTCGCGAATGCGCTTGACGTTCATTTCGAAGCCGAATTCGACATTGGCGAATCCAGCACTGCCCGAGATCGGCGCCGCCGAGCGATAATGCGGCGTGGCGGCAACGGGAATATGGCCCTCGCCAGTCAGCATGCCCGACGTGACGTCGAACCCGATCCAACCCGCGCCCGGCAAATAGACCTCGGCCCAGGCATGCAAATCCGTAAAATCGCTCTCGACCTCACGGGGGCCTTCGACCGGATCGATGTCGGGACGCAACTGAATGAGATAACCGGAGACGAAGCGCGCCGCGAGGCCAAGATGGCGCAAGATCTGGATCAGTAGCCACGCCGAGTCACGGCACGATCCGGAGCCCGAGGCCAACGTCTCCTCCGGCGTCTGGATACCCGGCTCCATGCGAATGACGTAGCGGACTTTCTTCTGCAGTCGCGCATTGAGCTCGACGAGAAAATCGACCGTACTGTCGGCCTCGCGCGGAATGTCCTTCAGGTAGGCGGCAAACAGCGGCCCCTGCTCGGATGTCGCGAGGTAGGGTGCAAGCTCGGTCTTGAGATCGGCGGTATATTGAAATGGAAAACTGGTGGCGTAGGGTTCGACGAAGAAATCGAAGGGATTGACCACGGTCATCTGCGCCGTGAAGTCGACTTCGATCTTCAACTCGTTCGCCTTCTCCGGAAAGACAAAGCGCGCCAGCCAGTTGCCCTGCGGATCCTGCTGCCAGTTCACGAAATGATTTGATGGCGTTACTTTAAGCGAATAGCTCAGGATCGGCGTGCGCGTGTGCGGCGCCGGGCGCAGGCGAACGGTTTGAGGCCCGAGATCGATCGGTCGATCGTACGTGTAGTGCGTGACATGATGCAGTGCGATGAAGATCGACACGGGCAGGCTACTCCAGCAGCTTTTTTGAGCAGAACACTGGTTCCGGTATCGATCAAGCACTAACAACGGGCAGCGATTGCCTACGGGAGGTGCTTCTATTGTCGTCCCGGCGAACGCCGGGGCCCATACCGCGTGTGCTGTAACCACTGGCGTCGGTGGTTATGGGTTCCTGCTTTCGCAGGGACGACGGGAACTACATCGTAGCTCCAAGCACCCATGGCGCGAATTCGGCGCCGCCGAAATCAAAGCTTTCGCTCTTGGTCGGCTGGCCCGACGCGGTCTTGAGCATCAGGTCGAAGATGCGCTGGCCGCATTGCTGCACACTTTCCTCACCGTCGAGGATGGTGCCGCAATTGACGTCCATGTCGTCTTCCATTCGCTTGTACATCGGCGTGTTGGTCGCGAGCTTGATCGAGGGCGCGGGCTTGCAGCCGAACACGCTGCCCCGGCCGGTGGTGAAGCAGACGAGATTGGCGCCGCCCGCCACCTGCCCTGTTGCCGCCACCGGGTCGTAGCCGGGCGTATCCATGAAGACAAAGCCCTTCTTGGTGACCGCTTCGGCATAGTTCAGGACGTCGACCAGATTGGTGCTGCCGGCTTTCGCCATCGCACCGAGTGACTTTTCCAAAATGGTGGTGAGACCGCCAGCCTTGTTGCCGGGGCTCGGATTGGCATTCATCTCGGCGCCTTCGCGCGCCGTATATTCTTCCCACCAGCGCATCAGGCCGACAAGCTTCTCGCCGACTTCGCGGCTGACCGCGCGCCGGGTCAACAGATGTTCGGCGCCATACGTCTCGGGCGTCTCGGAGAGGATCACGGTGCCGCCGTGGCGCACCAGGAGATCGCTCGCCGCGCCCAGCGCCGGGTTCGCGGACACGCCGGAATAGCCGTCGGAACCGCCGCATTGCAGGGCCACCGTCAACTCGCTTGCCGATACCGGTTCGCGCTTCACTTTATTCGCATCGGTCAGCGCTTCGCGTACGAAAGCGACGCCGGCTTCGACGGTCTTACGGGTGCCGCCGACTTCCTGGATATCCATCGCACGCAGGCGGCCGGCGAGTTTCTGCTCCTGCATCAGGCCGCCGATCTGATTGACCTCGCAACCCAAGCCCAGCACGATCACTGCAGAAAAATTCGCATGTCGCGCATAACCGCCGAGCGTGCGGCGGAGCAGCGCCAGCGGCTCGTCCTGCGTCATGCCGCAGCCGGTCTTGTGGGTCAGCGCGACCACGCCATCGACATTCGGAAAATCGGCCAGCGGATTGTCGCCGGTGAACGGATTTTTCTTGAACATGTCGGCGACGATGCCGGCGACATGGGCGCTGCAATTCACCGAAGTGAGAATGCCGATGTAATTGCGCGTCGCCACGCGTCCGTCCGCACGGCGAATGCCGTCGAAGGTGGCGGGCAGATCGAAATTCGGCGTCGGCGTCACGTCGATGCCGAACGCATAATCCTTTGCGAAATCGCCCATGCCGCAGTTTTGGGTGTGAACATGCTGGCCCGGTGAAATCGGCACCGTTGCAAAGCCGATGATCTGGCCGTAACGCCGCACCGGCTCACCCACCGCAATCGGCTTGATCGCCACTTTGTGGCCCGCCGGAATCCGTTCGACCGTGGTGACGCCATCGGCCACCACCAAACCCTGCGGCAGGCTCGAGCGCGCAATCAGCACGCCATCGTCAGGGTGCAAGCGAATGACGGGTGCTGGGGCCATGGGAGATCTCCTTGAGTTCGTTCACCTCCCTCTCCCCGCGATGAGCGGGGCGAGGGAGAAGAAAGTCTTACGCCTTGCCGCCGGAATCCTTGCGGGTCTGATTCACCTGCATCTTGGCGTAGGTCATCATCAACCCGCTCTCGTTGGACAGCGTCACGAGCTTGAAGCCCATGTTGATCGCGCGCACCGCGCCGTCAGCGCCTGAGCAGTGAATGCCGGGGTGGAGGCCGCGCTTGCCGCACTCTTTCACGATCTTCTCATAGATCTTGAGGATTTCCGGCTCGTCGCGATCGAGCTTCGGCACCAGCCCGTAGGAGAAGCCGAGGTCGGAAGGTCCAACATACACGCCGTCGATGCCCTCGACGTCGAGGATCGATTCCATGTTCTCGATCGCCGTCTTGGTCTCCATCATCGGGAGCAGCACGATCTCGTCGTTGGCGGTCTTCTGGTAGGTGCCGGCCGAGCCATACATGCCGGAGCGGATCGGACCGTTCGAGCGCGTGCCGCGCGGCGGATATTTGGCGTACTGGACGAGGTTTTCCGCTTCCTGCTTGCTGTTGATCATCGGGCAGATCACGCCATAGGCGCCACCGTCGAGCACCTTGCCGACGATGCCGGGCTCGTTCCAGGGCACGCGGACCATCGGCGTCACCGGATGGCCGTTCATGGCCTGGAAGCATTGCACCATCGAGAGGTAATCCTGCACGCCATGCTGCATGTCGACGGTGACGCTGTCAAAACCGCACTGCGCGATCACTTCGGCGGAAAAACCCGACGGAATTGCCAGCCAGGCATTCACCACAGCCTTGCCCGAGGCCCAGACTTTCTTGACGTTATTTGCCATTGGTCGCGTCTTCCCTGTTTTCGTTTCTTGGAATGCCCCAGCCCTAGCTGACGGCCCGCTGAATGCTCACTTCGCTGACGCCCACTTCGCGCGCGGTGTTCACTATCGCCGCCCAGGTGTCGTCAGGCAAGGGGATGCCGTTTTTGGTGCGTTCGGCGCGCGTTTTCCGCTCCGGATCGCCCGGAATCAGCACGGCATCACCGCCCGTGACCGGCTTGGTCGCGCGGATGAAGTCGACATAGCGCGAAATTTCGTCGTCGAAGAAGCGGCTGGTATCGACCACTTTGGGATCGATATAGATCGCCAGCATGCCGTTGGCGAAACGCCGGTCGGGCGCGGTAGCGCCGGTGCCGGTCAATGCGCCGCCGAGCAATTCGCAGATGAAGGCAAGCCCCGAGCCCTTGTGCTCGCCGAATGCACGGATGGCGCCGGTGCCCTGAGTGTGGTCGCGCGGCCCTTCGGCGCTGAAAGGCCCGTAGAGCACAGACGGATCCTCGCTCAACGTGCCGTCGTGATCGACCAGCGCGCCCTTCGGCAGCTTTTTGCCGCCGCGGCTTGCGACCAGCACCTTGCCTTCGGCAACGATCGAAGTGGCGAAATCGAGCACGATCGGATCCTGCCCCTGCCGCGGAATGCCGACGCAATAGGGCGCGGTCGATAGCCGTTTCTCGACGCCACCATAGGGGGCGACAAGGAGCGAGCCGGCAGCGTTGACGAAATGCACAGATACCAGTCCTTCGGCGGCAGCCATCTCCGCCCAGTCACCGACGCGGCCGATATGGCCGGCGTTGCGAAGCGCCACCGCCGATAGCCCCGCCTTCTTGCATTTCTCGATGCCGATCCGCACTGCCTGCGGCGTCACGGTCTGGCCGTATCCGAATTTACCGTCGACGACCGCCAGCGACGGCGTATCGACTACGATCTCGGCGGTCTGGTTGGGAACAACTGAGCCCGTCTTCTTCCAGCCGATGTAGACGGGAACGCGGATCACGCCGTGGCTGTCATGGCCGGTGAGATTGGCGGTCGTCAGGTACGTCGCGATGCGCTTGGCTTCTTCAGGCGAGGATTCGGAATGCGAAAACACCTCAGCAACGAAATTGATGAGGTTCGGAACCTGGATGGTGACCATCGATTGATAGCTCGCTGTGTTAGGCGCTGACCTTGGCGTGGCCGCCGAGATAGGCGGCGGCAATGGCTTCGTTGCCCCACAATTCGTCCGGCTTGCCGCCTAGCACGATCTGTCCGGTTTCCAGGACGAACCCATGATCGGCGACCGAAAGTCCCATGCGCGCATTTTGCTCGACGAGCAAGACCGTGGTGTTCTGCCTGATCTGCGAGATAATGCGGAACACCGCCTGAACGATGACCGGCGCCAGCCCCAGCGAAGGTTCATCGAGCAGCAGCAGCCGCGGCTTCGCCATCAGGCCGCGTGCAACCGCGACCATCTGCAATTGACCGCCGGACAGCGTCCAGCCCAGCGCGTTGGAGAATGCGCGGATGTCCGGAAACAGGTCGAACATCGCATCCGCCTCCCGCGAAAGCTGCGACGTCGCGACCTTCCGGTTCGACGCACCGAGCATGATGTTTTCCTTGACCGTCAGGCCCGGAAACACCCGCCGTCCTTCCGGCACATGCGAAATACCCATGCGGACGATCGCCTCCGGCCCGAGCCCCGCGATCGACTCGCCGTCGAACAGGATGTCGCCGGACGCAGGCTTGGCGAGACCGGAGATGGCACGCAGCGTGGTCGATTTGCCGGCGCCGTTGGCACCGAGCAACGTCACCACTTGGCCCTCCTCGACCGCGATCGTGATACCGCGCAACGCCTCGATCTCGCCGTAGCGGACGACCAGATTGCGGATTTCGAGCAGCGCCATCATTCGGCTCCGAGATAGGCGGAGACGACGTCGGGGTGGCGCAGCACCGCCATGGATTCGCCGTCCGCGATGCGACGTCCGAAATTGAGCACGGTGATGTGCTGGGCCGCCTCGCTGACCAGCGTCATGTCGTGATCGATGATCAGGATAGTCAGGCCCTGCGCCGCAATCCGCTTGAGCAGTTCATGCAGCTCGAGCTTTTCGGTCGAGTTCAGACCGGCCGCGGGTTCGTCCAGCAGCAGCAGCGTCGGGTTGGCGGCGAGCGCGCGCGCAATCTCGATCAGCCGCTGATGGCCGTAAGAGAAGCTCGAGATCAGTTCGTTGGCGCGGCTGCCGAGGCCGACGAAGGTCAACGCCTCCATTGCGCGTTCGGTCAGCGCGGCGTCGCCGCCCTCCCCGATCATCGTGTTGCCGGGACGCTCGGCGCCGATCTCGACGTTTTCCAGCGCCGTCATCGAGCGGAACAGGCGAATGTTCTGGAACGTCCGACCTAGTCCATTCGCGGTGCGCTGATGCGGCGGCATGTTGGTAATGTCGGTACCATCGAGCACGATCTTGCCCGCTGTTGCCTTGTAGAGACCCGACAGCACGTTGAGCGTCGTGGTCTTCCCCGAACCATTCGGCCCGATCAGCGCATGAACGCCGCCGCGCCTCACCTGGATATCGACGCCATCGACCGCCTTGAGGCCGCCGAAATATTTCGAGAGCCCGGTGACCTCAAGCACGATGTCGCCGCCGATGGTTGCCGGCTTCAGTTTCAACGCAGCCGTCGCCGGTGCCGCCTTGGTCTGCGCACGCCAGCGCGTGGTCAGCGCGTTGACGAATCCCCAGATGCCGTCCGGCATGTAGCGGATGATCAGGATGACAGCGAGACCGTAGATCGCGAGATACAATCCCGGAACGCTCTTCAGGAAGCGCAACCATTCCGGAATGAGGATCAGGAGTCCCGTACCGATGGCCGAACCGATCGGCGACGCCACGCCGCCGAGCAAGGACATGGTCAGGAATACCACCGACTCCGCGAATGAAAACTGATCCGGACTGACATAGGCAAAGCCGCCCGCGAAAAGCCCGCCGGCCAGTCCGCCCAGAACAGCGCTCACAGCGAAAGCGAGCACCTTGGTGCGAAACACATCGACGCCGATGACGCCGGCAGCAAGCTCGTTGTCGCGTACGGCACGCATGGCCCGGCCAAGCCGCGTCTCCGGCAGGTGCCAAACGACGTAGCCGACGATCGCCAACACCGCGACGCAGAATGCAAGGTAACTCTGTGCGGACTGGAACAGAGCGGGCCGGCCGATGCGCGAGACGCCGTCCGGGCCGTGGGTAAGCCAGATCGCATTGATCATGATGAGGGTTACGATCTGCTGGAACGAGATCGTCACCATCGCGAGGTAGTGCCCGCCAAGCCGTAACGTCGACATGCCCAGCACCGCACCCGCCACCAGCGCCACCAGGCATCCGGCCAGGAGACAGAGCCAATAGCTGATCTGGTAGTCCGCCGTTCCGATGCCGACGGCATAGGCGCCGAAACCGAAAAACGCGGCCTGCGCCAAATTGATCTGTCCACAAAGGCCGAGCACGACCGACAGACCGAACACTGCGATCGCAAAGGTCGTCGCCTGCATCAATATGTTGTGGACATAACCGTCGAACTGCATCGTGGCCGCTAGCGCGACTGCAATGGCGGCGCCGATGAAATACGGCAAATGGCGCACTAACAACGGCTTCGAACGCGGCACGGATACGGCGATCGGCATATTTTCGCTAGGGGAGCTCATGCTTTCTCCGCGACACGTTCGCCGAAAATGCCCTGGGGCCGGAACATCAGGAACAATACCAGCGCCAGGAACGCGAAGGCGTCCTTGTAGGGCACGGAGATATAGGCGGCGCCGAAGGTCTCGATGATGCCGAGCGACAGACCGCCAATGATCGCACCGGCGACGTCACCGAACCCACCGATAATGGTTGCGGCAAAGGCCTTCAGCGCGATCGTCGACCCCATCTGGATCGAGACGAACAGCACGGGCGCAACGAGAATGCCGGCGAGACCGCCGAGCACGGCCGAATAGATGAAGGTGATCATGATCATGGCAGAGACGGAAATGCCAAGCAGCGAGGCCATTTCCTTGTCCTGCGAGGTTGCCTGCAATTTCTTGCCGAGCAGCGTCTTCTCGAAAAACCAGTAATTGAAGATCACCAGCGCAACCGTCACCGCGATGATCAGGAGATATTGGCTGTCGAGATAGACCGGGCCGAGCTGGATGCCCGGGGTTTCGAACCAGCCCTGTAGCACCTGCGGCTGCGGGCCGTAGATCGCGAGCACGGAGTTAGCCAGCAGGATCGATGCGCCGATGGTCGCAATGATGACCGGCAGGAAGGTGCGATGCCGTAGCGGGTAATAGACGCCGAGATTGAAGATCACGCCTAACAGCGCCATGCCGCCGAGCGCCAGCAGAAACGACAGCCAATAAGGCCAGCCGAGATCGACGGCGAACACCACCATCAGATAGGCGGCGACCATGGAGAATTCGCCTTGCGCGAAATTCACCACGTTGGTGGCCCGGAAAATCAGCACGATGCCGAGCGCCACCAGGGCATACACGGCGCCGATGCCGATGCCCGTAAACAGCAGTTGAAGTACGAGATCCATGACAAGTTTCAGTGAGAGGAAGCGAGCAACTTTTCAGTCCATTGAAACGACTTCGGCCTCCCCGGCAAGAGCCGGAGAGGCCGCGATCGTGATCAGTCGTTGAATTCAATGTGCTTGTCGAAGACGATGTTGCCCTTGTCGTTCTTCACGATGTTGTAGCCGTGAAGCCCGTCGCCGTTCTGGTCGAAATTATATTCGCCCTCGGCACCCGGGAACTTCTTCGTGGCCAGGATCGCTTCGCGGATCTTGGTCGGGTCGGTCGAGCCGGCCTTGTTGATCGCTGCCGCAAGCACGGTAACGGCGTCATAGGGCCACGAGCTCTGGTTATCCGGGGCGACCTTGACGGCATCGCGGTAGAGCTTGCCGAACGCCTTCGATCCCTCGCTGGAATCTTCCGCATAATCGGCAACACCATAGGTGTTGTAGAGCGCCGGACCAGCGAGCTTCAGCGCGGTGATGTTGACGATCGAGGGCGAACCGACCCAGGGAATGTTGACGCCGAGCTGGCGCAATTGCCGGGCGAAAATGCCGAGATCGTTTTCGAAGGTGAAGTAGGAACCGAGGATGTCGGCGCCGGACTGCTTGATCGCGAGCACGACGGGAGTGAAGTCCTGGCTCTGGTTGGCGTAACCCTGGTCGAGCACGGCCGGTGCACCCAGCTTCTCCAGCGCTGCGCTCAGCGCCTTGCCGCCGGCGGTGCCGAACGCGTCGGTCGAATGCAGCACGGCCCACTTCTTCTTGCCGAGCGTGTTGACGCCGTAATCGGCGATCACGCGGCCTGAATAGCTGTCATTGGGGCGAAAACGAAACAGCCACTGATTGCCCATATGCGTCAGGTTCGGATCGGTACCGCCGATCATCACGGGCTTGCCGAGCTTGAGCACGTCGGGCGCCATGGCGTGCACCTGGGTCGAGCGGATCGAACCGAGAAAGCCGACAATGTCGGCCTGGGCGGCGAGCTTGGAGAACGCCAGCACGATGCCGGGATTGGTGGTCTGGTCGTCTTCGACGATCAGTTCGAGCTGCTTGCCGAGCACGCCGCCGGCCTTGTTGACGGCTTCGAGTGCGAGCTTCGCACCCTTGACCGCGTATCCGCCGGACTCGGCGGCTGGCCCGGTCACCGGCGCGCACATGCCGATCTTGATGGTGGCGCCTTGCGCCTTTGCAGTCGTAATGATGTGGGGTGCAGCAATACCGGCAACGATACCGGCCGCGAAATCGCGTCTCGTGAGCTTCATCAAATCCTCCATGAGGCCGGGCTTCACTGTCGGCCTTTCTTGGTCTTGGCAATCCTCATCGGACGCGTAACCGGGTGGTTACTTACGGACTCTCGCGCCCTGAGTAAATTGATATCGCGGTGAGTTCGACTAACGGCCGAGATTGCGGCCAGAAGCGACTATCAAGGATGATAAACGCCGGAGAACCGCGCTCTATTCCTGCGATTCCGCAGGGATTGCGGATGGCTTGCATGCCCAAACTATATGCAGCGCGTGAAGCTATGCATCCGCCTGCGCATCCTCATGCAAATTTGCGCTCACTCGTCGACCTCGGCATGCCCGGCGCCTACGACTTCCAGCTGCGAAAGACTGCTTTCCAGCGCGCCCAGCATCTCCTGTAGCTCTGCTAGCCTGCGCGCACCATAACGTTTGGTGATAGCGCTATAAATCGCTTCCGACGTCGGCGCGACGGCCTCGATGAGCATCAGGCCTTTTGGCGAGATCGAGACAAACGCGCGGCGCAGATCGGCCTTCGCCGTGCGCCGCTCGATGAGCCGACGCGCTTCGAGGTCGCGCAGGATTCGCGACAGGCTCGGTCCCAGCAAGAACGCCACGCGCGCGAGTTCAGTGACCTCGATCGCATCCACCGCCGCCAGCGCGCGAAGTATCCGCCATTGCTGTTCGGTGAGGCCGTGATTGCGCAGCGACGGACGAAACTGCCGCATCACAGCCTCACGGGCGCGAAGCAACGACATCGGCAGCGAACGCGAGAATTCGCGCATCGGCGCGCGACGAGCCGACGATGCATCTGCATGCGCGCCAGATGTTGTTGGCGATTTCTTTCGTGCCATCGCTAGTCGTTTGCCATCGGGAACAATTGATCGAAACAGATAAAGTTTTGCGGTGCAGCAAGCGTCAATTCGGTTTGCTCGGTTTAACTTAACATGTTAATCAAATTTCAGCATCCTCTTTTTGCGTATCAGCCCATGGCCCTTTCCAACGACGAAATCCGCAAGGCCGCCGAGCGGCTCGACCATGCGGAAAAAACCCGGAAGCAGATCCGGCAGATTTCGCTCGAACACCCCGGCATCACGATTGCGGACGCTTATGCGATCCAGAAGGCGTGGATCGAGATGAAGGTCGCCCAGGGCCGCGTGGTCAAAGGCCACAAGATCGGGCTGACTTCGAAGGCGATGCAGAGCGCGCTAAATATCGACGAGCCGGATTCCGGCATCCTGCTCGACGACATGTTCTTTGCCGACGGCGGCCTCGTGCCCACAGACCGTTTCATTGCCACCCGCGTCGAGGCTGAACTGGCGTTCGTGATGAAGACACGACTCGCCGGGCCAAACTGCACGATGTTCGACGTGCTCAACGCCACGGATTTTGTAGTGCCCGCGCTGGAGATCCTGGACACAAGAGTTCGAGCGCGTCGATCCGCAGACCAAATCGACCCGGAAGATATTCGATACTATCGCCGACAACGCTGCCAATGCCGGCATCGTGCTGGGCGGCCGACCGATACGGCCGATGGACGCCGACTTGCGCTGGATCGGGGCGCTGTGTTTTCGCAACGGCCAGCTCGAAGAAACCGGACTTGCCGCCGGCGTGCTCAATCACCCGGCGACCAGCGTGGCGTGGCTCGCCAACAAGATCGCGCCGAACGGCCTCGCACTGGAAGCCGGCCAGGTGGTGCTGGCCGGATCCTTCATCCGCCCGATCGAAACCCGCAAAGGTGACACGATCCAGGCCGACTATGGACCCTATGGCTCCGTGAGCTGTTACTTCGCATGATGTCAAAAAATCCGCCGCAGGAGTGATCCCGCCATGCCGCATTTCACGATCGAATATTCCGCCAATATCGATGACCTCGTCGACATGGGCGCCGTTGTCGAGGTCGTCCGCAAAGCCGCCGTTGAAACCGGCATCTTCCCGCTCGGAGGCATTCGCGTTCGCGCTGTCAAATGCGAGCACTATGCGATCGCCGACGGAAGGCCGAGCTTCGGCTTCCTCGACATGGTGCTGCGGCTCGGCGAGGGGCGCGATCTGGCGACCCGCCAAAAGGCCGGCGAACATATCTTCAAGGTTCTATCGGCCTATCTCGATCCCGTGTTCAAGAACAGCAAATTCGCCTTGTCGTTCGACATGCAGATCAATGACAAGGAGACGAGCTGGAAGCGCAACAACATCCACGAAGCCCTGAAAGTGGAGCCAGCCCATGGATAAAGTCACACCGAAAGATGTCTTTCAGGCCAACCGCGATCGCGTTTCACCGCTGCTTTCCAAACTGAAAGCCGAAGGCATAGGCCACATGATCGACGGCAAGATCGTGACATCGGTCTCCGGCCAAACCTTCGAGACCAAATCCCCGGTCGATGGCGCGGTGCTGGCCTCGGTTGCGCGCGGCAATGCGGAAGACATCGATCGCGCCGCAACGGCAGCGTCACTGGCTTTCAAATCCTGGCGCGACATGCCCGCGACGATGCGCAAAAAATTGCTGCATCGGGTGGCCGATGCGATCGAGGATCGCGCCGACGACATCGCCGTGCTCGAATGCATCGACACGGGACAAGCCCATCGTTTCATGGCCAAGGCTGCAATTCGCGCTGCGGAGAATTTCCGCTTCTTCGCTGATAAATGCGCCGAAGCGCGCGATGGCCTCAACATGCCGAGCGACGAGCACTGGAACGTCTCGACTCGCGTACCGATCGGCCCGGTCGGCGTGATCACGCCGTGGAACACGCCGTTCATGCTCTCCACCTGGAAGATCGCCCCTGCCCTCGCCGCCGGCTGCACTGTGGTGCACAAGCCGGCCGAATGGTCGCCGGTCACGGCCGACCTCCTGGCAAAACTGGTGAAGCAGGCCGGCGTGCCCGACGGCGTACTCAACACCGTGCACGGCATCGGCGAAGAGGCCGGCAAGGCGCTGACCGAGCATCCAGCCATCAAGGCGATCGGCTTTGTCGGCGAAAGCGCGACGGGCTCCGCGATCATGGCGCAGGGCGCCCCGACCTTAAAGCGCGTGCATTTCGAACTCGGCGGCAAAAATCCCGTCATCGTGTTCGACGACGCCGATCTCGACCGCGCGCTCGATGCCGTCGTGTTCATGATCTACTCGCTCAATGGCGAGCGCTGCACCTCGTCGAGCCGGCTGTTGATCCAGCAGGGCATTGCCGAAAAATTCATCGAAAAGCTCACGGCACGAGTAAAAGCGCTGAAGGTCGGCCATCCCCTTGATCCCGCAACCGAGATCGGGCCGCTGATCCACGAGCGGCATCTGGCAAAGGTCTGCGCCTATTTCGACGTCGCACAAAAGGACGGCGCCACCATTGCCGTCGGCGGCAAACCGCATGACGGCCCCGGCGGCGGGCACTATGTGCAGCCGACGCTCGTCACTGGCGCGCACTCGAAAATGCGGGTCGCACAGGAAGAAGTGTTCGGCCCGTTCCTGACCGTCATTCCGTTCGCGGACGAGAACGACGCCATCGCTATCGCCAACGGCGTCAACTATGGCCTCACCGGCTACGTCTGGACCGGTGATATGGGTCGCGCGCTTCGCGTCGCGGACGCGCTGGAAGCCGGCATGATCTGGCTCAATTCCGAAAACGTCCGCCATCTGCCGACGCCGTTTGGCGGCATGAAATCATCCGGCATCGGCCGCGATGGCGGTGATTACTCGTTCGACTTCTACATGGAAACCAAACACGTTTCGCTCGCGCGCGGGACGCACAAGATTCAGAAATTGGGAGTGTCCTCATCCTGAGGAGCGGGCGCCAGCCCGCGTCTCGAAGGATGGGCCGCAGGGCCACATGGTTCGAGACGGCGCTTCGCGCCTCCTCACCATGAGGGTCAATAGTCTGGGATTGGAATAACCGCATGCCCGTTCCGCAACATATCTTCGATCCGCCGTTCAACATCATCCGCTGCAGCCACGTCGTGCTCGACGTGACGGACCTGAAAGCGTCCAGCGAATTCTACGAGAATACCGTCGGCCTGCATGTCGAGGACCGCGACGGCAAGGCGGTCTACCTGCGCGGCAGCGAGGAGCATCAGCATCATTCGCTGGTGCTGCGCAAGGCGCAGACCGCCGCCTGCAACCGGCTCGGCTTCAAGGTCGGCAATGACAGCGATCTCGACAAGGCAGCCGGCTTCTTTTCAGAGAACGGCATCACCTACGCTTTCGCCGAACAACCGTTCCAGGGCCGCACCCTGCAATTCACCGATCCTTCCGGCTTCCAGATCGAACTCTATGCATCGATGGACAAGCGCCCACATCTGTTGCGGCGCTACGACCTCTACAAAGGTTGCCATCCGCAGCGGCTCGATCATTTCAATGTGTTCGCGCCGGAAGTTCAGAACACCGTCGATTTCTACGCGCGGCTCGGTTTCCGCCTGACCGAATATGGCGAGGAAGATGGACCGAACGGTCGCATCGCCGCCGCCTGGATGCACCGCAAGGGTAATGTGCACGATTTTGCCATTACCAACGGCCGTGGCCCTCGCCTGCACCATTTCGCCTATTGGGTGCCGACCGCGATGAACATCCTGCATCTCTGCGATGTCATGGCCACCAGCGGTTTTCTGAAGAACATCGAGCGCGGGCCGGGCCGTCACGGAATCTCGAATGCGTTCTTTCTTTACATCAGGGATCCCGATGGCCATCGCCTCGAGCTTTACACCAGCGATTACTTCACCGGCGATCATGACCATGAACCGCTGCGCTGGTCACTGAAGGACCCACGACGGCAAACATTGTGGGGCGCCCCGGCGCCGCGCTCCTGGTTCGAACAGGGCTCGCCATTCACCGGCCAGCCGGTGCGCGAACCCGCCTTCGTCGCCGATGTCACGATTGCCGATTAACCGACTAGACTGGCTGGCAACCCTTGGAGAGAGTGTTATGGGGAACTCGCTGCTAAAATCCGTCATCACCACATTGTCCGGTCTTCTCGCCATGTCATTAGCAACTTCACTGCAAGCCGCCGAACTCAAAGTCATCGCCGGCGGCTCCATGACCGCCTTGCTCAACCAGCTCGGCCCACCATTCGAGCAAGCGACCGGCCACAAGCTGTCGATCCATTTCGATTCCACACCCAACATCATCACGCGGATCAATTCGGGTACGCCGTTCGATGTGGTCGTGGTGCCCGTCGATGTCTTCAAGGACGCAACCGCAAAGGCCCACTTCGCCGCCGGACCAACCGTCGATGTCGCGCGCGTCGGCTACGGCGTCGCCATTCGCGCCGGCGCGCCAACGCCTGATCTCTCCACGCCCGACGCGATGAAGAAGACCTTGCTTGCCGCGCAATCGATTGCCTTCGTGCCGGCAAGCGCTGCCGGCACTTACGTTACGAAAGTTTTTGAGCGTCTTGGCATCAATGAAGAGATGAAGGCCAAGACCAAGGTGCAGCCCGGACCGCCACAGATTGCCCCCGCGGTCGCCAAGGGCGAGGCCGAACTCGGGGTGTTCCTCACCAATGTGCTGATCGCGCCCGGCGTCGAACTCGCAGGCTCCTTCCCTGCCGAACTGCAGCAGGAACTGGTGTTCACCTCGGCCATCGCCACGGACGCCAAGGAAGCGACCGCCGCGAAAGCCTTCATCGATTATTTGAAATCCCCCGCTGTCGCCGCAACGATCAAGGCCGGCGGCATGACGCCCGGCTGAACTGGACAATTCATGACCTCACCTCGCCTTGCGACCTATTCGATCGGCGGCGCCACGCGCTATGGCGCGGTGACCGATAACGGCATCGTCGATCTCTCCGCGCGCTTTGGGAAGGAATACCCGACCCTGCGCGAAGCCATTGCGGCTGGCGCATTGACCAAGCTTGCCGAGGATGCCGCGCGGCATTCACCGGACCATGCGCTCGATGCGATCTCGTGGCAGCCGCCAATCCCGGCACCGGAAAAGATCATCTGCATCGGCGTGAATTATCCGGACCGTAACGCCGAATACAAGGACGGTCAGGACGCCCCGAAATATCCGAGCATGTTCCTGCGCACGCCACGCTCCTTTGTCGGGCACAACGCGCCGGTGGTGCGTCCGCGCGCTTCGACGCAACTCGACTACGAAGGTGAGCTGGTGCTGGTGATCGGCAAGGCCGGCCGGCACATCAAGGAGAGTGCGGCGCTCGATCACATCGCCGCCGTCACTCTCTGCAATGAGGGCACCATCCGCGACTGGGTACGGCACGCAAAATTCAATGTGACGCAGGGCAAGAATTTTGATTCCACCGGCAGCCTCGGCCCGTGGCTGGTTCCCTACACCGGTGAATTGCAGATCGCAGATATACGGTTGACGACGCGGGTCAATGGCGAGACGCGGCAGGACGACCGCACCGGCCGGCTGATCTTCGGCTTCCGTTATCTCATCAACTACATCTCGACCTTCACCACGCTGGTGCCCGGCGACGTCATCGTAACGGGAACGCCGACGGGGGCCGGCGCGCGGTTCGACCCGCCGCGCTATCTCAAGCCCGGCGACACAATCGAGGTCGAAGCTGACGGTGTCGGCATGCTGCGCAATGGCGTAACCGACGAAGCCTGATAATCCCTGAGCGATTGGACAGCAACATGACTTCAACTTCCGGCGGCGAAGCGATCGTCAATGGCCTTGTCGCGCATGGCGTCGACACCGTGTTCGGCCTGCCCGGCGCGCAGATCTACGGACTGTTCGATGCCTTCCACCAAGCGCAGCTCAAGGTGATCGGCGCGCGGCACGAGCAGGCCTGCGGCTACATGGCCTATGGTTACGCGCGCGCTACCGGAAGGCCCGGCGTGTTCAGTGTGGTGCCCGGCCCCGGCGTGCTCAATGCCGGCGCGGCGCTGTTGAATGCTTACGGATCGAACGAGCCGGTGCTGTGCCTGACCGGTCAGGTGCCGACGGCGTTTCTCGGCAAGGGTCGCGGCCATCTGCACGAAATGCCCGATCAACTCGGGACACTCCGAACCTTCGTGAAATGGGCGGAGCGCATCGAATACCCCGACGCCGCACCCGCCGTGGTCTCGCGCGCATTTCAGGAGATGCTGTCGGGACGCCGCGGTCCGGTGTCGCTGGAAATGCCGTGGGACGTCTTCACGCAGCGCGCGGAAGTGGGTGCTGCGAAAGTATTCGAACCCTTCCCTGCACCGCAGCCCGACCCGGACCGTATCAAGGCGGCGGCTGCGCTGATCATGGGCAGCAAGCGGCCCATGATATTCGTCGGCAGCGGCGCTATCCATGCGCGCGACGAAATCCTTGAGCTCGCCGAAATGATCGACGCGCCGGCCGTGGCGTTCCGCAGTGGCCGCGGCATCGTCAGCAACGCCCATGAACTCGGGTTGACGATGGCCGCAGCCTACAGACTGTGGCCGACGACGGATCTCATGATCGGGATCGGCACGCGGCTGGAATTGCCGACGATGACGCGCTGGCCCTATCGCCCCGATGGCCTCAAATCGATCCGTATCGATATCGATCCGACCGAGATGCGGCGGTATGTGCCGGACACAGCCGTCGTCGCCGATGCCAAGGCGGGTACAGCCGATCTCGTCGCGGCAGTGAAAAAGGCCGGCTACAGCAAGACCAGCGGCAGGCGGGCGACGATCCGCGAAGCTACGGCAGCGGCGCATCAGGAGATCCAGAAAGTCCAGCCGCAGATGGCGTATCTCAACATCCTGCGCGAGGTGCTGCCGCCAAATGCCATCGTCACCGATGAACTGTCGCAGGTCGGCTTTGCCTCCTGGTACGGCTTTCCGATCTACGAGCCGCGCACCTTCATCAGTTCGGGCTATCAGGGCACGCTCGGCTCCGGCTTCCCCACCGCGCTCGGCGCCAAGGTCGCGCATCCGGACCGGCCGGTGGTGGCGATCACCGGCGACGGCGGCTTCATGTTTGCCGTGCAGGAATTATCGACCGCCGTGCAGTTCAAGATCGGCGTGGTGACGCTGATCTTCAACAACAACGCCTATGGCAATGTGCGGCGCGACCAGCGCGAACGTTTTGACGGCCGCGTGGTGGCGTCCGATCTGGTCAATCCGGATTTCGTCAAGCTCGCGGAATCCTTTGGCGTCGGCGCCGCGCGCGTGACCTCGCCCGATCATTTCCGTCCCGCGCTGGAAAAGGCGCTGGCTGACGGCGGCCCCTATGTGATCGCGATCGAGGTGCCGACGGATTCTGAAGTGAGCCCCTGGACGTTCATTCATCCGACCAGGAACGCGTAGAGCATGATCCGGAAAAGTGGGTGCCGGTTTTCCGAACAAGATCATGCTCAAACAAGAAGATAGAGCGGGATGACGATTCGAAGAAAAGTCATCACGCTCTAGGCGTTCTTAGCCTGTGCGCTCCGCTGCGCCCGCGAGGCCGCAATTACCAGCAGGCCCGCACCGGCGACGGACCAGCACGCCACCGGCGCCCATTGCAGCAGCGGTGCATATTCCGGCAGTTTTTGCAGGCCGCCCGCGACCGCCGCCATCCGTGCAAAGGTCGCGAGCGCCAGCGCCGAAAATACCAGCCCGATCACCTTGCCTTCAGATCCGGTTTCCCCGATCGCCAGTGCCGCCGAAACCGCGCTCATCAGCATGCAGCCCCACGCCGCGCCCGCGACGAACTGGGCTACGATCAGCATATTGAGATTGCCCGCGAGCTCGGCACCCAACACCGCGAGCGCGCCGAGCAGGCCCGCACCACCCATCACGATCAATCCGCCGCGGTGCTTGACGATGACGCTCGCCGGAAACATCGCGATGTTGAAGCCGATCCAGAATACCGGCAGCAGCCATTGCAACTGATCGGGCGTGGCAAAGCGCAGGAAGAACGGCGCGCTGTTGATGCTGAAATGCAGTTGATAACCCAGCGAAAGAATGACCATCGAGCCAATGAAGAACATCGGCACCCGGCCGAACTGCTTTGCAGGTAAGGCTGGTCCGCTTACGCGCGGCGTTTCCTGCGCGAGGCCGCGCTCGACTTTCGAGAGCGCGAGCGTCGTGAGCAGCAAGACCGCGCCGGATATCACGAACGGAAGCCGCGGATCCTCGTTGCGCAGGACCACACCAAGATACGGCGATACCGCACCAGCCAAACCATAACCGAGCATCGCCAGCGCCGACAAAAACGGGATCGCCGGCCGGGCGCGATGTTTTCCAAGCAAAGTAAGCGGCGGTGCGCGCAAGGCCGACGACGTCACTGTCCAGATCAGGATCAACACGATGAACCAGACTTGTGCGCCCGGCCCGGTGCCGGCCACGAAAGGCAGCGCGACAAAGGCCGCACAGGAGAGCGCGGTTAGCGCTCCCACGAATACCCCGAGCTTTCCGACAAACGACGCGATCTTGTCGGCGGCAATGCCCATGGCGGTATCGCTGATGGTGAAGATCGCCTGATCGAGCATCAGGATGAGAATGACCGCGCTCGGCGCGATGCCGACCTGCGCCGCCAGCTTCGGCAGGTAGATAACGTAAGTGGTCCAGCCCAGCGTGAACACCAGTTGCAGGAAAGCAAGATAGAGACCGGTGCGATTGGCGCCTGCGCTGGTGTCGGCTGTTATCTCAGTCGTGGTCATGCAGAAACTCCCCGGCAACAGGAGTGTAGACCAGAGGAAACTTCGATGGGAAGCGTCAGCGTGCCCTGCGGAACGTCAGATTGATGCGCTGACGGCCCATCAAAGCGTGCTCGCCATCGGCCAGCGGTGCGACGCCGTGAAAGAACAACCGGGACGGGCCACCCCATACCGCGATGTCGCCATGCTCCAGCCGAAACCGGCGCGGCTTGTCGGCACGCATCATGCCGCCGAACATGAAGATCGCGGGCAGGCCCAGCGACACCGAGACGATCGGCGCGCCGAAATCGTGCTCGTCCTTGTCCTGATGCAGGGACATCCGCGCGCCGGGCTCATAGCGATTGATCAGGCAGGCATCCGGCGAAAAGTCGTTGAAGCCGCCCTCGGCCGCGGCCCGGAAGGCCAGTTCCCGAAAGACCGCCGGCATCGAAGGCCAAGATTTTCCGGAATCGGGATCGACGCCGTCGTAGCGATAGCCGCTGCGGTCGGTGACCCACCCGGCACTACCGCAATTGGTCATCGCCACCGACATCTGATGACCGCCGGGCGTGAGCATGTGACGGAACGGCGCCTGGGCCACGATCGCGCGCAACGCTGCGATTAAATCGCTTTCGATCGGTTTTGCAAAACCGCGCAGCAGCACGGCGCCATCGGCCATCGCTTCGCGCGACGGACGGACGTCAGGAACCGCCTCGAATAGATCCGCAGTCACTCGCACTCACATCTTACTTCATTTGGAATCGTGAAAGATCACGCCGACAGTATGACGATGGCCGGAGCGGATCCGGCTGACGCCATGGCGCAGATTAACCCGATAGAACCCGCGCGTCCCCTGCACCGGCCGGTGATGCACAGCAAATGCCACTGCGTCGCCTTGTGCGAGCGGCACCACCTCAGGCCGCGACTGCATCCGCGGCCGCTGCTCGGTGAGCACGAATTCGCCGCCGGTGAAATCGCGCCCCGGCTCGGACAGCAGGATTGCGACTTGCAGCGGGAACACATGTTCGCCGTAGAGATCCTGATGCAAGCAATTGTAGTCGCCCTCGCCATACTGCAGCAGCAGTGGCGTCGGCCGCACCTGGCCAGCATCATGGCACCGCCTCAGAAATGCCTCGTGCCGGTCGGGATAGCGGATATCGATCCCCATCGTCTCGTTCCAGCGATTGGCGACGCCGCACAGCCGCGCATAGAGCGCCGGGTCGCAATTCGGCGATCGGATCCGGCAGCGGATAGGAAAAATATTTGTACTCGCCGCGCCCAAAGCCGTGACGGCCCATCACGATGCGGCTGCGGAAGCGCGCGTCATCGGGATAGAGCGCAGCCAGCGCACGGCATTCCTCCGGCGACAGCAATCCTTTCAGAACCGCAGCGCCCTGCCCGTCGAGATCGGCGGTCACTTGGGCCCAGTCGATGGCCTCGACGCGGGCGACGATGGCGGAGAACGGAGCGCTACGGGCTACAACTGCGTGCTTGATGTTGGCCATGTCAGAACTCCCGGAATTTGTCATTCCGGGGCGGCGCGAAGCGACGAGCCCGGAATCCATAACCACGATCGCGAGTATGGATTCCGGGCCTGCGCCTAACGGCGCATCCCGGAATGACGATTGTTGTGACCTATCCGAGACATGTCTACCACCCGATTCCCGGATGGAACCTCAGCCCAACACTGGCAGCGTGATCACATCATACCCGTGGCTGATCTTGCGTTTCAGCACGGGGTCTTCCAGTTCGAACTCGAAACGGCTCGCCGGGCGAATGCCGCCTTTGGCTGCAAAGGTGCCGCCGAACATCGCGCAGCCGTCGGGGAATGGCTTGCCGCCAAAACCGCCCGCGATCAAATCCTTGACCGGCAGCATGCCGTCAAGCGTGCCTTCCTGGTAGAGCACCCGCGCGCCGTCGATCCAGGCGTAGGATCGCAGGATCATCCGGTCCCAATGGCCGATGACGTCCTCGAGTTCCCACAGCACCGAGGCGATCGGCTTGTCGCACATCTGCTTTGAGACCGTGACGCTGTAGGCTTCGACCTTGCGGTCGGTATGATCGGAGGCGCAGCCGACGAAGATGCGGCCCTGCCATCCGATCAGGATGAACTCGACCTCGCCGCTGGAATTTTCGCCGCAGACTTCGATTCTGTCTTCCATGGTCAACCGCCGCGCCGAGCAGCGGTAGTAGATCGGCGTCGAGGCCGGCCGTGCGATACCGATGGCTTCGAGTTCGGCGATGTGCTTGTCGCGCGCGACGGGATCGCGGCCGGTCCAGCCGGCGATGACGGCCTGGTCGATCGGGAGCGTGAGCGGCGTGAGCGCGCCCTTGTCTTCGATGCTGAAAGTCAGGTCAAACACGGATGATGTTCTCCATTCCGGCCGCGAGTTCGAAGATGCGGCGATCCGAACCGCCCGCGGCGGCCAGCATGAGTTCCTACGGGCACTTCGTCTTCGCGATGCGCCGGCAGCGAAATCGCGCAGCCGTCGAGCGTGTTGATCAGCGTGCAATTGCGCAGCGCGCGCAGATTTTGTGTGGTGAATGCCTTGTCGTCGGCGAGATCGGCGATTTTCGGCGGCGTGTTGGCTGTGGTCGGCAGCACCAGCGCGTCATAGGGCGCGATGCGCTTTTCGGTTCGCGCGATGAAGGACCGCCGCATGTTGATGAGATCGATATAGTCGGCGGCAATCATGGCTTCGCCGCGCTGGATGCGCACGGAAACGCGGGGGTCGTAGAGGTCGCCCTTGCTTGCCAGCAGATAGCGATGCCAGGCATAGCTTTCCGACGCCGCGAAGCCGCCCTTGCTGTTCATCACGCCGACATCGTGGAATTCCGGCACCTCGATCCGCTCGACCAGCGCGCCCGCACGCGACAGTGTCTCCAGCGCGCGCTCGAACGTCTTCGCGACCGCGTCATCGAGATCGTCGAGCGCGATCGTGGTCGGCACCGCCAGCCGCATACCCTTGACCGGACGCGGCTGCAAAGGCGGCGCGGCTTCGTCGGCCAGCACAGCGTCCAGCGCCACACAGCAAGCGACACTGCGCGCGAGCGGCCCAAAACTGTCGAGCGAAGACGACAGCGGTACGCCGCCGTCGAGCGGCACGCGGGCTTGCGTCGGCTTGAAGCCGACGATGCCGTTGAAGGCCGCCGGAATCCGGCAGGAGCCGCCGGTATCGGTGCCGAGCGCGCCATAAGCCATGCCATCGGCGATCGAGACCGCCGCCCCCGACGACGAGCCACCCGGCACGTGGCCGACGCTGCGGTTCCACGCGCTCTTGGGCGTACCGTAATGCGGATTGATGCCGATGCCGGAATAGGCGAATTCGGTCATGTTGGTGCGGCCGATCACGATGAAGCCGGCGCGGCGCAACCGCGCCACCACCGGCGCATCGGCCTCCGCCGGCGCCGAATCGTCCAGCGCGCGGGAGCCGGCGCGCGTCACCTGCCCCTTGATGTCGAAGAGATCCTTGATCGAGACGGGAATGCCGGCAAACGGCGATGGCGCCGCCTTGGCCTTGCGTAACCGGTCCATGGCGTCGGCGGCAGCAAGGGCCGCATCCTTGTCGACGTGAATGAAGGTGCGCTGACCCTCGCCTGCGGGATCGGCGATGCGGGCGAGACATTCCTCGACAAGTTGGCGGGCGGAGGTTGCGCCGCGTTCGAGATCGGCGGCCAAGGTGGCCAGCGTCGGCTTATTCTGCATGTTTTTTTCTCGTTGCCTCTCGTTGGCGCTACTTGTCGTCGAATGCGGGCTCAATGTCGAGGTCGAGCAGCGCCGAACTCAGCGATTTGCCGTGGGCGTCGAGCGCCAGCGAGCGCGTTACACCACCGCCGAGCGCCTGATCCATCACGAAGTTCAGCGCGGATAGATTGGGCAGTTCATAGCGGACCACCTCACCTTCGACAACGCCTGCAAAATGCGCTTTTACGCGCGCAGCGGTCACCTGCGCCAGCAGCAGCGGGTAATGCTTCGCGTCATAAGCGATGACCGAGATATTGGAGATGTTGCCCTTGTCGCCGGTGCGGGAATGAGCGATCTCGCGCAGTTTCACGGTCAAACTCCCACAAACCGGATTTGCGGTTTCGCCAGTTCGCGCGGCAGCAGCACCGAGGCCACCGCGACGACATCGCGCGCCGATTTCCACGCACCACCGCCGGCCGCCGGGCCGTTGGTGTAGAGCGTTTCGACCTCGTTGCCGATCCTGACCGCCTCGCGCAGGTTTTCGGTACGGCCGGCGACGCGAACGCGCACTTCATAGGGTTCGTTGGCGCGCGCGGAGACTTCGCCGCCATGCAGCGAGTCGACGCCGACCAATTCGAAGCGCAATTCGCTCGATGCGACACCGGTCAGCTTCAACCGCTCGCGAACGATCTCCAGCGCCAGTCTTCCGCGCGCGAGCGCGCCGGGGCCGGCATAGGAGATCTGCCCCTCGCCGATAAAGCTGTCGACATAGCCGACCGAGACTTTCAGCGTATCGGTGCGTTTCGTACCGCGGCCGCCGCTGACGCGCACGCGATCGGGTGCGATTTCCTCGACCCTCACCTGCGAGAAATCGGCAACAACGTCGGGCTGGAAATATCTGGTGGGATCGTGCACCTCGTAGAGCAGTTGCTCCTTGCAGGTCTGCGCCGTCACCGCGCCGCCGGAGCCTTTGACTTTGGTGATGACGAGACTCCCGTCTTCATCAACTTCGCCAATCGGGAAGCCGAGCCGCGCGAGGCCGGAAATATCCTTGTAGCCGGGATCGGCAAAATAGCCGCCGGTGATTTGCCCGGCGCATTCCAGGAGATGCCCGGCCACAGTGCCTTGCCCGAGCAAATTCCAGTCGTCCATCGCCCAGCCGAAGGCATGGATCATCGGCGCCAAGAACAGCGCCGGATCGGACGCGCGGCCGGTGATGACGATATCGGCGCCCGACGTCAGCGCCTGCGCCATCGGCTCGGCGCCGAGATAGGCGTTGGCCGACAACAGCCGGTTGCCGAGCTGTTTTATGGTGCCGTCGAATTCCATGATCGGCAAATCGCCGTCCTTGCAGGCATCGAGCACATCGTCGCCGACGACGGCGGCGATCCTCAGTGACGGCAGCCCGAGCGATTTTGCGATCTCGGCAGTCTTCTTCGCTGCGGCTTCCGGATTGGCCGCGCCCATATTGGTGACGATCTTGATGCCTTTGGCCGCACAGATCGGCAGTACCGCGCGCATCCGTTCTTCCAGCAGCGGATCGTAGCCGCTTTCCGGATTCTTCATCCGCGCCTGCTGCGCCAGCGCCACCGTGCGCTCGCCGAGGCATTCGAACACGAGGTACTGGATATCGCCTTTTTCGGCGAGTTCGATTGCGGGCTCGATGCGGTCGCCCGAATAGCCGGCACCGGATCCTATTCGTATTGTCCGCACGTCATCCCCTTCATCGTCGCGAGCACCACGCGCTTCGCAATGAGAAATACCCTAGCGCGAGAAATCGCTGGCATACAAGCGCTCCCGCTTGCCGGAATGCGGCCATGCGATGGCGTCGGTGGACCGTTGACGGGGAATAGTCAAATGTCGCATCAAGATTGCAACAAGCGGGCGGACGCCCGATCCCTGGGAGGAACCGCCGAAATGGCTGAGCCAGCGCGCGCCAAACCGAAACCGACACCGGAAACCCAGCATTTCTGGGACGGCACGCAAGCCGGCGAATTGCGCCTGCAGCGCTGCGACGCCTGCGCCAATGTCTATTTCCCGCCGCGCCCGTTCTGCCCCTCCTGCGCCTCGCGCAAGGTCAGCGTGTTCAAGGCGAGCGGCAAGGGAAAGCTCTACAGCTATGTCATCAACCACCGCCCGGCGGCGCCGGGATTCACCCCGCCTTACGCGATCGCCGTCGTCGAACTCGACGAAGGCCCGCGCATGATGAGCAACATCATCGATTGTCCGCAGACGCCGGAGGCGCTTGAACTCGACATGAAGCTTGAAGTCGCCTTCGAGAAGCTCGACGACAAGATCACCCTTCCCCAGTTCCGTCCGGCGAAGGGCTGAGCATCATGCGCAGAAATCAAGTCGCCGTCGTCGGCGCTGCCGAGACCACCGAACTCGGCGTCATTCCGAACATGTCGCAAATCCAGTTGCACGCGGATGCGGCGCTCAACGCCATCGCCGATGCCGGGCTAAAACTGTCCGACATCGACGGTATCGCCACCGCGGTGGAAACCCCGCAGCAGATCGCGCATTACCTCGGCATCACCCCGACCTGGGTCGATGGTACATCGGTCGGCGGCTGTTCGTTCATGCTGCACGTCCGCCATGCCGCGGCCGCGATCGAGGCCGGTTTGTGCAAGACCGTGCTCATCACGCACGCGGAAAGCGGCAAGTCGATGATCGGCAAGCAGCCGCGCTCCACGCCGGCCGACAGCCTCAACGGCCAGTTCGAAGCGCCGTTCGGCGTCTACGGCCCGCCCAGCATGTTTCCGATCCCGGTGCTGCGTTACATGAAGACGCACGGCATCACCCATGAGCAGATCGCTTCGGTGGCGGTGGTGCAGCGCGAATGGGCCGCGAAGAATCCGCGCGCCACCATGAAGGCGCCGATCACGGTCGAGGACGTCTTGAACTCGCGGATGATCGCCTACCCGTTCCGCATCCTGCAATGCTGCCTCGTCACCGACGGCGGCGGCGCCTTGATCCTGACCAGCGCCGATCGTGCCAAGGACTTTCCGAACAAACCGGTCTATGTTCTCGGCACCGGCGAGAGCGTGGAAACGCCGATGGTCAGCCAGATGAAGACGTTCGATAGTTCGCGCGCCTTCAAGGTCGCCGGGCCTCTAGCCTTCCAGGAAGCCGGCATCACGCACGGGGACGTCGACCATCTCATGATCTACGACGCCTTTGCGCATCTGCCGCTCTATGGTTTGGGCGATCTCGGCTTCATGCCGCATGAAGAGACCGGAAAGTTCATCGCCGCCGGCAACACCCGCCCCGGCGGCAAGCTGCCGCTCAACACCAATGGCGGTGGTCTCAGCTACATGCATTCCGGCATGTACGGCATGTACGCGCTGCAGGAGAGCGTGCGGCAAATGCGCGGCATCGCGCCGGCACAGGTTCAAGGCGCAAAAATCTCGGTGTGTCACGGCGTCGGCGGCATGTTCGCAGCGAGCGGCACGATCATCTTTACGAACGAGACGGTAACCCCCGTCGTCATTCCGGGATGCGCCATCCGAACTCGGTTTACCCGAGCTCGGAATATCAAAGTCCAAGTCGGCAACAGCCGACTTGATGGCGCAAGCCCGGAATCCATACCCCGATCGTGGTATCGATTCCGGGCTCGTGCTTCGCACGCCCCGGAATGACGAGAAATAAGATAAACGCGACAACGGGAGATCCCCAATGGCCAAATCACTGCAAGACAAAGTCATCGTCGTTACCGGCGCGGGCCGTGGCATCGGGCGCGAGATCGCGCTGCTTTGCGCGGCCGAAGGCGCAAAAGTCGTGGTCAATGATCCCGGCGGGGCCGCCGACGGCGCGGGTAACAGCGCAGCCCCGGCCGAGGAAGTAGTGGAAGAAATCAAGAAGCGTGGCGGCACTGCGGTCGCTAATTTCGAGTCGGTGGCGGAAGCAATCCCCGCGAGCAAAATCGTGAAGACGGCGACCGATCATTTCGGCAGGCTCGATGGTGTCGTGAACAATGCCGGTATCCTGCGCGACATGATCTTCCATAAAATGAGCGTGGACGCCTTCGAATCCGTCATCAAGGTCCACCTGATGGGTTCGTTCTACGTCAGCCACGCCGCCGCGCGGCTGTTCCGCGAACAGGAGAGCGGCTCCTTCGTGCACTTTACCTCGACCTCGGGCCTGATCGGCAATTTTGGCCAGGCCAACTACGCAGCCGCCAAGCTCGGCATCGTCGGCCTCTCAAAGTCGATTGCGCTCGACATGGGGCGCTTCAACGTGCGCTCGAACTGCGTCTCGCCATTTGCGTGGACCCGCATGATCGGCACCATCCCGACCGAGACCGAAGCCGAAAAGGCGCGTGTGGCGAAAATCCAGCAGATGGGGCCGGAGAAGATCGCGCCGGTCTGCGCTCACCTGCTCAGCGACGCCGCCAAGGACGTGACTGGACAGATCTTCGGCGTGCGCATGAACGAGATATTCCTGATGGGCCAGTCACGCCCGATCCGCTCGGTGCATCGCAGCGAGGGCTGGACGCCGGAGACCCTCGCCGAGCACGGCATGCCGGCGCTCAAGGGATCGTTCTACAAGCTTGACCGGTCCGCCGACATCTTCACCTGGGATCCGATCTGACGGCTTCATGACGGTTCCATGACGATGTCGTCCCGCGAACGCCGGGACGACAAGAACTGCTATCTGTGATTGTTTCGCCCGCTTTATGCCGGAATGCGGGCCGATCTTTCTCTCCCAACAAAAAACCATGGGAGAAAATCATGACAACTTCGCTGACCTTTCCGGATCCCCAACACCGAGGCGGCGGCTTCAACCGCCGCAAGGTGCTGACTGGCGCAGCAGCGCTTGCCGCTTCGGCCGCGACCATGCAAATGGCCTCCGCAGCGAGCGTAGCGCCGCTCGGCCAGACAGGCGCTCCGACCCTTTCAACCGACCCGCTGCCTTTGGGGCCACTGCCCGGAAGTCGCTATCCGGATTCACATCTCGAGTCAGCCAAGCCCAAGCTTTCGTTCGGCCCTAACGATTTTCCGGCCTTCGCCGGCACCATGGCGGTTGAGCGGGTTGCGACTGGATTCCGCTGGGCTGAAGGCCCGGTCTATTTTCCGGCAGGCCGCTATGTGCTGTTCAGCGACATTCCCAACAATCGCATCATGCGGTTCTCGGAGGATGACGGCCACCTCAGCGTGTACCGCCAGCCATCGATGAACTCGAACGGCAATACCATCGATCGGGAAGGACGCCTGATCACGTGCGAACATGCCGGCCGGCGGGTTACCCGGACCGAACTCGACGGCTCGATCACGATCATTGCCGACAAGTACAATGGCAAGAAGCTGAACTCGCCGAACGACGCGGTCGTCACTGCCGACGGCGCGATCTGGTTCACCGATCCAGTCTACGGCATCGGCGGCTATTATGAGGGCGTCAAGGCCGAGCCCGAGCAGGAAAAGCACAACGTCTACCGGGTAGATCCGAAATCCGGTGACATCAAGGTTGTCGTCGATGACTTCGTGGAGCCGAACGGCCTTTGCCTCTCACCGGATGAGAAGAAACTCTATGTCTGCGACACCGGATTCACGGACGGGCCGGACAACCCGTCGCATATCCGCGTGTTCGACCTCGATGTGGCTGCAGGCAAGGCCTCAAACAGCAAGGTCTTTGCGGGGATGCCCAAGCCCAGCATTACCGACGGGGTGCGCTGTGACACCGAAGGACGCGTGTGGTGCTCGGTGGGATGGGGCGACCCGAACGAGGACGGCGTGCGCTGCTACACTTCCACCGGCGATCTGCTAGGCAAGGTCCACATTCCGGAAACGGTCGCCAATCTGTGCTTCGGCGGTCAGCAACGAAACAGACTCTATATCTGCGGCTCCACCTCGCTCTATGCCGTCTACACCAGCGTGCAGGGCGCGCTGAAACCATAAAGGGCGAATAGGGGGTGGCGAATAGCGAAACTCGAATCGCTACGCGCCATTCGCGTCTTCCCTACCCGCTGTTCCTCAACCCCGCCGATATCCCGTTGATGGTGAGCTGAATCCCGCGCAGCACCTGCTCATCCGGGTTCTGCGCGCGATGCTCCTTCAACAACTCCACCTGAACGTGGTTCAGCGGATCGAGATAGGGAAAGCGGTTGCGGATCGAACGTTCCAGCAGTGGATTGCCCTGCAGCAGCCGTTCATGGCCCATGATGTCGAGCAGCGTCTCGATCACCAAATGCCATTCGCGCCGAATGCGGCCGAAGATTTTTTCGCGCAAGGTCACATCCGGCACCAGCTCCGCATAGCGCGAGGCGATCGCGATCGAACTCTTGGCGAGCACCATGTCCATGTTCGACAGCAGCATGCGGAAGAACGGCCATTCGCGATAAAGTTCCTGCAGGAACGGCATGCCCTGCTCGGGATGCTCCGCGATCCAGGTTTCGACCGCCGAACCAAAGCCGTACCAGCCCGGCAGCATCAACCGGCATTGCGCCCAGCTGAACACCCACGGGATCGCACGGAGATCTTCTATCTCGCGGGTCTTCTTGCGCGATGCCGGACGGCTGCCGATGTTCAGCGTCGATATCTCGGTGATGACGGTCGAGCCCCAGAAATAATCGGTGAAGCCGTCAGTCTCATAGACCAGCCCGCGATAGGCTTTGAACGCCAGCGCCGACAATTGCTCCATTGCCGTGAGATATTCCTTGCGCGGCGCGCTTTGCCGGGGCTGCAGCAGGCTTGCCTCCAATGTCGCTGCAGCAAGGATTTCCAGATTGCTGCGGCCAACCTCGGGGTTGGAATATTTGCTGGAGATGATTTCGCCCTGTTCGGTGATGCGGATCTGGCCGTTCACCGCGCCGCCGGGCTGCGCGATGATGGCGTCATAGCTCGGCCCGCCGCCGCGGCCGACCGAGCCGCCGCGGCCGTGGAACAGCCGCAACCGGACGCCGTGGCGTTCGAACACGTCGACGAGGCCGATCTCGGCCTTGTAGAGCTCCCAACCCGAGGTGACGAAGCCGCCATCCTTGTTGCTGTCGGAATAACCGAGCATCACTTCCTGAATGCCGCCGCGGCTGTCGACCAGCTTGCGATAATCATGCAACGCCAGCATCCGGTCCATGATGCCGGATGAAGCCTGCAAATCCTCGATGGTCTCGAACAGCGGCACGATGTTGACAGCGCTGCGGCCGGAAGGGTTGACGAGCCCGACCTCCTTCAACAGCAACGCCACCTCGAGCATGTCGGACATGCCCTTGCACATCGAGATGATGCATTGGGGGATCACGTCGACGCCGAACCTGAGGTGGGCCTCGGCGGCGGCGCGGAACACGGCGAGTTCGCCTTGCGTCTCCTCGCTGTACTTCACGAACGGAGAAGCCAGCGGCCGTGCATTGCGCAGCTCGTTCGACAGCAGCGCAACGCGCGCCTCCTCACCGAGCGCGAGGTAGGACATGCCGGGGGTCGCGGCATCGAGCAGTTCGGCGACCGTGCGTTCATGCACGGCAGAATTCTGCCGCATGTCGAGCCGAGCGAGATGGAAGCCGAAGCAATCCGCCGCGCGGCGAAGCAGCCGCAATCGCCCGCGCGCGATCACTCCGGAATTGTTCGCGATCAGCGAGCGATCGAGCACGTCGAGATCGGTCTTGAACTCCTTGACGCTGATATAAGGATCGGCCTCACCGACCGGTGGCCTTGTGGTTTCGACCTCAAGTTTCGCGGCGGTCGCGGACAGCCGCGCATAAATGCCGGAAACCGCCAGCCGATAGGGTTCTCCGCTCCGGTGCGGCGAGGTATCGGGCGATCGCTCGGCCAGCGCTCGCAGATCCTCGGAGACATCGGCAAGGTGCGCGGCGAGCGACAGTTCGGCGCCGAGCGCGTGCAATTCCTCGAGATAGAAATTCATCACACGGCTCGATTGCAGACGGAGCGTTCCGCGCATCACGTCTGCCGTCACGAACGGATTGCCGTCGCGGTCGCCACCGATCCAGCTTCCCATCTTGAGGAACGACGCCAGTTCGCCGGGATCGCCGCTCTCTTCCTTGTTCAGCCGGTCTTCCAGCGCGCAATGCAGCCGCGGCACCTCGTGCAGGAAAGTGTAGTCGTAGAACGAAAGCCCGTTCGCGACCTCGTCGAGCACGGTGAGTTTGGTCCGTCGTAGCAGATTGGTCTGCCACAGCGTCAGCACCTCCCGGCGCAACTGCTCGTCAGCCGCCTCGATCTCTTCCGGCGTGAGTTGCACCCGCTCGCGGCGGTCGAGCAGCTCCGCGATCTCCATCTCACGATCCATCGTGCTCTTCCGCCGGACCTCGGTTGGATGGGCCGTCAATACCGGGCTGACCAGGGCGCCTTTGAAGAACCGCCTCAGATCAGCCGCGCTGAAGCCGGCGGCCCGTGCGTGGGACAGGGTCTGCGCTAGTGTACTCACCTGCGGCGCACCGCCCGGCCCGGTCCGGGCGCGCATCTGGCGGATGTTGTTCTGGTCCTCGGCGATGTTGGCGAGGTGCGAGAAATAGCTGAAAGCGCGCACGATGCGCACGGTCTGGCTGATCGACATGCTGTCGAGGGTGGTCTCCAGCTCGCGTCGCGCCAGCTTGTCTTCGTCGCGATGGAACCGGATCGAAGTCTGCCGGATGCGCTCGACCAGGTCGAACACGTCGGCGCCCTCCTGGTCGCGCACGGTGTCGCCGAGAATGCGCCCCAGGAGCCTGATGTCGGTCCTTAACCGGGCATCTTCCGCGTCCTCGACGCGGTTGGCGCGGATATCGGCGTCGGAAGGCACGATCTGGGGAGACATTGGCTGCTACTCCAGAAGCTGCCCGGCATCTTCGGAGTGTGCAATTTTTTTGCCGCAGCGCAAGATAAAGATGGAGGCGGCGCCTTTTTGTCGTCCCCGCGAACGCCGGGACGACGAGAGATTAAATCCTCCGCCCCGCCCGCTCCCAATAGGGATCGCGCAGCCGGCGCTTGAAGATCTTGCCGGAATCCTCACGCGGCAGATTAGCCTGGATTTCGACGTGCTTTGGCACCTTGTAATCGGCCAGCGAGGTCTTGAGCTGGGCGCGGACGGAGGCGATATCGAGCGTCACCCCTGCTTGCGGTTCCACCACCGCCATCAGCGCCTCGCCGAACTCCTCGTCAGGAATGCCGAACACGGCGCAATCATGCACGCCGGGAATCGCGTGTAGCGCGGCCTCGATTTCGGCCGGGTAGATATTGACGCCGCCCGAAATCACCATGTCGCGCTTGCGGTCACAGATGAAGACGTAGCCATCGGCGTCGATATAGCCGACATCGCCCGAGGTGATGAAACCCTCGCAATCGATCTCGGTGCGCTTCTCCGGCTTGTTGTGATAGGTGAAGTCAGGATTGCCCGCGATGCGCGAATAGATTTCGCCGATCTCGCCTTGCGGCAGTTCCCGCCCGTCATCGCCGATGAATCGCAGTTCCGCGCCCGGCGAGATCTTGCCGACCGTACCGGGCTTCTTCAGCGCATCCTCGGAATTGGCAAAGGTGACCGCGCCGGATTCGGTCGAGCCGTAGAATTCATAGATCACCGGCCCCCACCATTCGATCATCGCGCGCTTGACGTCGGCCGGACAGGGCGCGGCGGCGTGGATGATGTGACGTAGCGATGACATGTCGTACTTGTTGCGCAACTCCTCCGGCAGTTTCATCAGGCGTATGAACATGGTCGGCACCATGAAGATGGTGTCGATCTTCTCGGTCTCGATCAGCCGCAGAAACTCCTCGGGATCGAAGCGCGGCATGATGACCAGCGCGCCACCGAGGCGGCCGGAGCGAAGGCCGAACGAATTCGGCGCGGAATGATAAAGCGGCCCCGGCAGCAGTGCACGGGCCCCTGGCTTGAGGCCATAGATCATCACGCGCATGCGTTCGGCATTGGCGTCTGTTCCGCTGTCGGCGCAAAACGGCGCACGCCCTTGGGATGGCCTGTAGTGCCCGAGGTGTAGATCATGTTCTGCGGTTGCGGCACTACCGGCCCATCATAGCGCGGGTGCTGCTTGAGCCAGGCTTCAAAGTCGATCGCAAAATCCGGCGTTGCGAGATGATCGGGGTTGATCTTGTAGTTCGCCAGGATCTCCGGCGGCGTGGGTACGCTGAGCGCGGTAACGCCGGGTGGAATAGCATCGCGCAACTGATGCAGCATGTCGGCATGCGCGATCAGCACCGACGTGCCGGAATCCTTCAGCACATAATGGATCTCTTCCGGCTTGAAGTGCCAATTGACCGGCACGCCATAGGCGCCAAGCCGCATTGCGGCGTAGGCCGCCTCCATGAAGGCGATGTCGTTACGCATCAGCATGCAGACGCTGTCGCCCGGCTTGACGCCAAGCTTGTGCAGTCCGCTGGCGATACGGTCGGCGCGATCGGCGACCTCAGCGTGATCGCGCCGGCGCTGGCCGCTGATGATACCGAGGAAAAGGGGTGAGCTTGTCATTGTCTCTTCCGAACTCTTCGGCTCCCAGAAACCCTCATGGTGAGGAGCGCGTCTTCGCGCGTCTCGAACCATGAGGCCCGCGGCCCATCCTTCGAGACGCGGCCTAATGGCCGCTCCTCAGGATGAGGTCCGAGTTCTTAGCCCGCCTCCGCAAACCGCGGCGCGCGCTTCTCGATATTGGCGCGCACAGCCTCGAGCTGATTGGGCGAGCCCATCAACTTCATCTGCTCGACGGACTCCGCAAGCAGTGCCGGACCGGGATTGACGGATAGATTGTTGAGCATGCGCTTGCAGGCGCGGATCGCATCGGGGCTCTTGCTCGCGATCTCGCGCGCGAGTTCGAAGGCCGCAGCGCGTGGATCGTCGCAGACGCGCGTCGCAAGGCCGTAGCTCAGGGCTTCCTGCGCGGAGAAGATGCGCCCGGTGTAGGTCAGCTCGCGCAAAATATCGTCGCGGACGAGACTCGCGAGGATTGGCGTGCCCGCCATGTCGGGCACCAGGCCCCATTTGATCTCCATGATCGACATTCGCGCATCGGGCGCGAGAAAGCGCATGTCAGCGCCGAGCGCGAGCTGAAAACCGCCGCCGAACGCCACGCCCTGGATCGCGGCGATCACGGGAACCGGGAGTTGCCGCCAACCCCACACCGCCTGCTGGGGATAATTCGCAAGACCATGAGTGCGCGCAGACAAATCGCGCCTCTCGCCGCCCGCTATCCCATTTCCGCCGCTTTCCTTCATCGCAGCGAAACGTCCCATATCGAGGCCGGCGCAAAACGCCCGCCCCTCTCCGGACAATACTACCGCCCGGACGCCCTTTTCTTGCGCAAGCCGCGCGGTCGCAGCGACAAGCGCGTCGAACATCGCGGCATCGAGCGCGTTCATCTTGTCCGCCCGCACCAGCCGAACATCGGCGATACCGTCCGCGATCGATATCGAGACGCGTTGCTCCATGAGAATTCTCCTCGCTGATTTTCTTTCGTTGGCGCTTTACAGAACGTCGTTGTCCGGATTTAGTCAATCGACCAATTAACGATAATTCTCTTGGGTGGAAACGATGTTCAACGATCAGCTTCTTGCCGGGCGGCGCATTCTCGTGACCGGAGGCGGCACCGGCCTCGGCAAATCCATGGCCGCAAAATTTCTGCAGCTGGGCGCCGAGGTTCATATCTGCGGCCGCCGCAAAAGCGTGTGCGACGAAACCGCAACCGAGTTGATGGATCTGCACGGCGGCCGTGTGGTGAGCCACGGCGTCGATATCCGCAACGCAATGGCCGTCGACGAGATGATCGAGGCGATCTGGACCACCGGCCCCCTCACCGATCTCATCAACAACGCCGCCGGCAATTTCATCTCGCGCTCGGAAGAGCTCTCGCCACGCGGCTTCGATGCGGTCGCCAACATCGTCATGCACGGCACTTTCTATGTGACGCACGCGATCGGCCGGCGCTGGATCGCAGAGAAGCTGCGCGGCAACGTGGTGTCGATCACCGTCACCTGGGTACGCAACGGTTCGCCCTATGTGGTGCCGTCGGCGATGAGCAAATCCGCGATCCACGCCATGACCATGTCGCTTGCGGTCGAATGGGGCAAATACGGCATCCGCCTCAACACCATCGCGCCCGGTGAAATCCCGACTGAAGGCATGAGCAAGCGCATCAAGCCCGGCGACGAGGCCGGCGCGCGCACCAAGGCGATGAACCCGATGGGGCGAGTCGGCACCATGGAGGAGCTGCAGAATCTCGCAGTATTCCTGATCTCGGGCGGCTGCGACTGGATCAACGGCGAGACCATCGCGATGGACGGCGCGCAGGGCCTCGCGATGGGCGGCAATTTCTATCAGCTGCGCGACTGGAGCGACGACGACTGGACCAAGGCGCGCGACTCGATCAAGGCGCAAAACGAGAAGGACCGCGCCGCGCGCGGGTGATGTAGTCGTCCCGCAACAAAATAAAACACCATGGGAGAAACATGTCCGCTTCACAGCCGCTGGCAAACCTCGCCGACATGGTACGCGACCGCGCCAAAACCCGCGGTAACGCGCTGGCCTATGAATTCGAGGGACGTCAAACCAGTTTTGCCGAGTTCGACATCAAGACCAACCGCGTTGCCAACGCGTTGAAAGCAAGCGGCGTCAAGCCGGGCGAGCGCATCGCCTATCTCGGCAAGAACAGCGACTTCTATTTCGAATTGCTGATGGGCGCGATGAAGGCCAATGTGGTGATGGCGCCGGTCAATTGGCGTCTGGCCGGCCCTGAGGTTGCCTTCATCGTTGCGGATTGCAAGGCGCCGGTGCTGTTCACCGGGCCTGAATTCATTACGCAGGTGCGCAATCTCAAGGACCAGCTGCCGAGCTTGCGATCCGTCATCACCACCGAGGGCGGCGCGCCGGAATGGCAGGATTTTGTGGCGTGGCGCGATGCGGCAAGCAGCGACGATCCGCGGGTTCCGATCAGTCCAAAGGACATCGCGATCCAGCTTTACACATCGGGTACGACGGGAAAACCAAAAGGCGCGATGCTGTCGCACGCCAATTTCCTCAATCTGGTGCAGTCCGGCAACGAGGCCGAAAAGCCCGACTGGAACAAATGGTCGACCGACGACGTCTCGCTGGTGGCGATGCCGATCTTTCATATCGGCGGCTCCGGCTGGGGCGTGATGGGCCTCTATCACGGCGCCAAGGGTGTGATCGCGCGCGAATTCGATCCGACCAAAGTACTGGATTTCTTCGAGCAGTCCGGCATCACAAAGCTGTTCATGGTGCCGGCGGCGATGCAATTCGTGGTGCGGCAGCCGCGTGCGCGGCAGGTTGATTTTTCGCGGCTGAAATACATGCTCTACGGCGCCTCTCCGATTCCGGCTGCGCTGTTGAAGGAATGCATCGAGGTCTTCAAATGCGGCTTCGTGCAGATGTACGGCATGACGGAGACCACCGGCACCATCGTCGCGTTGCCGCCCGAAGACCACGTCGAGGGTCTGGATCGCATGCGTTCGGCCGGCAAGGCCCTGCCCGGCATCGAACTCGCGATCCTCGACGCCGACGGCAAGCGCTTGCCACCGGGCGAAGTCGGCGAGATCGCGACGCGCTCGGGCTCCAACATGGTCGGCTACTGGAACCTGCCGGAGGCGACCGCCAAAACACTCGACAGCGACGGCTGGCTGCGCACTGGGGATGCCGGCTACATGGACAAAGACGGCTACCTCTACATCCACGACCGCATCAAGGACATGATCATCTCCGGCGGCGAGAACATCTACCCCGCCGAAGTCGAAAGCGCGATCTGCGATCATCCTGACGTCGCCGAAGCCGCGGTGATCGGCATCCCCGACGACAAATGGGGCGAAGCGGTCAAGGCGATCGTGGTGATGAAGCCCGGCAAGACTGCGACTTCGTCCGACATCATCAATTTTACCCGCGAACGCATCGCAGGGTTCAAGACGCCGAAGTCCGTCGACTTCCTCGAGGCGCTGCCGCGCAATCCCTCCGGCAAGATATTGCGACGGAACTTGCGCGATCCGTATTGGGCGGGGAAGGACCGGCAGGTGAACTAGGCTCCCCCGTCGTTATCTACTCGCCGTCATCACCCGCGAAAGCGGGTGATCCAGTATTCCAGAGACGTCCGCGATCAGGCCAACTGGCCGCGGCGTACTGGATACCCCGCTTTCGCGGGGAGACGATTTGTTGAGTGGCAGAGAGAGCGTAACTCAATGCTTCCCCGCTCCCATATATCCGAACAGGAATCCCGCCACTTTCCGCTTCTGGATTTCCTCGCTGCCCTCGGTGATACGATAGCGGCGGTGGTGGCGGTAGATGTGCTCGAACGGCTTGTGGCGTGAGTAGCCCATACCGCCATGTACCTGCATGGCGCGGTCGGCGGCCTCGCAACACAAGCGATTTGCCCAGTAATTACACATCGAGACCTTGTCGGAGAGCGTATGCTCGACCTGAGCCTGGGTGAGCTGGTCCATCTCCCACGCAGTCTTGCGGATCAGTAGCCGCAGCATCTCGGCTTGCGTCGCAAGCTCCACCAGCGGCCACTGGATCGCCTGGTTCTCGGCAAGCGCCTTGCCGAACGGCTTTCGCTCGCGCGCATATTTGACGCTTTCGTTGATGCAGTAGACCGCCGCGCCCAGCGAACTCGCCGCCTGCCGGATGCGGTTCTCGTGCACGAAACATTGCGCCAGCGACAGGCCGCGGCCGACCTCACCGAACAGCGCATCATCCGGGACGAACACGTCGGTGAAGCTGACACGCGGATGATCCGTCGGCATATTGAAGGTCCACATATATTCCTCGACCTTCACGCCCTCAGCTTTCGCCGGCACCAGCAAGCAGGTGATGCCGCGCGCATCGCCGTCATTGCCTGACGTGCGAGCGAACAAAGCGCAATGCGTCGCCACGTGCATACCGGTGGTCCACATCTTCTGGCCGTTGACGAGCCAGCCCTTGACGTTATCGCGAGTCGCCGGCACCGCACGGGTTTCCATGTGCGTCGCGTCCGAACCATGCTCGGGCTCGGTCAATCCAAAAGTGATGCGGTATTTTCCGGTAATGGAGCCGTCGATCATCGCCTTCTGCGCGTCGCTGCCGTAGCGATCGAGCATTGTAACGATCGGCAGATTGCCGACGATCGAATGTTCGTTTTGCAAATCGTTGTGCAGGCCGAGGCCCTTGGAGGCAAAATGCTCGCGGATCACGGCCATCCAGAGATTGGAACCGTCCTTGCCGCCATAGCGCTTCGGAATCGCAAAGCGCAGATGTCCGGCCGCATCGGCAAGGTTCTTCGCCTTGCGCAGCAGCGCTTCCCATTCATGCCGCGGCAGGCCGCCCTTGTCGAAATCGGTACGCGCCCATTCGCGGCGATGATCGAAGAAACGGATGTTGTCATCGGCCTCTTCCAGCGGTTTGATCTCGCGTGCGATGAATCGATCGAGTTCGTCGAGATAGGCGACCAGGTCGGCCGGCAAGTTGAAATCCAAGGCAATCTCTCCCGGAAATGTCGTTTATTGTCGCTTGCTGTTGTCGTTTGCGTTTAGGCGCTACAAGCGCTCCCGCTCGGCTCGATTAAGGTGAGAAGACCCGCCCCAAGTCAAGCAATCGAATATCGCTTGTGACGCGCAGGCCTCTTGCGTAATTGGATGGGTATCGGACGGAAAGTACGGGTTAGAATTCCTCGCCGCAGAAAATTGACGGGAGCAAACATGGATCTGAAATTCTCAAAGGTCACGCGCAAGGGCCCGATCACGATCATCACGCTGTCGCGCCCCGAAGTGTACAACGCGCTGCATATCGACGCGCATTTTGAACTCAACAAGGTGTTCGACGACTTCTCCGCCGATCCCGAGCAATGGGTCGCGATCGTCACCGGCGCTGGCGACAAGGCGTTTTGCGCCGGAAACGATCTGAAATGGCAGGCGGCGGGCGGCAAGCGCGGCTGGGACAAGGGCGGCTTCGCCGGGCTCACCATGCGTTTCGACTGCGACAAGCCGATCATCGCCGCCGTCAACGGCGTCGCGATGGGTGGCGGCTTTGAGGTAGCGCTGGCCTGCGATCTCATCATCGCCTCCGACAATGCGACCTTCGCCCTGCCCGAGCCGCGCGTCGGCCTCGCCGCGCTTGCCGGTGGCTTGCAGCGGTTGCCGCGACAGATCGGACTCAAGCGCGCCATGGGTATGATCCTCACCGCGCGCCATGTTTCCGCCAAGGAAGGTCTTGAACTCGGCTTCGTCAACGAAGTGGTTCCGCAAAACGAACTGATGGCGACCGCGGAGCGCTGGGCCGAAACAATCTGCAAGAACTCGCCGATGTCGGTCCGTGCCTCCAAGCAGGCGATCCAGAAGGGCCTTGCGGTGCCGCTGGAACAGGCGATGACCGAACAGCGTGAGTATCCGGCGGTGAAAGCGATGACGACCTCGCAGGATTATATCGAGGGCCCGAAGGCGTTCTCGGAGAAACGCCCGCCGAAATGGCTGGGGCGGTGATTTGGCTAGCTTCCTTTATTTCCCCAACTCCCGCTTGTACGACGCATAATTCGGCTGATCGACGGCGAGCTTGTCCATCGTGGTCTGCCAGAGATGCTCGGCCAGTCCCGGCGTCTGCAGATCGACTTCGCCTTTGGCGATCTTGTCTGACAGCGCGCGGTTGAGATCGATCAGCGCGCCGTCCATGCCGAGCAGTTGTTTCAGCCGCGCAGCCTCCGCGGCATCGCCGCTTTGCTCCAGCGCCAATTGCCGAGTCACCAGATCGAGCGCGTTGATGCCGACGCGCAGCTTGAAGGCGTTGTGGCCCTTGATGACGGGCACGATCTCGTTACGCAGAAAATCTGCGACGGCCTTGATCAGTTCGGTGGGTGTCGGTTCGTCCTGCATTTCACCCTCCCCTCGGGGCCAACAATCTCAACAGATCGATTTCCGTTTCCGACGAACGCCGCCCGATTACGGCCCGTTCCATCGAATGATCGGGGCCTAGACGGAAACGCTGCATCATGCCGCAGCACATGATGCCCCAGCGCAGCGTGCCCATCACTTCCCAAAACGTCACGCGATCGGGGTCGACCTTGCGGCCTGCCGCCTCATATCCGGCGAACAAATCCTCGCGCGAGCCGAAGCCGCCGACCGGCTTGTCGATTTCGCCAAAGCGCCAGGAGTTGACGCAGATCCAGCCAAGATCCTCCATCGGATCGCCGAAATGCGCGAGCTCCCAGTCCAGCACCGCGCGGACGCCGTCAGGACCGATGATGAGATTGCCGTGGCGGAAATCGCCATGCACCAGCGTCTCTTCGCTGGACGGGCCGGGATCGCGCTCGCGCAGCCAGCGCAGCGCCAGTTCGAACACCGGACGCGGCCAGCCGAAGCTGCGATATTCCCGCTCGAGATCGGCAATCTCCTTGCTGGACGTCATACGACGCAGGTCGGGCAGTTTCGACGCGGGTAATCCATGAATGCCGGCGATGACCCCGCCAAGCTGGCGCGCCAGCATCGGACGTGCTTTTGCAAATTGTTCATCGCGCAAGATTTTGCGGGCGATGGTCTCGCCCTCAATCCGCTGCATGATGAATCCGGTGCCGAGCTCGTCGGCCGGCTGCAGCACATGCATTACGCGTGGCGAAGGCAAGCCGGCATCGTGCGCGAGTTGCATCAGCACAGCCTCGGCATCGAGCCCGGCGGCACGCCCCGGCGACGCGCCATAGCCCGGCGGCGCACGGCGCAGGATCGCGCCGACATTGCCGCTCGCGTGCACGATATCGAACGACCAGGTCTCCTGGCTGGCGCCGCCCGAGAGTTTCGCCGCGCCAGTGACGCCGGTCGCGCCCGGATACCAGGCGGCGACGCAGCGTCCGAGTTGCTCCTCGATCATTTGCCTTTGAACTTCGCCGGGCGCTTTTCGAGGAACGCAGTGACGCCCTCCTTGAAATCTTCCGCCGCGCCTGCAATGCGCTGCGACTGGAATTCGAGGTTGAGCTGCTCCTCGAAGGAATTCTCCGGGCTGTCCCAGTACAGCTTCCGGATCAGCGACAGCGCAATCGTCGGACCATTCGCGAGGTCATGCGCGAGCTTCATGGCCTCCTCCATCAGGACGGCATCGTCATGGACGCGGTTGACGAGACCCCATTCCAGCGCTTTTTCCGCCGGCAGCCGCTCACCCATCAGCGACAACTCCACCGAACGCGCCTTGCCGATCATGCGCGGCAACAGCCAGGTCGATCCGCAATCCGGCACCAGACCGATGCGGCGAAACGCCTGCAGGAAATAGGATGAGCGCGCGCACAGGATCATGTCGCCCATCAGCGCGAAGCTCATGCCCGCACCGGCGGCCGGTCCGTTGACGGCCGTCACGATCGGGCAATGCAGGTTGCGCAAACGCCGCAGGAACGGATGGAACGCGGTTTCCAGCGCAGCGCCTGCGTTGCTCCTGCCGGGCTTCTGGTTGTTACGGCCCTGCAGATTGGCGCCGGTGCAGAACGCGCGTCCGGCGCCGGTGATGACGAGGCAGCGCACCTCCGCCCGCTTGTCGTCGATCGCATCGAGTGCCTCGCCTAATCCAGCAAGCATGTCGATCGAGACCGCGTTCATGACTTCCTGATGGTCGAGCCGGAGAATGGCCACCGAGCCATCGAAATCGAGCGTGACGTGCTTGAACTGCATTATTTCCTCATGAGTTGCGTTTACGCGCTATCGGATCGCGGCTGGTCAGATATGCCTCGACCCATATTTGATTTTCCGGGCAGGCTTGTCCATGGTTGCGCGAGAACATCTACCGGCCACTGGCGCAGGACTAGCGCGCGCCAGGCAAAATGGAAACACCCCCACAGGAAACTCTCATGAGCATTTTCGACCTTTCCGGCCGCACAGCGGTCATTACCGGCGGCAATGGCGGCATCGGCCTCGGCATCGCGCAGGCGCTCAACGCCGCCGGCTGCAACGTCTCGATCTGGGGACGCAACGCGGACAAAAACCTGCGTGCTGCGGCAACCATGGCAAAGGGTCCCGGCAAGGTCGACCTGCAAATCTGCGACGTCAGCGATCCCGCTTCTGTCAAGGCCGCGATGAAGGCGACACTGGACAAGCTTCGGTCGCGTCGATGGCTGCTTTGCCAATGCCGGCATTGGCAGCGGCGGACGGCGCGCCTTCATTGATCGCACCGAGGAGGAATGGCGCAAGATGTTCGCGACCAATCTCGACGGAGTGTTTCACGTATTTCAGGTCGCCGCCCGCCACATGACCGAACGCGCCGAGGCCGGCGACAAGTTCGGCCGTCTGGTCGCAACCTCGAGCCTGGCCTCGCTGTTCGGCACCGCGCGCAACGAGCATTATGCCGGCACCAAGGCGGCGCTGAACGCGCTGTGCCGCGCGCTCGCCGTCGAACTGGCGCGTTATGGCGTCACCGCGAATGCGATCCTCCCCGGCTGGATCAAGAGCGACATGACCGCCAACATCATGGCCAACGACAAATTCGTCGCCAATGTGATGCCGCGGATTCCGGTGCGGCGGTTCGGCGAGCCCGAGGATTTCGGCGGCATCGCGGCTTACATCATGAGCAAGGCGTCGTCGTATCACACCGCGGATTGCTTTGTGATCGATGGTGGCTACACGGCGTTTTGAGGTTTCGTAGGGTGGGCAAAGGCGCGCTTGCGCCGTGCCCACCACCTTCTTGTTGGTGGGCACGCTACGCTTTGCCCACCCTACGGTTCTAAACAGGAAATGACACATGACAGGTATCCTTGACGGAAAAGTTGCACTGGTGACCGGTGGCGCGTCCGGGATCGGGCGGGCGACCGCGGTGGCGATGGCCCGCGAGGGCGCGCGTGTAGCTGTGGCCGACCGCGCCGAAGAGACGGCTGCGGAAACCGTCGCGTTGATCAACGCCGCAGGCGGCCAGGCAATTGCGATCGGCGGTGACGTTACAAAGGAAGCCGACGTCGCCGCGACGGTCGCGCGCACCGTCTCTGCGTTCGGACGGATCGACTGTGCCTTCAACAATGCGGGTGTCGCCACGCGTGCTGTCGGTCCGGCCGGTCAGCGCATCCACGAACTGAGCCAGGCCTCGTTCGACACCATGCTGGCGGTCAATTTGACCGGCGTATTCCTGTGCCTGAAGCATGAGGTTGCGCAGATGCTGACGCAGGGTGTCGGCGGCGCCATCGTCAACACAGCCTCGATCGCGGGCCTGATAGGCCTGCCGACGTCGGCGCACTATGTCGCAGCCAAACATGGCGTAGTGGGGCTGACGAAGACCGCGGCCATGGAATATGCGCAGGACGGCATACGGGTAAACTGCGTCAATCCCGGTTATGTCAAGACGCCGATGACGAAGGAAACGATGGAAACGCGTTTCGACGAGATCATGGCGAAAGTGCCGATGCGGCGTCTCGGTATCCCCGAAGAGATCGCGGAAGCGGTGGTCTGGATGTGCTCGGATAAGGCATCGTTCATGACCGGCGCCTCGCATGTGATCGATGGCGGGTATTACGCGGCTTGAGGAGCGCGACTTCCTCCACGTCGTTGCGACGCGGCGTGACTCCGCATTCTCGCGGCGCGATACGCCCGAGGTTTTCAAGAACGTCCGCCCAAAAAGTCAGAGGGCGCAGAGAACGCCGGGTGTCCAAAGCACCCGCAGCCCGTGTGCATTGGTAGTAAGCACACGGTAGTCACCACAGGCACTCCGGGATCATCCGGCGTTCCCTGCGCAATGGTTTTAACGGCTTATGCCCTGCTCTCCCCGGCGACGAATTCGTTTTGTCACCGTCGCTGGCGGATCAAGGGCTCAACCGAACCCGGTCGGGTCGATTGCGCCACCGCCAGCTTGACACCAGCAACGGGTGCCAGGACCACATGGTTTTGCCGTACGCGTCTTCGCCGGTCGTCTGCGCGGCTAGTGCTCGCTCACGGGAGACCCGCCCTGCGATCACGATTGCGCGCCCGACGCTGCCGCGTCCACCGCATCCTTTCCCGCGTTTGTGACGATCGCGAAACGCCCCTCTTGCCGGGAACGGACGGCGGAGTTTCTAGAATTGATTTGCCCGACGGCGAAAGCGAAATATTTTTCGCAAACGGGCTGGACACTTTTTTCGTGATTTGCCCGTCGGGCAGTCGGGCCTCTCCATTACCCCCACGGTCTACGCAAGCTCGATGGTCGGCCCCACGGACCACGGCGCGGATCGTTGGCTGCGGGACCGGTGGAAGACATTCCGCTGCGTGTGCCGAGTTCGACAGCGAGACGCTGCAAGGCAGCGACACGGTTCTCGGTCGACGGATGGGTCGTGAACAGGTTGTCGACGCCGTGACCCGACAACGGGTTGATGATGAACATGTGCGCCGTCGCCGGATTGCGCTCCGCTTCCGCGTTGGGCACCTCATGTGCCGCGTCGGCAATCTTGACCAAAGCGGAGGCGAGCCACATCGGCTGGCCGACGATGCGGGCACCGAGGTCGTCGGCGGCATATTCACGCGTCCGGCTGATGGCCATCTGCACCAGCATGGCGCCGAACGGGGCCAGGATCATCATCGCGATCGAGCCGATCAGGCCAGGACCGTTGTTATTGTCGCGATGGCCGCCGAAGAACATGCCGAACTGCCCCAACATCGAGATCGCACCGGCAATGGTCGCGGTGATCGTCATCAGGAGCGTATCGTGATTTTTGATATGCGCGAGTTCGTGCGCGATCACGCCGGCGAGTTCCTCGCGGCTCAGCGACTGCACCAGACCGGTGGTCACGGCCACGGCTGCGTTTTGCGGATTGCGGCCAGTGGCGAAGGCATTGGGCTGCGGCTCGTCCATCAGAAACACGCGCGGCATCGGCAGGCCGGCCCGGCCGGCGAGTTCAGCCACCAGATTGACCAGGTCGGGCGCCCCGTGTCGATCGACCTCATGGGCGCCGTATATCGACAGCACCATGCGGTCGGAGTTCCAATAGGCGAACAGATTGGTCGCAGCCGCGATCAGGAGCGCGATCACAGCACCGCCGGTGCCGCCGATCAGATAGCCGACGCCCATGAAGAGGCCGGTGAGACCGGCCAATAGAATGGCAGTCCTCAAATAGCTCATTGTCGCCTCCTTGCCGCCGCTTGGCGGAACGTAGACTCCCCTGACGTAGGAATTCTCCCAATGGCGCTTCAAGATGCGGCGGTGCGTCGAGGCGCCGCGCTTGTATGCGGCCTGGAACCGCAGGACTGGCGGCGCTCGGGGGTCGCCGTCGCCTCACACGCGGGCCAGCACGATGTGCATGCTGTCAAGCGGTTGCAAGGCGTTCACCCCTGTTCTTCCGTAGCGTTCGGACATCCTTGGTCCGTTCAGGTCCTCAATCAGTTCGAGGCCGACCTGTTTCAGGTTGCTCGCGATCTCTTTCGGGTCGAAACCGGATACATAGGGTTCGCCCATGCCGGCGACAGCCTGGGCATTCGAGCTGTGGGGCGACCGCGAACCACCGGGCGAAAACTCGGCTTGATCCACGTAAGTGAACACAAGCTCGCTTCCCGGGGCACCGCAGGTCGCGACTGCGCGCAGCGTTGCCAGATTGGCCTCTCGCGTCAGGTACACCGTGACGCCGAGCCACGAGAAGAACGCCGGTTCGTTGCCGCGAAAGGAAGAACGGGCAAGGACGGCTGAAAGATTTTCGTTCGCAAGATCTGCAGCAATGAAGTGCACGGACGGCGGAAGCGCGACACCGCACTCCCTGATGCGCTGAATCTTCAGCGTCTGCGTCGCAGGATGGTCGACTTCAAAGATTTCCAGAGCTTCGGAAAACGGCGGCCGTCGAAGCGCAAAGCTGTCGAAGCCCGCGCCAATCAGAACGTATTGGCGAATACCCTTTTTCATTGCCTCGCTAAGCGCATCCTCCGTATAGCGAGAACGGATCACGACGCCCGGATATGCTGTATTGGCCAGAAAGAAATCGTCGAGCGCCGCATCCGGCGTTCGCCGGTCGGCGGCCCGCGCCTGCGGATCCATTCTGGCCAAAAGCCGTTCGCGGAACCCGTCGCGCTCGGATTTCGGTACCAGACGGTCGCCCCAGGGATCATCGATGAGCGGAGAAGGGTCCCGGCGCGAATGCAGGGCTCGCATCAGCGATGTCACGAGCGCCGTGCGGCTTGGAGAGGATTCGATCACCGATCTACTCCGGAAGCTTGTCTGGAGCAGGCATCGTAAGCGAATTTTGGCAGGTCGCCTATTGCGGCGCGGCCGCCGGCGATGGCTGGTCGTTCTCGGCCACGCCCAGGCACCGAAGGATGTAGGCGGCGCGGTATCGGCGCATGATCTTGTCGGCCTCGGCCTTGAGGCGGCATTCGATTTGCGCGATCTGATTGGCGCGCTGCGCTTCGGTCGGCAGTGGAGCTTGCCGAAGTTTTCGCAACGTCATTGGCGAGCCATCGGATTCGAACTGCAGTTCGTATTTCTTGCCGTTCGCGTCCGTCGCCGTGCAGGAAATGCTGGAAATCTGTCGCGTCGCGAAGCTGCCGAGTTGCTTGCATGCGCCAGCCGACAGTTCGACTGACGGCACCGGCAGGCCATCCACCCGCGGGCGGTCCTTGGTTTTCAGCAACATCCGGTCGACGGATAGTTCGTAGAGATCATCCTGTTCGCGGCTGGCATTTGCACCCGAGAACGAGATGATGTGACTGCTGTCGGTGGGATCGTCGAGCACGACCGTAAAATCGGCCCGGCCTTGCTGGCTGTGGAAATAGGCGACGGCCTTGCAATCGAAATCGTTGCCCGCAACCCTGAGTTTGGTGCATTTGCCCGTCATCAACGCGTACATGTCGATGTCGTAAACAGGTCCGGCCGCCGAGGCGGCTGCGGGGAAAATCAAGGCAAAGGCGAAGATCAGCCGGCACAAGCGCATGCTCATGCTGGGTGATGAGACAGAGGATTGAGGCTCATATAAGGCCGCCCGGCAGGCCCAGGCCGCTGCCCCCAACCTTCTAGTGAGGCAGTCAGGCACCGGCGACCCTCCCGGGCGCGATGCGCGGTAAAACTATCCGGATTTTCGTTCCCTTGCCGGGTTCGCTCTCCAGCTCAAGCCGCCCGCCCAGCCGGTTGGTGACGATATTATGTACGATATGCAGGCCGAGGCCGACGCGGCCGCCGTCGCGGCGCGTCGTGAAGAACGGATTGAAGGCCTGACGCCGCACGTCGGGGCTCATGCCGCAGCCATCGTCGGCAAACAGAATTTCCACATGGTCCTCGCCGGACGCCCGCACCCTGATGTCGATCACACCACCCTTCCCGTCCGGAAACGCATGCGCGACCGAATTGAGAAAGAGGTTGGTCAGCACCTGCCCATAGGGGCCGGGATAGCTGTCCATCGCCAGATCCGGCGCGCAATCGAGGTTGAGCGTCAGATTGTTCTTCGGCAGCGCCGGCCGCAGGCTTGCCATGATTTGTTCGGTGAAATCGCCGGGATCGAAACTTCGTTGATCCAGATAGCTTTTGTCGACCGCGACCTGCTTGAACGATCCGATCAGTTCGGCCGCGCGATTGAGATTGCTGACTAGCAAAGACGATGCATCCTCGACGACCTGGAGGAATTCGTTCAGCCTCGATCGCTTCAATCCGCCGCGCGCTACTTCGGCCGCAAACATTGCGCTCTTGTGTTCCAGCACGGAAGCGACTGTCAGGCTGGTGCCGACGGGGCTGTTGATCTCATGCGCGACGCCCGCCACCAGCCGGCCCAGCGCAGCAAGCTTTTCCGCCTCGATCAGCGACGCCTGGGTCTCCTGCAGATGATGCAGCGCTGCCTCGGCTGCGTCCCGCGCAGCGCGGATCTCGCGTTCGCTGCGCTTGCGCTCGGTGATCTCTTCCGCCGCGACATTGACGCCGACGATGTTGCCGTTCGGCCCGATCTGCGGATGCCAATAAGTGATCCAGCAGCGTTCGTCGTTGTGACCGGGGCGCTGGCCGTAGACTTCGATTCCGGTCACCGGCTCGCCGGTCTCCATGATCGAGCGGACGATGGCTTCCACCGACGAGGCCAGCGCGGGCACGCATTCGTGAACCGTGCGCCCGATATGACCTTCTACCGAGATGCCGCAGATTTCGGTGAGGCGCTGGTTGATCTGCAGATAGCGGCAGTCGGGTGAAAGGTAAGCAAGGCCGATCGGCGCAGTGTCATAGATCAGCTGCAGCGCCGGCTGCTGCGGAAATTGCACGTCCCGGACAACCGAAGACTTCATTCGCTCTCTCCATGCCCAAGCAGGTTAGCGGATTGCGGGTGGACACAACAGCCCCTATCGCGCGCCCTGCATGCGAGCGCCACATGTCCAGAACCAGCACAGTTTCAGCTCCGCTCCCGCATACCACGAGGCGGAAAATGCAGCCCGGCGTCTGCTTGTACAAAGCCCGCGCAGGCGTCTACATTGCCCGGTAACGAGCAGCGCGCGTGCCAAACAAAACGATCTGCGCCAATGGGAGAAAATCCATGAAACACGCCTATGTGCCCCGCACGACGACCTACAATCTCAATCCGGGCGAAGAACTCAACGATTTACGCATGTCGGATCAGGTCCGGCCGCTGTTCGAGCACGTCAAGAAATTCATCCGGGAAACCGTCGACCCGATGTCGGTCGAATTTTATCGCCATGGCGAAGGCAAGAAGGACCGTTGGAGCTTTACCGACGCGCAACTCGACGTGCTCGGGAAGGCCAAGGCGAAAGCCAAGGAGGAAGGCTTGTGGAATTTCTTCCTGCCCGACGCCGAGACCGGCGAGGGCCTGAAGAATTTGGACTATGCCTATATCGCGGTCGAACTCGCCAAGAATCCGCTGGCGTCGGAAACCATGAACTGCTCGGCGCCGGACACCGGCAACATGGAAGTGCTGGAGCGCGTCGGCACCAAGGAACAGAAAGAGAAGTGGCTAAAGCCACTTTTGGCTGGCGAAATCCGTTCCGCCTATGCCATGACCGAGCCCAACGTCGCTTCGTCGGACGCCAAGAACATTTCGACCACGGCAAAACTCGTCGGCGACGAATGGGTGATCAACGGCGAGAAGTATTACATCTCCGGCCTCGGCGATCCCCGCTGCAAGATCATGATCGTGATGGTGAAGACCAATCCGGACGCAGCCCCGAGCAAGCAGCAGTCGCAGATCCTGGTGCCAAAGGACACACCCGGCGTCGAGATCATCGGACCCATGCACGTGTTCGGGCACGATCATGCGCCGCGTGGGCACATGCATCTGCGTTTCAACAATGTCCGGGTACCGAAGGAAAACATGCTGCTCGGCGAAGGCCGCGGTTTTGAGATCTCGCAGGTTCGCCTCGGACCGGGCCGCATCCATCACTGCATGCGCACGATCGGCAAGGCGGAAAAGGCGCTCGACCTGATGGTGACGCGCGGCCTGACCCGCCAGGCATTCGGCAACAAGATCGCCCATCTCGGCGGCAACCTGCAGATCATCGCGCAGGCGCGCTGCGAGATCGAGGCGATGCGGCTGATGGTGCTGAAGGCAGCGAAGGCGATGGACGTGCTCGGCAACAAGGAAGCGCGTATCTGGGTCAGCATGGTCAAGGCCATGGTGCCCGAGCGCACCTGCAAGATCATCGACCAGGCGATCCAGATGCACGGCGCGACCGGCATCTCGCAATGGACCCCGCTCGCGGAAATGTATCAGGACGTGCGGCACCTCCGCTTCGCCGACGGTCCGGATGAAGTGCACTGGATGGTGGTCGGCCGGCATGAACTGAGCATGCCGTAGGGTTGATCTTCGCAGGGTGGGCAAAGGCGCGTCAGCGCCGTGCCCACCTTCTCTCGACAACGTCGCTCTGAATGGTGGGCACGCTGACGCTGTGCCCCCTTGCGGGAATCCCCTCATGCAATACGACCCTCGCGATCTCAAGCCCCGCGAACGCTACAAGGTGCTGACGTCCTTCGTGCTGCCGCGGCCGATCGCGTGGGTGACGACGCTTGGCCCGACCGGCGTCGTCAACGCCGCGCCGTTTTCATTTTTCAACGTGTTCTGCGAGGACCCGCCGCTCTGCATGTTCGCCTCCAATCTGGGGCCGGACGGGCTGATCAAGGACACCGCAGCGAATATCCAGCGTACCGGCGAGTTCGTGGTCAACATGACCGACGAGCCCTTGGCGCGGGCGATGCATGAATCCAGCGGCGACTTTCCGCCCGAGATCGGTGAGCCCGATTATCTCGGACTGAAGGTCGCGCCCTCGACCAAGATCGCCACGCCGCGACTAGCCGACGCGCCGTTTTCCATGGAGTGCAAGACCTGGAAGACCATCGACGTCAACGGCGACAGACTGCTGATCATGGGCGAAGGCCTCCACTTCCACATCCGCGACGAGTTGTGGGATGGCGAAGCGATGCGCGTGCACATGGAGCGTTATCACCCGATCGGCCGCATGTTCGCTGACCGCTATTGCCGGACGGATGACAGGGTCTTATTCCCTGCGGCGCAGGGGGCGGCGGCCCCGAAATAAGTATTTATGCCGCCACCGGCCGGTGCGCGCGCAGGAAGGAATGGATCTGGCGTATCGCGAGCGGAATTCGTTCCTTCGGCTCCTTCCACGGGAACATGCTCACTTCCCCTTGTGGCGCGAGCATCGCAGCCTCCATCGCAACCGCATAAGGATGCGCCGGAATATCGTCCGGCAGGATCAATACCGGCGTCTTGCAATTGCGCACGAAATCGCGCGACACGGTGAACACGAAGTCGGGGTCGGTGCGGTACATCCTGGTCAGGAACTTATCGACCTGCTCCATCGTAATCTCGGGCCGGCGTTTGACCAGCTCCGGACCCCAGCCCTTCATATTGTTGTCGTAGAACAGATCGCGCGCTTCGGGACGCGAACCGCTCGGCTGCGCCAGCACGGCGGCGACGACGCGGTCGGGTGCGCGCTTCAACAGATTCCAGATGAAGGGCCCGCCGATGCAAAAACCGTGCACCATGAATTTGTCGATGCCGAGATGATCCATCAGGCCGAGATGATCGTCGGTGTGGGCATCCCAGGGACGATCGGCCTCGAGCGGACCGGAGGACTGACCGCCATTGGCGTTGCGCAAGTCGGCGGCGATGCAGCGGTACTCGCCCTTGAACTCAGTCATCGGGTTGTAGGGTGAACTCGGACCCGACAAACCTGCGATTGTCGAGTTCAAGCCGCCGCCGGCGATCACCAGCAACGGATAGCCGGAACCGGCTTCTTCATAATGGATGCGAACGGCGCCTTTTTCGTAAAAGCTCATGGCGGCTCCTCCCTGCCCGGTCTGTTGCGCAAACACGCGGGGTGCTGCGGCCATCGCGGTGGCTGCGGCGCCCGTTGTCAGAATGGTGCGTCTGATCGGATCCATCATCGGCGCCTCCCCTATTTTTTCTGGCCGGTATATGCGGCTCTCGGCGTCAAGCGTTGCGTGGACGATGGCAACCCTGGCGCGCAAATTTTGTAGCATGGGCGATACCGGCGCTGAAGGCGCTCTGATTGCGTATCTCATTTGCAATTCCGCTGGGGCGCCCCCACCCCAACCCTCCCCCGCAAGCGCGGGAGAGGGAGCGTTTCGGCGTTTGTTGGACGGCTTGAGTTCAACGCTGGCAATAATCAAGCATGCTCCTCGCCGCGCGGCGCGCTCAACTCCCTCTCCCGCAAGCTTGCGGGGGAGGGCTGGGGTGGGGGTGCTTCCGCAAATTCTACTCGCGGTGAGTCCCCTCACCCGCTCCTACGCCTTGGCGACTTCGCCAATCTTGTCCTGCGTTTTCGTTTCGAAATCGGATGCGTCGTGCCGCTCGTGCAGCTGGCTGGCGGGATCGCCCGAAATGCGGTTGACCATGCGCCCGCGCTTCACAGCCGGGCGTTTGGCAATCGCGTCGGTCCAGCGTTGCACGTTCTTGTACTCGTGCACGGACAGGAATTCGCCGGCGCCATAAATCAGACCCTTGGCCAGCGCGCCGTACCAGGGCCAGGTGGCCATGTCGGCGATCGTGTAGTCGTGCCCTGCGAGGTATTCGTTGTCCGCAAGACGCCGGTCGAGCACGTCGAGCTGACGCTTCACCTCCATCGCATAGCGATCGATGGCGTATTCGATCTTGGTCGGCGCGTAGGCGTAGAAGTGGCCAAAACCGCCGCCGAGAAATGGCGCGCTGCCCATCTGCCAGAACAACCAGGACAGGCATTCGGCCCGCGCCTGGCCGCCGGCCGGCAGGAAGGCCCCGAACTTCTCGGCAAGGTGCACCAATATCGCGCCGGACTCGAACAACCGGATCGGCGCCGGCCCGCTGCGATCCATCAGCGCCGGTATCTTGGAATTCGGATTGACCGCCACAAATCCGCTGCCGAACTGGTTGCCGTCGATCCTGATCAGCCACGCATCGTATTCGGCACCTCGATGACCAGCAGCCAGCAGCTCCTCAAACATCACCGTGACCTTGACGCCATTCGGCGTGGCCAGCGAGTAAAGCTGAAACGGATGACGGCCGATCGGCAGTTCCTTGTCATGCGTTGGACCGGCGATCGGACGATTGATGCTGGCAAACTTGCCGCCGCTCTCCTTGTCCCAGGTCCAGACTTTGGGCGGCACATAGGCGGACGGGTCGGTTGCGGTTGTATCGGTCATTCTTCGAACTCCTGGCTTCTATCGGCCGTAAGATTGGTGGGCATCTGCCGCGCGGCGGAATTATCCTGCGCTTGCCCTGTACAGCCCTCAACAAGTCCTTGGGCCTTGGGCCAAATTTGGGCACGTCACCATGCCCGGACAATTCCCTGTGGCGGCCGCCGCAGTCTCCATGTTACGGTTTCGCATCGGCACCGCAAGACAAACAAAAAAGAGCGGGCCTATCACGGGAGGAATGCACCAGGCTGCGCGGCAAATGGTTGACGGCGTTCTTTGGGATCATGCTTGCGATCGCTTTTGGCGGCCGTGCATTGGCCGACGACACCATCAAGGTAGCCTACACCGATCCGCTTTCAGGTCCGTTCGCGCAAGTCGGCGACGCCAATCTGAAACAGATGCAATACATCATCGACTACATCAACGCCAAAGGCGGCGCGCTCGGCAAGAAGTTCGAGCTGGTTCCGTTCGATAATAAGTCGCAGCCCTCGGACGCACTGATCGCGCTCAAGAGCGCAACTGACCAGAACATGCCGTTCATCATGCAGTGCAGCGGCTCGAACATCGCGGCCGCCCTGATCGACGGCGTCAACAAGCACAATGACCGCAACCCGGACAACCGCATCATCTATCTGAACTGCGGTGCGGTGGCGCCGGAGTTGACCAACGAGCAATGCAGCTTCTGGCATTTCCGCTTCGACCTGCACGCCGGCATGAAGGCCGAGGTGATGGTGCGCGCGCTGCCATCGCACTCAAGATTTCCCGCCGCCTCTACGTCATGGGCCATGGCCGCATCGTATTCGAGGGAACGCCGGCCGAGCTTGCCGCCAACGCCGCTGTTCGCAAGGAGTGGCTGGAGGTTTAGTTCGCGCGGCGAGGTCGATCGAACAAAACGCTCCGGGTGGGCGATCAAGGCGCGGCAGGCCAAAGCTCGGAGCAATGTTCGTGTGGTTGGCGCCGCCGCGATAAGTCACAATGGAAAGGACCCCACCAAAGAGATCATCCAAATGCTTGCCTCGCAGCGCGCCTTGTTCGAGATACCGCGCCATATCTGCTTTTTGAATGCGGCCTCCTACAGCCCGCTGCCGCTACGGACGCTGGAAGCTGGCCGCGCCGCGGTGGGGCGCAAGGGCACGCCGTGGATGCTTGAGGCCGGGTTCGCCAACCAACAGCACGAACGCGCGCGGACTGCCGCGGCCCGCTTGATCAACGCCGAGCCTTCCGATATCGCGCTGATCCCCTCGATCAGTTACGGGGTCGCGACTGCGGCGAAGCTTCTGACGCCCGGCCGCGGCACGCGCGTTGTCGTGCTCGAGAACGATCACTCCTCCCCGGTACTCGAATGGCAAATGCGGGCCGAGTCACAGGGATTCACCGTCGAGACGGTCCGCCAGCCGGACGGCGGCGACTGGACATCTGCGGTTCTCGAGGCGATCGAGCGACCCGGCGCGCCACCGGTCAGCCTTGCCTCGATCTCGTCGGTGCACTGGTCGGACGGCGGGCTGATCGACGTCGTAAAGGTCGGCGCGGCGCTTCGGCAGCAGGGCGCCGCCTTCGTCATCGACGCCACGCAAAGCGCCGGCGTTCTGGCGATGGACGTGCAGCGTCTCGACCCGGATTTCGTGATTTTCCCGACCTACAAATGGCTGCTCGGACCCTACGGCCGTGCCTTTCTCTACGTGTCGAAACGTCATCAGAACGGCATACCGCTCGAGCAGACCGCATCCGGCCGCCGCAATGTACGCGCCGAAAATGCCGTTTATTTTACTGACCTCAGCTACGTTCCCGACGCACGGCGCTTCGACATGGGCGAGCGCGATCATTTTATCTCGCTGGAAATGGCCTCGATCGGCATGGAGATGATGGTGGAATGGGGCGCAACGGCCGTCGTGCAGCGTCTGGCGATGCTGACGGAACGGATCGCGGAGGGGGTGCGCGGCCTCGGCGTCGGCGTGCTCGAGCCTCGTCTGCGGGCGCCTCACATCCTCAGCCTCGCCTTCAAGGACGGGATGCCGGCTGGCCTCGTCGAAGAACTGGCAAGCGACGGCGTTTACGTCGCCCCGCGTCTGGGGCGCATGCGCATTTCACCGCATGTTTACAACGATGAAGCCGATGCCGATCGATTTGTTGAGATTTTGACGCGACGTTTCGCTTAACTCAAACCGTCATCCGTTGCCGTCATGGCCACGCATAGCTGTCCGAAAGATGGCGTCGCTTCCGCTGGCCGGTTCTTGATGATACAACTCGACCCGCTCAATCTGCTGGACCGGCCGCTGCATCGATGATCGCGGTCTTCAAAGGGAGGATTGAATGCGGCACGTCGGATACCTTGCACCAGCGGTCCTGGCCTCCGCGCTGGTTTTTTCAGCAAGCATGGCATACGGCCAGCAAGTCGATGCGGCAGTGACCCTCTTCAACAATGCCAAAGTCTTCGACGGCAAAAGTACTTCGCTATCAGAGCCAACCAACGTGCTGGTTCGGGGCAAACTGATCGAAAGAATCTCGCGGGCGCCAATTCCGGTTGATCGAAGCGCGACTACGACGATCATCGACGCGGGCGGACGCACGCTGATGCCGGGCCTGATCGACGCGCATTGGCACGCGATGCTGGCGCGCGCGACCCCGGCCCAGGCGTTCGGTGACGTCGGTTACAACAATCTCATGGCTGGCGACGAAGCGACGGACACCCTGATGCGTGGCTTCACCACCGTTCGCGACGTGGGCGGGCCGGTGTTCGGTCTCAAGAGCGCCATCGACGAGGGCATCGTCAAAGGCCCTCGTATCTATCCGTCCGGCGCCATGATCACTATCACGAGCGGGCACGGGGATTTCCGCCAGTTGACCGATCTGCCGCGGACGATCGGCGGCATGCTCACCCGTATGGAGCAGGTCGGTGGCGCCATAGTTGCGGACAGCCCTGACGAGGTGCGCGTGCGCGCGCGCGAACAGCTCATGCAGGGCGCCTCCCAAGTCAAATTGACGGCAGGCGGCGGAGTGTCGTCACCCTTCAGTCCGATCGACGTCACCACCTTCACCGAGCCTGAACTGCGCGCCGCGGTTGAAGCGGCCGAGAATTGGGGCACGTACGTCGCCGCGCATGCCTTTACGCCTGCTGCGATCCGGGGGGCTATTGCGGCCGGCGTGAAGTGTATCGAACACGGCTTCCTGATGGACGACGCAACCGCCAAACTGATCGCCGAGAAAGGCGTTTGGCTGAGCCTGCAGCCGCTCCCCGAGGACTTGAGGCTGGGCTTTCCGGTGGGTTCGGTCCAGCGAGCCAAGGCTGATGAGGTCTGGCCCGGCATAGCCAGGTCCTACGAGCTGGCGAAGAAGTACAAGATCAAGACGGCGTGGGGCACCGATGTGCTGTTCTCTCGCGCGCTTGCGCAGCAACAAGGCGCAATTCTAGCCTCGCTTGCTCGTTGGTACACCCCCGCCGAAGCGCTGGTCATGGCGACATCGACAAACGCCGAACTGCTGGCGCTGTCCGGCAAGCGCAATCCCTATCCGGGCAAGCTCGGTGTTGTGGAACAGGGGGCTTTCGCGGACCTCCTGCTCGTCGACGGTAATCCACTGGACAACATAATGCTCGTAGCGGATCCCGCGAAGAATTTTCTCATCATCATGAAGGATGGAGTTATCTATAAAAATATAGCTCCCAAGTAACGAAGCTTTCCGGTCGCGAAACAACTGAGCCAGGGGAGATTATTCATGTCGCTTACGATTGGATTGCTGATGATATTGACGGGGCTGGCCATCATGGCGTTCGGCCTCTTCATGTTCTATGCATGGCTTCCCCTATTATATGCCCTGGTCGGTTTCGACGTGGGCATCCTACTGGGACGGGCGTTCACGGGCGAAAGTGGCACGACCGCGATTGTCCTCGGAATTGCCGGTGCGTTCATTCTCGGCGTCGCCTCTTATGTTCTTGAGCCCTATCGACGCGTTCTGCTCGGCGTTTCCGGCGGCATCCTGTTCGGCCTTTCGGTAGCATCCGCCTTCGGGTTCGATGATTGGTTCGGAGGCTACTTCGGCAGAATTTTCGCGTTAGTTTGCGCCGTGGTCGGAGGCCTGCTCGTTCCGCGATTCTTCGACATCTTTGTTATCGCTGCATCTTCCGTCAGCGGGGCGGCGATGGTGATGACAGGCGCAAACCACATTCTCCCCGGGGTCGGGCTTTTTGACCGCGCCGCCGGCGGCTTTTGGCCGTCGCTAATCACGATCTGTTTGGCCGCCGTCGGCATAAGTTGGCAAAGACTCAATATCGCAAAATGGGCTCAAGCGCTGACCGCGGGCCACGGCGTTTCAGATTCTTCGGTCGAGGACCGAGGCGGCTCGCGTCGATTGTGATTTGCGATCCGGGAAAAAGTCGGAGTACTCGTTCGCCAACCCTCTGGAATTAGTCCATGCAGCTTCGCTACGCAGTGCGCGGGGCCATTTGGGTCATCCTTTATCTGCTCTTCATCCTCGCCCCGTTGTTCGCGCTCCTGGCGGGGTCGATTCCGCCGACGCGCGACTTCTGGACGGAGTTCTCGGTCGCGATGGGCTATGCCGGCCTGGCGATGATGGGCCTGCAGTTCGGCCTAACGGCACGCTTCCGGTACGTCACCGACCCATGGGGCGAGGATGTCATCTATCATTTTCACCGTCAGATCTCATTGATAGCGGTTGGTCTGGTCGTAGCTCATCCGCTCATCCTGTTCGTCGTCCGGCCGGAATTGCTTGCGCTGCTCAATTCGATCCAGGCCCCCTGGCGCGCTCGCTTCGCTGCCGTATCGATCTACTCCTTGATCGCACTGGTGGTAATGGCGTTGTGGCGCACGAAGCTGAAGATCAATTACGAGGTGTGGCACCTTACCCATATCGTGCTCGCGCTTGTCGCAGTCGCAGCCGGGCTACTGCACATGATTGGCTGGGGCTTCTACCTGGACGACCCCTGGAAACGCTCGCTTTGGATCGGCCTGACGGTCTTTTGGATTGGGCTGCTGCTCTACGTCCGCATCGTCAAGCCGCTGTTCATGCTCCGTCGGCCGTACCATGTCTCCGAAGTGCGCAAGGAACGTGGCGACACTGTAACGTTAGTGATGCAGCCTGACGGTCACGCCGGATTCCGCTTCAGGCCTGGCCAATTCGGCTGGCTGACACTGTGGGGAAGCCCCTTCAAGATTACAGGGCACCCGTTCTCGTTTTCGTCCAGCGCCGAGGCTGTGGATGGGCGTGTTGAGATGACGATCAGGAACCTGGGCGACTTCACAAGTGCTGTCGACAAGGTGCCGGCGGGACAGCGCGTCTATATTGACGGACCCTATGGCGCGTTCACCATCGGCAACCCGGCAGACATGCATGTGCTTATCGCGGGCGGAGTTGGCATCACGCCCATGACCAGCATGATCCGCACGCTCGCCGACCGCGGCGACCCGCGGCCGGTGATCCTGCTCTACGGCAGCAAGGACTGGGAGTCGATTACCTTCCGCGAAGAGCTGGAGACGCTGAAAGCGCGGCTCAACCTAACGGTCGTCCACGTGCTCGCGGATCCACCGCCCGGCTGGACCGGCGAGCGGGGTTTTATCACCGCCGAGGTCTTCAAGCGACACCTACCGCCGCCCTATGCCGATCATGAGTACTTCATCTGCGGTCCGAATGTGATGATGGACGCGATTGAAGCGGCTCTGGGCCAGATGAAGGTGCCGATGTCGAAATACCATTCCGAGCGCTATAGCTTCGTCTAGAGAGGTCTCGCATGCGCCGCTTGTTCGCCGACCGGCTGGTCTTGGCTACCGGAGTCATTGTGATCTTGTTGTCGATTCTGTTCGCGCTTTCGCGCGTGGGTGTGTCATGAGCAGTCCCAACGTCGGACTGTTCGACATCCTGATCCACCGGGGCCTCTCAATTATCTTCCAGGAGAGCGTCGAGATTTAGGGTAGAACGCTTACCCACATTCTCTCCGTGAGTATTCAGAAAAGACTCGGCACAACGACGGCCTTCGTCGCGAAGCATACTCAGAAAATCCCATTCTGCATTGAACTTCGAGGAAGCTCCAAGTTCATCGATGGTTTTGCTGAAGATCAGATGCATTCGCATTCCTGCCCACAGTGCCCCCTCACCCGTGCCGGCATCGGCGACCTGGCGAAGCAAGGCAATCATACGCAGTTCCTTCAGGAGGGTGGCGTTGAAGGAAACCTCGTTAAGACGATCGAGGATCTCGCGTGCCGAGCGCGGCGTACCCTGGCGTTCAATCGGATTGACCGCAACGAGCAGGGTATCTTTCGACGAGCACTCCCGCACCAATGGGGTGATGGTAGGATTTCCCGTGTAGCCTCCATCCCAATATGCCTCGCCGTCGATCTCTATGGCCTGAAAAAGCGTCGGGAGACAAGCGGACGCAAGCAATGTTTCTGCCGTGAGTTCTCCATTTCGGAACACTCTTCCTCGACCGGTGCGGACGTTGGTCGCAGTTACGAACAATCGGATCGGCGACTTCGCTACAAGGCCAAAGTCAACGCAGTCCGCGAGGATTTCGCGCAGCGGATTAACGCCTCGAGGGTTCAGATTGTAGGGGGAGAACATTCGCGCTGCCATATCGAATGCAACGAAGAACGGCGATGTGTCCAATGTCCAGCGGCCTAACAAAATATCCAAGGGACTTCGCCGAATAGGATTGAACCGGGCAGAATGCGAAACGCGTCGCCAGAACGCTTCAAGCGCAGCACGTGCGCCGTCAGGTCCCCCCGCTTCATAACCGCTTGTCAGAACGACGGCGTTCATCGCGCCAGCCGACGTCCCCGAAATACCATCGATCCGCAGCCACGGCTCCTCAAGGAGCCGATCGAGCACACCCCACGTAAAAGCACCGTGAGAGCCGCCACCCTGCAGCGCCAGATCGACCATGATGGTCGGGTGATCGATGTTAGCCGGGGCATCAGAAGGGATGGTTGCCATCAAGCCCTCGGGCACTTCTGCGATCGCTCTAACGTAATGGAATTAGGTTGTTAACGCCATCACTTTATCGTCCAGATCGTGTCGCCACGCCCAAGGAGCGAAGCCGACAAGCCATGAAAATCGGATCAATTATCTGCAATATGATTGCGTGGCTCAAGCGTCGGGCAAGGATGGAGCCATTTCGCTTCTCGCCACGCCATCGATTGGCCGGCGGATTTGAAAAAGCCTTAGGATTGCGAAGGCGGCCGCAGCCGCGGCGAGGTGCTTGAGTGTATGCCCGCTCAGAATCGAGCCTGCCGAATAAATCGCATGATCATAGAATTCCAGCACCTTGGCGAGCGCATACAACGCCGCAGCGACAATCCAATAAGCAGCTCCGGTATATTTCGCCGGGTAGAGTTGGAGGATCAGGACCAGCGCGAGAAAAGGAAAAAATTGTGCCCAGGCGTAGAGCCGCAAATCGTCGGTCCAACGCCACAGCAAGAGACTGAAAATGCCTATTGCCAGCAGCGGCCGCAACAACATAGCTCCCGCCCTCGCATCCACGCGCTCCTCGACGACGGCGGCAAGGATTGCGGCGAAGCAAAGGGTCATCGGCAGCCGGTCCCAAAACAACGTTACGTCATTCGGATTCAAGTGGTAGTAGGATGAGCCAAAGCCGGTCAGAAATATCCCCGTAAAGAGTACAGTGGACGTTGCATCGCGACGAAATCGCAATAGGCCGGCTGCGCCCACCGCGACGAAGGGCAGGTTCGAGACAACGTTCCAGAAATTCGGTATTCCGAATAATTCCCGTTGATCCGCGAACTGGTGGTAGCTCTGGTCTTGCAACAACGGCGGAAGCGGCAGCAATCCTGCGAGTGAAACAACTATCAAGCCATACAGAACCGCTACGGGCCGATCTCGGATTGCACCACGGATTGTCATTTATTGACATGCCCCTGGATCATTGCCTGGGGCCACCGGCAGAGTTGGCACCAAACGAAGGTGATTACTGACGTGACGACGTGACAGGCTGAACCAAAAGCCGACACCAAACTTGAAACGAATTTGAGCAATCATGTAGAGTTGCAAAATCTACCAGAACTTACTTGGCAAGTGAAGTCTGGCCGTACGTTTCTTGCTGCCGCTTTCAATCGTTATGTGGCACATTCTCGTCGCGAGCGGAGATGCCAATATGAGTTCGGCAGTTGAACCAGCGGAAGGCGCTATGACTTTGCTTCGCAGATTCCTGTCCACGTCGCTCGGCTGGCTGATCGCGGCAGTCTGGTTTCTTTGCCAGGCGCTCCTCATCGCCTGGGCCGCGCTCGCTATCTACTATTCGAATTTGCCGTGGACTCCGCTGCGCCAGGGGTTGGCGGTGGCCTTTGCGGTGTTCGCGATCTGGGCCCTCTGGTTTTCGCGCCGTCGGCACATGTCCACGATCTTCATCGTGCTGTATCTCTGCGTGGTCGCGTGGTGGATCTCGATCTCTCCCTCGCACGATCGCAATTGGCGGCCGGAAGTTGCGGTAATGCCGCGGGCGGTTATCGACGGCGACCGCGTGCACCTCACCGGCGTGCGCGACTTCGACTACCGCAGCAGAAACGATTTCACGGTGCGCTATGAGGAGCGCGAGGTGTTGCTGTCGCACCTGGTTGCGATCGATTTTTACGTGTCCTACTTTATGGAAGGCCCGGTCGGACACACGTTTCTGAGTTTCATCTTCGACAACGCACCGCCGCTGAGTATCTCCATTGAGACACGGCCGGAGGTAGGTGAAGGCTTTGCGCCGGTCGCCTCGATGTTCAAGCAGTTCGAGTTGATCTACGTGGTGGGCAGCGAGCGTGACGTCGTGGGCGTGCGAACCAACCACCGACAGGAGCCGACGTACCTCTATCGCCTCAACACCTCGGCCGACGATGCGCGCCGGCTGCTTCTGGTTTACCTGGCACGGATCAACGACCTCGCCGACCGGCCGGAGTTCTATCACCTGCTGACCAATAGCTGCACGATCAACATCGTGCGTTACGCGAACGCCGCCGGCCGGGTCGGCCGGATCGATATCCGCCATATCCTTAACGGTCTCGCCGACAGCTACCTCTACCGGTCGGGCCGGATAGACACGACGCTGCCGTTTGACGAATTGCGGCAGCGCTCCCTGATTAACGACGCCGCGCGGGCCGCCGATGGCGCATCCGATTTCTCGGAGCGCATTCGTGCATCCCTGCCAACAATACCTCGCTGAGACGCTAGGCCTCCCATTCATCCCAAACAGGACTGCTCTAGCGCCGGTTGCCAGCCAGACGCAGCAACATCATGAACAGGTTGATGAAATCGAGGTAGAGCGACAGCGCGCCCATCACGGCCTTGCGGCCCGTGGAAACAGCGTCGTCGCTAGGGTCGTACATCCCCTTGATCCGCTGGGTATCATAGGCGGTGAGGCCCGCGAAGACGCCGACGCCGACGACTGAGATTATCCAGTCGAGGCCGCTCGACCGCAAAAACAGATTGACCAGGCTTGAGATCACAATGCCTATCAGACCCATAAACAGGAAGGTGCCGAGTCCAGACAGGTCGCGTCGCGTTGTGTAACCCCAAAGGCTGAGCGCTCCGAAGGTCGCGGCCGAGATGAAGAACACACGCGTGATCGAAGTTTCAGTGTAGACGAGGAAGATAGTGGAGAGCGACAATCCGACGAGAGCCGCGTAGGCGAAAAATAACAGGCGCGCCATTTCCGCCGACAGCGTGTTGATGCGTGCGCCAATAAAGAACACCAACGCAAGCGGCGCGAGCATGAACACCCATATCAGCGGACTTTGAAACAGCGCAGGACCGGCGAGTTGGTAGGTCAGCATGGCGACGAGACCCGTCAGGCCAACGCCGATGGCCATGTAGTTATACACGCGCAGCATGTAGGCCCGCAGGCCAGCATCAATCGCTACCGCACGGTCGGCGGAGAAGCCGGGGGCGGTTGTATTTTGATCGTAGTTCGACATAATTCGTCTCCTTTATTGATCCGCCGGACACTCCCATGCTCACCTACATTGCTCGACGGAATAGTATACGCTGCGAGACATTGCGCAAGATTGCACGGGAAACGAACTTCCCGGCGTGCACTCAAAGCACCGATACGGCACCGACCGACACATCCACGTGCAACCCGGTCGGATCGTCCGCATTACCAATAAAGCCGCCCGATATCGGGAGCGCCTGCTCTGCCTGCGTGGTCACGCCCACGCGAATCAAGTTCGCTCCGGCGATCAGGCCGTTCGTCGGATCGTATTCGACCCAACCTGCACCGGGTAGATAGACGCTGCACCAGGCATGCGTGCTGCCGCCACCCCGGGTCGTGCCCGAGGTATCGTCGTACAAATAGCCGGTGACGAAACGCGCGGCGAGCCCGAAGCTGCGCACCGCTTCCATCATCAGCACCGCGAAGTCTCGGCAAGTGCCGGAGCCGAGCGCAAGTGTCTGGATGGCCGTCTGCGTGCCTTCCTCGTAGCGTGCGTTATAGCGGAACTCCTTCTTGATTGCGTGCGTCATCGCTTCCAGCACCGTCAGGGTCTGTTTGCTGCTTGCTTCCGATGCGACACGGCTGGCCCAAGCATCGACCTTTCGATCGGGATCCGGCACCTGGCGTTCGGCAGAGCGTGCGAGATCGGGAATATCTTGCGGGGTGTAGGAAAATGGAAACAACTCGGCAGCGGTGTCGAGGCTGTAGACCGGAAGCGGCTGGCCCTCGGGATGATGGGTTATGTCGAGCGTCGAAACGATGCTGAGCCGCTCGGTCCTGAGCGCTTCGGGCCATTCCAGGAAGCAGATGGAATTGTTGAAGATGTCATGCTTCCAGTAGATGCCGGTCGGCTCCGGCTCGACCTTCAGCACCGCACTGTGCAGTCGCAGATCGTGGCTCTCGTCCGGCCGGACCATCAGCTTATGGCGCAGCAGGCCCACCGGGTTTCGGTAGGTGTATTCCGTCGCGTGCACAATACTGATCCGTGCCATATGCGCCTCACCCAACTGGATTGAGCTTACATAGATCCAAACCGAGTGGGCTCACTTTCTGGGCATAACCGAATATCTTTTCTAGTAGACAACGGTAGCGGATATATGGATCAGCTTGCGCGATCGCCGGAGGACAGCCTTGATGAACCTCGATCTTGCCCTCGTCCTGCTCATGCTTGCGGCCGCAATTTTGATGTTCGTCATCAATCGGCCGCGCATGGATGCGGTCGCCCTCCTCGTGATGGTGGCGCTGCCCTTTACCGGCGTCATTACCGTGAACGAAGCGCTGGCGGGGTTTTCCGATCTCTCGATCGTATTGATCGCCGCGTTGTTCGTGATCGGGGAAGGTCTTGTGAGGACCGGCGTTGCACGACGGCTCGGCGATTGGCTCGATGCGAAGGCGGGCAGCAGCGAAAACCGCTTGCTGATCCTGCTGATGGCGGTGGTTGGCGTCCTCGGTTCCTTGATGAGTTCAACCGCCGTGGTCGCCATTTTCATTCCGGTAGTATTGCGCATCTCGCAGAACCGCGGCACGGCGGCAAGCCGGCTCATGATGCCCCTGTGTTTCGCGGCGCTGATCAGCGGAATGCTGACGCTGGTGGCCACGGCGCCTAATCTGGTCGTGAACGCCGAACTGATCCGCCAGGGTGCGCAGGGATTCAGTTTTTTCAGCTTTACCCCGTTCGGATTGCCACTGCTCGCACTCGGCATCGTCTATATGCTTTTCGCGCGCCGCTTGCTGCCTGCCCACACGGGCCTGCTCGCTGCGGCGGACCGTCGTCCGGGCCTCCAGCGGTGGATCGAACAATACGGCCTCGCCGAACGCGAGAAGCGCGCTCGCATAAGTTCCGATTCACCCCTCGTCGGAAAACGCCTCGACGAATTGTCGCTCCGTTCCGCGGGCGTAAATATTCTCGCCATCGAGCGCGGAACAGGGTTTGCTGCCAGGATGCTCCGTCCGACCGCATCGACGGAACTAAGGGCTGACGATGTCCTGCTCGCCGACGTGCACGTCTCCAGCGAGGGCATCAACAAGCTGTGGCATTCCCTGAAGCTTGAGCCGCTTCCACTCAGCGGGACCGGGAACTACTTCGTCGACCTTTCTCAGGAGATTGGCGCGGCAGAAGTGATCCTGCCCGCTGAGTCCAGGTTGATCGGCCAAACCGTGCTTGAAGCCATGGTTCGCTCGGAATACGGCCTCACGGTCATCGGGTTGCGGCATGGCAGCAAGGTGGTCGCGCACGGACTGCTCGAGGAGAGGCTGAAGATCGGAGACACTCTCCTGCTGATCGGCTTCTGGTCCGACATTCGCAACCTCCAGTCTCATATGGAAGACATCGTCGTACTGAACATGCCGGCGGAACTGCAGGACGTTCTTCCTGCCGCGCGGCGGGCGCCGCTTGCGCTGGCGGTACTCGGGCTGGTAGTCGCGCTGATGATAAGCGGCCTGGTGCCGAACGCTCAGGCCGCGCTGATCGGCTGCCTGCTGATGGGGCTTTTCGGCTGCGTCGATTTCAACAGCGCCTACCGTTCCATCAATTGGAAGAGCCTCATCCTGATCGTCGGCATGTTGCCGTTTTCGGTGGCCTTGCAGAGGACGGGAGGGGTCGACCTCGCCGCCGACGCAGTGGTCAATTTGGTCGGAGGAGCCGCGCCGCGTCTCGTGTTGGCGACCTTGTTCGTCATCACCGCGGCGCTGGGCCTGTTCATCTCCAATACGGCCACGGCCGTGCTGATGGCGCCCGTGGCGCTGGCTGTTTCCAAGGATCTCGGGGCCTCGCCCTATCCGTTCGCGATGATCGTCGCGCTGGCCGCGTCTACTGCCTTCATGACACCGATCTCCTCGCCGGTGAACACGCTCGTCGTAGGGCCCGGACAATATAGTTTCGGCGATTTCGTGAAGGTGGGCGTCCCGCTCGCCGTCATCGTTGCAATCGTGAGCGTGTTGCTCGTTCCAATTTTTCTGCCGCTCCACTAATCGCAACCATGTGATTCCGCTCGACGCGGGTTCGGTTGCTAAAATACTTCGTGCTGCGTGTCATGTCCATGGCCGCATGTCGGTGGGACTCTCAGGATGACGCGGCACGCTTTTGGGCTGGCTCCGCAGTCGTCATCGCAAAGCCCTCATAGCCCTTCGCGGCGACGTCGTTGCAGATCTGCCGGTAGGGCCCGACTCCGCCGATATAGGGCATGAATATCCGGGGTTTGCCGGGCACGTTGGCGCCCATGTACCAGGAGTTGGCCTGCGGATAGAGCGTGGTGTAGGCGACCTCGTTGACATGGGCCACCCATTTGTCCTCGGCGTCCTTCTGCGCTTCCATGGTGTCGAGATCGCGGTCGCGCATATAGGCGATGCAGTCGCCGATCCAGTCGACATGCTGCTCGATCGAGACGATCATGTTCGACAGCACTGACGGACTGCCGGGGCCGGTGATGATAAAGAGATTGGGGAAGCCCGCGCTCATCAGACCGAGATAGGTCTTCGGTCCTTCGGCCCATTTCTGGTTCAGCGTCTGGCCGTTGCGGCCGCGAATATCGATCTTCGCAACCGATCCCGTCATCGCATCGAAACCCGTGGCCAGCACCAATGCATCGACCTCATAATCCTTGCCGCCGGTGCGCACCGCATTCGCCGTGATTTCCTCGATCGGATCGGACTTGAGGTCGACCAGCGTTACGTTCGGACGATTGAAGGTGGCAAAATACTCCGTATCGATACAGATGCGCTTCGAGCCGATCGGGTGATTGTTCGGCTGCAGCACCTTTGCCGTCTCCGGATCCTTGACGATCTCGGCGATCTTTTCGCGGACGAAATTGGCGGCGGTGTCGTTCGCGGCCTGATCGAGCGCCAAATTGTTGTAGACCGACATGAAGGTGAGCCCGCCACGGCTCCAGCGAGCTTCGTATTTCGAGCGGCGTTCGTTGTCGCCGTCATCGAGCGCGCCACGGTCGGGCATCTCGGTATAGATGCCGTTGCGCGCTTCTTCACGTGCAAAACGCCTGATCTCGGGATAGCGCGCGCGGAATGACTCGCGCTCCGCTTCGGTCAAAAGCGCATTGCGGGCGGGAATGGAGAAATTCGCGGTGCGCTGAAATACCGTGAGATGGCTTGCCTGCTCAGCGATAACAGGCACCGACTGGATCGCGGACGACCCCGTTCCGATCACGCCGACGCGCTGGCCGGTGAAATCCACCGCCTCATGCGGCCAGTGGCCGGTGTGGTAGACCTTGCCCTTGAAACCATCGAGCCCTCTGATGTCGGGCATCCGCGCATTCGAGAGGCAGCCGGTGGCGAGGATGACGTGTTTCGCCGTCACAGTCTTGCCGTCCGATGAGGTCACCGACCAGAGGTTGGCGCTCTCGTCGAACACGGCATGTTCGACCTTCGTATTGAACTGGATATCGGGGCGCAGATCGAACCGGTCCGCGACATGATTGGCGTATTTCAGAATTTCCGGCTGCGGCGCGTAGCGCTCGCTCCAGTCCCATTCCTGCTGCAGCTCGTCGGAGAACGAATAGGAATACTGCATGCTCTCGACGTCGCAGCGCGCGCCGGGATAGCGGTTCCAGTACCAGGTGCCGCCGACGCCGCTGCCCTGCTCATAGACCCGCACGGAAAACCCCTGCCCGCGTAACTTGTGCAGCATGTACATGCCGGCAAAGCCCGCGCCGACCACGACGACGTCGTAGGCCTCGGAAGCTTTGGCGGAGACAGATGACGAGGCGGACATGGACTAAAACTCCCCCGGGATTCTTGTCGATTTGGCAAACAGCATTCTCCGAGACATCCGAAAGCGCAAGAGAGAAATCCGCCCCTCCGGTCTGCATATTTTGCCACATGGAATGCGTAAAAATACCTGCGGGAAACACGCTTGGCATTTCGGCCCCCAATGGGCTAGCGTCCGGCCAACACCATCAATCAAAATCAAAATCAGCGGCTATCCAGCAATCGCCGCAGGGAGAGATACAACCATGAAATCGCCGATCTGCGACATGCTGGGAATCGAGTTTCCCCTGCTCGCTTTCAGCCATTGCCGCGACGTGGTCGCGGCCGTCAGCCGCGCCGGCGGCTTTGGCGTACTGGGCGCGACCGCGCATTCGCCGGAAACGATCGAGCAGGAGCTGAAATGGATCGACGATCACGTCGACGGCAAGCCCTATGGGCTCGACGTGCTGATCCCCGAAAACATCTCGACCGCGGGCGAAAAAAACGTCACCTGGAAAAGCCTGGAAGCGCGGATCTCGCCTGAACATCGCGACTTCACCCGCAATCTCCTGAAGAAGTATGGCATCGAGTTGACGACGACCAACGTCGCCGACAACCAGCCGCAGCCGTTCGACGCGCAACGCGCGCTGGAAGTGCTGGACGTCTCCTTCAGCCATCCGATCAAGCTGATCGCGAATGCGCTTGGCGTGCCGCCGAAGACGATGATCGACATGGGCAAGAAGCACGATGTGCCGGTGGCGGCGCTGGTCGGCGCCAAGGAACATGCGCTGCGCCAGGTCGCGGCCGGCGTCGACATTCTCGTCGTCCAGGGCACCGAAGCCGGCGGCCATTGCGGCGAGGTCTCGACCATGGTGCTGGTGCCGGAGGTGATCAAGGCGATCAAGCCGATCCGCGACGTGCCGGTGCTGGCCGCGGGCGGGATCATGACCGGGCGCCAGATGGCCGCCTGCATGGCGATGGGCGCGGCCGGCGCCTGGACTGGCTCGGTATGGCTTGCGACCGTCGAATCCGAGACCACCGAAATCTTCCGCGAGAAAATGATCGCGGCGTCATCGCGAGACGCTGTCCGCTCCAAGGGGCGCACCGGCAAGCCAGCGCGGCAGCTCCGTTCGGTGTGGACCGATGCATGGGACCGCGGACCGGACAGTCCCGGCGCGCTGCCGATGCCGCTGCAAAGCATCATCAGCCGCGATGCCTTCAACTCGATCGACCGCGCGGCAGCCGCCGGCAACGCGCAGGCGCGCGACCTCGTCAGCTATTTTGTCGGCCAGGGCGTCGGCCTGATCGACAGCGTGAAGTCGGCCGGCGCCGTGGTACAGGAATTCAAGGAAGATTTTGTAGAGGCGGTCGAGCATATGAATGCGTTGATGGAGGAGTAGCTCTTTCCCTCATGGTGAGGAGGCGCGTAGCGCCGTCTCGAACCATGAGGCCCGTGGCCCATCCTTCGAGACGCCGCTTCGCGGCTCCTCAGGACGAGGTCTAGCCCAGTCCTTGAGAAGTGAAGACCAATAACAATGTCCAATAAATCCTCCCTCCCCGAAGACCGTATTCCCGTCATCGTCGGCGTCGGCGAAATCGTCGACAGGCCGAAGGATATCGCTGATGGTCTTGAACCCCTCACCTTGCTCGAGCAAGCGCTCAAGCGCGCCGAGGCGGACAGCGGCGCGAAGCTGCTCGGCGAGATCGGCTCACTCGACGTCGTCAATTTCCTGAGCTGGCGCTATCGCGATCCCGAGAAGCAGCTTGCGGAGCGCCTCGGCATAGAGCCCGCGCATTGTTATTACGGCCCGGTCGGTGGCGAGAGCCCGATCCGCTATCTGCACGAGGCGGCGCAGCGCATCGCGCGCGGCGAATGCAGTGTGGCGGCGGTCTGCGGTGCGGAAGCACAATCCACCGCGACCAAGGCCGAGCGAGGCGGCATCACGCTGCCATGGACACCGTTCGCGCATGACGTCGAAGAGCCGAAGCGCGGCGCGGTGTTCCAGAAGCCGATGGCGGTGAAACTCGGCGTGTTCCGTCCCATTACGGTCTACCCGCTGTATGAAGCCGCTACCTCCGCGCATTGGGGCCAGACCCCGCGCGAGGCGCTTTCCGAGTCCGGGCAGCTGTGGTCGACCTATTCGAGCGTTGCTTCCCAAAATCCCAATTCATGGCTGAAGAAGCGCTTTGCGCCGGACGAGATCACGACGCCGACGCCGGAGAACCGGCTGATCGCCTGGCCCTATACCAAGTTGATGGTGGCCAACCCGACCGTGAACATGGGTGGCGCGCTGCTGATGACGTCGCTGGCAAAGGCGCGCGCGGCCGGCATTCCCGAGGATCGGCTGATCTATGCATGGGGCGGCGCGTCGGCTGAAGAGCCGCGCGATTATCTGGTCCGCGACCAGTTCTTCGAAAGCCATCCGCAAAATGCGGTGCTCAAGGCGGTGATGGATCTGGTCGAAGGCGACGGCAGGAAGTTCGACGCGATCGAACTCTATAGCTGCTTCCCCTGCGTACCGAAGATGGCGCGGCGGACGCTGGGCCTTGGGACCGACGTGCGGCCGACGGTTACCGGCGGGCTGACGTTCTTCGGCGCACCGCTCAACACCTATATGACGCATGCGGCCTGCGCGATGGTGCGAAGCCTGCGCAATGGCGGGAAACTCGGCCTGCTCTACGGGCAAGGCGGCTTCGTCACCAAGCATCACGGGCTGGTGCTGTCGCGTGAGGCGCCGAAGCAGGCGCTCAAGCAGGATACCAGCGTGCAGGCAGAGGCCGATCGTAACCGTCGCAAGGTGCCGGAGTTCGTCACGGAAGCCAGCGGCAAGGGCAAGGTCGAGAGCTTTACGGTGATCTATCGCAGCAATGGCGACGTCGAACATGGCGTGGTCATGATGCGCACGGACGGCGATGCACGCGCATTGGCGCGGGTGCCGGCCAATGACGCCCCGACGCTGGCGCATCTGCGCAACATGGATCGCACGCCGGTTGGTTCGGTCGGCGATATCGTGACCGCCGACGATGGCGTGCTGGAGTGGCGTGTGGGTTAGAATTCCCGCTTCGTCACGAGCAGGCGTCACGAATATGCAGCCGGCTATTCGATGACTTCGTCCGTACGCAAGAGGATTGACGGCGGAACATCGATTTTCAGCGCTTTTGCCGTCTTGAGATTAATGAGTGTGTCGAACTTTGCCGGTTGCTGAACCGGCATTTCGGCCGGCTTCGCACCTTTGAATATATCGGCAATATACGTCGCCGAACGCTTGAAATTGCAGGGCACACACGCGCCGTACCCCAAAAGGCCGCCCGCCTCCACATAGTCCCGCGTTACGTAAACGGCTGGCAGCCGGCTAGCTGCGGCAAAGGCGACGATGGGTTTGCGGTTGACGCGCATCATGGAATCCGCGAGCACGATCATGCCACCGACTTCGGCCTTCTCGATCGCTGAAAACGCCGCCGCGAATTCTCCCGGGCCTTTGGCGCCAATCGGCACGATCTTCAGGTTGAGGGATGCAGCCGTCTCTTCGGCCTGTTTCAGGACGGAGGGATGATCACCGTTGGCGGGATTCCACAGGATCGCCACCCGCGCGAGACCAGGAACGATTTCGCGCAGCAATTCCAGATGTTTCAAGGTCATTTCGGGAGCGAACAACGTTAGCCCCGTGACGTTGCCGCCCGGTCGCCGGATGCTTTCGACCAGGCCAAACTTCACCGGGTCGCCACCGCTGGACGCGAAAACGATCGGCACTTCCTTTGTCAGTTTGGCGGCGGCAACCGCAGCAGGCGCTACCGAGGCCAGGATCAGGTCGACCTTGCGATCGAGCAACTCCTGTGCGCGTGCCGGAAACAAGTCGTACTTCTCGTCGACGAAAGTGTGCTCAAGGATCAGATTGCGCCCTTCGACATAGCCGAGCTCACGTAATCCTTGCGTGAGCGGGCCGGCCATCACCGCCTCTTCCTCAAGATTGCCCGCATGCCAGAGAATGCCGACCTTCCAGACCTTGCGGTCATCCGCGGCGTCGACCGGCGCCGCGAAGAGGCTCAGAGCGAGCGCTGCGATCGTGACGAGTCCGAACAAAGGATTGCGCATAGCACCACTCCTTCCGTCCACCGACCAATCATAGCACTCCCGACGCCGCGCGGGGAGTTTTCGCGACCGCTCCTACCCCTTCACGTCCTGTTTTTCCGACGCGGTCGCGGGCTTGCCCTTGGCGCCGGCGCCGACGACGCGGACCTGATCGCCATCGGCGATGCCGTCGGGCGGGGCGACAATGATGCGGTCGTCGGGGGCGACGCCGGAGGCGAGTTCAATCTCCTTGCCGAGATCGCGGGCGATCGTCACGGTCTTGAACAGCACCTTGTCGTCAGGACCGACAGTCGCAACGCGCAGGCCGTTCTGATTGAAGATCAGCGCACTGGCGGGAATATGCAGCGGCACCGTGTCGCGCTGCAGGTTGAGCCGCACATTGGCATAGCCGCCCGGCATCAGCTCGCCGGCGGAATTATCCAGCGCCAGTTGCATCCGCGTCGTGCCGGAGGAAACCTCGACCGATTGCGACGAAGCCTCGACCGTCGCGTCAAAGGTGCGGTTCGGATATTCCGGCATCGTGATCGCGGCCTTGGCGCCGATCTTGATCGAGGGCACGTAGTTCTGGGGCACGTTGACATAGACGCGCAGTTTCGTGATGTCGGACACAACGAACATCGCAGGGCCCGAGCCGCCGCCGGCATTGATCAGCGCGCCGACGTCGGTGTCACGCGAGGTGACCACGCCGGCGAACGGTACGGTGATCTTCTTGTAGCCCGCGAGGGCTTCGAGCCGCTCGACATTGGCCTGACCGGAATTGACCGCGGCCTTCTTGTTGGCGAGATCAGCGGTGCGCTCGTCGATTTCCTGCGCCGAAACGAAGTTCGAAGCCACCAGGGTCTTGCGCCGGTTCAACGTTGCTTCCGACAGCCTCGCGCTTGACTCCTGGCTGACGAGATCGGCCCTGGCCTGCAGCAATTGCTGGTCGAGGTCCGGCGCTTCGATCTCGGCGATGACCTGGCCTGCTTTGACCTTGGCGCCGATATCGGCGCTCCAGCTTTTCAGATAGCCGCTGACACGTGCGAAGATCGGCGCGCGGGAATAGGCCTCGAGCCGGCCGGGCAAATCGATGGTAGGATTGAGCGCCCTGGCGTTGGGGAATGCGACGGCGACCGATGGAACGGCCTGGTTGTCAGTCCATTCCTTCAACTTCGATCCGGACTCCTCGCGCGCGCGGATGCCGGTTGCAACGATCAGTCCTGCCCCGATCAATGCCACAACCCCGAATATGCCCAATTTCCGGCGCGAGACCGGCGGGCGCTGTTCAGTGGGCATGCGGCATCTCCGATGAGGCGGCGGCTTTGGCGCCTTGTTTCTTGTGTACCATACTAAATACCACGGGAACAAACATCAGGGTGGCGATCGTCGCGAAGATCAGTCCGCCGATCACGGCACGTCCGAGCGGCGCGTTCTGCTCGCCGCCCTCGCCGAGGCCCAGCGCCATCGGCGCCATGCCGATGATCATGGCGAGCGCGGTCATCAGCACCGGGCGGAACCGGACGAAGCCGGCCTCCAGCGCCGCCGCGATGGGATCGCCAAGCTCCTCGTAGCGCTCGCGGGCAAAGGTGATCACCAGCACGCTGTTGGCGGTGGCAACGCCCATGCACATGATCGCACCGGTCAGCGCCGGCACCGACAGCGTGGTTTGCGTCATGAACAGCATCCACACGATGCCGGCGAGCGCGGCCGGCAGCGCGGTGATGATCACGAACGGATCGGACCAGGACTGGAAGTTCACCACGATCAGGAAATAGATCAGCACGACGGCGGCGAGCAATCCGAACAGCAGACCCGAGAACGCGCTGTTCATGGTCTGCACCTGGCCGAGCAACACCACCGATGAACCCTTCGGCACCTCCTTGGCGGTATCGGCCATGATGGCCCTGACGTCGGCGGCGACCGCGCCGAGATCGCGTCCCTGCGGGGTGGCGTAGATCTGCACCATCGACTGGATGTCATACTGCGACACCACGGCGCTGGAGGTCGAGCGCTTGACGTCCGCAATGCCGCCGAGGATCGGCGACTGCGGATTGCCGGTGGCGGTGATCGGCAGCGCCTGCAACGCGCTGAGCGAGTCGATCTGGTATTGCGGCGTCTGCATCACGATCGAATACGACACGCCATTGTCCGGATTGAGATAATAGGTCGGCGCGACCTGCGAACTGCCAGCGAGATTGACCACGAGGCTGTTCGTCACATCGCGCTCGGTCAGGCCGACATATTGCGCGCGGGTGCGATCGACATCGATGTTGAAGGTTGGATTGTTGGGCGATTGCTGGATCCGCGCATCGGCAATGCCGGGAATGTGGCGGATGCGGCTCAGCAGCTTGTTGGCGTAGGCAAAATTCGCGTCCACATTGGCGCCGCGAATCTGCAGGTCGATCGGCGCCGGCGCGCCGAAATTCAGGATCTGGCTGACGATATCGGCGGGCAGGAACGAAAAGTTCATGCCGGGAAACAGCCGCGGCAATTGCTCGCGCAGAACCTGGACATATTCGGCCGTCGGCCGGTGGCCTTCCTTCAGCTTGATCTGGACGTCGCCGTCCTGCGGGCCGATCACGCCGGTGTTGTTGTAGGTCATGTTGATGCCGGAGATCGGCATGCCGATATTGTCCGCGAGCGTATCGATCTCGCCGGGCGGAATGATCTTGCGGATCGCCTTTTGCACGTCGGCAAGTTGGTTGGCGGTCTCCTCGACGCGGGTACCGACCTGGGTACGGACGTGCATCAGGATGTTGCCGGCGTCGACCGAGGGGAAGAAATTGCGGCCGAGGAACGGCACCAGCAGAAATGACACCGCCACGAGGGCAAGGAATCCGGTCACGAAGACCGGCCGCCGCGACAGCGCCATCGACAGCAAATCGCGATAGGTGTTGCGGACGCGCTCGAACCGCGCCTCGAAAGCGCGCTGGAAACGCACCAGGGGATTGCGCGACGGCGGCCGTCCGCCTTCATGATGGACATGCGCCTTCAGCAAATAGTTCGCCATCGTCGGCACCAGCGTGCGCGACAGGATGAACGACCACATCATCGCGAACATCACGGCTTCCGCCATCGGCACGAACAGGAAGCGCGCCACGCCGGTCAGAAAGAACATCGGCACGAACACGATGCAGATGCAGAGCAGCGATACGAACGCCGGCGTCACGATCTGGTTGGCGCCGTCCATGATCGATCGTTCGACCGGCTTGCCCTGCTCCAGATGGTAGTTGATGTTTTCGATGGTGACCGTTGCGTCGTCGACGAGAATGCCGACCGCGAGCGCCAACCCGCCAAGCGTCATGATGTTGAGGGTCTCGCCGATCGCCGACAGCATGATGATCGCGCCCAGGACCGAGAGCGGAATCGAGACGGCGATGATGACCGTCGAGCGCCAACTGCCCAGAAACAGCAGGATCATCACGCTGGTCAGGAGCGCGGCGATGACGCCTTCGAAGGCGACGCCCTCGATTGCACCACGAACGAACACCGACTGGTCGCCGATGAAGCCGATCTTGAGCGCGTCGGGGAGTTGGTCCTTGACGTCGATTACCTTCTGCTTGACGCCGGCGATGATATCGAGCGTGGAAATCGCGCCGGCCTTCAGCACCATCATCAGCACCGAGCGGTTGCCGTCGACGTGAACGATGTTGGTTTGCGGCGGGTTGCCGTCGCGCACGGTGGCGACGTCGCGGACATAGACCATCGCGCCGTTGACGGCCTTGATCGGCAAGCCGCCGAGGTCTTCCATCTTCAGTGGGGAGTTGTTGAGCTGGATGACGTATTCGAATTGACCGATCTTCTGCGTTCCGGCAGGCGTGATCAGGTTCTGCGCGGCCAGCGCATTGGCGACATCCTGCCCGGACAATCCGCGGGCCTGCAGCGCCACCGAATTGAGATCGATCTGGACCTGGCGCTGCTTGCCGCCGAACGGATAGGGAATGGCGGCGCCGGGCACGGTAACCAGCGGCGTACGCAACTGGTTGATGCCGATATCGGCCAGATTTTGCTCGGTCAGCCCCTCGCCTGATAGCGCGACCTGGATGATCGGAACGGTGGAGGCGCTGTAATTGAGGATCAGCGGCGGCGTCGCGCCGGGCGGCATCTGCTTGAGCAGCGTCTGCGAGATCGCCGTGACCTGCGCGTTGGCGGTACGGATATCGACGTTCGGCTGGAAGAATATCTTGACGATGCCGAAGCCATTATAGGAATTGGCGACGATGTGCTCGATGTCATTGACGGTCGTCGTCAGCGCCCGTTGAAACGGCGTGGTGATACGGCCGGACATCTGGTCCGGCGGTAAGCCGGTATAGCCCCAAACCACTCCGATGACGGGGATGCGAATTTCCGGAAAGATGTCGGTCGGCGTGCGCAGTGCAGCCAGCGGTCCGATGATGAGGAGGAGCAGCGCGAGCACGACGAACGTATATGGCCGGCTCAGCGCGATACGGACCAGTGCGATCATAGACCAGGCATTCCCAACGACCCCGGAGAGACGAAGTTTGGCGCCCTGCAGGCCAATTCGTCAGGGCTGATTTACCCGAAAAGGGATCCAAAAGCCAACGCGGGCAGCGCAGCCGCCCTTCACTTCCCTGGCATACCTCGCATGCTGGAACGCGCTACGGGCAGGCCCGCTGCCGCGGCCCACCCTTGAGCCGCCCTTGAGCCGCCCATACCGGATTGAGGAATTTGCCGACCTTGAGCTTGTGTCGGTTGCAGTGCAAAGCCAATCAGGCCGCACGGATGCTGGCAAGGAAACCCTCGACGTTGGCGCGCAGATCTTCCGCCTGAGCCCCTAGCTTGTCTGCGAGAATCACAACCTGGCCCGCCGCGGTGCCCGCCTCGCTGGTGGCCCGCGTAACCCTGCTGATCGAGTTTGACATCTGATTGGTGCCCGATGCTGTCGCCTGGACGTTGCGGGCGATTTCCTGCGTTGCCGAACCCTGTTCCACGACCGACGCCGCAATCGTTGTCGCGATCTCGTTCATTGCACCGATCGTACCTCCGATATTCTTGATGGCATCGACGACCCCGCTGGTGGCTGACTGCATGGCCGCGACTTGCGCCGAGATATCCTCGGTGGCCTTTCCGGTCTGGCTTGCGAGAGACTTGACCTCGCTTGCGACCACGGCAAATCCCCTGCCGGCCTCGCCGGCACGAGCGGCTTCGATCGTTGCATTCAAGGCCAGCAGATTGGTCTGGCTGGCGATATCGCTGATCAGTTTGACCACGTCGCCGATCTTCTGCGCGGCCATGGACAAACCTTGCACTGTCGCATTGGTCCGGTTGGCTTCTTCGACGGCCTGACCTGCGATTCCGGTCGACTGTGTCACCTGGCGCCCAATTTCAGAGACAGAGGAGGACAGCTCCTCAGTCGCAGCAGCCACGATTTGCACGTTGCTTGAGGCTTGCTCGACCGTTCCGAGAACACTGGTCGCCTGCGCACTGGCATCTTTGGCGGTTGTCGACATGTCCTGGGATGCGGTCCGCATCTCGGCGGCCGTCGTGGCCAGAGATTGCGCGAGACCGCCAATCGTCACCTCGAAATTTTGCGCGATTTTCTGGCTTTGCTGCCGCGCTTCGTTGGCAACGCGGACCCGATCGCTCGCATCCACGAGATAGGCAAGCAGTGCGTCATCGCCGCGATATTTTACAGGTACCCAATACATATCCACGTACAGGGGTTTATTTGTATTCATCGTATGGCCCATCAAGGCTTGATGCTGGTATGTCTTGCCCTGCTTGAGGGTTTCCGCGCATTCCCTGAGAATATCGGCCGTCAGCCGACCATCCGGCTGCCGCTCAGGCGCGACCTTCGCAGGTCCGACTTCCAGCACATGGCTTTTGTCCCTGGCGCCCAGGATATGAACGCAGGCATCATTGCAATGAACATAGACTCCATTGTGCTTGATGAGCATCGCAATCGGGCTTGAATCGAACGCCACCCTCCAGAGCTCGACGAGGCCCGCTTCGGCGCGCGTCGAACTCGCCCGGCGAAGAAGGAATAGAATCGTCGTCGCCATCGTTACAAGGGCAACCAATCCAGCGATTTCGAGCGCAGTCATGTCTAGGACTTTCTGTGGGGCGTAGATGACTCTGGTCAGAGCTCCGTTCTCGCGGTGGCGAAACGACGTTCGAAGCTCACTGCTCCCACGTTCGGCGGGTGCCGTTCGGAGCGAAGCAGTACCGGCATCAAAGAGTATGGTTCCTGCGTTAAGGTTAACACTTCGTCCGTATGACTACGTAGGCGACCGACCTCACCAGGAACTGACGGCAATCAACGTGATTCCACCTATCGGCTTGGGTCCGTTGGCGAGCCCACCGAAATTGCCCGATTTGAGTGCAAGCAGCTTCGCGACGCAAAAAAGCCCGGCTCTTTTGAGAGCCGGGCTTTTGGTTTGCCGTGGGTCGGCTATCAAGCCGCCCGGACTGAATCCAGGAATTTGCCGACTTCGAGCTTGAGACGGTTGCTGTCGCCCGACAGCGACTGCGCCGCCGAGAGCACCTGCGAGGAGGCCGAGCCGGTCTCGCTGGCGCCACGCTGAACATCGGTGATGTTGGAGGAGACCTGCTGGGTGCCTTGCGCGGCCTGCTGCACGTTGCGGGAGATTTCCTGCGTCGCAGCGCCCTGCTCTTCCACCGCGGCCGCAATGGTCGACGATATCTCCGACAGTTTCTCGATGGTGCCGCTGATTTCCTTGATCGCGGTCACCGAGTCCTGCGTCGCGGCCTGGATACCCGTGATCTGCTGGCCGATCTCGCCGGTGGCTTTTGCGGTCTGCTCGGCCAACGCCTTCACTTCGGATGCCACGACCGCGAAGCCGCGGCCGGCCTCACCGGCGCGTGCCGCCTCGATGGTGGCGTTCAGCGCCAGCAGATTGGTTTGTCCGGCGATGGTGTTGATCAGTTCGACCACATCACCGATGCGGGCTGCGGACTTCGACAATTCGCTGACCCGGTCGTTGGTAACGCGCGCCTGCCCGACCGCGTCGCTTGCCATCCGCGCCGATTCCTGAACCTGGCGGCTGATCTCGTTGACCGAGGACGAGAGTTCTTCCGTGGCAGACGCCACCGACTGCACATTGGTGGAGGCTTCCTCGGAAGCCGCCGCCACCAGCGTCGTCAATTCCTGCGAACGGGCGGCGGTCGAAGACAGCGTGCCGGCGGAGGCTTCAAGCTGGGTCGAAGCGGACGACACGGTCTGGACGATCTCGCCGATCATCGATTCGAAATTGCGGGTGATGCTGTCGACCCGGCGGCCGCGCTCGATCTTGGCTTCGGCATCCAGCGCGGCAGCCTCGTCGGCGGCCTTCTTCGCGATCAGCGCTTCCTTGAACACCTGCAGGGTGTCCGCCATGGCGCCGATTTCGGTCTTCTCGCCCCGATGGGGCACCTCAGCGCTCAGGTCGCCCTTGCCCAGCGCCTGCATCGGGTTGACGATCGAGGCGATACCGGTCGAGACGTCGCGAACCACATAGAAGCTGACACCGATGCCGATGATCACGACCGCGCCGAGGATGGCGGCTAAAATCATGAAGGCCGAGGCGTAGCTATCTGCTGCATCCTGCGCCGCCTTGTCGGCGCCGGTGTTATTGAGGTCGATATCCTTCTTCAGGATGTTATCGGCTTCGATCCCGATCTTGTTGACCGTTTTGGCATTCAGATCGTGCGCCTCGGTCGGAATCTTGCCGACGGCCTTGCGGGACAGCGCCATGACTTCCTGGGCGCCGTGCTTGAAGGCATCCCATGTCTTCGACCACTCGCTATATAAGGTACGTTCTTCCGGGGATGTGATCATCGGCTCATAGAGCGCGCGGATCTTGTTGTTGTTCTCGACGACGGCCGCCAGAGTCTTTTCAGACGCTTCCTTTTCCTCCAGTGTCTCCGCCAGCATGTGCTCACGAAGCACGGTGCGATAGGTGATGACGCCGGCACGCAGATCGCCCAGCACACGGATGCTCGGCATCCAGTTGGTCGTGATGTCGACCGTGTTGGCGTGAATTGCCCGCATATTCTTGACCGCCAGAAGGCCCATGCCTGTCATTGCAACAAGCAGGAACGCAACAACAGAGATGATCTTGGAGCGGATTGAAAATTTGGCAAACATGGCTGCGAGCTCTTTGTTTTGGGCGCCTTGAGTGCCCTAATATGGAGGGAGCAATCGGTAGCTGAACGAAGCAGTGCCTGCCATTAAGGGGAACGTTGCCTGAGGTTGCGTTAATTTGACGCTCCGTATGACTACGTAGGCGACCCGCCTCACCAAAAAATTGAACAAATCGGCGTGATCAGCGCATCAGCTTCAGCGCGTCGGAGAAAAATTCCGGACCGCCGAAATTGCCTGATTTTAGTGCAAGCAGCATCTCGCCATTTGCGGCTCCTACCGCGCGCAGGACCGGCACTCCTGCAGCGATTTCCGCACCAACCAGAAAGCCGGGAATCCCCAGGCGATCGACGACGGCACCTGACGTTTCACCGCCCGCGACCACCAATCGCCGCACGCCCGAGCGGACCAGACCTTCCGCAATATCGGCCATCGCCTGCTCGATGGCATGTCCCGCCGCATCGCGGCCATAACGGGATTGCAGGGCCGCAACTGCATCCGGCGTCGAGCTGCTCACGATCAGGATTGGGCCCGAGCCTAGGCGCTCGGTCGCCCAGGCCACCGCGCGCCGCGCTTCTTCCGGACCGGCGACAACGCGGTCGGGGTCGAGATGCAACACGGCCATCGACTTTTCGGCGTTCGCGATCTGCTGCAGCGTCGCCTGCGAGCAACTGCCGGCCAGACATGCCGCCGGGCCGCCGACCGGAGAATCGGCAATCGCGTTTGGCGCGGAAGATTTGACCTTGGCCGAAGCGACCATCGCCCGGGCAATCCCGAGGCCAATACCGGACGCACCAACCGACAGGCGATGATCCAGCGCCACGTTTCCAATTGTTTCCAGATCGCGGTCAAACACGGCGTCGATGATGGCGGCACCGAAGCCATTGCCGGAGAGTTCGGCGAGTTGCTTGCGAACCGCATCCGGGCCGCGCGACAAAGCGGCAAGGGCGACGAGCCCGATCCTGGTTTTGCTCTGGCGCGCCAGCACCCGCACCAGGTTGGAATCATGCATCGGATTGAGTGGATGATCCTTTAGCGGGCTCTCGTTCAGCGGCACTTGGCCTACGAACAGATTGCCCTGATAGACGGTGCGCCCGGTTTCCGGGAAGGCCGGCGTCACCAGTACGATGGCGTCGCCGGAATCGGCGCGCAGCGCGTCCATGACCGGGCCGATATTGCCGGCATCGGTAGAATCGAAGGTCGAGCAGATCTTGAACAGCACGTGATCGGCACCGCGGCCGCGCAGCCATTTTTCGGCGGCGCGCGAGCGCGTCACCGCAAGGCCCGCCTCGATCGAACGGCTTTTCAGCGACACCACCACAGCATCGACTTCGGGCAGCGCGAGGTCGTCGGAGGGTACGCCGATCGTCTGTACCGTGCGCAGGCCCTGTCGGGTCAGCGTGTTGGCGAGATCGGAGGCGCCGGTGTAGTCGTCGGCGATGCAGCCCAGAGATAACTTTCCGGACGACGTCACGGTTTCACTCCGGCATAGGACTTGAACCAGCCGAGGCCGTCGGTGGTCTTGCCGCGCGGATTGTATTCGCAGCCGACGAAGCCGCCATAGCCGAGCCGGTCGAGTTCGGTGAACAGGAAGGGATAGTTCAACTCCTCGCCGTCGGGCTCGTTGCGGGAGGGGATACTGGCGATCTGGATGTGGCCGACAATCGGCATCATCTCGCGCAGCCGCATGGTCACGTCGCCATGGATGATCTGGCAGTGATAGATATCGAACTGCAATTTCAGATTTGGAATCTTCAGTTCGGTAATCAGGTCGCGGGCGAACAGGAAATCGTTGAGGAAATAGCCGGGCACGTTGCGCGGATTGATCGGCTCGATTACGACGTCGAGGCCGTGGGGTGCGAAGAATTCTGCCGCCCACGCCACCGATTTGTAGAATTGCTCGACGGCTTTCGCATCGCTGCGGTTGGCGATGCCGGCCATCAGATGCACGCGCTTGACGCCGGTCGCTTTCGTATACGGCAACGCCGTCTCAAGGCTTCGCTTCAGATCGTCAAAGCGTTCCGGCAGCGCGGCAAAACCTTTTTCGCCGGCGTCCCAATTGCCCGGCGGCAGATTGAATAGCGCCTGCGTCAGGCCATTGCGCTTCAAGCGTTCGCCCACGGCTTCCGCGGGATGATCGTAGGGAAACAGGAATTCGACCGCAGTGAAGCCCGCTTTCGCCGCCGCATCGAAGCGGTCGAGGAACGGGACCTCGGTGAACATCATGGAGAGATTGGCGGCAAAACGGGGCATCGATTGTCCTCTTTTACTTCTGCTTTTACTTCGGCTCGCCGGGCAGATGCGTGCCGGTGACCCTGGCATACATCCGCGCCACCGAGGCGTCGTCATCGCGGCCCATGCCGGAGGCCGCCGTCATCAGGAACATCTGAAGAGCCGCGGCCGCGACCGGCACCGGGAATTTCGCGGTGCGCGCCATATCCTGGATGATGCCGAGGTCTTTGACGAAAATCTCCACGGCGCTGCGCGGTGCGTAGTCGCCATCGAGCACATGCGGCATGCGGTTTTCGAACATCCAGGAATTGCCGGCGGAAGCCGTGATCACCTCGTAGACCTTTCGGATGTCGAGACCCTGCTTGGCGGCGAAGGCGATCGCTTCCGAGGCGGCGGCGATGTGCACGCCGGCCAGGAGCTGGTTGATCATCTTGAACGCGGCGCCCTGGCCGGCAGCGTCGCCGAGTTCGTAAAGCTTGGCAGCCATCGCATCCAGCGCCGGCCGTGCTTTCGCGAAAGCGGCGGGACTCCCCGAGGCCAGAATGGTGAGTTCGCCCTGTGCCGCACGTTGCGCGCCACCGGAAATCGGCGCGTCCAGATAGTGACGGCCGCTGGCTTCCAACGTCTTCGCCAGCCGCCGGGCCACATCGGGATCCATCGTGGCGGAGGAAACGAACACCGCGCCCTGGCCCAAGGTTTCGGCGACGCCGTTGGCGCCAAACAAAATGGTTTCGGTCTGGGCGGCATTGACGACCACGCTGACGACGATGTCGGCCCCTTTGGCGGCCTCAGCCGGCGTTTTCGCGCCATTGCCGCCGTCGGCTACGAACCGCGCCACCGAATCCGCCGAAACGTCGCAGCCGGTGACGTCGAATCCCGCGCGGCGCAGCGAGGTCGCCATGCCGAACCCCATCGAGCCAAGGCCGATGACGGCCATGCGCGGTTTTGCGGATTCAGGCATGCGGTACTCCCCAAACGTTTCTCTTTGGCCGCCATCCAAGCCGGCGGCATTGCCTCTGGGTATCACGGCTTGGCCGCGCTGCCAAAGCGTGAGACAAGGCGAATTGATGATGCTGCCGAGAGCGGAACAATGACCGAAACCAGAATTCGCGAGGAAATCTGCCGTCTCGGCCGCTCCCTGTTCGAGCGCGGGCTGACGCCTGGCTCGTCGGGCAATATCAGCGTCAGGCTCGACGATGGCGGCTGGCTGGTGACGCCGACCAACGCCTCGCTCGGTTCGCTCGATCCGGCGCGGATGTCGCGCTTGGGGGCCGACGGAAAATTGATCTCCGGCGATGCACCAACCAAGGAAGTGCCGCTGCATACGGCGCTCTACCAGACGCGCGACGCGGCCCGCGCCGTGGTGCATCTGCATTCGACCCATTCGGTCGCATTGTCGATGCTGCCCGAGATCGATCCCCGCGCGGCCCTGCCGCCGATGACACCCTATTACCTGATGAAATGCGGCCAGACTGCGCTGGTGCCCTATTATCGGCCCGGCGATCCCGCGGTCGCCGACGCGATCAAGGGGCTGGCTGGAAAATACTCCTCCGTGCTGCTCGCCAATCACGGCCCGGTGGTATCAGGCGATACGCTCGAAGCCGCGGTCTACGCGATCGAGGAACTTGAAGAGACGGCGAAGCTGTATTTGCTGCTGCGCGGACTCAATCCGCGGTATTTGTCGCCGGAGCAGGTCAAGGATTTGACCAAGGTGTTCGGGCTGACGTTGCCGGAGCAGGACGAGCATTCATAGCCGAAGAAACCCTCAACGTCATTGCGAGCGAAGCGAAGCAATCCATGGAACCACGAAAAAAGTCTGGATTGCTTCGCTTCGCTCGCAATGACGGCTGAGAGAGCCGCGAAAGTTACAATCCCAGATACGCCTTCCGCACATCCGGATTGCCGCCGATGTCGGCAGCACTGCCCTGCATCAGGACGCGGCCGGTCTGCAGGATGTAGGCGCGGTCGGCGATCTCCAGGCACTCGGCCATACGCTGTTCGACGATCAGCACGGTCATCCCGGCGTCGCGGATACGTTTCACTGCCTGAAAAATTTCGTCGACCAGTTTCGGCATGATGCCCTGCGACGGCTCGTCCAGCATCAACAGCCGGGGCCGCGTCATCAGTGCGCGGCCGATGGCGAGCATCTGCTGCTCGCCGCCGGAGAGCGTTTCGGCGCGCTGGTCCAGCCGCTCCGACAGGCGCGGAAACAATTTGAACACCAGATCGAGCGGTTCCTCGCGATTGGCTTCGCCGCGGTAGAGGTAACTGCCGAGCCGCAGATTGTCGCGCACCGACAGGCGCGGAAACAGCCGGCGGTTTTCCGGCACATAGGCGATGCCGCGCGAGGTGATGACATGCTGCGGCATGCCGTCGATACGGGTACCGTCGAATGAAACAGTGCCGGAGCGCGGGCGCTCGGCTCCCGCGATGGATTTCAGCAGCGTCGACTTGCCCGCGCCGTTGGCGCCGGCAACGCAGACGATCTCGCCTTTTGCCACCTCGATGCTGACCGCGGAGATCGCGACCAGCCCCTGATAGGCGGTGGTGACTTCATGCACCGACAGCATGACGATCCCCTAAATATGCGCTGATGACCTTGGGATCGCGGACGACGTCGGTGGGCTTGCCTTCCACCAAAACCTTGCCGAGATCGAGCACGATAGCGCGGTCGACCAGCGGCATCACGATTTCCATGACGTGCTCGACCATCAGCACGGTGACGCCGGTATCGCGCACCTTGCGCACCAATTCGACGCCGGTCTGCGCCTCGACCGGCGTCAGCCCCGTGAGCACTTCATCAAGCAGCAGCAGCTTCGGCTCGGTCGCAAGCGCGCGCGCGACTTCGAGGCGGCGTTTCTCCGATGGGATCAGATCGCTGGCGAGCACATTGGCGCGGCCGGCCAGCCCGCAGAATTCCAGCACTTCGTAAGCCTTGGCCCGCGCGACGCGCATCACCGTGTTGCGGATCAGCGCGCCGACAATGACGTTGTCGATCACGGTCATGGTCTCGAAACTTTTCACAACTTGAAAAGTACGCCCGATACCACGCTGGCAGCGCTCGGCTGCCGGCAGCGCGGTGACGTCTTCACCGTCAAACACGATCGTGCCTTGCGTCGGCGGCAGCACGCCCGCAATCAGATTGAACAGCGTCGACTTGCCGGCGCCGTTTGGGCCGATCAGCCCAACGATCTCGCCGCGCCCGACCGAGATCGAGACGTCGCTGTTGGCGACGAGGCCGCCGAAGCGTTGCCAGACGCCACGGGTTTCCAAGAGAGGCGTCGTCATCGCGCCGCCTCCTTGCGCCCGTGCGAGAACAGCCCGATCAGCCCTTGCGGCCGCGCCAGCGAGATCAGCACGATAAGCGAGCCATAGACGATCAGGTCGACACCGCGGCCGGAGCCGCCGATGAAAGAGCGCGTCAGTTCCGTGAGCGGGATCAGGATCACCGCGCCCAGCATCGGTCCCCACAGCGTACCGATGCCGCCGAGCACTGCGGGCAGCGCCATCAGCAGCGAGAATTGGAACCCGATGACGCTTTCGGGATCGATATAGGAGACGAATTGCGCGTAGAAACCACCGCCGACCGCGACGAGAAATGCGGACACCGCGGCCGCGCCCATCTTCGAATTGAACACGACGACGCCGAGGCTTTCAGCCGCGTCCGGATTGTCCTTAACCGCGCGCCACCAATAACCCCATTTGGAATCTTCCAGCCACCAGGTGACGAACCAGGCGATGCAAGCCAGCACCAGCGCGAAATAGAAATATGGCAGCTTGCTGCGGGTGAACTGGAATTTCAGCCAGCTATCGCCCCGCACGGGAATATCGATGCCCAGCGCCGCGCCGGCCCAATCCCAGTTCTGGAACAGCAGCAGCGCGATTTCGGCAATCACGATGGTCGCGATGACAAAGTAATGTCCGCGCAGGCGGAAGCATGGATAGCCAAGCGCCATCGCGATCACGGCCGAGATCAGGCCACCACCAAGCATGCCGAACCACGGCAGCACGCCGAATTTCGTAAACAGGATCGCGGTGGTGTAGGCGCCAAGCCCGAAATAAAGCGCATGGCCGAGCGAAATCTGTCCGCAATAGCCGGACAGGATGTTCCAGCTCTGCGACAGCGCCGCATACATCAGCGTCAGAACCATGATGTTCTGGACGTACACATCCTTGACGAACAGCGGCACCAGGGCAGCGATCACCGCAAGGCAGCCCGCGACGATCAGATCGCGGCGACGGCGTTTTGCGAAATCCGTATCCATCACATCTGCCCGAACAGGCCGCGCGGCCGGACAAAGACGACAAGGAGATAAACCGCGTATATGCCGACCGATTTCAGCGACGGCGGCAGGATCAAGGCGGTGGTGGCTTCGACGAGGCCAACGATGATACCGCCGGCAAAGGCACCGAACACGCTGCCGAAGCCGCCCAGCGCCACCGTCACATAGGCGATCAGTGCAAAGGATGCGCCCACATCAGGATAGATGTAGAAGAACATCGCCATGATGGCGCCGGAGAGACCAACCAGCGCCGCGCCAAGACCCCAACCCAATGCAAACACGCGATTCTTGTCGATGCCGACCAGCGCCACGGCGCCGGCATCCTCTCGCGTCGCCTCAAGGGCGCGGCCAAAGTCGGTGCGGTTGATGAAGAAATAGAGCGCACCGAAGGCCGCGATCGAGACCAGCGCGCCCACCAGTTGCGGCTCGGGCAGGTAGATGCCGCCGATCGAGATGGTTTTGCCGCCGAGCCATGAATGAGTGACGCTGCGATAGTCCGGCGTGAAGAAGTACTGCGCGAGACCACGCATGACGATCGCAAGGCCGAAGGTGGAGAAGATCTGCACCATACCGGCGTTCGCTTTTGCACGCACCGCAAAGCGCACGATCAACAGATAGACCACGGCCCCGAACACGAACAGCGCCGCCGCGACCAGCGGCGCCGACAGCAAAGGATCGATCGCGAAGAACGCGAACAGGAAGAACGTCGCGTACATCGCGATCATCAGGAATTCGCCGTGCGCAAAGTTCACGACGTCCATCAGGCCGAAGATCAGCGCGAGGCCAACGGCAATTAGCCCGTAGAGCAGCCCCATCAAGAGGCCGCTCGCCAGACTTTGGATGATGGTCTCGGCTGTCACAGTTGCCGTCCGGGGTCCGAGGCGCTGTCGCGAGGCTCCGTCATTGCGAGCGGAGCGAAGCTATCCATCGTGCCACACAAAGAAAGAGTGGATTGCTTCGTCGCTTCGCTCCTCGCAATGACGAAAGAGGGAAAACTTCGGATAATGGTCTCGGCTGTCATGTCCCCCGCCCCCGCTTCTATCCGTTATTTCATCGGCCAGACTGCCTCGGCGACGGCAGCCTGGGGCGGGAAGATGGTGACGAACTTGCCGCCGACATATTGCAGCAGCACCGGATCGGCGTCGTTGTTCTGGCCCATGTCGTCGAACTTGACGCGCTTCCACGGCATGATCGTCGCCTCGCCCGGCATATCGGTCGCAACAAGAGCCTCGCGGATTTTTTCACCATCGGTCGACTTGGCGCGGTTGATGGCGTCTGCCATCACGATCAGGCCCATGAACTGCCGCGACGAATAGTCGTTGAAGTCCTTGCCCGACTTTTCCTTGTACATGGCGTTGATCTTGTCGACCATCGGCCGCTTGGCGGCGAGATCGAGCGAGAAACTGCCGCGCGAGATCACGCCTTCGAGTTTATCGCCGACGGCGTCATAGAGTGCCTTCTCCGAGAATCCGGCATCCTGGGCGACGATGTTTTTCGGCTTGTAGCCGAGTTCGCCCATTGTCTTGACCAGCAGGATTCCGTCCGTCGTATAGCTCGACGGCATCAGCACGTCGGCATCGGCGGCCTTGATCTGCTGCACCTCGGCGGTCAATGAAGGCGAGTTGGCGCGGTACTTGATGTCGGCCACAACCTTGTAGCCGCGATCGGCCGCCAGCTTGAGCTGAGCGTTGGAGGAGTCTGTGCCGAAAATCGTGTCCTCGTGGAACAAGGCCAGCTTCTCGATTTTCTGGCCCTTCTTCTTCATGGCGTCGAAAAAATCGAACATCGCAGTCGAGAACATCTCGTCATGCGGTGCGGCGCGGAAATAGAATTTGAGGCCGCGGCGATGCAGGCTGGGCGAGGAATTGTCGGCCGAAAGGAACGGGATCTGGTAGCGCTCGCAGATCTGGCTGACGGTGACGGCGACGGCGCTCTGATAGGTGCCGATGATGGCGCAGACTTTTTCCTGCGTGATCAGGCGCTCGGCCTCGGCGCGGCCCTTCTGCGGATCGGCCTGATGATCGGCGAACACGAGACGCACCTTGGCGCCGCCGAGACCTGTCAGGCCCTCGCCCTTCGCCAGCGGCAGTTCGAAATCGTAATTCTTGTTGATGATGTCAGCGGCAGTCTCGAACGCCTTCTGCGCGTCGACGCCGATCTGCGCGCTGGCGCCCGACAACGGATAGATCACGCCGATGACTACTTCGGAGGTTTGCGCGCGCGCCGCAATCGGTAAGAGCGCGGCAGTAGCGGTGGCTCCAAGCAAAACGTTTCGGCGCGTGATGGTCATTGCGATATTCCCTGGTTCGTTGATTTGTTTTTGTTGATGAAACGGTTGAACGTTACGGTAAAGCCTCAATGCGCGGCAGATGCTGCATCAAAGCACGGCAAGCGCCTTGTTATGCAAATCGGTCACCAGCATCAAGCCGGGCGCATGTGTGATGGCGAACGGTAGCTTTGCCGCCGCAATCACGGACTGCGGTGTCACGCCGCAGGCCCAGAACACCGGAATCTCGTCGGGCTCGACCGGCACCGGGTCGCCATAGTCAGGCTTCGCGATGTCGGCGATGCCGATCGAGTGCGGATGGCCGAGATGAACGGGCGCGCCATGCACGGAAGGAAAGCGCGAGGTGATCTGCACCGCGCGGATCGCATCCGCCGGCCTGAACGGCCGCATCGATACCACCATTGGACCTGCGAACGGCCCCGCGGGACTGCACGCAATATTGGTGCGGTACATCGGCACCCGCACATTGCGCTCGATGTGGCGGATCGGCAGGCCGTCCGCCATCAGCGCTTCTTCAAAGGAGAACGAGCAGCCGATCACGAAGGCGACGAGATCGTCGCGCCAATGCGCCATGATATCGGTCGGTTCCTCCACCACCTCGCCGTCGCGCCAGACGCGATAGCGCGGAACGTCGGTGCGGATGTCGAGGTCCAGCCCAAGCGACGGAATGCGGGGATCGCCGACATCGGACATGCCGATGATTGGGCACGGCTTGGGATTGAGCTGGCAGAAGCGGTGGAACGAAGCGGCCAGCTTCTCGGGCAGAATCGCGAGATTGCCTTGGACAAAACCGTTGGCGACGCCAGCGGTGGTCGAGGCCATGCCGGTGCGGCAGGCATGACGGGCGGCCACGCTCGGCGATAAATTCGCCGTATCGTCGCCGGGCCTTTCTGTTCTTGCCAAGCTGGTCATCATTGCAACAGCTCCAATTGGGTCGACATCTACTCCCGCATATGGGTATGATAATGTCTAATCGTGATTTTTAATCAAGAACGATAAAATGGATTTATCGACCTGCGGGCCGAGGGTGCATGGCTGATTTCAAGGCAATTGAGACTTTCATGTGGGTGGTAACGCTGGGCAGCTTTCGTGGTGCCGCCCACAAGCTCAATACCACCCAACCCGCGATCTCGCAGCGGATCGCCCAGCTCGAGCGCGAGGTGGGTGTGAAGCTGCTGCAGCGCGACCGCCGCATGGTGCTGCCGACGCCGAGCGGACGGCAGTTGATGGTATATGCGGAAAAACTGATCGGGCTGCGCTCGGAAATGCTGGCGGTCGTCGGCGCCCGCTCGGCGATGCGCGGCGTGCTGCGGCTCGGCGTCGCCGAGACCATCGTGCACACCTGGCTGTCGCAACTGATCAAGAGCGTCAATCAGGCCTATCCCAACCTCTCGCTCGAGATCGAGGTCGATATCACCTCGAATTTGCGGACGCGGCTGATGGCGCAGGAGATCGAACTCGCTTTCCTGCTCGGCCCCCTGACGGCGCCGACCGTCAGCAACCGCGTGCTGTGCCACTATCCCGTGGGTTTCCTTGCCAGCCCCTCACTCGGATTGGGCGGCCGCAGGCTGACGGTGCACGATCTCGCGAAGTTTCCGATCATCACCTTCCCGCGCAAGACTGCGCCTTACGAGCAGGTGCGCTCGCTGTTCAACCGGCCGGACCTGCCGCCGATGCGGCTGCACGCCAGCGCCTCGCTCGCCACCGTCATCCACATGGCGATCGAAGGTCTCGGCATTGCCGTGATTCCGACCGCGATCATCGAGAACGAAATGACCGACGGTCGGCTGCAATTGCTTTCGACCGATCAACAAATGCCGAACCTGACGTTTTCGGCGAGCTGGCTGACGTCTCCGGATACGGTGGCGGTCGAGCGCGTCGCCGAACTCGCGGCCAAATTGGCGCAGGGCAGCGTCGTTATTGACGCGCCGCTGCAGGCGCGTCATTGAAAACGACGAGTTACGCACCCCACCTGATTTCCGGAATGGCCCCATGACCAAAATCGCATCCAATCTGCAAATCGATTCCGCCCGGCTGTGGGACACGATCCATGAAACCGCCAAATTCGGCGCCACGCCGAAAGGCGGCGTGCGTCGGCTCACGCTCGGGCCCGAGGACAAGCAGGTGCGTGACTGGTTCCGCAAAGCGTGCGAGGCGGCTGGCCTCGAGGTTCAGGTCGATGCGCTCGGCTCGATGTTCGGCCTCCGCAAAGGGCGCGACATGTCGAAACCACCGATCGGTGTCGGCTCCCATCTCGATACCCAGCCGACCGGCGGCAAGTTCGACGGCGTGCTCGGTACGCTCGCCGCTCTCGAACTGGTTCGTACGCTCAACGATGCTGGAATCGAAACCGAAGTGCCGATCTGCGTCTGCAACTGGACCAACGAGGAAGGCTCGCGCTTTGCGCCGGCCACGATGGCGTCGGCCGCCTATGCCGGCGATTATACCACCGACAATATCCTGGCGCGGACCGACGCTGCCGGCATGAGCGTCGGCGAGGCGCTGGATAGCATCGGCTACCGCGGCAACGAGGCTGTCGGCGCCCGCAAGTTCGGCGCCTTTGTCGAGTTGCATATCGAGCAAGGCCCGCTGCTGGAAGCCGAAAGCAAAACCATCGGCGTGGTCGATCGCGGCCAAGGCATCATCTGGTATGACGGCAAGATCACCGGCTTTGAGAGCCATGCCGGCACCACACCGATGCCGATGCGGCGCGACGCGCTCGCGACACTGGCGGAAATCGTGCTTGCGGTGGAGCGGATCGCGAAGGCGCACGGCCCGAACGCGGTCGGCACCATTGGCGAAGCCGTCATCGCCGCACCCTCGCGCAACGTCATCCCCGGCGAGATCGCCTTTACCGTCGATATCCGCAGCCCCAATTCGAAAATCCTCGATGCCATCGACAGGGATTTGCGCGGCGCGATCGCCGAAATCGCACCGCGGCGTAAAGCCGAGATCACGCTCGATGCGATCTGGCGCAAGGAGCCGACGGTGTTCGACACCAGGCTGGTCGATGCGGTCGAAGGCTCCGCCAGGATGCTCGGCTACAGCCATCGCCGCATCACCTCGGGCGCGGGGCATGATGCCTGCAATATGGCAAACGTCGTGCCGGCTGCGATGGTATTCGTGCCATGCAAGGACGGTATCAGCCACAACGAGCTGGAAGACGCGACGCAGGCCGATTGCGCGGCCGGCGCCAACGTGTTGATGCATACCGTGCTGGCGCTTGCCGGCGTCGCGTCCTGATCATCAGCTAAAAAACCGGAGGGATCGCCGTGCACGGTGTTTTTGTCGATGCCAATGAATCGCTGGCCGTAATTTTCGAACGGCTGGAACGGTCAGGTGACCCCAAGGTTCGCGTCCACCGCGATCCCGACATCACGCCGGATCAATACCCAAAAGTGCTCGATGGGGCCGGCATCGCGATCGTCGATCACACGGCGCTGCCGACCGAGATTGCGAAAAAATGCACCGGGCTGAAGCACGTCGTGTTTCTCGGCACCGGCGCGCGCAGCTATATGAACCCGGAAGAACTCGCCGAACTCGGCATCGCCGTGCACCTGATCAAGGGCTATGGCGACACAGCCGTCGCCGAATCCGCGATTGCGCTGATGTGGGCGGCGGCGCGCGGCCTTGCCCAGATGGATCGCGAGATGCGCGCCGGCAACTGGCTTCGCGACGACGGCATGCAGCTCACCGGCAAGACGCTCGGCCTGATCGGATTTGGCGGCATCGCCGCGGAGGTCGCGCGGATTGCGCTCGGCAGCGGCATGCGCGTCATCGCCTGGAACAGGTCACCCAGGAAGCATCCGAAAGTCGAATTTGTCGACCTCGACGAACTTCTGACCGAGAGCGATGTCGTCTCGATCCATCTGCTGCTGAACGACGACACGCGCGGTCTGGTCTCGCGCGCGTGCATCGAGGCGATGAAACCTGGCGTCATCCTCATCAACACCGCGCGCGGCGCCATCGTCGACGAAGGAGCGATGATCGACGCCCTGAAGTCGGGCCAGATCCGCCATGCCGGGCTGGATGTCTTCAACATCGAACCGCTGCCGATGGATCACTCGCTGACCAAATTGCCCAACGTGACACTGTCGGCCCATTCCGCCTTCCGCACGCCGGAGGCGAGCGAGAATCTGATCGCGGCAGCGTGGGCGCATTGCCGAAGGATTGTGGGGGGCTAGCCTCTGATCCACGATAACGACGACCTAATCCACCATCTCCGCGACCGCCTTGCCGCAGGCCGTCGTGTCGGCGTTGCCGCCGAGGTCGCGGGTGCGCAGCGTGCGTTCGCCGAGCGTGCGTTCGATGGCGCCGACGATCGAGGCTGCCGCCTGCTTCTCGCCGAGATGTTCCAGCATCATCGCGCCCGACCAGATCATGCCGATCGGGTTGGCGATGCCCTGCCCTGCGATATCGGGCGCGGAGCCGTGCACCGGCTCGAACACCGACGGAAAGAGACCCGGCGGATTGATATTGCCTGACGGCGCGATGCCGATGGTGCCCGTGCAGGCAGGTCCCAGATCGGACAGGATATCGCCGAACAGGTTCGAGCCGACAACGACGTCGAACCAGTCCGGATGCAGCACGAAATTCGCGGTGAGAATGTCGATGTGGTACTTATCCCACTTAACGTTCGGAAAATTCTTCGCCATCGCCTCCACGCGCTCGTCCCAATAGGGCATCGTGATCGAGATGCCGTTCGACTTGGTGGCCGAGGTCAGATGCTTCTTCGGGCGTGACTGCGCCAGTTCGAACGCGAATTTCAGGATGCGATCGACGCCGGTGCGCGTCATCACGGTTTGCTGGGTGACGAATTCACGATCGGTATCGGGGAACATCCGGCCGCCGACGGAGGAATATTCGCCTTCGGTGTTTTCGCGCACCACCCAGAAATCGATATCGCCGGGCTTGCGGTTGGCGAGCGGCGACGGCACGCCGGGCATCAGCCGAACGGGGCGCAAATTGACGTATTGGTCGAATTCACGCCGAAACTTGATCAGCGATCCCCACAAGGAAATGTGATCGGGAATTTTGGCGGGCCAGCCGACGGCGCCGAAATAGATCGCGTCGTGCTTGCCGATCTTGGCCTTCCAGTCCTCCGGCATCATCTCGCCGTGCTTCTCGTAATAGTCCCAGGACGCGAAGTCGAAATGATCGAAATGCACGGCAACACCGTGTTTTTTCGCGGCCGCCTCCAGCACGCGCAAGCCCTCCGGGACCACTTCCTTGCCGATGCCGTCACCGGGAATGACCGCGATCCGATATTGTTTCTTTGCGCTGCTCATCGAGAGATTCCTTCGTCACTTGCCGGGCCGGTAAACCGGCCTGTTTGATTGCCTTGCAATGGACCAAACCGCGCTGCGGCGCAACGCTGCAGTGCAATGGCCTGCCCTCTGGCTTGACCCGAGGGTTGACCGCTACCGCGGCTACCGCCTACCAATTCCGCCGACCTTCTTCGATATCCCCCCAACAAGCGAGTAATCCCATGGATCTGCATTTGCGCGGCAAGCGCGTCCTGATCACCGGCGCCTCCAAAGGTATTGGCGCGGCCGCGGCCGAGGCTTTCGCCGAAGAAGGCTGCGATGTCATGCTCGCAGCCCGCAATGGCGAACAATTGAAAGCCCTTTGCGAGCGGCTTCGCTCGGCGCACCAGATCGGCGCCACGGCCCATGTCGTCGACCTGCGCAAGCCCGAGGACATCGCGAAACTCATAAAGGACGCCGCCGATATCGACATTCTCGTCAACAATGCCGGCGATATCCCGGGGGGCTCGATCGACAAGATCGACGAGACGACCTGGCGGCATGCCTGGGAACTGAAAGTGTTCGGCTACATCAACCTCACCCGCGCGATCTACGCGCAGATGAAGGCGCGCGGCCACGGCGTGATCGTCAACGACATCGGCGCCGCCGGTGAAAAATTCGACGCCAATTATATCTGCGGCAGCGCCGGAAATGCGGCGCTGATGGCTTTTACCCGCGCGTTAGGTGGCAAGAGCCTTGCCGACAATATCCGCGTGGTCGGCATCAATCCCGGCCCTGTCGGTACCGACCGCCACGTCACGCTGCTGAAGACGCGCGCAAAGAACCAGTTCGGCGACGAGAACCGCTACAAGGAATTCCAGAAAGGCATGCCACTCGGCCGCCCCGCCCATGCGCGCGAGATCGGCGATCTGATGGCGTTTCTGGCGTCGGACCGCTCGGGGTATACGTCGGGCGTGATCTACACGGTGGATGGCGGGATTAGTGCGGGCTGGAGTTAAGTGCGGCCACGTAATCGACCTCATCCTGAGGAGCCGCGCGATGCGCGGCGTCTCGAAGGATAGGCCGCGGGCCTCGTGGTTCGCCCGGCGATGCGAAGCATCGTCCGGAGACGGCGCTTCGCGCCTCCTCACCATGAGGGTCCGCAACCCGACGACGTCAACCCGCCGCCCTCTCAAACAGCTGCCGTATCAGCGCCGTGATCCTGCCCTTCGGCGACATCATCTCATTCATGATGGTGAAATGGTCGGCGCCCGGGATTTCCTCGTAAGTCACCGGCAGTCCATATCTGGCGCGATGGCCCGCAAAGTCGGCGGTCTGCTTGCGCAGCAGCGGCAGTTCGGCGCCGCCAACCACCAGCGACAGCGGTTTTAGCGGACCGCCCGCCTGCATCATCGGCGAGTTGCGGCGCACGACCGCTTCGTCGGCCATCAGTTTTTCGTTGAGATAGCTGTGGCGGATCGGCTCGAGATCGTAGATGCCGCTGATCGCCATGCCTGCCTTCACCTGCGGATGCGACAGCGCCATCGAAGTGAGATGGCCGCCGGCCGACCAGCCGGATACCACGATCCCGCTGCCATCGGCGCCGCCCAGCGTCGGCAATTGCTTGGCCAGATAATCGATGCCGGCGTGGATTTCGGCAACAATCTCGTCGAGTGTCGCCTCCGGCGCCAGCGTGTAGCCGATCAAAGCGACATTGATGCCATGCGCCATCGGGCCTTCGGCGACAACGGTAAAAACCTCCTTGGCACGTGCCTGCCAGTAACCGCCGTGGATAAACAATAGCGTCGGCGCCCGATCGGCAGCTTTCAGGAAATCGATGCGGTTGCGCTCGCGCGGGCCGTACCGGAGGTCGATATGGGCGGGATAACGCTTGCGCAGCTCGGCCGAACGCTGTTCCCAGCCCGCGACCATCTCAGCGCTGCCCTTGACGGCCACGCTGTTATTGAGGCCGAGGTCGCGCTCCTCCTGGCTCATCACGCGCCAATCCAGCGCCGAGAATAGTGTCGTCATTCCGTCTTTTCTCCGATTCCGGTCACAACTTCAGTACGTTTCCACTTTGCCGGAAAATGTTCTACAGCACTACACTATCCGTGAGCAAAGAAACGCAACGAACGGGAGAGACCAAGTGGCGGATCAGGGGCTGGTGCGAGAGACGGCGTGCGCGATCGTCGGCAAACTTACTGCGGGTGAGGTCACCCCGCTCGATCTGCTCGACGTGCTGGAAAAGCGGATCGCCGAGGTCGACGGCAAGGTCAATGCGTTGCCGACGCTTTGCTTCGACCGCGCCCGCGATCATGCAAAAGCACTGATGAAAAAGCCTGCCGGCGAGCGCGGCCTGCTCGCTGGCCTGCCCGTGCCGATCAAGGATTTGTTCAACGTCAAGGGCGTCCTGAACACGCAGGGATCGCCGATCTTCAAGGATGCGATTTCGGCCAATTCGGACCTCGTCGTCGAGAATCTCGAAGCGAATGGCGGCGTGATCTACGCCAAATCGAACACGCCGGAGTTCGGCGCCGGCGCCAACACCTTCAACGAAGTATTTGGCGCGACGCTCAACCCGTGGGACACGACGCGATCCGCCGCCGGCTCCTCGGGCGGTGCTGCGGTCGCGCTCGCAACCGGCACGGCCTGGCTCGCGCACGGCACCGATATGGGCGGCTCGCTGCGCAACCCCGCGAGTTTCTGCGGCATCGTCGGCATGCGCCCCAGCATCGGCCGCGTGGCGCGTACGCCGGAGTCGTCGATCGACCGCAATATCACCGTCCACGGCCCGATGGCGCGCAATGTCGAGGACCTCGCCTTGATGCTCGATGCCATGAGCGGCGAATACGCGGCCGATCCGCTGTCGATTCCCACGCTGCCGTCATCGTTCCTGTCAGCCGCGCGGTCCGGCGCCAAGCCGAAGCGCGTCGCCTACTCGCCCGATCTCGGCATTACGCCGGTCGATCCCGAGGTCGCCGCCGTCACCCGCAAGGCCGCCGAACGCCTCACCGAAGCGGGTGTCATCGTCGAGGAAGCGCATCCCGATTTGCGCGAGGCGCATGAATGTTTCCATGTGCTGCGCGCCTTCGACTTCGCGATGACCAAGGCGGTGCTGTTGCGCACCAAGCGCGACCTGCTCAAGCCCGAAGTGATCTGGAATATCGAGGAAGGTCTCAAGCTGACTGTCGAGCAGATCGCACGCGCCGAAGCCCAGCGCGTCGAGATGACCGCGCGCACCGTTCGGTTCTTCGACGAATACGACCTGCTGCTGGCGCCAGCGACCATCGTCTCTCCGTTCCCGATCGAGAACCGCTACGTCGCCGAGTGCGCCGGCAAGAAGTTCGACAATTATGTCGAATGGCTCGGCATCGTCTATGCGATTACGCTGGTGTGCTGCCCGGCGTTGTCGCTGCCGTGCGGATTTACCGCTTCCGGCCTGCCGGTCGGACTGCAAATTGTCGCGCCGCCCCGCGGCGAGGCGCAGCTTCTCGCAGGTGCCAAGATACTGGAAGACATTCTAGGCGTTCGCGGCACGACGCCGATCGATCCGCGGGGACCGCGGTAAAAAGAAATTCCTCAGGATGAGGGTTGGATTTCTGCGCTGGCGGATGGCGCTTGCGCCGCTATAATCGGCACACTCAGGACACGCGCGATCGGCGCTTCAGGGAGAAGCTCGTCATGGCCGGAAAACTGAAGATCCGCGTCGACCAGGATAAATGTCAGGGACACGCGCGCTGCAAGGCGTTAGCGCCCGAATTGTTCAACCTCGACGAATTCGGCAATGCGCACGAAGTCGGCGACGGTTCCGTCCCCGCCGGCCTGGAAGACAAGGCGTGGCTTGCACAGACCAATTGCCCTGAAATTGCGATCGAAGTGACTGAAGAATAATTGGATCCCGCAATCAATTTATTGAAGGACTAAGCAGAAGGAAATTTCGCGATGTCCGATTCCGGCAGCATCATGCCCCAACATCCGTCGGTCACCGACTGGGTCCGCGATTTCGATCACACCGATCCGGCCTGGACGGAAAACCCATTCCCGATCTGGGAACAGCTGCGGGCGGTCTCCCCCGTCGTGCATACCGACCGCTTCCTCGGCTGTTATCTGCCGACCACCTACCAAGCGGTGAAGGAAATCGCTTACGATACGGAGCATTTTTCCTCGCGCCGCGTCATCGTTCGCGATATCCGGCCGGAACAGACGGCCTCGGCGCCGCCGATTACCTCCGATCCGCCCGCGCACAAGCCTGCCAAGCAGTTGCTGCTGCCGCCATTCACGCCGGATGCGATGAAAAAGCTGGAGCCGCGGGTTCGCGCCATCTGCAACGAGCTGATTGACGAATTCATCGCCGACGGAAAATGCGACGCGGCGGCGCGTTACACCAAACACATTCCGGTTCGCGCCATCGCGCATATGCTTGGTATCCCCGAGAAGGACGGCGAACTCTTCATCAAATGGATTCATGGCATCCTCGAACTCGGCATCAAGGACGACAACGCGCTGATGAGCGCGGTACAGGAGATGGATGCCTATTTCGCCGGCCATATCGAGCATCGCAAGAAGCACCCGAGCGACGATTTGATCTCCACGCTGATGAACGCCAGGGACAAGGACGGCCAGCCGTTGTCGGACCAGCATGTGCGGGGTTCGCTGCGGCTGCTGTTGATCGCCGGAATCGACACCACCTGGAGTGCGATCGGCTCGTCATTGTGGCATCTGGCGAAAACGCCCGCAGATCGCGATCGGCTGATTGCCGAACCCGAACTGATGCCGCTTGCGGTCGAGGAACTGCTGCGCGCCTATTCTCCGGTGACGATGGCGCGTGAGGTAATGAAGGAAACCACCGTCAGCGGCTGTCCGGTCAAGCCGGGCAACATGGTGCTGCTGTCATTCCCGGCCGCCAACCGCGACCCCGCGATGTTTCCCGACGCCGACAAGGTGGTGATCGACCGCAAGGAAAATCGCCATGCCGCATTCGGTCTCGGCATTCACCGCTGCGTCGGCTCCAATCTCGCGCGCATGGAGATGACGGTGGCGATCGAAGAATGGCTGAAGCGGATTCCGGATTTTCGTCTCGATCCCGCCGGCAACGTCACCTGGTCAGAAGGTACGGTGCGCGGACCGCGACAGCTTCCAATGCTGTTCGGAAAGGCGCACTGATATAACAGCAGAATACGGAATCGCTCGCGGAGGCCGGACATGACGGATCAAGCCATCAAACCCGCGAGCGACCATCTCGACATCCAGGACATGGAACGGCGGATCAAGGCGATCTTCATCGGCTCGGTCGGCAATCTCGTCGAGTGGTATGATTTCTACGCCTATACCGCATTCGCGCTTTATTTCGCACCCGCGTTCTTTCCGCACAGCGATCCCGTGGTGCAGCAGCTCAACGCCGCGGTGCTGTTCGCAGCCACTTTCCTGATGCGGCCGCTCGGTGGCTGGCTGTTCGGCTTCATCGCCGACCGCTATGGCCGGCGGTTGTCATTGACGCTGTCGGTGGTCTGCATGTGCTTCGGCTCGCTGATTATCGCGGTGACGCCGACCTATGCCTCGATCGGCATCGCCGCTCCTGCCATCCTTGCGCTGGCGCGCATCATCGAGGGCCTCAGCCTTGGCGGCGAATACGGCGCCAGCGCCACCTATCTCAGCGAGGTTGCCGACCCCAAGCGGCGTGGCTTCTATTCGAGCTTTCAGTACGTCACGCTGATTGGCGGCCAGCTCACTGCCATTATCGTTCTCTTGCTGCTGCAAAAGGTATTTCTGACGCCCGAGGAACTAAAGGACTGGGGCTGGCGAATTCCGTTCGTGATCGGCGCCCTGCTCGCGATCTTTGCTGCCGTGATGCGGCGTAACCTGCACGAGACGGAAGCTTTCGAGGAAGCCAAGAAGATCACCAAGCCGACCGGCTCGATCCGTGGCCTCCTGAAATATCCGCGCGAGCTGCTGCTGGTGGTCGGCCTCACCGCCGGCGGCACGGCGGCGTTCTACACTTTCACCACCTATATGCAGACCTTCGTGAAACTGTCGGTTGGACTGACCGAGGACCAGACCACTTTTGTCATTTTCGGTTCGCTGATCTTCGCAACCCTGCTGCAGCCGATCTACGGCGGGCTATCCGACCGCATCGGCCGCAAGCCGCTGCTGATCTTCTTCGGTGTCGCGGGCACGCTGGCGACGGTTCCCATCCTCACCACCCTGAAGGAAACCAAATCACCCTTCATCGCCTTTCTGCTGATCTGCGGCGCCTGGATCTTCGTTGCCGGCTACACCTCGATCAACGCGATCGTGAAAGCGGAACTGTTCCCCACCAATGTCCGCGCGCTTGGCGTCGGCCTGCCCTATGCGATCACGGTATCGATATTCGGCGGCACCGCACCGGCAGTCGCATTGTTCTTGAAAAATCTCGGGCACGAGGAGTGGTTCTATTACTATCTCAGCGGCATGATCTTTCTCTCACTGATCATCTATTCGACCATGCGCGACACCAAGCATGAATCGGCGATGCATCGGCACGAATGACTGGCCCTTCGTATGACCGACGACCGTGAGCCACCCTCCGAGAGCAAGCTGACCCGCAGCAAGCAACGCTGGGCACGCGAAGGCAAATTCCTCACTGGGAAAATTGCTCGCCCGGAAGACCAGCGCCTGCCGCCGGGGCAGCATCTGACCAGGGACTGGCCGGTGCTGGATCTCGGCCTGATGCCAAATATTTCGCGCGAGCGCTGGCGCCTCGACGTCTACGGCGCGGTCGAGCATCCGATCTTCTGGACTTTCGCGGAGTTCACCGCCCAGCCGCAGACGCAATTCCTGTCCGACATTCATTGCGTCACGACCTGGTCACGCTACGACAATCAATGGGAGGGGCTTTCGACGCGCGATCTCCTTGGCGCCTGCCGGCCGCGCGAGGAGGCACGCTTCGTGGTCCTGCACTCCCATGACGGCTACACCACCAACCTGGCGCTTGAGGACTTTGCCGCCGAGGACGCCCTGCTCGCCCATAGCTGGTCCGGCCAGCCGCTGGAGCAGGAGCATGGCGGCCCGGTGCGGCTGGTAGTGCCGCATCTCTATTTCTGGAAGAGCGCAAAATGGCTGCAGAGCATCGAATTTCTGGCTGACGATGCGCCAGGCTATTGGGAAGTGCGTGGTTATCATAACCGCGGCGATCCCTGGGCCGAACAGCGTTATTCCGGCGACTGAAGCAACGATCCCGATTCAAGGAGAACCGCCGTGCCGATTGAACGTTTCCAATTCGCAAGCTCGGAGGGTCATCAGCTTGCCGCCGCGCTGGATACGCCTGATGGACCAATCCACGCCTACGCGCTGTTTGCGCACTGCTTCACCTGCGGCAAGGACGTGCTGGCGGCCAAGCGGATCGCCACTGCGCTGACCGCCAAAGGCATCGCGGTGCTGCGGTTCGACTTCACCGGCCTGGGCTCCAGTGAGGGCGAATTCGCCAACTCGACGTTTTCATCGAACGTCGCCGATCTCGTGCGTGCGGCCGATCATCTGCGTGAAACCCGCCAGGCACCGGCGATCCTGATCGGCCACAGCCTCGGCGGCGCTGCCATCCTGGCCGCAGCCAGCCAAATTCCGGAGGCCAAGGCGATGGTGACGATCGCTGCGCCCTCAGATCCCGCGCATGTCACGCATCTCTTCGGGGATCGTGTCGAAGACATCCGCAAGCAAGGCGAAATAGAGGTCCAGCTTGCCGGCCGGCCGTTCCGCATCAAGCGCGAAGTTTTTGGACGACATCGCCGAACACGGCTTGATGGAGCATGTCGCCAAGCTGCACAAGGCGTTGCTGATCATGCATTCGCCGACCGACGACACCGTCGGGATCGACAATGCCACGCATATTTTCATCGCGGCAAAACATCCCAAGAGCTTTGTTTCGTTGTCGGGCGTGGATCATCTGGTCAGTGGCAAGCGCGATGCCGCTTACGTCGCCGGCGTCATTTCCGCCTGGGCTGAACGCTATATCGAACCTGCCGCCGAGCCGGTTGCCGACACTAGCAAAGCGCCGCGCAACGTGGTGGTGCGCGAGACCCGTAACAGCAAGTTTCAGAATACCGTTGCCATCGGACCGCACCATATGCTGGCCGATGAACCAATTGCCGTCGGCGGCGAGGATAGTGGACCCGGGCCATACGATTACGTGCTGGCGGGCCTCGGCGCATGCACGTCGATGACGATGCGTATGTATGCCGACCGCAAATCGCTGCCAATGGAGCGCGTCACCGTCACCTTGTCACACAGCAAGATCCATGCGGAAGATTGCGCCGAATGCGAAACCCGCGAAGGCATGCTTGACCAATTCGACCGGGTCATCGCGATCGAAGGCGCGCTCGATGCCGATCAACGCAAGCGGCTGATGGAAATCGCCGACAAGTGCCCGGTGCATCGCACGCTGACGTCGGAGGTTCGCATCCTGACCAAGGCGGCAGATTGATCAGGCCGCGGCCAGCGGCCGAACGCGAAGCGCGCCGCGCAGACCTGCGGCCGTGCCGACCATGATTCCGGCGACTGCAACAAACGACGCCAGCGCCAGTGTCGACAATCCCGTCAGGCCCTGCCCGACCGAGCAGCCAAACGCCATCACGCCGCCTGCGCCCATCAGCGCTGCGCCGCCGGCCGAGCGCAGCATATGGCGCGGCGATTGATAGCCTTCCCAATGGAAGCGGCCCGTCGCCAGCGCAGTAATGAGGCTTCCGGCGAACACACCACCGACCGTGGCGATGCCGAAATTCAGCGTCGATCCCGTCGACAGCATGACATATTGCAGCGCGTCCGCGATCGGTGCGATGAAGGTAAGCGACGTCACCGGCACCGGATTGAAATCGTCGGCGCCGAGATAGCCGGTCGCAAACCATCCACCCGCGACGAGAACGCCGACCACGAGGCCGGCGGCGATCTGGCCCCATGATTGCCGGAACGGCGCATAGGCGAAGGCGAAGATGATCAGTGCCGCGCTGAGCACCGAAGCCGACAGCATTCGCGCCGGGATTGCGCCAAGGCCGAGCGTCGACAACAGCGCCGGCACCGAATTCACCGCAGCCGTTGTCTGAGACGCCCCGACCATCGCGATGCGCGTCGGCGCGATCAGGCCCTTCAGCGTCATCTGCGCGACGATGCCGAGCACGATCACCACGACGAAGGAGCGGAGATTGCCCTTGCCGAGCAGCACCAGCGCGCGCGAACCGCAACCGTTCGACATCACCATGCCGTAGCCGAACAATAGCCCGCCGAAAAACATCACCGGTGCCGAGAACGAAGATTGCAAATAGATCGACTTGCCGAGATCGACCAGACCGCTCGCTGCCAGAAGCTGCGATGTTGCGATTGCAACCCCCATCGCCAGCGCGTAGGTGCGCACCAGCCGGCCGTCGCCTTCCGCCCACCATCCGCGCAGGCTGCTCATCATGCAGAAGCCACTGACGAGCCCGACCGCACCATAGATGAGGCCGATCGCGAGGCCGGCAAGAACGACGATGGTGGCAGTATCCATAGCCTCGCTCTCCTCACACCGGCCGCAGAATCACGCGATCGCGCGACGAACCGGCGACGGCGGTGAAAGCGGCCTTGGCTTGTTCCAGCGGATAGACCGCGCCCGGCTTGATCGGGAATGGCTTCAAATGACCACTCGCAAAGCCGGGGCCTAATTCGCGCAGAACCTCACCGGTCGCGATCGACGACAGGCCGAGCGTGTCGATGCCAACATAGGTGTGCTGGCCGCGATAGAACTCCAGAATGTTGAACTGCACGATACGGTCGACCGCAGCGATCAAGATCTGACGCCCTCGCAGCGCCAACGATTTGTGCGCCGCCTGGAAGTAGGGGTCGCCGACGGTGTTGAAGACGATGTCGGCACCCTTGCCGTCGGTAAGCTCGCGAAGGCGCGTTGCGACATCGGTCGCGGACGCGTCGATGACTTCCACTTTGGAATTGGCGTGGCCCTCATAGGCCTCGTTCTTGCGCACCACGCCGATGACGCGTGCGCCGTGCCAGCTTGCGATCTGCACCGCAGCCTGACCGACCTTGCCGTTGACGCCCATCACCAGCACAGTTTCGCCAGCCTTCGGAATACCGGCGCGGCGAAGGCCCTCCATCGCGGTGACAAAGGGAACGCCGATGCCAGCGGCTTCTTCCCACGAAATGCGCTTGGGTTTCTCCACCACGGCGTCTACTTCAACGGCAAGATGCGTCGCATGGGTGCCGTCGCGCCGGATGCCGAGATCGCCCGACGAGCCGAACACCTCGCGTCCGATCCACCCCGTGGGTCCGTCAATAACGATGCCTGCATAATCCCGGCCCGGCGTGCGCGGAAACACCGCGTAGGGCATCAGGCCCGTGGCGGCCTTCACGTCCGACGGATTGACCGCCGCGGCCTTGACCTCGACCAGCAACTCGTTTCCGGCGCGCGATAGCGTTTGCTGGTCGACCACGGGCGCAAGCGCCGCCACATCGGCCACCTTCGCCGGCAGGCGCACGCAGCGGGCTTCGACGGAGTGACTAGCTGGTTTGGGAGCCGGCTTCACCAACGTCTCCGGTATCTATTCAACTTCAACACGATTTAACTCTCGCAGGGATGGTTGACACCAAGACTCGATACCATGACTAACCGACTGACGGCTTAGTTCAAGAGGCTTGTCAGTCCGTCACCGGCGAACGCCTTGGAGGATGCTGCGATCTACGCGCTGAAAGTTGGCGCAGCCTTGCGAAGTCGCCCTGCACGAACGCTTCCTTCTTCGCCCGGCTCCATTTCTTGAGCTTGCGTTCGTTCTCTATGGCATCGGTAATACGGTCGAACCATTGCGAAAACACCAACGTTACCGGCCGGCGAGTTGCGGTATAGCCGGCGAACGTTCCGGCGTTGTGCTGAGCAATCCTCGTTTCCAGCGCTGTGCGCGTTGTTCCGATGTAGAAGCTCCCGTCGGAGCATCGAACGATGTAAAGAAAGGCGCCCTCAGCCACTTTCATCTCCGCATTCCACCCTCAACCCTCATCCTGAGGAGCGGCGTCTTCGCCGCGTCTCGAAGGATGTCGCCACTGGCCGGGCCTCATGGTTCGAGACGGCGCAAGAGCGCCTCCTCACCATGAGGGGATAAGGGAAGGCGCCGTCGAGCACCTCTTCTTCTCCGCATTCACCCTCTCAGCCCTCATCCTGAGGAGCGGCGTCTTCGCCGCGTCTCGAAGGATGTGGCCACTGGCCGGGCCTCATGGTTCGAGACGGCGCAAGAGCGCCTCCTCACCATGAGGGGATAAGGGAAGGCGCCGTCGAGCACCTCTTCTTCTCCGCATTCACCCTCTCAGCCCTCATCCTGAGGAGCGGCGTCTTCGCCGCGTCTCGAAGGATGTGGCCACTGGCCGGCCTCATGGTTCGAGACGGCGCAAGAGCGCCTCCTCACCATGAGGGGAGACGGTTACCCTTTCGGCCGCTTGTCGTAAACACGTTTCGCCTTGCCGAGCGAACGTTCCAGCGTATCGGGCGCAACGGCCTTGACGCGCGCGGTGATGCCGATGGTGTTCTTGATGAAGGTCGAGACCTTTTCGGCGTGCGCCGTCAGGCCGCTTCCGTCCCAACTTTCCGGGCGGGCTTCCGCCAGCACAGTCATCTCGTCCATTCGGCCTTCGCGCGTCAGTTCGATGATGAAATGGCCGCCGCACCAGTCGGTCGCGAGCAAAGCTTCCTCGATTTGGGTCGGAAATACATTAACGCCACGCAGGATGATCATGTCGTCGGAACGACCGGTGACCTTCTCCATCCGCCGCATGCCCGGCCGCGCCGTGCCCGGCAGCAGCCGCGTCAGGTCGCGGGTGCGGTAACGGATGATCGGAAAACCTTCCTTGGTCAACGAGGTGAACACCAGTTCGCCCTTCTCGCCGTCAGGCAGTACCTCGCCGGTCTCGGGGTCGACGACTTCGGGATAGAAATGATCTTCCCAGATGTGCAGGCCGTCCTTGGTCTCCACGCATTCCTGCGCGACGCCGGGACCGATCACCTCGGAGAGGCCATAGATATCGGTCGCGTCCATATCGAAAGCGTGCTCGATTTCGGCGCGCATCGCATTGGTCCAGGGCTCGGCGCCGAAGATGCCGAATTTGATGGACGATTTGCGCGGATCGAGGCCCTGCTTTTTGAACTCGTCGAGGATCGCCAGCATATAGCTCGGCGTCACCGTGATGATGTCGGGCTTGAAATCGTTGATGAGCTGTACCTGCCGCTCAGTCATGCCGCCGGATACCGGCACCACCGTGCAGCCGAGCCGCTCCGCGCCGTAATGCGCGCCGAGCCCGCCGGTGAACAGGCCGTAGCCGTAGGCGTTATGCATGATCATGCCGGTGCGGCCGCCGGCAGCGCGGATCGAACGCGCCATCACATCCGACCACACATCGACATCGGCCTGGGTATATCCGACCACGATCGGTTTGCCTGTCGTGCCTGACGAGGCGTGAACACGCACCAGTTTTTCGCGCGGCACCGCGAACATCCCGAAAGGATAGTTGTCGCGGAGATCGGTTTTGACCGTGAACGGAAATTTGGCGAGATCGGAGAGCTGTTTGAAATCGGAGGGATGCATGCCGGCTTTGTCAAAGGCCTTTTTGTAATGCGCGACGTTACCGTAGGCATGCGCCAGCGACCAGGCGAGACGTTTGGTTTGTAGCGCCATGATCTCGTCGCGCGAGGCGCGTTCGGCGTCGTCCATCTCGGCGCGGTAACTACTCGCTTCTGACTGAACCTTCGTCATGGCCATCCCGCGTTCCCCGTCGCTATTTTTCCTCAGCGCCTGTAACCGGCAACCATGTGCCCGCGATGGTGCGGGAATGGCCGCGGAATTCTGCAATCACACTATCGCCCGCAGTGACGCGGATGTCGTAGATGCCGGACCGTCCGTTGCGCGAGATCTCGCGCGCGGTCGCAGTCAGAACGTCACCCAATTTGCCGGGCCTGATGAAAGTGATGTCGCACTGTGCCGCGACGGCGCGCTGGTTGTGCGAGTTGCAGGCGAAGGCAAACGTCGAGTCCGCGAGCAGGAAGATGAAGCCGCCATGCGCAATCCGCTGGCCGTTGACCATGTGCGGCTGCACGGTCATCGTCATCGTCGCCTGGCCGGGCTTGATCTCGACAATCTTCATGCCGAGACCCTTGCTGGCGTCGTCTTCCTTCCACATCGCATCCGCGCAAGCGCGTGCGAGGTCCTCGGGCGAAAGCGCGGCCTTGACGTTCACTTCGGTCTCCCTGTCGTGGGGCTTGTTGAACAGGCCTCTTGGTCTCAGCGTAAGTCTTGCGGCGCTACACCTGGGGTGTCAACGCGGCCTTAAGTTCTAGACGTGATCATAATCGACCACGACTCGCTCGGAGCACGGCCGCGCCTGGCAGGTGAGGATGAAGCCAGCCTTCAGCTCCCACGGCTCCAGCGAATAATTCACCTCCATCTGCGCGTCGCCCTCCACCAGCTTGGCGCGGCAGGTCGAGCACATGCCGCCCTTGCAGGCGAACGGCAAATCCATACCGGCGCGCAACGCCGCATCGAGAATGGACTCATCTTCGGCGACCGGCACGTCGCGGCGCTTGCCGTCGATGATCAGTGAGGCCAACGCTTTTGGCGGCGCGGACGCCGGTATCGCCTTTTTGGCGCGCGGCTTGCCACCAAACTCCGAAACAAAGCGTTCGACGTGGATTCGGTCCTCTGCAATGCCGATCTCGCGGCAGGTCGCTTCGATGTCCTCACTCATGCCCGCAGGCCCGCAGATGAAGACGTGATCGACACTGGAAGCCGGCACCAGCGAGCGCAGCAACACCCTCACCTTTTCGCCGTCGAGCCGGCCGTGCAGGATCGGAATGTCCTGCTCTTCGCCCGAGATAACGTGGAAGATCGAAAGCCGCTTCAGGAAGCGGTCTTTCAGTTCCTCCAACGCTTCGCGGAACAGCATGCCTGATGTCGAGCGGTTGCCGTAGAACAGAAAGAACCGGCTATTGGGTTCGCGCGCTAGCACACCCTTGGCGATCGACAGGATCGGTGTGATGCCGGAACCAGCGGCAAAGCCGACATAGACCCTCGCTTCAGTGGGCGAATGCGCGACGCCAAAGCGGCCGGTCGGCGTCATCACGTCGAGTTCGTCGCCGGCTTTCAGTTCGTCAGCAGCCCAGTTCGAGAACGCGCCGCCATCGACCTTCTTGACGGCGATACGTAATTCACCGTCGTCGGGGCCGGAGCAGATCGAATAAGAGCGACGCACTTCCTCGCCGTCCATGGTCGTGCGCAGAGTGAGGTACTGGCCGGGCCTGAAGCTGTAATCGTCCGAAAGCTCTTTCGGAATCGCAAAGGTCAGCGACACCGCGTCCGGCGCTTCGCGGCGCAGATCGTTGACGGCCAGACGGTGAAAGCGCGGTGCGAGCGACATTGTCAGTGACACTTGAAGTAGTCGAACGGCTCGCGGCAGCTCTTGCAGCGCCACAGCGCTTTGCAGGAGGTCGAGCCGAACTCGGACAGAACTTCGGTATTCTCGGAGCCGCATTGCGGACACGTCACCTGCTGCTCGCCGAACAGCGCCCGGCGGGAACTGGAAGCCTGCGGCGGCGCGATGCCGTATTCCCGGAGTTTGCGACGGCCGTCGTCGCTCATCCAGTCCGTGGTCCAGGCCGGAGACAGCACGGTGCGGATCTTCGGCCCGCGAATGCCGGCACGCTCCAGCGCCAGTTCAATTTCGAGCGCGATCATGTTCATCGCGGGGCAGCCTGAATAAGTCGGCGTGATCGCGACCTCGACGTGGCCGTCGCTGACGGCGATTTCGCGGAGCACACCGAGATCGGCAATGGTCAGCACGGGTATCTCGGGGTCCACGACTTGCGCAGCCGCCTCCCAGGCGCGCCGGCGCAGATCGGCATCGCTGAGAGCAGCCGTTACCATGTCGCCCCCGGAAAGGTCCGCTGCATCGATTGCAATTCACTGAGGAGATGACCGAGATGTTCGCTGTGCCGGCCGCTACGGCCGCCCTGCTGCATCCATTCGCCCTTCGGCAGCGACAGCGTCGCCTCGCTCACCACCTCAGAAACCGTCTTGAGCCATTGCGCACGCAACGACGCGGGATCGATCGCGATCCCGGCGTCGATCAGGCCGCGTTCGCTGTCGTCGATTGCGAACATCTCGCCGGTATAGGCCCAGAGATCGTCGATCGCGATCTGCGCGCGGCGGTGGCTTTCTTCTGTGCCGTCGCCGAGGCGGACGATCCATTCCGAGGAATGCCTGATATGATAGGCACTTTCCTTTTCCGATTTCGCCGCGATCGCAGCCAGCGTCGGATCGCACGATTTCATCATCGCGCGCCAATAGAGATCGGCAAACGCCGCGTAGAAGAACTGCCGCACCATGGTGCAGGCAAAATCGCCGTTCGGCTGTTCCAGGAGCAGGAGATTGCGATATTGCCTGACGTCGCGCAGGTAGGCGAACTTGTCCTCGTCGTTGCCCTTGCCTTCGACCTCGGCCGCGTAGGAATAGAGTTCGCGGGCCTGGCCGAGCAAATCGAGGGCCATATTGGCAAGCGCCATATCCTCTTCGAGCATGGGCGCATGGCCGCACCATTCCGACAACCGATGCCCCAGGATCAGCGCATCGTCGGCGCGGCGCAGCGCGTACAGCACCAGCGGGGTTTCGGAGACGTGAGATTGAGGCGGTCGCCATTTTTGTCTCTTGGTTTGCCAGACCCTCATCCTGAGGAGCGCGGAACGCGCGTCTCGAAGGATGAAGGCCACCGGCCGGGCCTCGTGGTTCGAGACGGCGCTAACGCGCCTCCTCACCATGAGGGGAAACGGTCACATATGCCCGACTTCGTCGGGCACGTCGTAGAACGTCGGGTGGCGATAAATCTTGGATTCCGCGGGCTCGAACATCATGCCCTTCTCGGACGGATCGGACGCCGTAATTGCGCTCGACGGCACCACCCAGATCGAGAGGCCCTCGCCGCGGCGGGTATAGATGTCACGCGCGGCCTGCAGCGCCAGCGTCGCGTCGGCGGCGTGCAGCGAGCCTACATGCTTGTGCGCGAGTCCGTTGCGGCTGCGGATGAAAACTTCCCAGAGCGGCGTGTTCGGCGTGGCCATGATGACCTCCCTACTCGGCAGCTTGCATGGTGGAACGTTGCCGGCGCTTCCCGGCATAGGCTAGTGCTGCCTCCCGCACCCAGGCGCCCTCGTCATGCGCCTTGCGCCGCGCCGCGAGGCGATCGCGGTTGCAGGGGCCGTTGCCGGCAAGCACCTGATTGAATTCGTCCCAGTCGATCGCGCTGTATTCCCAGTTTCCGTTCGCGTTCTGCTTCATGCCGGGATCGGGAATGGTGAGCCCAAGGTACTGCGCTTGCGGCACGGTGGCATCGACGAATTTTTGCCGCAGCTCGTCGTTCGAAAAACGCTTGATCTTCCATTTGGTCGAGGTGTCGCTGTGCTGGCTCGCTTTGTCCGGCGGGCCGAACATCATGAGCACCGGCCACCACCAGCGATCGAGGGCGCTCTGCGCCATCGCTTTCTGCTCCTCGGAGCCGCGGCAAAGCGTCAGCATGATCTCAAAGCCCTGGCGCTGATGAAAGGATTCTTCCTTGCAGACGCGGATCATCGCGCGCGCATAGGGACCATACGAACAGCGGCACAACGGAATCTGGTTCATGATCGCCGCACCATCTACCAGCCAGCCGATCGCGCCGATGTCGGCCCAGGTCAGCGTCGGATAATTGAAGATCGAGGAATATTTTGCCTTCCCCGCCAGCATCAGATCAACCAGCTCTTCGCGTGAGCTGCCGAGCGTCTCGGCGGCCGCGTAGAGATAAAGCCCGTGGCCGCACTCGTCCTGCACCTTTGCGAGCAACGCGGCTTTGCGGCGCAGCGACGGCGCGCGGGTGATCCAGTTGCCTTCGGGGAGCATGCCGACGATTTCGGAATGTGCGTGCTGGGAAATCTGCCGCGTCAGCGTCTTGCGGTAGGCCGCAGGCATCCAGTCATTCGGCTCGATGCGCTCATCGGCATCGATGCGGGCCTGAAACGCCGCAGCACGCGGCGCGTCCTCGATCCGGCGATCTTCCCCGTCCGACGTGTTGAGCGCCTGCGTATACATGCCCGGCCTCCCGAATGTGCTTGGGAGTTTAACATATAACAAAAAATGCGAAACACAAGTTATTCCTGTAACATATTCACATACCGTCAAACCTGCGAAACAGTTCCGCGCCGGGCTTCGGCAACGGGCCGTTTTCGTTGCTGGCGTGACGGTCAAGCCATTGTTCGGACGCAGGAAGCAGCCCGCGATAGATCTCACCGCAAAGCGTTCGGGCAGCCCTCCCCGGCCAATCCAAAGGCAGCAGCGCGGTCGGCAACAATGGATCGCGCAGCACGACGCGGCGGTAATGGTGGATCAGCAGGATCCGCGCAGTGAAGGCATCTGCATCCCCCAGCTTTTCACCGCGGCCGATCCAGCCGCGCAGTGGCTCAAACGTTTTCATGAATTTCAGATACGCGTCCGCAGTGCGATCGAGCGGCCAGCTCTGTCTGAGCAAACGCCTTCCGCTGTCATCCTCGGCGGATACTTCGAGACGGATGGCGCCCGCGGCTTCATCGGGAACCGGCACGCCTGACGGCGCGACCCATACGCCCGGCACCGGACTGCCGAAGCCGGCGTTTTTCAACGCTTCGCGCGAGGCGTCACGGTCTTCGCCGTTGCCGATCAGCAGCAGTTCAAATCGTCCGGTCCAGTCCGACGCCGGCGGACCATAGATGTGCTTGGTCGCGATATCGAAAGTCTGGCGCCCGCTCTGCACCAGCCGGTAAAAACTGTTGCGGCCGACCTTGTGGCGCTCGAACCAACCGTCGGTGGCAAGCCTCGACATTGCGGTGCGCACCACGCCGGCGTCGATGTCGATTTCCCCAAAAAACTCCAGCAGCGTGCCGAGCCATACCGAGCCGCCGCGCGGCACGATGGCATCGCCGAACAATGTGATGACGATGGAGCCGGTGCGCGAAGGTTCGCGCTTCAGTTGATCGACGATGCGGGCAAGCGGTTGCGGCATGCGTCAACGCATACCGCGTTTTTTGGGAAAGCGACAACGCCGGCTTAGGCCGTGGCTTCATCCTTCGAGACGCGGCCTAGCGGCCGCTCCTCAGGATGAGGTCCTACGCGGCCTGGCGGCCGCTCCTCAGGATGAGGTCCTCATGGTGAGGAGCGCGGCAACGCCGCGCGTCTCGAACCATGGCCGGGAAAGCGTTCTACCGATTCGGGTTGGGATAGACCAGTGCCCGCCAGCCGCCACGGTCGAACGGTGCCCATTGGCCTTCCGGCTGCGCCAGACGATCGGCCACTGCATAGACAGCCGCGGGATGGTGACCCATGCCGCAATGGCTGCTTTCAACCTCGATACTCTCCGACGTCGCGGACGCCTTTTCCATGCAGCCCTGCCAGGCGCAGATGCCATCGGTGCGGCTGAAGATCGCAGTGGTCGGCACCGGCGGGGTGCCCGCCAGCGATCCGCCGAAACGCGAATCCTCATCATCCGCGCGGTGGCCGCTTGCCATCTCATAAACGCGCCAGGCGTTGGTCGCCTTCGGGCCCGCGGCGAACGGACTGCCGAGCGTGATCACCGAGCGCACCCGCTCCGGCATCAGCTTGGCAAGTTGACGCGCATAGAGGCCACCGAGACTCCAGCCGACGAGCGAAACCTTGCCGCCATGCGTATCGTTCAATTCCTGCAGCAGATCGACCATCGCATGTTGCACGCCTTCGCGCAGACCGAGATTACGGCCCTGGCGCCAGCCGCTCACGGCGTAGCCCTTGCTTTTCAGGAAGCTGCGCAGCGGACGCGTCGACGTGTCGGAAGCAACAAGCCCGGGCAACACCAATACCGGATGGCCATCGCCCTTCGGAGCGAGGCTCAACAACGGCAATGCGCCGAGAAACGCACCCAGTTCGGAAATGGCTCGCCCTTCCAGAAACATCAGGGTTCTGGATGGCGGGCGAAGCGTCTGCGCAGCAACGGACATCTTATCTCCTCTCAAGGCCGGCCCCTTAAGTCTCGGCAGCCGGCCAATGGTTCAGTTAGGAAGACGCAAACCGGGTCGAATCGTTCCGCAACGCAACATTATTGTCTTAAAAAGCTAAGGAGACGGTTTTGTCCTTGCAAGCGGCCTACATCACACTTGGGACAACTAAAGGCGTTGACGTGATTAATTAGTCACAGCAGCCGCAGCAGATATTCGAGCGTGTAGAGCGCCAATCCGGCGAGCCCACCGATCAACGAGCCGTTGAAGCGGATATATTGCAGGTCCTTGCCGATGTTGATTTCGATCAGCGAGATCAACTGGCCCATATCCCAGGATTTGACCTGATCCGAGATGAAGGTCGAGACGCCGCTCTTCTGTTCGGCGATCACCGTTCGCAGCACGGCCACGAGGCCCTGATTGATCTCACCACGCAACTCGGAATCGCCGGCCAGCGCCTCGCCTGCCGCCATGAACATCCGCACCAGATGTTGCTGCAACACCTGAGACTCACCTGAGGCACTACGCTCGAAAAACGAGCGCGCGTTCGACCAGATGTTGCGTGCGAGATCGCCAAGCTCGGGCCGCGCCAGGAGATCGCGCTTCAAGCCGTCGATGCGGCCAGCGTAACTCGGATCGCTGCCGAGGCGATCGACGAACGACAGCACCATGCGATCGAACTCGCCACGGAACGGATGCTTGGGATCGTTGCGCACTTCCTCGAAGAATGTCGTTGCCGACGCCACGATCCGGTTCACCAGAAACTTGTCGGCACGATAGAGTTTCAACAGCGTCGGCAATTCGGCGCGGATTTTTTCGCGGATCATCGCCATGGTGTCCGCTTGCGTCAGCGTCTGATGCACCGCGCGCAGGATATCGTCGAGCAGGCCCTGATGGCGGCCTTCGCTAACGAACGCGCGCAGCGTTCCGGCGGCGAGCGGCGCCAGATCGATCGACATCAATTGCGAGGTGATGCGGCGGCTGACGAACGTCATGAGGCCGGAATTTTCTGTCGCCGAGACGGCTTCCGGCAGCAGGCGCAGCGCGAAGCGTGCAAGATCCTCGCTGCGCTTGCGGTCGCGCAGCCAGTCGGCAATGAAGGAGCCGAAATCGATCTGGCGCAGCTTTGCTTCTACCGGGGCGGCTTCCAGGAAATGCACCTCGATGAAGTCGCCGAGCTTGTCGGCGATACGATGCTGGTTGCTCTGGATGATCGCGGTGTGCGGGATCGGCAGCCCCAAAGGCCTGCGAAACAAGGCCACGACGGCGTACCAGTCGGCCAGGCCGCCGATGGTGGCGGCTTCAGCAAAGGCCGCAATGAAGCCGAAGGCCGGATGCACCGGCAGTAAGGCCTTCGCACCAATGAACAGCCCGAACGTTGCCGCCAGCACCAATGTCGCCAGCAGCTTGACGCGGCGCAATTCGGCGGCCCGCGCAGCGTCGGCGGGGCTGTCGATGACGAATGTGCCGTGAGCGGTCATGACGGCTTTCGAAGAAAGTTGCCACTGCCTGTAGAGTAGCAGCTCCCGTCATTGCGAGCGAAGCGAAGCAATCCAGACTGCAGTTAGCAAGACTGGATTGCTTCGTCACTTGCGCTCCTCGAAATCACGAGAAGCGCCGCCCACCGTAACGCGGCAATGATGATCTATGGGAGCACTCGACAAAAAGAAGGCCCGCCTAAGCGGGCCTTCGAAACGGCAGTTGTCAGACGATCGCTATCAGGCGGTCTTGCTGTAGACCTTGGAGAAGTTGTCCTGCGCGGTCTTGGCACCGTCGGCGACGAGCTTGCCGAGATATTCGGTGGTGGCCTTCGCCCGCGAGACGAGAACTTCGCCACGCGCACGGACCATGTCCGACTGGATCTGGGCGGCTTCGCTCAGCGACTTGGCTGAAGCGAGCTTGTCGATGCCGGCGAAGAACGCTTCCGCGTCCTGATAGAACGCCTGCTGGATGTTGCGGCTGATCTTGGCGGCCTCGGTGACCGAACCAGAAACGGCGGTTTCGATCGCAGCGGTCACCTTCTCGGAACCGGCATGAAAGTCGGCGGCGCGAACCTTGGCGGTCTCGGCCTGCTTCTTCACGAACTCACGGGCGGCTTCCGGAACTTCCATGTTCTGGAGCTTGGTGAACGCCTCGGTGACGGGCGCGAAGGCTTCCTTGACGGTGTTCAGCACGGAATTGGTTTCGGTGGTCATTGGGGGTCTCTCCATCCTCAGGTTTGAGCTATGGGCTCACCCCGTCCGGATTGGCCCGGGGCGAGATCGTTGTGCCATAGTTAATTGTGCGACGCAACATCAATGTTGCATCGCGATATCACGAATTCGTGATCTGATAGAATATTGAGCGATTTGCCTGCGAAAGCGGCCGATGGAACCCGGGATTAGTGTTGGACAGCCCCGGGAAGGCCGTAGGCTTCCAACTGCGCCCTGACCTGCGCCACATTGTGGCCGAGCACGACGATATCGTGCTTCTTGCCCTCGACATCCCGGACATGATCCCGCAGCAGCGCCTCGGCCTTGAAGCCGAGGCTCTCGAACAGCGCGATCGCCGCCTGCTGATCGACCGTCATCTGCACCGAGAGCTTTTCCAGACCGGCGCCGAGCGCCAACGCAAAGGTCTCCTGCGACACCGCCCGTCCGACGCCCTGCCCGCGGACGTCCAGCGAAACTACCATCCGGATCTCGCCGACATGCGGCGACCAGGAGTGCGGATCGCGCACCAGCGTGCCGCAACCGACCACAATTCCGTCCTTCACCGCCAGAAGGCTCTTGATCTGCCCGCGTTCGATCTCGTTGATCCAGGCTGACAGCACCTTTGGCTGGCTGATGTTGCGCGGCAGGAACAGCAGATCATGGGTCGGCAGTTTCTGCGCAAAGGTCAGCACCGCGGCCTCGTCCGCCCGGGACATCAGGCGGAATTCAATGTCGCCGGCATCGGTCTTGGCGTGCCGCGGATAGGAACGTGTCTCGCTCATGTTGATCTCTTGCCTAACCAGTTGTCGAGTTTCGGCCATAGCCGCTTGATGGCGTTGGCGCCGGCGACGAGACTGACGTGACCGCCCTTCAGCATCACCTCTTCCTTGTCGGATGAGCCAACCTTGGTAATCAGATGTTTGGCCGCGTCATAGGGCACGATGTGATCGTGTTCGGCGACCGCGTGCAGGATCGGCACCTTGATATTGGCGATATCAGCCGCACGGCCGCCGACCGACATGGTGTCGTTGAACAGCTTGTTGTCCCACATCAGGTTCTTGGTGATGTCGCGGAAATACTCACCCGCCAACGGCAGCGTATCGGTCGCCCAGCGGTCGAACATCCGGTACGATTTGACGAACTCGTCGTTCCAGATGTTTTCCCATAGCTGCACCTGGCTGGCGGCGCGCGACGCAGGCCGCAGCATCTCGAACGAGGACAGGATCATTTCCGGCGGCACGTTGCCGACACTGTCGACGAGCCGATCGACGTCGAAATAGCGCCGGTCCGAGAAATTCGAAAACAGCTTCATCTCGCGGAAATCGATCGGCGTGGTGAAGCAGATCAAATTCTTCATCGGCCCGTCATTGAAGATTGAACCGTACAGCAGCGACAATACGCCGCCGAAGCAATAGCCGATCACGGTGACATCGGTTTCGCCGGAATCCTGCTGCACACGGCGGACGCAATCCGGGATGAAGTCGAGGACGTAGTCCTCCATCCGGAGCGACTTCTCCTCCGGCTTCGGCGGGGTCCAGTCCAGCATGTAGACGTCGTAGCCGCGCTTGAGCAAAAACTCGATGAAGCTCTGGCCGGGCACCATGTCGAGAATGTAACCGCGGTTGGTGGTCGCCATCACGATCAGGATCGGCACGCGGTAGATTTCATCCACGATGGGACGATAGTGATAGAGGTTCATAGTGCCGCGGACCGCCAGAATGTCCTTTGGCGTCGAGCCAAGTGAGGGCCCGGAAGAGGAGATATATTCGACGCCCTTGATGCTGCGCTGGATCGCGCGTTGCACCTCGGACTGGATCCGCTCGGGGATCGACGCCAGATCGAGGCCTGCGGGCGCGTTCATTTTTGCTCTCCCTCCGATGGAGGACGCTTGGTGCGCGGCGGCCGCGAGGCGCCGTAGCCACCTTCCGGCGCCAGCGAATTATGGTGCACCTGATGCAGCAGCGCCTTGATCTCGTTCAACTGACCCTCGATCGACTGGATGCGTTCGGCCATGCCGACCATCTGCGCCCGGCTCGGCAGGTTCATTGCCAGCAGATATTTTTCCATGAGTTCGCCGAGCTGCTTTTGCGCGCCCGCGCTCACACCACCGACCTGGTTCATCACCTTGGAAAATTCCGGCGATGCCATCGCCTGGTTGGCGAAGGAGTTGAACCCCTTCTCCATCTCCCCGATCATGGTCTGCCAGATCACGGCAGGATCGTTACCCTTGTCGGCCATAGGCGCCCTCCAACTGGTTACGAGCGCTTGCCACGCCTCGAATGCTTTAGGACATACCACACCGTTGCGGCGGGCCGGTCAACCGGAGGATTCGAGCATGATCCGGAAGTGGGTACCGGTTTTCCCTCGGGACAAACGCGAAGCGTTTGCCCGGAGATCATACTCCAACAAAAAGGCAGACTATCCGCGACATCTGAAGCCTTCTGCGGTGCGGGAAAGCGTGGCATACAGTTCCCCATCGCGGTACCATCAAGGGATAGATCGCAGTGACTTCAGCTCATCAGCCGCCGCAAATCGCCCACGCCAACGGCATCGATATTTGCTACGAAATCTTCGGCGACGCGGCTTCGGAACCCCTGCTGCTGATCATGGGCCTCGGCGCCCAAATGATCCATTGGGACGACGATTTCTGCCGCCAGCTCGCGGCGCGCGGCTTTCGCGTGATCCGCTTCGACAACCGCGACATCGGCAAATCGTCCAGGATGACCGGCGGCAAGCGGCTCTCACCGATCGAACTTCTCAAGCTGCGGTTCCTGAAAATCCCTGTCGCCGCGCCCTACAAATTGATCGACATGGCCAAGGATACGGTCGGCCTGATGGACGTGCTCGGCATCAAGTCGGCGCATCTGGTCGGCGCATCCATGGGCGGAATGATCGCCCAGGAAGTCGCGATCTCGTTCCCGCAGCGGGTGCGCTCGCTGACCTCGATCATGTCGACCACAGGCAATCCCAAAGTGCCGGGGCCGACGCGTGAAGCGGGCGCAATGCTGATGGCGCCGCCGCCCGCAACCAAGGAAGAATATTTCGAGCGCTTTGCCAAAACCTGGAAGATTTTGCGTGTCGGCTCTTTTCCGGAAGACGAAGCGCTGGATCGTTCGCGCGCCGAACGCACGTTCGAGCGCGGCCTCAATCCTGCGGGCGTCGGGCGGCAGCTGCGCGCGGTGCTCGCTTCCGGCAGCCGCAAGGAACGGCTGCGCATGGTGACGGCGCCGACGCTGGTGATTCACGGCACCGTCGATCCGCTGGTACGCCTCGAAGGCGGCAAGGACACTGCGGCCTCGATCCCCGGCGCAAAGCTCTTGATGATCGAAGGCATGGGCCACGCGCTGCCAATCCCGATGTGGCCGCAAATCATCGACGCGATCGACAAGCACGCGCATGGGGCTAAGGCGAAGGCGGCGTAAGATTAGCTGCTCTTCGTCGCGATCCAGATGATGTGGCGGGCGCCGCCGCCTCGTCCCGTCGCACGTACCTGAACTTCGTTCACTTCGAAGCCAACTGCGGCGACACGTTTTGAAAACGACGCGTTCGGCCCGGACGACCAGACCGCAAGCACACCACCCGGACGAAGCGCAGCGCGTGCCGCTTTCAGTCCACTTGAGTTATAGAGCGCATCGTTGGCCTGCCGGGTGAGGCCTTCGGGACCGTTGTCGACGTCGAGGAGAATGGCGTCAAATTTGGATCGTTGCGAACGGATGATTTCCGTGACGTCCATTTCGCGAATGCTGACGCGCGGATCGCTCAGACTATCGCCAAAAATCTTCGCCATCGGGCCTCGCGCCCAGGCGACTACGGCCGGCACCAATTCGCTGACGACGATCCGCGCACCGCCTCCAAGCACGGCAAGCGCGGCACGGAGCGTAAAACCCATGCCCAATCCGCCGATCAGCACATGCGGCTTTGCGACCGCTTCGATCTTCTTGGCGGCAAGCGTGGCGAGGGCCGCTTCAGAGCCGGAGAGGCGGCTGTTCATCAGCTCGTTGGTACCGAGCATGATGGAGAATTCAGTTCCGCGGCGCATCAGGCGCAGTTCCCCGTCGGTGCCGGGGACGCGCGCGGTGTCGAGTTTTTCCCATGGAATCATGTGGCGTGTTTAGCATGATCCGTAGTCGCTGCGCGTTGTTGCACACAGCCGTCGTCGCCCGGCTTGACCGGGCGATCCCGTATTCCAGAGATGTTAGTCAGTGCGCGTCGTCTCACGACCGCCGCGGCGTACTGGTTCCCCCGCTTTCGCGGAGGACGACAACTTTCAGCCGCTCGCCCACACATCCAGCACGTAACGATTTTTGGTTCCGAGATCGTCGATCCAACGCTGGCCTGCATCCGCATTCGCGCCAGAGCGTTCGCGATAGATCGACACCAGCGCAGCCTTTACGTCCGGCTCCATCTTGCCGCCGTCGCCACAGACATAGATGATCGCGCCCTTCTCGATCAGATTCCAGACGCGATCCTTTTGGGCCGCGACCAGATGCTGCACATAGGTCTTCGCGCCGTCGGCACGCGAGAAGGCGGTGTGCAGTTCGGTGACGCCATCGGCAGCAAAGGCTTTCAGCTCGTCCGCGTAGAGATAATCCTGTGCGGGATGGCGGCAGCCGAAGAACAGCATCGCAGCACCCAAGCTCGCGCCCTTGGCCTTGCGGTCGGCGCGCTCCTGCAGAAAACCGCGGAACGGTGCGAGACCCGTACCGGGCCCGATCATGATGATCGGCACCGATGGATCGTCAGGCAGGCGGAAGCCGGCTTTGGTTTCGCGAACGGTGGCATGGACGGTGTCGCCGGCGCGGCGGCCGGCGAGGTAGTTCGAGCAGACGCCCTTGTAGACGCCGCGGCCGGAACTGGCGGGCGCTTCCACCACGCCCACCGTGACGCTGCAGCGCGCTCCATCGCCGGCCGGAGAGGACGAGATCGAGTAGTAACGCGGCGCCAGCAGCGACAGCATTTCGAGATAGGCATGGAACGGCAGTTCGCAGGCCGGATGTTCCTCCAGCAGGTCGAACACCGATTTGCGTTTTCCGAGGACGTCCGAACGATACCGCTCGGTCGAGGCATCGTCGTCGCCGACATAGGCAAGGAGTTTCGGCTTGGTCACCGGACAGCGCGTGTGCTCCGACATGATCTGGATTTGCTTGCGGGTCGCGATCTGCTGCAATTCGACGAACTCGGTCAGCAGCCGTCCGACCGACACGGCATCTCCAACCGGCAATTGCGCGCGGCGGCCTTCAGCGACCTGCAGCTTGATTTGATCGGCCGGGAGGAAGCCGAAGCGGCGCGCCACGGAATCGACCAGCGCCGGATCGTTACGCGGCACCACGCTGAGATGATCGCCGACGCGGTACGAGATACCTGACGGCAGTTGCACCTCGATGTGCCGGGTCGACCGGTCGGACGGATTGGCACCCGCCTTGTTCTGTAGTTCGGAATTGAACAGCACCTTCATCGGCGAAACGCCGCCCGACGCGACGATGGTGTTGACCGCTGAGGGCGCGACGGGCTGTATCGTATAGAGCGGCGCATCGTCGGCGCTGCGGCTCAGCGTCGAATCGACACCCAGTTCCTTCATCGCCGCGGGCGCTGCCGCCGCAAACCATTTTTCGAACTGGCCGTCGAGATCGCTGCGGGCATCGCCCTCGCCGCGCGCTGAGAGGCTGCGCGCGCCGTGCGCGGCCAATTGCTCGTCGATCATGCGCGGCACCGACTGGTAGGTCGCGGCCCAATCGCTGTTGCCGCAGCCGAACACCGCGTAGCGGACCTTTGCGAACGCATCTTTGGGCAAATCGCCGCCCAGCCATTTGACGAATTGCGTGGCGTTGTCCGGTGGTGCGCCGTTGTAAGACGCGCAGAAGATCAGCACGCCGCCCTGCTCCGGCAGCTTGCCGACGTAATCGTCGAGCGGCGCCAGTTTTGTCGCGAAACCGTTGACCTCGGCCAAATCTGCGACGCGCGTTGCCAATTCTTCCGCAGAGCCGAGGTTCGAGCCATAGAGCACCAATAGCGGCGTGTTGTGCCCCGGACGCGTCCGGGCTTGCGGTGCCGCCGCGTTCGACGCAGCAACTGCTACCGCCGCACGGCCGGCAAACGCGCCACGCTCCCTGTCCGCGCGCGGCCGCACCTTGATCTTGAAGCCGTCGGGCTTGATCGTCAGCGTCTCCTTCAGGTGCATCTGATAGCGATGCGTATCGATCAGCTTGAAGCGCTGCAGGATCATGCCGATCGCCAGCGCTGCCTCATGCATTGCAAAACCACGGCCGATGCAGGCGCGCTGGCCGTTGCCGAACGGTTTCCAGGCATTGATCGGACGTGCCGCCTCGGCCTCACGGCTGAAATTCTCGGGATCGAACTTGTCCGGGTTCGGTCCCCAGACGCTGGGGTCGCGGTGCAGCGCCATGACCAGCACGGTAATGAACGTATTCTTTCTGAGTTTATACTTGCCGCCGATGGTCTCGTCCTTGAGCGGCGCGATGCCATAGGCCGGCGCCGGCGGCCACAGCCGCAGCGCCTCTTTCAAAATCTGCGTGATGTAGGTGAGCTGCGTGACCTGCTGATAGGTCGGTCGCGCCTCGGTATCCGGGCCGAGCACCCTGTCGACTTCCTCATACGCCTTCTTGAGCACTTCGGGATGCTTCAGCAACGCATAGAGCGTGCAGGACAAAAGACCGGAGGTGGTCTCGTGGCCCGCGATCAAAAACGTGTTGATCTGGTAGCGGATGTTGACGTCGTCGAGCTGCTCTCCGGTAGCGCGATCGACGCCGGTCATCATCGCGCCCAGCATGTCCTTCTTGCCCTCGGCGGCCTCGGCGTTGCCGCGCCGCTCGGCAATGATCTCGTCGACCATTTTGTTCATGAAGGCGACGTCTGCCGCGAGATCGCGGCGGCGCTTCTGCAGCCACAGGCCCTCAAGCGGAATGCCGCGGGTCATCATGATGGTCTCGAGCGAGCGAACCAGCGATTCCACGAACGGATGGTAGTCGCGGCGATAGAAGGAATTGAAACGATAGTCGAAGCCGCAGAGGCCGATGGTGTCGAGCGTCAGCGCGGTCATGTCGTGAACGACGTCGATCTCCTCGTCGCCGTTCAGCCGCTCCCATTTCTTGACGAGCTGTTCGGCGATATCGACCATGCTCGGATGATAGGACTGCATCGCGCGATTGCCGAACGGCTGCAGCAGGATGTTGTGCGCCTTGCTCCAGTTCGGCTCATTGGTGTCGGCAGTGAAGAGACCGTCGCCGCCGACGGCACGGACGCGTCGCAGCGAGCCGCGCACCGCCTTGTCGAAGCGTTTCTCGTCGGAGAGTTCGTCGATAAGATCGTGCCCGGAGACGATGACGAGCGGAGCGCCCATCATATCCAGCCAGAAGATCGGCCCCAGCTCCTTGGTCAACCGCACCAGATGCTGCACCGGCGCGTTCGGATCCAGCGACAGCATGTTGCCCACCACCGGCTTCTTCGGCGGATGCGGGATCGGATTGAGCTTGTTGGTGGAAGCCATTGCTGAAGTGTCTCCTGCCCGTGTTGCCAGACCCGCGCCGTCATTGTGAGGAGCGAAGCGACGAAGCAACCCCGTCTTGCTGTGCCGCGCTATGGATTGCTTCGCTTCGCTCGCAATGACGAGGTAGTGAGGTTCCTCACCCAAACCGCTTTCTACGCCATTCGATCAGCTTGGCACTGACCTCATCCGGCTTTTCCTGCTGCGTCCAATGGCCGCTGTCCCGCACAAGGTACTTCTCCAGATCGGGAACGATCTTCTCCATGCCGTCGGCAGCCGACGGCGGCAGCACGTGATCGTTCTCGGCCATGATCATCAGCGACGGCACCCGCACGGTGTGGTCCAGCCCCGCCGAGCGCTGCCAGTTGCGCGACATGTTGCGGTACCAATTGATGCCGCCGGTGAAGCCGGATTTGGTGAAGGTATCAACGAACACCTTCTTTTCTTCCGGCGACAGGATTGGCGTCCGCGGATCGTGCTTGGCATCGTAACCCGCGATCATCTGCGGAAATGCCAGATTGAGTCTGGGTGAAGCGCCGACGCCTGCGACCGGCTGGTCCGCAGGCGCGGTGTCGCTGCGCGGCACCGGCTTGCGCATGAAGGCGTCAAACGTCTGTTCGACCCGGCTGCCGAAAATCCGGTCGGGCTCGCGCGCGGGATTCTGGAACTGCACGATATACATGCTCTCGCCGAAGCGCTTCCGAAACAGTTCGATCGGATCGGCCGGCGCGCGATCATGATGCGGCGTATTGATGCCGACAACGCCTGCAACGCGATCGATATGGCGCAACGGCATCTGCCAGATGATAAAGCCGCCCCAGTCGTGGCCGACAAAGATCGCCTTGTCGATCTTGAGATGGTCGAGCAGCCCGACGAGGTCACCGGTCAGATGCTCGATGTCGTAATCCTCGACTTTCTCGGGCCGGTCGGTCGAGCCATAGCCGCGCTGATCCGGCGCTATCACCCGGATGCCGGCTTCGCTCAGCGCCTTGATCTGGTGACGCCAGGAAAATGCGAGTTCCGGCCAGCCATGGCAAAGGATGACCGGCGGGTTGTCGGTCTTTGGACCCGCCTCGTAATAGCCCATACGAATACCGTTCGTTTGAGCGAACTGCAGCGGTGGCATTTCAATCATCGCAACTATCTCTTTTCTCTTGGCATGATCTCATCGGAAAAGCGGTTGCAACTTTTCCGGATCATGTTCCCCTATTCAGCCGCGCCCTTGATATCGGCAGGCGGTGGCGCGAACGCCGCTTCCAATGCGTCGAATTCGAGCGGCAGCATGTCGCACAACACCTGCACATGGGGAATGATGTTGGCGCCCGCGATGAAGCCGAAATCGAGCTGGTCGCGATAGCTCTGCACGGTGATGTTGAGCGCCAGCCCATGGGTCGAGATCGACACCGGGAAGATGTGCAGCAACTCCGCGCCGGCCGCATACAATGTCTGCCGCGGCCCCGGCACGTTGGACACCGTGATGTTCGCCGCCGGCGGCAGCACATCGGAGAGGTTGGAGCGGCTGTAGAGCAGCGCGAGAATCTGCACCAGGATCGGCGCGCCCAGCATCGAGATGTTGGATACCTGCGGCATCAGCGCCCGCAGCGGATGCGACATTTCCTTGGACTTGGTGGATTGCGCGATGATCGCTTCCAGCCGCCCTTTGGGATCCTCGATGTTGGTGGCGATCGAGCAGATCATGCCGAACACCTGATTGTTGGACTCGGTGTTGCCTTCCTCGCGTAGCGAAATCGGCACGGCCGCCGTCAGCGATTTGTTCGGCAGTGCGCCCTGCTGCAGCAGATAGCGCCGCACCACGCCGGAGGCGAGCGCCAGCACGACGTCGTTGAGCTTGCCGCCCGACTGCTTTCCCAATGCCTTCGCGCGCGACAGCGATATCGACGTGCCGGCAAAGCTGCGCTCCGACGAGATCGCCTTGTTCAAAATGGTCGACGGCGACACCATGCTGGCGATGCTGTCGCGCGACTTCGGATCCGAAATCTTGCCGATCACGTCGGAGACGCTTTTCAGCATCGTCGGCACGTTGGCGGCAAACTTCACCGCGCTTTCGATCTGGAACATCGCATTGTCGAACAGGATCGATCCGAGATCGCTCTTGCCGGAACGCGGCAGTTCCAGGCTCTTCGGTGCCGCCGAGGAATTGAACGGCTGCCGCCAAAGCTGCTGATAGGAATCGATGAGGTTGGCCGCGATATCGCGCGGCTCCTGCGCAACCCTGCGCGCCGTCGGCGGCTCGACTTTTCGCGGGATCGGCGAAATGTCGTAGATCATGTTGGTCAACGCGGCGCCGGCGCCGCCGTCGATGCAGGCATGGTGCATCTTGGAATAGAGCCCGATCTCGTTGTCCTTCATGCCCTCGAAAACATAGAACTCCCAGAGCGGACGGGCGCGGTTGAGCAGCTTGGCATGCATCCAGCCGACGATGCGCTCCAGCGTCGCCCGGTCGTAAGGCGCCGGCAGGCTGCCGCGAAAAATATGGCGATCGATGTCGAACTGGTCGTCCTCGACCCAGGAGGGATGATCGATGTCGAGCGGCGCCTTTTCCAGGCGGGCCTTGAGGATCGGCGCAATATGCAGCCGCGAGGCGATCATCGCCTTGAATTCCTCGAAGAAGTTGCCGTTGTAATTCTCAGGGAGGCGGAAGATCGCCATGCTCCCGACATGCATCGGCATTTCCGGCGTTTCCAGATAGAGAAACGACGCGTCCATCGAGGACAGCTTCCTGGCGTCAGTCATGTTTTCCTCCCGCAAGCAGATCACACGGCGCCTTGGGCGGCGCTTCTGGCGTTCAGATAGGTCCTTCTCAATGGAGCATGATCTTACCCGAAAACCGGTACCCACTTTTCGGGATCATGCTCTATTCAGGACATTGGGTCAGGATTGTGCATTTTCCGGAGGCCCATATGCAATGGCAAACGGCCCCGATCGATCAAATTGCTTAAATTCGCCTTCCGCCTGCGCCAGGCGGTCGGCCACCGCCCACAGGGCGGCCGGGTTGACGCCGAGGCCGACATGACTCGCGAGATAGACCTCGATATTTTCGGCCGTCGCCGAGGGGCGTAGCTGGGTGGTGTGCCAGTTCACGATGCCGTCGGTACGGGAGTAAATCGAGGTTGCCGGGACCGGCAGGTCGCCGGCGATGGCCTTTTGAATCTCGGGGTTGTCGTCGATGCCCTCACCCGACAACATTTCATAGAGCCTCGTCGCATTGGTCGCCCTGACGTCGTTGGCGAAAGGACTTCCGAGCGTAATCACCGAGCGCACCATGTCAGGCAATTGCAGCGCCAGGTCGCGCGCATAAATGCCGCCGAGACTCCAACCGACAAGGCTGACCTTGCGCCCGCTGGTTTCGTGGATGCGGGTCAGGAGATCGCGCAACGCACCGCGCCTGGAGGCGACTCCGCCGAAATTGCGGCCCATGTTCCAGGCATAGCTGTCGTATCCAAGTTCTTTCAGATAGCGCCGCATCGGCGCCATCGACAGGTCGCTTGCAAGAAATCCCGGCAGCGTCAGCACCGGATGTCCGTCGCCCCTCGGGGCGCGCATCAAAAGCGGCGAGAGCAACAGGCTCGAATTGAGTTCGAACAGGCCGCGCGCCTCGGCCAGCATCAGAAACAGGCTCGGCGGACGAAGCCTTTGCTCTGGCGCCGGCGGGCCTTCGTCCGCGACCGACACTATTTCTTGTCCTTCTTAACCGCACCGCCAAGGCCGGCCATGGTCACGAACATGTCCTGAAAGCGCTCGGCGATCTTGGGATCGAAAGTGAACCAGCTCTGGATCAGCGATTCCGGTGAGACCTTTTCGATGTTGGCCATCATCTGCTGCTGCAGCTTGTCCATCACAGCCGTCTGCATCGGCTGCACATCGGGAAGTCCGAAAAACTGCCGGGCCTCGAGGGGCGTGCAATCTATTTCGACGTTTACCTTCATGGCCGCTCCTGATCGCTCTAGAGCGGTTCTGATTGAATCAGAACCTGGCTCTAGTTTTATGTTCCGACGCGTCTTCTTGACGCGAACCGGTATCCACTTCGCTCGAAAACGCTATCTATGGCTTGCCGTAGTATCGCCGCGACAGGCTGAGTCACGCAAGGACAAGCCCATTCCCTGAAAGCCTGCCGGCCCCCCAGTCGTCGCACATGGTCAACCAAATCGTTCCGCGGCAAAAGGGCTGATATCGGCAAATGGCGTCTCACCGGTCATCATTTCGGCCAACAGGCGGCCGGTTGCAGGTCCAAGCGTCAGGCCGTGGTGCTGGTGACCGAAATTGAACCACAACCCGGCATGGCGGGGCGCCTTCCCGATCACCGGCAGCATATCCGGCAGGCAGGGTCGCGCGCCCTTCCAGGGCCTGGGGTCGACCGCTTCGCCCAAGGGAAACAGCGCGTGGGCCCGCGGCAGAGCCCGCTCGACCTGAACCGGGGTCGGCGGCGCATCGCGGCGGGCGAACTCTGCGCCGGTGGTCAGGCGAATGCCGCGGTTCATCGGGGCCAGGAGATAGCCGAGATCGGAGTCGAGGACGGGACGATTGAGCACGGCATTGCCGCGCGCCTTGAGATGCAGATGGTAACCGCGCTTGACGTTCAGCGGGATCGAATATCCGAGCGGCGCGAATATTTGATCGGACCACGGTCCCATGGCGACGACGACATCGCGCGCCGTGATCGATCCTTCGAGCGTTGCCACCCGCCAGCGTGTGCCGGATTGCTCGAGCGTTCGTCCATCCCCGACCAGATAGCGGCCGCCCTTGCGGCCGAACAACGCCGCATAGGCCTTGGCCAGACCGCCGGGATCGGGAACAAAGCCGGGCGCAGGAAGATGCACCGCGCCGGCGAAGTCGCCGGTCAGGTGCGGTTCACGCGCGGCGATGCCCGGGGCGTCGAGAACCTCGCCAGAGACTCCATATTGTTTGGCGCGTTCGAGGTCGCGCACCGCATTGGCGAGCGTGGCATCGGAGCGATACAGCTTGATCCAGCCGGTCCGCCGCAGCAGTTCCGGCACATTAGCTTCCGAGATCAGCGCCTCATGCTCGATCAGGCTGCGCCGGATCAGCGGCAATTCCGCCATCGCGCTGTGCAGCGCACGCTCCGGCGAGGACGCCAGGAAATAGCGCACCAGCCAGGGCAGGAAGAGCGGCAGATCCGAAAAATGATACCGCACCTGCGGCGTGCGATTGGAGGCATATTGCAGGATCTGGCGGAAATCCCGGGGAAACATATAGGGAAAGACCGACGCGCATTCGATCAATCCGCCATTGCCGTAGCTGGTCTCCTCGCCGGCGACATCGTGCCGGTCGATCAGGACCGTATCCCGGCCCCGTTTTTGCAGGTGCAAGGCGGCGCCGACGCCGACCATGCCCGCACCCAGGACGAGAACGTCGGCCTTCAGTTCCGCCATCCGGCACTCCGAAAGTTCAATGTAACGCGCTGGCGCCCAAAGCCTAAGGTGAAGCTACTCATTGCCGCAGACACACGCAAACCGACCTATCAATAGGGGAAATCGCGCTTGCGCGGCTTGCAAACTCTGGCAACATGTAAAGGTAATATCTGCCGGTAAAAGCAAAACGGCTGATCAGAGTGGGGAACAGGATCAATATGTGGGTACGTCAGAGTTTTCTTGCAGCCGCCGCCGCTTCCATCCTCGCGTTTATGCCAGCATCGGCCCAAACGCTGCGCTATGCCAACCAGGGCGATCTCAAATCGCTCGATCCCTACACGCTCAAGGAAACCACGACCATCGCGCATCACGCGCATATCTACGAAGGCCTGGTCACCCGTGACAAGGATCTGAAGATTGTTCCGGCACTGGCAGAGAGCTGGGAGACGCCCGAACCGACGCGCTGGCGCTTCCATCTGCGCAAGAACGTCAAATTCCACAACGGCGACCCCTTCACCGCCGACGACGTCCTCTTTTCCGCCGACCGCATTCGCGCCAAAGGCTCCAACTTCCTGTCGAACGTTCCGGCCGATGCAAAGTTCGTCAAGGTCGACGATCATACGGTGGATGTGGTGCTACCCTCGCCGAACCCCATTCTGATTTCGCAATGGGACGGCTGGTACATCATGGACAAGAAGTGGTGCGAGGAGCACAACTCGGTAGCCCCGACGCCCGCCGCGGCAACGACGCCGAGCTACGCCTCGCTCAACGAAAACGGCACCGGTCCTTTCATAATCGAGAGCCATCAGCCCGGCGTGAAGACGGTGTACAAACCCTATCCGAATTGGTGGGGGAAACCCGAACATAATTTGAAGGAAATCATCTTCACGCCCATCAGCTCGGACGCTACGCGGGTAGCGGCCCTGCTCTCGGGAGAAGTGGACGTTATCGAGCCGGTTCCGATCCAGGATATCGCGCGGGTCAATTCGAGCGGCAATGCCGCCGTCATCACCGGGCCGGAACTGCGCACGATCTTTCTCGGCATGGATCAGGTGCGCGACGAACTCCTGTACTCGAACGTCAAGGGGAAGAATCCCTTCAAGGACGTCCGCGTTCGCGAGGCCTTCTACAAGGCAGTCGATGTCGACCTGATCAAGAACCGCGTGATGCGCGGGCTGTCGACGCCGTCGGCCCTGATGATCGCACCGCAACTGTTCTCGCTTTCCAAGGACTTCACACGGCCGAAGCTCGATCCCGACGGCGCCAAGAAGCTCCTGGCCGACGCCGGCTACCCTGACGGCTTCGAAGTGACCATGGATTGCCCCAACGACCGCTACGTCAACGACTCTGCGATCTGTCAGGCGGTGGTCGGCATGCTGGCTCGCATCGGCGTCAAGATCAATTTGTTGGCGCAACCGAAGCAGCAATATTTCGCCAAGGTACTGAAGCCCGGCGGTTTCCAGACCTCGTTCTACCTGTTGGGTTGGACCCCGGCCTCGTCCGACTCCCACAACGTGTTGCACGATATCATGGGATGCCGCGACGACGCTAAAGATGCGACGCGTGGTGAAGCCAACCTCGGCGGCTACTGCAACAAACAGGTGGATGCACTCACCGACAAGATATTGCTCGAGACCGACGACGCCAAGCGCGATCAGCTGATCAAGCAGGCCTTCGAAATCGGCATCAAGGAATACGGCTATATCCCGCTTCACCAACAGGCGCTGGCATGGGGCGTTTCGAAAAAGGTGAAGCTGACGCAGCGTGCGGACAATCAGGTCCTGCTGTATTGGGCGACCAAACAGGAGTAAGCAGCCTCAGTATCCATGGTCCCGGCAGCTTTGCGGCTTCCGGGACTTTTCGTTTTAATGCCGACAATGACGTCCGCAAGATCAGACAGGCAGTGAAAGGATCACATGCTCGCTTTCACTCTTCGCCGTGCGATTCAGGCCATCGGCGTGATGATTGCCGTCGGGATCATCTCGTTCTCGATGTTCCGCTTCGCGGGCGATCCGGTCAACCAGATGGTCGCGATCGACACTTCGGCCGCCGAACGCGCCGACATCCGCAAATCTCTCGGCCTTGACGATCCCGTAGTCGTGCAATTCGTCCGATATGTCGTCAACGCTGCGCAGTTCAAGTTCGGGGTTTCCTACCAGTTCCGTCAGCCGGTCGCGAACCTGTTGGCGGAGCGGATACCGGCAACGCTCGAGCTTGCCACCTGCGCCACCATTCTCGCGATGGTGTTCGGAATTCTGATGGGAGTCTATTCGGCGCTCCGGCGCGATACGCTGCTGACGAAGATATTGCAGGCCGTATCGCTGATCGGAATCTCGCTACCGACCTTCCTGATCGGCATTCTCCTGATCTATCTGTTCGCGGTGACGCTGGGCTGGCTGCCGTCGTTCGGCCGGGGCGATGTGGTCCGTCTGGGCTGGTGGACCACCGGCCTGCTCACGGTGTCCGGCCTCAAGGCGCTGATCATGCCGTCGATCACGCTCGGCCTGTTCCAGATGACGCTGATCATGCGGCTGGTACGCGCTGAAATGCTCGAAGTTCTCCGCACCGATTATATCCGCTTTGCTCGCGCGCGCGGACTGACGACGCGGGCGATCCATTTCGGCCACGCGCTCAAGAACACGCTGGTTCCCGTTATCACCGTCGCCGGCCTGCAATTTGGCTCGGTTATTGCATTTGCCATCATCACAGAAACCGTATTCCAGTGGCCCGGCATGGGGCTGTTGTTCGTGCAGGCGGTGCAAAACGTGGATATCCCGATCATGGCGGCCTACCTGCTGATGGTGTCGCTGATTTTCGTCACCATCAATCTCGTGGTCGACATCCTCTACACCATTGTCGATCCGCGCCTGCGCTCGACCATCAGCCGTCCGGCATAGAGCGAGAGAACAAGATGTCCGATGCTGTGGTCCCACACCAAGCCGAACCGAATGCGCCGCCCGCGCGTCCCGGCGCAAGCTTGATCGGGCGCGCGCTCGATAGCGATTTGTTCTATTCGTTCCGCCGCTCCAAGCTGACGATGGTGGCGGCGACCATCACCATCGTGTTTTTCCTGCTGGCGATCTTCGCATCCGTTCTTGCCGTACAGGACCCGTTCGATCCGGCGCAGCTTCAATTGATGAATTCGCGCATCTCGCCGCTGTGGACCGCCGACGGCCAAAGTCCGTTTCTGCTCGGCACCGACGAACAGGGCCGCGACGTGTTCTCCGCCATTCTCTATGGCTTGCGGATTTCGCTCACAGTCGGCGTGCTCGGCGTTATCTTCGCCGGCGCGCTCGGCATCATGCTGGGGCTGATCGCGGGCTATGTCGGCGGAGCGGTCGACGGCCTGATCATGCGCATCGCCGACGTGCAGCTCACCTTCCCCGCCATCCTGATCGCACTGCTGGTCAACGGCGTCGCCAAATCATTGTTCGGCAATCGACTCGACGCTATGAGCACCCTGTCGGTGCTGGTGGTGGCGATCGGCTTGAGCTTCTGGGTACAGTACGCCCGTACGGTACGGGGTTGCGTCATGGTCGAGAAGAACCGGGACTATGTCGCCGCGGCGCAACTGATCGGCCTGCCCGCACCGGTGATCATGTTGCGCCACGTGCTGCCGAACACGATGGGCCCAATTCTCGTGATCGCAACCATCAACCTCGCGCTTGCCATCATCACCGAGGCGACGTTGTCGTTCCTGGGCGCCGGCATGCCCGACACCATGCCCTCGCTCGGCACCCTGATCCGGATCGGCAACAACTATTTGTTCGCGGGCGAATGGTGGATCGTAGCCTTCCCCGGCTTTGCGCTCGCCGGACTGATCCTCTCCATCAACCTGCTCGGCGACTGGCTGCGCGACGCCCTCAATCCAAAGCTCCGATGACCGTCCCCGTTCTCTCCGTGCGTAATCTCCAGGTGGAGTTCCTCACCCGCCGCAGCACGCTGCGCGCGATCGACGGAATCTCGTTCGATATCGCCAAGGGCGAGGTACTCGGCGTGGTCGGGGAGTCCGGTGCCGGCAAGTCGGTCACCGGCCTCGCGGTGATCGGGCTGATCGATCCGCCCGGCCGCATTGCCGGCGGCGAGATTTATCTGTCGGGCACGCGGATCGACCATTTGCCGACGGAAGAGATCCGCCGCATCCGGGGTAAACGGATCGGGATGATTTTTCAGGATCCGCTCACCAGCCTCAATCCGCTCTACACGATCGGACACCAGATCATCGAGACCATCAGGACCCACACCAATCTCTCGGAGAGCGCGGCGCGCAAACGCGCCATCGATCTGCTCGCGGAAGTCGGCATTCCCGGACCGGAAAAGCGCATCGATGCCTATCCGCACGAATTCTCCGGCGGCATGCGCCAGCGCGTTGTGATCGCGCTTGCGATCTGCGCCGAACCCGAATTGATCATCGCCGACGAGCCGACCACCGCGCTCGACGTATCGGTGCAGGCGCAGATCATCTCGCTGATCAAACGGCTCGGCCGCGATCACGGCACCGCGGTCATGCTGGTGACCCACGACATGGGTGTGATCGCCGAGACCTCCGACCGGGTCGCGGTGATGTATTCGGGACGGATCGCCGAGATCGGCCCGGTGCAGGATGTCGTACAAAATCCGCTGCACCCCTATGCAAAGGGTTTGATGGGCGCGATCCCGACACTCGCCGGCGAAGACAAAAGGCTGGTGCAGATTCCAGGCTCCATGCCGCGACTTTCCGCCATTCCGCCGGGCTGCTCGTTCAACCCGCGCTGCAGTTTCGCCTTCGACCGATGCCGCATCGAGCGGCCGGATCCGATTTCGCACGGCACGCAGGCGGTGGCCTGTCATCTCTTTGACGCCAGGCCTGCGGAAACCGCGAAGGAGACCGCGGCATGAGTGCGGCGCCCTTTGTCGATGTGAAGAATTTGCGCCGGGTGTTCGACGTTTCGAAACCATGGCTCAACCGCGTGCTCGAAGGCGGCCACCTCGAATATCTGAAAGCGGTCGACGGAGTGACGTTCGACATCAAGAAGGGCGAAACTTTCGCTCTGGTCGGCGAATCCGGTTCGGGCAAGACCACCGTCGCACGCATGGTGGTAGGCCTGTTGCCGCCGAGTTCGGGCGAAGTCGTCATCGACAGCGTTTCGATGGCCGACCCCCGACAGGCGCAAGCGCGGCAACGCCTGCGCCGCCGGATTCAGATGATCTTTCAGGACCCCTATGCGAGCCTCAACCCGCGCTTCCGGGTCGACGCCATCGTCTCCGAGCCGATCCGGGCATTCGATCTGATCCAGGGTGAGCGGGACATCGGCGCCCGCGTCAGCGAATTGCTAAACCTGGTCGGCCTGCATACCGATGACGGCCTGAAATACCCGCACGAATTTTCCGGCGGTCAGCGTCAGCGTATCGCGATCGCCCGTGCGCTGGCGTCAGAGGCCGAATTCATCGTCTGCGACGAACCGACCTCGGCGCTGGACGTCTCCGTGCAGGCGCAGATCCTCAATCTGATGCGCGACCTGCAGGACAAGTTCGGCCTGACCTATCTCTTCATCAGCCATAACCTCGCGGTCGTGCGCCACATGGCGACCCGCATCGGCGTGATGTATCTCGGCCGGATTGTCGAGATCGCGGAGGGACGCGAATTGTTCGCCTCCCCGCGGATGCCCTACACGAAGATGCTGCTGGGTGCGGTTCCGGATTTGGCGATGTCGGGCCGGCAGCGGATTCCGGTCAAGGGTGAGATTCCGAATCCGATCGACCCACCGCCCGGCTGCGCGTTCAACCCGCGCTGCCCGCTGGCGTTCGATCTGTGCCGCAAGGAGGCGCCCGCATTGATCGACGGCGTCGCCTGCCACGCCGTCAACAGCAAGGCCGACGCCACAGCTCCGGTGTAATCAGGTCCCGATCCGCAACGGCGTCGTCAGCTTGCGCAGCGCAGCGATCACCGACAACGCCGTAATCCGGCCGGTCTTGGGATTTTCGGACGGAACGTTTTCGATCGACATCGTGAAACGCGCCGAGTTCGGACTCGACGCGGATCTCGTGGCAGTTTCGCGAGACGCCCGGATCGGCCCAGATTTCGATCACGGTACGGTCGGGTCCGATGCCCGCCAGCGACAGCGCCGCCACCACATTGACATTGGCCGGGAATGCCGCAGCCGCATCGCGCGCGGTGCCCTTGAAGACGCGCAGGGCCGACGTCAGGCCTTCCACCGAGATCTTGTTGTCGATCAGATAGGGCGCGCCGGCGAGTCCGTTCGGCGGCTTGCGTGTGATCATCTGCACGCTCTCGATCCGGCCCTCGGCGGCGGCCGAAACGGCGTCGAGGCCGAGCAGCGCACCGGTCGGCACGATGATCTGTCCGCCCTTTGCCCGCGCGACGTCGGCCAGATCAGGCCGCGGCAGCAGCGCGCTCGCGCTCAACACCATGACGCGCTTGCCGGCGTTGAGCATCGGCAGGCAGATGTCGCCGAGGATGGCCGCCGGCGCACATTCCAGCGCGAGGTCGGCATGGGCCGGCAACTCATCGAGCGAGACCACCGGACATGCGATGCCCTCGCGATCGAGCCAGGCCTGCGCCTTGGCCCTGTCCCCGGTCGCGATGGCCGAAAGGACCAGGCCGGGAATTCCGTCGGCAAGCTCGCGCGCCACTTTGCGGCCTATCGCGCCAAGCCCGGCTATCGCAATGCGAATGGAGGACAATTCCCGATACTCCTGTGATCGAGCGGTCATAGAACACGGTTCCGCACCAGGCAATCAACCCTCGGCACCGGTTTGGCAGCCGGTTTTGACGGCCTCCCGGAACATGCTATCTATCCGCGCGGATCGCCCGGGCCGATCTTCAACACCACGTAGAATTTCATCGACCGGGACCCCCCGATGGAACACATCTACAACGAAGGCTTCACCCACCTATGCGCGCGACCCGTGCCGGCCTGACCGAGCTGTGGTCGAGCGCGGCCGGGAACCGGCCAACGAGAAAGAACACAGCCCGTTGAGCAACATCAATCCCGATCCGTTCACCACCCGGCCGGAAATCGAAGGCACGTTCGGGGTCGTCACCTCGACCCATTGGATCGCCACCGCCGTCGGCATGGGAATCCTGGAGAAAGGCGGCAACGCGTTTGACGCCGGTGTCGCCACCGCCTTCACGCTGCAGGTCGTCGAGCCGCACCTGAACGGGCCCGGCGGCGATGTGCCCATCATCGTGCATGACACCAAACGCGGCCGCACCGAGGTGATCTGCGGCCAGGGCCCTGCCCCGTCCAAAGCGACCATCGCGCATTACAAGAGCGAAGGGCTGGAGATGGTGCCCGGCACCGGACTTTTAGCGGCCTGCGTGCCCGGCACGTTCGAATCCTGGATGCTGCTGCTCCGCGATTACGGCACCCTGCGGCTGCGGGATGTGCTGGAGCCCGCCATCGCCTACGCCCGCGACGGCTACCCGCTGGTGGAGCGCGCGGCGGCGACCATCAAGACCGTCGAGCAATTGTTCAGGAAGCATTGGGCAACGTCCGCGGCGGTCTACCTGCCGAACAATGAAGTGCCAAAGCCCGGCACGCTCTTCACCAACGCAAAGCTCTCGGAAACCTACGCGCGTATCCTGAAAGAGGCCGAGAGCGCGGGCTCCGACCGCATCGCGCAGATCGAAGCCGCGCGCAAGGCGTGGTCGCATGGCTTTGTCGCGGAGGCGATCGACAAGTTCTGCCGCACGCAGGAAATCATGGACGTCAGCGGCTCGCCGCATCGCGGCGTGCTCTCCGCCGACGATATGGCGCGTTGGCAACCGACCGTCGAAGCCCCCCTCACCTATGACTACGGCCGCTACACCGTCTGCAAACCGGGCGTCTGGAGCCAGGGCCCTGTCATGCTGCAGCAGCTCGCGCTGCTGAAGGGATTCGAACTCGACGGGCTCGATCCCGCCGGCCCCGAATTCATCCATCTGCAGATCGAATGCGCCAAGCTCGCCTTCGCCGACCGCGAGAAATTTTATGGCGATCCGAAATTCACGGAGATCCCGATCTCGACATTGCTGTCGGACGCCTACAATGACGAGCGCCGCAAACTGATCTCCAGGGACAAAGCCTCGCTCGATTTCATTCCGGGTTCGGTCGAAGGTTTCGGTGCGGTCGTCAAACTGCGCCGCGCCGAGGGCCATCGCGAAGCGGTCGGCGCCATGGGCGCGGGCGAGCCGACTGTCGGCCGGTTCGGCGAAGTGCGCGGCGACACCGTGCATTTCGACATTATCGATCAAGCCGGCAACATGATCTCGGCGACGCCGTCGGGCGGCTGGCTGCAATCCTCGCCGGTGATTCCGGAACTCGGATTCTGCCTCGGCAGCCGCGCCCAGATGTTCTGGCTCGAAGAAAATCATCCCGCCGCATTGGCACCGGGCAAGCGCCCGCGCACCACGTTGTCACCGACCATGGCGCTGCGCGACGGCGAACCGTACATGGCATGGGGATCGCCCGGCGGCGACCAGCAGGACCAATGGACCACGCAGTTCTTCCTGCGGCATGTCCACGCCAATTTGAACCTGCAGGAAGCGATCGACGCGCCGGCCTGGCACTCCGAGCATTTCCCGATCTCGTTCTGGCCACGCACCGCCCGGCCCGGCGTGCTGGTGGTCGAAAACCGCGTGCCGAAGGCAACCGTGGATACGCTGAAGAGCCGCGGCCATGTCGTCGAGATCGGTCCCGACTGGTCGGAAGGCCGCCTGACCGCAGCCTCCAAGGTCGGCCGCCGCCGCCGCGCCGCTGCCAATCCCCGGGGCATGCAAGGCTACGCGGCCGGACGGTAAGACGTTGAGATGATTGGTAAGGCTTGAGATGACTTGGTCGATCATCGCCCGTGATCCTGTCACGGGCCAATTCGGCATTGCGGTCGCGACCAAATTCTTCGCGGTCGGCGCACGCGTGCCGCATATCGCCGCGGGCTACGGCGGCGTCGCGACCCAGGCGCTAGTCAATCCCTACTACGGCATCGACGGTGTAAAATTGTTGCGCGAGGGGCGCGATGTCAGCGACATCGTCGATACCCTGACCGCGGCCGATGATGGCCGGGAAAGCCGGCAACTGCACATCATGGACGCGAAGGGCCATATCGCCGCTCATACCGGCCGCGAATGCGTCGATTGGTGTGGCCATATCAAAGGCGACGGTTTTTCGATTGCCGGCAACATGCTGGCGGGTGCTGCAGTGCTCGACGAAACCGCGAAAGCCTATCTTGCCCGCGCCAGCCTGCCCTTCGCGCGACGGCTGATCGCGGCGATGCGCGCCGGCGAAGCCGCGGGCGGTGACAAGCGCGGAAAGCAATCGGCGGCGCTGTTGATCCATGGCAACGAGGAATGGTCCGATCTCGACCTGCGCGTCGACGACCACACCGATCCGCTTGCTGAGCTGGAACGGCTCGAACAAGTGAGCCGCGAGCGCTGGGTGCATTTCCGCCCATTCCTGCCGACGCGCCAAAATCCGGCGGGGATTACCGACCGCAAAATCATCGATACAAGCATCGAAGCCGCGAATGCGGGCAAGACATGACGACAAGTCCGCTGATTGAAATCGAGAACCTGCGCATCATCTTCCACAGCGACGATGGCCGTTCGACGCATGCGGTCGACCGCGTCGATCTCAGCGTCGCCAATGGCGCGACGCTTGGGCTCGTCGGCGAATCCGGTTGCGGCAAGAGCGTGACGTCGCTCGCCATCATGGGGCTGTTGTCAAAGCACTCTGCCGAAGTCTCCGGCTCGATCCGCTTCGACGGTTTCGATCTGCTCCAAGTTCCCGACGAAACCCTGCGCGATCTGCGCGGCAATCGGCTCGCGATGATCTTCCAGGAGCCGATGACGTCGCTGAACCCGAGCTTCACGATCGGCGATCAGATCGTCGAGACGGTCCTGCGCCACCGCGGCGGATCGCGGCGCCAGGCACGCGAGCGCGCGATCGAGCTGCTGCGCCGTGTCCACATCCCCTCGCCGGAAAAGCGCATCGACGAATATCCGCACAAGCTTTCCGGCGGCATGCGCCAGCGTGTGATGATCGCAATGGCGCTGGCATGCGATCCCCAGCTTTTGATCGCGGACGAACCGACCACGGCGCTCGACGTCACCCTGCAGGCGCAGATCCTCGATTTGATGCGCGAACTGAAGGCAGCGAGCGGCGCGGCGATCATTTTGATCACGCATGATCTCGGCGTGGTCGCCGAAGTTTGCGACGAGGTCGCCGTGATGTATGCCGGCGAAATCGTCGAGCGCGCGCCGGTCGATGAGCTCTTCGCCAACCCGCAGCATCCCTACACCGTCGGCCTGCTCGGCTCGATCCCGCGGCTCGATCGCCGCGCAACGCATCTGGCGACCATCGAGGGCATGGTGCCCAACATGGCCAATCCGCCGCCCGGCTGCCGTTTCGCGGCGCGCTGCCCGTTTGTCGGGGATATCTGCATCGCCGCGCCGCCGCCGCTGGCGATGCTGAGTTCCGGCCATGCTTCGCGCTGCATCAAGGCACCGCTGGAGAAGCTGGTGTCATGACCGCGCTCCTCGAGGTCGAAGGCCTGGTCAAACATTTCGTCGCCGCGCGATCGGTGTTCGGCCGCCCCACCGCCTTCATCAAGGCGGTCGATGGCGTCAGCTTTCATGTCGATGCGGGCAAGACCCTGGCGCTGGTCGGCGAGTCCGGCTGCGGCAAATCCACCGTGAGCCGCTTGGTGCTGCGGCTGATCGAGCCGGATGCAGGCAGCGTCCGCTTCGAGGGCCGCGAGCTCGGGGCATTGAACGCCGGCGAATTGCGCGCCTTTCGCCGCGACGCGCAGATCATCTTTCAGGACCCTTATGCGTCGTTGAATCCGCGCATGACCGTCAGCCAGATCCTGACCGAACCGCTGGCGCTGCATGACCTGGTTCCGGCTCCGCGCCGCCGCGAGCGGGTCAACGAACTGTTGCGCCTGGTCGGGCTGGAGCCGCGCTTTGCCCGACGCTATCCGCACGAATTTTCCGGCGGCCAGCGTCAGCGCATCGCGATCGCGCGGGCTCTCGCAGTGGAACCGAAGCTCATCATTTGCGACGAGCCGGTATCGGCGCTCGACGTCTCGATCCGATCGCAAATCCTGAATCTCTTACGCGACCTGCAGGACCGACTTGGCCTCGCCTACATCTTCGTCTCGCACGATCTGGCCGTGGTGAAGCACATCGCCGATCGGGTCGCCGTGATGAATCTCGGCGCCATCGTCGAGACCGCGGACACCCAGACGCTGTTCGCAACCCCGCGTCACCCCTATAGCCGTGCGCTTTTATCAGCCATTCCAGTGCCCAAGCCGCAGGCAAAGCGCAGCCGCATCGTGCTGCAAGGCGAGATGCCGAGCGCGCTCAATCCACCGTCGGGCTGCCGCTTCCACACCCGCTGCCCCTACGCGATCGAGCGCTGCCGCATCGAAGTGCCGGACCTGGTGGCCGATGGCACCGAACATGCAACGGCCTGCCACCGGACGGCGGAGCTGCCCGCGCCCGAGGCCATCGTTCCCTCGGATGGCGGCTTTTCGCCCGTTCTGGAAAAATTGGTCGCCGCCTTCGGCGCAGGAGCGGAAGGTGCAAGCGCGGCCGGGGTTGGTATAGTCGGGAAACGACCGGCGGCAGTGTAATCGAGGATATGAGGATGGGTGCGATGAGACTCTTGCGTTTGGCAGTGACCGCGGCAGCTTTGCTGCTTTCGTTCGGGGCGACCGTTCAGGCCCAGACCACATTACGCATTGGACTGGCCGAAGACCCGGACATTCTCGATCCCTCAATGGGGCGCACATACGTTGGGCGTATCGTATTCGCCGCTGTCTGCGACAAGCTGTTCGACATCGACGAAAAACTCAACATCGTGCCGCAGCTCGCGCTGAGCCACGAGACATCGGCTGATGGCAAGGAAGTCACCATCAAGCTCCGGCCCGGCGTCAAGTTTCACGACGGCGAGGCATTCGACGCAGAGGCCGCGAAGTTTTCGCTGGAGCGGCATCTGAACTTTCCCGGGTCGTTCCGAAAGCCGGAACTGGCCGCAGTCGATCACATCGACGTTGTCGACCCGCTCACGATCAAGCTGGCGTTGAAGGCACCCTACTCTCCGTTGGTCGCACAGCTCACCGATCGCGCCGGCATGATGGTCTCGCCCAAGGCTGCGAAGGAAGCCGGCGACAAGTTCGGATTGAAGCCGGTTTGCGCCGGTCCCTATAAGTTCGTCGAACGGGTGCAGCAGGACCGCATGGTGTTCGAAAAATTCGCCGACTACTGGAACAAGGACAACGTCTTCATCGACCGCGTGGTGTTCCTGCCGATCGTCGACGCCACGGTACGACTGGCCAATCTGAAATCCGGTGGGCTCGATCTGGCCGAGCGCGTGCTCGCCACCGACATCAAGGATGTGCGCGCCGACAAACGGCTCAAACTGTCGGCGGCGCTTGAGATCGGCTATTTCGGTCTGACACTCAACATCGACAATGACAAGAACAAGGGTGGGTTGAGTCAATCGGCAAAGGTACGTCAGGCCCTCGACCTTTCGATCGATCGCGAGGCGATCACCCAGGTCGTCTTCAACGGCGAGTTCGTGCCGGGCAATCAGTGGATCAGCCCCGAACATCCCTATTATCAGAAAGCGTTTCCGGTTCCGAAGCGTGACCTCGCCAAGGCCAAGGCCTTGCTGAAAGAAGCCGGCGTCACCCTCCCCGTCGCCGTTGACATGATGGTGCCCAAGGGCGCCGAGAATGAGGCGGTTGCCCAAGTGCTGCAGTCGATGGCGGCAGAAGCGGGTTTTGACCTGAAGATCCGCGTCATCGAATTCGCGACCTCGTTCAAGCAGGCTCAGGCTGGCGAATTCCAGGCCTTCCTGATCGGCTGGAGCGGTCGGATCGATCCGGACGGCAATTCCTACGTCTTCCTGCATACCAAGGCGCCGCAGAACGACGGCGGCTATTCCAATCCGGAGGCCGACAAGCTGATGGAGGACGCGCGCGTCGTCAACGATCCCGCGCAGCGCAAGGCGATCTACGAGAAGCTGACAAAGATCGTGCTCAACGACGAGCCGATCATCTACCTCTATCACCGCAGGCTGCTGATCGCGCATACCGCCAGGCTCGAAGGTTACAAGCCGATTCCGGACGGTCTCGTTCGCGTTATCGGGCTGAAGCTGAAGTGAAAACGGTCGTACCCGGGACGCGGCCTGCACCATGCTGAATTTCCTCGCCCGGCGTGTCGTCCAACTGGTCCCGACACTGTTTTTCGTGTCGCTGCTGATCTTCTCCTTGCAGCATTTGCTCCCGGGCGATCCGGCGCTTGTGATGGCCGGCGAGGAACGCGATCCGGCCGTGATCGAGCAAATCCGACAGCAATACAAGCTCGATCAGCCGATCCCGATCCAGTATCTCTATTGGGTCAAGGGCGTGCTGTCGGGCGATTTCGGCGAGTCGCTGCGCAACAAGGTGCCGGTGCTTAGCCTGATCGCGCAGAAACTGCCGGTAACGATGCAACTCGCGTCGATGGCGATCGTGATCGCGTTCCTGATCGGCATTCCCGCCGGCATCGTGTCGGCGGTGAAGAAGGGCACGGCCTGGGACTATGGCGCTAATTTGTTTGCGCTGTGGGGCATCTCGACGCCGAATTTCTGGCTCGGGATCATGCTGATCTTCCTGTTCTCGATCGAGCTTGGCTGGCTTCCCGCATCCGGCTACGTGCCGCTCTCCGAAAACTGGCGAGCGAGCATCGCCTCCACCATCATGCCCGCCTTCGTGCTCGGCAATGCGATTGCCGCGATCCTCATGCGGCATACCCGCAGCGCCATGTTGCAGGTACTGGAAAGCGATTACGTCCGCACCGCCCGCGCCAAGGGCCTCTCCGAGCGCTCGGTGATCCTCAAGCACGCCATGCGCAATGCACTGACGCCGATCATCACGCTCGGTGCGCTCGAACTCGGTACGCTGTTGTCGGGCGCGGTACTGACCGAGCAGATTTTTTCCATTCCCGGCTTTGGCAAACTGATTGTCGATGCCGTCTTCAATCGTGATTATGCGGTCGTGCAAGGTGTCGTGCTGGTGACCGCGACGATCTACATCACGCTGAACCTGCTGGCCGATATCGCCTATATCCTCGTCAATCCCAGGCTGAGGGCGTGAGCCTATGACCGACGTCGCGCTCGGAACGTTACCCGTTGCCGTCTCAGACGAACTGGAGAGCCCGACCCGGCGCGCGCTGCGGCGGCTGTTCCAGCGCAAGGGGGCTGTCGTAGGCCTCGTCGTGATCGCAGCCTTCATCCTGCTCGCGCTGTTTGCCCCGCTGATCGTGCCCTACGACCCGATCGCGACTAGCTGGTCGCTGGTGCGCAAGCCGCCATCGGCGCAACACTGGTTCGGCACCGACGAACTCGGCCGCGACATTCTCGCCCGCGTCATCTACGGCGCGCGGGCCTCCCTGATGGCAGGCGCAATCTCAGTCGGCATCGCGCTCAGTATCGGCGTGCCCCTGGGATTGCTGTCGGGCTATCGCGGCGGCTTCATCGATGCCCTGATCAGCCGCATGACCGATGCCATGCTGGCCTGCCCGTTCCTGATTTTGGCCATTGCGCTGGCGGCGTTTCTCGGCCCGAGCCTCGGCAATGCCATGATTGCCATCGGCATATCGGCGACGCCCATATTCGTGCGGCTCACCCGCGGCCAGGTGATGAGCGTCAAGGTCGAGGATTATGTCGAGGCCGCGCGCGCGATGGGCAACCCGCGCTGGCGCATTGCACTGTTTCATATCCTCCCAAACATCATGCCGGCGCTGCTGGTGCAGGCGACGTTGTCGATCGCAGCCGCCATCATCGCCGAAGCGGCGCTGTCGTTCCTCGGTCTCGGCCAGCAGCCGCCCGCGCCGTCCTGGGGCAGCATGCTCAACGCCGCGCAGCGCTTCCTGACCAATGCACCGTGGATGGCGCTGTGGCCGGGGTTTGCGATCTTTTTAGTGGTGCTGTCATTCAATCTGGTCGGCGACGGCCTGCGCGACGCGCTTGATCCACGGGAGCGGTGATATCTTGCTTACCTCGCCCCGCTTGCGGGGCGAGGTAGCGGGCCTGCACACATATCTCGACTAAATCACAATCTCCCGCATCACCCTGCGGCAGTCCATCTCGTATTCGAGATCGACCACGGGGGGCCGTGCGAAATGCCACGTCAATCCGGACCGCGCAGCTCCGCGGCGAACCATCTCTTCGGCAAACACCGGATGAAAGTCATGCACGGTGTAGGTCTGCACCGCGGTAGCATCCTTCCAGTCGAAGCGGAATTCGCTCATACGCTTTTCCATCACGCCGACCACGTAGTGGACTTTCTCCTTCAAGCCGTCGGGGCTGACGTCGCGATAGCGCACCGTCCGCTCCGCGTAGCTGGCCGACCCCTCCTGCGACTCGCCGCTGCCGGCGATCACGAAGCTCGGCGTGGCATTCTGGCTGGGACGCGTGAACGAGAAAGCGTAGAACGACGGCTCGGCGGGCGGATCGATCTCGGGACAGACATTGCTGCGCGCCACCGGATTCGTCTTGCCGTCATATATTCCCCATTCCGCAAGCGTCTTGACGTAGTGCAGATTGAAATTCCGAAAGCCCTCCTCCGTAAATGCTGCCGGCGAGCGCAACTCACAGGCGCAGAACGACGTCAGCGGCCTGCCCGAATCTTGAATGTATTTTGCGATCCTTGCAAAACCTTCGGCCAACGGCACCGGTCTGTCGAAGCGGACCCGCTCGACTTCAAAGCCGGGGTTGGCCGCAACGCCGCTCGAATACTGGAACACGGCCGGAATGAACCGGTAATTGCCGGCGGTAAAGTCGCTTGTCATGTCTGCTCCCTGTTTTTGTTATTCCAGTTGCATGCGGACGCCCTTGGCGCCGTTGAGCAACCGTCGCAGATGGAAACCGGCGAGCGCATCCTCGGAATGCGTCCCGACCAGCGCTGCAAAGGCCGGCATGGCCCCGGCATCGCCGGCTTCAAGCTTGGCGAACGCTTCGGAATACTGCTTCGTCGCAGCGCATTCGAAGTCTGCCGCTAGCAGCGGCTCGTAGGCGCGCAGCGGCTCGCTACGCCCGCGCAGCATCAAGTCGCCGACCGGCCTGCCCCGAAACTTCTCGACGGCATCGGCAACAGCAGCACTGACACAAATTCGCGTGCCCAAAAACTTGTTGGCCGCCTCAAGCCGTGACGCGGTGTTGATCGTGTCGCCATAGGCGGTGTAGTCGAAGAACCGGCTGCCGCCGAAATTGCCGACCAACACCGGGCCGGCGTGAACGCCTATCCGAGTAACGCCGAAATTCACCGCTTTGGGCTTCCAGCGCGCGCGAAATTCCTCCGCCCAGGCATCAAGGTCATGCGCGCAGGCAACCGCGCGTGTCGCGCAATCCGGCTGGTCTCCGGGCGCATTGAAAAGAACATGAATGGAGTCACCGATGATCTTCGCGACCGTGCCTTCATGGGCGAAGACAATGTCGGTCATTCCGGCCATATACTCGTTAAGCAGCGCAGCGAAGACTTCCGGTGCGGTGCTTTCCACCAGCGGCGTGAAACTGGCGATGTCAGTGAAGATGGTCGCGATCTCGCGCGGTAGAATTTCCATACCGTCGCTATCGCCGTCGGCGGCAAGGCGGCTTGCGATCTGCGGCGAGAAATAGCGCGACAGCGACGCGTGGGCGCGCTCGGCCTCGGCCTGGCGGCGGCGCGCCTCGCGCATCATCTCGACATGGCGGATGGTCTTGTCGATCGTCATTTCGAGATCGGAGAAATCGATCGGTTTGGTCAGGAAATCGAACGCGCCGCGGTTCATCGCGGTGCGGATATTGCTCATGTCGCCATAGGCGGAGACGATGATGGTCGATTTCTTCTCCTCCCCCTCCTGCAGCTTTGCCAGCAGCGACAGCCCGTCCATCCGCGGCATGTTGATGTCGGACACCACCATGTCGACATGCGGATGCTGCTCGATCGATGCAAGCGCCTCGATACCGTCATGGGCGAACACAAACGCCACCGTGCCCTCGCGGATCTGCCTGCGGAATTTCTGCAGAACCAGAGCCTCGAGATCGGGCTCGTCATCGACGACGAGAATGGTAGCGGTCATGCGGCCTGTCCGAGCCTGGTATCTATTTCATGGCGCAGCAGCGCGAAGTCGAGCGGCTTGGTCAGAAGACCGACTGCGCCGCGCTCGATCGCCTTGCGGCGGGTTTCCGCGTCGCCATAGGCGGTGATCATGATCACGGGGACGTCGGGACGCTCCTCGCGCACCCTCGGCAGCATTTCCAGCCCGCTCATGCCGGGCATGTTGATGTCGGACAGGATCAGGATCAGCGAGGGATCCCTGAGCTCAGCGGCGCGCACCAGTGCCGCGGGAGCCGACGGGGCGAACTCCATCATGAACCGGCCCGATTTGATATCGCGACGGAACTGCTGACGAAACAGGGCTTCGACATCCGGCTCATCGTCAACGACGAGAATGTAAACGCTCAATTTGGGCCTCCGGTCATTGCTTGTGCGGCCCCTGTCCGGGGTAGCGTAATGATAAATTCGGTAAAAATGCCGGGTTCAGTATCGACGTCGATCTTGCCGCCGTGTTGTTTCACGATGATGTCATGGCTCATCGACAGACCGAGCCCGGTCCCCTCGCCCGCCGGCTTGGTGGTGAAGAAGGGATTGAACATCTTCTCCTTCACTTCCTGTGGAATGCCGGTGCCATTGTCGCGGATCCGGATTTCCACCTTGTTGCCGAGGCTTTTGGTCGTTGCGCTCAACATCGGCTCGAAGGCTTCGTCGCCGGCCTCCTTGCGTTTTGTCGCGGCATAGAAACCGTTCGAAATCAGGTTGAGGAAGACGCGGGTGATCTCCTGCGGATAGAGGTCGATCATGCCGGCAGCCGGATCGAGGTCGCGCTTGAGCGTAATGTTGAAGCCCGACTTCTCGGCCCGCGCGCCGTGATAGGCCAGATTGAGGCTCTCCTCGACGATCGCGTTGATGTCGGCAGGACGGTGCTCGCCCGATCCCTCGCGCGAATGTAACAGCATATTCTTGACGATCGAATCCGCCCGCTTGCCGTGCTGGACGACCTTTTCGAGATTGCCCTTCAGCATAAGGGTGAGCTCGTCGATCTCTTCGCGCGTCTTGCCGTCGAGCTTGACGTCCTTGAGCACGTCGTTCATTTCGTCGATCAGTTCCGACGACAAGGCCGAGAAATTGTTGACGAAATTCAGCGGGTTCTTGATTTCGTGGGCGATACCGGCGGTGAGCTGGCCGAGCGAAGCGAGTTTTTCGGTCTGCACCAGGCGGTCCTGGGCGGTGCGCAGTTCGTCGAGGGATTGCGAAAGATCGTCAGTACGTTCGCGCAACTCCCTGAGCAGGCGTGTGTTTTCGATAGCGATCACGGCTTGCTTCGTAAAGTTTTCGACCAGCGCAATCTGCTTCTCGGCGAACGGCCGAACCTCCTGACGAAAGATCGTTATCGTCCCCATGAACTCGTTTTCCTTCAGCATCGGCACCACCAGGATCGTCCGGGCGCCGGCAATATCCACGATCGCGACCACGTTGGGTGCACCGGCACGGTAGGCCGGGTTGTCCTTTAGGTCGTGAACATGAACGGCCTCATGCGTCCGGGCGACAATGGCGAGCGGCGTCTCTGGATGCGGAAGGATCGGGGTTTGTTGCCGGAAAGCAGTGAATGCAGCGGGCATATTGTGGTCGGCGACGATGTTGTAACGTTCTCCATCCCATAGATTCATCGTTCCGAAACTAGCGCCACAAACCCGCGTGGCGTTTTCGAGCATTTTCTGGAACACCGGCTTGAGTTCGCCCGGAGACGAGCTGATGACTTCCAGCACTTCCGAAGTCGCCGTCTGCTGTTCGAGCGACTCGCTCAAATCATCCGTGCGAAGACGCAACTCCTTGAGCAGGCGCGTGTTCTCAATGGCGATGACGGCCTGCTTTGCGAAGTTGGTCAGAAGACTGATCTGCTTCTCGCTGAAAAGGCGTACCTCCTGCCGGTAGATCGCAATTACGCCGACCAGCTCATTTTCCCGGAGCATCGGTACGATGGCAATCGTCCGGGCTCCCGCAAGTTCGGAAATTGCCACCATGGCAGGATTGCGCTCGATATAGGCCGGCAATGTCCGGATATCTTCGATGTGAACCACTTCATGGGTTCTGGCAACGGTGCCGAGTGGGCCCTGCGGGTGCGGCCGGATCGACGTGCCCTCATACGCCTGGGCATAGGCCTGAGGCACGTTGTGGAACGCAACAGGGCGAAAGGCACCTTGATCGTAAAGATTCATCGTGCCGAAATTCGCGCCGCAAATGCGCGTCGCATTCTCCAGCATACTCTTGAACACCGGCTCCAGGTCACCGGGCGTGCTGGAGATAACCTGCAAGACTTCCGAGGTCGCCGTCTGCTGTTCAAGTGATTCACTAAGTTCAGCCGTTCGCAGCTCGACCTTGTTCTCCAGGTCCGCATAGGATTCCTGAAGACGTGCGCCCATGTCGTTGAATTGATTGGCAAGCCCTTCCAACTCGTCGCCGGTCTTGATCGAAATGCGCTGGGCGAAATCGCCGCCGCCGATGCGCTCCGCGCCAGCCCGCAGTGCCTGGATCGGCCCCACCATGCGCCGGGCCAGGAAGATTCCGGCGAGCACGGCGAAGATCGACGCGCCCAGCAGAACGGCGGCAAGGCGCTGCAAAGCTGCGTAGAGCGAGGCATAGGCCTCCTTGACCGGAAGCTCGACAAACATGATCCAGCCCAGCGGCGCAATCGGCGCGGAGGCGGTCAGTACCTCTTGCCCCTGGATATTGAGAGCGCCCTGCAAGGAATCTGCGGCCGAATCCCCGGCTTCTATTCGCGGTGCCGGCAGTGGCGGTGGCGACGGAGCCGCCCGCGCGCCAGGCGCGGACTGCACCGCTTGCGCGGCCTGGGCTGCCTGCTCCGCCAGCGCCGCCTGCGCTGCCAACGCCGCATGCACCTGCACCAGTTTCGACATGTCGGTGTTGCGCAGCACCAGGCTGATGTCGGGATGCGCGATCAGGCGGCCCTGCGAACCCACGACATAGGCGTGGCCGCGCTCGCCGACCTTGATCTGCGAGACCACGTCCCAGATCAGCTTCAGATTGACCTCGGCGATGCTGACGCCGGCGTCCTTCCGGGTGCCGGCCAGCGACAGCGTCATGTAGGGCTCGGACTCGCGGCGGAAATAGACCGGTCCGTAATAGACCTTGTTGGCGACAGCCTCCGTGAATTTCGGATCTTTGGAAAGGTCGAGGCCGGAGTCCAGGACGTCCATGGCCAGACGCGAAACCCGCAAGCGCTCCCTGCCAGTCGAATCGATCTGTGACAGTTCGGTGATGGCCGGCACCTGACGCAATAGTCGCAGCGCGTCGAACCGGCGATCCTGCATCGATGCCACCGACCAGGGCAGCTGGGTGGTCCAGCCCAGCTGGCTTTCGATCTCCTTGATGAACTGGCCGATCTTGGCAGCGGCGGCTTCGGCCTGCTCGTGCTGAATCCGGATCAGGGCCGCCTTGTGCTCGCGATAATAGAAGAAAACCTCGAAAATGCCGTTGGATAGCAGCGCCACGCCCACCACCGCGACGAACAGCGCAACGTATTTGGCAAACAGCCGGGCGCGGATTTTCGTCCCTTTAGGTCCCGGCACCGCCGAAGCATCCGCCGCGGGCGGCGCTGCCAGCGTTCGGCCTTCCGGCGTGTCAGGATGTAGGGAAATGCTCATCCCACACAAGTTAGCAAGAACGTTGGAATTTGTCTCTTGCCGCAGCGCAGCAAGTCATTCGATCACTTCGTCGGCCAGCGCCAGCAATCTGGGCGGGATTTCCAGACCAGTGGCTTTGGCGGTTTTCAGGTTAAGGACGAAGGGATAGCGGGTCGGCTGCTCGAACGGCAGGTCGGCGGGCTTGGAGCCCTTGAAGATGCGATCGACCAATGCCGCCGCACGCTCGAACGATTCCGTCAGGTCCGGTCCGTAGGACATCAGGCCGCCGTCCCGAACCAGAAAATCGTATTCGTAGATCGCCGGCAGTTTTTTCGCGGCCGCAAAGTCGAATACCCGCTTGCGATTGAGATTGGTGAGCGCGTCGGCGACCATCAGAATGGCATCCGGCATATCCTGGTTCATCACCGAAAATGCGTCGTTGAAATCGTCAGGCTCGCGAACCCCGAGCGCCTGCACCGTAATGCCGATCGCCTGCGCCGTCTTCGCCGACGCCTCGTAACGCAGTGTCATGCCAAGGTCGTCCCGGTTCCAGAGCATCGCCACCTTTTTCAGGTTGGGCGTCATTTCCTTCAGGAGCTGAAGACGTTTGGTGGTGAGCGTCGCCGCGACGTCAGAGATGCCGGTGATGTTGCCTCCCGGATGCGCGAGGCTGTCGATCAGTTTGGTTTCGACGGGATCGCCGATGCCATTGGCGCCGATTGTCGGAATACCCGTCGGCTTTGCCGCCAGCGCCGTCCGATAACCGATGACGATGATGGCATCGACGCCACGCGCTTTCAGCTCATCCAGCATCACCGGGATCTTGGCGACATCGCCCATCGAACCGCGGGCATCCCATGTCAGGTTCTGGCCGATGGCATAGCCGCGTTCCGCCAGCGCCTTGACCACAATCTTTCCAAACGGGCTGCCGTCCGTCATCGGCGCCACCGGCGTCAGCGTCCCCAGATGATAGATCCTGCCCGGCGTCTGGGCCAATGCCGCGCGCGGATCGACCAGTGCGGCACCGCCAAGCAGCGTCAGAAACTCGCGTCGCTTCATGGTGACGTCCTGTTGCCGGGCGCAGTCACTTCTGCCGGGAAGAGGCTACACGAGACAAAGGAAAGGCGGCAACGACTATTGCCGCTGCCGCCTGACACCTTAGTAGGCGCTGGTTCGGGAATTCAGGTTGGCTTGAGCCCCTGACGGCCCAGATCGAAATCCGCGATCTCCCTGGTCCGGTCCGAACCGGCCTTGGCCTGGTGATCGGTCGCGAGCCCGACATAGACGGCCGGCAGCACGAACAGCGTGAACAGCGTGCCGATCGACATGCCCGCGACCACGACCAGACCGATCGAGAACCGGCTCGCCGCGCCCGCACCCGATGCCGTCAGCAGCGGGATCAATCCGGTGACCATCGCAGCCGTCGTCATCAAGATCGGACGGAGCCGGATCCGTGCCGCCATCTCGATCGCCGAGCGCTTATCAAGACCCTCGTTGAGCTGGAGCTCGTTGGCGAACTCCACCATCAGGATGCCATGCTTGGTGATGAGGCCGACCAGGGTCAGCAATCCCACCTGGGTATAGATGTTCATGGTCGCAGCGCCGAAGAACAGCGGGATCAACGCGCCGACGATCGCCATGGGAACGCTGATCATGATCACCAGCGGATCCCTGAGGCTTTCGAACTGCGCCGCCAGCACCAGGAAAATGATGATCAGCGCGAAACCGAAGGTGATCGCGAGCTGGTTGCCTTCCTGCACATATTGGCGCGAGTCGGCCAGATAATCGTGGCTGAACCCCGCCGGCATCTTCTTCGCTTCACCCTCGAGGAAGTCCACCGCCTGGCCTACCGTCACGCCGGGCATCGGGACCGCCTGGAAGGTCGCGGAATTGAGCTGATTGTAGTGCGTCAGCGCATTTGGGTCGGTGCCGGTCTCGATCGACACGATGGTCGACAGCGGCACCAATTGCCCGGTGTTGGTCGGGACATAATAGCCGCCGAGCGCTTCCGCCGACAGCCGCAACCCGCGCGGTACCTGCGGAATGACCTGATACGACCGTCCCTCGAGATTGAAACGGTTGACGTAGTTACCGCCAAGCAGCGTCGCCAACGTATTGCCGACCTGCTGCATGTTGATGCCGAGATCGCTCGCTTTCGAACGGTCGACCTTGACCCGCACCACCGGTTGGTTGAAGTCGAGGTCGCTGTCGGACACGATGAAGAGACCGCTCTTGCGCGCGGCAGCCTTCAGCTTCGTCATCTCGTCGTAGACGGCCTGGAAGCCGGCGGTGGTATTGATCACCATCTGCACCGGCAAACCGCCCGGCCCGCCCGGCAGCGGCGGCAGGTTGAACGCGAACGCATTGACACCCTCGATCTTCGAAAGCTGCGCCTGCACCAGCGGCTTCAGCTTGATCGACGAGCGCTCGCGCTCATCCCACGGCTTCAGCAACATGCCGGCGATGCCGTTCTGCGGACCGTTGATGCCATTCAACGCGAAGCGAAGGTCGGTCTCGGGGAAACTCGCAAACACATGGTCGAGTTTTTCGCCGTAGAAATCGAGATAGTCGATATTGGCGTATTTGGGCCCCTTGATCACCGCGAACACGATGCCCTGATCTTCCTCCGGCGCCAGCTCCTTGGAGGTGTGCATATAGAGGAAGCCGACGAGCCCGAGGATGGTCAGCGCGAACAATCCGGTGATCGGCCTGTAGTCGAGCGAACGATCGAGCTGCCGGCCATACCAGTGCGTTAGCGCACCGAACACCTTGTTCACCCTTTTCGCAAACCGTCCCTCTTCCGCGCTCTTCAAAAATACCGAGCACATCATCGGCGACAGCGTCAGCGCGATCACGCCGGACACGATGACCGAGCCCGCGAGCGTGAACGCGAATTCGCGGAACAGCGAGCCGGTCAGGCCGCCGAGGAAGCCGATCGGCGCATACACGGCCGCCAGCGTAATCGTCATCGAGATAACGGGGCCGACAATTTCGCGCGCGCCTTGCAGCGACGCCTGTACCGGCGTCTTACCCTCTTCCAGATGTCGATGGATATTTTCCACCACCACGATGGCGTCGTCGACCACGAGCCCGATCGCCAGCACCATCGCCAGCAGCGTCAACAGGTTGAAGCTAAATCCCATGACCAGCATCAGACTGCAGACACCGATCAGCGACAGTGGAATCGTGACGACGGGAATGATGACCGAGCGGAACGAGGCCAGGAACAGGAAGATCACGACGACGACGATGATCACGGCTTCGCCGAGCGTCTTCTCGACCTCGTCGATCGACGACTGAATGAATTTGGTGGAATCGTAGGCCACCTTCATCTTCATCGAAGGCGGAAGATTGCGTTCGAGCTCCGGAAACAGCGCGCGAACGCCCTTCACCAGCGTCAACGGGTTACCCTGCGGCGTTGCCTGCACGCCGATGAAGATCGCGTGCTCGCCGTTGAAGGCGACGCTCGCATCCGTACTCTGGGCGGCGAGCTCGACAGTTGCGATATCCTCGATCCGAACGAAGCCGCCGTCCTTGGACTTGACGATCATCTTCTTGAACTGATCGAGGTTGCGCAGGTCGGTATTGGTCGAAACGTTCGAGACGATGAAGAAGCCCTTGGCCTGACCGGCCGCGGCCTGGAAGTTATTGGCGGCAATCGCCAGCGAGACATCGTTCGGCGATACGTTTCGCCCCGCCATCCTGACGGGATCGAGCCACAGCCGCATCGCAAAGGTCTGGCCGCCGAGAATATCGGCCGACGCCACGCCGTCGACGGTCGAAAGCAACGGCTGAACCACGCGCGTCAGATAATCCGAGATCGCCGAACCCGAGAGCTCCTCGCTGGAGAAGCCGAGATACATCACGGCCGTGGTCTGGCCGGTTGTCTTGGTAACGATCGGATCGTTCAATTCCTTCGGGATCAGATATTTTACCGAGTTCACCTTGGCGAGAACTTCGGTCAACGCCTGGTTGGGGTCGAAATTGAGCTTGATGTAGACCTGGATCGTGCTGGTTCCAAGCACCGACGACGAGGTGATGTAGTCGACGCCTTCAGCCGATGCGACGGCCTGCTCGATCGGCGTCGTGATGAAGCCCTGGATCAGATCTGCCGACGCGCCGGGATACACCGTCGTGACGTTCACAACCGTGTTCGACAGTTTCGGATATTGCCGGATCGGCAATACGGTTGCGGCCCTCAGACCGATCAGCAGGATCAGCAGGCTGACGACGACCGCCAGAACGGGGCGCTTGATGAAGATATCAGTTAGGGCCATCGCAAATCATCTCGGTAAGTGATTCAATTGGGCACGACCTCACTTGCGAAGGCCGATGCCCGCTATTATGCCGCCACGGCCCCTTCCGGGGCCGGGTCATGGTCTCAGTAGCGCGGCGGCGCAGCAGGAATCGGCGGCAGCGGATCCGTCGAGATCGCCACGGCCGCTCCCGGCTGCAGCTTGACCTGTCCTACCGCCACGACGCGATCGCCGGGCTTCAAACCTTTGAGGATTTCGGCGCGTCCGTTGATCCGGTTGCCGGTCTGCACGAAGGTGCGCGCCACCGTCAGGCTGGTTTTGCCGTCGTCCTCTTTCTTCTCGGTGATCAGATAGACTGAATCGCCGTAGAGCGTGTAATCGACCGCCGTTTCGGGAACGGTGATGACCGGCGGCTTGTCCGGCAGCACCACGGTGGTGGTCGTGAACATGCCGGGCTTGAGGATATGATCCGGATTGGCGATCGTCGCCTGCACGCGAATATTGCGCGTGTCGGTCGCGATCTGCGGCTCGATGGTCGAGATCTTGCCTTCGAACTTGCGGCCCGGATAGGCATCAACCGCGATGCGAACGATCTGGCCGACCTTCAGGTTGCCAGAGTCCTTTTCCGTCACGGTGAAATTCGCATAGAGCTGATCCAGGTCGGTTAGCGAAACGATCTGCGTTCCCGCCGTCAGATATTGTCCGACCTCGACCTTGCGCACGCCGAGTTCGCCGTCGAACGGCGCCCGCACCAGCTTCTGCGAGATGATGGCTTCCGTCTTGGAGATACCGGCATTGGCCTGATCGAACGCCGACTGTGCCGAATCGACGGTGGCCTGCGGCCCGAACTGGCGCGAAGCCAACTGCTTGGCGCGATCGAGCGAGAGCTGCGCCATCGTCGCCTGCGCCTTGAAGATGGCGAGGTCGCCCTGCTCGGGACCGTCGAACAGCTGCACCAGCGGCGTGCCCGCTTTCACGCTGGCACCCGCGGTGAACATGATGTCGGTGATGCGGCCGTTCACGTCCGAGGTGACATTGACCTGGTGCACGGCGGCGAGATCGCCGACCGCGATCAACAGGTTCGGAATGGTTTCGGAGTTCGCGGTGGCAACGCTGACGCTCGCCGGCGGCGGCTTATTGGTGGCGAAGAACTGCGCGATCATCTTGCCGCGGAAATAATTGAAATACACCAGCCCGCCGACCAGTAAAGCCAGCAACAGCCCGACGATGATGAACCAACGCACCATCCGCACCGGACGCTTGCGCTGCTTGTCGCCAATCGGCTGGCCCGAGATATGGCTTTCGGTCACAATATTCATGTCATGCACTTTCTGCAGTTACCGATTGTCCCGAATTCGGCGACGGCTCGCCGTCCAGATGTGAAGCAATTGCGGCTTCGTTAAGTCCGATCCCACGCAGGATGAATTGACAAAGCTGCCGTTCGACATCGGCGGCATTGCCATAGGTAAGACAGGGTACGGCCGGAAGCCGCGTCAGCGCGGCCATTAGCACGGTATGGTGGGCGAACCAGAATAGATTGAGCGGCTCGCTGCCGATCCGCACCGCGTCGCCCGCCGCTACGGCGCTTTCGATCGATGCGGAGAACACCGGCCCGATCAGATTGCCGACCTTGGCGTAGAGCAGCCGCGCGAATTCACCGTCATCGAGATGGCTCGTCGTCATCAGCCGGATACGCTGGGCTTCCTCTTCGTCCGGGCCATCCGATACGTGCAGGAAGTGCCCGACCATGCCCTTGACCAGCTCGACCAGCGTGCCGGTCGAAGGCGCCTGGCCCAAGAGATGCGCCAGATCCGGATCGGCCTCGCATTCCTCCGCCAGAATCTCCGCATAAAGCGCGGCCTTGGACGGAAAATGCTTGAACAGCAATCCTTCCGAAATGGCAGCAGCCGCCGCCACGCTTTTGGTCGTGGTGCCGGCAAAGCCGTTGCGGGCGAAGCACCGCTTGGCAGCGCTCAATATCAACTGGCGCCGCAAATCGCTGGTCATGCGCAGGGTAGACATGGCGTGTGAGTAATCACTCACCTAGCCAAATGTCAAGGATTTATTGCAGTGCACCACACTAAATCGGCTCGAATCCCAGTGAGCCGCGGATGCGGTTCACGATGAAATTGGCGTCCCGGCTGGACAGCACGCGTTCCAGATTGGCACCGTCGATCTTGACGCTGGCAAAGCGAGGCCCGGAGGTAACGTCCTGCAGGGTCGGCGCAAAGGCTTCGACCTCGGCCATAGTCGTCATGGCGCTGACATGGCCAATGCCGCAGGCCTTGGCGACCCCGACGAGGTCAGCGGCGGCTGCGGTATGGCTCACCTGTCCGCCGGTTTCGCCATAGGCCTCATTGTCGAGCACGACGATGGTGAGGTTGGCGGGCTTCTGCAGACCGACGGTGGCGAGGCTTCCCATGCCCATCAGCATCTCGCCATCGCCCGTGATCACGACCACGGGCAGTTTCGGCTGCGCCAGCGCGAGGCCAAGCCCGATCATGACCGCGCCGCCCATGGCGCCCCACAGATAGAAATTGCGGTCGTGATCGCCGGCAGCCGCCATGTCGTAGGTGGAAGCGCCGAGCCCACCAACCACGATAGCGTCCTTGCGGTTGGCCAACAGGCCGGAGACGACGGCGCGACGGTCGAGGAGGTTTGCCTTGCTCATTTGGTGAAGACCTTTGTCCCGATCAGACGTTGCGACAGCAATACGGCGGTTGGCGTACAAGCGTTGTAGGCCTGCATGGCGCCGGCCTCGACCACCTCACGCACCTCCTCCGGATGGGACGCGCGTAACACCCTTATACCGGACAGTTCGAAGACCGCCTGCGTGCTCGATCCCATCGGCACTTGCCAGGGATTGAACTCACCCCACTCGCCGCGCATCGTCACGAGCGTCAGGAACGGAAACCGGAAGATCTGCGTCAGCGACAGCATGTTGATGCAATTGCCGACGCCGCTCGACTGCATCAGGAGCACGCCGCGCTGGCCACCGGCCCAGGCGCCGGCCAACAGCGCCACGCCCTCTTCCTCCGTCGTCAGCGAAACGCCGCGCATCGTGGACGAGCCCAGCACACGCTGGATCAGCAGCGAATGGCCGGCATCCGGCACATAGGGCACCTGACGGACGTCGAAGCGCTGCAATATCGCAAATATCTCCTCCGGCCAGGAGGCCGCAGTCTCGGAGGGTGCGTCGGCGCGGGCGTGCATTTGCATTTCCAGTTGGCTAGCGGGAAAGTAATTTTGGTGGCCGGACTGTAGACGGCGCTGCATTTAACGAAAGCGCAAAAATGGCATATCGGTCTGCGTCAGAAGAGTATGGCAAGGTGAATTCGGATGCGCGAGAACTCGCGGCCAGTTTCAACTTGGAGAAACTGACGCCGGAATTCTACGCCAACCCCTACCCGACTTATCGTGCACTGCGGGAGAACGAGCCGGTCAAGCGGCTGCCTAACGGTTCCTATTTCCTGACCCGGTATGACGATTTGGTCGCAGCCTACAAAAGCACCAAGGTTTTCTCGTCCGACAAGAAGAAGGAGTTTTCGCCGAAATATGGCGATAGCCTGCTCTACGAGCACCACACCACCAGCCTTGTCTTCAACGATCCCCCGGCCCACACCCGCGTGCGGCGGCTGATCATGGGCGCATTGTCGCCGCGCGCGATCGCGGAAATGGAGCCCGATCTGATCGCCTTGGTGGACCGCCTGCTCGATGGTCTCGCCAACAAGGCCAAGGTCGACCTGATTGAAGACTTCGCCTGCGCGATCCCTATTCAGGTGATCGGCAATCTGCTCGATGTGCCCGTGGACGAGCGTGAACCGTTGCGCGACTGGTCGCTCGCCATTCTCGGCGCGCTGGAACCGGTGATCGGGGCGGAGGTGTTTGCGCGCGGCAACAAAGCGGTGAAGGATTTTCTTGCCTATCTCGAGATCCTGGTCGAGCGGCGGCGGGCAAAGCCCGGAAATCCCCAGCATGACGTGCTGACACGGCTCATTCAGGGCGAAGACAATGGCGAGCGGCTGACGTCAAAGGAATTGCTGCACAATTGCATCTTCCTGCTCAATGCCGGCCACGAGACCACTACCAATCTGATCGGCAACGGGCTGGTGGCGCTGTCTGAGCATCCAACCGAGAAGGCGCGCCTGATCGAAAACCCAACGCTCATCAAAACCGCGGTCGAGGAAATGCTGAGGTTCGAGAGCTCCAACCAGCTCGGTAACCGCATGACGGTCGAGCCGGTCGAACTCGGCGGCGTTGCAATGCCTGCGGGCACGCCGGTGACGCTGTGCATCGGCGCCGCCAACCGCGATCCCGCTCAATTCGCCGATCCGGAAAAACTCGACATCGGCCGTACGCCGAACCGGCACCTCGCCTTCGGCACCGGCGCGCATCAATGCGCCGGGATGGCGCTGGCGCGCCTCGAAGGCGCGATCGCGATCTCGCGCTTCCTGGCGCGGTTTCCGGACTATGCGCTAAGTGGCGAACCCGTGCGCGGCGGCCGGGTGCGGTTCCGCGGATTTTTGAGCGTGCCGTGCGTGGTGAGCTAAAGCACGCAGGGTGATCGGCTACGGCGCCGCCGGCTCGCCCGCGATGGCACGGTCGATCGCATCGATCAGCCCTTGCGTCTCCACGAACTTGGCCCGCGCACGCTCTGCCCTGTCGCGATCAAAAGGCGCCGCGAGAACCTTCGTATGCGCATCGCGGTCTTCGACCATGCGATCCCTCGCCTTCTTCAACGTCTCCAGTCGCTCGCTCATGTGGGACTCGCTTTGCTGGCCGAACCTAAGAATTGCTGCGTAACCTTACGACATAGCAAGCACAATCAACTGAAAATGAATCTGCGTTCGCTCGGTCGGCTCTATCCATTGCCCCCCAAGTTTTGCTACCGTCGCGCCGCTCGATGCCTTCAAAGACATCGGCTGCTATCAATCCAGGAGAGACGCTATGGCCAAGGGCGAGCAACGAAGCAATCGAGAGAAGAAAAAGCCGAAGAAGGAAAAGATCAAGACTAGCGCGGCAGCGCCGAGCCAAAAAGGCGTCGGAAGCCTGCAGCCGAACATTGGCTCGAACAAGAAATAGCACTTCGGAGTTCCGACGTGCCGCCGAGCTGGGCAGGTGATCCTGCGCCGACTTCGGCATTGCTTTGTCCTGCCCGGCTCTACCTGAACCGCAGATTCCCACGCGAGAGCTGGCTCACCGAGGAACAGCCCATCAGCCGCATGCCGCGTACCAGTTCAGCCTGCATGAGACCCAGCGCCCGCTCGACGCCGGGCTGACCGGCTGCCGCCAGCGGATAGAGATAGAAGCGCCCGACACCCACCGCCTTGGCGCCGAGCGAGAGCGCCTTCAGCACGTGGGTCGCCCGTTTGATCCCGCCATCCATCATCACATCGATCCGGTCGCCTACGGCGTCGACGATTTCAGCCAGTTGATCGAACGCGGCGCGCGAGCCGTCGAGCTGCCGGCCGCCATGGTTTGAGAGGATGATGCCGGTACAGCCGATCTCGACGGCGCGTTTCGCATCGGCCACCGACATGATGCCCTTAAGGCAGAATTGGCCGTTCCACAGCCGGACCATTTCAGCCACATCGTCCCACTTCATGGCCGGGTCGAGCATTTCCGTGAAATAGCGCCCGATCGACATCGCTCCGCCGCTCATATCGACGTGTTCGTCGAGCTGCGGCAGCTTGAAGCTTTCATGGGTGAGATAATTGACGGCCCACGCCGGCTTGATCGCGAATTGCATCATGCCGCCCAGCGTCAGCTTGAACGGAATGGAAAACCCGGTGCGCAGGTCGCGCTCACGGTTGCCCCCGGTGATGCTGTCGACGGTCAGCATCATCACCTCGACGCCGGCCTCCTTGGCGCGTTGCATCATCGCCCGGTTCAGGCCGCGATCCCGGTGGAAATAGAATTGATAGATCTGCGGGGTGTCGTGCGCCTTGCGCAGCTCTTCGAGGCTGACAGTGCCGAGCGAAGATACGCCGAACATCGTGCCGTATTTCGCTGCTGCCGCCGCCACCGCCCGTTCGCCCCGATGATGGAACAGGCGCTGCAGCGCCGTCGGCGAACAATAGAACGGCGTTGCGAGCTTCTGGCCCATCACGGTGACCGAAAGATCGACATTCTCCACACCGCGCAGCACATTGGGCACGAGATCGCAACGCTCAAAGCTCGCCGTGTTCTGGCGAAGGGTCGCTTCGTCGTCCGCCGCGCCGTCGATATAGTCAAAGATCGGTCCGGGAAGCCGCCGCTTCGCCAGTTCCCGGAAGTCATGAAAATTATGGCAGTCGTTCAAACGCATATCGTGCCCCTAGACCCAGACCCGTAGGATGGGTTGAGCAAAGCGAAACCCATCGATCGCGGCGTATGAGGTGATGGGTTTCGCGAAGGCTCAACCCATCCTACAGGATTTAGACCACCGTTCGATGCCGCGCGATACAGGTCTGCAAGACCTCATCCATCGGCTTCCCCCACCAGTCCTGCGAAAAGATCTCTATCTCGGAATAACCGGCAAAACCCTGCGCCTCGACGGCCGATCGTACCGATTTGATGTCGATAACGCCATCACCCATCATCCCGCGGTCGTTGAGGATGTCTTTGGTCGGCACCAGCCAGTCGCAGACGTGAAACGCCATCAGCCGATCCTTGCCGGCGCGGGCGATCTGCGCCTGCAATTCGGGATCCCACCATATATGATAGACGTCGAGCGCGACCCCGAGCGCGCCAGTGCGCTTCGGGTCGAGCGCATCGCAAATATCGAGAGCGTGCTTGGTCGTGTTCACGCAGGCGCGATCGGCGGCATAGGCCGGGTGTAGCGGCTCGATCGCCAGCGGCATGCTTGCCTGTTTGGCGTACTCCATCATCTCGGCGATGGCGTCGTGAACCTGCGCACGAGCGCTCGCGATGTCCTTTGAGGCGCTGCTTCCCGGCCGCGAATATTGCGGCAACCCGCCGACCACAAGCACGATGCAGGGCGCGCCCAGCGCCTTGGCCTCATCGATGGCGCGACGGTTGTCGTCCCGCGCCTCAGTGCGATGCGCGGCATCCGCGGTGAACATGCCGCCACGGCAATAACCCGTGAGGTCAAGCCCGGCGTCGCGCACCGCACGCACAGCACGATCGAGACCCACTGCTGCGACCTGGTCGCGCCAGGGATCGATCGCGCGGATGCCATGTCGCGCGCAGGCGTCGATGATCTGGACGAGGTCACCCTGCTTGCGGACGGTCGCCGTGTTCAGCGACAGCCAGCGATGATCGGCCGAAAAATCCCGCATCAGGGCTCAATGCCGCGTGTGGCCAACACCGTCTTCATCCGCCGCGTCGCGAGCTCCGGATTAGCCAGCAGGCCGGCTTTGTCGGCGAGCCTGAACAGTTCGGCGAGGTGCAACGTCGAGCGCGTGCTTTCCTGTCCGCCGACCATGGTGAAATGATCCTGATGGCCATTGAGATAGGCCATGAACACGATTCCCGTTTTGTAGAACCGCGTCGGTGCCTTGAAGATGTGGCGCGACAACGGCACCGTCGGCCCCAACACATCATGGAAACCGGCTTCATCCCCTGCTGCCAGCCGCGACAACGCGTAGGATGCCGCCGGTGCGATGGCATCGAAGATGCCGAGCAGCGCGTGGGAAAAGCCTTTGTCGTCGCCGGCGATCAATTCAGCGTAATTGAAATCGTCGCCGGTATACATTTTGACATTCTTGTCGAGACGGCGGCGCATATCGATCTCGCGCTGCTTGTCGAGCAGCGAGACTTTTACCCCGTCGACCTTGGCGGCATTGGCGTTGATGATCCCGACCGCGACGTCCATCGCTTTGTCGAGGTCGGCAGTCCCCCAATAACCCGATAGCGCCGGGTCGAACATGTCGCCGAGCCAATGGATGATCACGGGCTCGCGAACCTGGCCCAGCACGCGGTCATAAACCTTGCCGTAATCGTCAGCGTTACGGCCGAGCTTTGGCGAGCGCGCGCGAGGCCATCAGGATGATCCGCCCGCCCGCCTTTTCCACCGCCGCGATCTGTTCCTCATAGGCACGGATCACGTCGTCGACGGTCTTGGCATCTTCCACCGCGAGGTGGTCGGTGCCGGCGCCGGAAAACACCAGCGCGTTGCCTTTCGCCTTTGCCGCCTTCACCGAACGCTGGATCAATTCGAGCGAAGTCGGCCAGTCCAGCCCCATGCCACGCTGCGCGGTGTCCATGGCTTCGGCCACGCCAAGGCCGAGGTCCCAGACGTGCTCGCGGAACGCAATGGTCCGGTCCCAATCGATCGCCGATGTCAGCCACGGATCGGTATCGGCCAGCGGATCGGCCACCACATGCGCCGCGGAAAACGCGACGCGGTTCAAGGTGCCTTCGAGTTTCGCCGGAAACGTTCGCGACGCCGCCAGGCGATAAGTCTCGATCCGGCGATCTGCGGTCGGCAGTTTCAGTGTCAACGACGAGACAGGCAATACCGGCTTGTTCATGATTTCGGTCCTTTGGCTTTGCCTCACACCTTGATCGGGGCGACGTCGATCCACCGCCGTTCGCGCCAGCTTTGCAACGCGCATTCCGCCAGTTGCACGCCCTTGGCGCCTTCGAGCAGCGTATACTTATAAGGCGCGTCCTCGCAGACATGGCGAATGAACATTTCCCACTGCTCCTTGAAACCGTTGTCGTAGACGACGTTTTCCGGAACCTTCTGCCAATCGCCATAGAAATCGTGGGTGCGCTTTTCGTCCGGGTTCCAGACCGGACGCGGCGTCGCCTGCCGCGCCTGGATCATGCATTCGGTGAGGCCTGCCACGGCGGAGCCGTGGGTGCCGTCGACCTGGAAGGTAACGAGATCGTCGCGATAGACCCGCGTCACCCAACTCATGTTGATGTGCGCAATGACGCCGCCCTTGAGGCGGAAGGTGGCGTAAGCGGAGTCGTCGGCAGTCGCCGTGTACTTCTTGTTCTTCTCGTCGTACCGCTCGGGGATGTCAGTGGTGCCGGTGCAGCTCACGCTCTCGACTTCGCCGAAGAGATTGTCGAGCACATATCGCCAGTGGCAAACCATATCCAGAATGATGCCGCCGCCATCTTCGCTGCGATAATTCCACGACGGCCGCTGCGCTTCCTGCCAGCCGCCTTCGAACACCCAATAGCCGAATTCGCCGCGCACCGAGAGCATGCGCCCGAAGAAACCGGAATCGCGCAGGAAGGCGAGCTTCTTCAAGCCCGGCAGAAACAGCTTGTCCTGCACCGTGCCGTGCTTGAGGCCCTTGGCATTGGCAAGCCGCAGCACCGCCACCGCCTCATCCAGATTGGTCGCGATCGGCTTTTCGCAATAGACGTGCTTGCCGGCATTGATCGCTTTCGTCAGCAGCGACGGGCGCGCCTGCGTGGTCGCGGCGTCGAAGAAGATGGTATCGTTCTTATCCGCCAGCGCCTTGTCGAGATCGGTGGACCAGCGCTGCACATCGAAGCGCTTGGCCAGACGCTCGACCTTGTCGGCATCGCGGCCGATCAGGATCGGGTCCGGCATCATGCGGTCGCCATTGGCCAGCAGCACGCCACCCTGGTCGCGGATCGCGACGATGGAGCGGATCAGATGCTGGTTGAGCCCCATGCGGCCGGTGACACCGTTCATGATCAGGCCGAGGCGTTTGGTCGTCATACTGCTTTCTCCAAAGACGTTCTTGTTGTTGGCCGCTCCAGCGGCGACATCGCGGACCACAGAGGATGCACGGACGTGGCGAAACCTTCAGACGTCAGCGATCCCGTCAGGAGATCGCCGTCATGGATCGCAAGCCGGACCTTGTCGCCGTCGCGGACATAGAGATCGGGATGGGCGGAGAGAAAAGCCTCCGCCTCCGCAAGCGGCGTGTCGCCAAAGCCATCCACGTAATGATGCCCGTTGCGCTCGGCATGGGTGACACCAATCAGGGCGCCGAGCGCGAGATCCTGCTGCACGCACAGGCCGGCCTGACAGGTCAGGTCCTCGCCGGCGACGAAGAATTTTTCACTCTTTCCGCTCCATGTGGCGGCGCGCGTTGCATTGATCACCGACTTGTAGATGCCCTTGCAGGATTTGGACGAAATGCCGCGATAACCGAGCGCACGCGCCATCGGAAACGCGTCGTAGGAATCGTCGGCTTCATCGATGATGAAATCTCGGCTCGCAAGCGCGCCAAGTGGCGATTGACGCGTGATGTCGCGCGGCATCGGCTGCTCGATATACAGCAGCTTGTTCGCGATCGGCTTCAGCGCACTGTCACGATCGAGCCGGTCGACCAGCGCGTTCAGCGCGGCGAGGTCGGCATATTGCTCGTTGGCATCCAGCGTGACGCGGTAATCGTGCGGCAGCGTCGTGAGTTCCTGGCCGATGCGAGCCAGGCGCTCAGCGTCATGCTGGGGATCGCCGTTCATCTTGAGCTTGAAATATCGGGCGCCGGCATTTTCTTTTGCATCGGCGACGCCGCCCTCGCCTTCGACCTGGTCGTCCATGCCCACGGTGTGCCTGATAGCGACGCGTTCGAGCCGCTGGCGTCCTGCGAGGAACTGCGAAACATCCCCATCGCCGAGATCGCGCGACAGCCGCGCGTCGATGCCGGCGATATTGCCGGCCATGCCGTCGAAGAAGTTGACGCCGAGACAACGCAGCAACGCGTCCATGACCGCCTTGTCGATTTCGGCCGGTCCATAGGCTGCCGCCAACGGCGGGATGTCTTCGCTTGCGCAGGCCTCGATCTGCGCACCGATGCACGCCGCGTGCAGGCCGAACGCCGTCTCGAAGCCCGTATGCGCCAGATAAAGTTCGCGCGCGATCAGGAGCGAACGCCGCAACTCGGCGACCGTCTCCTCGGGAGCCAGATGCGGCCGCTTGTCGAACCATTTAGCGACCAGAAACTCGGCGCTGGCGCCGGTGGCGACACCCTTGCCTTCAACTTCGATCTCGACCCGCACGAACATCTGCGGCGTTGCGTTGATGACCACGGCGCCAAAACGGAACGGCCGGGCGAAACGCACCGGGCGCTCGAAGAATTCAATCTCCCTGACTGCTATGCGTGGCGGCATCAGACTGATCTCAATCCAGCGCGCTTTGGGTGAAGAAATGCTTGCGAATCCGCTGCACCAGTTCGGTGAAGGCGGGATCGCCCATCGAATCCAGCGAACGCGGGCGCGGCAGCGGCACCTCGTAGATCGCGGCAATCGCACCGGGCCGTTCGGTCATGACAAGCACACGATCGGCGAGGAACACCGCCTCGGGGATCGAATGCGTGATCAGCAGCACGGTCTTGCCGGTCTCACGCTGAATGCGCATCAGTTCGACATTCATCTTCTCCCGCGTCATGGCATCGAGCGCACCGAACGGCTCGTCCATCAGCATGATCTTGGGATCGTGCACCAGCGCCCGGCAGATCGAGGCGCGCTGTTGCATGCCTCCAGACAATTGCCAGGGCAGCTTCTTTTCGAACCCTTCGAGCCCGACCAGCTTCAACAGCGCCTTCGCGCGGATCAGATATTCCTGGCGCGGCAGCCGCTTCATGTCGATCGGCAGCATGACGTTGGAAAGAATATTGCGCCACGGCAGCAGCAGCGAGTTCTGGAACACGATGCCGACATTGCCGTGCGGCTTTGTCACCTGCTCGCCTTCGACCAGGATTTCGCCGGTCGAGGGGGCAAGGAGCCCCGAGATCATTTTCAACAAGGTAGACTTGCCGCAGCCGGACGGTCCGACCACGACAAAGAACTCGCCCTCATTGATGTGAAAATCCAGCGGCCGCAACGACGGCACGTCGCCGTCGCGCGAACGATAGGTTTTCGACACGCCGGAAAGTTTGATCCCGGGCGTGCCGGCGGCGCGATCGGACACCAGGCGCAAATGTGCACCTGGCTGATCGCCTCCATCGGTTCGTGTCGCCGGTTTCATTCAAGCATTACCATTCAAGAAGTTCCCTTTCCCCGCGTCATCTGAGCTCCATCCTTCGAGACGGCGCTTCGCGCCTCCTCAGGACGAGGTCTTAAACCCTCATGGTGAGGAGCACGGCAAAGCCGTGCGTCTCGAACCATAAGGCCCCATTTGTCCCAGACGATGAGCTCACGAGTCGCCCTTGGGCAGATAGTCGTTGGTATAGAACGCCTTCGGATTGTCCTTGGCCTTGGCTTCGAGGCCGCCATACTCGACCAGCAGATTGACCGTATCGGTCATGTTCTGGTCGGTCACCTGGAACGGCCGCTTGCTCTTGGTTTCCGGCGTGCGATAGAGCGGGATCGTCAGTTCAAAGCCTTGCGTCAGCGTATCGATCTTGCCGCCCTTCGGGTTTGCATCGAGGATCGTCTGCGCCGCGGCCTTCGGATCCTTCTCCGCGGCCTCGACGGCCTTTGTCGTTGCCGACATGAAGCGCCTGACGAGATCGGCGTTCGCCTTGACGTAATCGGTATTGGCGACGATGCCCGATGAGACCATGTTGATGCCGTAGTCGGCGAACTTGATCGGATAGACGTCCTTCCCCGTGGCGTCCTTGATCTTCATCGACTGGTCCATGACATAGCCGAGCAGCAGATCGGCCTGGCCGTTGATGACCGCGTTCAGCTTGGTCTGGCCGTCTCCGGCCACCGTCTGGAAATCGCTTTCCTTCAGGCCGGTCTTCTTGAGGAACAGCGGCCAGATCTGCGTCATGGAATCCGCCGGCGTGATCGCCACCGTCTTGCCCTTGATATCTTCGGGTTTCTTGATGTTTTTCTCGACAAACCCCATCGCCGACATCGGGCTCGTTTGCAGCAACACGCCGGTGGCGACGATGGGTGCGCCCTTGACGGCGGCGCGCATCATCGTGGGCACGTCGACATAGCCGAAATTCGCCGTCTTGGCCGCAACGGCTTGGGTGGTCGCCGCCGAACCGCGGCCTTCCTGGATTTCGAGGTCGATGCCCTCGGCGGCATAGATGCCCTTGGCTTTGCCGTAATAGAACGGCGCGTGTTCGCCGTAGACATACCAGTTCAGCATCAGCACGACTTTGTCGGCAGCCGATGCCGGAATCACCGAAAACGCCGTCCAGATCAAAGCGGCCGAGATCGCCGCTATCGCTCGTATCATGGTCATCCTCCCGTTCATGTTGGCTCGCGGCCCTTTGCAGACCGCTTTTTTAGTTCACCTCTTACGAGGCAAAGATGATGTCCTCGCGCTGGCTCACGTGCCAGGGAATCACAAAACGTTCGATGCGGTCCACGATCCAGAACAGGATCACGCCGAGCAGCGCCAGGATCACCAGTGCCGCAAACATCGTCGGCAGGTCGAAGGTACCGATCGAGCGCTGCAGCACATAGCCGATGCCGGAATTGGAGCCGACGAATTCACCGACCACCGCACCGACCACCGCCAGCGTCACCGATACCTTCAGGCCGGAGAAGATCGCCGGCATCGCATGCGGCAGATTGACCGCGCGAAACACCTGGAAGCGGCTGCCCTGCATGGCGCGTGCGAGGTCGACCATGTCGGGGTCGACCGATTTGAAGCCCTGCACCGCAGACACCACGACCGGGAAAAATCCCAACAAAAATGCCGAGATCACTTTCGGAATGATGCCGAAGCCGAACCACACCACGAACAGCGGCGCGATCGCGATCTTCGGCACCGATTGCGAGAACACGAGCAGCGGATAGACATAGCTTTCCACCGTCTTCGATCCCGCGATCAGCATCGCGACGGGAATGCCGAACACCGCCGAGAGCAAGAATCCGCAGATCGTCGCGTAAGTGGTGGGCCAGGCCTGCCGCAGCAGCTCCGGCCAGTCGGTCCACAGCACGGCCACAACGTCGCCGGGCGCCGGAATCTGGTACGCCGGGATGCCGAAAACACGGATGGTCAAATCCCAGGCGACCACGATGAATATCAGGAACAGAAACGGCCGCATCCACGCCGCGTTCAGCGTTTTCGACACGCTCCCTGCGCCCTTCGGCTCCGCCACGCTTCGCTCCCTCGATCATCGTTTTCGGCGGGAAATTAACCCGTTGGATAAATACTGTCTAGCGGCTTCCATGTGACAATTTGTGGCCTCTCACACCGTCATGGCCGGGTTTATCCCGGCCGTGGCGCGGTTTCGCTCACCCAAGCGGCCTAAACGGTATGATGCGCCGGGGTCCGCAATCCCGGCGGTTTGATCTTGCCGAAATCGGCGGTCGATTTTCCGGTCAGGGCTGCCAGCACCAGCGCGACCATGTGGGCGAGGCGCTCGTCCCTCGCCTCCTTGCTCAGGAGATCGCGGCCGAAGATTACGCTGAGCGTGGCGCTGTTCGAGAGATAGAAGAAGCACAATGCCGCGATCGAAATATAGAGCTGAACCGGATCGACGGTGACGCGGAAATCTCCGCTAGCGACGCCGCGCGTCACCACAGTGCGGATCATCTCGACGAACGGCGAATGCATCGATTTGACCTTGGTCGAGCGCTTGAGATGCCGGGCGCGCGCCAAATTCTCGGTGTTGAGCAGCGCCAGAAATTCCGGATTGCGCAGGAAGTAATTCCAGGTGAAATCGATCAGGCGTTCGATGGCCTCCGGCGGATCGAGATGTTCAAGATCGAGCCCACGTTCCTCGGCGCGGATTTTTTCGTAAGCCGCTTCCAGCACCTCGAGATAAAGGTCGTCCTTCTTGCCGACGTGGTAATACAGCATGCGCTTGTTGGCACCGGCCTTGGCCGCGATCCGGTCGACGCGTGCGCCCGCAAGGCCATGCGCGGCGAATTCCTGCTTGGCGGCCTCGAGGATGCGGATCCGCATGCCCTCGGGGTCGCGTTGCCATTTCAGGGCGCGTTTTGCCTTTGCCAAATCAATCGCTCAATGATCGCATGGATCACCCTTAGCACGCATGGCCGGGTTTGAGAATGAAGGCCGGGCCGTCATTGCCGTTGCGCCGAAGGCTGCACCAGCAGCGTCGGCACGCCGCAGGTGCCGTTGCGCACTGTCATGACCCGCGTTCCCGGCTTGCGGCCGGTGCGCACTTCCGAGACATCGACGCCGGCCGCGGTTAGCCGTGCGTGCGTGGCATCAATGTCGGCAACGCGCCAGCACATGCCGCGTAGCCTGTCTTGAGGGCGGTCCCGCCCCGCATCCGCCTGCTTGCCCGGCCGGTGCGTCACCTCGACGATGAGATCGCCGCAGCGGAAGAACATCAATCGGCCCCAGTCCGGATGCGAACGGTCGAGCGCCATGTCGAGCCCAAGCCGCGCGCCATAAAGTGCAGCGGCGCGTTCAGGATCAGCCGTCGAGACCACCACATGGTCCATCGCGGTGATCGCCGCAGGCGCGGTTCGAACCGAGAGCGGACGTTCCTTTTCCCGCTCGAGAAAAAACATCCGAACGCCGCTCGTCGCCTCCGTCGCCGCACGGGTACGCTTCCACGACAGCGTAGCGCCGCTGATGGCGTCGCGGCTTTCAACCTCGGCCACCGGCTCCGGTTTCAGCGTCAGCCGGTCGAGCCGGCGATGCATTTTGCCGATGTCGCTGGTGCGAAAGCAAAGGCTCGCCAGCCCCTCGCCTTGCTCCGCCAACACGTTGCGAATTCGATCTGCCGCGACGCCCTCGCCACTGGGCGACATCAGTTCCAAAGTCATATTGTCGAGCGTGAACAAAACGCGGTCGGCGCCATCGCCGCTATTCTGCCAGGCCGGCGAACGTGCAAACAATGTCTGATAGGCCGCGCTGCCCGCATTGATATCGCTGGTGAGAACGACGACATGATCGAGGCCGGTAATCAGCAAAAAGCCCTCCTTCCGGCACGCCGCCAGGAACCCCGGACGGCCGTCCGACGTTATCGCAGCATGCGACGGTCCTTCGACGGTCGTAATCTCCCCACGCTCCCATCTCAAGCCGCAAAGCCGGCACGGTTGCGAATAATTTCAGCGAATGCATCTGATATCAGGTGCTAGTGTAGCTACGCCGCCGGGTCCACCCTTCAGCCCAATACTCTGAAGTACATGACGGAAAACGAATGCAGGCCCTCTTCATCGGACAGACCTATATCGACGTCACCTTCATCACCGACCACATGCCGACCGGGGACGAGAAACATGTGGCATCCGCCTACGCGGTGTCTTTTGGCGGCAACGCGGTCACCGCCGCATTTTGCTGCGCCAAGCTCGGTATCGTGCCCGACCTGATCGCGACCGTCGCCAATGACTGGCTCGGTCGCATGTTCCAGGACATGAGCGCGAAATACGGTATCTCGATCCATCCGCGCAAGGTCAATTCCTCCTCGCTATCGTTCATCATGCCGAAGGATGGCAAGCGCGCCATCGTGCGTTGCCGCGACGACGAGCACATCCATCCCTTTCCGATGCTCAATCTCAAGGGCTGCCGCGCGCTGCATGTCGACGGCCACCAGCCGGATGCCGCGATCCATTATGCAAAGCTGTGCCGCGAGGACGGTATTCTGACGTCGCTCGACGGCGGCGGCTTGCGCACCAACACGCATGAGCTGCTGGAATTCATCGACGTCGCCATCGTCGCCGAGCGGCTCTGCGAGCAGATGGACCTGACGCCGGAGAAGATGCTCGATTATCTCAAGAGCCGCGGCTGCCGGGTCGGAGGCGTCACCATGGGTGAAAAAGGCCTGCTCTGGTACGACGAGACCGGTGCGGTGCGAACGCTGCCAGCACTTCCGATTTCGTCCGAGCGCGTGCTCGATACCAACGGAGCAGGCGACGTATTTCATGGCGCTTACGTGTTTTCATATCTCAATAATCCCGGGAAAGGCTGGCACGACCATTTCGAGTTTGCGCGCGCGGCATCGACTTACAAGATTCAGCGCCTAGGCAACGAGGCCGGATTGCCGACGCTTGCCGATATCGACGCCGTCAAGCAGGAGTTTCAGGTCGGGCGTAAGAAGGAATTTTGGGACTAGTCATTTTTGGGGTTAGTCATGGGGCGCGTTTTCGTCGCCGGCAGCATCAACATGGATGTGGTGGCGACGGCCGACCGGCATCCAAAAATCGGCGAAACCGTCGCCGGCAAGGCCGTGCTGTATTTTCCCGGCGGCAAGGGCGCGAACCAGGCGGTGGCGGCGGCAAAGCTGGGTGCGCCAACCACGCTGATCGGACGCCTGGGTACGGATTCGTTCGGGCGGGAAACAAAGACGTTTCTCGCCGCGCAAGGCATAGACCTCACCTTCGTCAAGGAGACGGCCGAGGCGCACACCGGAACCGCCATCATCACCCTTGCCAATGCCGACAACACCATTGTCGTCGTGCCCGGCGCCAACGCTTTGGTGAATGCAGAGGACGTCGGCGGCCCCGTTCTCGCCAAAGGCGACATCGCTGTCAGCCAGTTTGAAATCCCGCTGCCCACCATCACCGCGTTCTTCAAACGCGCGCGCGCCGTTGGCGCAACCACGATCCTCAACCCGGCGCCGGCAATCGCCTTCGGGCAGGAATTGCTCGATCTCGTCGACATACTGATCCTCAACGAAACCGAACTGGGCTTTCTCACCAAAACCGAGCTTCGCGATACCGACGATCACGCCCGCTTCATTGAGGCCGCCCGTTCGTTGCAAATGGACCGCAGCAAGATCGTTTGCGTGACGTTGGGGAAGCGTGGGATCGTTGCGCTAATCGATGGGCGACAACACACCGATTTCGGCCGCGCAGTTACGGCCGTCGATAGCACCGGCGCCGGCGACTGCTTTGTCGGCGCGGTCGCGGCACTGCTCGCCGATGGACAACCCATTCAGGGCGCTTTCGGCTACGCCAATATCGCGGCCTCCATTTGCGTCGAGCGAATGGGCGCCGCTCCCTCGATGCCGACGGTCGAGGAAGTATCGGCGATCTTGCGCAAGGAAAGGTCCCGCAAAACCTAAGTCAACGCGCTCTTCAGATCGAAGCTGGCATCGGCCGCTTGCTCCGGCGTGATCGACCCGTTGGCGGCCAACAAGCGCCTTCCGAACATGTGGTCGCCGGCGCGGTTGACGGACTCGATGCCGACAAGCTTGCCGGATTTGTAGCAAAAGGCGGAGAACGCACCCTGCCCGCGATCGCCGCGCATCACCACGCGATCGTAGCCGGTGGTCAGCCCCACCATCTGCAGCTTGTGCGGCCCCTGATCGCTCCAGAACCACGGCAGGCCGTCATAGACCTTGGCATCGCCAGTCAGCCGGGCCGCGACGCAGCGCGCATGATCGGTGGCATTCTGCACGGACTCCAATCGCAGCGATCCACCGAACCGCTGGCTCACATAGAGCGCACAATCGCCGATCGCCGAGATATCGGGATCGGCCGTCAGCAAATGTTCGTCGACGATGATTCCGGCTGCGACCGGCAGGCCGGCATCTGCCGCCAGTTCGACATTGGGCAAGACGCCGACGCCGACCACCACCAGATCAGCGGGAATGTGCCGGCCGTCGCTCAGACTGACACCGGTCACCTTGCCGCCATCGCTTTCGATGCTCGTGACCTGCACGCCCAAATGAATGCGCATGCCGGAGGCTATGTGCTGCGATTGAAAGAATTCCGAGATTTCCGCGGTCACCGCGCGCGCCATCACGCGCGTGCCAAGTTCGATCACGTCGACTTCAAGGCCTTTTCCGCGCGCGGTCGCGGCAAACTCCAATCCAATGAAGCCGGCGCCGATCACGACGACGCGCTGACCGGGCGTGATCCGGTGCCGGAGCGCCTCGCTTTCGTCGAGCGTCCGCAAATACCGCACGCTGTCGAGATTGGCGTTGGGAATATCGAGCAGGCGATTACGCGCGCCGGTCGCCAGCACCAGATGGCCGTAGTCGAACGAAGCGCCGGAGGCGAGCAATAATTTGTGCGCGCTGCGATCGATCGAGGCGGCGCGATCTGTGATCAGGTCGATCGTCTGGTCGCGATAGAATTTGTCCGGCCGGAACATCAGGCTGTCAGGTCCGCCGGTCCCCTTCAGATAGGCTTTTGAAAGCGGCGGCCGCTGATACGGCAAATGGCCTTCGTCGTTTACAAGCACGATGCGTTCGGAAAAGCCGTGCTGGCGCAGTGAAGCCGCGAGCTGAAAGCCCGCATGCCCCGCGCCGACGATGAGAACCGGACCCCCGGTCATCGGGATGACCCAGTTGCAAGGACACAGGAATGACCCACGTCGTCTCCTCTCTCTGCCGATTTTGGCTTGCTCGCCTCATTCCTTGGGAGCGGCGCTCGTGTCCGCGTCCCGAACGATGACGGGTCCTATTTGGCCTCATGGTTCGAAGAGGCGCAAGAGGGTCCTGGCCGGAAGGAAGCCGGATTTGCCCGATTTGGTCAGGGTTGTCACCTCTCACCTTCTGTTATCTAAATGCCGGCAATCGTTTCAAGCCGAGGGCTTCCCATGTCCGCATCCGATCATACCGCCGTCCCTTCCAACGAACCGGCGCTGCTCCGGATCGAAGGTCCGATAGCAACGATCACGCTCAATCGTCCCGCGGCGTTCAACTCGGTCGACCTCTCGATCGCAAAGAAGCTCGAGCAACTCGGTGCCGAGGTCGAGGCCAATGACGACATCCGGGTGCTGGTGATCGAGGGCGAAGGTCGCGCATTCTCCGCCGGTGGCGACCTGCAGACGATCGGCGCCGCAGCCGCGGCGAATACGATCGCGCCGGTCGTTGGAGAACTCCTGAAGCACTATCACGCGTTCATCGAGACGATACGGCGGATGCCGAAGATCGTGCTGTCAAGCGTTCACGGCTCCGCAGCTGGAGCTGGAATGGGATTGGCCTTCGTCACCGATCTCTGCATCGCCGCCGATGATGCCCGCTTCACGCCGGCTTATGCCAAGATCGGCGTCTCGCCCGACGGTGGCAGTACCGTCGGCATGGTCGGCACCGTCGGCACCCGCCGCGCACTGCAGATCTTCCTCGCAGAAGACAGTTTTTCCGCGCAGCAGGCGCATGAATGGGGGCTGGTCGCCAGAGTTGTTCCAGCGGCCGAACTGAAAGCAGCGACGCGAAAATTCGCCGAGCGGCTGGCGCAGAATCCGCCGGCCGCGATCCGGGGCACCAAATCGCTGGTCTACCAGGCCGCGGTCACTCCAACCAAACAGCAGCTCGATGCCGAGGAGGCCGGGATCATCGGCGCCATGAACACCGATGAATTCCGCGCTGCAGTGAAGAGGTTCACCAGCAAAGGGAAATAGGATGATCGGAGGCATCGTTCTGCCCCCGATCGGAAAACAATACTGGTTGCTGGTGTAAGCGTCAGCTACCCTTGCGTCTGGAATGCACCTCGTGACCGAAGGAGCGATCCATGATTACCAGACGGAATGCACTGACGCTGGCAGCGCTGCCTTTCGGGCTGGCAGTGAGTGGCATCGCGCGGGCTCAATCATATCCGGCCAAGCCAATCCGCTTCGTTGTGCCGTTTCCGGCGGGCGGATCGACCGATGTCGCGGCGCGTCTCATCGCAGAATGTTTGACGCGCGCGTTCGCCCAGCAAGTCTACGTCGAGAATAAATCCGGAGCCAACGGCACCATCGGTGTCGAGGAAGCCGCCAAGAGCGGGCCGGACGGCTACACCATTCTGGTGACGACCGACGCGGTGGCGAGCAATCCGCACGTCTATCACACCAATATCGATCCCTCCCGGGATCTAGTGCCGATCATCCAGCTGTCGCGCCAGCCGATCGTCCTCGCCGCTCATCCCTCGCTCGGCGTCAATTCACTCGCGGAATTGATTGCACTGGCAAAGCAGCGGCCGGGCCTGCCATACGCAACCGGAAGCGGGTTTGGGTCGGCGCAACAGATGGCCGTTCAATGGTTCGCGCAGATCGCCGGACTAAAGTTCGAACAGGTGCCCTATCGCGGGGGCGGACAGGCCATCAACGATCTGCTCGGCGGCCATGTGAAGCTGGGGTCGCTCGGATCGACCCCGTTAATGCCGCACTACAAGGCCGGCACGTTGCGCCTGTTGGCGCAGACCACGCAAGCGCGTTCGCCGGCGTTGCCCGACGTGCCGACCTATCAGGAGGCGGGAATACAAGGCCTCGTCCTCGATCAATGGCTCGGCGTGTTCGCCTCGCCCCGAACATCCCCGGACATTATCGCGCGCCTCAATGCCGAGATCGCGAAGGCGATTGCAGACCCATCGGTGCGCAAGGGCTTGCTCGACTCCGCGCAGGAGCCAGTCGGTGGATCAGCCGAACAATTCGCACATCTCGTCAAAGACGAGTACACCAAATTCGGGCGTTTGGTGAAGGACTTGAACATCAAGGCTGAATAGCGGAAACGGGGCGGCATGCCATACTCGACTTATCTCCCCGACCAGATGGGGCGGGCAACGTTGACGCCGGCCGGCCCGTTCGTCGCGGGCTCGCATGTCGAACTGACGCTGGTATATACCGCCGGCACCTTCGGTATCGACGACACCGGCATGGTGAAGATTTCATGGCGGACGACCTCCGACATGAGCAAGCCGCAGTTCGACCGGCCACAGGCCGCGAATTTTACCACGGTCGAGGCCAGCAACGGCGCCAAGCTCGAAGTGTGGTTCGACCGGCTCAATATTCGCCCGTTTGCCAATACGCTCCTGATCCGCGTCGGCCGTGGCTACCTTCGCGCCGGGGATACGCTCACGATACGCTTGGGCGATCGCAGAAAGGGCTCGCCTGGATTCCGACTACAGACCAACGTGGAGGCGAATGTCGGATTGAAGACGTCGGTAGACGCCTTCGCAACATATGAATTTTGCGAATTACCGGAGCAGCCGGTGTTCGATCTCGTGCCGGGTCCGGGAACTAGCTGGAAGGCGATCCTGCCCTCGCTGGCAGTTGCCGGCGAACCTTTTCGGCTGGCCATCGTGGCCGAGGACAAATGGGGCAATCCAACGACCGACGTTCATCAGGATTTCGAACTCGTGCCGTCGCTACCGGTCCGGGGGCTTCCCGCGCGCCTCACGATCAAGAACGGAGATGGTCCGCGCGTCATCGACGATCTCGTCGTCGAGAAGGAAGGTGATCTCGAACTCCGGCTTATGGCGCATGGCGAGGAACCGGTCCGCACGAATCCGATGCGGGTGGTGGAAACGGCATTGTTGCGCCGCTATTGGGGCGACCTGCACGGACAAAGCGGCGAAACCATCGGCATGGGTTCGGCCGAAGCATATTTTCGATACGCCCGCGACGCGGCCTTCATCGATATGGTTGGGCATCAAGGCAACGACTTCCAAATCACCGACCACTTCTGGCAGCATCTTAACCGGCTGATGGCCGAGTTCGATGCGCCCGGGCGGTTCGTCTGCCTTCCGGGATACGAGTGGTCCGGCAATACCGGCATGGGAGGCGATCGCAACATCTTCTACCGCCGTGAAGGGCGCCCGATCCGCCGCTCGTCGCACATACTGGTCGAAGGGCAAACCTCGACCGAGGCAATTTATACCGCGGACCAACTGTTCCGCGCACTGGAAGGTGAGGACGCGATTGTCATCGCCCATGTCGGCGGCCGCTATGCCGATCTGAAATACGCCCATGACGGCCGCCTGGAGCGCGCAGTCGAAGTGCACTCGACCTGGGGTACGTTCGAATGGATCCTCCACGACGCGTTCGAGAAGGGTTACCGTGTCGGCGTCGTCTGTCACAGCGACGATCACAAGGGGCGTCCCGGAGCGACCCGGCCGGGAGCATCGAGCTTCGGCGCGATCGGTGGCCTCACCTGCTATTTCATGCCGGAGCTCACTCGTGATGCGTTATTCGACGCGCTGCGGCAAAGACGGCATTACGGCACGACGGGCGTTCGCATTTTCGTGGACCTCAACGCCTCGTTCGACCAGCCGGTCACCGGATTTGCCGAAGATCCGCAACTCGGGCCGACCGAACAATTCGCCGTGCAGCAGGCACGGATGGGCGACATCATTCGCCCGGGCAATGTTCCGATGCGGCTATCGGCCGAAGTTATTGGCACGGCTCCGGTCGAACGGGTCGACGTTCTGCATGGGACTTCGGTCGTCCAGACATTTCGTCCCTACGGGGCATCCGATCTGGGCCGGCGGGTACGCGTGTTGTGGCAGGGCGCCGAGTATCGCGGTCGCGGCCGCGAGACGCTTTGGGAGGGCAAACTGACGCTCGCGGGTAATCGCATTGAACGGTTTGCGCCGGTGAATTTTCTCAACCCCGAACGCGTGGTGAAGGAGACCGCAGCCGGGACGACATTGGCCTGGACTTCGGTCACGACCGGCAATCTGGCTGGCATCGATCTTTGGCTCGACGACGCACGCGCGGGTACGCTTGGCATCGAGACCAATGTCGTCTCAGGCACGGTCGATCTTGCCGCACTTGCTGACGACAACATCGTGTTCGATGGCGGTGGTCTTGGCAGGCAACTTAGCGTTTATCGTTTACCTGAGAGGGACTGGAGCCGGCGCGTCGTCCTCGACCACAATGTCAGCTTTGCCGGCGGCCCCGACCTGCCGGTTTACCTGCGGGTGACGCAAGCCGACGGTCATCAAGCCTGGACAAGTCCGATCTACCTTATCGAGTGAACCTGCGGCGCTGCCAAACAGGACAAGCGTTTTCTCATCATGAAGCGCTACGTATTCGGACAGATATACCCCGTCCCCGCCGGCGACTTGAAACAACCCACCGACTCCGGGATCACCTGCTTCGGCAGCCACAGCACGACCTTCGGGAAGTAAATCGTAAACGTAATGGTGACGAGGAACACCACATAGATCGGCAGGGCCGCGCGTAACGCCTTGCCAAAACTAACCCCGACGAATTTCGAGGCCATCAACAGCACCAACCCATAGGGTGGCGTGATCAGTCCGAAGGCCAGCGTCGCGATCAGCACCACGCCCATATGGACGCCATTGATGTCGCCGGCCTGCGTCAGGGTGTTCACCAGCGGCATGAAGATGATGATGGTCGGCACCGGCTCGATGAAGTCCCCCACCACCGTGAACAGCAACACCAGCAACAGCATCATCAGATGCGGGTCGTTGCCGGCGAGCGAGGTGATCCAGTCGGCGATGACAGCGGCGCCACGCAAATACGCCAGCATCCAGCCGAAGGCATTCGCGGCGCCGATGGTGATCAACGGCAACGAAAAGATCAGCCCTGCCAGACAGAAATCAAAAGGAATTTTGCTGAAGTGCCCGCGATTGAGCGCGGGGATCACCACGATGATGATCCAGGCCACGGCGACGACGCCGGCTTCCGTCGGCGTGAACCAGCCGGTCAGGATGCCCCCAAGCAGGATCACGGGAATCATCAGCGGCAGCGCCGCGTCTCCGGCGGCGAACACGACCTGGCGCAACGGTGCACGCGCCTTGCGCATGCCGGTAGGGCCGAAGAAATAGCAGTAGATCATCAGGCCGAAGCCGATCATCAATCCCGGCACGACGCCTGCCATGAAGAGCCCGGCGATCGAGACGTTTCCGACCGCGCCATAAACCACGGCGGTGATGCTCGGCGGCACCAGTGCCGCGATGGTGGAGGCGGATGCAATGATCGCGGCGATGAACGCGGGGCTGTAGCCTTCGCGCTTCATGGGACCGCCCAGCGCGCGGCTCATGACCGCGACGTCAGCGGTGGTCGATCCCGACATTTCCGAGAAGAACATGCTGAAAACGACGACGACTTGCGAGAGTCCTCCCCTGATATGCCCGACCAGAGACAACGACAGGTTGGCTATTCGCACCACCACGTTCGCCGAACTCATGAGTTCGCCGACCAGAAGGAAGAACGGAATCGCCAGCAGCGCCTCCGAGTTGACACCATCAAAGACTTTCTGGATGATCGCCGCCAGCGAAACATCCGTCAGCATCGCCCCAACGAATACGCCTGCCAGCAGCGAAAACGGCACCGGTACGCCGAGATAGCCGAAGAACAGGAAACAGAACGTCATCAATCCGAGAATAAGCGGTGCACTCACGGGCGCGCCCTCATCTCGACGTTGGTATCGATGGGCGGAATATCGTGATCGGTTTCCGGCGGCTCGGGATGATCGAACCCGTTGCGAATGCCGTTAACGAGTTGCTCGACGGTAAACAGGGCGATCAACACGCCCGCAAGAGGAATCGCGGCATAGAGCGAGGCGATCGGCGTCCCGGACGGCAACCGGAAACTGCCGAAGCCTCGGAGATAGTTGATGTAACCGAACCATATCAGGCAGAACGCCACGCCGAGCACCGCCATGCGGATGATGATTTCGACGATCAACCGCGGCGTGCCATGCATCGCCTCGGAGACCGCGGTCAGATACAGATGATCGTTGCGGCGGGTAGCTGCAGCCGTGCCGACGAAGATCGCGTAGATGAACAGCGTAGACGTAACTTCCTGCAGCCACAGCCAGGGATGACCGATGGTGCGGGTGACGATGTCAGCCGTCACCGACAGCGAAAAGCCGAAACACAACACGCCGCACAAGATCATCAGGATGAGTTCGAGGATGTCGAACGCCCGCCACTTCAGATGACGCTGCCGTTGCAGCACCAGTTTATCGGCAAGGGCCATCGTTCAAGCTCACTGTGGTCGCGATTTAAAAATCTCTCGTCGACCCGGCCTGGTGCGCAACTGCGCACGGGGCGCCGGGACCCATAACCACCGGCGTTCATTGCCCGCAAAGAGCTGCCGGATGCCGAGCGGCTAAGCCGCGGCGTATGGGTCCCGGCGTTCGCCGGGACGACGCATGAATAAACTGCCTAGTTGATCGCTCGGATCAGATTCTTGATCTTCTCGGCGTGGGGCCCGAGCTCCTTCGCGAGCTTGTCGAGATACGGGTCGGAGACCGTGGCAAAGCTCTTCTTGTCCACGTCCTCGACGATCTTGACCCCATACCCCTTGAGCTTGGTCGCCGCAGCCTTTTCGAGTTCGAACGCTTTGGCCGGTTCCTTGGCACTGACTTCCGCCGCTGCCGTCTTGACCCACCCCTTCTGCTCGGCGGAGAGGCTCTGCCACAGCTTGTCACTGACGAACAGCAACGCATTATTGGCCTCGTGCTCGGTCATCGAGAGCACCGGCGCAACTTCATAATGCTTGTTGACGAGATAGACGTTGACGCTGTTCTCAGCGGCATCCATCACGCCGGTTTGCAGCGAGGTGTAGACGCTGCCGAACGGCATGTGCACGGTCTGCGCGCCATAGGCCGGGAAAATCGCGTCCTCGGTGGCGGTGGCCTGAACGCGGATCTTGATTCCCTTCATGTCGCCGGCGTTGTGAATTTCCTTCTTGCTGTAGATGCTCCGCACGCCCTGCGAACCGGTGGCGATCACGTGAAGGCCTTGGGCGGTCTCGTCGATCATCGCTGTAATGGCGTCGATGACCTTCTGGTCGGCGAGCGACTTGACCAGATGATCGGAACTGCGGAACAGGAAGTGCAGCGACATCACGCCGGCCTGCGGCGAGATCGTGGCTGTATTCGCCGACGAGACGATGGCGAAGTCGATGTCGCCGGATTTCACCAACTGCAGCAACTGCGGCTCTTGTCCGAGCTGTGCGCCCGGGTACTGGTCGACGAGCATCGTGCCCTTGCTCAATTCCTTGAGCTTGGCGGAAAATATGTCGTACGCGACGCTGTAGCCGGTATTGAGCTGCTGGTCGTGGGCGAAACGGTAGTGCTTTGCGTCCTGGGCCCCGGCAGCGGCGGCGAACAACATCGCCGTTGCGGCAACCGCCGCACCCATGAATTTCCTTCGATTAGCCATCGACGCGCTCCCCCTGTTCTGGTTTTCTCGATCATCCCATCAAGGTCGCTGGATTGTCAATAAAGCATCGGGATTTCGAGGCGATGCGGCAATTCACCACCTCGAATGGCCAGGGATTATCAACAATTACGGCTACAACCTTGCCGCGACGACTTTCGGCTGCCGACACCTATTTGATCGCGCGAACCAGGTCCTTGACCTTCTCGGCGTGAGGCCCGAGCTCCTTGGCAAGCTTGTCCAGATAGGGATCGGCCACAGCGACGAAGCCGGATTTGTCGACGTCGGTGACGACCTTCACCCCGATCGCTCTCAGCTTGTCTGCCGACTGATGCTCGAGTTCTATTGCTTTGGCCGGCTGGGTCTTGTTGACCTCGTCGGCCGCGGCTTGCACCCAGCCTTGCTGTTCCGGCGTCAGGCTGTTCCAGAGCTTGTCGCTGACCCAGACCAGGCTGTTGTTGGCCTCGTGCTCGGTCATCGACAGCACCGGAGCTACTTCGTAGTGCTTGTTGGCGAGATAGACGTTGACGCCGTTTTCCGCGACGTCGACCACGCCGGTCTGCAGCGAGGTGTAGACGCTGCCGAACGGCATATGAACGATCTGAGCGCCATAGGCCGGGAACATGGTGTCCTCGGTCGGTGTCGCCTGCACGCGCACCTTGAGCCCCTTGATATCGTCCAGCTTCCTGATCTCGCGCTTCGAATACATGTTGCGCAAACCGAGCGTCGCGAGCGCGATGACGCGGGCGCCCTGCACCGTGTCCGCAATCATCGCCTTGACGGCACCGGACACGCCGGGATCTGCCATTGCCTTGATGAGATGGGCTTCCGAGCGGAACAGGAAATGCATCGACATGACGCCTGCCTGCGGCGACAGCGTAGCAGCGTTCGCCGAAGACGAAATACAGAACTCGACGTCGCCGGATTTGACGAGCTGCAGAACCTGGGGCTCCTGCCCGAGCTGCGCGCCCGGGTACTGGTCGATCAGCATGGTGCCCTTGCTCAGCGCTTTCAGCTTCTCGCTGAAGATATCGCCGAGGATGCCGTACCCCGTGATCTTAGGCTGATCATAGGCGAAGCGATAATGCTTCGCTTCCTGCGCGCCGGCGCTTGCAATCATCACCACGAGTGCAGTCGCGACCGCACCAAGAAAGCTTCCCAGTCTGTTCATGGGCTCCCCCTCTGATGAATTTTTTCTTTTCATCATCCCATCGGGGTCGTTCGCTTGTCAATCGAACAAGGTGCAACGCATGTGCGAGATGAAGGGGCTCGTTGATAAGGATCGCACAGACGTCATCATCCGCGAAGGCGGATGATCCAGTACGCGGCGGCTTCTCCGTTCTAGCGAACGTCGCTGGAATACTGGATGCCCGCTTTTGCGGGCATGACGACCGGTAGTCTCATGCAGCCGCCTACTTGCCCTCGCCGCGCATGAAATCGAAGTCGCAGCCTTCGTCCGCCTGCAAGATGGTCTCGCTGAACAGATGCGCGTAGCCGCGCTTCGCCCATTCCGGCGTGGTGACGGGTGCAAGCGCAGCGCGGCGTTTTTCCAGTTCGGCGGCATCGACCAGGAGATCGATGCTTCGCTTCGCGACATCGAGCCGGATCATGTCGCCGTTCTTCACCAGCGCCAGTGGACCGCCGACAGCGGATTCCGGCGTGATGTGCAGCACGATGGTGCCGAACGCCGTGCCACTCATTCGCGCATCCGATATCCGGACCATGTCCTTCACACCAGAGCGCGCGAGTTTCTTCGGGATCGGCAGATAGCCCGCTTCCGGCATGCCGGGGGCGCCCTTCGGACCCGCGTTGCGCAGTACCAGCACGTCGTCGGCGGTCACATCCAGCGCGGGGTCGTCGACCCGCAGCGTCATGTCTTCGACGGAATCGAACACCACGGCGCGGCCGGTATGCTGCAGCAGCTTCGGGCTCGCCGCCGAATGCTTGATCACGGCGCCGCGTGGCGCGAGATTGCCATGCAGCACCGCCATCGCGCCTTCCGGCTTGATTGGATTTTCGCGCGGACGAATCGCGTCCTGCCCCGGCACTTCTTCTGCTCCCGCGACGACGTCACGCAAGCTCGCGCCAGTGATTGTTTTGGCGTCGAGGTCGATGAGACCGCCGAGTTGTGCCATCAGCTTCGGCACGCCGCCGGCATGATGGAAGTGCTCCATGTAATGTTCGCCCGATGGTTTCAGGTCGATCAGCACGGGAACTTCGCGGCCAAGCTTGTCGAAGGCTTCGAGATCGATGCGGTGTTTGGTGCGGTTGGCAATCGCGGTCAGGTGGATCAGCCCATTGGTCGATCCACCGATCGCCTGCAACACGATTTGTGCATTCCTGAACGAGGACGCAGTCAGCAACTCGCTCGGGCGCGGCCCTTTTGCCTTCGCCATCGCGGCAGCCACCTTGCCGCTCGCCTCCGCGATGCGAAAACGTTCGGCATGCGGCGCCGGAATGGTCGCACTCATCGGCAACGACAGGCCCAGCGCTTCGGTAACGCAGGCCATGGTGGAGGCAGTGCCCATCACCATGCAGGTGCCAACTGAAGGCGCGAGGCGGCCGTTGACGGCTTCGATTTCATCGTCATCAATTTCGCCGGCGCGGTATTTGCCCCAGAGCCGGCGACAGTCAGTGCAAGCGCCCAGCACTTCGCCCTTGTGATGCCCGACCACCATCGGCCCGACCGGGATAACGACGGTCGGCAGGTCGGCAGAGACCGCCGCCATGATCTGCGCCGGCAAGGTCTTGTCGCAGCCGCCGATCACGACGACCGCGTCCATCGGCTGGGCGCGGATCATCTCCTCGGTATCCATCGCCATCAGATTGCGCAGATACATCGAGGTCGGAAATGCAAAGCTTTCGGCGATCGAGATCGTAGGGAACACCATCGGCATCGCGCCGGTGAGCATCACGCCGCGCTTCACCGCCTCGATGATCTGGGGCACGTTGCCGTGACAGGGATTATAATCGCTGTAGGTGTTGGTGATGCCGACGATCGGGCGATTGAGCGCATCGTCCGAATAGCCCATCGCCTTGATGAAAGCCTTGCGCAGGAACAGCGAGAAGCCAGCGTCGCCATAACTCGTCAGTCCCTTGCGAAGTCCGTCAGCCATTTTCTTGTTTCCTTGTCGTAATGCCCCGCACTAAAGGAGCCCGGCGAATTATTGTCAATATTTGATATCTGGGCGCAAAATAGCGCCATTCAGTGGCCAGCAACCCGGTATTATTGACAATAATACGCATGCGTGCTGATTTCCCATGATGATCGGAAATGAGCGCCCATGAACAAGCCGTTGCGCGTTGGCCTGATCGGCGCCGGCATGGTGAGCCGCCACCATCTGATCGCCTGGGCCGATATAGCAGATCAGGCACGTGTCGTAGCGATCGCCGATCCCTCCGCGGACAATGCCGCGCGCCGCGCGGGTGAATTCGGTATCTCCAAGACTTACGCCAACGCCGAAGCGATGCTAGCAGCGGACGAACTCGACGCCGTCGATATTGCTGCGCCCCGGGAGATGCACGCGCCGCTGGTGCGCCTCGCCGCAAAACGGCGTCTGCCGGTGCTCTGTCAGAAGCCGCTCGCCCCCAATTTGCAGGAGGCCACCGCACTCGCCGCCGAGGTCAAGGACCAAACGCGGCTAATGGTGCATGAGAACTGGCGCTTTCGCGGATATTATCGCGACGCCGCGGCCTGGCTGCGCGAAAACCGCATCGGCAATGTCAAGCAGGCGCAGCTTACGCTGCTGACATCTGGCGTGCTGCCCGGACCCGACGGACTTTGCCCGGCACTGGAGCGCCAACCCTTCATGCGACGCGAACGCCGCATGCTGGTGGCCGAAGTGCTGATCCATCATCTCGATACGCTGCGCATGCTGCTGGGGCCGCTGCGCGTGACGGCAGCGCAGCTCTCGCGTTCGAGCGACGAGCTCGTCGGCGAAGACGGCGCGGTGATCCAGCTCAAAGCCGATAGCGGAGCTGGCGTCACGGTATTTGCGAGTTTTGCTGCGCATGGACATCCGGCCGCGCAAGTCGACCGTCTCGAAATTCTCGGTGACAAGGGCGCGATCAAGCTCGACGGGCCATCGCTGACATGCTCGGGCACCTCACCGGCGGAACGAACCTACGATCTCCCCACCGAATATCAGGGTTCCTATAACCGGACGATTGCGCACTTCGTGCGGTCGTTGCGCGACAATATGCCGTTCGAAACCGCACCGCAGGATAATCTTGAAACGTTGCGGCTGGTTGAGGATTGCTATCTTCTGTCCGGCTGGGAGGCTTTGCGATGAAGCCGCAGGAATCGTTGACAGAGGCGTCCGCGCTCACGCGCGAGGAAGAACAGGCGGAGGTGATCCGCCGACTGGAAGAAGACATCATCTTCGGCCGCTTCGCGCCGGGATCGCGGTTGGTCGAAGACACGCTGATGACGCGCTACGGCGCCAGCCGGCATTTCGTGCGCCAGGGCCTGTTCCAGCTCGAGCGGCAAGGCATCGTGCTGCGCGAGAAGAACATCGGCGCTACCGTGCGGTTCTACTCGGCCGAGGAAGTGCGGCAGATCTACGAGGTGCGGGAGATGCTGACCCGGCAGGCGGCGTTGATGATCGCGCTGCCCGCGACCGCCAGCCTGATCGAACAACTGAGCGAGCTCCAGCGGCAATATTGCGCCAGGGCCGACGCGCAGGATCTGCGCGGCATCCACGAAGCCAACGACGCGTTTCACGTCGCGCTGTTTTCGGCCTGCGGCAATCCTTATCTGGTGCGCTCGCTGCAGGATTACATGAACCTGACCCTGCCGATGCGCGCCAAGAATCTCGCCGACAAGGAAGGCCTCGCGCTATCGCGCCGCCAGCACGAGCTGATGATCGAGCTGCTTCGGGGACGCGACAGCTGGGCACTGGCCCAGCTTTGCGTCGATCATATGCAATACAGCAAGTCGGATTATCTCGGCCGGATCGGGGGCGATGCGACCGAGAGATAGCGATCGCGTCATTTCCAATCCACGATCTTGCTCGCGTCGCCGTCGAACTCCATGCTGCAGAACGCGCCGCCCTGATAGAAATCGCCGACCGGATCGGGCTTGAGCTTGGCCTGTTCGGCCATGGCGTGCTCGCGAAAATCCTCGCCGCGGCCGGTTGGACGATAGCCGAGATCGTAGGCGCGATGATTGTCCCACCAGGCGCGCTCGTTATGGGAGGCGCCGTAGAAAACTTCGAAATGGATGTCGGGATGATCGAGCCCGATCCGGCAGAGTTGCACCAGATCTTCCGGCTTCAGCCAGATCGCGAGCCGGCGGTGATCCAACGGCTTGTCACCGAAATTGCCGATGCGCAGGCACGTCACGCCGAGCCCGTGCTTGTCGGCATAGAGCGCGCCGACCGCTTCGCCAAACACCTTGCTGACGCCGTAGCGGCTGTCCGGCCGCGCGGTGACGGCGGTGCCAATCCGGTGGTGACGTGGGTAAAAGCCCACGGCATGGTTGGACGAGGCGAACACTACGCGCTTCACGCCCTTTTTACGCGCGGCCTCGAACAGATTGTAGCAGCCGATGATGTTGGACTGCAGGATGTTGTCCCAGGGTCCTTCGACGGAATAGCCGCCGAAATGCAGGATGCCGTCGACACCCTCGCAGATCGCCTCGACCTGCGCGAGATCGGCCAGATCGGCCGCCTTGAATTTTTCCTCCTTGCCGAGATCGGCGGGCGCCTTCAGATCGCTTAGCAGCAGGTCCGGATAGATCGGCGGCAGCAATTTGCGCAAGCTCGTGCCGATTCCCCCGGCCGCACCGGTCATCAATATGCGTGGCATTTCTTCCCTCTTTCTTGCGACCGAATTGCGGTCGTGAGCCTTCAATGATAGCAAACCAAACCACGAGGAAACGCAACAACAACGAGAACAGCAAATGTCCGAGGCATCGTCTCATTCCGCCGGCTGGCGTCCGGCGTCCTATTATCCCGATCCCGCGATCCATGCGCTCGATCCGCGCTTTGAAAAATACTGGCTGAAACTCTCGGCCGTGGAGCGGCTGACCACCGGCTTGCGCTGGGCCGAAGGCCCGGTGTGGTTCGGCGACGGGCGCTATCTTCTGTGCAGCGACATTCCGAACCAGCGCATCCTCAAATGGGAAGAGGAAACCGGCGTTACCAGCATCTATCGCAAGCCGTCGAATTTCGCCAACGGCAACACCCGCGACCGCCAAGGGCGGCTGGTCACCTGCGAGCACGGCGGCCGCCGCGTGACACGCACCGAATATGACGGTTCGATCACGGTGCTGATGGACTCCTTCAACGGCAAGCGGCTGAACTCGCCCAATGACGTCGTCGTGAAATCGGACGGTTCGATCTGGTTCACCGATCCGACCTTCGGCCTGCTCGGCAATTACGAGGGCTACAAGGCCGAATCCGAAATCGACGCCAATGTCTACCGGATCGACGGCGCGACCGGCAAAGCGACCATCGTCGCCGAAGGCGTGCTCGGGCCGAACGGGCTCTGCTTCTCGCCGGACGAGAAAATCCTCTACGTCGTGGAATCCCGCGGCGTGCCGAACCGCAAGATTCTCGCTTATGACGTCGCACCGAGCGGCGACAAAATCTCCAACAAGCGCGTCTTCATCGACGCCGGCCCCGGCACGCCCGACGGCATGCGCTGCGACATCGACGGCAATCTGTGGTGCGGCTGGGGCATGGGCGATCCCGAGCTCGACGGCGTCGTGGTCTATGCGCCCGACGGCGTGATGATCGGCCGCATCGCGCTGCCCGAGCGCTGCGCCAACCTCTGCTTCGGCGGCGTGAAACGCAACCGCCTGTTCATGGCTGCCAGCCAGTCGATCTATGCGCTTTATGTGAACACCCAAGGCGCGCTCGGCGGATAAAAGGCAAACGCCGGAGCGGAATTTCCGCTCCGGCGCTGCATTAGCGTCTCGAGAACTTAGGCCGCGTTGTAACCCGCGACCGCCTTCACTTCGAGATATTCTTCCAGACCGTACTTGCCCCATTCGCGGCCGTTGCCGGACTGCTTGTAGCCGCCGAACGGCGCGGTGCGGTCGTTCGGCACGCCCTGCAGGTTGACGTTGCCGGCGCGGATCTGCTTGCCGACCCGGCGCGCGCTTTCAACGCTATCGCCGGTGACGTAACCGGCGAGGCCATAGGGCGTGTCGTTGGCGATCTTCACCGCTTCTGCTTCATCCTTGGCGCCAAGGATAGTGAGCACGGGTCCGAAGATTTCCTCGCGGGCGATCGTCATGTCGTTGGTGACGTCGGCGAAGATGGTCGGGCGGACATAGAAGCCCTTGTTGACGCCTTCGGGAAGGCCGGGGCCGCCGGTAACCAGCGTCGCGCCTTCCTCGATGCCCTTGTGGATCAGCGCCTGGATCTTGTCCCACTGGATGCGGGACACGACGGGGCCGATGGTCGTGCCTTCGGCGCGCGGATCGCCAGCCTTGGTTTTGTCGGCGACGCTCTTTGCGATAGCGGCAACTTCCTTCATCTTCGACAGCGGCACGATCATCCGCGACGGCGCATTGCACGACTGTCCGGAGTTGTTGAACATGTGCATCACGCCACCGGTGACGGCCTTGGTGAGGTCGGCGCCTTCGAGGATGACGTTCGGCGACTTGCCGCCAAGTTCCTGGCTGACGCGCTTCACGGTCGGGGCCGCGCGCTTGGCGACATCGACGCCTGCGCGGGTTGAGCCCGTGAACGAGATCATGTCGATGTCCGGATGCTCGCTCATGGCAGCGCCGACTTCAGGGCCGAGGCCGTTGACGAGGTTGAACACGCCCTTCGGCACGCCGGCTTCGTGAAGGATTTCCGCGAAGATCAACGCCGAGGACGGCGTGAATTCCGACGGCTTCAGGATCATGGTGCAGCCGGCGGCGAGCGCGGGCGCGACCTTGCAGGCGATCTGGTTCAGCGGCCAGTTCCACGGCGTGATCATGCCGATGACGCCAACGGGCTCACGGACCACCACGGCAGTGCCGACGTTTTCCTCGAAATGATAATTCTTGAGTACGTCCAGCGTGGCGGCGATATGGCCGAGACCGGCGCCGGCCTGCAGCCGTTCCGCCATCGGCAGCGGTGCGCCCATTTCGTCGGATACGGCGGCGCCGATCTCTTTCATGCGCCCTTTGTAGACTTCGATGATCTTCTCGAGCAGCGCGATGCGTTCCTCGCGGCTGGTCTGCGAATAGGTCACGAAGGCGCGCTTGGCGGCGGCCACTGCCTTGTCGACATCGGCCTTGGAGCCGAGCGCAACGTCATACATCGCCTCTTCGGTCGCCGGGTTGACGACGGGCGTGGATTTCTTGACGGCCGGGTCGACCCAGGCGCCATCAATGTAGAATTGCATGCGATTGACCATCGTAAACCTCTTTATTGCAGGGCGGAATAAGGGAACGGAAGCGTTCGGCAGGCATCCTTGCACGAAAGTCCGGGAAAATGAACCCGCCATATGCGGGATGCCGCGTTGCGACAGTCACTGGATATAAGGTCAGGGTTGTGAAGGACGCAAGGCGTCTTCCCGTCGCAATCGGCATCGGAAGTATCTCACACCGCCATCTTCCTGTGCCGGATCGGAGCACCGACAGTGATGCTTTCGGCCGCATCGATGATGGCGTTGGCGTCCATGCCGTGGTGGCGGTAGAGGTCATCGATGGTACCGGTCTGGCCGAACTGTTCGACGCCGAGCGCCTCGACCCGGTGGCCCCGCACACTGCCGAGCCAACCAAGTGCCGCCGGGTGACCATCGATCACGGTGACGATGCCGCAGTCGCGCGACAGTGGCGCCAGCAGTTTTTCGATATGGCTGAGATGTTGCACGCCGCGGCGGTCGCGGCGCAATTGCCGCGCGGCGGTCCAGCCCGAATGCAGCCGGTCGGCGGACGTCACCGCCAGCAGACCGACATCGCGATGGCTCTCACCGATGAAGCCGACCGCCTCGATCGCCTCCGGCGCCAGTGCGCCGGTATAGGCGATCACCACATCGCAGTTCGCGCCCGGCTCGCGCAGCCAATAGGCACCGTCTGTGATATCGCGTTGCAAATCCGGCGTCATGATCCGCTGCGGCTGCTCCAGCGTGCGCGTCGATAGCCGCAAATAGACCGAACCGCCCTCACCGCTTTCGCGCTGCATGTGGCGGAAACCCCAGCCCATGATCGCAGCGAGTTCATCGACAAAGGCCGGCTCGAACGAGGCCAGGCCGTCCTGCGCGATGCCGATCAAAGGCGTCGCGATCGACTGATGTGCGCCGCCTTCCGGAGCCAGCGTAATGCCGGATGGCGTCGCCGCCACCATGAAACGCGCGTCCTGGTAACAGGCATAGTTGAGCGCATCGAGGCCGCGCTGGATGAAGGGATCGTACAAGGTACCGACCGGCAGCAGACGTTCGCCGTTGATTTGATGCGACAGCCCCAGTGCCGACATCAGGATGAACAAGTTCATCTCGGCGATGCCGAGCTCGATGTGTTGTCCATCAGGCGAAAAATCCCAGTTGAAGGTCGAGGGTATCTTCTCCTGCCGGAACAGATCGGCATTCTCGGCTTTGGCGAACAGCCCGCGGCGATTGACCCAGGCGCCGAGATTGGTCGAGACCGTCACGTCAGGCGACGCGGTGACGATGCGCGACGCCAGTTCGGTATCGCCGCGCGCGAGTTCGTTGAGCACGAGGCCGAAGCCCTGCTGGGTCGACATCTGCGCCGCCGGCTTGAACGCGAGCTGTTGCGGCACGTCGATCACGGGCGCGGTCAGACGGCGGCGGCCTTCGCGATTGAACGGCGCCTCGCCAAGGAACGCTTCCAGTTCCGCCTGCGATTGCGAAAGCCCTTCGAACTTCTCCCACTCATGACCGGGGCGGATGTTCTGCGTGACGCGCCATTTCTCCATCTGCGTCGGCGTCATCAATCCCGCATGGTTGTCCTTGTGACCCTGGAACGGCAGGCCGACGCCCTTGATCGTGTAAGCGATAAAACAGACCGGCCGGTCGTGATCGATGGCTTCAAAAGCCTCGATCATGCTGGTCATGTCATGTCCGCCCAGATTGGACATCAACGCCAGCAACTCGTCGTCGCTGCGGCGATCAATCAATTGCGTGACCTGCCCCTGATCGCCGATGTCGTCGTGCAGGTGTTTTCGGAAAGCCGCACCGCCCTGAAAGCATAGCGCCGCATACATCTGGTTCGGGCAATTATCGATCCAGCGCTTCAGCGCCTCGCCGCCCGGTTCTGCGAACGCCGCCCGCATCAGGGTGCCGTATTTCACGATCACCACGTCCCAGCCGAAATTGCGGAACATCGATTCGAATTTTTCCCACAACCCCTCGCGAACCACGGCATCGAGACTCTGGCGGTTGTAGTCGACCACCCACCAGGTATTGCGCAGCCCGTGCTTCCAGCCCTCCAGCAGCGCCTCGAAAATATTGCCCTCGTCCATCTCGGCGTCGCCAACCAGCGCGATCATCCGCCCTTCGGGCCGGTCCTTCATCCAGCCATGCGCGGTGACGTAATCCTGCACCAGCGAGGAGAACAGGGTTTGCGCGACGCCGAGGCCGACCGAGCCGGTCGAGAAATCGACGTCGTCGGCGTCCTTGGTACGCGACGGATAGGATTGCGCGCCTTTATAGCCGCGAAAATTTTCCAGCTTGTCGCGGGTCTGATGCCCGAACAGATACTGGATGGCGTGAAACACCGGACTCGCATGCGGCTTCACCGCGACGCGGTCCTGCGGCCGTAGCACCGAGAAATACAGCGCCGACATGATGTTGGCGAGCGAGGCGGATGAAGCCTGATGGCCGCCGACCTTCAACCCGTCGGTATTGGGCCGGATGTGATTGGCGTGATGGATCGTCCACGACGACAACCAAAGAACTTTCCGGGCCAGCGCGGACAATAATTCAAGGCGTGCGGGCTCGATAGGCATGGCGGTACTCCGGGAACCGTTCAAATATCTATCCAAATTTTACCGGGTCTGAAGGACCCAGAAATCTCAAATATCCGCGACATACACATCAAAATTGGGATAAATTACCACCCGCGAGCCAAAAATATCGAGTTTATCCCAATGCATGCCCTCGACCCCATCGACCGTAAAATCCTCAGCCTGCTGCAATCCGACAGCCGCATGACCATGCAGGAGCTCGCCGACAAGGTCGGCCTCTCGGTATCGCCCTGCCATCGCCGGGTGAAGCTGCTCGAAGAACGCGGCGTCATTACCCGCTATGTCGCAACCGTCGACCAGAAATCGCTCGGCCTGCATGTCAGCGTGTTCATCTCGATCAAGCTGGCGCGGCAGAAAGTCGAAGATCTCACCCGGTTCGAGAAAGCAATTTCGAAATGGGACGAAATCCTGGAATGCTATCTGATGACCGGCAACCGCGACTATCTGCTGCGCGTCGTCGCCGCCGACCTGTCGTCCTATGAAGCGTTCCTGAAGAACAAGCTGACGCGGCTGGAGGGTATCGCATCGATCGAGTCCAGTTTTGCATTGAGCCAGGTGAAATACTCGATCGCGCTGCCGGTGTGAGGCTAGCCGTCGCCGCGTTGAGACTGTCATACCCCGCGCATGCGGTGTATCCAGTACGCCGCGGCGTATCGATCTAAGCACTAAGGCCTCTGGAATACTGGATCCGCCTTCGCTCGTTGAGCTGCGGCGGACAAGTCACCCGCCCTACAGCGTTGAATATGGCTTCGCGATCTCGCGGCACGAAATGCCCGAGCTTTGTTCGAACCTTGTCCCTCCGAGAATAGAGGGCGCAGGGAAGACCGGGTGCGCGCTGCACCCGCGGTCTCGCGTGCAAGATGCACAAAGCAAACGCACACGAGCATACAGGTTCAGCGGAGAGCATCCGGCCTTCCCTGCGCAATGGTTTTACGGCTTATATCGTGCTCTCCTCGGTGACCGGCTTTGTTGTCACCGTCGCTCCCGAGAAGCGTTAGCTTCCCGCGAAACTTGACGCCAGCGTCGGGGCGTCAGGACCACACGACTTCGCCGTACGCATTGGCGCGCTCGTCTCGCGCGCCATCGCGTCCACCGCATCCCGCGCCCAACGTCCGTGACGATCGCGAAGCGCCCCTCTTGTGGGCGCGGGATGGCGCGAGCTGGTAGCGCTGATTTGCCCGACGGCGAAAGCGGAATATTTTTTGAGATGGGGCTAGACAGAAAATTGGTGATTTGCCCGTCGGGTCGAAAAGGTTGTCGGCAGGACGCAAAATTCAATCGTGAAGCATCATGTCACGGATCGTTGCCTCGCTTTGCAGATCCGAGCCGGCTGACGAAATGAAATAGCGCGGGCTCGCGGTCGGGTATTGCACCGCGCACCGGGCTGAGGCGCCTGGCGGATCGTAGATCGCGGTCAGGCTTACGCAACAAATCAGTAGAGCCGCGATCCATTCAAGGAAACTGGACGAGTTCATCGGCGCGCCGCCATCAACTTTGTCCGAGAGATGCTGCCTCCGGCGCTACGGCTCGGCAATCGGGAAGCTACGAAGTCAGGCTTCGGCAATGCCGAAGTGACGGCGGTGTCAGAGAACTAAACCGCCCGTGATCGCAGGATGTTCGGGGATGCTCACTTCGCCGCGGTCACCATGATTTCGACCAGCAGGCCCGAATGCTATCCCACGAAGCCATGCTCGCTATTTAATATATGAAGCAATTCGCTCCGATTGAACAACTGCGTCGCCAAAGTGGGCAAATCCCGCGACATCACGGGGAGCTGCGGCCAACCCGGTTCCATTGATGTTACCGAGGCGCGGGGCCCAAACTTCGCGGGTCTCGAGAACGTAAACGCCGTAGGCCGCCTGCAATTCTGGTAGGTCTTGGGCGATGAACTCTTGCTGAATCGAATAGGCCGAAAGCGCAGCATTGGTCACAATCGATGCCTCGATCAGAGCCTGCCGGTATCCCGGGTTGCGCGTGACGCTAGGGCCGAACGCCGAAAGCAATTTGTTCGCTGAAGCCTGAACGACGATAAGTGAGCGGTCGAGAATATTTCGAATTGAATGTTGTGCCGCGATTGTCAAGTAGTCGCCCGTGTTGAGGAATACATCGACGGCGGTGGTGAGAGCCCCACATCCACTGTGCCCGAGCACAACAATAAGCTTCAAAGTGCCGCCCAAGTGATCTACTGCGTATTTCAGACTGCCAAGTACCTCTAGGCCAAGGCCGTTGCCTGCTACGCGGATAACGAAAAGATCGTTTGGTCCCTCGTGGAAAATGAGTTCGATTGGGACACGGGCATCCGAACACCCGAGCACAGCGGCAAACGGACGCTGTTTAGGTGCCCCTGCAACGTCCGAACCGAAGCCCAAATCTCGCGTATCAACCGGGATTACTCGTTGGATCCCGATTTCATCGTTGACGTGGTCGAGAAGCGCGGCGAAATCGCTGTTACCGTCATTCAACCTGAGGAGGGCTGCATTACTGTCCGCTGGTAGAGGCCTTGCAGAAGTATCGCGCGCCTCATACCGATAAATGATGTCGACCGTTTTCACATAGGCCTCCATTAGCCGGCCTTGGGATGCGTCACAGAGAGGAAAGTCCTCCGTTGCAACTTTCAGCCAATCTCACTGGATTGACCTTGTCTTGATGTAGGTCAATGGACCGGCGCGAGGCTGCATCGCCCGAAGACGAGCTGCCCATGTCTTAGATGGGTCATTTGCGACGGTTTGACCCTTTGTCGGCCACTTCCGATTTCCATCCAACACCGGACTTGGGTTCGTTCACCCCCAGACCGGCCCGGCCGTCACTTGCTCTGCTGCTTGAGCGCCTACAGCCTGTAGGCTTCCTCGACAAACAAGTCGGGTTCGGTCAGCTCCGGTACTAACTTCGCACGCTCGCGCTGGGAATTACCGCCACGGCTCGACGATGATTTTCGTATGCCGCTCCGGATTGGCGAGATCGGCGAACGCTTGCGCGACGCCGTCGATGCCGACGCTTGCGGTGACCATGGACGCCGCATCGACCTGCCCTTCCGCGATCAGGCGCAGCGAATAGGCGAATTCGTCGGGCGTATAGCCCAGCACATATTGAACGCTGAGTTCCTTCAGGATGCCGAGCATCGGCTCGGAGCGATCGGTTTCCATGCAGACGCCGACTACGACGATGCGGGCGTCGCGCGGCGCGCCTTCGAACACCTGCTGCAGCAGGCCGGGGACGCCGACGCATTCGAAAATCAGCGCGGGCTTGAGCGCCGGCAACAACGCCCGCAGCGGCGGCCGCGCGGCTTTTTCCTCCGGCGACATCGCGGCATGCTCGGCCCAGGTCACGTAGGGCTGCGAACGCGCCGGATCGACCACGATGTCGGCGCCGAGCTTCTCGGCGAGCGCGCGGCGCGCCGGCGAGTAATCCGCGGCCACGATCGGATGCAATCCCCTGATCTTCAGCGCCGCGATGACGGCAAGGCCCACCGGACCGCAGCCGATCACCAGTGGTACCTCGCCTCCCCTGATATCGGCCTTTGCCACGGCATGCACGCCGACCGCGAGCGGCTCGGTCAATGCGGCGTGTTCGGCCGCCAATCCGTTTGGGACTTCGAGCAGCAACGCTTCGCTGAGCAGCATGCGCTCCGCATAAGCGCCGACATTGTCGTTGGAATAACCGATGCTCCGCGGGCCTTCCGCAGTGAGCAGCGCCGGCATCGAACATACTCTGGTGCCGGGCTTCAGCTTGCGCTCCGTACCCGGACCATAGTCCAGCACCTCGCAGCAGAACTCGTGACCGAACACGACGTCGCGGGCCAGATCCATCGGCTTGCGGCCAGGAAAATGTTTCGCGAGTTCGACCATGCGATGGGCGTGCTTGCGCGCATGCAGGTCGGAGCCGCAGATGCCGCAGGCCAATGACTTTACCAGTACCATGCCTGCGCCCGGCGTGGGCTCGGGCATCTGATCGACGACGATCTCGCCATTCCTGAAAATCGCTGCGCGCATCGCCGTCCTCCGAGATTATTTCTCTGTCTTATAGCGTTTTCAAGCGAAGTGGATACCGGTTCGCGTCGAGAAAACGCGTCAAAACAAAAGACCAGAGCCCGGTTCTGATTCAATCAGAACCGGGCTCTGGCACAGAGCTCTACCCCTGGCGCAAACGCCCTTGCCGACGCAGGAATAGGTGAGTTCGAGAACTCGCCTTCGAAGATCAGGCGTTGGGCGACGGCTCGGCCGGCACCGCCAGAAGCTGCGAATGCCGCACCCGTTCGCGGTGCGCGGTGTAGAGGCCGCTGGCGACGATGAAGGCGGCTCCCGTCACGGTCCAGATGTCAGGCACTTCGCCAAAAATCAGGAACCCGAGAACGCTGACCCACAGCAACTGCGTATAGGAGAACGGCGCGAGCACCGAGGCATCCGCATAACGAAACGCCAGCACCACGATCCATTGTCCCGCGGTCGAGGCGACGCCGATGAAAATTCCGAACAGGATATCGTGCCAGCTCGGCGTAACCCACACGAACGGCACCAGCGCGGTGAGAATGCAGACGCCCGCGATCGACGAATAGGTCATGGTGGTGATGGCGCGCTCGGTGCCGCTCATCATCCGCGTCATGATCAGCGTGCCGGCCCAGGCCAGCGCCGAGACCAGCGGAAAGAACGCCGCCGGGTGAAACGCGCCGGAGCCCGGCCGCAAAATGATGATCACGCCGACAAGGCCGACCGCGGTCGCGATCCAGCGGCGCAGGCCGACCTTCTCACCCAGAAAGATGATCGACAACGCGGTGACGAACAGCGGCGAGACGAAACCGGTGGCGGAGGCTTCGGCGATCGGAAGGAACCGTAAGCCCGAAATGAAAAACAACGACGAGCCCAACAGCGCCGCACCGCGCAGCAGGTGCAAACCAGTACGGTTGGTTTGAAGCGCAAACAGCGGCGAACCCGGCAGCATCGCCGGCGACATGATCAGCGCGAACACCAGGAAGCGGATCCATGCGATCTCGATCGAGGGCAGTGTCGCCGACAGATATTTCGCCGTTACGTCGGAGGCTCCGAGAAATATCGTCGATGCGAGGATCAGCGCGATGCCCTTGAACGGACGGTCGGCGCGCGCCGGTGCTTTGGGCGCACTAGCCTTGGCAGGCGCCTTGGCTGCGGCGGATTTCTTCTCGGGCAAGGGTAACGGAGCGCTGTCCAGCCTTGCGGCTACGGCGGGGGGCGGGGTCACGGCAATCTCGAAAGGCAACAATTATCGAATCGGGCGAGGCTCTAAAAAAGGCCATTTGGACGGGAACGACAAGGTCTGGAAACGGGATACGGATATGCGTGATTGCGCGCGGCGCCCCGCCGCAGCGGGTGCGGCGCCGCTGTCGCAATACTTTGTTAAGAACTGTGTTCCGCAGGACGCGCCTTTACAACATCGGCAGACCACGCGGTTTCGGTCCGCGCGGAAAAGCGTTGTCGAGTGCGGCGATCTCGCTCTCGCTGAGTTTCAGTTTCCCCGCGGCCGCATTGTCCGCGGCGTGTTCCGCGCTCGAGGCTTTTGGAATCGCAAACACCGATGGTGAGCGTGTGAGAAAGCCGAGCGCGACCTGACGCGCCGTTGCCTTGTGCGCATCGGCGATGGTCTGCAATAGCTCGCCGGCTTTGCTGCGCGACGACGGAAAGTCATTATGACCGAACGGTGAATAGGCGACGACGGCTGTGCCGTGTTTCTCGCACCACGGGATCACCGCGTGCTCGATCGCACGTTCCTGCAGATGATAGAGCACCTGGTTGCAGGCGATCTTGCCCTTGCCCGCGACCGCGAGCAGCTCGCCGAGATCGTCGGCATCAAAGTTGCTGACGCCCCAAGAACGGATCTTTCCCGCTGCGATCAGCTCGTCGAACGCAGCAACCGTGTCCTGCAACGGATAGGAGCCGCGCCAATGCAGCAGATAGCAATCGAGGCGATCGGTCTTCAACCGCTTCAGCGATCGCTCGCAGGCGGTGATGGTGCCGCGCCGCGACGCGTTGCTCGGCAACACCTTCGAGACCAGAAAAAGCCCGTCGCGTTTTCCGGCGATGGCATCCGCAATCACGAGCTCCGCGTCGCCATACATCTCCGCGGTATCGATATGGGTCATGCCGAGATCGATGCCGCGTTGCAACGCCGCGACGGCGCTCTTGCGGTCGCCGCGATCGAGATACCAGGTGCCCTGCCCGATCACGGATACGTCGGGGCCGTTGGTGCCGAATTTCTGTGTACGCAATTTTCGCCTCGTTCGAATTTAGTTGCGCCGACCCCTTACCGATCCAGCACGCTGATGTCCGCGACCAGCACCGTGCCCGTCACCGACTCCGTGATATAGAGACGATCGCTGTTGCTGCCACCGATCGCGACATTGGTACAGCTCTGGCCGGCGCAGGATTTGATGCGGGCGATCAATTCGCCGTTGGGCGCGAACACAAAGACATGCCCGAGCGAGGCGTGCGCGACGAACAGCCGGCCCGCTTTATCCATGGTCATGCCGTCAGGACCGCTCGGGCCGAACATGGAGCAGAACCGGCCGACCTTCGAGACGCTGCCGTCTTTCATAAACGGCATACGCCAGACTGCGTTGTCGCGGGTCATCGCGACGAACAGCACGGCCTCCTGCGGATCGAGCACCAGTCCGTTGGGGCTGATGCCGGTATCGATCAGGCAATCGAGGCGGCCGTCGGCTTTCAGCCGATACACCCGCCCCGTCGGATCGTGCAGACCGGTCTGGCCCTGATCGGTGAAGTAGATGTCGCCATTCGCTGCAAGATGCAGATCGTTGCAGCCGCGGAACGATTCCGAATTGCGCGAGGTCAGGACCGGCTTCATCTTCCCTGCCTGCGCGTCGAGTTCCATGATGCCGTGCATGTAATCGGCGACCAGGATACGCCCGTCGCGGCCGATCTTGAGGCCGTTGGGCCAGCCGTCATATTCGACGATCAGCGTCCATTTCTTGTCCGGCGAGATCCTGAAGATGCGGCCGAAGGGGATATCGACAATGTAGAGATTGCCTGACGCGTCGAAGGACGGGCCTTCGATAAAGCAATCGGTCGGCGCGCCCGGCCGGTTGGCGTCGGCCCATTCCGTGCGCACCTTGCGCCTGTAGTCTTCGGGCATCGCCGAGAAAACCTGGGTGTGGATCAGCTTCGGCGGCGTATCGAGGTACATCATCGCTTGGTCACCTGCATTTCAAAAGCGAGTGCACCATAGATGACCTGACGCCGCCTTCAAGACGGTGCAAGGGTTCAATTGGCCGAGGCGATCAATTGCTGCGGCACGGCATGCTTGTCCGCTTGCGCGATCAACTGCTTCAACTCCGGAATGCAGGAACCGCAATTTGTGCCTGCCTTCAGTTTTGCGCCGATCTCGGCGGCAGAATGCGCACCGGCCGCGATGGCGTCGCAGATGGTGGTGCGGCCGACCCCGAAGCAGGCGCAGACGATCGGGCCGGCGCTGGCAAGTCCGTCCGATGATTTGCCCGACAACAGCATGCGGCGCTGGTCGTTGCTGAGCGCATCCGCGGCAAATAGGCTTTTTACGACGTTCCAGTCGCCGGCATCGCGGGCCGGTCCGATGAACAGACAAGTGTCGATGCAGCCGCCGGCAAAGGATGCCGCGCGATAGACGCCGCCGCCAAAATCCTTGTATTCGGCGAGATCGCCACCGGTTCGCGATTTCAGCCAGGATTGCCATCCCGCGAGGTCGGCATTGTCGGCGAACAGATAGCCATAACCGCCATTGATCGCGACGCGCGCCCACCAGGCATGCGCCGGGAGTTCGAGCGGCTTGCGCGACAGCGCAAAGCCCCGGAACACATATTCGTATGGCGCAATCGCGGCCGGTGTCGCCTTGTTCTCGGGCTGACCGGAGAACGGATCGGTATGCGCCGCCACCAGCGCGCCGACGCGCGAAGCGGTCGCGGTCGCCTCGCTCCAATGGATCGGCGCGAACAGCATGCCGCGCTGCTGGCGTTCGCTGACGACGACCCGCAGCGTGCATTGTCCGAAATCGGTTGTGACCCGCGCGAAATCGCCGTCGGCGACGCCGTGCCGGGCGGCATCATCGGGATGAACCTCGACGAACGGCTCCGGCAAATGCTGGCCAAGCCGCGGGCTTGAGCCGGTGCGGGTCATGGTGTGCCATTGATCCCGAATACGGCCGGTGTTCAGCCGCAATGGACGCGCCGGCGTGGTCTCGGTCCGCAGCGCAGGAATTTCCGGCGCGATGAAGCGGGCCTTGTGGTCGTTGGCGAAAAATCCGCCATCGGCAAAGAAGCGCGCCTGCGGCTGCCCATCCAGCGGAAGCGGCCATTGCACGGGCGCCATCGCATCGAAGGCTTCATCCGACAGCGCCTTCAGTCCGCCGATATCGAAATCGCGTTCACCATCGTTCTCGAAGGCCGAGAGCGCGGCATGCTCGCGAAAGATATCCGCGGCCGAATTGAAATCAAACGCCGAACCGAAACCGAGCCGCTTGGCGATCTCGCCGATGATCCACCAATCGGGCTTGGCCTCGCCCGGCGACGTGAGAAACGCGCGCTGCCGTGAGATGCGCCGTTCCGAATTGGTCACCGTGCCGGATTTCTCACCCCACGCCTGCGCCGGGAATAGCACATGCGCGCCGGCGTTCACCGTGTCGTTGGAGATCACATTCTCCGGAACGACAAACAGTTCGAGCTTCCCAAGCGCTTCACGGGCGGCATCCGCGTTCGGCAGCGACACCGCCGGATTAGTGCCGATCACCCACAGCGCCTTGATCTCGCCGCGGGCTATGCCCTCGAACATCTGGACCGCTTTGAGCCCTTCATGGGTAGCAATGCGTGGCGCCTTCCAGAACCGGCGCACGCGGTCGATGTCCGGCGGCGTGAACGTCATATGCGCCGCCAATTGATTGGCGAGCCCGCCGACCTCGCGGCCACCCATGGCATTGGGTTGCCCGGTCAGCGAGAACGGCGATGCGCCCACCTTGCCGATCCGCCCGGTGGCGAGGTGACAATTGACGATGGCGTTGACCTTGTCGGTGCCCTGCGCCGATTGGTTGACGCCCTGCGAATAGAGCGTGACCACCCGCTGCGTGCCGGCAAACATCTGGAAGAACGCCGCAACATCCCGCTCGGACAGACCGGTCGCGAGCGCAGTTGCACCGATGCTGCCCGCCATGCTTCGCGCACGCGCGATCGCATCGTCAAAACCGGTCGTGTGACGCGCGATATAGTCGCGGTCGAGCGCGCCGTGATCGGCGAGGTACGCCAGCAAACCGCTGAACAGCGCCGTATCGGTACCCGGCTTCAATCCCAGAAAAAGATCGTCATCGCCGACGGTGTCGGTTCGGCGCGGATCGATCACCACGATGCGAGCGCCGCGCCGTTGCTTGTTGACGAGCATGCGCTGATACAGCACCGGATGACACCAGGCGGCGTTGGAGCCGACCAGCACGAGAAGATCGGCCTCGTCGAGATCTTCATAGCAACCGGGCACGGTGTCCGCGCCGAACGCGCGACGATGGCCCGCGACGGACGAGGCCATGCACAGCCGCGAATTGGTATCGACATTGGCGCTGCCGATAAAACCCTTCATCAGCTTGTTGGCGACGTAATAGTCCTCGGTCAGCAACTGGCCGGAGAGATAGAACGCCACCGCGCCGGGCCCGTCGCGCGCGACGATGTGCTGAAAACGATGCGCAACATGATCCAGCGCATCGCTCCAAGCCACGCGCTCCATGGTTCCCTTGCTGCAGCGGATCATCGGATAAAGCAGCCGGTTCTCGAGCCCGAGCGTTTCGCCGAGCGCCGAGCCCTTCGAGCACAGCCGGCCGAAATTGGCGGGATGTTCGGGGTCGCCCGAAATCGCGGCACCACCGCTGCCGTCAGGCGTCGCGAGCACGCCGCAGCCGACGCCGCAATAGGCGCAGGTGGTGCGTGTGGCGCGCAGGAGCGGATCGACGGCGGTCATGTGAGCAATCTGATCATGCCGCCTCGGAACGGATCGCGAGCGAGCGGCCGAACATCATGTCGGCGCGGATGCGCGCTGTTGGCTGGCGATTGCGGATCAATTCGAGATACCAGAGCGCGTCGCCGACATCGCCGATCAAAACCGCGCCGGTCAATCGTCCGTCCGCTATCACGAGCTTTTTGTAGGTACCGTGATTGATATCAGAGAGTACGATGGATTCACTGCCCTCGGCGCCCATGAAGTCGCCGGCGGAAAACACGCTGACGCCGGACACCTTCAAATTGGTCGCGACGACGCTTCCGCCGTAGGCGACGTCCCCACCGGCAAGATGCCGTGCCAGCATGCGCGCCTGCTCATAGGCGGGTTCGACCAGGCCGTAGCAGATGCCGCGATGCTCGGCACATTCGCCGATCGCAAAGACATCCGAAGCGCTCGTTTGCAGATGATCGTCAACGACGATGCCACGGTTGACCGATATGCCGGCCTCCTTGGCCAGCGCGACATTCGGGCGGATGCCGGCTGCAAAGATCACGGCATCGGCCGCGATGCGGCGTCCATCCGTCAGTTCAACGCCATCGACGCGGGTTTCACCGTGGATGCGCGCGGTATTGGCGTTGAGCAGGATTTCGATGCCCTTGCGCTCGACGAGGGATTTCAGCAGTTCCGCGGCGGGCGTATCGAGCTGACGCTCCATCAGCCGGTCCATCAAATGCACCAGCGTCACCGGGCTACCTGCCTTGGCGAGCCCGTAAGCCGCTTCCAGTCCCAACAACCCGCCGCCGACAACCACGACGCGCTTCTTCTGCGCGGCCAGCGTCAGCAACAGGTCGACGTCGCGGCTGTCGCGAAAGGTGTGCACACCGGCAAGATCGGCGCCGGGCACGTTCAGCCGCAGCGCCGACGAGCCGGTGGTCAGGATCAGCTTCGAAAACAGGACGCTCTCTTCGTTCGCGATCTTGAGTTCGCGACGGCCGACATCGATCTCGGTGGCGACGCAGCCGTATTTCAAGGTAACACCGCGATCCTGCCACCATGACGCCGGCCGCAATTCGATATCCTGCGACGCGGTTTCGCCGGCAAGCACCGACGACAGCAGCACGCGATTATAGGCAAGCCGCGGCTCGTTACCGATGACCGCGATCGCGTATCGCCCCAGCGCGACCCTGGTCAATTCCTCGACCAGGCGCGCGGCGGCCATGCCATTGCCGACGATCACAAGCGGTTCGCTCACGGCGCATCCTTCTTACTCGGCAGCTTGCGCGCCACCATAGGCTTCTGAAATCATGTAGCCGGACAGCGTGCCGTAGGCGGCCGTCCAGGCATCGGCGACATCCGGAGTCCAGGCCACGCCCAACCCCTTCTCAAGCGTCCACAGCAGCGCACCGCCGACAACAGGATAATGTTCGGGTTTCGCTCCGTAGCTGACATGACGTTTTGCCAGCGCACTTGCAGCGGGAAGCACGGCCTCAAGATTACTCAGCCCGTTTACGACGACAGCAAGCGTCGCCATCAGCTTCTTGCGTTGTTCGGTCATATCGATTGGAAACATCGCTTTCACAGATGGCGCAACCTCGAACAGCCGATCGTAGAACATCACCGCAGCCTGCTCGGAAATCGGCGCGACCTTGGCGAAACTGTCCTGAACCAGCTTGATCTGCGTCGGATTCATCTCAACTCTCCTTTAACGTTCCAAAAGGTGAGCCTGTTGGTCGCGCATCCTGAGAATTGGTTCATCACCAAGACTCCAGGCAGAGGAACCATGCTTATGCCGCCTCGACGAAACGATGCCGTTCGTAGAGGAATTCGAGCACGCGCTGGCGGCATTTGAGGTAACCGGGGTTGGTCGCGAGTTCGAGCCGTTTGCGCGGACGCGCCAGCGGCACTTCAAGCACTTCGCCAATCCGCGCACTCGGCCCGTTGGTCATCATCACGATGCGGTCCGACAGCAGCACCGCTTCGTCGACGTCGTGCGTGATCATCAGGATGGTGTTGCCGAGCTTCTGGTGCAGCGCCATCACCGAATCCTGCAGATGCGCGCGGGTCAGCGCATCGAGCGCACCGAACGGCTCGTCGAGCAGCAACACCTTCGGCTCCATCGCGAGTGCGCGCGCGATGCCGACGCGCTGCTTCATGCCGCCGGAAATTTCCGACGGCCGCTTGTCCCTGGCATGGGACATCTGCACGAGATTGAGATTGTGCATGACCCAGGCATTGCGTTCTGCACGCGTCTTGCTCGACGCGAAAACCTTGTCGACGCCGAGCTTGACGTTCTCGTAAACCGTCAGCCAGGGCAGCAGGCTGTGGTTCTGGAACACCACCGCCCGATCCGGTCCCGGCGAGTTGACCTCGCGGTTCTCCAGCAGCACGCAGCCATTGGTGGTGCCGGTGAGGCCGGCGACGATGTTGAGCAGCGTGGACTTGCCGCAACCGGAATGGCCGATGATGGAGACGTATTCGCCCTTCTCGATCGTCAGGTTGATATCGCTGAGCACTTCGGTCGTGGCATTGCCGCGGGTGAAGGTCTTGTCGATGTGGTCGAGCTTCAGATAGGCCTGCATGACATGATCCTTCAGTTCAGCGCGGTGCCGCGGGTGACGATCTTCGCCAGTCCCGCAATCAGACGGTCGAGCACGAAACCGATGACGCCGACATAGAACAGCGCCAGGATGATTTCGCTAATGTGCGAGGAATTCCACGCATCCCAGATGAAGAAGCCGATACCGACGCCGCCGATCAGCATTTCGGCGGCTACGATGGCGAGCCAGGACAGGCCGATGCCGATGCGCAAGCCGGTGAAGATATAGGGCGCGGCGGCCGGGATCATGATCTTGGAGAAAAATTCCAGCGGATTGAGCTGCACCACGGCGGCTACGTTGCGATAGTCCTGCGGGATGTTGCGGATGCCGACGGCGGTGTTGATGATGATCGGCCAGACCGAGGTGATGAAGATCACGAAGATCGCCGAGGGCTGGCCGTCGCGGAACGCCGCGAGCGACAGTGGCAACCACGCCAGCGGCGGAATGGTGCGAAGTACCTGGAACAACGGATCGAGCCCGCGCATCGCCCAGACCGATTGCCCGACCAGCGTGCCAAGCGCGATACCGGCGATCGCGGCCAGCGAATAGCCCAGTGCAACACGCTGAAGGCTGGCAGACAGATGCCAGAACAGTCCTTTGTCGATGCCGCCACGATCGAAGAACGGATCGAAGATCAGTTCCTTGGTATCCTTGAAGACGCGCGACGGCGGCGGCAGGGTCGAGCCGGCGCGGCGGCAAACCAGTTCCCAAAACAACATCAGCAGCGCGAGCACGATCAGCGGCGGCACGACGCGCGCCGCGGTCTCCTTGGCCATCTTGAAGTATTTTTCCGCGCGCGGCGCCCGCTTCGGCGTCATCGTCACGACCGGCGCCACTGTCGTCGCGGGGACGGGAATTGCTGCGGCGCTGGCTTCGGCTTTGATTGCAGGCATCGTCATTGAAAGTGCGTCTCCATGTTCAATAAGCGGGCCGCTCGCAAATGTGCGGCCCGATTGTGAATCAGACCTCAACACGCTTGATGGACAGGGACTTCAAATACGCTGCCGGATTTTCGGGATCGAACACCTTGCCGTCGAAGAAGGTCTCCTTGCCACGCGAGGTCGAGGCTGGAATGTCGGACGCGGCAACGCCGAGTTCCTTGGCCGCCTCCTTCCAGAGGTCCTCACGGTTGACCTTGGCGATCAGCGCCTTGGTGTCGTAGCCGGCCTCGTATTTGCCCCAGCGGATATCCTCAGTGAGGAACCAGAGATCGTGGCTCTGATAGGGGTAGGATGCGCTGTCGGCCCAGAACCGCATCATGTGCGGACTATTCTCGACCACTTTGCCGGTGCCGTAATCGAACTTGCCCTTGACGCGATCGGTGACGTCCTCGACCGGGCAATTGATCCACTGACGCTTGGCACAGATCGCCGCGACTTCGTCACGGTTGTCGGGCTTCTCGCACCATTGCTGCGCTTCCATCACTGCCATCAGCAGCGCTTTCGCGGCCTTCGGATATTTGTCGACATAGGCGGCGCGCATGCCGAAAGATTTTTCCGGATGCTTGTCCCACAGCTCGCCCGTGGTGATCGCGGTGTAACCGATCTCCTGATGGATCAGCTGCAGGTTCCACGGTTCGCAGACGCAGAAGCAATCCATGGTGCCGACTTTCATGTTGGCGACCATTTGCGGCGGCGGCACCACGATGGTTTCGATATCCCTGTCGGGATCGATGCCGCCTGCGGCGAGCCAGTAGCGGATCCACAGATCGTGGGTACCACCCGGGAAAGTCATTGCGGCCTTGACCGCTTTGCCGCCGGCCTTCTTCTTTTCCAGCGCCACCTTGAACGGCGCAGTGTCGATGCCGACTTTGATGTCGCTATATTCCTTGGCGACCGAAATGCACTGACCGTTCAGATTGAGCCGCGCCATGATGTACATCGGCGTCGGCTGATTGTTCTGCGTCACCTTGCCGGACGAAATCAGATACGGCATCGGGGTCAGGATATGTGCACCGTCGATGCCATTGCCCTCGGAGCCCAGCACGAGGTTGTCGCGCGTCGTGCCCCATGAGGCCTGCTTCTGCACTTCGACGTCGGGCATGCCGTATTTGGCGAAGATGCCTTTTTCCTTGGCGACGAACAGCGGCGACGCATCCGTCAGCGCGATGAAGCCGAGCTTGGCGGCCTTCACTTCCGGACCTGCGCCTTGTGCAAAAGCGCCGGCGGGGAAATTCAGCTTGGCCGCGGCGAGCAACGCCGCGGTAGCGCCTGTCGCTTTCAGGAGCTGACGGCGGTTGAGGCCACGGCGCGAGGTCGGATAGGTGGGCTTCGTCATGGGTATCGCTGTCCTTTGCATCTGAACGGGCCGTCCGTTTGGTGCCGCCATAGGGGCGCGTTCCGGGGAGGCCCGGTGTGGCGGCGGCACAGTTCGGATGGTTGGTTTCGAGGGACGGCATCAATGGCGTCAGCACGAGTTATTCAAGCTTCGTGCCAAGCTGCTGCAGCGCAAAAAGCGCAAATATTTCAGAGTATTATTGCTTCAGCGATCAGCCCCGGAGAGACCGGCCGTCGCATCCAAAATTTGCGATTCGCTTATTTCTTGTGCGACGCACAAGAAATAAGCAGAAGTTTAGCTGAGCCATTTCATACGGATTCCGTGGCCTTCGCTGCCATCGGCTTTGGCGCGGCCCCGGCGCCTGGCTTCATGCGGAATTGGTACGTCATCAGATGCCAGGGAATATCGGCCGGCTTGCCATCGGGCATCAGCGCATCGGTGCGCTTCTCGATCTTCGCGACCAGTTCGTTCTTCACGCCGAACACCACATCGGAGTCGAGATATTTGTCACCGTCCATGAAGACGTGCGTAATCAACGGCTCGTAGCCGGGCGCATTGACGAGAAAATGCACATGCGCGGGCCGCATCGCGTGGCGGTGCGTCTGGATGATCATCTCGCCGACCGGACCATCGGTCGGAATCGGATAGCTGCACGGCAGGATGGTGCGGAAGAAGAACCGGCCGTCCTTGTCGGTCATGAAGCGCGCCCGCGACGATGGTCCCTCGGCCGCATACGACGGCTTCTGTGAATCGTAAAAGCCCTCACCGTCGGCATGCCAGATGTCGACCGGAACATTGGCGAGCGGCTTGCCGTCGAGGTCGGTGACGCGACTCTGCACGAACATCCGCTCGCCGGCCAGATTGGCCGAGACGTCGGTGCCGTGCGGCATGACCTTGTGTTCGCCGACATAGAACGGGCCGAGCACGGTGGTCTCGGTGGCGCCCTCGCGTTCCCTGTGGTTGACGGCGTCGACCAGCATCGAGACCCCGAGCACGTCTGAGAGCAGGATGAACTCCTGCCGGATCGGCGTGCATTTCTGACCGGTGCGGGTCAGGAAATCGATCGCATATTCCCACTCCTCAAAGGTGAGATCGGTTCTGCGGACATAATCATGCAGCGACTTCACCAGTTCTTGGAGCAGGAATTTGGCGCGTGGATCCGGCGTGTCTTCGAAGCTGCGGACGACGGCGGCGGTCAGTTCGGTCTCGTTGAATTGAGGCATTTTTGGCTATCCTGCGAGGTATGCGATTGTCGTCGGAAGCCTATACCACCGTTGCGGCGCGGGTAAGCGCGCTGGCGTTGGAACACAGCACACTTTTCAGCTATCAAAGCCGCATCTCGCCAGCCGGAGACCCGATGTTAGCCCCCACCCCCGCCTCGCCCGAATCCGCCGGAATGTCGAAAGCCGCGCTCGATCGTCTCGAAAATCACCTCAAGCAGCGCTACCTCGATGCCGGACGCTTCCCGGGAACACAGCTTCTGATCTACCGCCGCGGCAAGATCGTCCATTCCACCGTCCAGGGCTTTGCCGATGTCGAGCGCAAGGTCCCGGTCAAGGACGATACGATTTTCCGCATCTATTCGATGACCAAGCCGATCACGTCGGTCGCCTTCATGATGCTGGTCGAGGAAGGCCGCGTCGCGATCGACGAACCCGTCCATAGATACATCCCCGAATGGAAGAACCTCGGCGTGTTCCAGGCCGGCACCTACCCGGCCTTTCTGACCCGGCCGCCGACACGGCCGATGCTGATCGTGGACCTGTTGCGGCACACTTCCGGCCTTACCTACGGTTTCCAGCAGCGTTCCAATGTCGACGCTGCCTATCGCGAGAACAAGATCGGCGAGGTGATCAAGGCCGGCACACTGCAATCCATGATCAACGACCTTGCGAAAATTCCGCTGGAATTTTCGCCGGGCGAAGGCTGGAATTATTCGGTCGCCACCGACGTGATCGGCTATCTCGTCGGCCTGATCAGCGGCATGCCGTTCGAGCAGTTCCTCAAAGAGCGCATCCTCAAGCCGCTGGGCATGGACGACACCGATTTCTTCGTGCCGAAAGACAAGGCGCATCGCTTCGCGGCGTGCTATTCCGCCGACGCGAAGGGCGGCTTCAACCCGCTCGCTGCTGATCGCAGGGGCGATTTGACGCTGCAGGACGATCCGACAACGAGTCCGTTCCTTACACCGCCCTCGTTTATCTCCGGCGGCGGCGGATTATGTTCGACCGCTTCCGACTATCTCACCTTCTGCCGCGCGCTGCTCAATGGCGGCGAACTCGGCGGCGTCCGGCTGCTGGGCCCGAAGACGCTGAAGCTGATGACGTCGAACCATCTGCCCGGCGGACTTGATTTGCCGGGAATGTCGCGCTCGCTGTTCTCCGAAGCGACCTATAACGGCATCGGCTTCGGTCTCGGCTTTGCGGTGACCATGGACCCGGCGCAGACGTTGATCCCCGGCAGCCCCGGCGAATTCAATTGGGGCGGTGCAGCTACGACGTCATTCTGGATCGATCCCGCCGAAGAGCTGATTACGATCTTCATGACGCAGGTGCTGCCGTCGAGCGCCTATCCGCTGCGGCGTGAGCTGCGCACCATGGTGTATGCGGCGATCACCGACAGCAACATTTAGAAAAACGAGCCGGATTCCGCGGTGCACAGGCCGGCGGTGGACAGTCAGGCGCCGCGGAACCCGGCCGCAACCAAACGGATCAATTTCCCACAAATATCCTTGGCGGGCTACGGCCGCCTCCCTGGAGCGCGATGATTTTCTTCGAGTCGTCATCCCGCTCTATCTTTTTGTTCGAGCATGATCTTTTTCGGAAAACCGGTACCCACTTTTCCGGATCATGCTCTATGCTCGCGGTAGTTGGGCACGGATCCGGGAATTGCGTTGCCAAAACCCTCACTGCCAGTGCGTCTCGCCCTTCTGGTTGCGGGAACTACGCTGCCGCTGATCCTTTTTGCGGCCGGCATCGTTTTCAATAATTACGAGCAGGATCGCAGGGACGCGACGCAGCGCGTGCTCGACACGGTTCGCAGCATCCGCCTGGTGCTCGATTCCGAAATGCAGCGGATGACTGGCGCACTGCAGGTGCTGTCGCTGACAAACGCGTTGCGCGATCGCGATTTCGAGAGTTTCCGCCGTATTTCCCAAGGCTTCCTCGATCAGTATGGCGAAGGTAGCGTCGTGCTGGTGGCGGATCGCGAAGGCCGCCAGGTTTTTTCCTCGGTGACGACAGACACCGCCAGCCTGCCGCCGCGCAACAACCGCGCGCTCGGCGACAAGGTGTTTGCGGAAAAGAAGCCAGTCTATTCGAACCTCTTCACCGGCGCGGTCAAGAAGCGGCTGATCGTAACGGTCGACGTGCCGGTCATTGGCAACGACGAGGTTATCTACGTCATCTCCTTCAGTCCACCGATCGAGATATTCCAGGCCATCATCGAACAGCAGCGGCCGGGCCGGGACTGGACGATCTCGATCTTCGACGGCGAAGGCACCAATTTCGCGCGTGTACCGAACCCGCAAGAGACGATCGGCAAGCGCGCATCGCCCTCGCTTCTTGCGGAGATGTTTCGGGAGCCCGAAGCGACATTTACGACCGTGTCGCTCGAAGGCGTATCGCTGATCACGAGCGTCGCCCGCTCCTCGCTGACCGGTTGGACCGTGGCGGCCGGCATCTCGGAACGCTCGCTGGTCGCCCCGCTGTGGCGCACGCTCGCCATCACCAGCGTGATCGGCGGCGTCCTGCTCATGATCGGACTTGCCTTTGCGGTGCGGATGGCAACCACGATCGCCCGTGGCGAGATGCTTCACGATCTCCTGATCCAGGAGCTCAACCATCGCGTCAAAAATACGCTGGCGATCATGCAATCGATCGCCGCGCAAACCTTCCGCAGCGCGAGCCGGGCCGAGCGCGAAAAATTCGAAGGCCGGCTTGGCGCATTGGCGGAGACGCACAATCTGTTGAGCCAGGAGAAGTGGCAAGGCTCCGAATTGCAGGACGTGATCGCGCGGGTGCTGCAGCCCTATCTGATCAACAATCCGGAACGGGTGCGGATGTTCGGACCCAAGGTGCCGCTGTCGCCGCGGATCGCCGTGGTGTTGTCGATGATCGTGCACGAGATCGCGACCAATGCGGCAAAATACGGTGCGCTGTCGAACGACACCGGAACCGTCACGCTGGATTGGGAAACCATCGAGGAAGGCAACGGGCGCAAACTGCGGCTGCTTTGGACCGAAGCCGGCGGCCCGCACGTCACCGCCCCGGTGCAGCGCGGCTTCGGATCGCGCTTGATCGAGCGCAGTGCGCGCGACCAGCTCGGCGGCGAAGCGACCATCGACTTTCTGCCCCGCGGCGTGGTCTACACCGTGACTTGCGCGCTCGATCATGAACGCTGAACGATTTCGACCCGCGACAAGGCCCGGCGCATGCTCGAAGGGGGGACCAAATCGGACCGTGGGTGATCGGCCGCGACAATATGCCCATCCGTTATCCTACGGATGAATCCGGCGAAAAGCTCTTCGCCTATTTGATCAGCTTCAGGTAGGGCGGCAGCCGCGGACCCTGCCGGGCCTCGGTGTCCTCGGCCGGCCGATCTTCCGGTTCCATCAGCTCGCACAACGCCTTCAGTTCGGAATCCGTCACGTGATGGAGTTCCATTCGGAGCTCAAGAATTGCCAGGGACAATAGCCTTGCCGTTTCCGGGCTCGACTTATCCATCAGAAACGTCCGGCATTCCTCCAGTGTGGCGAGAAGCGACAGCAAACGTTCTTCTGAATTGGCTACCGGCATTTTTTCAGTTCCCGAGCTTGCGAGGTAGATTCGAGGCGGTCCGGTTCTTCGTTTCATAAGCCTCTCCACGAAAAGGCACTAAAAAATTAGGCCGCCGGCACGTGTTCGACCGCGTGAGAGCCGGGGTGGATGATCCAGAAATTTTTCGGAATTGTCTAGCACGCTATTGATAGGGAAATCACATCAAACCAGGGTGCATTTCTCTATCAGGCCAGTGCATTTCCTATGTGACGATCGGGACAATGTGACGGCCGCGACGCTGCACGGTCCATGCCGCCGGGTCTTCGGCATGCCCCGAAATGTCATTTCCGCGGCCGCGCGGCTGCCAAAATACGGCCCAATAGGACCAGTTATATTCGGTGCCCCGGTAAGCATGTGGCCAAAATCTGTGGCCATTGAACTCGCGGTGGTTGTGGTTTGTCCAATATTTTGCCAAGTGTAGGAGGCGGGGTTTTGATCAGTTTTGCCCCGGGTGCCAACGGCTGAAGGCAGCCGAAAAGTGCCGGTATCAGGGTGCTTCCAATGCGCAGATGCGTTTGGGTACCATCCCGCAATCTTTCAAGGTCCCGTGGTTCTTTTGACGAACTCACGATCGTGTTGAACTTAATGCGGTAAATGCGGACGAATCCCTGACCTGAATTGCTCAGGGCTTCCCGATCGAAGGACGGTAAAACCAGAATGAATAGATCAGCAGCAAAGAAGATGAAGCAGCGCAGTGCGGGCAAACCCGATATTGAATTGGGTAAGCGGATTCGCCTGCGGCGCGTGGAGCAGAAGATCTCGCAAGCGGAGCTTGGCGACAAACTCGGCGTCAGCTTCCAGCAGGTTCAGAAGTACGAGAAGGGCGTCAACCGTGTCGGCGCAGCTCGTCTTCAGTCGATCGCCACTGCGCTCGATGTGCCCGTCACGTTCTTCTACGACGGCGACGGCAAGGCGCGGGAGGTCGAGAGCCTGCTGTTCCTCGACAGCGCGTTCAGTCTGAGGTTGCTGCGAGCTTACAGCAAGATCAAGGACCAGACGGTGCAACGTCAGCTGGTGTCCTTGATGGAATCGATCGCCGCGAACGAAGCCTGATCGGTTACTTCGCAGCTCCGCGAACACGATCGATCAGCGCACGCGGATCGGCCGGTAACCTATCGCCGCGCCAGGCTACATGCTGGTCCGGCCGTGACAACACCAGAGCGCTGCCGTCAAAGATGGCAGCGCTCTTGTTTTTGCCATCGAGAGCTGGCTCGATATCGAGAACCCTCAGCGGTACGCCTCTGGCGCGCGCCTCGGCCTCAAGCGCCGCAACATCGATCGCGGCATTAAATCTCAACAACGTGAATTCCGGACCCATGGCGTCGTAAAGCGAGCTGCCGTCTTCGCGCATGAAATGCGGCGTACGGCAACCCGGGACCGTCGACGGCGTGTAGAGGTTCATCGTATAGGCCGGATGCTCGGCGCCATCATAGGCGATGATTGGCGAGCGATCGTAATAAGTGCCGAAGTTGAGGCCAGCCGCGGCGTATTGCTGGACGTTGATCTCGTAGGTAAGACGGCCGACCTCACGCCGTGCACGCTCCCCCTCCGGCCCCGCATCCTCGATCTCGTCCGGCACCGAACCACGGCGGCGGATTTCAGCTTCCGCATGCGACATCGCAAACCGAGAAACCTGGCTGGTGATCGGCCAGCGCTCCGCTTCGTACGCATCGAGAATGGAAGGCGGCGCCCAGCCGTTGAGATGGGCCGCGAGCAACCACGACAGGTTCATGGCGTCCGCAATGCCGGCGTTCATGCCATAACCGGCATAGGGCACCCAGATATGGGCGGCATCGCCGGCGATGAAAGCGCAACGATCGCGGAATTTGTTGGCGATCAGCCGTCGGCCGTACCAGTCTTCGTTCGAAATGATCTCGTATTTGAAATCGGCTTCGACGCCGAGGATGGTTCGTAGGCAGCCGTCGCGATCGACCGCATCGAAATCGTCCTCGCCGGGCTTCATGTAATTGTGCACGAGCCAGCGTTCGTGGCCGTCGATCGCGTATACCATCCCCGAACGCCGCGGATTGATGGCACCGGTCCCCCAGGCGCGCTCGCTCTGCTGGCGGTCGATCAGTCCGGGCGCGCGAATATACGTCGACTGCACTCGCTGGATAATGGCGTCGCCGGATAGCTCGGCGCCGATCGCCTTGCGAACGATCGAGCGCGCGCCGTCGCACCCGATCAGATAGCGGCAGTTCAGGGGCCTGACGTCGCCGGTGTCGAGATCGCGCAAATTCACGCGCGCACAATCGTCTTCGATCACGACATCTTCGACCAAGGTCCGGCTGATGATACGGATGCGCGGTTGCGCGGCCGCATGATCGAACAGGATCGGTTCGAGAAAGATTTGATTGATACGGTGCGGCGGCTCCGGCGTCGGCCAGTTACAATCGGGACCATCCGTTGCCGTGAAGCGGTCGCGCCGGCAAGGAATTGGAATCCGCGTCAGCTCCCGCCCGGTGAAGGAGGTGCGGTAGCTGATGTCGTGCGGATAATCCGCAGGCAAGCCGGCATTGCGGACCTTTTCGGCAACGCCAAGCCGCCGGAAGATTTCCATGGTGCGGGCGGCGACGTGGTTGCATTTCGGCTCCGGCGGCGCGGCCGGCGCCCGCGTTTCCACAACCGTCACATCGATGCCGCGCCACGCCAGGTCGATCGCGAGCGTGAGCCCGACCGGTCCGCCGCCAACGATCAGCACATCGGGATCATTCATATCGGGCACGAAATGTGCCTTTGCAGGAGAGCCATTGCAGAAGACTTCTTGTTATTCGTCGCTATTCGAGTTCGGCGCCGGAGTTTTTCACGATCACCGCCCAGCGATCGACTTCAGTCTTGATGTAAGCCGCAAAACTGTCCGGTGTCGATGGCGGCAACGGCTCCAGCGAGATCGTTTTCAGCTTGTCGCGCGTCGCAGGATCGGCCTTCAATTTTTCGATCTGCGCGGCTAATTGGTCAATGATCGCCCGCGGTGTGCCTGCGGGCGCAACCACGCCCTGCCAGGCGACCAGTTCGAATCCCGCCAGCCCGCCTTCTGCGATGGTCGGGATATCGGGCGCGGCCGCCACCCGTTGCGGCGTGGTCACGCCGAGCACCCTGACCTTGCCCTCGCGGATCTGTTGCAGAGCCGGTTGCAGGTCGACAATCATGAACGGGATATGCCCCGCGATCACGTCAAGCATCGCCGGGACGCTGCCGCGATACGGCACATGGCGGATATCGATCCCGGCTGCGGTCTTGAGCATTTCGGCGCCGAGATGCTGTGGGCTGCCGTTGCCGGCCGAGCCATAGGCCAGGCCCGGCTTCGATTTGGCGTAGGCAATGAATTCGGAGAGCGACTTCGCCGGGATCGACGGATTGATGATCAGCGCAAAGGGCACGCCGGCCACGAGGCCGATCGGCGCGAAATCCTTCACGGGGTCATAAGGCAGGTTCTTGTAGAGCGTCTTGTTGATGGCAAGCGTGGTCGATGTCGCCATCAACAGCGTATAGCCGTCGGGTTCGGACTTTGCGACCTGATCCGCGCCGAGCGTGGTGCCTGCGCCCGGCTTGTTCTCGACCACAACGGTCGCTGCAAGCCCGCTCTTGAACTGGTCGGCAATCAGCCGCCCAAGTAAATCGGTGGTCCCGCCCGCCGGATAGGGCACGAGCATTTTGATGGTCCGGCCCGGATAGGCCGCTTGCGCTAGCGCTGGCCGTGCCGTCAGCAAAAACATGGCGCCGCCACATCCCGCAATCGCTTCTCGGCGCGTCAACGGCATGCTGCCCTCCCCAATGCTATTTTCTTGATCCGTTACGAACCACAATAACGGTCGCAGCGACATATCAAAGGGGACAAAAGTCCAATCGCAGCGATGGGCCGGGCCGGGAATTTGCGGCAGTGCAGCAGCACATAGCGCCCAATCAGAATGCTACGCTCGGGGTATTCTGCTAACGCTGTTTTGGAATAGCCTCGACCCGCCAGCGGGCACTTTATTCATTTTCGACATTCAAGCTCATCCCAGGGAAATCAGACATGCAGAGAATGACGATCGTCGCCACGGCAGCGCTGCTTGTGGCAGCGCCGGCGTTTGGCCAAGGAACCGGGGCGACAGTGGCGCCTGCTGCGCATGCGGCACCGGCAAAACCAGCGGCTGCCGCGTCAACACCGGAATCACGCTCGGCTGCGGCGCTGGCGCTCCAGCATGACCCGACCTACGACGAAGGCAGCGCGCAGCGAATCCGCGACGCGGCGCTGAGCTACTCTGATATCGCGGTACGCGGCGGATGGCCGGCGATTCCTTCCGAAGCGAAATTCGTATCGGGCACACAGGGAGCGCATGACGAACTGCTGCGTCAGCGCCTGATCATGAGCGGCGATCTTGCCGCCGACAAGCCCTCCGGTGCCTACGACGACACTCTCGCCGAAGCCGTCAAGCGCTTCCAGACACGTCATGGCCTGGCTTCGACCGGAACAATGACGCCGCGGACGTTGGCCGCGCTCAACGTGTCCGTCCACAAGCGGATCAAACAGCTCGAAGCATCGCTCGAGCGCCTCGGCCAACTGAATTTTCCATTCGGACAACGCTACGTGGTCGTGAATATCCCCGCGACCTTCGCCGAGGCGATCGAGGACGACAAGGTCGTGCGGCGCTATCGCGTCATCGTCGGCAAGACCGAAAAGCCGTCGCCGACACTCACCGCCGACATCACCAGCGTCAACCTCAACCCGACCTGGACCGTGCCGTCGTCGATCGCAAAGAGTGAGATCTCCGCGCATATGCGCAAGGACCCAAGCTATCTCTCGCGCATGCATATGGAAGTGCTCGGCGCCAATGACGCCCCGATCGATCCGCATTCGGTGGACTGGTCCGGCGCGCATACGCCGAACTTCACCGTGCGTCAGCAATCCGGCACCTGGAACGCGTTGGGCGCTGTCAAGATCGACATGCCGAATTCCTATTCGGTCTATATGCACGACACCAACCAGCGCAACCTGTTCAGCGACGACTACCGCTTCGACTCGCACGGCTGTTCGCGCGTCGACAATGTGCGCGATCTCGCCGCCTGGCTTCTGAAGGATCAGCCACAATGGAACCGCGCGGCGATCGACGCCATGATCGCGACTGGCCAGCGTCACGATATCCGCGTGACGAAGAAAGTACCGGTGGCCTGGATCTATCTGACGGCCTGGATGACCAAGGATCAGACCGTCCATTTCCGCAACGACATCTATGCCCAGGACGAGCAGTTGCTGGAAGCCACCGCGGAAGAAGCGGCGTTCTTCAACAAGGCTGCCGACCATCCGCTGACCGCGCATATGGCACAATAGAGCATGCGATGACGCCGGCCGGTCGGGCCGGAATGACGAGGTCGTCCATTTCCCGAGGCGTCGCACAAACGCATAGCTGCAATTAGCCTCGGCAGGACCCTTGCCGGAGATTGCCGAAACGTGGCACCACACCCGGAAAACACAGACGTCGTTTTCGGGAGGCGACCATGATCATCCTTCACCACGGCTGGCGCTCGAGCGCATCGCGTCGCGTACGGCTGTGTCTCGAGGAGAAGGGCCTCGCCTACGAAGGTCATGTCGTCGACATGGCGAACATGGAGCATCACTCGCCGGAATATTTGAAGATCAACCCGCTCGGGGTGATCCCGACCATGATCCATGACGGCCAGCCGCTGCATGAAAGCGGCACGATCTGCGAATATCTCGACGAGACCTTTCCCGATCCGCCGCTGCGTCCGGACGCACCCTACCAACGTGCCGAGATGCGCAACTGGATCCGGCACGTCGACGCGCTGATCGGTAATCTCATCATCTTCAACTGGCGGCACCATCTGCAGAAGACGGCGTCGCAATGGACCGACGCGGAACTCGCCGATAAACTGAAGAACATCCCGAGCAAGGAGCGACAGGAAGCCTGGCTGCGGGTGGCGCGCAAACCCTATACCGAGGAAGAACGCGACGCCGCGCGAACCAGGCTGGTCACGCAGTTGCTGGACAAGATGGAAGAAGCGCTGAAGCCATCCGGCTGGATGGTCGGCAAGGCCTATTCGATTGCCGATATCGCTGCAGTACCGTTCGTGAAGCGGCTGGATGAGGAGATCGCGCCTGATGAAGTCGGCGCCAAGAAACATCCCCGCGTGAGCGAATGGTGGACTAAAATACAGGCGCGACCGGCTTTCGCGCGGGCGAAATTCGATCCATTCATCACCACCGTCTGAACCACCAATTGCGTCCCCCCAACTCCGAAAGCAGCACACATGCTTGACGTACCCAACAGCGCCGACAAATCCTATGCCGATGGCAAGATCCTGCAGAGCGTCAACGACGGTGTGGGTGTCATCACCTTCAACAATCCCGAAAAGCGCAACGCGATGTCGCTGGATATGTGGGAAGGGCTCGGCAGCGCGCTGACCGAGCTGCGCGACAACCCCGATGTCCGCGTCGTCATCATGGTCGGCGCCGGCGACAAGGCGTTCGTCTCGGGCGCCGATATCAGCCAGTTCGAAAAGACCCGCCACAACGCGGCAGCCTCGGAAGAATATTCCAAAAAGAGCGAAGCGCAGCGCGCCTTGCTGGCGAATTACCCGAAGCCGACGATTGCCTGTATCCGGGGATTCTGCCTCGGCGGCGGCATGCAGGTCGCGATGCTCGCCGATATCCGCTTTGCTTCTGATAACAGCCAGTTCGGCATTCCCGCCGCCAAGCTCGGCATCGCCTATGGCTATGACGGCTTGCGCCATCTGGTGTCGCTGGTCGGCCCGTCCTGGGCGCGGCTCATTATGTATACGGGCATGCGGATCGACTCCGCGGAAGCGGTGCGGATTGGCCTCGTCGATCGCGTCCTGCCGGATGCTCAATTGTGGGACGCGACGATGGAAATCGCGCGCACGATTTCCGGCAACGCGCCGCTTGCCATCAAAGCTGCCAAGATCACCATCGCGCAGGTGCTGAAAGACCCTGACAAGCGCGACATGGACGCGATCAAGCAAATCGGAACGGACTGCATGGACTCGGAGGATTTCCGCGAGGGCCGCCGTGCCTTCATGGAAAAGCGGAAGCCACAATTCCGCGGACGGTAGTGGCCGCGCATCAATCCTCGATTTGGGAAGACCATCAGGACGATCACCATGCATAAGCCCGTCGAAAAATCCGGCCACGACGCACCACAGGCGCAATCGCAGCGATTGCCATTGTCGCGCTTTAGGGTGCTCGACCTGACGCTGGCGCGTGCCGGCCCGTCCTGCGTCCGCACGCTGGCCGATTGGGGCGCCGAGGTGATCCGCGTCGAGCCGCCGCCGGAGGCCGGCGAAGCCAGCGAGGTGGTCGGCCGCCGCGACGGCTCGGATTTTCAGAACCTGCATCGCAACAAGCGCGCCATCACGCTGAATCTGAAGACCGACGAAGGCCGCGAGATCTTCATGCGGTTGGCGGAACAGGCCGACGTTATCGTCGAGAACATGCGCCCAAGCGTCGCCCGGCGGCTCGGCGTCGATTTCGAGGCGGTGCGCAAGCGCAATCCGCGGATCGTCTATGGCAGCATTTCCGGCTTCGGCCAATATGGCCCCTATACCGAGCGGCCATCGATCGACCAGATCGCTCAGGGCATGACCGGCATCATGTCGGTGACGGGATTTCCCGGCCAGGGACCGCTGCGTGTCGGCGTCGCCGTCACCGACATCATGGCGGGTGCATTCCTCGCGCAGGGCATCCTGATCGCGCTGCTCGATCGCGAAGTAAGCGGCGAAGGCCGTTGGGTACAGACCTCGCTGCTGGAGGCCGGCATCACGCTGATGGACTTTCAGGCGACGCGCTGGACCATGGACAAGAAGGTGCCGCCGCAGGAAGGCAATAATCATCCGACCAACACGCCGATGGGATTGTTCCCGACCGCCGACGGCTTTCTCAATCTCGCGGCCACCAGCAACAAGAATTTTGTAAAATTCTGCCGACTCATCGACCGCGAGAAGATGGGGACCGACCCGCGCTTTACCTCGGCCGGCTTGCGCGCACGAAACAAGGAAGCGCTGAACGAACTGATCGCAGCCGCCCTGCGCGCCAAGACCAGCAAGGAATGGTTCGACATCATGGTCGCCGAGCAGATTCCCTGTGGCCCCGTCTACAATGTCCGGGAAGTGTTCGCCGACCCGCAGGTTGAGAACCTGCGGATCAAGCGATCGGTCACCCACCCTCGCCTCGGCGAACTCGACCTGATCGCGCAACCCTGCGAGATCACCGGATTCGATCGCGCGATCCGCACCGCGACGCCCGAACTCGGCGAGCACAATGACGAGATATTGCAGTCGCTGGGCTATGACGCCGAGGCAATCGAAAAGCTGAAAGCGGCGCGCGCGATCTGACGTATTCCGTCATCCTGAGGAGCCGCGCAGCGGCGTCTCGAAGGATAGACGGCCCGGGCCTGTCGCCCTTCGAGACGCGCTTCGCGCTCTCAGGGTGACGGATCGAGAGCTTACTCACAAAGCGGCCAGCACCGCTTTCGCGATATCCGCTGTCCCATTGCGGCCGCCGAATTCCATCGGCTTGATACCATCAGCATAGGCCTTGTCGACCGCGCGCTCGATCCGCTCGCCGGCTTCGGCCGCGCTTTCGATTCCGTGCTTGTCGGCCAGCCAATCCAGCATCATTGCCGCCGAGAGGATCATCCCGGTGGGATTGGCCTTGCCCTGCCCCATGATGTCAGGCGCGGTGCCGTGGCACGGCTGGAACACCGCGTGGCGATCGCCGATATCGGCCGACGGCGCCATGCCCATGCCGCCGATCAGGCCGGCCGTCATGTCGGAGAGGATGTCGCCGAACATGTTCTCCATCACCATCACGTCGAAATCCCAGGGGCGCTTGACCAGCATCGCCGAGCAGGCATCGACATAGAGCCGGTCGGTCTTGACGTCGGGATGACGCTTGGCGGCGTCGTCAAACATCTCGCGAAAGAACGCAAAGGCCTTGAACACGTTGGCCTTGTCGACGCATGTCAATCCGCCATTGGCGCGCCCGCGCGCCTTGCGGCGTTCGGCGAGGCGGAACGAGAACTCGAACAACCGTTCGGAGGTCTTGCGCGTGATGACGAGCGTCTCGCGCGCCTCGGTGTCGGTGACGACGCCCTTCCCCATCGACGCGAACAGACCCTCGGTCGATTCCCTGATGACGACGAGATCGATGCCGCGCTGGTCGGCGCCGACAATCGGGCTCGGCACGCCGGGAATGAGTCGCGCCGGGCGGACGCCGGCATAGAGGTCGAAATGAAAGCGCAGTTCGACCTGCGGCATGATCTCGGTATTGTCGGGGTAGCGCACCGACGGCAGGCCACAGGCACCGAGCAGGATCGCATCCGCCTCGTCGCACAGCCGCACCGTACTGTCAGGCATCGACTTGCCGGTCGCCTGATAATGGTTGGCGCCGGCCGGCGCGTCGGTAAAGCGGAATTTCAGATCCGTTGTCGCCTCGATCTTTCGCAAGACTTCGAGTGCAGGTGCCATCACTTCGGGGCCGATGCCATCGCCGCCGAGCACGGCGATGTGGAGTGCATTATTCGCAGACATGGATTTTCCTTGGATTTTCCTTAACAGAATAGAACAGAGATTATTTCTTGTCATTGCGAGCGAAGCGAAGCAATCCATCTCGCCACGGAAAAAATCTGGATTGCTTCCGCCTTCGCTCGCTGAGCTACGGCGGACAGGTCGTCGCTTCGCTCCTCGCAATGACGGGGAGGCAGCGGGGCTTACGGCGTCAGCACCGCGCGCCCCACCAGCTTGCCCTTTTGCAAATCGACCAGCGCTTCATTGGCTTTCGCAAGCGGCATCGGGGTCACCGGAATCGGCGCGATCTTCTTGGTACGAACGAGATCGAGCAGTTCCTGGGTCTCGCGCAAGTTTCCGACATAGCTGCCCTGGATCGTGATCGCCTTGATCGGGATCAGCGGCAAGGCCCAGGGCGCGCCGCCGCCGAACAGGCCGACGATCACGAGTTTGCCGCCCTTGGTCAGACAATCGAAGCCGAGCTGCGTGGTTGCGGCGTTGCCGACGAGATCGATCACCGCGCGGATTGGCCCGCCCGCTTTTTTGGCGAGTTGTTCCAGCGCGTCGGGCGCCTTGCCGTCGACGGTGGCGAGCGCGCCGGCCGCTTCCGCAGCTTCCCGCTTGCGCGCGTCGATATCGACGACGATGGCGCCCTTGCCGCCCATCGCCTTGAGCAGCGACAGCGCCATCAGGCCGAGACCGCCCGCGCCGAAGATGACGATCGGAGAGTTGAAGGCGGATTCGACCTTCTTCAGCGCGCTGTAAGTGGTAACGCCGGAGCAGGCATAAGGCGCCGCGGTGACGGGATCGAGACCCCTGAGGTCCAACAGATACTTCGGATGCGGCACCGTCATGTAATCGGCATAGCCGCCGTCGCAATAGACGCCGAGCGCATTCGGCTTCACGGCGCACATGTTCTCATCGCCGGCCTGACAGGTCTCGCATTTGCCGCAGCCGAGCCAGGGATAGGCCAGCGCAACGTCGCCGACCTTGAGACCGCCTTTGTCGGCGTCCTTGACGTCAGGTCCGAACGCCACCACTTCGCCGACGGTCTCATGGCCCATCGTGCGCGGCAGCGACACGCCACGGTCCTTGAGCGACAGCGGCTTGCGGCCATGGCCGAGATCGTAGCCGCCTTCCCAGATGTGGAGATCGCTGTGGCAGACGCCGGCCGCCTTCACCTTGACCAGCACCTGCGTGCCGGTCGGCTGCGGCGTCGGATGGTCGACCTCTTTCAGCGGCGCATTGAACTCGGCGACCTGGAAACTCTTCATCGCTTCTCTCCCGGTATTATTGATCTTGGTCGGATTCTGGTTTCTCGGCGGACATTGCCATGTACCCCATCCGGCGTCGAGAGCAGACGCATGCCGACATCTCTGCAATAAATCGCTGGTCGCGAAATTCGCTTATTGGCGCCTGGACCTGTGCGGCACATGGCGGACATTCGGCCGGCTTGGACCTATGCCGTAAATCGCTTACGCTCGGCCTGAGAGCATCGGGGCGATGACCGGCAATGGAACGGCGCAAGTTCATAACGCTTTTCGGGGGAGCAGCGGCTGCCTGGCCGCTCGCTGCCAACGCTCAGAAGCCGATAGTGCCGGTCATTGGGGTCCTTGAGAGTGGATCTGCGACCTCACCGACGAACATTACGGCCGAATTCCATGCCGGACTAAAAGAGTCCGGGTTCGTCGAAGGACAGAACGTCACGATCGAATACCGGAGGGCGGACGCGCAATATGATCGTCTGCCGGAGATTGCGGCCGATCTGGCTGGCCGACACGTGGCCGTGATCGCAGCCAGCGGCGCATTCGTTTCACCCCTTGCAGCCAAGTCGGCAACCGGGACGATTCCGATCGTATTTCTGATGGGGGCTGATCCGGTCGAAACAGGCCTCGTCGCCAGCCTGAACCGCCCCGGCGGAAATGTTACCGGCGTTACGACGTTCGGCAGCGCGACGTTGCCAAAGCAAGTGGGAATACTGCGTGAGCTGGTTCCGAACGCAAGAGCGATCGCCATGCTGGTAAATCTCACAAATCCAACGCACGCGGGCGGTAAACCTCGTTGGCAAAATCTCGCCGACGCAATCGGAATCCCTATCGAGCCTGTCAGCGCCAGTACCGAAAGCGACTTCGAGCCGACCATCGCCGGTCTTGCCGAAAAGCAAATCGATGCACTCGTCGTTGTGCCGGACACCTTGTTCGGCAGCTACCGGGAAAGTCTCATCGCCGTGCTCGCACGTCATGCGATGCCCGCGATGTTCGGGGGCCGGGATTCCGTCCTGGCCGGGGGCCTGATAGCCTATGGAGGCAGCTACGTGAGTGCGCATCGCCAGTTCGGCATCTATGTCGGCAGAATTCTCAGGGGCGAGAAGCCAGCCGACCTGCCGGTGCTGCAACCGACAAAGTTCGATCTCATCATCAATCTCAACACCGCGAAAACGCTTGGCCTCACGGTGCCAAAGACGATCCTCGCGCAGGCAACCGAGGTTATAGAATGATGTTGCTTCCCGGCAACTTTCGGACATGGGTGCCTGGACCCGGTGTATTCTTCCATCACACCGCCATTCTTTGGACAAGACTGTACCGAGTGTCGGCAGCCGGTTAATCTGATATAGTCGAGCCGGCACTTTCGGATGACATTGGACGGAGAAGGGAAGCGCCAATGAACTCCACACCAACTCCGAAGGCAACTGATACCCTGGTCGTGCGCGCCGATGAGCAACTCGCGCATGCTCGCGAACAGTTCGCGCGGGCGGATGAACAGCTCGCGCGTTTGAGTGAGCAGGTTGCAAAAATGGAGCGCGATGCCACGCGCTCACCTTCGGCCGGGCCTACCCCGCAATCACCGCCTAGAACGTCGGCATTTCGCGCCGTCGTCGTCTTGCCACTAGCGGCGTGCATCGTTCTCGCCGCTCTGGTTTTGCAGTCGTCCTATGGCGGCGGGGCAAAACCGGTTGTCACCCGTGAGGCGCCGCAGCTCGCTTCAGCCCCATCATTGCCGCCGGAAAATCCGCCGCTTCCCGCGCAACCCACTCCATCTATCGTCCAGGTGGCCGCTGCGGAGGCAGCACCGCCGCAAGCGCCGCCCTTGGTTCAGACCGCGCCGCAGGGCGCCGCGCCGACAGCTACTGTAGCGCCTCCCGATAACACGCAGCTGCTGCAAACGATGGCGCGCGACCTCGCGGATATGCAGCGAAACATCGAACAGCTCAGGGCGAGCCAGCAACAAATAGTGCGCGACAATTCCAAAGCTGTTGAGGAGCTCAAGGCCAGCCAGGAAGAGATAAAACGCGTGCTCGCGAAGGTTTCCGAGCAGAACCCGCCCAAAGCATCACCGCCTCCGACGCGTCCGACCCCGACTCCGACCTTGCGCAAGCCCGAGCGGACGTATCAGCCGCCGTACGCGAGAGCGCGGCCTCGATACCAGAGGGAGTGGATCTACGATGACTGGTAGCCGCCGACGCTGCGGGGCGGCGCCGATCCCCTCAAACTGTCTCTGCGATATTCTTACCCTGCCGCAAAGTCCGGGCGCTCCAGCAGCCAGGATATGGCAAAGCCGGCGAGCAATCCCCAGAAGGCGGCACCAACATTCAAAAGCGGCGTGTCGGCAACGGTAACAAGGAAAGCAACGAGTGCACCGAGGGCAAAGCGGTCCTTGAACGCGGTAACGAAAGCCGCCTGCAAGACGCGCAGCATCGCGAGGCCAGCCAAAACCGTTACAAAGGATTTGGGCGCGTTGAGAAGCAACCGCGTGAACGTCGGCGCAAGCAGGCCGAACAGGACCGCCAGAACGCCAATGAACATCCCCGCGGTATATTGGCGCTTGGTCTCACCGCTGGCGACGATGATTGCATTGGTAGGTCCCGTAAGGCATGTGCTGACTCCGCCAACAACGGCGCTTGCGACCGCTCCGACGCCGCAGGCCATCGTGACTGCGTCGATGGGTGGCGTGTGACCCGCCGCCTTGAGCACCGCAAAGCCCTGGCCGTTTTGCACGACGAGCACGGTGATCGCGAGCGGCACGACAAGTTCGATCATCGCAGCCGCTGACCAGGCCGGCGCCTGGATCACGGGCTTGATGAATTCGAGATGCCCGAGCGTAGATGCGTCAAATCTGCCGAGCAAGGAAATCGCGAGTGCACCAATGATAAGCGCGCCGATGATGGGCGGCATGCGCCGGCCAAAAGCTGGCACGGCGGTCAGCAACAGCCAGACAGCGACCATCGGTCCGGCTATTGCCGTGTCGGTGTGTACCGCCTGTACGAGGCCGAGGCCAAAACGCAGGAAGACGCCAGCCACCATGCCCATGACGATCGGCATCGGCGCAAGCTGCATGGCTCGCTTCACCCAGCCAGTCGCGCCAAGCAACAACATCAGCAGACCCGTCACGTAGTAGGCGCCGATCACCTCGGGGAATGTCAGATGCGTCAGCGCCGGGCCGACGAGAACCGTGCCCGGGATCGTCCAGAAAAATGTCAGCGGCTGCCGGTAGAGCCAGCAGAAAAGAATGGTGATGAGACCGTTGATAAAAAACACAGCGAAAAGCCAGGAGGCGATTTCGCCTTCCGACAGATTGCCGCTTGAGCCGACCGAGAGAATGATGGCCACTGGCGCGGTGGCCGCAAACAGCCAGCCGATGAAACCGTTTGATGCGTAGGTGGGGCCAAAATCCGAAAAGATTTGACGAAGACCCGGCGGTCTTTCGGTCGGTCGTTCGAGATGTGAGAGCATGGCGCTTCCGGTAAACCTTGTCGAAACGACGGACGGTCCCTGCATGGCACGACCGGCGCTGGCGATACCCCGTATCAACGCGCCAGGCAATCCGGATCAGGATTACACACTCTGACGGGATTCTTAGCCCGCGATCAGCGGACGATGGCAAGCCACGAACTGGCTAGGCGCCCACGCGGGCTTGACGCCAGCAACGGATGCCACGACCACACGACTTCGCCGTACGCAGCGACCTCGTCCACACATCAACGGGCCGTGTGCCAGCTTGCCGCAGGCACGACCTGTCTATTGCTTGAACTGGCCGACCAATCGCGACGACGAAATTCGCAAGTTACATATTTTATTGCCAGGAGAAGGTATAATGATCCGCAAATTCGCCTTTCTCGCCACCGCCGCTGCGATCGTCGTCATCCCGCAAATCGCTCAAGCTGCCTGTGCCGGAACCGCCTGCAGTGCACTCTCGACCGCTACGAATTATAGCGCTTCGGATAAGCGAGTGAGAGCCACCGTAACCAACAAGGACCAATCCAATCCGATACGCCTCAAATTTTGCGTCAACGTAGACTATCACTGCAATGGTTTCGAAGCGACGCTTTCTCCTCGCGAAACCATCACCAGAGACGTAGCCTACAAGGGTGCCAAGCCTCCGCAGATACATGCGATCGACGTCGTCATCGCAGAATTCCCTGCTCAGCGCGCCGGCGCGGCCGGTGGTGCCTCTGCTTCCACTGCCACCTCGGCTGCAATGGCTACGCCGAGGGGAAAGATCATGTATCTTGCTGCGAAGGAATTGGTAGTCGCACCGCTGCTGACAAAGGCAGTCACATACTTCAAGGTCGTGGACGATAATTTTCTCGATGGACAACGACACGCTGACAAGATGCACGAACTGTCGGAGAAGCTCGGTACCATCAAGGATGTGGAGAGCGAAATCGCCGTTTTGAGAAACAAGGACGGTGGCAAGGTGAAAGACCGGGCTCACATCGCGCAGGGCGCCGAACTGCAACTCAGCCACTTTAGTTCAACGCTCAAGCTGGCAAGAACGAACGCGGAATATGCCGCATCGAATTTCAAGATCTCCGAGGACGACCTCAAAGGTGCCCAGGATATGCAGCGTGCCAGGCAGTTGCGGGCTGACGCTGAGAAGGCCCAAAATGGCCTCAATGCTCTTTTCAAGACGATCAATGTGGCCGCCGATGTCGCGATTATGGTGATGGCCGATCCCGATCCCGGCAGCAAGGTCAACTCCGCGGTTGCAACCGTGCAAAAGGTCTTCGACGCTTTTGGCAATAATCCGTGGTTGGACGAGGCGGCGAAACTGGAGGCGAGCGCGCAAAGAATTGGTGCGGTCAACGCCGAAAAAAAATTCGCGGCAGCCAAAACCTATATGACTGCGCTCAAGCAACAGGTAACTGAGCTTCAGTCGAAACTGCCGGAATACCAATCCCTGGTGCGAAATGCCCGCGGTTCCGCCGAAGAAAGCTACGACAAAATCGCCAAAGGGCAAAAGAGCGGGAATAACTTCAAGTTTGAGAGCCTGCAGCAGGCGATTGAAGAGGCGCAACGGACGATCGACTACGCCAAGACGGTGTCGGAGGCGGCTTACGGCACGCGCGCGGCGCTACAGCAACTTAAATCCGTCGGCGAGTATAGCAGCTGGATGGCGTTTCCGAGCGAGGGCAGAGGCGTCATTGAGATGATGGATAGCGAATCGAATACGGCGTTCAACTGGGGAGTTAAGGAACGCCAGAGCGCGGTAGCTCTCCTTAAGAAGTTCAACGAAATGTACACGATGGCGCGCGCGGCCATGCAATGACACACTGCAAATTCCAGCCGACGATTTTCGCGGTGAAGCGGAATTCGCAGGCAACGTGATACTTAGCCCGCGATCAGCGGATGATGGCAAGCCACGAACTGGCCCGGCGCGACGGCGCGAAGTTCAGGCACCTCTTCGCTGCATCGCGCGTCCGCCCGGGGGCAACGGGTGCGGAAACGGCAACCGGAAGGCGGGGCAATCGGCGACGGCGGCTCGCCGACCGGCACGGTCTCCATGGGACGGACATCCGGGTCCGGCACCGGGATCGCCTCGATCAACAGCGCGGTATAGGGATGTGCCGGTTTGGCGAACAATTGCTCGGACGGGCCGACTTCGCACAATCGCCCGAGATACATCACCGCAACACGATCGCTCACCGCTTTCACCACGGCCAGATCGTGCGCGATAAACAAGAGTGTCAGACCGTAACGCGCCTTCATCTCTTCCAGCAGATTGAGAATCTGGGCACGAATGGAAACGTCGAGCGCCGAGACCGGCTCGTCGCAGACGATGAACTCCGGATTGAGCACCAGCGCGCGAGCAATGCAGATGCGTTGGCACTGCCCGCCGGAAAATTCGTGCGGCAGCCGTCCGACCACCAGCGCCGGGTCGAGACCGACGGCGCTGAGTACCTCGTCAACCAGCTGCTTGCGCCTGACCGGATCCTTGACGCCTGATATCACCAGCGGCTCGGCGACGATGTCACCGATCTTTCGCCGCGGATTCAGCGACGCAATCGGATCCTGGAAGATCAGCTGCACGCGCTGGCGCATTGACCGCAAGGCATCGCCCTGCATCGCCGTGAGATCCTGGCCGTCGAACAACACCCGCCCGGAGACCGGCCGGCGTAGCTGCAGCACCGCACGGCCGAGCGTCGACTTGCCGCAGCCGGACTCGCCTACCAGCCCAAGCGTCTCGCCGCGAGCAATTTGCAGGCTCACGCCGGACACCGCGTGAACGATCTTGTTGCCGACGGGATATTCGACGACGACATTATCGACGTCGAGCAGCGGTTCAGGCGAAGTGGAGGTCGAAGCTTGCTGCATCATACGCTCGCGCCGACACCGGTCTCGATCGGATGGAAGCAGGCATATTGGTGCTCCCGGGATTCAGCTTCCGCCAATGCCGGCTTTTCGTTGTGGCAGCGTCCGTCCGCATAACGGCAGCGCGGCGAGAACGAACAGCCTTTCAGCGGACGGGTCGGATCGGGCGGCCGCCCCGATATCGCCGGCAACGGCGTGTGGGGCGCGGCATCGATCTTGGGAAGGGCGGCGAGCAACGCTTCGGTATAGGGCATTCGCATTTTCTTGAATAACGCAGGCGTCGGCGCACGCTCGACCACCCGGCCGGCATACATCACCGCGACCTCGTCGGTGCGGCCCGCGACGACGCCGAGATCGTGGGTGATCAGGATCATCGCCATATGCCGGCGGCGCTGTTCCCGCGCCAGCAGATCGAGGATTTGCGCCTGGATCGTCACATCGAGCGCGGTCGTCGGCTCATCTGCGATCAGGAGCTTCGGTTCGCACGACAGCGCGATCGCAATCGCCACCCGCTGCCGCATGCCGCCGGAGAGCTGATGCGGGTATTGCTGCAGCCGTTGCTCGGGCGCGGGAATGCCGACCGCCGTCAGTAATTCGGCGCTGCGCTTTTTCGCGGTCGCGTCATCGAGTTCGAGATGTTCCTGCAGCGTCTCGATCAATTGGGTGCCGATGGTCAGCACCGGATTGAGCGACGTCATCGGGTCCTGGAACACGACCGCGAGCGACCGGCCGCGCAGCTTGCGCAGTTTTTCCGGCGAAAGCTGCAACAGGTCCTGCCCGTCGAACATCACGCGGCCGGAGAGCTTTGCTTTCTTCGGCAGCAATTGCAGGATCGCGCGAGACAGCATGGTCTTGCCGCAACCGGATTCGCCGACAACGCCGAGCGTTCGCCCGGCGCCGACTTTGAGATCGACATGATCCACCGCGCGCAGATTGCCGCGTGGCGTCGGCAGATCGACGACGACGTCGTCGACAGAAAGCAGCGTATTATCGGTCACAGCGCGCCCTGACGAGGATCGGTGAGTGCCCGCAGCGTATCGCCGACCAGATTAAAGGACAGCACGGTCAGGAACATCGCGATCGCGGGAATGAATGCCAGCCGCGGCGCGACTTCCAGGCTTTCGCGTCCCTCCCCGATCATGCTGCCCCAGCTCGAGATCGGCGGCGGCACGCCCAGGCCCAGGAACGACAAGGCGCCCTCGACCACGATGATGACGGCAACGCCGAGCAGGAAGAACGCCAGCAGCGGCAGCATGACATTGGGCAGCAATTCGCGCAGCAGGATGCGTGAATGCGTCGCGCCGAGCGCCTGTGCGGCGATGACGAATTCGCGCCGCGCCAGCGTCAGCGTTGCCGCGCGGGCAACCCGCATGAAAGCGGGAATGCTGAGCACGCCGAGAATGAAGGTGAGATTGAGGATCGATTGTCCGAGATAGGCGGTGACCGCCAGCGCCAGAATCAAGGGTGGAAACGCCAACAGGACGTCCATGCTGCCGACCACCAGCGACTCGAACCGGCCGCGGAAATAGCCGGCGAGCATGCCGAGCGCGCCGCCGAAAATGAGCCCGATGATCGGCGCGCAAAGCCCGACTACAAGCGATATCCGCGCGCCATAGATCACCCGGGCCAACTCGTCACGCCCAAGGCCATCGGTGCCCAGCCAGTGCGCAAGGGAAAACGGCGCGCGCCGCTCCAGCATGTCCATGTCGGTCGGACTCGGCAGTGGCAACAATTCGGCGAATATCGCGACCGCAAACACGAAGATCATCCAGCCGGTCGCCAGCCAGAACAGCGGCCCGAGCCGGCGTACCCGCCGCGCAGGTGCTGCGGCGACATCTTCGTCGAGGCTGAGCTCAAGCGTGGCCATGGCGTATCCTGGGATCGAGAACGGCGTAGAGCATGTCGACGATGAAATTCATGATCACAAAACCCGCGGCGACCAGCAACACGACGCCCTGCAGGATGATGAGGTCGCGGGTATTGATCGCACTGACCAGCAGCCGGCCGATCCCCGGCAGTGCAAAGATCGTCTCGACAATTACCGCGCCGCCGATCAAGCGCCCGATATTGATGCCGGTGATTGTCACCAGCGTCAGCGACGAGGGTTTCAAGGCGTGCACGAACAGGATCCGCGATGCCTTCAGTCCCTTGGCCTTGGCGAGCGCGATATAGTCTTCCTGCAGGGTCGCGATCATGTCGGAACGAAGCACCCGCATGATCCCCGGCCATTCGGCGAGCGCCAGCGTCAGCGCAGGCAGGACCATGAAGCGCAAATTCGCCAGCGGATCTTCGCCAAAGGGCACATAGCCTGTCGCCGGCAGCCAGCGCAGCTCCACCGCAAACAGATAGATCAGCAGGATCGCCGAGAGAAACGTCGGCACCGAAAGCATGCCGAAGGCGGTGCCGGTCATGAAACGATCGAACGGGCCGCCGCTGCGGGCCGCGCAAACGATCGCAAGGGGAACGCCGATCACAAGACCCAGGATTTCGGCCAGGATCATCAACTCGAACGAGACCGGAAGCCGCTCGCTCACCGCCTGCAGCACGGTCTGTCCGGTGCGGAACGACCGGCCGAAATCGCCCTGCAGAACATGACCAAGCCAGCCGAAATAACGAATCCAGATCGGCTGATCGAGCCCCATATCGTGACGCAGCGCTTCAACCTTCTCCGGCGTCGCCTGATCGCCAAGGATCACGTAAGCGAGATCGCCCGGCAACAGCGAGGCAATGAAGAAGGTGAGCAGCGATACGGCGATCAGCACCGGTATCAGGTAGAAGAGCCTGCGCGCGACAAAGAGCAGCATGGAAGGTTATTCCTTCCAGACACCGGATACGTCGACCAGCCCGCTGTACATTTTCGGCAAGCCTTTGATCTTGGAACTTGAGATCGCGTAATAAGTGTTCTGGAAGGTCCAGTACCAGATCGCCTGCTTGTTGATGAGACGGCTGATCGCGCAATAATCCTCGTTGCGCTGTGCCTGGTCGGCGGTGGTGCGCGCATGTTCGAGCAACCGGTCGAGTTCCGGATCGGAATAGTTCGCAAGCGCGACCGGGCTGCCGGTGTGAAAATTGGAGTACATCTGGACATCGGGATCGGCGAGGTCGACGATCCGCCATGGCGTCAACTGAAACTGGCGCATGAAGGCGCGCGGCACGACGGTCGCCTGATCGATCTGTTCGATCTCCATATTGGCGCCGACCTGTTTCCAGAACTGCTGCAGCACCTGACCGTTATTGCGGCCGCGCGGCGTCGCGGTGACGATCATCTTGAAATCGACCGGCTTGCCATAATCCTTGATCAGCGCTTTGGCTTTTTCGACGTCGTAGGGCAGCGCGCCGTCGTCCTTGCACTTCACCCACGAACCATCGCCGTAAGGATTGGTCGCTGGCCTCGCGAGACCGTTAGTGAGCGCCTGCGACATCTTCTTGCGGTCGAGCGCCATCACCAGCGCCTGGCGCACGCGAACGTCGTCAAACGGCGGGACTTTGGTGTTGAAGGCGGCGACCGAGGCGCCGGACCCATTATAGGTATGCACCGTGAGCTTCGGATCTTTCTGGGCTTTCAGAATATTGTCGGCGTCGGCCTCGTCGTCCCAGATGATATCGGCCTCACCCGATTGCAGGCTGGCGAAGCGGGACTGCGCATCCGGCAACGGCCTCAGGATGATGCGGTCGAGGTAAATCCGATCCTTGTTCCAGTAATCCGGATTCCGTTCCAGAACCATGCGGTCGCCCGCGGTCCATGACTTCAGAATGTAGGGTCCGGTGCCGACGGGATTGCGGTTGTAATCCTCGCCCTTGGTCTTCCAAGCGGTCGGCGACTGGACGGCGTTGTTCTGGCTCGGATAGCTCAGGAGCGCCGGCAGGTTCACGGAGGGATCGTTCAGATTGTAGACCAGCGTCAGTTCGTCAGTCGTCTGCACGCTGTTGATCGCGGCAATGTAGAAGGCGCAACGGCATTTATTGGCGGGATCTTTCTGCCGGTCGAAATTCGCCTTGAATGCTTCCGCGTTGAAAGGCGTGCCATCATGGAATTTGACACCCGGCCGCAGCTTGAAGGTCCAGGTCTTGAAGTCGTCCGAATGGGTCCACGACAGAGCAAGCCTCGGCTGGGGTACGCCCTTGTCATCGAGAACGGTGAGCGCTTCAAAAAGCGCGGCGGCGGCCGTTAACGCAGCCGTATCGAACACACCGACTTTCAGCGGATCGAAGCCGGGGATATCGAGCTCAAGCCCCACGGTGATGCTGCCACCCTTTTTCTGGGCGCTGGCCGGAGCGGCCAACAGCGCAACACCCAATCCGGCCACAAGAAATATGCGCGCAAGCGCGCTCGAACCTGTCCCCGCTCTCATTGATTCTCCCTCCAAGGCGCCGGCCGTCCGGTATTCCGGATCGTCCATAACTCACGGTAACATTGTCTGGAATCCCCGTCGCGGGCAAGGCCGTTCGCGAGCGTCGGATGAAAAGCCGCAGGGTGAACTTACGGTCGAACTTTTTTGCGTCGAGAGGCGATTGCGATCAGCCGCGCGCCGCCTTCGACGGCTTGCCGGCGAAGCCCGCGATTTCATCTTCCGAGAGGCCAGTTTCCTTGAGGAGGCTGAGCGTATGTTCGCCAAGGGTGGACATGCGCTTCGCTGCCGAAACAGTGGCGCCCGACATGCGAAACGGCAGATTGAGCACCTTGAAGGTCCCTCCTCCATCGCCCACTTCGGCCAGCGCGCCGCGATGGGCGATCTGCGGATCGCGTAGCGCCTCGGCTACGGTGCGATAGGCCGACGAGGGAACGCCGTGATCGTTCAGCGCGGCCAGACATTTTTCCGTCGTCACATTGCGTGACCACGCTTCCACGCCCTCCATCAAGCTTCCCCAGTTTTCGCGGCGATCGGAATATCTCGCAAAGCGCGGATCGCTCACCCATTCGGGTTGATCGATCACCTTCATCAGGCTCTGGAAGGTTTTCTCGCTGGCGATCGCCACCATGACATATCCGTCGGATGTCTCGATCGGGCCGAACATCGGCCGCTGCGTCGGCTTCACCTCGAATTGCGACCATTGCAGCTCGTTCAAGGTCAAGCTCAGCATCGATTCCAGCATCGAGACGTCGATATGCTGGCCTTTTTGATTGACCGAGCGCTGGTACAACGCCGCCGAGATCGCGCCGAACGCATAGACGCCGGTGAGGACGTCGGCGTGATAGATGCCGCAATAGTCCGGCCGGCTTCGTCCCGGCTGATATGCAAGGTGCGCCATCTCATAGCCCGAGGCGGCGTGGATCACCGGCGCATAGGCCGGCAATTCCGCCGACGGCCCGGTCTGGCCGTATCCGGAGATCGAGCAATAGATCAGCTTCGGATTGAGCTCGTGCAGCGAAGCATAGTCGAGCTTCAATCGCCGCATTACGCCCGGGCGGAAATTCTCGACCAGCACGTCGGCGCTTGCGACCAGACGGCGAACCGCTTCCACTCCCTTGGGCGATTTCAAATCCAGCACCAAACTTTTCTTGCCGACGTTGAGCTGGCCGAAGGCGGTGCTGCAATTGTTGCGCACCGGCGGACGCGTTCGCATCGTCTCGCCTTCGGCGGTTTCGATCTTGATGACCTCCGCGCCCATATCGGCGAGCATCCGCGTGCAATGAGGTCCGGCGATCGTGGTCGAAAAATCGATGACGCGCAGGCCGTCGAGGCTCCCTGTCAAATTGCCCGCATCGTTACCATGTATCGTCATTCTGGAAGCTCCCTCGGCCGCGCGCCTTCATTTCCTGGCGTGGGCCGTGACCCTAAATTGTGCAGCCACCGCAGGGAAGCGTTTCTCGGGGAACGATAGGAACAGACCCTCCCAGCGAACGTTTTACTTGCAGATTTACTTGCAGAGAAGATTGGACCCGTTCTTGCATAATCCCTGATCGAGGCTGGTAAGAGGGCGTTCCTTGAAGGTCTTGTTCGTTACCACGGAAATGGATGATTTCGTCCGGGTGGGCGGCCTCGCTGCTGTGTCCGCCGCCCTGCCCCGGGCGCTCCGTCCGTGGGGTGACATCCGGATCATGCTGCCCGGCTATCGGGACGTCGTCGAACAATTCACCCACATTGAAATCGTTGGACAATGCGCAGCTCGGGCGGAAATGCCGGCCTGCTCGCTCGGGCGCGCATCGACCCGGGACGGTCTGCCGGTTTACGTCCTGCTCTGTCCGCAATTATACGACCGGCCGGGCAATCCCTATGGCGATGAATTCGGGCGTGACTGGCCGGACAATGATGTCCGTTTTGGACGGTTTGCGTCAGCCGCCGCCGAACTTGCCATGGGCACGCTGGACAGGAATTGGGCAGCGGATCTGGTTCACGCCAACGACTGGCAGGCCGCGCTGGCACCGGCTTACCTCGCGTGGAAGGGCGCCAGGATACCGTCGATCCTGACCATCCATAATCTGGCCTATCAGGGACTGTTTCCGCGGGAGTCGCTGCGCCGGATCGGGGCGCCTGAAGAGTCGTTCCATATCGACGGGCTCGAATTCTACGACCACCTATCCTTCCTGAAGGGTGGCATCGTCTACGCCTCGCACCTGACGACCGTCAGCGCGACCTATGCGAAGGAGATCACGACGCGCGAACTCGGTTGCGGGCTCGAAGGTCTGCTGCAGCGCCGCTCGGACGCCCAGCAATTGACCGGCATATTGAACGGCATCGACGAAAGCTGGGATCCCCGCGCTTGCGCGCATTTGGCGCAGACGTTTGGCGCGGGCGATTGGGAAGGCAAGCAGGCAAACGCCGATTACGTCCGCAAGCAGTTCGGCCTTGCAGTATCGCGCGGACCGATGTTCGCTCTTGTCGCCCGCCTGGTTCATCAGAAGGGGATCGATCTCGTATTGTCCGCCGCCGACGAAATCATCGAGGCCGGCGGACAGATCGTCGTTACCGGCAGCGGCGAGCCCTATATCGAGCAGGCGCTGGTCGATGCGCACCGGCGCCGGCCCGACGCGATCGGCGTTACGATCGGCTTCAACGACGCCCAGGCGCGCCGGATTTTCGCCGGCAGCGACTTTACGCTGATGCCCTCGCGGTTCGAACCATGCGGATTGAGTCAGATGTACGCGCAGCGATTCGGATCGCTGCCGATCGGTCACCAGACCGGCGGATTGGCTGAGACCATCAAGGACGGCGAAACCGGATTCCTGTTCCCGCGACCGTCGGCGGAGTCTTTCCTCGGTGGCGTGCGGCGCGCCTTCGAAACCTTCATGTCAAAAGATCGTCTCGACGCCATGCGCCGCAGCGCGATGGCGCGATCCTTTAGCTGGGACCTTTCCGCGGCGTGCTACAGCGCACTGTATCGGAAAACCGTGTCGCCGCAGATCAGCGCCTGATCTTCAGGCCGCTTTCCGCCGCGTCTCGGGCATCACCAGCCAGATCATCACCAGACCCAGAGCAGCGATGCCGGCAAGCCCGGTGAAGGCAACGCTGCTGCCGAACCTGTCGCTGACATAGCCCGCCAGCACGGTGCTGAGCGAGGCGCCGATGCCGGTCGCGGTGCCGACAATGCCCTGCGCCAGATTGAAGTGCCCGCTTCCGAAGGCGACATCGGCAACGATCAGCGGGATCATCACGCTCAACACGGCGGCGGTAATGCCGTCGAACACCTGGACTGCGACCAGCAGATACGGGTCGGTCACGAAGGCAAACAGCAGACCGCGAATGGCGAGCGCGGCAAAGGCGATCAGCAGCAACGGCCGCCGTCCCCATGCTTGCGCCTTGCGGCCGACGGATGGCGAGGCCAGGGCGACGATCGCCTGAGGCACGATGATGCAGGCCGCAATCAGCACCGGCGCCCATTGGCTCGACCGGGTCGTCACCACGCCCGCCATCAGCGGCAGCATCGCCGCATTCGCCAGTTGAAACAGCATTACACTGCCGGCGAAGACCAGCAGCGTTCGCTGGCGCACGAGATGGAACACGCTGGTGGCGTCCCTGTCCGGTACTTCACGAACGATCTCGCCATGGCATTGCGCGACGTCGATCTCCCGCTCGCGGATACGCCATAGCGCCAGCAATGTCGGGATCGCCAGAAAGAAGGTGACAAGGAACACCGCTCGGCTCGACAGCAGGTAGCCGCATGCGCCCATCAGGGCTGCCGCCGAGCCGTTGCCGAGCGAGGCGAACCGGGCGTTGCGGCCAAGCCGCTCTCCTATCGCAAGCGGACCAACCAGGCCGAGACTGATCGCAGCAATCGCAGGACCGAGCACGCAGCTTGCCAGCGCATGCAAGGTCGCGGCCGCAGCCACGACCAGGAAAATTGGCCACACCGCATAGGCCAACGCGGCCATACCGATGGTTGCCACCGCAAGGCCCGCCACCAGCCGTTCGGAGCGTGCGGCATCGACAATCGCCCCGCCGGGCATCTGCCCAAGCAAGCCGATGATTCCGCCGATCGAGAGGACAAAACCGATCTCGACCTGGGTCCATTTTTGCGTCGTCAAATAGACGGCGACGAACGGTCCGAAGCCGGTCTGCACGTCGGCGAGGAAAAAGATAAACCAGTCGAGGCCGTGCTGGCTTTCGCGCGACGGGGTCGGCCGCGGGCTCGGTACCGGCAATTGGGGAATCGAGGGCACAGGATCACGGCCGCCGGCCCGTCGTTTGCGGCGGTCGTCGTCAATCCGATCGAGAGGCGAGGAAAGGCCAGCGACGAGACTACCCTCCTTCAATGGTCAAATTCCCACGGTTGCAAGCGGCCGGCCGCACCGAGTACGATGACCGGTGCATCCTCCTTGTATTCAGGCGCCGCCATCACCTGTTCCTTGTTCAGCTCGAGCGTGATGCTGTCGCTCTTGTTGGCAACGCCCCCGAACCGCAGCGCGTTCCAGTCAACCACGATTTTCCGGCTGCCGACGCCGAGGAAGCCGCCGAAATCGATGACGGCGGCACGTACCGTGCCCTCGCGATCGACGATCACATCGACGATGCGTCCCATAGCCTCGTTGGCGGCGCTGCGAACATCGCGGCCGAGGATGCCATGGGCGTCCCGTGCACCGATCACAGTGACCGATGGCGGCGGCGCTGGTTCCTTCGCAACGCTCTGCGGCGGGGTCTTGCTTCCCTGTGTCGCCGGTTCGTCCGCTGCTCTTGCGGCGGCGAGCACCGCAAAGGCCACCGTAACGAACGCGATCAATCTTCTTGTTCGCATATGGGCCTCCCTCAGCCGAACAGTTCGTCTCTAGAGCCTTTTCCGTTCTGATTGAATGAGAACGGAGCTTTGGTCTTTTGCGTTTTCTTCACGCGAACCGGGAACCACTTCGTTCGAAAACGCTCTAATGCGTCAGCACGATCGACACCTGAATTTGTCCGCGCGTGCGCAACACCTCGAGCGATACTTCCTCGCCATGGCGACGAACCCGCAAATCGACGCTGGAGGCGCCGAGCTTGAGATCGCGCAGCACTACCTCATTGAGAAATTCGGGGAGGCGCGGATCGCGCAGGCGAATCTCGCCCCGCGCGGCATCGAATTCGAGACCCAATGCTGCCTCAAGCAGCGTGAAGGCGGTCGCGCTCGCCCAGGCCTGCGGCGCGCACGCGACGGGATAGAGCACCGGACCGCGTCGCCGTTCGCGCTGAAACCCGCAGAACAATTCGGGCAATCGCCGCAAATCCATATAGCTCGCGGCGTCGAACAGACCCTTGAACAGATGAGCCACCGAATGCTTCAAGCCGTAGCGGGCGAAGCCGAGCGCGATCAGGGCATTGTCGTGCGGCCAGATCGAGCCGTCGTGATAGGACATCGGGTTGTATCGCGCCTCGCCCCGCGCGACGGTGCGGATGCCCCACCCCGAGAAGAACTTTTGGCTCATGAGATCGGCGGCAACCCGGCGCGCACGTTCGGGACGGACGATGCCGGTGAACAGCAATTGGCCGGCATTGGAGGTTCGGACCTCGCACGGATGCTTGGCGCCATCGAGCGCCAACGCGTAAGTGCCAAGCTCCTCGCACCAGAATGCCTTCTCGAAGCGATCGGCGAGCAACAAGGCTTCGGATTCGAGCCTTGCCGCCCGATCGGTCATTCCGAGACGGCGCGCGCTACGCGCAGCCAGACGCTTGCCGGCGAATACATATCCCTGGACTTCGGCCAGTGCGATATAGCCTTCGGCGAGGTGTCCATCGGCGTGGAAGATCGCATCGAAGGAGTCCTTCCAGCCCTGGTTGGCCAGGCCCTGCTCGGTCGCGCGCTGATATTCGACGAAGCCGTCCCGATCGGGATCGCCGGGACCGTCGATCCATTGCAATGCGGCCTCGATCGAAGGCCACAGCTCGGTCAACGTTTGCTTGTCGCCAGTGCGTTCGACGTAAAGGCCCGCGAGCAGGACGAACAGCGGCGTCGAATCCACGCTGCCGTAATATTGCGCGAACGGTACCTCGCGAAGAGCGGCCATCTCGCCGCCGCGCATTTCGTGCAGGATTTTTCCAGGCGCTGCGTCGGCCAGCGGATCGGTGGCCTTGGCCTGAAAGAACGCGAGGCGTTTGAGCACGCCCTGGGCGATGCGCGGATCGATCCACAGCATCTGCAGCGCGGTGATCAGACCGTCGCGACCAAATGTCGTCGAATACCAGGGAATGCCGGCATAGGGGTATCTGCCCTGCGGCGTTTCCGTCATCAGCATGTTGAGATCGGCCATCGCCTGCGTCAGCACCTGATTGAAGATGTTGTTCGATGTTTCGACGGTGGCAGCCCCCGCCGTCGACCGCCGCATCTCGCGGCGATGCGCCAGCAGGCCTCGGAAAAACGGCACCGGCTTTTGCATGATCGGCTTGTTGCAGGATATCGCGATGAACAGCGAGGTGACGTGCTTCGGCGCCAATTCGAAATGATAGGTCGCCGAATTGACCGCCAGCCGTGTCGGCCGCGGATCAAAATGCAGCGCCGTGATGCGCGATTGATCGTCGAGCCCGCTATATTCAAATACGACATCGCTCGGGCCCAGCAGCTTGCCTGAACCGACGCCCCTTCGCTCCCGCCGCTCGCCGCGCACTTCGAACAAATCGGCGAAATCATTGTCGAACAGCAAAGTGAGGTTGAAACTCGCGGGCTGATCGCCGTGATTTTGCAAGCCGATGCGCTGATAGGCGGTGCCGCGCCAGAGAAAGATCGAGCGCACGATGTGCAGCGTGTCCTTCTGCAGCGTCAGTTGACCGTCACGGTAGACATCGGAATTGGTGAGATCGACGGTCAGCGCCGAATTGTCGTCGCGCAGATTGGAACCGAGCAGCAGCGGCTGCATGTCGTCCAGCACCATTTCAAGCCGCGCGAGATAACGGGTATCGGCGTTGAACAAACCGTCAGGCCCACCCGCAGAGGCACCGATGTCGCCATGGCTGTCGAGTACAATGAAAGTGTCGTCGTGCTTGAGCGAGCGCCGCGGCCGCGCCGCCGGCCCCGTCATCGGGATGTAGAACGGCTGCTGCGAGACCTGCAGGACGGTAACGTTGGCGGCAAGTTGCGTGACGACTTCGGCTGCCATTGAGGCCCTCAAGCGACATTCTCGCGTTACGATGAACTCACGCAAACACTACTGCGATCGATCAGGCGGCGTGGCTCGCCAGGCGGCCCATTTCACGTGCGACCAATTCGCGGTAGGGACCCTTCCCCTGCATCAGAATATCCGGCGGCCCGTCGTCGATGATCCGGCCTCCCTGCAACATCACGACGCGATCGAAACTGCGGAGCGTCGCCAAGCGGTGGGCGATGGCAACGACGGTGCGGCCCCGCATCAGACGAGACAACGCCTCCCGGATCGCTTCCTCGGACTCACTGTCCAGCGCCGCGGTCGCTTCATCCAGCAGCAGGATCGGTGCGTCCTTGAGGAAGGCACGCGCGATGGCGATACGCTGTCGCTGGCCGCCCGATACCTTGATACCACGATCGCCGACGATGGTCTCCATGCCTTCCGGCAAGGCCTCGATGAAATCGCAACGTGCCGCAATCGCTGCGCGCAACACTTCATTGTCCGTCGCGCTCGGCCGGCCGTAGCGGATATTCTCCATGATCGAACGATGGAACAGCGAGATATCCTGCGGGACCACCGCGATCGCCTCACGCAGACTTTGCTGGGTTACCCGCGCGATATCCTGCCCGTCGATCATGATAGCGCCGCGCTGGACGTCGTAGAACCGTTGCAACAGCGTGAACAACGTGGATTTTCCGCCGCCGGATTGCCCCACCAACCCGACCCGCTGCCCCGCCTGGATGCGCAGGCTGAACTTGTCGAATACCTTGAGTCCGCCCGGATAGCGGAACTTGATGTTGTTGAAGGTGACGGCCGCGCCGGTCTTGACCAACGGTTCCGCCTCGGGGTGGTCCTTCAGTTCATGCGGCAGCAACAGGGTCGCAATCGCTTCCGTCAGCCGGGCCGCGTGCTGGGTGACATCGACCAGCGCTACCGCCAGATCGCGGGTGGCACTCAGGATCGAGAGACCGAGCGTGCAGACCAGCACGACATCGCCTGTGGTGGCCGCGCCACGCTGCCAGAGCGTAACGGCCCAGGCCAATAGCGCGATCGTCAGCACGACGGTCACGGCCGCGTGGGTAATCCGCAGCTTTTCGAGATAACGCAGGCTGCGTCCGCGCGCATCGAGTTCCCGGCTGACGGTGGCGTCGAACCGGTCGTGCTCGTAACTGAAGCCGCAGAAGGCCCGCACCAGTGGCATGTTGTTGATGACGTCGACCATCTCGCCATCGACGGCGGCGGCCTTGTCCGCGAAATCGTCGTGCAGCGGCTTTCCGGCGGCGGCCAGATGGAACATGGCCACCACCATAATGCCGGCGAATACGATCATCCCAGCCGACATCGGCAGACTTACGGTTCCAATCAGGGCAATCGCTGCAACAGTGGCGATGCACGGGGGCAACACATTCCAGACCAGCATATTTTCCACGGTAAAGACCGCGTTTGAGGTCGCAGTAATGCGGCTCGTCAACATGCCCGGTAGCCGGTCGGAGAAATAACTCGGCGCGTGACCGGTTAGATGGCGGAACATGTCACGCCTGAGATCCCCGGTGACGCCGACAAAGGTGAAACTCGCCGTCCAACTCGCGATCCGCCAAAGGAAGTTGTCGGCGGCAATCAGCGACATGAGAAAAACGAATGCCAGCCATACCCCGCCTGCGTGCGACGGACCGGCCGATAATTGATCGACCAGGTTCTTCACGCCGTATTGGGTGCCCACCGAGCACGTAACCGCCGCAACCACGGCGGTCAGGATGACCAAATGCGCCGCAAGACGCCCGCGCAGATAGCGCAACACAAATGCGAGCGGCCGATGCGCATATCCTGAAAGATTGTCCATGACGTCTGCAAACCTGTTGAGAGTGAACGGGAATTTTAGCGCGCCATCTCGCGCACGATTCCGTGAATAGGAAGGATTGGATTTTCCCAGCGCATGGCCATCACTGCGTAACAATCGTGCAGCACTAACCCAGGGAAAAATCTGTTCGCGTCAGATGGCATCAGCAAGACCGGAGTGTGGAAGAAGGAAGGAGTGCACACCCGACTAAGGAACTTCGCAGATGCGTGAACGTTCCCGTCTAGGCCTGCCAATGCCGGCTGTGGGCTGACGGCTCTATCCAACCACATCCAACCACGATCACAGAGGAGTAGGAAAAATGCGCATCGCGCAGGTTGCCCCGTTGACGGAGGCTGTTCCCCCCAAATTGTACGGCGGCACCGAGCGGGTCGTGCATTGGCTGACGGAAGAACTGGTCGCATTGGGACATGACGTCACCCTGTTTGCCAGCGGCGATTCGAAGACGTCGGCGAAACTTGACGCGACATGGCCGAAGGCGCTGCGCCTTGATGGCGCGGTACGCGATCCCAACGCACTGCACATGGTGATGCTCGAGCGCGTCCGGCAGAAATGCGACGAAGAAGAATTCGATTTTCTCCACTTTCATCTCGATTACTATCCGTTCTCGCTGTTTTACCGGCAGCCAACGCCCTTTCTGACCACCCTGCACGGCAGGCTCGACCTGCCGGAGCATCAGCCGGTGTTCAACACCTTCTCCAAGGTTCCGGTGATTTCGATTTCGAACGCGCAGCGACGACCCGTGCCGCAGGCGAACTGGGTTCGGACCATCCATCACGGGGTGCCCGAGGATCTGCTGACGCCGCAACCGGTCAAGCCGTCCTATCTCGCGGTGCTCGGGCGTATTGCGCCTGAGAAAGGCGTGGATCGTGCCATCCGGATCGCAACCCGGTGCGGCATTCCGCTGAAAATCGCGGCCAAGGTCGATCGCGCCGACCAGGAATATTATGACGAGGTGATTTGTCCCGCTGATATCAGGCAATCCCCTGGTCGAATATATCGGCGAGATCAGCGACCGCGAGAAACCGGATTTTCTCAGCGGCGCGATCGGGCTCCTCGTGCCGATCGACTGGCCGGAGCCGTTCGGCCTCGTGATGATCGAGGCCATGGCGTGCGGTACACCCGTCATCGCCTACAACCGCGGCTCGGTGCCGGAGATCATCGATCCCGGCCTGACCGGTTTTGTCGTCGAAGACGAGACGAGCGCGGTCGGCGTGGTGGACCGCCTCCACAGCCTGGATCGGGCCGCCATCCGCAAGCAATTCGAAACCCGCTTCACGGCCCGGCGAATGGCGCTGGATTATCTCGCGGCCTATCGCAGCCTGAAGGAGGGCGCGGAGCCACGCATGAAGCTCGTGAGTAGCGCCGAATAGCCGCCGGCTTGCAGGCTGATTGTCAATAATACGACGCACGCCAGGAGCATTTCCTGGCGTGTTATTTTGTGTATGCACAGCCTTAGATCGAATTTCGCCTTGCTGCGACGCACCCGGCACTCACCAGGTCGCAGCGAAATGTGCGCGGATATCCGCTTTGAAATTGCAGAATTACGTGCTCTTATGATTTTAGCTCGTGCAAAAATAACAAGCGGCCGGACGGAAATCCGTATCTTGGCCGCACAGGGGGAACGCGATGACAAAGGACTGGAAAAAGGACCGCAAGCACTCGGCCATTAATAATGCCGGCCAGAAACCCGCCTCCACGAAGCGGCAAAGCCGCCGCCAGTTTCTCGTCAAGACCGGCGGCGTCCTGGCTGCCGGCGCCTTCGGCGCCGTGCCGCTGCGCGGCTGGGCGGCTGACCCCATCAATATCGGCGCGCTTTATCCGACCACCGGCAGCATGGCCCAGATCGGCGTCGGCTGCGTCGCCGCAGCAAAACTCGCGGTCGAGATGGTCAACGATGCCGGCGGCATCAAGTCGCTCGGCGGCGCCAAGCTCAACCTGATCGTCTCCGACGTGCAGAGCGACACCACGGTGACGCGCACGGAGACCGACCGGCTGATCACCGGCAACAAATTGTCAGCGATCCATGGATGTTATGCGAGCGCGCTCACCCTGATCGCGAGCGAAGTGGCGGAGCGGGCCAAGGTACCGCTGATCACCGGCTCAAGCTCGGATCAACTCAACAAGGGACGCACCTACACCTTCACCCCGTTTGCGCGCGCATCGCAATTCGCAAAGGCGCAGTTGCAGATGGCCAAGCTCGTCAGCGAGCAGGCGAAAGTGGCTGTTATCTTCGAGAACACCGCGTTCGGCACCTCGACTTCGAACGGGCTGAAGGAACTCGCGCCGGGCGAAGGCGTCGAAATCGTGATGTTCGAGCCCTATTCGGCCGGATTCACCGACGCGAGCCCGCTGATCAATAAGGTCAAGGCCTCCGGCGCAAACACGCTGTTCTCGCTCTCTTATCTGAACGACCTGATCCTGATCGTGCGAACCGTCAGGCAAGTTGGCCTAAACGTTGCGATTAACGGCGGCTCCGGCGGCTTCGTCATGCCCGACTTCTACAAGAATGTCGGCAAACCGGCTGAAGGCCTGCAAGGCGTGGCGCACTGGAATCATGACGTCAGCGAAGACGCGCAAAAAGTGAATGCTGAATTCAAGAAACGCACCGGCGAATTCTGCTTCGAATACGCAGGTGGTCTGATCGCTCAGACATTCATGCTGGCCGACGCGCTCGAGCGCGCAGCCTCCGCCGACCCGCAAAAGGTTCGCGAAGCCTTGTCGACCCTTGATGTGTCCTCGGGTTATGCGGCGATGGCGCCGGGCGGAAAGGTCAAGTTCGGTCCGGACGGCAAGAACATCTACGGCCGCCCGGTCGGCGTGCAGTGGCAGAATGCCGATCTGGCGAGCGTCTTTCCGAAGGAAGATGCCCGCGCGCCGCTGATGAAAACCTGATTCCGGTCAAATTCGATGTGGGAGACACTGGCCCAGGCCGTCATCAACGGCCTGCTCATCGGCGGCATTTACGCGCTCGTCAGCATCGGCGTCACGCTGATCTTCGGCGTGGTCAAGATCGTCAATTTCGCCCAGGGCGAATTCGTGATGATCGGGATGTATATCTCGTTCTTTCTCGCCAACCAGTTCGGCATCGACCCGATCGTATCGCTGCTCATTTCGATGCCGGTGCTGTTCGTCGCCGGCATGCTGATCCAGCATTTCCTGATCCGGCGGGTGCTCGGGCCGAACGACATGCCGCAGATTTTTCTGACCTTTGCGCTGTCGCTGCTGCTGCTCAATCTCGCGCTGATGCTGTTTTCGGCGAACTACCGCACCGTTCACACCTCCTATTCGGATGAAGCGTTCCACATCGGCGGGCTCTATATCCCGGTCGCGAAACTCATCGCCTTCGTCGTCGCGATGGGGCTGAGCGGCGCGCTATGGGTATTCCTGCACACCACCGACCTCGGCAAGGCGATGCGCGCGGCCTCGCAAAACAAGGACGTGGCGATGCTGATGGGGATCAACCCCAACCGGGTCTTCGCCGTGGCGTTCGGAGCGGCGCTGGCGCTCGCAGGCGCCGCCGGTTCGCTGCTGATGCCGTTCTATTCGGCCTATCCATTTGTCGGACAGGTGTTTGTCCTGATGGCCTTCGTCGCCGTGGTGCTGGGCACGCTCGGTAACGTCATCGGCGCACTCGTCGCCAGCCTGATGATGGGTGTCGCCGAGTTGCTCGGCATCCAGTTCGTCGGCGCGGACTCAGGACTAATCGTGGTGTTTGCAATGCTGCTGCTGACGCTCGCCTTCAAGCCGACTGGCCTCGGCGGGGGGAGAGCGCGATGATCAGCATGCGAAACCTGATTTTACTGGTGCTGGGCCTCGCTATTCTCATCGCCTTGCCGCAGGTCGTGACGAGCTCGTTTGCGATCGACATCTTCATCCGCATCCTGTTGTTCTCGTTCATCGGCGTTGCCTGGAACCTGATGGGCGGCTACGCCAAACAACTCTCGCTCGGGCACGCCGCCTATTTCGGGCTCGGCGCCTACACCTCCACCATCCTGCAAATCGATTTCGGCATCTCGCCATGGATCGGCATGGTCGCCGGCGGCGTGGTGGCGATGCTGGCAAGCCTGCCGATCGGCTGGCTGTGTTTTCGCCTGCGCGGGCCCTATTTCACCATTGCGACGATCGCGACCGCACAGGCGCTGATGCTGATCTTTCTGAAATTCCGCGATTTCGCCTGGGGCGCCGAAGGCACCACCATTCCGAACCTCGGCAGCGCGCCGTTGATGATGCAGTTCGAAAGCAAGCCGTCCTATTATTATGTCGTACTCGGCCTGCTCGCGCTGGGGCTCCTCATCACCTGGCTGATCGAGCGCTCGTGGATGGGATATTATCTCGTCGCCATCGGCGAGGACGAAGACGCGGCAGAGGCGATCGGCGTCAACGCGCCCAAGATGAAGCGCGACATCTATATGATCAGCGCATTCCTGACTGCGCTCGCCGGTACGTTCTACACCCAATACATCTACTTCATCGATCCTGCGACTGCCTTCAGCTTCAGCATCTCGATCGAGGCCGCGCTGGTATCGATCGTCGGCGGCATCGGCACGCTGTGGGGACCGGTGATCGGCACCGTGCTGCTGGAGACCACATCGGCCCTGCTGCAGAGCTGGCTCGGCAGTTCGATCGGCGGCATCCAGCTCACCGTCTACGCACTGATCCTGATGGCCGTCATCCTGTGGCGGCCCACCGGACTGATCGGCGTCGCGACCGAGGCGTATCAGCGCTACGTTCGCCGCCATCCGGCGCGCGCGTAAGGACGCACAAGATGGCAGAAGCACTCGTCATCAAGGGCCTCAGCAAGCGGTTCGGCGGTCTGCGCGCCGTGCAGGATGTCAGCTTTTCCGTGCAGGAGAACGAGACGCTCGCGCTGATCGGCCCGAACGGCGCCGGCAAGACCACGAGTTTTCATCTCATGACCGGCTTTCACCGGCCCGACAGCGGCTCGGTTATGGCCTTCGGCCGCGACATCGTCGGCCTGAAACCGCACGACATCTGCGCGCTTGGCCTCGCCCGCACGTTCCAGGTCGCAAAGCCCTTCGGCGCGATGACGGTGCTGGCGAACGTCATGACCGGTGCCTTCCTGCGCGATCGCCATGTCGCCGCCGCGCGAGCGAAGGCGCTGGAAGCCATCGAGTTCGTCGGCCTCGCCGCCAGGGAGCAGACCGCGGCAAAGGACCTGACCACCATCGACCAGCGCCGGCTGGAGATGGCGCGCGCGCTGGCAACGGAGCCGAAAATACTGCTGCTCGACGAGGTGATGGCCGGGCTCAACCCCGCCGAAATCGATCAGGCGGTCGCGCTGGTGAAAAAACTCGCCAGCCGCGGGCTGACCATCGTGATCGTCGAGCACGTCATGCGCGCGATCATGGCCGTCGCCAAGCACATCGTCGTGCTCGACCACGGCCAGAAAATCGCCGAGGGCTCACCGAAGGAGATCGTGGAAAATCCGGAAGTCATCCGCGCCTATCTCGGCTCTTACGTACACACGCCGCCGGCGGGAGACGTCCATGCTTGAACTCTCCGCTGTCAGCGCGAGCTATGGCTCGGTGCCCGCCATCACCGGCGTGACAATTTCGATCGGCGAAGGCGAGGCCGTCGGCCTGCTCGGCGCCAACGGCGCCGGCAAAAGCACGACGTTGCGGGCGATTTCGGGTCTCGTAAAACTGTCGGCGGGCAATGTCACCTTTGCCGGCACCAACCTCGCCTCGCTGCCGCCGCATCGGATTCCGGAGCTCGGTATTGCCCACGTCCCCGAGGGACGTCAGGTCTTTCCGGAAATGACGGTGCAGGAAAATCTGGAGATCGGCGCTTACGTGCCCAAGGCCAAGGCCGAACGCGCGCGCACGCTCGATCTGGTCTACGGTATTTTTCCAAGGCTCGCCGACCGCAAGAAACAACTCGCCGGCACCATGAGCGGCGGCGAGCAGCAGATGCTCGCAGTCGGCCGTGGCTTGATGCTGAAACCGCGCCTTCTGATGCTCGACGAACCTTCACTCGGTCTCGCGCCCGTCATGACCGACGTGACGTTCGAGAAGATCGGCGAAATCCACAAGATGGGTACGGCGATCCTGCTGGTCGAACAAAACGTCAGCCGCGCACTCTCATTGGTACAACGCGCCTATGTGCTGGAGAGCGGCAACGTGATCATGCACGGCAGCAGCAGCGAGCTTGCCAACAACAAGCAAGTGCAGGCGGCGTATCTGGGGATTTGATGCAGCTCCCGACGGGCCTCATGGTTCGAGACGCACGGCAAGCCGTGCTCCTCAGCATGAGGGTCGAATCACCTCATCCTGAGACGCACGGCAGGCCGTGCTCCTCACGATGACGGTCAAGTCTATCACCTCATCCTGAGGAGCCGCGAAGCGGCGTCTCGAAGGATCGAGGCCCGCATCAGCTCACCGCCGTTCGCTTCGGCTCGACGATCTCGAACATCCGCGGAAATTCATCCATCAGCATCATCAATTCGCCGAGCCGTATCGGATTGCCGCTGACCTTGATCTTGCCAGCACCGACCGCTTCCGGGAACGTCGTCAATTTCGCGATGACCTCGTCGAGCACGCCGCGCGCGAGCGTGAAGCTCGCATCCGCATCGGGTGCTTGCGCGCCGGCGGTATAGGTCAGCGCGCAATTCTCGAGATTGAGGATGAAGGTCTCGCCGGTGTCGGTGAAATTCCAGTTCAACACGATGCGCTTGCCTTCGGCCTTGGGGCCATTGAGACGAACGCCGAGCACGTCCCATAGCTGCTCGGTCCGCAATGCGGCCAGCGTTTCGCGCGGCATCGGCGAGCGCGGCGGTACCTTCGGCATGCCCTGCCGCAACTCCTGCGCCCCGAACAGATAGGCGTTGCGCCAGGTCGAACTTTCGGAGGCATAACCGAGCTGTTCGAACGTATCCGCCAGCATCGCCCGCGCCGCCTGATTGTCGGGATCGGCGAACACCAGATGGCTGACGGCCTGCGCGACGAAGCGGAATTCGCCGTTGGCGAAATCCTTGGCCGCGCGTGCGAGAATAGCGTCGGCGCCCCCCATATACTCGACATATTTCTTGCCGGATTCCACCGGCGGCAGCGGGTCGAGATTGACGGGATTGGCGTCGTACCAACCGAGATATTTTTGGTAGATCGCCTTCACATTATGCCGGATGTGTCCGTAATAGCCGCGCGCATGCCAGGCGCCGTCGAGGCTCGCGGGCAGCTTGATCGCCTCGGCGATTTCGGCCGCGGTGAGCCCGTGGTTCATCAGGCGGATGGTCTGGTCGTGCGCGAATTTATAGAGGTCACGCTGCTGACGGATCATGGTGTCGATCCGCTCGCGCCCCCAGACCGGCCAGTGATGCTGGCCACACATCGCATCCGCCTTGCCACCCCACATCTGCAGCGCTTCGCCGAGATATTTCGACCAGGCCAGCGCATCGCGCACGTCGGCGCCGCGGAACGGCAGCAGATTGTGGAAATTATGCGTGCAGTTTTCCGCGAGGTTCAGAAGCTTGTAGCGGGGCACGAAGAAATGCATCTCCGCCGGCGCCTCGCTGTTCGGCGCCATCTGGAATTCGAATTCGAGCCCGTCGATAACACGCTTGTCGCCGGTTGCGATAATCAGATCGGTCGGGCGCAACAGTGCGACCGAACCGGCCGCCATCGACTTGCCGAGCCCGCAATCGACATGCCCGCGCACGCCCTTGGCGAGAAACGGCCCGAATTGATATTGCGCGCGCCGCAGCATTGCGGGGCCCGCGATGATATTTTCAGAAACCGCATGCTCCATGAAAAAATTCGGCGCGATGATCGGCACCTTGCCGCTGGCCAGCGTCTCGTCATCAAGCACACCGCGCGCGCCGCCCCAGTGGTCGGTATGGGTATGGGAAAAGATCACCGCGACGACCGGTCGTTTGCCGCGGTGCTGGAAATAGAGCTCCATCGCAGCCCGCGCGCCTTCGATCGAGGTCAGCGTGTCCAGCACGATCACGCCGCTATCGCCCTCGATCAACGTCATGTTGGCGATGTCGAGTCCGCGCACCTGATAGACGCCGGGCACCACCTCGAACAGGCCATGGTGCATGTTGAGCCGCGACTGCCGCCACAGGCTGGGATCGACCGTCGGCGGCGCTTCTTCCGCGGACAGGAAGCCGTAGGGCTCGAGGCTCCAGACCACCCTGCCCTGCGGCGAGGTGATCCTTGGCGTTTTCCAGCGTGCCGAGAAAGCCGCGCGCGGCGTCGTCGAAATCGCGCGTATCCGTGAACGGCAACGCCTTTAGCGTCGCCGCGTGCTGCGCGATAACAGGCGCCGAAGCCTGCTTGGGAGTTTCCTTCGACGATTCCTTGGGCAATTCAACGCTGGCTGTTTCACTCATACGCGTGCTCCCTCAAAAAAGAACTCCAAACCAAGACGGCGCGATGCCTCAGCGAAACTGCAGCCCCTCGAACTCACCCGTGCTGCGCCACGCATCGATATATTTGAAGTAGGCCATCGCGCCGGCGGGATGGCCTACGTTTAGCTTGGCCGCAGGGCCCGGCTCGCGTCCCTCATTGTTGTAGTAACCGGGCGTGCAATCGGGCGCGCCGATCATCCGGCCAACGCCGGTCAGCAGCAGTTCGACCCAGCGATCCTCGGCCTCTTTCGTCACTTCAATTTCCTTGAAGCCTTCGTCCTGCGCGTGCTTGACCATCGTCGCGATCGTCCGGGCGGCCTCGGTCAGATTGTGCGGCACATTGGAAATGAGATTGGCGCCCTGGGTCGGCTGTACGAAGAACGCATTCGGAAAACCGTGCGCGTGGATGCCGTGCTTGGTGCGCATGCCGGCCGACCAATGGTCCGAGAGCTTGATGCCACGCCGTCCGGTCAGGTCGAAGCCGGATCGGCGCCGATACTCGGTGCCGACCTCGAAGCCCGATGCATAGATGATGCAGTCGAGCGGATATTCCTTGCCCGCGACGACGATCCCGTTTTCGGTGATTTTCTCGACGCCCTTGCCGTCGGTGTCGATCAGATGTGTCCCCGGCGTGTTGAACGCCTCAAGATAGGAGTCGTGGAAGCACGGCCGCTTGCAGAGTTGGCGGTACCATGCCTTGAGTTTTGCCGCGGTCTCGCGATCCCTAACGATGGTGTCGACGCGTGCGCGTATTTCCTCCATCTTTTCGAAGTCGGAATCCTCGAACGCAGCAAGCATGTTTTTCGGGATACGTTGTTCGCGCGGCAACTGCATGATCTTGCTGCGGATGCGGCGGGACAAATCCGTCCAGCCATCCTGGACCAGATCTTCTTCCGCCGAGCCGCCGGCCTGGTTCGCGGTGAAGTTCTCGAGCCAGCGCTGTTGCCATCCAGGCGTGGCAATGCCGGAAAACCATTGCGGATCGATCGGCGCATTGGCGCGGACGTCGACGGAAGATGGCGTGCGCTGGAAAACGTAGAGCTCCTTGCAGGCACGCGCCAGATACGGCACGCACTGCACGGAGGTCGCGCCCGTGCCGATGATACCGACGCGCTTGTCCGCCAGCTTCTCCATCGGCGCGCCCGACGGGTCGCCGCCGGTGTAGTCGTAATCCCACCGGCTGGTGTGGAACGAATGTCCCTTGAAGGACTCGATGCCTGATATGCCCGGCAGTTTCGGCACATGCAGCGGGCCCGTTCCCATGCCGACGAACTGCGCGGTGAAGGCATCGCCGCGATTGGTTTTGATAACCCAGCGCGATTCCTTCTCATCCCAATCCAGGCTCACGACCTGGGTGTGGAACAGCGCGTTGTCATAAAGGCCATATTGCTTGCCGATACGCTGGCAGTGCGCCAGGATTTCCGGCGCATGCGCGTATTTCTCGGATGGCATGTAACCGGTTTCTTCGAGCAGCGGCATGTAGACCATCGATGCCGTGTCGCATTGCGCACCCGGATATCGGTTCCAGTACCAGGTGCCGCCGAAGTCACCGCCCTTCTCGATGATGCAGACATCGCGAATGCCGGCTTCCGACAGCCGCGCGGCCGTCGCCAAGCCCGCAAAGCCACCGCCGATGAACGCAAAGGTGACATGGTCGGTCTTCGGATCGCGCGGAGTAACGGGCGTATAAGGGTCTTCGAGATAGTGGGCGAGTTGTCCGGTGACCTGAAGGTACTGATCGTTGCCATCAGCGCGGAGCCGCTTATTGCGCTCCTCCATGTATTTTTGGCGCAACCGTTCCTTGTCGAACGGCTGATCTTTCAAGCTTTGCGGTTCGTCGGTGATCGTCATCCGAAAGTGCCCTTCAAGACATCAGGATAGGTGGCCGTCGACACCATCGGTTATACCGGATGCGCCGCGAGATACGGCGAATTGGCGATCGACCATGACGGCATCGGCTCCATGCGGAAAATCTGCCGCAAATGTACCTCATCCGGTCCGTCACCGATACGCAGCAGCCGCCCCCACGCCAGCGCCTGATGAATCGGCGTATCGTCGGACCCGCCCATCGCACCGAACACCTGCATGGCGCGATCGGCGATCCGCTGCAGCATCATGGGAACAGCGACCTTGATCAGCGACACATCGCGCCAGGCGCCATGGTGGCCGGTCTGGTCGAGCCGCCACGCGCAGCGATAGGCGAGCAAGCGCGCCTGTTCGAGTTCGACGCGGGCTTCCGCGATCCAGCGCTGCACGGTGTCGTATTGAATCACCGTGCGTCCAAATGCCGAACGCTCGGAGGATCGCACCATCATCAATTCGATCAGCAGTTCGCACAGTCCGATCGAACGCATGCAATGATGAATCCGCGCGGGGCCAAGGCGGATCTGTGCGACCTTGAAACCTTCGCCCTCTGCGCCCAACAAGTTCGATGCGGGCACGCGGACATTGTCGAAAGCGAGTTCGCCGATCGGCGCGACATGATCTTCGCAGCCCATCCAGCGCAACCGCCTGACCAGGCGAACGCCCGGCGCATCCATGGGAACGATGATGCAGGAATGGCGGCGCGTGCGGTCGCCGTCGGCATCGGTCACGCCCATCACGATCAGAAAACTGCATTGCGGATGCGCTGCACCCGTGATGAACCACTTTCGGCCGTTGATGACGTAGTCGTCGCCATCGCGCACCATCCGCGTGGCGATATTGGTCGCGTCGGACGAGGCGACATCGGGTTCGGTCATCCCGAACGCGGAGCGGGTCTTGGCCTCCAGCAGCGGCTGCAGCCAGCGCGCCTTCTGTTCTGATGTCGCGCAGTTCTGCAGTGCGATCATGTTGGGCACATCGGGCGCTTGGCAGTTGAAGACTTCCGGCGCCCAGAACAGCCGGCCCATGATTTCCGCAAGCGGCGCATATTCGAGATTGGAAAGGCGCGTGCCGGGCTCGTTATCGGCGAGTTCGGGAAGGCCGAGATTCCACAGCCCCGCCTCGCGCGCCTTCTGCTGCAGATCGCCCATGAAGGGCGGAGTCTCGCGATGGTTCGCGACATGCTCGACCCAGGCGCGGTGGCGCGGCAGCACCTCCTTGTCGAAAAACGCCTGCAGCCTCTCGCGCCACTGCTCCGATCGAGCCGAAAGATCGAAATCCATACCGCCTCCCGCTTTTGGGAGGACCTAAGCGTATATCGACACGAATTGCAAATTCATTTCGATATATTGACAAGATTGCATATTGTGACCATTATTTTGGCATGGCAGCGACCTCCACCGTCGATCCCTCCACCGCTTCCCGGCCTAAAACCGGGGTGGACCAGGCCGATCCGTCATTCGCGACCACGCTGGCGCATGGGCTCGACGTGTTGGCCGCCTTCCGTAACAGCAGCGGTTCGCTGTCAAACGCCGACCTCGCGCTGCATACGGGCCTGTCGCGCCCGACCGTATCGCGGCTGACCTACACGCTGGCGCAGCTTGGCTACCTCAAGCGCGACGCGAAGGGCCGTTTCGAACTGGGCCTTGGCATTCTCGCCGCCGCCTATCCAGTGCTGTCGGCGCTGAAAGTGCGGCAGCTCGCGCGTCCACTGATGCGGGAATTCGCGGCGTACACCGGCGGCACAGTTTCGATCGCGATGCCGTTCGGCCTCGACTTCATCTATGTCGAGACGCTCCGCACCACCGACGCCGTGCCGCATATTCCCGATGTCGGTTTTACCGGAACACTGGCAACCACAGCCGTCGGCCGCGCACTGCTGTCGCTTTTCACCAAAGAAGAACACGAAGCTTACGTCGCGAGGGTGAAGGCCGAACGCCCGGAGGAAGCCGACTATGTCGAGAAGCGGATGCTGCCCGACATCGAGCTCTGCAAGGAGCGCGGCTTTGCGGTCTCGCTCGGCGAATGGCGGCGTGAGATCTTTGGCGTCGCCGCGCCTTTGTACCGGACACCGACCGGCGATTGCCTTTCCGTCAATTGCGGGATTCCTTCGTTTCGTTTCAACGCCGAGCAGGTCGAACGCGACTGCGGGCCGCGCATCCTCGGCCTTGCGCGCAGCATTCGCTCGCTGGTAGCCAATAACTAAGCGTCCCCTCAGGGGATAAAATGCGTCGCGCCAACGGCGCGGATCACATGGGGAGGGAAGAATGCGCGGGATCACAACCGCCCTTGGTTTTGCCATGGGCATGGCCGTGCTGCTCGGCGGTGGCGCGGCGCAGGCCCAAAGCAATTATCCGAACCGGGCAATCCACATTGTTGTGCCCTACCCCGCCGGCGGCATTGTCGACATCGTCGCCCGCGCCGTGACCGAACAGGTCGGCCGCGACTGGAAGCAGACGGTGGTGGTGGAAGCTCGCCCCGGCGGCAACAGCAACATCGGCACCGCGGCGGTCGCACGCAGCGATCCCGATGGTTACACCTGGCTGGTCACGGGACCCGCGGCGCTGGTCAATCCCACCCTCTATAAAGACGCCGGCTGGGACGCGATGAAGGACCTCAAATGCGTGGGGCTCGCGGTGTGGAACCAGAGCGTAGCGCTGGTTCATCCTTCGATGCCGGTCAAAACCATCGGCGAATTCGTGGAGCTGGCGCGGAGCAAGCCCGGTTACTTCAACTTCGGCAACCCCGGCACCGGCTCATCGATCGACCTCAGCGCGCAGAAGCTGTTCCAGGTCGCAAACATCAAGTTGACCAACGTCGGCTACAAGGGCCAACCGCCGGCGCTGATCGATCTCATGACCAATCTGATGCACTTTGAGATCGTGTCCCTCGAACTTGCATTGCCGCACATCAAGGCCGGCACGGTGAAACCGCTTGCCGTGTTCACCGACAAGCGCGTCGCTGATCTTCCGGACGTGCCGACGATCGCGGAAGCCGGATTTGCCGAAGCCGCCTACGTTCCCTGGTATGGCATTTATGTGCCATCGACGACGCCGGACGCGCTCGTCGAGAAGATAAATCAGGCCATCAACAAGGCACTGCAAAACCCCGACGTCCAGCGTCAGTTATCGGTTGCCAACATCCCGGGTAAGCCGATGTCGCTGAGCGAGCTCGCCGCGCTGATGAAGACCGATCAGGAGAAGCTGACGACGGTGATCAAGACCTCCGGCATGGCGCTGCAGTAGGGCCCGCCCCGCGCCGCTCCATCATTGCGAGGAGCGAAGCGGCCGGTGTCGTCATTCCGGGATGGTCCGAAGGACCAGACCTCAGGTGTGCAATTGCACACCGGGGAATCTCGAGATTCTCCGATGTGCAACTGCACATCGTAGTTCGATGCTCCGCATCGCCCCGGAATGACGCTTCACGTCACTTCGTCACCTTGCTGGCATCCATCTTGATCGATGTATCCAGCATCTTGGTCGAGAACGCCGTCCCGACATCGAACGGCTTTTCCATCCCAAGATAGGTCTGCACCAGCTCATAGTCCTTTTTCATCCGTTCGGCGTCGATCCAGCCCAGCGCTTTGGTCGTGGTGAACTCATCCGTCATCAGGAACTTGATGCGCTCCCACTGGCGTTGCTGGTTTTCCTTGTCGTGACCCGAGACCTGATCGAGCAGCGCCTTCAGGCACGGCGCGACGTCGGCGACGCAGGCGGCATAGGCCTTCTGGCTGACGCGGACGAATTCCTCGACCAGCTTCGGGTTCTTCTCCAGATACGCGCCGTTGACGATCAGCGAATTCCCATAAGGATTGAGCCCGATGTCCTTCCAGTTGACATAACCGAGGTCGGCGCCGAACTCGATCACCTTCAGATCGTGCTCATTGTAGAAGTCGCTGATGATATCGACGGTATGGCTTTTCAGCGCAGCGATCTTGGCGGTCGGCCCGACATTGACGAAATTCACTGAATCCGGCGCGATGCCGGCCGCCTTGGCAAAGGCCGGCCACATCACTCGCGATGCGTCGCCCGGTGGATTGCCGATCTTGTGTCCTGGAAAATCCTTAGGGCCGTTCACGCCGTAGCTCTTCAGCCAGTAGAAGGTTTGGCCGGTGTTGGCGTAAATGCTCATCAGCGCCACCACGTCGGCGCCCTTGCTCTTCGCCACCAGCATGGTTGCGAGATCGGCGATGCCGAACGGCGATCCGCCGGAGCCGACTTTCAGCGAGGAGACGCCGGAGCCCTTGCCGACCTCGATGGTCAAATCGATACCGGCCTTCTCGTACCAGCCCTGCGATTTGGCGTAATAAAACGGCGAATGATCCGCGGTCGGCGTCCAGTTCAGGATCAGGTTGACGGCCTCGGCGGCATTTGCGGGAACAGCCGGCAGGACCAGCGCGAACGCCAGTGCCGCAATCCTCAAACCCTTCATGGCAACTCTCCTCGTTTGCAAGATCTCGTATGCAAGATCTCGTTTGCAAGCCCGCTCTTGTCGTCCCGCAACAGTGACGCTACCAATGCAACAAGGGACAGGTCGAATTGTCAACTGTTTGGTTGGAAATGCCCAAAAGACGAACTGATGGCAACAAGCCGCAGCGGCGCGATCCGGTAGCGACGCGGAGGAAACTGCTGACGGCGGCGCGACGCGAATTTGCCGCCAGCGGCCTCGCCGGCGCCCGCGTCGACGAGATCGCGGCGCGCGCCGGCGTCAACAAGCAGCTCGTCTATCATTACTTCGGCGACAAGGACGCGCTGTATCTGGCGGTGCTCGAATGGGTCTACGAGGAACTTCGCGCCCAGGAACGCAAGCTCAATCTGGAGGGACTGCCGCCCGAGGGGGCCATCAAGAAGCTGATCGAAGCCTCCTTCGACCACCTCGCCGCGCATCCGGACTTCATCGTGCTGCTGAACGACGAGAACCGCGGCGGCGCGCGGCACGTGCGCGGTTCCCGGAAACTGGAGGCCATGCATTCGCCGCTGGTCAGTATGGTTTCCACGCTTCTCAGCCAGGGCGTGCGGGCCGGCGTCTTTCGCAAAGGCGTCAACCCCGTGCATCTCTATATCTCGATCGCGGGCTTAAGTTATTTCTTCTTCTCGAATACGCCTACCCTGTCGGCGATCTTCGGCAAAGATCTATCGAGCCCCACCGCCAAGCGGGCCCGCCGCAAGCACGTGGTCGATCTGGTGATGCAATCGCTGCGGCCGTAATCAACCAACTGGTTGAAAGATCGTGGAAGCCGCGATAGATTGCCGCCGTGTGGGGCCTGGAACCGGCCGCATCCAGCCAGGGAGCATGTCTTGTTCAGCGATGGAGGACGACCCGCGCGATCGCTCGCGATCATCCTGATCGTGCACCTTGCCGTGATCGTGCTCTGGCAAGTGCTGGTCGATGCCTTCGCAGTGCCGAAATTCATCCTGCCCTCGCCGCTCGCGACCCTCGCGACGCTGTCCTCGGCCAAATATGCCTGGCTCTCCAATCTCGCGGTGACGGCTGCGGAGATTCTCGGCGGCTTCTGCCTCGGCGCCCTCGTCGGCGTCATGCTGGCTGTCATGTTCACCTGGTCGCCGCTGGTCAGCCTGTTGTTGCTACCGCTATTCGTCACGCTGAACATGATCCCGAAAGTGGCGCTCGGCCCGCTGTTCATCGTCTGGTTCTCCTACGGCATCTTCCCCAACATCCTGATCGCGTTTTCCATCTGCTTCTTTCCAATCCTGCTCACCACGGCGCGGGGCTTGAGCGAGGTCGAGCCCGATCTGCTGGACCTCGTGAAATCGCTACGCGGCTCGCGCTGGACGCTGTTCCGCAAAATTCAGTTGCCGGGTTCATTGCCCTATGTGTTCTCCGGAATGAAGGTCGGCGCCATTTTGGCCGTGGCGGGTGCCATCGTCGGCGAATTCATCGCCTCCGAGCGCGGGCTCGGCTACCTCATGATTCAGGTGCAGTCCTCGCTCGATACGCCGGCGATGGTGATGGCGGTGGTGCTCCTGACACTGCTCGGCGTGACACTTTACGGCCTCGTCCTTGGCCTCGAACGGCTGTTCGTGGTCCGCGACATCAGGCTGCAATAAGAATACGGGGACGAAAAACATGCTGCTCACCCGCGATACACTGCCGGAGACGATTACCGATATCGCCTCGCTCGACGAATTGCTGTGCCGGCCGAGCCAGGCGCTGATCGACGATCTCCGCAAGCTCGGCGGCGACATCATGATTTTGGGCGTTGCCGGCAAAATGGGACCGACATTGGCGGGCCTCGCCAAGGCTGCACTGCCCGATCGCCGGATCGTCGGCGTCGCGCGTTTCAGCGAAGCCGGCGTAAAGGACTGGCTGCAAGCCCGCGGCATCGAGACCATCAATTGCGACCTTCTCGATGAAGCCGCGATCAAGACGCTGCCCAAAATTCCGAACATCGTCTTCATGGCCGGACGCAAATTCGGCGCCGAGGGCGATCTGTCGCTGACCTGGGCGATGAATTCGCACGTCCCTGCCCTTGTCGCACAGGCGTTTGCGGGTTCGCGGATCGTCGCGTTCTCCACCGGTTGCGTCTATCCCTTCGTGCCCGTGAACGGCAAAGGCTCAGACGAGGACATGGCGCCCAATCCGCCCGGCGAATACGCGCAATCCTGCGTCGGGCGCGAACGCATGTTCGAGTATTTTTCAAAAAAGCATTCGACGCCCGGCCGGCTATTCCGGCTGAATTACGCGATCGATATGCGCTATGGCGTGCTGCACGATATCGCCAGCAAGGTCTTGGCCGGCAAACCGATCGATGTCAGCCTCGGCCATGTCAATTTCATCTGGCAGGGCGATGCCTCAGCGCAGGCGCTACGCTGTCTTGCGCATTGCGATACGCCGACCTCGCCGATCAATGTCAGCGGCCACGAAATCCTGGCAGTGCGCGATCTCGCCGCGAAATTCGGCTCCCGTTTCGGCCGCACGCCGGTGATAACAGGCAAGGAAGAGCCGACGGCGTGGCTGACCAATACCTCGCAGGCGGTAAAGCTGTTCGGTCTGCCCGTCGTCGACACCGAGCAATTGATTAGTTGGACCGCCGACTGGGTTTCGCGGTCGATGCCGAGCCTCGGCAAGCCCACCAAATATGAGGTGCGCGATGGCCGATATTGAGCCCATCTCCATCGTCGAGCTCGGCGTCGGCGATGCGCCAGCCGGGCTCGTGCTGTCGACCGAGGCGCATTGGAACCAGAACGAGGCCGATTGGCGCTTCTTCCTGAGCAAGGGATTTGTGTTCGGCGTCCGCGACCGAGCCCAATTGGTCGCGACTGCAGCGCTGCTGCCGTACTCATCCGGCAATGCCTGGATCAGCATGGTGCTGGTGACGGCAAACTGGCGCCGCCGCGGCATCGCTACAAAGCTGGTCGATGCCTGCCTCGACGCGGCGACCAGGCTCGGGCTCACCACCTGGCTCGATGCGACGCCGGACGGGGCTTCCGTCTACGGCCCGCTTGGATTTACGCCGACGCTGCAGTTGCGGCGGCTGAAGCTGGAACGTGCGGGAGAACACAAAGCGTTGCCATCGCTATCGACCTGCAACCTCGACCAATTCATTGCCCGCGATCGCGACGCCATGGGCTTCGACCGGAGCCTGCTTCTGACAGAATTCGCTGGGCGAGCTGGTTCACGTATCGTGTCTGATCGCAACGCCATGGCCCTGGTTCGCGACGGACGCACCGCCCGCCAGATTGGTCCGCTGTTCGCGGATACCCCAGCCGATTCGCTGACGTTGGTCGACGCGATCACCCAATCCGAGACCGGACCTTGGCTGCTCGACGCCGTCCATTCGCAGAAAGAGTTTCTCGATGGCCTCACCGGCTCCGGCTGGAATATCGAGCGGCCGTTTCAACGCATGCGGTTCGGACGCACGACCACACAAGGCAAAGAGTTGCCGTTCGCAGTCGCCGGCCCGGAATTTGGATAGGAACGAGCCATGCATCATAGCGAGATCAAATCCGAGGTGCGGAAGCTGATCGCCGACGGCACGGTTCTTCCGGCGCATCCGCTGGCGCTCGACGCCAACCGCGCGCTCGATACCAGGCATCAGCGCGCGCTGACGCGCTATTATCTCGACGCCGGCGCCGGCGGCCTTGCAGTCGGCGTGCACACGACACAATTCGCGATCCGCGATGTCGGCCTGTACCGGCCAGTGCTGGAACTGGCCGCAGAGACGGCGGCCAACTGGACCAAGCGCCCATTGGCGATGGTCGCTGGCCTCGCCGGTCCGACGCAGCAGGCCGTCGCAGAAGCGAAGACCGCGCGCGGCATCGGCTACCATGCGGGGCTGCTTAGCCTGGCCGCAATGAAATCCGCATCCGAAGACGAGATCATCGCGCATTGCGAAGCGGTGGCGCGCGAGATTCCGCTGGTCGGCTTCTATCTGCAGCCCGCGGTCGGCGGCGTTATTCTCAGCGCCGGTTTCTGGCGGCGATTTGCGGCAATCGACAATGTCATTGCCATCAAGATCGCACCGTTCAACCGCTACCGCACATTGGACGTACTACGCGGCGTCGCCGCGGCCGGTGCGTTGGATCGCGTCGCGCTCTATACCGGTAATGACGACCACATCCTGCTCGATCTCACGCTGCCGTTCGATTTGCGCGACAAGGGCGTCACCACCCGCGCCTATTTCAGGGGCGGCCTGCTCGGCCACTGGTCGGTATGGACGGCGAGCGCGATCAAGCAATTCGAGATGTGCAAGGCCGCGCGCGGCAAGGACGCCGTGCCGTCGGACCTGCTGGCGCTCGATGCCCGCGTCACCGATTGCAACAGCGCGTTCTTCGACGTCGCCAACAATTTTCACGGCTGCATCGCGGGCTGCCATGAAATCCTGCGGCGGCAAGGGCTGATGCAGGGATTATGGTGTCTCGATCCTTCGGAAGGCCTAAGCCCCGGTCAGATGCAGGAGATCGACCGCGTCTGCCGCGAGCATGCCGACCTGTCGGATGATGCGTTCGTGGCCGCCCATCTGCAGAAATGGCTGGCATGACGGCGGCAGAGCCCTTCATCAGCCTGCGCAACGTCCGCAAGGTCTATCGGTCGAAAGGCGCGGAATTCCTCGCCGTCTCCGACGTCACCATGGACGTGCAGGAGGGCGAACTGATCTCGCTGGTCGGCCCCTCCGGCTGCGGCAAGACCACCGTGCTGAAGATATTGGCCGGGCTGCATGACGCCGACGGCGGCACCGTCAAGATCGGCAGCGCCAGGACGCCGTTCGACCCCGCACGCGATATCGGAATGGTGTTCCAGCAGGCTTTGCTGCTGAAGTGGCGGACCATCCTCGACAATGTGCTGCTGCCGGCTGAAATCGTCGGCCTGCCGATGAAGGCCGCACGCACCCGCGCCCGCGAACTGCTCCATCTCGTTGGGCTCGCCGGCTATGAAGACAAATACCCGCAGCAACTGTCCGGCGGCATGCAGCAGCGCACGGCGATCGCGCGCGCTTTCATCCACGATCCCCGGTTGATCCTGATGGACGAACCGTTCGGTGCGCTCGATGCCCTCACGCGCGAACAGATGAACCTGGAAATGCTGCGGATCTGGCGCGAAAGCGGCAAGACCATCATCTTCGTGACGCACAGCATCCAGGAAGCCGTGTTCCTGGCCTCGCACTGCGCGGTGCTGACCGCGGGCCCGGCCCGCATGGCGGAGTATTTCCCGATCGAGCTACCGTTTCCCCGCGCGCTTCCGATCAAGACCACGGATGAATTCGGCGCCTATGCACGGCGTATCTATGCGAGCCTGGGATTGGGCGCCGACGCGTAGAGCGGACGTCATTGCAATGACGGGGAGAGCGAACCTACTTCTCGACCTTGCTCGCATCCATCTTGATAACGGGATCGAGCAGCTTAGTAGTGAAAGCGCTTTCCACCGCAAACGGCTTTTCCATGCCGAGATAGGTCTGCACCAGCTCGTAATCTTTCTGCATCCGCCCGGCGTCGATCCAGCCCAATCCCTTGGTGGTGGTGAATTCATCCGCCATCAGATATTTGATGCGGCCCCACTGCAGCAGTTGCTCCTCCCGATCGAGGCCGGTGACCTGGTCGAGCAACGCTTTCAAACAAGGCTCGAAGTCGGCGACGCAGGCGGCATAGGCTTTTTGTGTGATGCGCACAAAATCCTCCGACAGCTTCGGGTTCTTCTCCAGGAAGGCGCCATTGACGATCAGTGAATTGCCATAGGAATTGAGACCGATATCCTTCCAGTTCAGCGAACCCAGATCGCTGCCGAATTCCTTCAGCTTGATATCGTGCGAATTGTAGAAGTCGCTGATGATTTCGACGGTACGACTTTTCAACGCCGCCGACTTGGCGGTCGGCCCGACATTGACGAAAGATACCGAGTCCGGCGCGAGACCTGCCGCCTTGGCGAAGGCCGGCCACATCACGCGCGCGGCATCGCCGGGCGGGTTGCCGATCTTGCGCCCGGCAAAATCCTTCGGGCCGCTCACGCCATAGCTCTTGAGCCAGTAAAAGGTCTGTCCGGTATTGGCGTAAATACTCATCAGCGCCACCGCGTCGGCGCCCTTGCTGCGCGCAACCAGCATGGTCGCGAGATCGGAAATACCGAACGGTGCGCCGCCCGATCCGACCTTGAGCGATGAGACGCCCGATCCCTTGCCGACCTCGATGCTGAGGTCGATGCCGGCCTTTTCGTACCAGCCTTGCGCCTTGGCGTAATAGAACGGCGAGTGATCAGCGGCCGGCGTCCAGTTCAAGATCAGGCTAACGCTCTGGCCGGCCTGCGCCGAAGTGAGCGGCGCAAGCGCCAATAGCAATCCGGCCAATCTCAGACGTTTCAACTGTTCTTCCTCCGCGGTGTCCCTAGAGCCTCATTTTGACGCGTTTTCTTCACGCGAACCGGTATCCACTTCGCTCGAAAACGCTATGGCCTGCGATTTCTATCGGCCGCTATTCATGTGACACCGACCCTGTATCGCGATAGGCCCAGCAGCTTTCGCGCGGCAGCGAGACCTGTGTCTCGACACCCACCTGATGCCGCGCCGCCGTACCGAGTTCAACCACCTCCAGCCGTTTGCCGAACAGTTCGATGCCATAGGCGGTCTGCGTGCCCTGATAGCGGCGGTCGACCACACGCGCGGCAAAAGTGTTGGCGCCGTCGTGCTTGCCGATCGCGATATTTTCGGGCCGCAACGCGATGCGCACTTTGTCGTCCGGACCGCACGAGTGAAGCAACGCCACCTCGCCGCGCCGGCCGTCGCCAAAATCAACCGTGCCGAACTCGCCATTGCGCGCCACCAGTGTACCCGCGAGTTCGTTGGTCGCGCCGGTGAAATTGGCGACAAACAAATCCGCAGGCCGGTTATAGATCGCGTCCGGCGTGTCCATCTGCAGCAGCTTGCCGTCGCGCATCACGCCGATGCGGTCGCCGAGCACCACCGCCTCGGCCTGGTCGTGGGTGACATACAGCGCGGTCATGCCGGTCTGCTTGAGGATCACGCGCAGATCGTCGCGCAGCCGCAGGCGTAATTTGGCATCGAGATTCGACAGCGGCTCGTCGAGCAACAGGAGTTGCGGCCGGTAGACCATGCTGCGCGCCAGCGCGACGCGCTGCATCTGGCCGCCCGACAAGGCGACCACCGGCCGCTCGGCATATTCCGACAGGCCGACGAGTTGGAGCGTTTCGTCGACCTTGCGACGGGCGTCGGCGCGCGAGATTTTGCGATGCTTGAGCGGATAGACCACGTTCTGCCGCACGGTCATATGCGGCCAGACCGCGTAGGACTGAAACACCATGCCGAGTTCGCGTGAACGCGGCGGCACCAGAATGCCGCGTTCAGGCGATGACACGACTTTGCCGGCGATGCTGATCTCGCCGCCGGTCGGATGCTCCAGCCCGGCGACGCAGCGCAATGTCGTGGTCTTGCCGCAGCCGGAAGGCCCGAGCAGGACGACGATCTCGCCGGCCGGCACAGCAAAGCTCACGCCGTCGACCGCCGGCCGACCGATCGCGAACTGCTTGTGCAGGTTGGTAACTTCGAGCGTCGCCGTCATGAATGTCTCAGCTTCATTGGCACATCAATCACTGGCGATAACCAAACGTCTTGTCCCACTCGGCGACCCAGGCGGCATGCAGCTTCACATAGTCGTCGAATTTGGGATACCAGACCTTGACCACTTTGGGATCGAAGCCTTCCGGATAGGCCGGCGGCACCTTGAGCGACGTTAGATTGCCGAGATCCTTGATCATGAAGGTCTGTCCTTCCTTGGACAGGGACCAATTCAGGAACAGCTTTGCGGCATTGGGATGCGCGGCTGTCTTCGGAATGCCGCTGGCATAAGGATTAACCGGCGCGCCCTCCGGCGGGAAGAAAATCTGAATCGGCGCACCGTCTTTCTGTTTCTGGTAGACAATGTTGTACAGTAGCGGCCCCATCGCCACTTCACCGCGCACCAGCGCGTCCGCCATCGGTGCGCCTGACGGGTACAGGATCGGATGTGTCGAGGCCTGCTTGGCCCAGTAATCCTCGCCGAGCACCTGTCGCTCGAACATGATGCGGGTCCAGGTGGTGCCGCCGGACTGCGCGAACACCTGCCCGGTCATTTTGTCATATTTCGCCTTGGTCAGGTCCATCCACGTCTTCGGCGGATCTTTCACCAGCTCGGTATTATATGCGATCGACCAGGCGATGGTGGCGCGCGGCCACAATTTCGGTGAGATCAACGCCTCGGGGTTATAGTCGGCGGCATTCGGCGGCGCATAATCCTGGAACAGATCTTCCAGCGGCTGCATCAGCCCACGGTCGGAATGATCGACGACATCGGCGATAAGTTTGCCGGCGGCGGCCTCGGTTCTGACGCGAGTGATAAGCTGGCCGCCCGGCGCCCGCACCATCTCAACCTTGATTTCGGGAAAACGCTTGTTGAATTCCTTGATGACCTGCTGTTCGATTTCGGCGAAGTTCGCGGTGTAGAAGACCAATTTGCCTTCCTTTTTCGCTGCCGCGATCAGTTCGGGCGAGCCGAATTCCTGCGCCCGTGCGGGCGGGCTCAGGGCAAAGCCGAGACCGGCAACACCGGCAAGCGCGACAAGTCCGCTGAATATTCTTCTGTTCACAGCCAATCCTCCCTGTTTTTTATTATCCCGTGCGGGCGACGCTGCTCGGGGCCGCACCTCGCGACAGCCAGTTCGCGCCGCCGATGAGCACACCGAGCAAGATAGTTTGCACAATGCTGAAAGCGGCGGTCTTTCCGATGTTGCCGCCTTCGTAATAGTCGAGCAGCAGCACCGACATCACCATGGTGTTGCTGGTATAGAGAAACAGCGACGAACCGAGCTCCCTGATCGCCAGCACGAACAGCAGGGTCATCGATGCGACCACGCCGGGCCGGGCCAGCGGCAGCACGATCGTCCTGATGGTGCCCAACATGCCCTTGCCGCAAACCCAAGCCGCCTCCTCCAGCTCGCGATGGATCTGCAGGAACGAGGTCGACAGCGCCTTCACCGTGTCCGGCATGAAGCGCGCGATGAACGCCAATGCCAGGATCCAGATCGTGCCGTAGAGTCCGGCCGGAATACTGATCCACGCCCAAAGGTAGGCGACGCCGACCACCAGGCCGGGAATGGCGACCGGTACCGTCGATATCAGGTCGATCCAGCGCCGGCCCGTCACCTGGGTGCGATGAATGGTGTAGCCAATCGCAAAAGCGAGCGCCCCGCCGACCACCGCGGTGATCACGCCGACCTCGACTGCGTTGTAGATCGACCGCATGGTCAGCGGATTGTCAAAAATGCTGTTGAAGTGCATCAGCGAATATTGCCGCATGTCGAACAGGCTGGCGGCATCGCGGATGAACATGAATTTGCGGAACGCTGCCACGATCAGCGCGAGAGACGGCAGGACCACCACGATAAGCAGATAAACCATGCCGAGGCCGAAGGTGAACCAGCGCCAGCGCCCGAGATCGAGGTTGCGCGGACGGAACGCCTTGCCGGCGACGGTCGTATAGCTGCGACCGCTCAGCACCTTATGCTGCAGGAACACCAGCGCGCCCGTCACGACCATCAGGACAATCGCGACCGCGGCTGCGGTGTTGTAGAGCGGCGGCGACCAGTTGGTGAGTTTGAAAATATAGGTGGTCAGCACGGCGAGATTCGTCGGCGCACCCAGCACCGCCGGAATGCCGTAAATGCCGAGCATCACGATGAACGACAGCAGCATGCCCGAGACGATCGCCGGCATGATCAGCGGGAACGTCACGGAGAACAACGTCGCGAAAGCGCTGGCGCCGGATATTTCGGCGGCCTCTTCCAGGCTCGGATCCATGTTACGCAACGCGGATGACGTGAACATGTAGACGTAGGGCGCGTAATAGATGCCGAACACGAACACCAACCCCCACAGCGAATAGAAATCGACGCGCCAGTCGAGCCCCACCCATTTGAACATGGTGTTGATCAGGCCGGTCTTCGGCGAGCCCAAAATGGCCCAGGCCACGCCGGCTACCAGCGGCGGCGCGAACAAAGGCAGCATGCTTGCGGCGGCAATAAAGCCCTTGAACGGCGTATTGGTGCGGACCACGATCCAGGAAAACAGCAGCCCGATCACAACGGCGATCAAAGTGCCGCCGCCGCAGGCGATCAGCGTGTTGAGTAGCGCCTCCGCGACATTCGGGTTGGCCAGCACGGTCAGGAAGTTGGCAACCGAGAAATGGCTGAGGCTAATGCCGTCGACCACCGGATTGGTGTCCGTGAACGCGCCGATCAGCAGCATCATGATCGGGTAAATGACCAGAAAGCCTAGGATCGCCAGCAGCAGCGCAACCCATAGGCCGGCCCACACGCGCCGACGCGCGCCTTCGTTGGCGCTACGCATAACCCCGGTGCGCCGCTCCGCCTGTCCGTGCAAAACGCTTCCCCTCGCCGGCGACCGTCCTTTTTTTGGATTTTGCGGTCGCTTGTGCCGCAACCCTAGTTGATCGCCCGGCAGGCGGGAAGATATCCGAAAGTCGGCGTGCCGAAATGGCGCGGATAGCCGCAGTTTGGGTAATTCACGCCGAAACCGATCATTCCCGAACGTCCCGGCCAGCCCTTCGCATACGCATCATGCAACCGCGTGCCTGTGGGGCAGCCCGTGTCCGTAGTACACGCCGCGCAGGGCATTGCCGTGCCCCAGGGTAGAGAGCCCCCGTCGCAATGTCAGCAGATGCAACCGCAAAGCCGCCGGCCGGACAGGTCATGGACGGCCTGCCGCCGGAACTCCGGCGCTGGGCGCTGGCGGCGATCTTCACCGCGCTGGCGCTGGCTTCGCTGGATACCGCAATCGCCAATATCGCGCTGCCGGCGATCGCCGCCGACCTTCATGTCAGCCCGGCCGACGTGGTCTGGGTGGTCAACGTCTATCAGATCGCGCTGGTCGCGACGATATTGCCGCTCGGCGCGCTCGGCGAGATCGTCGGGCACCATCGCATTTATTTGGGCGGCCTGTTGCTGTTCACGGTTGCGTCGCTCGGGTGCGCCTGCGCGTGGTCGCTGCCGAGCCTGCTCGCCGCACGAACGCTGCAGGGATTGGGCGCCGCCGGCCTCATGGCCGTGAACGCGGCGCTGGTGCGGTTCGTCTATCCGACCCACATGCTTGGCCGCGGCTTCGGCCAAAACGCGCTCGTCGTTGGCACCGCCTTCACGTTCGGACCGACGATCGCCTCCGGCATTCTGGCGCTCGGCCCCTGGCCGTGGCTGTTCGCGATCAACATTCCGTTCGGCGTGCTCGCGCTGTGGATCGGACTGAAGACTTTGCCGCAAACGCCGCGCGCCACTCACAAATTTGACTTCGGCAACGCCGGGCTGACGGCAAGCTGTCTTGGCCTCTTCATCATCGGGATCGGCAGCGCGGCACACAAGGCACCGCCGGCGCTGGTGTCGGCCGAACTCGCCGGCGCGATCCTGCTCGGCTGGATTCTGACTCGCCGCAATGCCGATCATCCGGCGCCGATGTTGCCGATCGACCTGTTTCGCCGGCCGATGTTCGCGTTGTCCGCCGCCACTTCGGTGTGCTCGTTCGCGGTGCAGGGCCTCGCCTTTGTATCCTTGCCGTTTTATTTGGAGGACGTGCTGGGGCGGACGCAGGTCGAGACCGGCTTCTTCATGACGCCATGGCCGCTGGTGGTCGCCATCATGGCGCCGATCGGCGGGCGATTGTCCGACCGCTATCCCGTCGGCATCCTCGGCGGAATTGGTCTGGCGCTGCTGAGCGTGGGCATGGTGCTGCTGGCGACGCTTCCTACCGAGCCCGGCATCGCCAACATCGTCTGGCGGATGGTGATCTGCGGGATTGGATTCGGCTTCTTCCAAACCCCCAATCTGCGCGCGCTGATGTCGAGCGCGCCGCCGCATCGCAGCGGCAGCGCGAGCGGCATCGTCGCTACCGCGCGGCTGACCGGGCAAACGCTGGGCGCAGCACTCGCCGCCCTATGTTTCGCACTCGGCGACCACGAAGGCGCGACGCTTGCGCTGGCGCTCGGCGCCGGATTTGCGGCGCTCGGAAGCGTGATGAGTTTCCTGCGTCTGGCGGTGACGCCGCCGCGAGAATGATCGGAGGAATCGTGCGACACGCTAGTCTCTTTATCGGTAGCCCGTTGATCGGCGCGCTCCTGCTGCTGGCTCCCGCCGCACTCCGCGCGCAGACCGTCTGGGAGATGCCGACGGAATATCCCGAGAACGCCATGCCCGGCGTTGGCCTCGCGGCCTTTGCCAAACATGTTGCGAACCTGAGCGCAGGTAAGCTCACGATCAAGCCAAGTTTCGACGCCAGGGCCGGCATCAAATCGGCGGCCATGCTGGCGGCGGTCGCGGAAGGCAGGGTGCAAGCCGGCGATGCCTTCGCCGGCGCGCTGGAGGCCGAAGACCCGATCTTCGCGCTGCCGTCACTGCCGTTTTTGGTGACGTCGGATGCCGATGCGCGGCGGCTGTGCGATCTGGCGCGCCCGCATCTCGCCGCGGCGCTGGATAAGAAGGGGTTGCGGCTGCTTTATCTGACGCCGTGGCCGCCGTCCGGCATCTGGTCCGGGACGCCGCTGAAGAAGGTGTCCGATCTCGCAGGTCTTTCGATCCGCACCTATGACAAGATGTCGAGCGAGGTTTTCGCTCGCGTCGGCGCCAGGGCGGCCTCGATCAGCTTTGCAGATACGATGCCGAAATTGGCGAACGGCGATCTCAACGCGGTGCTATCGTCAGGTGACGGCGGCGCCGGTCGAAAATTGTGGGACTACCTGCCCTATTTCAGCGAGATCACCTATTCGCTGCCGCTGTCCGTCGCGATCGTGAACAAGGCGGCCTATGACGGCCTCGATTCCGCGCAGCGCGAGGCCATCGACGCCGCCAGCCGACAGACCGAAACGGAATTATGGCTCGTGCTGTCGACCCGACTGCAAGAGAACTATGCGCGGATGCGCCAGAACGGCGTCACGATCGATTCCAATCCGGCTGCCATCACCGAGGCGCTGAAATCGGCGGCCGCGACGGCGCAGCGCGACTGGTGCAGCAAGGCGGGCGTCGTCTGCGCTCAGATCCTCGATGCCTTCAAAGAAGACAAACCTTGACCGTTCGCCGGAGCATGACTGCCATGCTGGCAACGCAGTGTGATGTAACACCAGCCGATCAATTTTCTTCCTTGCGCAAGCGCGTATTCTTGATTTGAACTGTTCCAGTTTCTGAGCAACATCGCGTCCTGGTTCAATCGATGGATTGAATTAATAAAGGGGACTGCGATGGCTAACCTCACTATCAACGGCAAAACAATCAATGTGGACGTCGACGACGACACACCACTGCTTTGGGCGATTCGCGAGAACGTTGGGCTGACCGGCACGAAATACGGTTGCGGCATTGCACAATGCGGAGCCTGCACGGTCCATATCGACGGGGTCGCGATGCGCTCTTGCGGCGTCCTGGTCAGCGAGGCCGCCGGCAAACAGATCACCACGATCGAAGGCCTCGCCACCAATGGCGCACTGCACAAGGTGCAGCAGGCCTGGGTCGCCAACGACGTTCCACAATGCGGCTATTGCCAGAGCGGCATGATCATGGCCGTGGCGGCGCTTCTCAAGGAGAAGCCGAAGCCGACCGATGCGGATATCGACGAGGCCATCACCAATATTTGCCGATGCGGAACCTTCCAGCAGGTTCGCGAGGCAATCCACTCCGCCGCGAACGCTTGAGGGGGATGCCATGAACGAGCACGTCATGCCCCAACTCAATCGCCGCGCCTTCGTGATCGGCACGGCCGCCATCGGCGCCGGGCTTTCACTCGGACTCGATATTCCCTTCGGTGGACCGACCGTGGTTCGTGCCGCCGACGGGTCGCCTGAGATCAATGCCTGGGTCGTGATCCGGCCCGACGACACCGTGGTCATCCGCATCGCCCGTTCCGAAATGGGTCAGGGCTCCCTCACCGGCCTCGCGCAACTCGTTGCCGAGGAGCTCGAATGCGACTGGTCCAAGGTCACCACCGAATATCCGACGCCGGGCCAAAGTGTCGCTCGCAAGCGCGCGTGGGGCGATTTCTCGACCGGCGGCAGCCGCGGCATCCGCGCCAGCCAGGAATACGTCCGCAAGGGCGGCGCCACCGCACGCGTGATGCTGGTCCAGGCCGCGGCCAACGAATGGAAGGTGCCGGCATCGGAATGCACGGCAGCCAATAGCGTCATCACACATACGCCGTCGGGCAAAACCACGACCTACGGCAAGGTGGCGGAAGCCGCGGCCAAGATCGAACCTCCCGCCGACGTCAAGCTGAAGGACCCCAAGGACTGGAAGATCGCCGGCAAGGGCGTCAAGCGGCTCGACACGACAGACAAGACCACCGGCAAGATGATCTACGGCATCGACGTCAAGCTGCCGGGCATGCTCAACGCCGCGATCAAGGACTGTCCCGTAACCGGCGGCAAACTGAAGAGCTACGACGAAGCCAAAATCGCCAAGATGAAGGGCGTCAAGAAGGTGGTGCAGGTCGGCGACACCGCTGTCGCCGTTGTCGCCGACACCTGGTGGCACGCCAAGACCGCACTCGACGCCCTGCCCATCGTCTGGGACGAAGGCGAGAACGCCAAGGTCTCCAGCGAATCGATCGCAAAATGGCTCGCCGAGGGTCTCGATTCCGGCCCCGCCTTTGTCGGCAATGAGAATGGCGACGTCAAAGCTGCGTTCGCCGGCGCCGCCAAGAAGATCGAGGCGGTGTACAGCTATCCCTATCAAAACCACGCCACGATCGAACCCATGAATGCGACGGCGCTCTACACCGCCGACAAATGCGAGGTCTGGTGCGGAACACAAAACGGCGAAGCCGTGTTCGCGGCAACGCTGGAGGCGTCCGGCCTGCCGGCCGACAAGTGTGACGTTCACAAACAGATGGTCGGCAGCGGTTTTGGAAGGCGTGGCCAGACCGACTATGTCCGGCAGGCCGTCCTCATCGCCAAGCAGATGCCGGGTACACCGATCAAGCTGATATGGTCGCGCGAAGAGGACATGACGCACGGACGCTATCATCCGATCACACAGTGCAAGATGACCGGCGCTTTCGATGCCGACAACAACCTGACCGGGCTTCACATGCGGATATCCGGGCAATCCATCCAGTTCACCCTGCGCCCGGCAGGCCTGGTCGACGGCAAGGATCCCTCCACCTTCGCGGGCCTCAACCCGAGCGGAGAAGCCGCGTTCGGATATTCCGTTCCCAATCTCCTGATCGATCATTCGATGCGCAATCCGCACATCATTCCGGGCTTCTGGCGCGGCGTGAACGTCAATCACAATGCGATCTATGTCGAATGCTTCATGGATGAACTGGCCCATGCCGCGGGACAAGATCCGCTCGAGTTCCGGCGCAAGCTGATGGCCAAGCATCCAAAGAACCTTGCCGTGCTCAATGCCGTCGCAGCGAAAATCGGCTGGGACAAACCGGCACCGCAAGGCGTTTACCGCGGCCTCGCGCAACTCCATGCCTATGCCAGTTACGTGGCGGGGGCGGCCGAAATCTCCGTCACCGGCGGTAACAAGATCAAGGTGCTTCGTATCGTTGCCGCGACCGATCCCGGCTATGCCGTCAATCCGGCGCAGATCGAGCGGCAGATCGCGGGCTCCTTCGTCTACGGCCTGTCCGGCCTGTTCTACGGCGGCTGCACGGTGAAGAACGGCGCCATCGAGCAGACCAACTTCGACACCTACAATTCGATGCGAATTGCCGAGATGCCGAAGGTCGAGTCCATCGTGATGCCGAGCGGCGGATTCTGGGGCGGCGTCGGCGAACCGACGATCGGGGTCGCGGCGCCAGCGGTGCTGAACGCCTATTTCGCGGCAACGGGCAAACGCATCCGTTCGGTGCCGCTGAGGGACCAAAACATCACCTTTGCCTGAGATCGCGAGCGGTGGCCTAACGGCCGCCGCTCCTTTTCCGGATTATGCTCATGGACGTCACGCGCCCGCTGACGCGCAGGTATGTCGCTCGCGGCATCGCCATGTCCGTCGCGGCTACGACGCTGCCGTGGCCTTCGTTCGCGCAATCGGCGGCGCGAATTGTCGTGATTGGTGGTGGCTTTGGCGGCGCAAGCTGTGCGCGGACGTTGCGGCGGCTCGATCCAAAGCTGCAGGTGACGCTGATCGAGCCGAACCGCATCTTTACCGCCTGTCCGTTCAGCAACGAGGTGATCGCGGGCCTGAGGGAGTTGCAGGCTCAGCAGTTCACCTACGACAAGATTGCCGCAGAAGGCGTTACGGTCATTCCTCAAGCGGCAGCAAAGGTCGATCCGCAGGCGCGCACCGTCGGCCTCGCCGACGGCAATGCGATTCCCTACGACCGCCTGGTGCTGGCGCCCGGCATCGACCTGCGCTTCGACGCCCTGCCCGGCTATGACGAACCCGCATCGCTGAAAATGCCGCATGCCTGGAAGGCCGGCGAGCAGACCACATTGTTGCGCAAGCAAATCGAGGCCATGGAGGATGGCGGCGTGGTAGTGTTGGCGGTGCCGGCGGCTCCCTTGCGCTGCCCGCCCGCACCTTACGAGCGCGCCAGCCTGATCGCGCATTATCTCAAGAGCAAAAAGCCGCGTTCGAAAATCCTGATCCTCGATGCCAAGGACGGCTTTTCCCAGCAAAAACTGTTCGAGGCCGCGTGGAAGGAATTGTATCCCGGCATGATCGAGCGGGTCGCGCTGTCGCAGGGTGGACGGGTGACATCGGTCGATCCTGCGACCAACACCATCGTCACCGACTTCGGCAATTACACCGCGCAGGTCGCGAGTGTCATCCCGCCGCAGAAAGCCGGCCGGATCGCCGAGATCGCCGGTGTTGCCGACAACACCGGCTGGTGTCCGATCGACCCCGTCAGTTTTGTATCAAAGCTCGTGCCCAATGTTCACGTCATTGGCGATGCCTGCATTGCCGGGCAAATTCCCAAATCCGCATCAGCAGCAAACGCACAAGGCAAGGCCTGTGCCGCCGCGGTCATCAGTCTGATCTCCGGCAAATCGCCCGACATGCCCAGGCTGACCGGCGCCTGCTACAACACGGTCGCACCGGGCTATGCGTTCTCGCTCTCAGGCGTCTATCAACCCAAGGACGGTCAATTCGCCGAAGTCGAAGGCGCGACGAGCCCGGTCAATGCGCCGCGCGAACTTCGCCAGCGCGAAGCTGAGAGTGCGGCAAACTGGTTCAAGACAGTCACGGTGGATAGTTTTGGCTAGGATTGTCACATCATCAGTGAGCGTATGGCTCGCCGCAGTGGCGTTCGCCCTGCCCGGCCCGGCAGGTAGCCAGGCCTTGCGCCCCTATGCCGTCGTCGGCGACGCCATTCCGGATTCGCTCACGAATGCGCGAGGCGACGCGATGCGCGGCCGCGCGCTCGTTGTCGAACGATCGAGCACTTGCATCCTCTGCCACAACGGCCCATTTCCCGAACAGAAGTTTCAGGGCGATCTGGCGCCGAACCTCGCCGGTTCCGGCAGCCGATGGTCGGAAGGCCAGCTCCGGCTGCGGCTGGTGGACGCCTCCCGCCTCAATGCCGGGACGATCATGCCGTCCTATTACCGCACGGATGGCCTCAACCGCGTTGGACCGGCCTGGCGCGGCAAGCCGATCCTTAACGCCGAACAGATCGAGGATATTGTAACGTATCTCGCAAGCTTGCGTGAATAGGAAGGTACGATGCACAAGCCAAACGACACGACACGCCGACATTTCCTCGGCCTCGCCGGTGGCGCGGCGGTAGTCGGCGCGGTCCCGATCGTCACGTTGCGGCCCGCCGAGGCGACGCCCGCAATGCTCGCCTCCGCCATCCGTAATGTCGTCGGCGAAGCCGCGGTGCGAACCGGCAAGGTCAACCTCGATGTGCCGCCGCTGGTCGAGAACGGCAACACGGTACCAATGACGGTCAGCGTCACCAGCCCGATGACGCCGGGGGATTTCGTCAAGAGCATTCACGTCTTCAACGAGAAGAACCCTCAGCCCAACATCGGCAATTTCTATCTTGGCCCGCATGCCGGCCGCGCCCAGATCTCGACCCGCATTCGCCTCGCCGACACCCAGAAAGTCGTCGCCATCGCGCGGCTGTCGGACGACACGTTCTGGTCGGCCAGCGTCGATGTCGTGGTCACGCTCGCCGCCTGCACGGAGGAGGTAATCTGATGGCCTCCGCCCTGATCAACGTTCCCAAGACCGCTAAACGCGGCGATATCATCGAGATCAAGACGCTGATGTCCCACATCATGGAAACCGGCTATCGCCATACGGCCACTGGTGAAGTCGTGCCGCGCGATATCATCACAAGCTTCACCTGCCGCTTTAACGGCACCGAGATTTTCCGCGCCGATTTGTTCCCGGCGATTGCCGCAAACCCGTTCATCACCTTTTTTACGCGAGCGACCGATAGCGGCAAGTTCGAGTTCGAATGGATCGGCGACCAGGGTTTTTCCGAAACCGCTTCCGCCTCGATCATCGTCGAATGAGGTTTGGCTTCGTCATATTGATGACCGGTATACTGCTGGCGGGCGCAGCCCCCGCCGCCGAAATCGCGCAGGCCGAACGCCGTTCCGGCTACAGCTTCATGACGCCGGACACCAAGGCGATGCAGGACGACGATACCGCCAATCCCGGCATGCTCTGGGTACTCGATGGCGAAGCGCTGTGGAAACGCAAGCAAGGCGCCGCGAACAAGGCCTGCGCCGACTGCCATAACGACGCGAGCGCCAGCATGAAGGGTGTCGCGGCGCATTATCCTGCCTTCGACAAGGCGCTCGACCGGCCCGTCGACCTGGAGCAGCGCATCAATCTCTGTCGTATAAGCCATCAGCAGGCCACACCATTACCCTATGAGAGCCGCGACCTGCTGGCGCTGACCGCCTTCGTCGCGCAGCAATCGCGTGGAGCCGCGATCGAGACCGGGAGCGATCCGCAGCTCGAGCCGTTCATCGCGAAGGGACGCGCGCTGTTCACGCAACGGCAGGGCCAACTCAATCTCGGCTGCGCCAATTGTCACGACGACAATTGGGACAAGCGGCTGGCGGGATCGGCGATCACGCAGGCGCATCCGACGGGTTACCCGCTCTACCGGCTGGAGTGGCAATCGCTGGGATCGCTGCAGCGGCGCTTGCGCGCCTGCATCACCGGCATCCGGGCGCAGGCTTACGATTACGGCGCGCCGGAACTGGTCGAGCTCGAACTCTATCTGATGTCGCGCGCACGCGGCATGCCGGTCGAAACGCCGGCGGTGCGGCCGTAGCCGGCCGCACCACGCGCCGTCACGCGCGATATGCAGTCTTGTCGGTGCCGCGATAGAGCACCCGCAATTGCTCTTCCGTTACCGCCTTGTGGAAGGCCAAAGCTTCCGGCTCGAGGTCTTTCTTCGGCACATGTTCGGGCTGGAAATGTCCGTAGGTGTCCTTGCCGCGCACCAGCGTTGCCCAGTCCCTTTGTCCGACCGCCTGCTTGAGATGCGTCGGGATGTAGCGAACCGCAAGGCCTATGCGCCGGTCGTCCGAGCGGTTCGGTTCCGATCCGTGGAACAGCAGCACGTGGTGCAGCGAGGCCTGGCCCGGCTTCAGTTCCACATAGACGGCTTTATCCTCGTCGACCTCCACCGCAATCTCCTGACCGCGGGTCAGAAGGTTGTTCTGGTCAAACGTGTCTTCATGCTTCACCTGCTGCTTATGGGTACCGGCGACGAACTTCATGCACCCCGAAACTTTGTTCGCCGGCGACATGGCAATCCAGGCCGTCGCAACATCGGACGAGCTGAGGCCCCAATAGGTGGCATCCTGATGCCAGGAGACGAAGCCGGGGTCGTGCGGCTCCTTGATGAAGAAGCTGGTGTTCCAGCACAGGATGTTCGGACCGAGCAGATCCTCGATCGAGTCGAGGATTTTCGGGTGGCGGATCATCTCGTTGATCCACGTGAAAAGAACATGGCTGCGATGGCGCATCTCGCCTTTGATCGGGCCCCCACTTGCGGCTTCATAGTCCTCGAGCTTCTGGCGAAAGCCGGTCACTTCGCTTGCGCTTAACGCATCGACCGGGAAGTGGTAGCCGCGCTCGCGATAGGCCGAGACCTCATTGTCGCTCAGTAATTTCGACATCGGTTTCCTCCAGGACTTTTGTTCTTTTGGGGGCGCCAATAGAGCTTCGTTCGAAAAGTGACCCTCCCTCTTGGCGGAGTCAAGAAGCGCCGGCAGGAGGGATCGGTTGCGGCGCCCGCAGGGCTCAGGCTCCTAACCCGTCGAGGAATTTGCCAATCGCCCGATCGATCTCTGCGAGTTGTGGCGAGGTGTCGGCCGCAACCGCGTGACCGGAATTGCCGCCCAACCGCACCAGCTCCGCGTGCGGAATCAGCGCTGCCGCTTCCACGGCATCCTCGACCGGGTTGTAGAGATCGAGCTCCGGCACAAGCAGCAGCGTTGGCGCCAGGATCGTTCGCAACGCCGCCGCGGTGTCGCCCTCGAAGCTCGCCGTGGTCCCGACATCATGCGCATCATAGGCGAAGCTCTGATAGGTCCAATCGACCGGATCCGGGCCCATCCTGTGTGATGCGGCAACGGCATCCGCGACAAGTCCCGGTACGGCATTCGTCGCTATGCTCTCAAATGCGCCGGGCGTGCGATTGGTGATGACCCGCGTCTGTGCCGCCCAGGCATCGTAGCCTTTGCCATAGGGGCCGGACGGCCAGCCCGGATCAGCCATCAGGATGCGGCGAGCGACCTCGTTCATCGCCACCGACCAGGGACGGGTCCGCGCCATCGGCACCAGCGCAACGATACCACGCATATAATCGCGATGGCTGACGCCCCACTGCAGCGCCTGCATGCCGCCCATTGAAGCACCGACGACGGCGACAAGCCGGCGAATCCCCAGCGCATCGAGCAACCGGCGCTGGCTCGCAATCATGTCGCGGATTGTGAATCGTGGGAAAGCCAGATCGGGCTGGGAGCGACTGTTGCTCGGCGAAGTCGTCAGCCCGTTGCCGATCGCGTCCACGCAGACGACGAAGTAGTGGTCGGTATTGAGCGGCCGATTGGGCCCGATCAGAAAGTCCAACCGATGATGCGTCGAGCCGATCGCCGTCAGGACAAGGATGACGTTGTCGTCGGCCGGAGTGCGCGCTCCATGCGTCACATAGCTGATTTCGAAATCGCGGATGACTTCGCCGCTTTCGAGCGGCAGGTCGCCAAATTCCAGCCTTTGATGCGGGCGATCGATCCAGCCCGGTTGCAGCGCCGGATGCTGCCAGCGGTTTGTTCGTTGCGAATTCATGGCGCCATTTCGACATTCCCCCGGCGGGTGCACAAACGGATCGACGCAAAACTATAGAATGCGAACGCGAGAAGTCGAAGTTTGATCTGCGGCCGGCGTCTTCGCTCACCTCCCTGCGAATGCTGCGTCGCAGCAGCTAGCAACGCGCGAATTCGGAACCGCTTGCACGCGCAAGCGGAGTGTTGCCGTGTCTTCTTCCTCGCCAGCATCAATCTCTTATGTCAGACTTATTCTCATTCTCAGGGAGAGCCGCGATCAAAAAAGGCGGCGAAACGGGGGAAGGACAAACCATGACAGAGCTGGGGGTAGGCATTGGGCTGCTGATTGCGTTTCTGGCAGTCGTCGTATTGATCGTCCGCGGGCAGAGCCCGATCATCATGCTGTTGCTGCTTGCCGTCGCCTGGGCCGTCATCGCCGGCATCGGCATCGACGATATCCAGAAAAAGATCATCCAGGGCGGCGGCGTTGCATATGCAAGCGCCGTCATCATCATCGTCTTCGGCGCCTGGTTTGCGCAGGTGCTGATTCAAACCGGCATCGCGGAAAGCGTGATCCGCTCGGCGGTCGAACTCGCGGGCGACCGGCCGCTGGTCACCGCGATGACCGTCACGCTGGTCACAGCGCTGTTGTTCTCGTCGATGTACGGTGTCGGCGCCGCGATCGCGATCGGCGTCATCGCGATACCGATCATGCTGGGCCAGGGCATTCCGCCTTACGTCGCCGCGCCCGCATTCACGATGGGAATCGGCGCCGGTACGTTCGTCAATCTGGTTCAATTCGGAACGTTTCAGAAATTGTTTCCCGGCCTCAAATATGAGGCGCCCTATTTGACCTACTGGGCGGTCGGGATGGGCGTCTATATTCTGGCGGCATGGCTTTTGGAAGCGTTCTATCTGGGGAACGGTGGCGTACGCCGGATGGCATCCGTCGATGTTGCCGGAACCAGCGAAGCGCCGGTGCGCAAGCGGACGCCCTACTACACCTATATCGTGCCGATCGTTCCCGTCCTCATGATCATGATCCTGAAGTGGGACATTATCCCAACCTTCATCGTCTCGATCGTGCTCGCACTGGTGCTGACCGGCCGCGATCGCACGCTTCAGGGCCACGTCAATCTGTTCAACAAGACATTCACCGATGCGTTTCCGGATATCGCGACGATTGCCGCGCTGTGGACGATCTGCGGCATGATCATCGTGGCCGGGCAAACGCCGGAGGTTGCGGGCGCCCTGAAGCCGATCTTCGCGCCGATCCTTCCGCACACGCCGTTGCAGGCCGCCATATTCTTTGGCGTGCTTGGAGGCATCGGCAGCATCTATCGAGGCCCGCTGGTGTGCATCGGAACCGGCGCGGCATTGCTCGCCATCATCCTCGCCAACAAGGACATCCCAATTCCTTACCTCTATTCGATCTGGCTGGCGCCGACGGTGTTGCAGGGAAGCATGGACCCGACCAACTCGTGGACGCTGTGGACGATCGGACACACCAAGGTCAGCCACGGCCAGTTCCTGAAGACGGCGCTGCCCTTCGGTTGCCTGATGGTCGCCGTCAATTCGCTGATCTGCTATCTGATGCTGGGATCGCTCAACTAGAGCTTTAAACCGGCATCCACTTCGCTCGAACGCTTTAGGAGAAACCGCGACGTTGACCGAACCATCCCTGCCGGCCCGCGCCTATCGCATCGGTATCGATGTCGGCGGGACCTTCACCAAGGCTGTCCTTATCGACAATGCGACCCATGAGGTGGTTGGCCGTTATTCGGTGCTGACCACCCACTCCGATCCGCGCGGAGTAGCCAAGGGCGTGGTCGAGGTCTTCCGCAACGTGCTCGATCGCTCCGGCGTCGATCCGAAGGAGGTCATCTTCCTCGCCCATTCGACCACGCAGGCCACCAATGCGTTGCTCGAAGGCGACGTCGCCAGCGTCGGCGTCATCGGCATGGCGACCCGCGTGGAATCGCTTCTTGCCAAGGGCCAGAGCGCGATGAAGCCGATCGAACTCGCGCCCGGACGCCACCTGAAACCGCTGAACCGGTTCATCACCAAGGAAACCCTGACCGACGAAGCCGGCCGCAAGGTGATCGAGGAACTCAAGGCCGAGGGCGCTCAGGTCATTGTTGCCAGTTCGGCCTTCGGCGTCGACGACACCGAAGCCGAAGAAACGGTGCGCAGGCTCGTGATCGACGCCGGGCTCCCCGCCACCTGCGGGCACGAAATCACCAAGCTCTATGGCCTCACGACCCGGACCCGCACCGCCGTCATCAATGCCAGCATCCTGCCGAAGATGATCGATACTGCCGTCATGACCGAAGCCAGCGTTCGCGAAGCCGGAATTCAGGCGCCGCTGATGATCATGCGCGGCGATGGCGGCGTGATGGATATCGCGGAGATGCGCCGCCGCCCGGCCATGACGATGCTCTCGGGTCCGGCAGCCAGCGTTGCCGGCGCCCTGATGCATTTGCGGGTGACGGATGGCATCTACTTCGAGGTCGGCGGCACCAGCACCAACATCGGCGTCATCCGCAATGGCCGTCCCACGGTGAAATATGCGCGGGTCGGCGGCCACGAGACTTACGTCAGTTCGCTCGACGTGCGCGTGATCGGTATCGCCGGCGGCAGCATGGTGCGAGTAAGAGACGGCAAGCTCGTCGACGTCGGACCGCGCAGCGCCCATATCGCAGGCCTGCCCTATGCCGCCTTTGCGGCGCCCGCCGACATTGTCGATCCCACCATCGAACTGTTTCAGCCGCGCCCGACGATCCCGGCGACTACGTTGCGGTGCGCTCGGCCAACGGCACCCGCTATGCCATCACCAACACCTGCGCTGCCAATGTGCTGGGTTACGCGAAGCCGGGATTGCATGCCTATGGCAATCCTGAGTCGGCGCAGCGCGCGATGGCGGCACTCGCCGGCATGATCGGCAAATCGATCGAAGACACCGCCCGCGCCATCCTCGATATCGCCACCGACAAGGTCATTCCGGTGGTCGACGCCCTCATCACCGAATACAAACTGGATCGTGACCAGGCGGTTCTGGTTGGCGAAGGCGGCGGCGCGGCGGCGCTGATCCCGCATGCATCGAACCGTACCGGCCTTCATCACGTGATTTCGAAAGACGCGGAGGTGATTTCCTCGATCGGTGTCGCGCTCGCGCTGGTCCGTGACGTGGTGGAGCGCGTGATCCCTAATCCGACGCCTGAAGATCTGCGGCGCATTCGCCGCGAGGCGTTCGAAGCGGTGGTCAAGCTAGGCGCGGCTCCGGAAAACGTCGAAGTAACCATCGAGGTCGACCAGCATACTCATCGCGTGCGCGCTACCGCGATGGGCGCCTCAGAGATGCGCGCCCGCCAGCGGAACGACGAAGTCGGCGAGATCGAGGCCAGGGAGATCGCCGCCAAAGCCATGGGCGTTGAGCTGGAGCGCGTGACGCTCGCCGCTGCCACGCCGCGCATGCGCGTATTCCAGGGCGAAGTGGAGGAGCGATCCTGGAAAATATTCAAGAAGCGCCGCAGCCCGGTTCGAGCGGTCGATCTTGACGGCGTGATCCGGGTGCAACGCAGCCACAGCGTAGTGCGCTCGGCATCGGCAGGAACCGGCTTCGCCGACGTTCGCCGGCTGTGGGAAGACACGACGATCTACAATGGCGACAGCACCATCACGCCGGATATCTTCATCATCATCGGCAGCCAGATCATCGATCTGTCCGGCGTCAACTCGATCGACCAGGCGCTGGCCATCACCCGCAGCGAGTTTGACGGGCTGATCGCGAGCGATCCGATTGCGCTGATCAGCATTCCACCGTCACGCGGGCTGTAGAGTGATGCTCACGGCGACATCGCCGCCGTGGCTGGCCGAGATCGTGGCGGCGTCGCCCGAAACCCTCGGGCTGGTCATGCTGGAGGATGATCGGCACGGCCGGCGTCTGGATCGCAGCGCACAGGTCGCCGCGGTCCGCGATGCCCTCGCCGATGGCGCGGCGGCCGCAAATACCCAGCGAGAGCGCTTCCCTGAACTGACGCCGACGGAGATCGCACAACAACTCGGCGTGCCGGTCGAGGCAATCGACGACGATCCGATGGTAGGCTCGCTATGGCGATTTGCCGAATACCGGCAACGGCCGCCGCGCATTGTGCTGTACCACCGCGGGCTCGCGTTACTCGATCGCGCAGCTATCGGTCCCTTGGCGACGCGATTGCTTGGGCAGGCAACAGTGCAAGACGTCTTTGTAGCGCACGAGCTGTTCCATCACATCGAAGTTGTCCGATCGGACATCCCGATCGCACGGCGCCATCAGCCGACATTATTCCGGATCGGCAATTGGCATTGGCGAACCGGCATTGCGGCGCTTGCCGAAATCGCAGCCGGCGCATTTGCGCAGTCGCTCCTGAATCTCCCCTGCCACCCGAGAGTGCTGGACCTGGTCGCCCTGGACGCCATTTCCACCGATGCCACGGCGGCACGGATCGCCGCCCGAATCATCGCGATCGGCCGGTAAAACCGGCCAAGCCGCTCCTTTGCTACCGCGGGACGGCAAGCCGCGCCAGGCTCGAGACATCCGCACTGGTGTCGAGTGCCCAGATCGCATCGATCAGCGGCGCGGTGTCGTAATGTGGGTTCCAGCCATGGGCGGTGGTTCGCAGTTTATCCTCCAGGTCCGTATCGCTCATCGGATTAACGTCGCTACCGCGCGCAGCCGATTGCGACAATTGGTGAATTTTTCCATCAGCGGTGGTGATGTCGACGGCAGCAGCGATAGTGGAAAGCGCGCTATCGCGCGTCACCTCGATCTTGCTTCGCAGCGCCAGCACACCGGGATCGCGCACGCAGGCATCGGTGAATTGATCCAGCCCGGCCTTGCCGGTCACTAGTGCGGCAGCGACGGCGTGCTGCACACTGACCTGGGATTCGCGTCCCGTTGAGACATCCGGCCGGTCGGTGCGGACAGCGAGCAACGGGTTGCCGCGCACCACGACGCGCGTGACTTCGGCGTTTGGATGGCTGCGCCGCCAATCCAGCACGCAATCGAGCACCGGATGGATTACGAAGCCGCACGGATAGGGCTTGTAGGACGTCGCCATGAATTCCCAGTCCTCGCCGAGGCCGGCGGTGATGACCGACAAATCGGGCGTTTCGGCCAAAGCACGGTAAAAGCCTTGCACGCCCGCCAGCGGTTCGGCCGGCCCGTCAAAACCCTTCTCCGCCAGCAATGCGGACCATAGCCCGTTGCGCGCGGCGTTGCCGACGCTCACACTTTTCGCCGGCGTCCCCAGGCATTCGCAGAGACCTGACGATTGCGTCGCCGCGGTACCTAGCGCCCACATCATCTGGCGCTCGTCGAGCACGAGCAGTTTGCCGCTGCTGGCGGCGGCGCCGAACACGCCGCAGGTCGACGTGATGTGCCAGCCTCTGTTGTAATGGCTCGGCGAAATTGCGAGCCCGATACGTGCCTGTATTTCATTACCGAGGATAAAGGCCAGCAGCAGATCGGAGCCGCTGAGCTTTCGCAGTTCGGCCAGCGCCAGCACCGCCGGGGCAACAGGCGCGGTCGGATGAATCACCGTGCGCAGATGAGTGTCGCAATAATCGTGAACGTTGGCGCCGGCGGCATTGAGAAAGGCTGCACTCAATGCATCGACGCGCTCGCTGCGCCCGACCACGGTGGCCTGCTTGCCACCGGAAAATTCGGCCAACGAACGCAGCGCGATCTCCACCGGCCCGGTTCGGCAACCCGCAAGCGCCACGGCAAAGAAATTCATCAGCGAGCGTTTGGCCTGATGCCGCACCTCGTGCGGGATATCGTCCCAGCGCGTATCGACGATGAAGCGCGCAAGGTTTTGCGTGACGCCCGGTTGCTGCAGCATGCGTTTCCTCTTCCAGATTTTCGCGAAGCATCGGCCGCCCCGCGCCAAAGTACAACTGCGCGTTCGGTAGACGGGACCCGAAAATCTGCCCTATGGTTCTGCCAACTGATGAGGGCCGCCACGGATGCGGGTCATCGGAGGACAATCAGGGAGGCCAACGCCGATGCGGGTTCTTTCGAAATTACCGGTATTGGCCGCCGCGTTGGCCATCGGGCTCACCATTGTCACCGCACGCGGCGACGACTACCCGTCCCGTACCATCCGGCTGGTCGTGCCCTATGCCCCCGGCGGCGGCGCCGATTCGGTGGCCCGCATCGTTGCCAGGCGCGCCAGCGAGATTATCGGACAAGTCATCGTTATTGAAAATCGCGGCGGCGCCGGCTCGATCATCGGCACCGATCTCGTGAACAAATCCGAGCCCGACGGCTACACGCTGCTGCTCGGTCAGTCCGGACCGATCTCGATCAATCCGGCCGTCTACAAGCAACTACCCTACGATCCCGTAGCGGGGTTTTCGCCGATCACGATGACCACAGCCTATCCGTACATCATGGTGGTCAATCCCGCGCTTGGCGTCAAAACCCTGCAGGAGTTCGTCGCGCTGGCCAAGCGCAAGCCCGGCGAATTGAACTACGGCACGACCGGCGTCGGTGCAGCCAACCATCTGGTCACCGAGCTGTTCGACAGCAAGGCAGGAATCAAGATGACCCACATTCCCTATCGCGGCACGGCGCTTGCGGTCACCGACCTGATCGGCGGGCGGGTGCAGGTGGTTTTCGCCGATCCGATCTCGGCGCTGCAGCAGATACAGGCCGGCACCCTGCTCGCGCTGGCCGTGACCAGCAAGGAACGCTCGCCGGTCGCGCCGACGGTACCAACGATCTCCGAAAGCGGTTATCCCGGCTTCGACGCCATTGCCTGGCACGGAATCCTGGCACCCGCCAATACACCGCCGGCCATCGTCGACAAACTCAACAAGGCGATCGTGGCGGCGTTGAAGGATCCGGAGACCAAGGCACTGCTGGAGAAGCAGGCGATGGACACGGTCGGCAATTCGCCGGAGGCTTTTGCCGGCTTCATCAAACAGGATATTGCCGTTTGGAAGGAAGTGGCCGCACAGGCCAAGGTCGAGGTACAGTAGGCGAATATGCCGCGCGAACGCGCCGGCGCACCGATGGACTTTTTATTTCCGGACATTCTCCAGTCCATTCCGCAATCTCCATCAATGGAGCTGCTTCGAACCAGAAGCCATCGCCGGGAAGTATCGCTGACGGAGGCGGCCTCGCGCGGCACAACCGACACTTTCGAAACCCTCTAGATGATGCCATCCCCTTCCAGCTCCAGTTGACACGTCAAATGAACCCTATGAGGATCACGTCTCCAGAATTCGCATTAAGGAGGAGATGATGTCTTTGTCGGGGGCGAAAACTCAGAACTTCATCGTGACGGCAATCCTGGTCAGTGCCGTGGTGCTTTGTTGGAGCGCCGAAGCTGCTCCCAAAAATGTTGGACACAAACAGATAGTGAGAAATGCGGGTTCAGACATTACGACGCAAATAGGAAGAAATACCGACACCGTGACCTGTTATGTATATAACAAAAGCGATGAGAATATTTGCGTGAAGTACGACGTGTATCCCGTCTGGTATTTCTCTCAAGCAGCAAGCGGAACAGTATCGCATTATATTTGGGGAAAAACCGGGCGCAGCATTGCTTGGGCGTTCCCCTCCCAACAGGCATCAATGCAGTGCAAACTTGTTTCAGCAAGATACATGCCTCGGCACGATCTGTGTCAGTAGCACCTCTTTCATACGCTTGCGCCTTCGCCACCATGGGCGAAGGCAGCAGCGCTGTGCGATGAACCAGAGCAGGCCGCACTGGCCAAGGTCGAGTTGCAATAGGCGAATACGCCCCGAACGCGCCGGCGCACCGATGGACTAATTATTTCCGGACATTCTCCAGCCCATTCCGCGGTCTGCATCAATGGAGCGCAGCTGCTTCGAACCAGAAGCCATCGATGCATAGCTTGATGTAGTAGGAGTTATCGAAAATATACGCGGTCGGCCTGGTGGCGTAATGATACGTATAACCTGTACACCGTACACCGGTGTGATCTTCAAAAAGCAGGATGCGGCCATACCGGCAACCTGAAAAGCTATTCTCGCGCTTGTCGTTTTCGACAAAGCCCACGACGCGCTTCTTTGCGACCAGCGTATAGCCGATTGCATTGTCTAAATTACAGGAGGCAGCGCAGGGCACGGTCAGCAACAGCAGTGAAATCACGCTGCACAAGGCCCTCATGCCACTTCTCTTACTTCCACGTATTTCCCGAAGCATTTACCGTATCTACCCGCCAGCGACGCCGCTTCTTCGGCGGCACGGACTGTACCGTTACGGTAAGTCATCTTTGCCGTAAATGTCTTTTTGGCCCGCTTTCTTCACACGAGCCGGAATCAAATCCGGTCGAACACGGCTTCGGATCAACGCTCCGCGAACGCCTTCTCGACCACGAACTGCGCCGCCTCGCCGTGATTGCCCTCGACGAAGCCCCTGCCATTGAGCAGCGCGCGGGTGTCGTTCACCAGCGCCGGGCTACCGCAGATCATGACGCGATCATGCGCGGGGTCGAGCGAGGCCAATCCGATGTCGCCAAATAACTTGCCTGAATTGATCAGGTCGGTGATTCGGCCGCGGTTGCGGAAGGGATCGCGCGTCACGGTCGGATAATAAATCAACTGATTGCGCACGAGCTCGCCGATCAACTCGTCGTTCGGCAATTTTTCCGTGATCATCTCGCCATAGGCGAGTTCGGCAACGCGGCGGCAGCCGTGCAGCAGCACCACCTTCTCGAAACGATCGTAAGTCTCGGGATCCTTGATCACGCTCAGGAACGGAGCAAGTCCGGTGCCGGTGCCGATCAGATACAGGTTCCGGCCATCCTCGAGATTATCGATAACCAGCGTGCCTGTCGCCTTGCGGCTGACGATGATCTCGTCGCCTTCTCTCAGATGCTGGAGGCGCGAGGTCAGCGGCCCATCCGGCACCTTGATCGAGAAGAATTCGAGCCGGTCTTCATAATTGGCACTGGCGACGCTGTAAGCGCGGAGCAGCGGCTTCTCGCCGACCTTCAATCCGATCATGGTGAATTCGCCGTTCCTGAAACGAAACGACGGGTCGCGGGTGGTGGTGAAGCTGAACAGCGTGTCGGTCCAGTGGTGGACGCTCAATACGCTTTCCTGGTTGAAATTGCTCATCTTGCCGATCCCGCTGTCTGGTTTTTGACGCGTTTTCTTGACGCGAACCGGCACCCCACTTCGGTCGAAAACGCCATGGAGGGGCCGATTGCGATGCTTAAATCATTTGTGTACATTCATTCGTGTACGAATGAATAATCCAGCTTGATCCCGGCGTCAAGCCGCGCGCAAGATGGTCGATGGAACCGCGAAGGCATTGAACAACAAGGGATAAACCATGGCGCATGATGCACCCCAGGCGACCGGCCCCACCAAGCTGGTGATCCGCAATATCGGGCTATTGCTGTCGGGCGCCATGGAGAGGCCGATCCTGGATGCCGATACGATCGTGGCCGAGAATGGCAAGATCACCGCGATCGGACGCCTCAAGGACGTCAACACCGAGGGCGCCACCACGATCGTCGATGCCCACGGCACCACCGTCGCCCCCGGCCTGATCGACAGCCATGTACATCCCGTCGCCGGCGACTGGACGCCGCGACAGAACCAGATCAACTGGATCGACAGCTTTCTGCATGGCGGCGTCACCACCATGATCTCCGCCGGTGAGGTTCATATGCCGGGCCGGCCCCGCGACGTTGTCGGGCTGAAGGCGATGGCGATCTTCGCGCAGCGCTCGTTCTGGACGCTCCGTCCCGGCGGCGTGAAGGTGCATGCCGGCGCGCCCGTGATCGAATGCGAAATGGTCGAAGAGGATTTTAAAGAACTCGCCGCAGCCGGCGTCAAATTGCTCGGCGAAGTCGGCCTTGGCGGCGTCAAGGACGGCCCCACTGCGCGCAAGATGGTAGGCTGGGCGCGCAAATATGGCATCCAGAGCACGATCCACACCGGCGGTCCGTCGATCCCCGGCTCCGGCCTGATCGACAAGGATGTGGTCCTGGAAGCCGATACCGATGTCGTCGGTCACATCAATGGCGGCCACACGGCGCTGCCGGACGACCAGATCCGCTGCATCTGTGAAGGCTGCAAGCGCGGCCTGGAGCTGGTTCACAACGGCAACGAACGCTCGGCATTGTTCACGCTGCGCACCGCGCGCGAGATGGGCGATCTCAGCCGAATCATCCTCGGCACCGACTCGCCCGCGGGCTCCGGCGTGCAACCGCTCGGCATCTTACGGATGGTGTCGATGCTGTCATCGCTCGGCGAAGTGCCGGCGGAAATCGCATTCTGCTTCGCAACCGGCAACACCGCCCGCATGCGCGCGCTGGACTGTGGCATCATCGAGGTCGGCCGGTCCGCCGATTTCGTCATCATGGACCAGGCGCAGCATTCACCCGGCAAGAACATTCTGGAGAGCGTCCAGCTCGGCGATCTCCCCGGCGTCGGCATGACCATTATCGACGGCATCGTCCGCACCCAGCGCAGCCGCAACACGCCGCCCGCAGCAAAGGTGCCGGAGATTGTCGGGCATTAGCCCGCCACGGTCATTCCGGGGTGCGCCGTGAAGGCGCAACCCGAAACTGCTCGGGGCCGTTACTTTTTCGAGCCTTCGGCCGCATCGACGAATCATCCGGGCCGCCTCGCATTCTTCCGACGACGAATCCGTCCAGGAAATTGCATTCGGCGTAGCGACGGCTCGAGCAACGTCGGCATCATTCACAGCGCGCCATATGCCAATTGGTCGCAAGCTGACGCAAATCCAGATTGCTGAACCTGAGGCCTACAAAATTGGAGGCTGAAATCGGGATTGAGCGGCAGGCACGGCCGCGCGCGATGTCAGTGACCCGCTTCCTCAAATGCCCATTTGCTGAATGCGACAAGCAGTGCCCTTTCGGGGCTCACCATGAAGAGCCCATAGGGTCCCTCAATCCATATCCGACGCCGGAAAATCCATCGTCGCCGGCGTGCGTCATCGCACCGCAGCTTGTCTCGTGTGACCTTGCTCCTTACACGTGATGGGCTGATGGTGTATTGACGACGGGCAAATCCCGCCGGCGGCGCTCGCAAGAGGAACTCAGCGAGGCGGGTTATTTCTTTGCCGCTGCATGCCACTGAGCCGTACACATCCAGGCAAACAGGGAGGCAGTCCGATGACGATCAGGCCCGACCCCACGTTTCATGCATCACCGAAGCTTGCCATGGAAGCTCCGGCCGAGAGTTTCGCCTACACCTTGTTGCTGAGCCCGGACTTTTCAAAGCCCGACGCGCTCGCGGTGATCGACGTAAAGCCCGGCTCCCCGACCTACAGCCGGATCGTCCATACCGTGACGATGCCCAACAAGGGGGACGAGTTTCACCACTTCGGATGGAACGCCTGCTCATCTGCCTTGTCGCCGCTCACCGGGCACACATTCCTTGAGCGCCGCTATCTCATTATCCCCGGCATACGATCCTCCCGGATTTACATCGTCGATACCAAACCGGATCCCACCAAGGCGAAGATTCACAAGATCATCGAGCCTGAAGAAATCTTCAAGAAGACCGGTTACTCGCGGCCCCACACGGTCCATTGCGGACCCGATGGCATTTACGTCAGCACACTCGGTGGCGGTGGCAAGGATGGCACCGATGGGCCGCCCGGCGTCTTCATCATGGATTGCGAGACATTCGAGGTGCTCGGACGGTGGGAGATCGATCGCGGTCCGCAAACGCTGCACTATGACTTCTGGTGGAACCTGCCGCGCGACTACATGGTGACGAGCGAGTGGGGATTGCCGCCGCAGTTCGAGAACGGGATCGTGCCCGAGGATCTTCTCTCGAACAAATATGGCCACCGGATCCACTTCTGGGATCTGCGGGCCCGGCGAAATGTCCAGACCATCGATCTCGGTGCCAACCATCAAATGGCGCTGGAAGTTCGGCCCGCGCATGATCCCGTTCGCGAGCACGGCTTTCTCGGCGTCGTGGTCGACACCACAAACCTCGAAGGCTCAATCTGGACCTGGTGGCGCGAGGGCGGCAAGTTTCACATCGAGAAGACGGCGACTATTCCGCCAGAAGCAGCGCCCAAAGAACAACTGCCGCCGCTGCTGCAAGGTTTTGGCGCAGTGCCGCCGCTGGTAACCGACATCGACCTCTCCATGGACGACAAGTTTCTCTATGTCGCCTGCTGGGGCACTGGCGAGATGCGTCAATACGACGTCACCGATCCCCGCAAGCCGAAGCTTAGCGGATCGGTCCGCATCGGCGGCATTGTCGGCCGTGCGCCTCACCCGAACGGCAAGGCGTTCGCGGGCGGTCCGCAGATGGTAGAGATCAGCCGCGACGGCAAACGGGTATACTGGACCAACTCGCTCTATTCGACCTGGGACAACCAGTTCTATCCGCAAGGTATACCGGGCGCCGAGGTGATGGCGAACGCGAAGCCGGGCGGCGGCCTCGAACTGGCAAAGGACTACTGGGTCGACTTCCCCGACGGATACCGGGCGCATCAAATCCGGCTCGACGGCGGTGATTGTTCGACGGATTCCTTCTGCTACCCGTCGGTTTGAATTTGAGCGGAGCGGATTGGACACCTGCCTGGCTCTGGCTGGCCGTCGTCGCGAGCGGCCTTTACCACGGTGTAAACCCGGGAATGGGGTGGCCGCTCGCTGTTTCGGCCGGATTGATGGAACGGAGTTCGCGCGCGCTGGTGGCCGCGCTTTGGCCGCTCACCGCCGGCCATCTGCTCGCGATGCTCGTCGTGCTGCTTCCCTTTGCGCTGCTGCTCGTCCTCGTTGAATGGCAACGCCAGATTCAAATCGGTGCCAGCCTGCTTGTCATTGCGTTCGGTATCTTCCGGCTTGCCGGTCGGCACCATCCACGGATCCTGGCGCGAATACCACCGGCGCAATTGGCGCTGTGGTCCTTCGCCATAGCCATCGCGCATGGTGCGGGTCTGATGCTGGTGCCGATCTATCTAGGACTCTGCCGACAAGCAGACCTCGGCAAGGGTCACGAAGCAGCCACGATCCTCGTGAATACCAATCTCAGAATGGCCGCGTTTGTTGCCATCGTTCATGCGATCGCAATGATCACCGCCGGCGGAAGTCTGGCGTGGCTCGTTTACCGTTATCTTGGTCTGAAATTTGTCTCGCGGAGTTGGTTTAATCTCGAAACGTCCTGGGCCGCCAGCCTCATTCTGGTAGGCGCTATTGCTGTGGCGTTCAGTCTCACCGGCTAGCGTGGAACCCGCGCCTTGGTTACTTGCCGCGGATCGGCAGTATGATAGGCTAGAAGGGCGGGACAGGATTGTTGACCTAACGCTGCGTTTTTTGCAGCTGCTTAAGGAAACCATTCTGAGCCATGGCAGAAATTCGCGATATCAAGTCGGGCCGAACTGGCGAGCCGCCGCGCGAGCCGGTGCCGCGCCGTCTTGCTGCGATCGTTGCAGGCGATATCTCCGGCTACAGCCGGTTGATGCAAATCGATGAAGAGGGAACGCACACGCGCGTCAAGCGGATCGAGCGTGATCTCATCGAACCCAGCATCGTCGAGCACCACGGGAAGCTCGTCAAAACCACAGGCGACGGCTTCATCGCGATTTTCGACAGTCCCGTCGAAGCCGTCCGATGCAGCATCGTCATCCAGCAAAATCTGGTCGGCCGCAACGCGTCGCTGCCGAAGCATCATTGGATCGAATATCGAATTGGCGTCAATCTTGGCGACGTTATCATCGAGGTAGACGACGTCTACGGCGACGGCGTCAACATTGCCACTCGGCTCGAAGGTATCGCCGATCCCGGCCAAGTCTACATCTCCGGCGGCATCTACGAACAGATAAAACACAAACTGGTTTGCGGATACGAATCGCTCGGCGATCGCAAGGTGAAGAACATCACCGATCCAGTGCGAGTGTATCGCGTGCTTCCCGACCCGGGCGCCATCCATCAAAGCCGGAAGCGACGCGAGAACATTCTGATCTCGTTGCTGAGCCTTGCGCTATTGGTCATTGCCGGCGGCACCCTCTGGTACATGCTCTTGCAACAGCGCGGTCAGGTGGGCGATCAGGCATCGGCTCCTGCTTCACCTCCGGCAGAATCGGCGAAGGCGCCTGCATCACCTGCGCCCGCGCCGCCTCCTCCCGAAACAAAACAGGCGACTGCCCCGCCGCAGTCCACGCCTTCCGCCACCCCGACCCAACCGCCGCCGCAGCTGGCCTCATCGGTTCGAGAGCCCGAGACGATCCCGCTTCGAGGCGGCAGCTTCGCAATGGGCAGCAATGAAGACATCTCGGAAAGGCCGGTCCATCAGGTAACGATCAAGCCCTTTGCGATCGGGAAATTCCCGGTTTCGGTGCAGGAATGGAACGCATGTGCGACAGCAAAGGCATGCGGGTTTGTGTCCACCGGCAAGGATGAGGCGCCCATCACCAATGTAAGCTGGAGCGATGCCAGGCAATATGTCGCGTGGCTGGCCGAGACCACCGGAAAGCCATATCGACTGCCGACCGAAGCTGAATGGGAATATGCCGCGCGTGCCGGCACTCAAACGAAATACTGGTGGGGCGACCAATTCCAGGCCGACGCGGCCAATTGCAAGAATTGCGCGGCCAACGAGCAGCCGGTCAAGGTCGGCAGTCTCAAGCCAAATCCGTTTGGGTTGTACGATATGGGTGGCAGCGTCGATCAGTGGGTAGAGGATTGCTGGCACAAGACCTATCAGGGCGCCCCAGCGGACGGCTCGGCATGGGTCGAGGGTCAATGCCCCTCACACGTCCTCCGATCCGGTTCGTGGAAAAATGATGGGCGGTATGTCCGGCCTTCAAACCGCGACAGTTATGACACCAACGTGCGATATCCCACCCACGGCTTCCGCGTCGCGCTTTCCCCCAAGGATCGTTGAGAGGATTTTCATGAAGTTGATTCGCTTGATCGCGCTCTCGATGGCGCTTTCTTTCCCGGCATTTGCGGCATACGCCCAAGGAAAGCCCGCACCAAAAGACGCGGTTCTGTATTTCGTTTGGCCACACCAGGGCTCCGTCATCAAAGGCGGGTTTTGGTGCCGCTTCGGTTTGCGCAACATGGGCGTAACCCACGCCGGCGACAACTACCCGAATAGCGGTCATCACCATTTGCTGATCGATGTTGCCGAGCCGCTCAATCCCAACGAACCGATTCCGCAAGACAAATCGCATCTTCATTTCGGCGCGGGCCAGACCGAAGCTCGCATCGAGCTTCCGCCGGGCACGCATACGCTCCAGCTCGTGCTCGGCGATGCCGACCACTATCCGTTCAAGCCTCCGGTGGTGTCGGAAAAGATCACCATCAGGGTCAGGTAATCAATCAGCGCAGCTTGTTCAGCAGCGCCACCAATATCTCGCGCTCTCTGACATCGAGCGGCGCCAGCGTTTCTTTCGATATGGCGAGCGCATTCGGCGCGGCCTTTTCAACCAGTTGCTGGCCCGCGCGCGTCAGGCTCACCAGCAGACGGCGGCCGTCTTCGGGATCAGGACTGGTCTCGGTCAGGCCGCGCGCGGTAAGGCGGTCGATCACGCCCTTGATGGTCGCGACATCCATGGCGGTCAGCCGCCCCAGCAGGTTTTGCGAGCACGGTCCGGTCTCGGCGAGTTTCGAGAGCGCCGCCCATTGTGCCGACGTAAGGTTGATCCCGATCTCGCGGGCAAAGATCGTGGCGTGGCGCTGCCACACCTGGCGCAGGATGAAGCCGATCTGCTCGTCCAGAATATAGGACGGCTTTTGTGGCTTGGGGCTTCGTTTCAGTGAACCATTCCTGGCCATCGTCATCCTCTCCCCCGCTATAGCCTTATCGGTTCTGATTGAAATCAGAACCGGGCTATAGTCGTTGTTTTGACGCGTTTTCTTTGCGCGAACCGGTGTCCACTTCGCTCGAAAACGCCATAATCACAGCGACAGATGCGCGTCGCGGATATCGGGCCGCGCGTCGAGCTCGCTCATCGTACCGCCGTAACAAATTCGTCCGCGCTCGATGATGTAGGCGCGGTCGGATATCAATCGCGCAAAGTGCAAATTCTGCTCGGAGACGACGATGCTGACGCCTTCCTTCTTCATCGCAAGGATCGCCTCGACCATCTGCTCGACGATCTTTGGCGACAATCCTTCGGAGGGCTCGTCGAGCAATACCAGGGATGGATTACCCATCAGCGTCCGTGCAATCGTCAGCATCTGCTGCTCGCCGCCGCTCATGCGCCCGCCCGGACGGCTGCGCATTTCGCCGAGATTCGGGAACAGCGTGAACAGCTTTTCGCGGGTCCAGTGCGGCGCGTTCGCCCGCTTCGGCTGACGGCCGACCTCGAGATTTTCCTCAACCGTCAGATCCGTGAAGATACGCCGCTCTTCCGGCACATAGCCGAGCCCGCCGCGGACGATCGCGTGCGTCGGCTCGGAGGATACGTCCCTACCCTCAAACACGATACGTCCCGACCGGTTCGCCACCAGACCGACAATCGAACGAAACGTCGTCGACTTGCCGGCGCCGTTACGACCCAGCAGCGCAACCACCTCGCCCTCACCGACTTCCAGCGCGATATCGAACAGGATATGCGCCGGGCCATAATAACTGTTGAGGTCCTGAACCCTGAGCTTCATGCGCCCGCTCCCTCGCGATGGCGCGCGTCGTAGACCAAACCTTCGCCGAGATAGATGGCGCGAACCTGCGGGTTGGCACGGACTTCTTCCGGCGAGCCCTCCGCAATCAAACTGCCGCGGTTGAGGACGAGGATGCGATCGGCATGCTCGAACACCACGTCCATGTCATGCTCGGTAAAGAGAACGCCGATCGATTGCTCGCGGGCGATGCGCGCGGTGAGCCGCATCAATTCGATGCGCTCGCGCGGCGCCATGCCGGCGGTCGGCTCGTCCATCAGCAACAGCTTTGGTTGGTTGGCGAGCGCAATCGCGAGTTCCAGCCGCTTGAGATCGCCATACGCTAGTTCGCCGCAGGGGCGCTCGGCATAGGCGCCCATGCCGACGAGGTCGAGCAAGCGGCCCGCCTCGGCTCGCGCATACTGCGCCGTAGAGGTCCAGAGATTGAACAATTGCCTGCCATACGACACCAGTGCGACCTGCACGTTTTCGCGCACGGTCATGGTCGGGAATGTCGCTGTGATCTGAAACGTCCGTCCGACGCCGAGCCGCCAGATCGCACGCGGCTTTTTGCCGGCCGTATCCTCGCCAAGCAGATTGATCCGGCCGCTATCCGGAATGTTCTGGCCGTTGAGCATGTCGAAACAGGTACTCTTGCCCGCGCCGTTGGGTCCGATCAGCGCCAGGATTTCACCGGCGCGCAACTCGAAGGACACACTGCGCACGGCGTGAACGCCGCCATAGGATTTGCTCAAATCCCTGACCGACAGCAATGTGGGAACCATGCTCATTCGGCGGTCTCGATGCGCGAGGTGAGGATTGCCGATTTTGACGAGGAGGCCCGTCGGCGATTTTTGATCGTCTCCAGCATCCCGACGATGCCTTTCGGGAACGCGACCACGATCAGGACGATGAAACCGCCCAACACCAGCTTGGAAAGGTCGGTCTGGCTCACCAGCCAGATATTGAGCGCCTTGTAGACGATGGCGCCAACGACGGCGCCGGAAACGGTTTCGACGCCGCCGAGCAGCACCATCACGAGCGCATCGACCGAGAGCGATATGCCGAGACTATCGGGAAACACACTGCCTTTCAGATAGGCGAACAGTGCACCGGCGAATCCGGCGACGGTGCCCGATATGACGAAGGCGGTCCACTGCACGCGTTTAGCGTTGATGCCGATCGCCTCGCTGCGCAGCGGAGAATCTCGTGTGGCGCGCAGCGCGAAGCCGAATGGCGAGAACACGATCATCCGAAGCACCGCCACGGCAAGTGCTGCGATACCAAGCGACAGCCAGTAGAAACTGGCGGGACCTGCTGCCCATTTTTCCGGCCAGACACCCAGGATGCCATTGTCGCCGCCGGTCACCGCGACCCACTGGAACGCGATCGACCAGACGATCTGCGCAAAGGCCAGCGTCAGCATCGCAAAATAAACACCGGACAATTGCACCGCGAAGAACCCGAATACTGCCGCGCCGAGCAATCCCAATAGCGGGCCGAGCAGAAGTGAGACGATCATCGGCAATCCCGCCATCTTGGCGAGGAAGGCAACGCCGTACGCACCCAACCCAAAATAGGCGGCGTGGCCGAACGAAGCGAGGCCGCCGACCGACATCAGGAAGTGCAGGCTCGCGGCAAAGATCACGAAGATCGCGATTTCCGAGCCGACGGTGAGCGCGTAGTTACCGCTGACGAAAGGCAGCATTGCCGCGACGACCAGCACGGCAACCGAGGCCAGCCGCTCATTGGATGTCAGCGGGCGCCACGGATTGACCGTCAGCCCCGGCGTGCGGCGCGCGGCCGCTTCCGGTTTGCCGAACAGCCCCCAAGGCCGCACGATCAACACCACCGCCATCACCAGAAACACCAGGATGATGGAGATCTTCGGAAAAATCAGAATGCCGAAGGCATTGAGTTCGGACACCAGCACCGCCGCGACGAACGCACCGATGATGCTGCCGAGGCCGCCAATCACGACCACCACGAACACATCGACGATAATCCGCAAATCCAGCGCATGATGCACGGCGTCACGCGGGATTTGCAGTGCGCCACCGAGCGCTGCGAGGAAAACCCCGAGCGCGAACACGCTGGTGAACAGCCATTTCTGGTTGACGCCGAGCGCGGCCACCATGTCGCGATCCTGCGTCGCCGCGCGCACCAGCACGCCCCAACGCGTGCGCTGGAACAGCAGCCACAGGATTCCGAGCACGACCGGACTGAGTGCGATCAGGAACAAATCGTAACTCGGAACATTCTGGCCGAAGAAATCGACCGCGCCTTTAAATCCCGGCGCACGGCGGCCCAACAGATCGCTCGGCCCCCAGATCAGGACCACAAGGTCTTCGACCATCAAGGTCAGACCGAACGTCGCCAGCAATTGAAACAATTCTGGTGCGTGATAGATCCGCCGCAGCAGCACCATCTCGACCAGAACGCCCACAACAGCGACCGCCAACGCAGCAACGACAATGCCACCCCAAAACCCGAATGCGCCGGAAAACCGTTCGGTCAGCGTGAATGCGACATAGGCGCCGAGCATATAGAACGCGCCATGGGCGAAATTGACGATCCGCGTCACGCCAAAGATGATCGACAGGCCGGACGCGACCAGAAACAGCGACGCCGCGCTGGCAAGGCCGGTCAGGAACTGAACGAAGTAAAAGGCCATTGGCGGTCCGCGTTGGCGTGGCTTTGAGTTCTTGGCTTCATCCTTCGAGACGGCAGCTGTGCGTCCTCCTCAGGATGAGGTCTGGGATCCTCATGGTGAGGAGCGCGGCAATGCCGCGCGTCTCGAACCATGCGGCCTCGGTCTCTGCCCCAGCCTCAGTCCTTCGGACGAAGCTTTTCAACTTCGGCATCGCTTGGCAGATAGTCGGAGCCTTTGCGATAAACCGTATCCACCATCACGCCCTTGCCGTCCTTCTGCGCGGTCTTGCCGACAAAGGCACCCAGCGTCGACTGATGGTCGATCTTGCGGAAGGTGATCTCGCCGAACGGAGATGGCAGCGACAAGCCCTCGGTCGCCGCGATCAACTTCTCCGGATCGGTCGAGTTCGCCTTGGCGAGGATCGCGGCGGCCGACTTGATGGTCTGGTAACCTACGATCGAGCCCAACCGCGGATAGTCGTTGTACTTGGCCTGATAGGCTTTCAGGAACGCATCGTGCTCCGGCGTCTTGATCGAATACCAGGGATAGCCGGTGACGATCCAACCCTCCGGCGTTTCGTCCTTCAGCGGATCGAGATATTCCGGCTCGCCGGTGAGGAAGGAGACCACCTTGCGATCCTTGAACAGGCCGCGGGTATTGCCTTCGCGCACGAGCTTGACCAGGTCGGCGCCAAAGGTGACGTTGAGGATCGCCTCCGGATTGGCAGCAGCAACTGCCTGCACCACCGGACCCGCATCGATCTTGCCCTGCGGCGGCCACTGCTCGTCGACCCACTGGATATCGGGACGCTTTTCCGACATCAATTTTTTAAATACCGCAACCGCCGACTGACCATATTCATAGTTCGGCGCGATCGTCGCCCAACGTTTGGCCGGCAGTTTTGCGGCCTCTTCCACAAGCATCGCCGCCTGCATGTAGTTGGAAGGACGCAGGCGGAAGGTGTAGCGATTACCCTTGGCCCAGGTGATAGCGTCGGTGAGCGGCTCCGCTGCCAGGAAAAACACCTTCTTCTGGTTCGCAAAATCGCTGACCGCGAGACCGATGTTGGACAGGAACGTCCCCGTCAGCATCGCGACATTCTCGCTCGACACCAGTTCGTTGGCAGCGGTCTGCGCATCGGCGGGTTTGCCGCCATCATCCTTGGAGACGACCACGAGTTTCTTGCCATTGATGCCGCCCGCGGCATTGATTTCCTCAACCGCGAGCTGCCAGCCCTTGCGATAGGGCTCGGTAAAGGCGGGCAGCAGAGAATAACTGTTGATCTCACCGATCTTGATTTCGCTCTGCGCCATGGCGGCGTTCGCAAAGCCCGCGACCGCGACCGCCAATCCCGCTCCCAGCAAATAACTCTGTCGCATCCCATACCTCCAATGTCTGAGAAACTATCGTAAACCGTCTTCGCCTTTGACTTCAGAAACCGTCAATCCGCCGACGCGCGGCAGCGGCCGGCCGCTATCGGTCACCGCGACCGCCACCATGATCTCGTTGGCGCGCGGCGCGTCGTTGATCTGCACTTCCATGCCATCGAAATGACTGCGCACAAAGGCCGCATCCTTGTGGCCGAGCGGGATGTCGAGTGTCGTTCCCGGGCCGCTGCGTTTCTTCGACGACGGAATCAGGGCCGCGCCCTTGCTCAGGACCTTTCGCACCGGCGCACCCATTTTTGGATGGAGTATCGCGGCCGCATGTTCCAGTTCGCCGTTTTCGCCGACCGCCGCAGCCTTGCCGTAGCTCTGCGCCTTGGCGCCGTCGATCCCGAGCGCTGCAACCGCCTTGTTCGACAAGAGCTCGCCGAGTTCCTCACCGATCGCGATCAGCGGCGAGAGGTCCTCGACATACCTGCCGGCAAACGGATTTTCAATCACGGCGATCGCTGCCGCACGCCTTGTCGGCGGCGCGATTGTCTTGCCCATCTCCAGATGGGTCTCCTCGACCACCGTAACAATTTTGCGAATGATCGCGCTCATCTTTGTCAGCCCTGTTCCCGATCAAGCATGCATCGTGCTCACTATCGCCATCCGACACGCCTGCGACTGGCGCGCATCCGCCGCCGCTCCCACGATGACGGTCTCGCCGAGTAGACGCAATGCCGCGCCCTCAATCAATCCCGCGGCAAGCAATTGACGCGAACAATGCGCGCCCGCTTCGAGCGCATCGGCGACCTCGTTTTCTGCCAATTCACCGACGTGGCGGGTGACGAGGCGCGCACCGAGATCGCTGTCGGGCTGCAATTCATTGGCCGGACGTCGGACAATCGCCGGATGGTCAGGCAGATCGACGGCATTGGCGATGATGGTAGCCGCTGCGTCCGCCTGCGACGCCGTTTTTGCGAGCACGGTGACGGCATCGGCGATGCCGAGGGAAAAACTGCGTCCATGACGTCCGCTGGTCGCGACACCGCGCGAGGGATCATCAGCGTCGACAATCAATGTCCGCATCAGGCCATGCCGGTCCGGCCGGTCCATCAGGCCGACGGTGAATTGTTCGCCATCGGTGAGGTGCAGGGCAATATCGCCGCCATTATTCACATAGGCACGCTCAAGGTTCGCCGCGGCCAGCATGACGCCGAGAATCTCTTCCGCGACAGAGCCTGCCACCGCCGCCATCGGCGTAATGAAATGGTCGGCAGCAAATGGCGCGACCGCCGCATGCATGCGACGGGCGACCACGCCCTTCAACGCGCATCGAGCTGGATCGGCTGCCTGACGCAATTCGGTCAACTCTTCGCAAAGCTGGTCCAGCAAGCCGGTAAAGCGCCGCGCTGCGGCGTCATAGCCGGCGCGCACCTCCGCCTCGTTGCCTTTCGCCTCGATAATCAAATCGATCGGACCATCCTGCAGATGCAGCCGCTTGCCGTCAGGAAGAAGCGCCACTTGCGGAAGCCGTTTCATGCGCGCCGCCCGGGAATGTAAGGCATCGGGCGGGTTTCGGTATTATCCCGCAGCGATGCAAGCGGACGCACATAATCCATATGGCCGCCCAGCGCGGCATAATCCGACAGTTTTAGCGTGAACTCGATCGGCGCAACCAGCGCCGGCGTGGGCACGTACCCGAAAGCCCCGGCCGGCATTTGTGTGACATCGACCATGAAAGTGATGCCACCGCCCGGCCACACATAGACGGGAGCGCCACCACTGGTGACCCGCGTCAGCGCTTCCTTCACCGACCGCGTCAGCCGCACCGGATTATCGGTAACGCCGGCGCGCAGCGAACCGCCTGCACCGCCCATGAACAACACCGTGCACAGCGCCGGTTCGCAATTTTCCTGAATGCGCTCGACGGAAAGCTTGAGATCGAGCGGCATCTGCTTTTCGACCGGCCGCAACGCCTCGTCGAGTTCGTAATAGGCAGCGTGCTCGCCGGTGGTCGAGACCATCAGCATGGTCAGGCCCGGCCGCGCCTCCCTGGGGTCGAACGGACCCAGCACCGACAGCGGATCGGAGATTTTCGTGCCGCCCCAGCCGGTGCCGGGTTCGGCGACCTGGAAATAGCGTCCCGGCGTCGAGCGCCGGCCCTTCATCTTGATCCCGGTATCGGGAATATCGAGCAGTTTGCCGGCCTGATGTTCCGAGAGGACACCGGTGATGTGGTCGTCCACGACCACGACCTCGTCGACCTTGCCGTGCCATTGCTTGGCGAACATGCCGATGGTTGCCGAGCCGCACCCCACTCTCATCCGCTCTTCCGCCACGCCATTGACGATCGGCGGATATCCGGCCTGCACCACGACGGTGGCGCCGCCATCGATCGTTAGTTCGACCGGCTTGCAGTTGCTGAGATCCATCAGCGCGTCGCAGGTGACGCGGCCTTCTTTCTTGGAACCGCCGGTCAGATGATGCACGCCACCCAGCGAGAGCATCTGCGAGCCGTATTCGCCTGTTGTCACGTGGCCGATTGCTTCGCCCTGCACGCGTACGATTGCGGTTTCGGGGCCGAGATGACGATCGGTGTCGATCTTCACCTTGACGCCGCAATAGCTGAAAATGCCTTCGGTCACGACCGTGACCATGTCGACGCCGTCGATCTCCGACGACACGATGAAAGGCGCCGGCTTGTAATCGGGATAGGTGGTGCCGGCGCCGATCGCGGTGACGAACACGTCCGGTTGGTGAACGATCTTGCCGTCCCAATCGCCGCCGGCCTGGAACGGTACCAACCGCCCGCCATGCGACACTGTTCGCTCCAGCACGATATGCGGATCGACGCGCACCAGCTCGCCGTCGTGATTGGCATAGCGATCGCAGGCGCCCGCGGCACCCGGCTTGATGTAGCACATCACCGGACAGGCATCGCAGCGGATCTTGTCGCCGATAGTGGCGGCCATCGCATCAGTCATGAACAAGCCTGCTCGTTAGGCGCCGATCATACCGCGTTTTGCGCGGCCAGGTCATTTGTTCGTATACGAACGATCCTGCGCGCGGACCCGAAACCTGTCAAGCGGCCTCGAAAGCAAAAATCGCCCGTCGCCGCATTAAAACGCATTTGCCTCGGCTCCTTGTTCATAAAGCGGGCAACGCGCGGCTGGCGGGAACGCACCGCTTGCACGTTTGTACACAAACGGTATCTTTCAAAAGCTGTCCCGCGCGAAGTTTTGCAGCGCAACCAGGGCCGAGGGAGCATGACGCGGAGCACGATGCGCCTGACCGTCAACGGCAAAACCAGTGATGTCGATGCCGCGCCCGACACCGCATTGCTCTATGTGCTACGTAACGATCTCGAATTGAACGGACCGAAATACGGCTGCGGACTCGGCGAATGCGGCGCCTGCGCCGTGCTGATCGACGGCGTGGCGGCGCGCTCCTGCGTCATTCCGATCAGCGGCTGCGCCGGGCGCGACATTGTGACGCTCGAAGGCCTCGGCTCGCGCGAGCGTCCCGATCCCGTGCAGCAAGCCTTCATCAGCGAACAGGCGGCGCAATGCGGCTACTGCCTGAACGGCATGATCATCAGCACCAAGGCGCTGCTGAAGCGCAATCCTCACCCCTCCGAAGCCGATGTCCTCGAAGCGCTGCGCTATAATTTGTGCCGATGCGGCGCACATATCGAGATCATGCGAGCCGCGATGCGTGCCGCGGGCCATGTCGCTGAGGCCGGTACCTGATGGCGACGCCGGAGCCGCCTGCGGATCGTGAGCAGCGGCCGGGGACGCTGTCCGTTGTCCGTGCCGCCTCGCCTGTCGAGGCCGTCAAGTTCGAGACCTTCATCAAGATCACCGCCGACGGCTCGGTCACCGCCTATAACGGTCACGTCGATCTCGGCACCGGCATTCGTACCGCGCTCGGTCAGATCGTCGCCGAAGAACTCGACGTGTCCTTTGCGCGCGTCGTCGTGGTGTTGGGCGACACCTCGCGCGTCCCCAACCAGGGTGCGACGATTGCGAGCGAGACGATACAGATCACCGCGGTGCCGCTGCGCAAGGCAGCCGCACAGGCGCGTCAGTTTCTGATCGCGCGCGCGGCGGAGCGGCTTGAATTGGCGGCCGACGAACTCACTATCGAGGATGGGCTGATCCGCGGCCATGACAATCGCAGCATCAGCTACGGCGAATTGATTGCGGGCGAGACCATCCGCCTTGAACTGGCCGACGATGTTCGGGTGAAGGATATCGGTGCCTACACCATCGTCGGCCAATCCGTGCCGCGTGTCGATCTGCCGGCGAAAGCCACCGGCGAACCGGTCTACGTTCACGACATGCGCTTGCCGGATATGTTGCATGGCCGCGTCGTGCGCCCACCCTATGCCGGCGTCGATGCGGGTGCATTTGTCGGCCACAGCCTGATCTCGGTCGACAAGACTTCGGTGCGCGATGTCCCCGGGCTGGTCGATGTTGTCCAGATCGGCGACTTCGTCGGCGTCGTCGCCGAGCGTGAGGAAAACGCGATCAAGGCAGCGGCGCAGTTAAAGGTCAACTGGAAACCGGTGCCAAAGCTGCCCGACCTGAAGGACATCGAGACGGCGCTGCGCGCCAATCCATCGACGCCGAGAACTTTGATCGACAAAGGCGACGTAGATTCGGCGATTGCCGGTGCTGCGAAGCCGATGCAGCGGACTTACATTTGGCCGTACCAGATGCACGCCTCGATCGGCCCATCCTGCGCGGTCGCCGATTATCAGGACGATCAGACGAGGGTCTGGTCCGGCACGCAAAACCCGCATCATTTGCGCACGGAACTTTCGCGCCTGATCGAACGGCGCGAAGTCGAAATCGAGGTGATCCGGCTTGAAGCGGCCGGATGCTACGGCCGCAATTGCGCCGACGACGTTTCAGCCGATGCGGTATTGCTGTCGCGCGCGGTCGGCCGTCCCGTCCGCGTGCAATTGACGCGCGAACAGGAGCACGCCTGGGAGCCCAAGGGCACCGCGCAATTGATGGACGTCAACGGCGGGTTGAACGAAGACGGCAGCGTCGCCGGCTATGATTTTGCCACCCGCTATCCATCCAACGGCGCGCCGACGCTGGCGCTGCTGCTCACCAACAAGATCCCGCATATCCCTGCCGTGTTCGAGATGGGCGACCGCACCGCGATCCCGCCTTACGATTACGAGAATTTGCGGGTGGTCGCGCACGACATGCCGCCGATCGTGCGTGCCTCGTGGCTGCGTGGCGTCTCGGCGCTGCCCAATACATTCGCGCATGAATCCTGGATCGACGAATGCGCCACTGAGGCCGGCGTCGATCCGATCGAATATCGCCTGCGTTATTTGAAGGACGCGCGTGCGATCGATCTCGTCAATGCGGTGGCCGAACGCGCCGGCTGGAAACCCCGGCCGATCCGGCAGGAGCCGGAAGCCGAAGGCGATATCGTGCGCGGCCGCGGTTTTGCTTACGCGCTTTATGTGCACAGCAAGTTTCCGGGCTACGGCGCTGCGTGGTCGGCGTGGATCGCCGATGTCGCTGTCAACAAAGTCACCGGCGACGTCAGCGTGACCCGCGTCGTCGCGGGCCAGGATTCCGGCCTGATGATCAATCCGGACGGCGTTCGTCACCAGATCCACGGCAATGTCATCCAGTCGACCAGCCGCGCGCTGATGGAAGAAGTATCGTTCGATCGCACTTCAGTGACGGCGCGCGAATGGGGCGCCTACCCCATCATCAAATTCCCCGATGTGCCAGAGATCGACGTCCTGATGTTGCCGCGCCAGGACCAGCCGCCGCTCGGCGTCGGCGAGTCCGCTTCCGTCCCGAGCGCCGCGGCCATCGCCAACGCGATCTTTGATGCAACCGGCGTCCGCTTCCGCGAACTGCCGTTCACGCCGGAACGCATTTTGAGGGGATTGCACGGCGAAGGACATCCTGCGCCAGATGCTTTGCCTGCACCGGCACCGCAACCGTCGGCTCCCACCGACAAATGGCGAAATCCATTTACCGGACGACGCGGGGTGTTCGCTACCGCCGCGGCCCTATGCGCTGCGGCGATCGGCATCGGAGCGGCCGTGCTGCCATGGCGAGCGATCGCGCCGATCGCACGGCCGGATGCCGCGGTCTTTTCGGCAGTCACCATCGCCCGCGGCGAGCAACTCGCCGCGCTCGGTAACTGCGCAGTCTGCCACACCTCGGCAGAAGGCGTTTTCAATGCCGGTGGCCGGGCACTGGAAACACCATTCGGGACGATCTACTCGACCAACATCACGCCCGATGTCGAAACCGGCATCGGCGCGTGGTCCTATCCCGCCTTCGAGCGCGCCATGCGCGAAGGCATCCACCGCGACGGCCGGCATCTCTACCCGGCTTTCCCCTATACGCATTTCGCCAAGACGACCGATGCGGACATGCAAGCGCTCTACGCTTATCTGATGGCGCAATCGCCGGTGCGGGCCGAGCCGTCGAAAAATGCGCTGGCGTTTCCGTTCAACCTGCGCCCGCTGATGGCGGGATGGAACGCGTTGTTCCACCAGCCCGGCGCAGTCCAGACCGACGCAACAAGATCGGAGATGTGGAATCGCGGCGCTTACCTGGTGGAAGCTCTCGGCCATTGCGGCGCCTGTCATTCCCCACGCAATGCGTTGGCTGCGGAAAAGCAGAGCGCGTATCTCGCCGGCGGTTTTGCGGAAGGCTGGGAAGCACCTTCTCTGACTTCGCTGTCGCGGGCGCCGATCCCCTGGAGCGAGGATGAGCTGTACGCCTATCTGAGGACCGGCGAATCCCGTTTTCACGGCGTCGCCGCAGGTCCGATGGCCCCGGTCGTCAGGGAACTGACCGCGCTGCCCGACCAGGACATCCGCGCCATGGCGGTTTATCTCGGCTCCTTCAACGAGAACGCCATTGACCGTCCGGCGCAGGATGTCCTCGCCGCCAAACTCGAAGCCGCGACCAGCACCCGGATATCGGCCGCCTCGTCCGTCGGCGCCCGGCTCTATCAGGGTGCTTGCGCGGTCTGTCACGAGATTGGTGGCGCGCCCTTGTTCGGCAGCCGGCCGTCGCTGGCGCTGAACAGCAATCTCCATAGCAACGTGCCGGACAATCTGATCCAGGTGATCCTGCACGGCATCGCTACACCGGTGTCGAGCGATCTCGGCTATATGCCGGCCTTCAGGGACAGCCTGACCGACGGTCAGGTCGCAGAGCTGGCATCCTATCTGCGGCGGCAATTTGCCCCGGATAAGCCTGTATGGACCGATATCCAGGCGGCCGTCGGCCGTATCAGAACGGGAAAGGCGCGCTGAGCTGCCATGCCGTCGTCAAAACCCACTGGTTGGGCGGCTTGTGGCACGATAGAGTTCCCCTATGGCAGTTCCCGATATTGCAACGCGAACCTACAACCACGGCTGGCGCCTCGATCCGATCGTGCGCAGCCTGCTGGATACTGACTTTTACAAGCTGCTGATGCTGCAGATGATCCGTGAATTCTACCCGGATACCCACACCACCTTCTCGGTGATCAACCGCAGCAAGCATGTCCGGCTCGCCGAGGTCATCGACGAGGGCGAGTTGCGCGCCCAGCTCGACCACGCCCGCTCGATCCGTTTCACCAAGAACGAACTGATCTGGCTCGCCGGTAATACGTTCTACGGCAAGACCCAGATGTTCTCGCCCGACTTCATCAACTGGCTCACCAATTTCCGCCTGCCCGAATACGAGCTGCGCAAGGTGGACGGCCAGTACGAGCTGCATTTCCACGGGCCGTGGACCCACACCACGATGTGGGAAATTCCCGCGCTCGCCATCCTGAACGAATTGCGCTCGCGCCATTCGACCAAGGAACAGGGACGGTTCGTGCTCGACGTGCTCTATGCCCGCGCCAAGGCAAAGCTTTGGGCCAAGGTCGAGCGGCTGCGCAAGCTCGACGGCTTGCGTCTCTCGGACTTCGGCACGCGCCGCCGCCACGGCTTTCTGTGGCAGCGCTGGTGCGTCGAGGCCGTCAAGGAAGGGCTCGGTCCTTCCTTCACCGGCACCTCCAACGTGCTGCTGGCGATGGACAACGATCTCGAAGCCATCGGAACCAATGCGCATGAATTGCCGATGGTCGCCGCCGCGCTGGCGAATTCCGACGAGGAACTGCGCTGGGCGCCCTACCGCATCCTCGATCAATGGCGGCATACCTATGGCGGCAATCTGCTGGTCGCCCTGCCCGATGCATTCGGCACCAAGCCGTTTTTGCGCGACGCGCCGGAATGGGTCGCGGACTGGACCGGCTTTCGCCCGGACAGCGCACCGCCGATCACGGCCGGCGAAGAGATCATCAAATGGTGGAAGCAGAAGGGCCGTGACCCCAGAGAGAAGCTGCTGGTGTTCTCAGACGGCATGGATGTCGGCTCGATCGAAGAGACCTATCGTCACTTTGAGGGTCGGGTCCGTATGAGTTTTGGTTGGGGCACCAACCTCACCAATGATTTCGTCGGCTGCGCGCCGGACGGCTCAGACGAGCTCGATCCGATCTCGATCGTCTGCAAGGTGACATCGGTCGACGGCAGGCCGGCGGTCAAGCTGTCGGACAATCCGGAGAAGGCCACCGGCATCGCATCCGAGGTCGAGCGATATCTGCGCGTATTCGGCAATGTCGGCCGCGTCCGTACCGCCGTGCACGTCTGAACCGGTACACATTCAATCCCGCTCCATAGAACTGACGAGTTTCGCATGCCCGCACCCAAGCCGCCTGCCTTCGAAACGCTAAGCCTGCATGCCGGACAGCGCCCCGATCCCGTCACCGGCGCGCGCGCGGTCCCGATCTACCAGACAACGTCCTACGTCTTTCAGGATTCCGATCACGCCGCCGCGCTGTTCAACCTCGAACGCGCCGGGCATATCTACACCCGCATCTCGAATCCCACGACCGCGGTGCTCGAGGAGCGGCTCGCCGCGCTCGAATGCGGCGTCGGCGCGATCTGCACCGCAAGCGGTATGGCCGCGCTGCATCTGGCGATCGCAACGCTGCTGAGTGCCGGCGACCATATCGTGGCGTCTCAGTCGCTCTATGGCGGAACGATCAACCTGCTCGCGCACACGCTGCCGCGATTCGGGATTACGACGACTTTCGTCAAGCCACGTGCGCTCGACGCGTTCCGCGCGGCGATCAAGCCGAATACGCGGCTGGTGATCGGCGAGACCATCGGCAATCCCGGCCTTGAGGTTCTGGATATTCCAGCCGTCGCGCAGATCGCACATGACGCCGGAATCCCGCTGCTGATCGACAATACCTTTGCGACGCCGTTTCTGAGCCGCCCGATCGAGCTCGGCGCCGATATCGTCATGAACTCCGCGACCAAATGGATCGGCGGCCACGGCATCGCGATCGGCGGCGTCATCGTCGATGGTGGCCGGTTCGACTGGCACGCCTCTGGCAAGTTTCCGGTGCTGACCGAACCCTATGCCGGCTATCACGGTATTGTCTTCGACGAACAGTTCGGCAAAGCCGCCTTCATCATGCGCGCGCGCACCGAGGGCCTGCGCGATTTCGGCGCGTGTCTGTCGCCGACTAACGCATTTCAACTTCTGCAGGGCGTCGAGACGCTGGGCGTGCGTATGGAACGCCATATGACCAACACGCTGGCGGTGCTGGAATTCCTCACCGCCAACAAGGCCGTCGATTGGGTATTGCATCCGGCGCTGGAAAATCATCCTGACCATGAGCTCGCCAAGAAGCTGTTGCCGCGCGGTGCCGGATCGATCGTCAGTTTCGGCATCAAGGGCGGCCGCGCCGCCGGCAAAAAATTCATCGAGACGCTGCGGATGATCAGCCACCTCGCCAATGTCGGCGACGCCAAGACGCTGGTGATTCACCCTGCCAGCACGACACATCAGCAAATGGACGCAGCCCAACTTCAGGCCTCGGGCATCGGCGAGGAACTGGTGCGGCTGTCGGTCGGCATCGAATCCGCGGCAGACATCATGGACGATCTCGGCCAGGCGCTTCGTGCGTCGCAAAGGGTGTGAGCATGCAACTATCAGTCAATGGTATCGATACGTTTGTCGCGACCGGCGGCCGTCCTTTCGACGCCTCCGTGCCCGCGGTCGTCATGCTGCATGGCGCAGGCTTCGATCATTCGACCTGGGCGCTGCATAGCCGATGGTTTGCCCATCACGGCTACTCGGTATTGGCGCCGGACCTGCCGGCCCATGGCCGCTCGTCGGGTAAGCCGCTCTCGACGATTGCGGACATGGCGGACTGGACCGCCGCGCTGCTCGATACTGCCGGAGCACCAAAGGCGAAGCTGGTCGGTCACTCCATGGGCTCGCTGATTGCGCTGGAAATGTCAGCGCGACATCCCGCAAAGGTCTCCAGCCTGAGCCTGATCGGAACCGCTGCTGCGATGACTGTCGGCCCTGACCTCCTGAAGGCCGCCGAGGCCAACAGTCCCGATGCTTTCGATATGGTGTCGATCTGGGGCCTCGGCTTCCGGGCCGAACTGGGTGGCAGCCTCGCGCCGGGATTGTGGATGCATCAGGGTGCGCAACGCGTTCTGCAGCAGGTACGCCCCGGCGTGCTGTTCAACGATCTCAACGCATGCAACTCCTATCAAAACGCGCTGGCCGCAGCGGCTGAGGTCAAGGTGCCGGCGACCTTCATTCTCGGCGAGCGCGACATGATGACCCCCGCGAAGGCCGGCAAGACTTTGGCGGCCGCCACGCCGAATGCCCGCACCGTGATCCTTCCCGGTGCAGGCCACATGATGATGGTGGAAGCGCCCGACGAATTGCTGGCGGCACTGCGGCAGTAGCTACTGCCGCGACGTCGGCTTGCGTTCGATTGGATGGATCTCGATCTCACGCAGGCGGCCCATCCGCAGCACGTCCATCGCTAGCCGCCGGTCGATCCGGTCGCGATCCAGCGCGCGGATCAAATCGTCAACGCCGTTGATCTCGACGCCATCGAGCCTGATCACGACATCGCCCGGCAGCAGCCCCGCCTGCGCCGCCGGTCCGTCCGGTTCGATCTGTGCCAGCAGCGCACCCATCTTGTTGTCGATCCCGGCGACCACCGCGTGCCGCCGCGGGATCGGCGCGGTCTGGCCGGCCACGCCGACATAGGCGCGTCGGACATAACCGTGACGGATGATTTCGGACAGCACGAATTGCGCGGTGTTGCTCGCAACCGCAAAGCAGATCCCCTGCGCGCCGCTGATGATGGCGGTGTTGATGCCAATCACCTCCGCCGACGACGACACCAGCGGCCCGCCGGAATTGCCCGGATTGAGTGCGGCATCCGTCTGGATCACGTCTTCGATGGTCCGACCGCTCACCGAGCGGATCGAACGTCCAAGCGCCGACACTACGCCCGCGGTTACGGTCGATTCGAAGCCAAGCGGATTGCCGATCGCGACCACTAGCTGGCCACGGCGCAGGCTTTTGGAATTGCCGAGCGAAGCGTACGGCAAGTCCCGCGCACCGTCGGCGCGCAGAAGTGCGAGGTCGGTGTCGGGATCGACGCCGAGCACATGGGCGTCGGTGACAAAACCCTCGGTGTCCCGCAGCCGGATTTCTTTCGACGATCCGACCACATGACTGTTGGTCAGCACAAGACCATCCGGCGAAATGACGATGCCGGAGCCAAGTCCGCCGCGCTCGCGCGCGTTGCGCACTTTCGGGCCGGTCTCGACACGTACCACGGCGGGGCCGACGCGCTCGGTCACGTCGATCACGGCGTTCGAATAGGCGTCGAGTAAAGGTTGATCGTCGGCTTGGGTGGTCTCGGTCGCTTGGGATGACAGGCCGTCATCACTAATCTCAGAGGTAAAATCCAACATGGCGAAATTCCTTCGCGTATCAGATGGTTACCGGGCAGCTTGGCCGCAAGAGCCCTGATGCGGACGCAAGCCTGCCCTGCCCCTATGCCCGGCGCAGGGTCGAAGGCCTTGCCTTCACCGGATCCAGCAGCGACCAGTCACCCTGTTCCAGCGTATATCCCTTCGGAAACGGCGCGCGGAGCTCCAGCCCGAGCGAACGCAGCACACGGTCGTCGCGGTAGTAGCATTGCAGCACCACGCGGACGAGCACCGCTGCCGTTTCGCCCCCAGACGCGCGGAATTCCCTAGCGACCGCATCGCGCCGCGCCGCATCGAGATCGGCCAGCGGTTGGCCTGCAAGGCGTGCGAGATGATCGAGCGCCTGCCGTACCATTGCGGTATCGCGGCCTAGCGTCGCCAGCATATCGGCCTGGATCGCGGGGTCGTCCGCGCCGGGTACCTTGTACCCGTCGCTGGCGGGGATGATCATCGCAGCGACGGTGCGGAGATCGTTGCGGTGGGCTGAGGTCAGTTCATTTGCTGCGGTCATGGCGGTCTCAATCGAAGAGATTGGCAAGGCGTTGCTTCATTTGGTCGGCGACGTAGAGCGCGATCGCCTGGATGGTCGAGGTTGGGTTCACGCCACCTGACGTGACGAACACGCTGCCGTCGACGATGAAGAGATTCTTCACGTCATGCGAGCGGCCCCATTCGTTCACCACGGAGCGCGCAGGATCGGCGCCCATCCGCGCGGTGCCCAGCAGATGCCAGCCGCCCCATGGGATCGGGTTGTTGATGCAGATGTCGGTCGCGCCGGCGGCTTCGAGAATCTCCCGGCCCCGCGCCAATCCATGCTCCATCATCTTCCGGCTGTTTTCGCTAATCGTGTAATCGATCTTCGGTGCTGGAATGCCGTGGCCGTCCTTCAGCACGGGATCGAGCGTGACGCGGTTGTGCTCCTCGGGCAAATCCTCGCAAATCGCGGAGACCGCGAGGCGATGACCGTTGAGCTTGCGGAACACGCGGTGATGATCCGCACCCCACGGCAAAATGCCCTTCTGCTCGCTCGCGACCGCTTCGAACACAGGCCCTGCGCCGCGGCCAAACTGGATGCCGTAGCCGCGGACGAAGCCGCGCGAGCGGTCCGTGTCGTAGAACTCCTTACTCCAGAGGCAGGTCGGTGGCGCGCGGTTGCTGTCGGTTGGCTCCTTCACGAAGCCGTAGATCTGCGCATAGGGGTGGAACATCAGATTCTTGCCGACCAGGCCGGACGAATTGGCGAGGCCATTCGGGAAGCGGCCGGAGACCGAGTTCAGCAACAGCCGCGGCGTACCGACTCCGTTGCAGGCGATGATGACGACCTCGGCCGGCTGGAATTGCTCGACGCCATCCTTGTCGTAGTAGACGACGCCCGAGGCCATGCCGTCCTCGTTGGTCAAGATCTCGCGCACGCGGCAATGCGTCTTGACCTCGACGCCCGCGCGGATTGCGTGCGGCCAATAGGTAATGTCGGTCGAGGCCTTGGCGCCTTGCGCGCAGGCCGGCGTGCAATGGCCGAGATTGATGCAGCGCGCCCTGCCCTCGTAATCCATCGTCGCGACGGTCGTGTCCGACGGCCACCAGTGCCAGCCGAGCTTGTTCATCGCATTGCCGATCAGCGGACCGGAGAGTCCGAGCGGTTGCGGCGGCATCGGCGGGTGCGTCAGCGGCGAGCGCGGATCGCCCGATAGCCCCGATACACCCATCATCCGGTCGTTCTCTTCGAAGAACGGGGTGAGTGCATCATAATCGATCGGCCAGTCATCGGCGACGCCGTCGAGCGTCTTCACCTTGAAATCGGAAGGATGCAGCCGCGGCCAGTGCGCGGTGTACATCACCGTGGAGCCGCCGATGCCGTTGAAGTTCACGACCTTGATCGGCGAATTGTCGTCGTTGATCGGATAGTCCTCGGGCCGACCGCGGATATTCGGGCTGGTCGACCAGTCGCCGTAGAACTTCGCCTCCCAATCCCTCCCCGTGCTCGGATATTCGGACGGATTCATCCAGCCGCCCTGATCGAGGCAAAGGATGTGCATCTTGGTTTCGGCCAGGCTCCAGGCCACAGCCGCGCCGGACGCACCGGCGCCGATGATCAGGACGTCAACGGGATCGTGCTTCATTCCAGTTCCTTAAATTCTTTCTTTCGTCATTGCGAGCGGAGCGAAGCAATCCATACTTGTTATCGCGGAGGTATGGATTGCTTCGTCGCTGCGCTCCTCGCAATGACGGGGATGGTTTCGAGCAAGCTCACGCCAGAGATTCATAGAGGTCGTTCCACTCTGGGTTCATAGCTTCGATCAATGCCAGCTTCCTGGCGCGATTCCCGGCCTTGATCTGCTTCTCGCGCGTGATGGCGTCGATCATGGTCTCATGCAATTCGTACCAAACCAGTATCTTACACCCGTACTTCTCCGAAAAGCCTTTTGCCACCCCCTCGCGATGCTCGAAGGCGCGCCGTGGCAGATTGGCCGTAACACCCGTGTAGAGCGTTCCGTGACGCTTGCTGGCCATAATGTACACGCAGGGCTGTTTCATTGGCACTTCTCGAACAATCTATCCACCGTCATTGCGAGCGAAGCGAAGCAATCCATACTTGCTATCGCGGAGATATGGATTGCTTCGTCGCTGCGCTCCTCGCAATGACGACTCAATTCACTATCCTCACCGGCAGTGTGCGGATGCCGCGAATGAAATTCGAATAAAGTCGCTGTGGCGGGCCCATGATTTCGAAGCGCAGATCCCGGTTCAACACTTCCTCCCATAGAATTCTTATTTGCAGTTCAGCGAGCCGGTCGCCGACGCAGCGGTGGATGCCGGCGCCGAAGGCTAGATGCTGACGGGGTTTGGCGCGATCGACAATGAATTCGTCGGCGCGATCGATCTTGTCTTCATCGCGATTGCCGGAGATGTACCACATCACGACCTTGTCGCCTTTTGCAATCTTGCGGCCGGCCAGCTCGACGTCATTGCGGGCAGTGCGGCGCATATGCAGCACCGGCGTGTGGTGGCGGATGGTTTCGGAAACGAGATTCGGAATCAACTCCCGACGGCTGCGCACCAGCTCGAACTGTTCCGGATTTTCGACTAGCGCCATCAACCCGCCGCTCATGGAATTGCGCGTGGTGTCGTTGCCGCCGACGATCAGCAGCGCAATCGTGCCGATGAATTCGCGCCGACCCAGATTACGTGTCGCTTCGGAATGCGAGAGCATCGAGATCAGGTCGAAGGTCGGCGGGGCATCGGCACGCATGTCCCACAATTTGCGGAAATACTCTGCCATCTTGGTCAACTCAGCGACACGCTCTTCGTGCGAGTGCACGACCGCGTCGGGCGCATCGGTATTGGCGATCGCAACGTCCGACCACCAGGTCAGTTTTTCACGGTCTTTCCAGGGGAAATCGAACAGTGTCGCCAGCATCATGTTGGTGAGATCGGTCGAAACGCGCGCGACCCAGTCAAAGCTTTCGTTGCGCGGCAGGGCGTCCAGCACATCGGACGTGCGTTTGCGGATCAACGGCTCCAGATTGACGAGATTGGACGGCGCCACGATCGGCGCGACGGTGCGCCGATGCGCGGTATGACCGGGCGGATCCATCCGAATGAAATTTTGCAGCTCCTGCCCCTTCGGCTGGTCCGCCACCTGAATGCCGCCGAGCTCCGAGCTCGACGAATAATTCTCGTGATCGAGCTCGACCGCAAAGATGTCGTCGTAGCGCGTCACCGACCAATAGGGCCCAAACGGCGAGGCCTCGCAATAATGCACGGGATCGTCGCGGCGCAATTGCGCAAACAGCGGACGCCAGGTGTCGTCCTGATAAAGCTTGGGATCGCTGACGTCGATCGAGGTCAGCTTGTGCTGCAGCACCTGGGCCATCGCTTCGCTCTCCCCCTTTAGTCGTCGCCGCTTGACGGGCGATCGTCGTCCTCTCCGGGTCAGGCAAGGCCGCCGGTCCGGAACGCAGACGATAGCCAAATCAGGTGCCGAGTCGACCCCCGAACCGGGTCCGCCCGCCAATTCGCGGATACCTGATACGCATTCCCAGGTTTGTTCGCCGCCGCGAGACCGGCTAGCCTGATGTGCAAACATAAGTTTCGGGAGTACCGCTAATTGGTCCCTTCGAGCCCACCGTCTCACCTCGATTTTGACGCCATCATCGTCGGCGCAGGCATGTCGGGCCTGTACCAGCTCTATCGCCTGCGCGAACTGGGAATGCGGGTGCGCGTGTTCGAGGCCGGCACCAATGTAGGCGGTACCTGGTACTGGAACCGCTATCCGGGCGCCCGTTTCGATTCCGAGAGCTACTCCTACGGCTATTCGTTCTCCAGCGAATTGCTGAAGGAGTGGGACTGGTCGGAGCATTTCGCGGGACAACCGGAAACGTTGCGCTATCTCAACCACGTCGCCGACAAGTTCGACCTGCGCCGCGATATCGAATTTCGCAGCCGTGTCACGGCGGCAACTTACGAGGAGGATACGCGGAGCTGGAACCTCACGCTGGAGGATGGAAGACACTTCCGCACCCGCTTCCTGGTGACCGCGATCGGCCCGCTCTCGACCCCCACCCTGCCGCGTATCGAAGGCCGCGACAGTTTTGCCGGCCAATCCTTTCACACCGCGCGATGGCCGCACGAGCCGGTCGACTTCACCGGCAAACGCGTCGCGGTGATCGGCACCGGCGCCACCGGCGTGCAGACGATCCAGACCATCGCTCGAGACGTCGGGCATCTCACGGTGTTCCAGCGGACACCCAATTGGTGCGCGCCGCTGCATAACGGCAAGATCGACGCCGAGACGCAGAAGAAGATCAAGGCCGGCTATCCCGAGATGTTTGCCCGGTGCCAGGAAACGTTCGCCTGCTTTCTGCATACGCCGGACCCACGCGGCGCCTTCGAGGTCTCCGACGAGGAACGCGAGGCGTTTTATGAAAAGCTCTATGCCGAACGCGGCTTCGGTATCTGGCAGGGCAATTTCCGCGACATCCTGATCGACCGCAAGGCGAATGCGACGATCAGCGATTTCGTGGCGCGAAAGATTCGCCAGCGGGTGAAGAACCAGCACGTGGCTGAAAAACTGATTCCGAAAAATCACGGCTTTGGCACCCGCCGGCTGCCGCTCGAGACCTTCTATTACGAGGTCTACAATCAGGACAATGTCGAATTGGTCGATATCACAGAGACGCCGATCGAGCGGATCACGCCAAAGGGCATCAAGACCAGCAGCAGAGAATACGAGTTCGACATCATCATCTTTGCGACCGGCTTCGACGCCATCACCGGTGCCTTCGACAAGATCGCTTTTCGCGGAGCCGGAGGCGCCGACCTGAAGGACAAATGGAAGCACGGGCCGCAGACCTATCTCGGCATCATGGTCGACGGCTTTCCCAACATGACGATGCTGATGGGTCCACATACCGCGCTCGGCAACATCCCGCGCAGCATCGAATACAGCGTCGATTGGGTCACCGGCCTGATCCGCTTTGCGCGGGAGAAGAAGCTGACGCGGCTGGAGGCGACGGCCGCGGGCGTCGCGTCGTGGACCGAGCACGTCAAGGCGCTTGGCGTCGGCCTCCTGTCCAACGAGGTCAATTCGTGGATGACCGGGATCAACTCCAACGTCGAAGGCAAGCAAACCCGCATCGTCGCCCGCTACAGCGGCAGCGCGCCTGCGTACCGAGCACGATGCGACGAGGTCGCGGCGAAGGGATATGATGAGCTGAGGTTGGGGTAAGTTATCCAGGTCGCAGCCACATCTCCGACCGTCGTCGCCCGGCTTGACCGGGCGATCCAGTACGCTGCGGCTTATCGATTCAATCACGACTGCCTCTGGAATACTGGATCACCCGCCTTCGCGGGTGATGACGACTGGGTATGTGTTCGCGATCTCGCGGCGCGATTGCGCCCGAGATTTGCATGAATTCTGTCCCTCCGAAGTAAGAGGGCGCAGGGAAGACCGGGTGCGCGCTGCACCCGCGGTCTCGTGTGCAATGCGCATTTAAAGAAAACGCACACGAGCATACAGGTTCAGCGGAAACACTCCGGCCTTCCCTGCGCAATGGTTTTACGGCTTACTCCGAGCTCTCCCCGGTGACCGGCTTTCTTGCCACCGTCGCTTGCGAATAAATCCGCAAGCTTGACGCCAGCATCGGGGCGTCAGGACCACACGACTTCGCCGTACGCATCAGCCACGCTCGTCAGTCGCGACCTTCGCGTCCACCGCATCCCGCGCCCAACGTCCGTGACGATCGCGAAGCGCCCCTCTTGTGGGCACGGGATGGCGCAAGCTGGTAGCGTTGATTTGCCCGACGAGGAAAGCAGAATATTTTTCGTAAGGGGGATGGACAGGAAATCACTGATTTGCCCGTCGGGCTCCATCCCTCTTCGTCATTCCGGCGATGCGCCGTCAGCCGCAGGCCCGGAATCCTTCCACCATGATCGGGAGTATGGATTCCGGGCTCGTCCTTCGGACGCCCCGGAATGACGGAAGACATATTACCACGCGTCGATACACGGCCGCTTGCGACCGCTCGCGGTTCGGGCTTCGGGACCGATCGCAGCCCGGACATGATCCAGTGCCTGGTATCGGCGGGATCGATCACCTCGTCGATCTCCATGACCGAGGCAATCGAGACCGCTTTGCCGTTGGCATAGAGCTCGGCGACCTTGGCCTTGTAATAGTTCTCGCGCTCGACCGGATCGGCGATCGCTTCCATCTCCTTGCGGAAGCCGAGCCGCACATAGCCTTCAAGGCCCATGCCGCCGAATTCGCCGGTCGGCCATGCCACCGTGAAGAAGGAAGCATGGAAACCGCCGCCGATCATGGATTGCGCCCCCAGGCCGTAGCCCTTGCGCAAGACAATGCCGAACAGCGGCACCGTGAGGCTCGCGCCGGTCACGAACATGCGGGCGACGTGGCGCACGATCGCGGTCTTTTCCGCCTCGGGGCCGACCATGAAACCGGGCGTATCGCACAGCGAGATGATCGGGATATCAAAGGCATCGCACAGCTGCATGAAGCGCGCGGCCTTGTCACCGGCGGCCGCGTCAATCGCGCCGCCGAGGTGCTTTGGATTGTTGGCGATCAGGCCGAACGGTTTGCCTTCGATGCGAATGAAGGCGGTGATCATGCCGACGCCAAAATCCCGGCGGATTTCAAGCACCGATCCTTCGTCGGCGAGCAGATCGATCACGGTTCTGATGTCATAGACCCGCAGGCGATTTTCCGGGATGGCACGCCGCAGCAGGCGCTGGTCCGGTGCTTTCCAGTCGGTGACTGCGCCTTGAAAATAAGACAAATATTTCTGCGCGGCGCTTGTCGCCTCCGCCTCGTCCTCGGCAAGGATGTCGATGACACCGTTCGGCGACTGGAACGACACCGGCCCGACGTCCGCGGGATGGTAGACACCGAGACCGCCGCCTTCGATCATGGCGGGCCCGCCCATGCCGATCGACGCGTTCTTTGTCGCGATGATGACGTCGCAGCAACCGAGCATCGCGGCGTTGCCGGCAAAACAATAGCCCGACACAACGCCAATCACGGGCACCAACCCCGAAAGCTTGGCGAATTGGACAAAGGACGGCCCGTCGAGCCCGGTCATGCCGAGCCGATCGGTATCGCCGGGTCGGCCGCCGCCGCCCTCGGCATAAAACACCAACGGCAGCCGCCATTGCTCGGCCAGCCCAAGCATGCGGTCGATCTTCTTGTGATTCATGTGGCCTTGCGTGCCCGCCAGCACGGTGTAGTCGTAGGAGATCACCATGCAGCGGGCGCCTTCGCTGCCGAACTTGTCGGCGTTGACGGTGGCGACGCCGGAGATCAAGCCGTCGGCGGGCGTGTTCTTGATGAGATCGTCGACTTTGCGGCGCCGGCGTTGGGCCGCAATCGCCAGCGATCCATATTCGACAAATGAACCATCATCGACGAGCTGCGCGATGTTCTCGCGCGCCGTGCGCTGATTGGTGTTGCGGCGGCGTTCGACCGAGGCCGGACGGTTTTCATCGAGCGTCATCGCATGGCGCGCGATCAGTTCGGCCAAATCAGGACGGATGTGATCGAGATCGACGGCTTCATCTTCTGCCACATCATAGGCATCGATTTCGGCGGGCTCGAGAAACAGGATGGCCTCGTCCTGCATCAACGTCACGCCGGGACCGGCCGCGATCTTGGTCACCGTGCCGCCATGCGGCGCGGTCACGAGGTGCTCCATCTTCATGGATTCGAGGACGGCGATCTGCTGGCCCGGACGAACCAGATCGCCTTCGCCGACCTCGATTGCCACGATGGTGCCTTGCAGCGGTGCCGGGACCGGCACCGATCCGGCCGGACCGATGACAGTTTCACCGAGCTCGAAGGCCGCGGCCACATTGGCGGCCGTCCCGTTGGTCTCCGGGGCGATCTCCTGGGCGGCGCCGACGAGCGCGGCTACGTGGGCATCGATAAAACCGGTGCTGATGCGGTTGGCAACGAAATCCGGATGCGCCAGCACGGCGGCGAGGAACGGAATATTGGTAGCGACGCCGCCAATCCGGAACTCGCGCAGGGCCCGCGCGGCCTTCTGCACCACGTCAGTCCAGTTCGGACCTGTCGAATGAACGATGACTTTGGCGAGCAGCGAGTCGAAGGCTGCACTGGTCTTGTAGCCGGAATAACCGAAGGTATCGACGCGAACGCCGGGCCCGGACGGCAGGTCGAACAAAGCGAGCGTCCCGCCGGTCGGTTGGGTGCCGCCGCTCTCGTCCATCACCTCCATATTGACCCGCAACTGCATCGCATAGCCGCGCGGCTTCGGGATATAGGCCTGTGCCAGACCCCAGCGACCCCAGCGTGGCGCCATCGGCGACCGCGAGCTGCGATTTCACGAGATCGACGCCGAGCACTTCCTCGGTGACGGTATGCTCGACCTGAAGCCGTGGATTGGCTTCGATGAAGGCGAACGCGGAAGCGGCATCCCTGGCATCGCCATCGACCAGGAATTCGAAGGTGCCGAGATTGTCGTAGTTCGCGGCCGCCGCAAGCTGCTTGGCGGCCTCGATGATTGCCCCGCGCAAGCGGTCGCTCAGCGACGGGCTCGGCGCCACCTCGACGAGCTTCTGGTTGCGGCGCTGGATCGAGCATTCGCGCTCCCACAAATGGCTGATCGCGCCGTGCTGGTCGCCGATGATCTGCACTTCGATATGGCGGGCGTTACGAATGAGGCGCTCGACATAGACGCCGTCGCTGCCGAAGGCGGCCCTGGCCTCGGATTGGCAGCGCGCATAGGCGTCCTCCAGCCCGGAAGCGTCATCGACGATGCGCATGCCGCGCCCCCCGCCGCCGGCGATGGCCTTGATCATGACGGCGCCGCACTCGCCCAACGACGCGAAAAAGGCTTTCGCTTCCTCCAGGCTGGTCGGGCCGTTGGTGCCCTCGATAACGGGTACGCCGCACTCTTTCGCCAGTTCCCTGGCTCTTGCCTTGTCGCCGAACAGATCCAGCGCTTCGGGGGACGGTCCGATGAAGACAATCCCCTCTTCCGCGCAACGCCGCGCGAGTGAGGCGTTCTCGCTGAGAAACCCATAGCCCGGGTGCAGCGCATCACATCCGGCGGCCTTGGCAGCGGCTATGACTGCCTCGATATCGAGATAGGCGCGCGCGCCCCGCCCCGGGATCTCCTGAGCCGCGCCGGCCGAACGGACATGCAACGACAAGGCATCGTCGGCCGGGTAGATCGCCACGGTGGCAAGGCCGGCTTCATCGGCGGCGCGCGCAATGCGAATTGCGATCTCGCCACGGTTGGCAATCAACAGCTTCTGGAAGGACATAGACGATTCCGTTAAAGCTCTTCTATTTGATCATGATCTTTTCGGAAAACCGGTGCCCACTTGTCCGGATCATGCTCTAGCGATCCTTCATGGTCGGATCGAGCACGATGCGCAAGGATTCTCCCAACGCGTTGAATGCCAAGGACACGACCAGAATGGCAAGGCCCGGCGCGTACATCTGCTCGGGCGCGATCTCCATGTATTGATAGGCACGCGCCAGCATCGCACCCCAGCTCGGGTTAGGTGGCTGGATACCAAGCCCGAGGAAGCTCAGGCTGGCTTCGGCGAGCAAGGCCGCCGCCAACAGCAGCGTCACCTGAACGATCACCGGCTGCAGCGCGTTCGGCAGCACATGCTTCCACAGGATATGCCAGGCCGGCGCGCCGAAGCAGCGCGAGGCGTCGACATAGAGTTCCTGGCGCACGATCAGCGTCCGGGCACGCACGATTCTGGCGAGCGCCGGAAACATCACGATGCCGACGGCGATCATACCGTTAGTCAGCCCAATGCCGAGCGCGCCGGTGACGGCGATTGCCAGCACGATGGCCGGGAACGACAGAAATGTGTCGATGACCCGGCTGATGATATCGTCGGTCCAGCCGCCGAAGAAGCCCGCGACCAATCCGACCGGCAGGCCGATGGTAATGGCGACGCTGACGGCGAGGACGCTGGCATAGACGGTCGCCGGGGCGCCGTAGATCAAGCGGCTAAAGATATCGCGGCCGAGGTCGTCGGTGCCAAGCAGATGCTCCGGACCGGGGGCCGCCAGCATATTGTTGACGTCCTGCGCGGTCGGTTGATACGGCGCGATCCAGGGCGCGCCGATCGCCACGATCACCAGCACCAGCAGCACCAGGATCGCCAGCGCCGCGCGAAGATCGCCGGCCAGCCAGCGGAACAAGCGGTGCAGCCGGCTCGGCTCAACCCGAGAATCCCGCGTTGCCAGCGCCATATCGGTCATTGCTCGATCCTTGGATCAACGGCCGCACAGAGAAGATCGGCGATCAGATTGACCGTGATCACCACGATTACCATCGCGAAGACCACGCCCTGCACGATCGGAAAGTCGCGCTGGATGGCGCCGCGAACGATCAGGCTGCCGAGGCCGGGAATGGCGAACACGGCTTCAATGACGACGGTTGCCGCCAGCATGCGGTTGACCAAGAGGCTGATGATGGTGAACAGATTGACGCTGACATTCTTCAGGCCATGCTGCCAGAGGATGCGCGTCATCGACAACCCCTTGGCGTGCAGCGTCCGCACATATTGCGATGACAGCACTTCGAGCAGCGATCCCCGCAACTGCCGCGCGACTTCGGCCATGCCGTAGGCAGCGATGGCAATGCCGGGCAACAGCGCGTGCCGGATCGCCTCCCACGGCGACACGCTGAAGGATTTTGCACCGGTTGCCGGGAGCCAGTTCAGCTTCAGCGAGATTTCAGCCACCAGGATCATCGCCAGCCAGAATCCAGGTATGGCGACACCGAGCGACGCGATCATGCTGACCGTCTTGTCGACCCAGCCGTTGGGCTTGATCGCTGCGACCACGCCCATCGGAATGCCCGTGAGCAGCGCCAGCACCAACGCGATGGCGACGATCAGAAGCGTGTTCGGAAACGCGCGACCGATCGAGGTCGCGACCTTTTCGCCCGTCAGCAGCGATTGCGAGAGATCGCCCTGCACGACGTGACCGAGCCACGCGCCATACTGCACCAGGAATGGACGGTCGAGGCCGTAGATTTTCCTGATCTCGGTAATGCGCGCATCGGTCGCGTTATCGCCGGCCAGCGTCACCGCGATGTCGCCGGGCACCAGTTTGAGCAGCGCGAACACCATGAAGGTCGCGAGCAGGATCACCGGGACCGCCTGCAACAGGCGGCCGCCGATCACCCTTGCCGGACTTCGTCGCGCCATTCAGCTCTCCAGCCAGACGTCGTCGTATTTCGGCTTGCCCAGAAGATTCGGCCTGTAGCCTTGCACCTTCTTGTTCATGGCGACCAGTTCAAACTGAAAGGCGAGCGGCGCCACGAAGGCGTTTTCCATCACCAGCTTCTGGACGGTGGCAAAGGCCTTGCGGCGGATCTCGATGTCTTCCGACGCCCGCGACTCCTTGATGGCCGCTTCCAGCTCCGGCGGGACCGGCGCCCGGCCGCCATTATAATAGGCGTCTTTCGTGAACATCAGCGAATAGGTCAGGCTCGGGTCGGGCCGCCCGGTCCAGGCCGCCAGCAGGCCGGAACCGCGTTTCTCCGGCCCAAAGAACGAAGCCGAGGCCTCCGCGATCGGCGCGTTGACGAACTTGATATTCATGCCGGCTTTGCGGAACTGCTCGATCAGGATTTCCTGGCGCTGCACCGAATCCTGGTCGGTATAGCCGCCGATCTCGATCACCGTGCCTTCCTTGAAGCCGGCCTCGCTGAGCAGCTTTCGCGCTTTGTCCGGATCATGGGGATAAAGCTTTGCGACGGATTCGTCGTAGGCCCAATGCGATTTCGGCAGGTTCATGTAGGCGGGTTCGGCGAGACCTGCGAGCGCGGCCTTGACGAAGGCGACACGGTCGATCGCAAAGTTGAAGGCCTGGCGCACCTTGACGTCGTCGAACGGCGGCTTCCCCCAGTTCAGGAAAATCTGGAAGACATACAACGTCGGCCCGTTGACGATCTTGATGTTGCTGGCGCGCTCCACGATCGCCTTCTGGCGCGGCGGAAGCTGATAAATCAGGTCGTTCTGCCCTGCCGTGACCGAGCGCGCACCGGTGGTCAATTCGGGAATGATCGAAAATTCGATGCCATCGGGATACGGCCGGTTGGCCTTCCAGTATTTTTCGTTGCGCTTGACGACGATCTTTTCGCCGTCCGCCCAACTCACGAACGCATAGGCCCCCGCGCCGACCGGCGTGCGCGCGACATTGCCGGCGCTGCTCGCCTTGACCGCCGTCGGCGAGACCATCATGCCGGCGCGGTCGGAGAGGATGCCGGGCAGCGCGGCATCGGGCGTATTGAGCTTCAGCGTGACCTGCATCGGGCCGGTGACCGCAGCCGACGCCATCGCGGCGAGATCGGCCTTGATGTTGGATTTCGGGTCGCTCTTGTTGCGCTCGAGGTTGAACTTGACCGCTTCGGCATCGAGCGGCGTGCCGTCGTGAAAAGTCACGCCAGAGCGGATGTTGAGCACGAAGGTGGTCGGATCGGTAAAGCTCCAGCTTTCGGCGAGGCCAGGTTTTGGCTTCAGCGTCTCAAAATCCCATTCGGTCAGCGTGTCGTACATCGTGAACAGAAACGCATGATCGGAGCCCGCGCCGCCCGTGGCAGGATCGAGGCTCGACGGATTGGCGGGCGCGGAGATGCGCAAGATGCCGCCGCGCTTCGGCGTGCCTTGCGCGAGCGCGTGACCGCCAAGGCTCGTGCCGGCCAGTGCACCCGATATCAGCGCCATTACCTCGCGTCGTGTGTGTGTCATGGCCTATCCTCCGGCAGGTTAGTTCGGTGAAAAGTTCGGGCGATCCGCAAAATGGCAGGCGACCCAGTGATCAGGCATCAGTTCGCGCCAGTCCGGCGCGCGTGCGGCGCAAACCTCTTGCGCATACCGGCAGCGGGTCCGAAACCGGCATCCCGACGGCGGATCGATCGGGCTCGGGATTTCGCCTTCCAAAACGATCCTGGCATCGCCGCGCATGTTCGAGGGCAACGGCCGCGGCTCGGCCGACAGCAGCGCCTGCGTATAGGGATGCAGCGGCCGCTCGGAAACCTTTTCCGTCGGACCAAGCTCGACGAAGCGGCCGAGATACATCACGGCGATGCGTTCGCTGATGTGGGAGACAACCGCGAGATCGTGGGTGATGAACACGTAGGTGAGCCCGAGATCGCGTTGCAGTTCGGCGAACAAATTCAGTACGTCGCCGCGGATCGACATATCCAACGCTGCCACCACCTCGTCGCAGACGATCAATTTCGGGCGCAGTGTCAGCGCGCGCGCAATCACCACGCGCTGCTTCTGGCCGCCGGAAAGCTGATGCGGATAGCGCCCGCCGATTTCCTGCGGCAGGCCGACGCGATCCATCGCTTCTCGCGCCCGTTTTGCGCGTTCGACCTTCGTGCCCACGCGCGCCAGTTCCAGCGGCTCCAGCACCGATGACATGATCGTCATGCGCGGGTTCAGCGCGGCATTCGGATCCTGAAAGATGATCTGATAGTCGCGGCGATGATTTTGGAACTGCTTGCGCGGCATCGCCAACGGGTCGACGCCGTTGTGCAGGATGGCGCCCCCGCTCGGCTTCAGCAGGAACACCAGCGCACGGCCGATCGTGGTCTTGCCCGATCCGGATTCGCCGATGATGCCAAAGGTCTCGCCGCGGCGGACATCGAAGCTTACGCCGTCGACCGCCTTCACGGTGGCGCGGCGATCGGTGGTTTGAAAGCGCACCTGGAGATCGCGCACCGAAACGATGGCATCCCACGCGCTATCGGCGGCCTGCGGCATCATTGGGCGACCATCGCCGCGATCGGCGCGGAGGCGGCATGTTGCAGCGCGCCGGGGAGATCGAGTTCGCCAAAACGCCAGCAGCGCACCTTGCGGCCGTTCCCCGCATCGCGCAATTCCTGCTCTTTCTCGCAAGCCTCGACCGCGTACGGACAACGCGCCTTGAAACGGCAGCCATTGGGCATGTCCATGATGGACGGCACCCGGCCCGGGATCGACGGCAGCTTGCCATGACGCGGACTCAGATGCGGCAAGGAGCGCAAGAGGCCGGACGTATAGGGATGCAGCGGCCTGACCAGCGCATCGTCGACAGCGGCATCTTCAATGACTTCGCCGGCATACATGGTGATCATGCGCGTGCAGGTCTCGGCGACAACGCCGAGATCATGCGTAATCAGCATCAGCGCCGTATTTGATGTCTCGCTGAGCTCACGCAGCAGTTCCAGGATTTGCGCTTGCACCGTAACGTCGAGCGCGGTGGTCGGCTCGTCCGCGATCAGCAATTGCGGCCCGCAGATCAGGGCAGCCGCGATCATCACGCGCTGGCGCATGCCGCCGGAAAGCTGGTGCGGGTAGTCGTCGATGCGTTGTTCGGGCGAGGCAATGCCAACTCGGCGCAGCATATCGAGCGTGCGTTCCCTCGCCTCCTCCTTGCTGACACCGGTGTGAACGCGGAGCGTCTCGGCGATCTGGTGGCCGACGGTGAAGACCGGATCGAGCGCGCTCATCGGCTCCTGAAAGATCATTGCAATACGCCGGCCGCGGATCGCGCGCATCTCGCGGGCGCTACATCTGGCCAGATCGGTACCGTCGAACAAGATGGATCCGTCGAGGCCGGCAAGATTGTTCGGCAACAGCCGCAGGATCGACAGACCGGTGATGGTCTTGCCGCAACCGCTTTCGCCGACGATGCCGACGCGCTCGCCGGGCAGAATGTCGAAGTCGATCTTGCGCGTCGCCTGCCAGACGCCGTGCGATGTTTTGAACCGGATGCCCAGCCCGCGCACCGAAATCAGCGCTTGCGAGCCGCCTGTCGCAACCGCCTCCGATTTGCGCTGTGCCGGCCCCGCCGCTGCCATCAGCCCGCCGCCCGCTTCTTCTCTTTCACAAGCTGCTCCTCCATCAGCATCTTTGTTCCGATGATGCCGTCACGGCTGAGCTGATCGAGTTCCGCATCGGAAAGCCCCAGCAAGCCGCCAAGTATTTCCTTGTTATGTTCGCCGAGCGTCGGCGGCAAACTGCGGATCGGAAACGGCGCATCGGTTTCGCGGAACGGCATCGACGGTTGCGGATGCTTGCCGATGAAGGCGCGATCGACCTCCTGAATGAAGCCACGCGCATGCAATTGCCTGTCGTTCAGCAGATCGATCGGCAACCGCGCCACGCCGGACGCGACACCGGCCGCCTGCAGCACGCTCAGCGCCTCTTCCGGCTCGCGCGCCGAGGTCCAGGCGGCGATCGCGACCTCGATCTCGCTCTCGATGACCCGCCGTCCAGCCGCTGTCTTCAGCTTTGCGTCGGACGCCCAATCGGCGCGGCCAAGCAGCTTTGCGAGCTTCGGCCACATCGCATCGCTGGAAACAGCGATTACAACCCAATTGTCCTCGCCGGCGCAGGGGAAACAGCCATGCGGCACGAAATCCGGATGGCGATTGCCGTATTTCGTGGGCGACTTACCGTCGATCGAATGTGCGATAATCCAGGGCGCGGCGAACGGCATCATGCATTCGATCTGCGCGAGATCGATGAACTGGCCCTTGCCGGTAAGTTTCGCATGGATCAGCGCGGTGAGAACCGCGGCGCAGCCGTTCAAACCGCCGACCGCATCGCCAAACGCCGTATGGCTCATGACCGGCGGTCCATTGGCGTCACCGACCACGCTCGGCAAGCCCGAGCCCTGCTCGAGCGTCGAACCATAGGCGCGGCAGTCGCGATGCATGCTGCCGGCGCCGAAAGCTGACATCGACATCATGACGAGTTTTGGATTGAGCTTGCTCAGCACCTCATAACCAAGCCCGAGCTTCGGCAGAACTTCGACGGAGTAATTGTCGACGACGCAATCGGCGTCAGCCAGCAGCCGCTTGGCGAGATTGAGTCCCTGCGGCCGGGTCAAATCGAGCGTGATGCCGCGTTTGTTGCGGTTCATGATGCAATAACGTACCGATTTCTCGTACATCTGTTCGAGAACGTAGGCCGGACGGCGGTCAACGCCACGCCACCAGTCCGGATATTGCGTGGCCTCGATCTTGATCACATCAGCGCCGAGATCGGCCAGCGTGCGCGTGCAGATCGGCCCGGCCCACCCCATCGAAAAATCGATCACACGAATGCCTTCGAGCGGAAGGCGATTTACGCCACGCGGCTCCCGCACGGGCGTGCGAGGGACGCGCTCGCCGCTATGGGCGCGGCCAAGCATTTGCTCGCCGATATCGGGTACCGCTCCGCCACGGCGGGGCGGCGTAGCCATCAACCGCTGCATGGAGCCTGCCGTAAAGCCGGTCTCGTCGCCGATCGTGATCGGAACGATGGCGCCGCGTGCTTTCTTCTCTTCATCCGCGATGAGGTCGCCGATATCAGGCACCGGCACGATCGGGATCTTTCGGCGCAAGCCTTCGGCGAACCATTCCTGAGCGGCGCGCTGTTTCAATCGCGGAATGATCTTACCTTCGATTTCCTCCATGCGCTGCAGCCGGTCGACGCCCATGAACAGCGTCGGGTCGTCGCGCAGTTCAAGCAGTCCCAGCATCTCGCAGAACGCGCGCCATTGCGCCGGGGTCACGGTAGTGACGCCGAGCCAGCCTTGTTTCGTCTCGTAGATGCCGACCGGGAAGGTCGGCCAGAACCGGTTGACGCCGATCCGGCGCATGATGTCGCCGCGCGTGAACGACTCGAACATGATGTATTCGGTCACGGCAATGCTGGATTCGAAGATGCTTAAGCGACTAACCCGCCCTCTTCCGTCCTGCATGCGTCCCAGCACCGAGGATGCCGCCGCGATAAAGCCCCAGAGGCCGGCAAGAATGCCGGTCTGGAAATCCGGCGCGTGCATCGGCGGTCCCTCCGCCGGCCCGACCAGTTTTATCAGCCCGGTCAGCGCGCGAATGGTGGAATCGGTCGCCTCGAATTTTGCGTATGGTCCCTGATCGCCGAACCAGCTTGCCGAGAGATGAATGAGGCCGGGATGACGTTGCCTCGCGGCCGCGAGATCGAATGCAGGACAATCCGCCGCATCGACGTCGCGGCCGTCGAGCAAAATGTCGCAAGCAGCGATCAACTCGGTCAGGCGCGATGTAGCGTTTGGGTCATTCGGATCGAGCGCGACGCTCGACTTGTTGAAATTGAGAAACGCAAACCAGGCGCTGTGCCCTTTCGGCGTCAAAGGCGCAGCGCGACGCAGCGGATCGCCCGCAGGCGGTTCGATTTTCTGAACGGTTGCGCCGAAATCGGCGAACAGGCGGGCACAATAGCTCGTCGCGGCCGCGCTTCCGATCTCGACAATCCGCAGATGCGACAACGCGCCCATCACGTTTCCCCATGGCCGAGTAACCAGCGCGGATATACCGCCGGCTCAGTTTCTTGTTATTGACCATGAAACCTTGCCCGCTTGCTGATGCAAGCGGAATTTTCTTCCGCGTTGCGGAATTCACGAACAATGCGAAATACTTAGGTTCCTAGCCGCAACCCAGTTGGGTTTCGAACCAATTTTGCAGCGACGTCGAAAGGGACGGCCAGGCAAGCTGAAACGGCGCGAGTTGCCTGGCATTGGCCCGATAGATCTGGCGCAACTCTTTCTCGATCGCGGGAAGATCGACGCCGACGCAACGGCCTTGGCTGACAATCTGCCGTCCGTCGACAACCACATCGCGCAGCAGCGAGGTGTTGCCGCGTGCAAATAGAAGTCCCAGCGGATCAACGGGCATGATCTGATCGCGATCGAGACGATCGAGATCGATGGTAACGAAGTCGGCCGGCGATCCCGGCACGAGCTCTCCGGTTCCGGGGGAACCTGTCGCCGCGCGGCCGTTGCGAATGGCTAGGCCCAGGAATTCCGGACAGGTCCACGTGCGTTTGAACCCGAGACCGCCATGCATCATCTGCACCAGCCGCATCTCGCGCAAGACGTCGTCATCCTCGTCCAGCGCCAGGCCGTCGACGCCCACCGCGATGGCGCAGCCGCATTTATGCGCGGCGGCGATCGGCGCAAGACCGGAGCGCAAATGCATGTTGGAACTGAAATTCGTAACGATGCGCGCGCCTGATGCTGCGATCATCTCGATTTCATCCGGGCGGGCATGAATGCAGTGTGCGAGCGTCAGCCGTTCCGACAGGAAACCGATGTCACGGAGATAACGGACGATGCCTTGAGGAAAATGCTGATCGGCCCAGGCGCGCTGATAGACGGTCTCCAGCAGGTGCATGTGAATGCGGCGGCCGGTCTGCGCCGAATTCTCCGCGACCGCTTCGCAGCAGTGGCATCGAGCACCATTGCACGCCGGCCGGACCAAGCTGCACATCGACCATGGGGCCGGCAATGGAAGACGCAATCGCATCAGTCAGCTCGATATACGCCTTGGGCGACATCGGCGCGCGGACAAACAGTTCCTCAATCGTCCTTCGATCGTCGCGGGAGAGGTCGGACAGCACCGGCTCGCCGTCGCCATACACCACCGGGTTCTGATCGCGAACGGCAATCGCAAACGCAATGCGGACGCCGACCTCGGACGCAGCCCGCGCAATCGCCTTCGCCTCTTCGACCAGCGGCATGGTGCCGCTCGGGCGGGTGTAGTGGATCATGACAGACGCGCAGCCGGCACGTGCCGAACGCGCCAGCGCCGATGCTGCTGTGAGATAGGGATCGACGGGCGTGCCGAGCGCGGATCGCAGTATCCAGCTCTCGAGCGGCATGCCGAGCGCGCCAAATGACGACGCGGTCGGCCGCGCATGATCGTGCGCGTTGACGAAGGCCGGAAGAACGAGGGAGCGCGGCCCGGCCGTGGGCGGCGCTCCCTCGGAGATGGAGGTGATAATTCCGTTGTCGTGCCGTAGTACGACGTTTTCGAGCAAGCCGCGGTCAGGGCCAGAGAACAGGCTGGTTGCCGTAATTTCCGGGGCCATGACCGCGCCTTTTCCCGTCATTGCGAGCGCAGCGAAGCAATCCATCGCGCCGCATAAAGAAAGAATGGATTGCTTCGTCGCTTTGCTCCTCGCAATGACGGAAGTGGGTCAGTTCGCCGTATACGTCAGCTCACGTTCGGCGCGCGGCGGCAGGAACTCGCGCGAGAAAATCTCGGACGGCGCTGGCGCGCGGGTGAGCTGGTAGCCTTCGACGATAATGCCGATGGCGCGGGTCATGCGGTCGTCCTTGACGTCGCCGACGCCGATTTCCTTCATCTCCGGCGAGACGATCAGCTTGTCGAAGGAGTATTGCAGGCGGCGCTTTTCGACGTCGACATTGATCAGATTGTCGTAATTCAGCGCCGCCTTCATGCCGGCGTTCTGGTCCTTCGCCACCGCGATCATGCCCTTGTTGACGGCGCGAACGAGGCCGGCCACGGCCTTCGGGTTGGACGCCAGCAGCTTGCGCGAAACCATCACGCCATTGGAATAGAGATCCATCCCGTAATCACCGAAGGAGAACCATTTGTAGTCCTTCTCGGGATCCTGACGGTTCAGCACCAGGTTGAAGTAGCTGGTGATGTTGAACACAAGGGCTGCGTCGATATCGCCTTTGATCAACATCGGCTCCTGAAGGTTCGGCGCCATGTTGGATATCTTGATCTTCTCGCCTTCCAGCTTGTTCTTCTGGACAAACACCGGCAGCAGCCGTGTGGTCGGCGTACCCTGCGCACCGCCGAGCGTATGCCCCTCGAAATCCTTGATGCTGTTGATGCCGCTGCCGTTCTTGGTGACGATTGCAAACGGCGGCTGGTTCCAGATCATGTAGACCATTACAGGCGCGTCCTGCGGCTTGGTCGACGCGTTCTGGATGATGGCGTTGACGTCGCCGAAGCCGGCGTCATAGGCGCCGGACATGATGCGGGTTACCGTCGCACCGGAGCCCTCGCCCTGGTCGATGACGACATTCAGGCCCTCCTCCTTGAAGTAGCCCTTGTCCTGCGCATAGAAGAACGCGGCGTCGCTGCCCTGCGTCTTCCAGCCCAGCGTGAACTTGATTGTCGTATCCTCGGCGCTGGCTGCGCCCGCGAACAGAACGGCTCCCAACAGCGCGGCACTTACTTTTGTTAACATATTGACCTCCTCACTCGGGTTGGATGGCGGTTGGCGAAATCTTGTTCACGTGGCGAGCAAATCGTTCTTGCGGGTAGCCCAGCCGGTGACGCGGCCCTCGATCAGCGAGAAGATCGCGTAGAGCGCGACGCCGAGGCCGGCGAGCACGAACAGGCCGGCGAATACCAAAGGCACGTTGAAGTTCGAGGATGCCGTCATCATGACGTTGCCGATGCCGCGGTTCGAGGCGACAGTCTCCGACAGCACCGCGCCGACAAAGGCGTAGCTGACCGCGACCTTTAGCGAAGCAAAGAAGAACGGCATCGTCCGGGGCAGACCGACATTCCAGAGAATGTCGAACTTGCTGGCGCCGAGCGCCTTCAGCACGTCTTCAAGCTCAGGCTCCGTCGTCGCCAGTCCCGTCGCAATGTTCACGACGATCGGGAAGAAGCAGATCGAGAGCGCGGTCAGCACCGCCGGCACCGAGCCGGAGCCGAACCACAGCACGAAGATCGGCACGACCGCGACTTTCGGGATCGACGAAAAACCCACCAGCAGCGGATAGGCCGTATCGTAAGCGGTCCTGGAAACACCGATGACGGCGCCAAGCACGACGCCGAGGCCGACACCGAGCACGAAGCCGATCATCGTCGTTGCCAGCGTCTGGAGAATGTGCGGCCACAGCAAGGGAAATTTCTGAAACAGAGTGACGAACACCTGCGATGGGCGCGGCAGCACCAGATCGGACATGCCGGTTACAACGCAAAACAATTCCCAACCGACAAAGAACAGGACGATCAGTCCTGCCGACCAGGCTTTTTGGCGAAGATCGATTCCGGACATCGTCAGGACACCTCTTTTGAAGCCGTCCGGGCATCGACGATGAAGGCGCGCAGTTTTTGATTGAGCGCCACGAAGTCCGGCTCGAACGTCATCGCCACCGTACGCGGACGGCTGAAGGTGACCTGGCTGTCATCGACAATGCGGCCGGGCCGTGCGCTCATCACGCAAATGCGGCTGCCGAGGAACGCGGCCTCGCGCAGATCGTGGGTCACCAGCAGCACGGTCGGCTTGTGCAACATCCAGAGATTCTGAAGGATCGACCACAGCTCTTCGCGCGTGAACTGGTCGAGCGCGCCGAAGGGCTCGTCCAAGAGCAGCATGCGCGGCTCATGGATCAACGCGCGACATAGATTGGCGCGCTGAAGCATGCCGCCGGAGAGTTGCCAGGGATAACGGTTTCCGAATCCTTTCAAGCCGACCTGCTCCAGCAGCGCATTGGCCTTGTCGCGGAACTCGGTCTTGCGCAGCTTTCGAAACTGCGAGCGGAAGGGTTCGACGATCTTGAGCGGCAGCATGATGTTCCGCTCTATCGTCATCCAGGGCAGCATGGTCGGGTTCTGGAAGGCCATGCCGACGCGCAAGGCGCGCGCAGCAACCTCCCGGCCGCCGACAATGATTACGCCGGTGGTCGGTTGAACCAGCCCGCTGACCAGCCGCAGGATGGTGGACTTGCCGCAGCCCGAAGGTCCGACAAGCGCGACGAACTCGCCATCGGCGATCCGCAGCGTGGTTTTCGACAGTGCCGGGACCGCCCGCGCGCCGCGGCCGAAAGTGACGGAAGCGTCTGACAATTCGATCGCGATCGGCGCGGCGCCGGCCGAAATCGGCTCGCCCTCAAATTCCTGGCTTGGTTGCATGCGCATCATGACGCCAAGTGCATGCAAGCGCGATGCCAGCGAAACTCGCGTTTGGAATCAACGGGATTCCAAAACTCGCCAAAACCAGCGGATTCCTTTTGTGCAATCTGGCCGTCAAACTGCATGCAATTGAGGCGCTCAATTGTCGGACATTTGTGATAGGGAAACGCATTCGAAGCACTTCTTCCCAGGAATTCGCCCCATGGCGTCTCGCTCCGCCGGCAAGAACGCGGAATCATCGGACAAGGTCAGCGTGATCTGCCGCGCCCTTCGCCGCGCCATCATCGAGCAGGCACTGGAGCCCGGTGCGAAATTGCCGGAGGACTCACTCGGCGAACGGTTCGGCGTCAGCCGCACCATCGCACGGCATGCGCTGGGACAACTGGCCGCGGAGGGTCTGGTCGAGCTTCGCCGCAACCGGATCGCAGTGGTGGCAACGCCGAGCTGGCAGGAAGCCCGCGACGCCTTCGACATCAGGATCGAGCTCGAGCGCCTCGTGGTACGCCAGCTCGCCGGCAAACTGACGAAAGCCCCAGATTGCGACGCTGAATGCGCATGTCGACGCTGAGGATCAGGCCCGCGACGGCTCCGACGCAGTGTCGCTCCGGCTGGCGACAGAGTTTCACATCCACCTCGCCCATATGACGAATAGCCCGATTCTCGTGCGTTACGTCAGCGAGGTCGCCTATCGCTGCTGTTTGACTTTATCTTTGTACAGCCGCCCGCATTCGTCGGAATGCGCAATTAATGAGCACCGCGCGATCATCGCGGCACTGGTCAAGGGCGACGAAAGCAAGGTGATGAGCCTGATGCACAGCCATCTGGATTCGGTGGCCAATCGGGCACTTGTGACCCCTGCCCCTCAGCGCGGCCGCGATTTGCTGGATATTCTTGCACCCTATGCGGATGAGAGCGAGAGCGACCGCGTGGTGAAGATGCCGAAGGTGATAAGGGCGAGGTAGAGCCCTTTCGTTCAGCGGCTTCATCCTTCGAGACGCATCGCTTTGCGATGCTCCTCAGGATGAGGTCTGAAATCCTCATGGTGAGGAGCACGGCGAAGCCGTGCGTCTCGAACCACGAGACCCATCAAGCCTCAATCCCGCGCTGAACCAGTATCCGCTCCGCACTGTCGTTCCAGACATCCATCTTCACGATCTCGCCGCCCCTCACGACAAAACGATCGACATAGCGATTTCCCTCGAACGGAGTGCCGTCGATCCATTCGCCGTAGAGCGTGCCGATCGAATAGACCACGGTCTCGTCTGCGCCCGGGCAGACGTCGAAGCGATCCATCTTCTTCTTGACCCAGCGATAGCGCCGCGCGTTGAAGCCGGTCGGGCCGCGTGGATGATCGAATTCGCGTCCACCGGTGAAGGTGATCACCGTACCGGGCCTCATATAGGCCGCAGCGGCATCCGGATCCGGGATCATCGAGGCCGTGAGATAGGCTTCGACGACTTCGGCATCCGACAAGGGCTTGGTCCCGGCTTTCGCGGCAACAGACATGGCGGCTTTCTCCTGACGGCTGAAATACTACAATCGGGGCGCCAAATTGCATGCACATATTTTGAACAGTTTGGCCTTAAAACTGCACACAATCTGGAGCTGCCCTGTAGCAGCGCTTCGGCTAGGGTCGCCTCTTCTCACGCTTCCCAGCCTCCAAGCTTCCCGGTCTCCATGAGCGCTCGAACTGCCTTCGATCTGATCTTCCGCAACGCCAGGACGCGGTCCTCGTCCATCCCCGTCGATATCGGGATAGCGGATGGCCGGATCGCCGCGATCGAACCGCACCTTGCCTGCGAAGCTGCCGAGATCGATATCGGCGGCAAGCTCGCTTTACCGGGCTTTGTCGATACTCATATCCATCTCGACAAGGCCTGCCTGCTGGGCCGCTGCGGCCACGACCATAAAAACGTGAGCGAGGCCATTCGCGCGGTCGCTGCGATGAAACGCGATTTCACGGTCGAGGACATCTATGCGCGCGGTCAGCGCGTGATCGAACGTGCGATCGTGCACGGCACCACACGCATGCGCACCCATGTCGAAATTGATCCGCGCATCGGGTTGCGCGGGTTCGAAGCGATCAAGGCGCTGAAGCGTGACTATGCCTGGGCGATGGACCTGTCGCCTTGCGTGTTTCCGCAGGAAGGCCTGACCAACGATCCAGGCAGCGAAGAACTTCTGATCGAAGCATTGCGCGACGGCGGCGAAGCCATCGGCGGCTGTCCCTATATGGACACCGACCCGAACGCGCATCTCGAAAAACTGTTCGACCTGGCACAGGAATTCGACGTCGATGTCGATCTCCATCTCGACTTCGATCTCGACCCGTCGTGGTGGCACATGGAAGAAGTCTGCCGACAGACCGAGCGGCGCAATTACCACGGCCGCGTCGCCATCGGCCACGCCACCAAATTGTCTGCGCTGCCGCCGGATCGGCTGAAGGTTGCGACTGAACGTCTCGCAAAGGCCGGCGTCGCTGTCACCGTGCTGCCCGCGACCGATCTTTACCTGATGGGACGGGATGCCACCCACAACTTGCCGCGCGGGCTGACGGTCGCACATAAGCTCGTTGAAGACGGCGTGCTGTGTTCGGTCGCAACCAACAATGTATTGAATCCCTTCACGCCGTTCGGCGATGCATCATTGCTGCGGATGGCGAACTTCTATGCCAATGTCGCACAAGCCGGGATCAGCGAATTCGATGCCTGTCTCGACCTCGTGACGGACCTGCCGGCGCGGCTGATGAATTTGCGGGACTACGGCATATCCGTCGGCAACCCCGCCGATCTCATCGTTCTCGATACCGATAGCGGCCCAAATGCAATTGCGGAATTGCCTGAGGTGCTGATGGGGTACAAGAACGGCCGGCAGGTGTTTGAGCGAACCCGGCCGACGCTGTTTCCGCCGCAAGCTTAACACGAACTCTGTGGCTTCATCCTTCGAGACGCGGCCAAGTGGCCGCTCCTCAGGATGAGGTCTTAAACCCTCATGGTGAGGAGCGCGGAGCGCGTCTCGAACCATGAGGCTCCCTATGCTACCCCTACGCGATTGACGCCCCTCTCAATACGTTGTTGTTATCAGACAACATAAAAACAGTGCGGGGGCGGGAAACCATGACCAGGTCGTCCAATATCAGAAGCGTCGAGACGCTCTCCTGCGACGCCGGCTGGCGCAGTTACCACTTCGTCAAGATCATGACCGAAGACGGCATCGTCGGCTGGAGCGAATATGACGAGGGCTTTGGCGCCCCCGGCGTTACCGCGGCGATCGAGCGGCTCTCGGCGCGCGTGGTCGGCAAGAACGCCTTTGGGCATGAGCGGATCTATGCGGAACTGTTTTCCGCAACGCGCCCAGCCGCCGGCGGCGTGGTCGCGCTGGCGCTCGGCGCCATCGAGAACGCATTGCTGGATGTGAAAGCCAAAGCGCTCGGCGTACCCTGCTACGAATTGCTGGGCGGAAAAATCCGCGATCGTATCCGGGTCTACTGGTCGCATTGCGCGACCTGGCGCATCAATCATCCGACCTGGTACAAGCCGGCGATTACCGATCTCGACGGCGTCAAGGCGATCGGGCGCGAGGTGCGCGAAAAGCATTTCACCGCGATGAAGACCAACATCTTCGTCTATACCGACGGCAAGCCGCAGGGATGGCGGCCGGGTTTCGGTTCGCCGTTCGAACCCGAGATCAACGTCGATCGCACGGTACTGCGTAACCTCTGCATGCATCTCGAAGCGATCCGCGATGGTGCCGGCCCCGATGTCGATCTGTTGCTCGACCTGAACTTCAACGCCAAGACCGAAGGCTATCTGAAGATCCTGCGCGCGATCAAGGATATGGACATGTTCTGGGTCGAGATCGACAGCTTCAATCCGCAGGCGCTGGGCTATATCCGCCGCCAGAGCCCGCATCCGATTTCATCCTGCGAGACCTTGCTGGGCCTGCGTGAATTCCTGCCCTACTTCACCGAGCAGGCGATGGACGTCGCCATCATCGACACGCCGTGGAACGGGGTGTGGCAATCGATGAAAATCGCGGCCGCGGCCGAGCATTTCGAAGTCAACGTCGCGCCGCATAATTTCTACGGCCATCTCTGCACCATGATGAACGCGCATTTTTGCGCGGCGGTACCTAATCTGCGGATCATGGAAACCGACATCGACCGCCTGGCGTGGGACCACGAACTGTTCACGCATCTGCCCGAATATGTCGACGGCCATCTCGTGCTTCCGGACCGGCCGGGCTGGGGCACCGAACCCAACGAAGAAGGCCTGCGCGCGCATCCGGCGAAGAACAAGGGTGGGCTATTGAATTACGGGCAGGCAGCATGGAAGAAGTAGAGATCAATTGTCGTTCGGGCTCGCCGCAAACGCGCTTTCGATCACGTCGCCGATCGGCTGCCAGGCATAGCCGTCGAACTGCACCAGCCGCATCTGCTTGATGGGGCGAAAGTCGGTTGGACTGGTATTGATCGTAATTCCCGGCAGTACGATCGGGCTCTGAAAGTTCTTCAGCAAAGCTGCCTGCCGCATGATATTCTCGCGCGACAGGTCGTTGCCGCACTGGTTCAACACCTGGAACAGGGTGTCAGCCGCCGCATAGCCGAAGGTGGCGTAGCCGTCCTCCCTGTCGCCGTCGGGATAGTATTTGTCCATGAACGCCAGCCACGCCTTGATGGCGGGATCTCCCTTCCACGTGGTATCGCCGGCATCCTTCAGGAACGAGGTCGAGATCACGCCGATGGCGTTCTCAAGGCCCGCCGGCCTCAACGCGTTTGCGATCGAAGCCGCTGCATTGACCAGCACCAACACCGGGTGCCAATCCAGTTCGGCCGCTCTGCGGATGGCACGGGCCGAGATCGGCGGCGCGCAATTGAGCACGAGCACCTCGGCGCCGGAATTCTTGAGAATGTCGACCTGTTTGTCGATCGACATATCCGCCTCGATGGCGATATCCGCCACGATCATGCTGGCGGTGGCCCCCAGGCCTTCCTGCAATCCGCGAAAGAGATCGCGACCAAACTGATCGTTCTGCCAGAGCACGGCGATCTTGCGGTCAGAATAGGAAGCCTGGATATAGTTAGCGTAAATCCGTCCCTCGGACCGGAACGTCGGCTGCCAGCCCATCGTCCACGGAAACTTTTTCGGATGCGCCCACTCCTCGTCGCCGGAAGCGACAAAGAGCTGGGGCACCTTTTTCTCATTGAGATAGGCCCGCGTCGCCAGATTTCCCGGCGTGCCGAACGATCCGAACATCAGCAGGACGTTCTCTTTCTCGACGAAATCGCGGGTCAGATCGGCCGCCGTCTTCGGATTCGAGCTGTCATCCCCGGAAATGAATTTTATCTTTCGTCCATTGATGCCGCCGCGTTCGTTGACCATGTCGAAATAGGCGGCTTCGGCTTTGCCGATCGCCGCGAACGCGGCCAATGGCCCGGTGTACGGCATGATATTGCCGATGCGGATTTCGGTGTCGGCCGCAGCGGCCTCCTGGGCCTGCTGCGCGGACGCTGGGGCGAGCGCGAGGAACATTGCGGCGAGGCAGAATAACGCGATTTTGGTTTCTGTTATTTTTTGCATCAACATCGCCTCAAACACTGAAGTGACAGCTGTGACGCCCCTACCCGGTGACACGATGATATCGCTCAAAACGAGGTTGTTGAAATCAAATGTTGCGCTGGTTTGAGGCAACCGCGTGGCCCTAGCCACAATTGTCAGCGCAGCGCAATATCCAGCCAGCCCAGCGCATTGACGGTCACGCGGTCGCCGGTGTCGACCAGCACGGTCGTAGTCTCGGCCTCGATGATCGCGGGCCCCGTCAGGGAATGACCGGGCTGCAGGCTGTCGAGCGCATAGACCGGCACGTCGCGCCAGCCGCCGAACCAGGCCTGCCGCTTGGTGCGAGGCCGGCACTCCTCCGACGACGAGGCCAGCTTTTTGTCCTGGTCGCGCTGCGAGACTTCGCCGACCGCGGCAACGCGGGCGTTGACGAACACGACTTCCTGGCCGCGCGAAGCATAAGTGTAGAGTTCCTCGTGGCGGCGATGGAACCGGTCTTCGATCTGGTCGACCAGATCGGCCGCCTTCCAGTTCAGATCGTTCAGGGGCACGTCGATCTCAAAGATCTGCTCGCCATAACGCATCTCCGCGGAACGCTCGATGGCAATGGGCCCCTTGAACCATGCGCGCAGGCGGCCGGCGGCCTGCTGCTCCAGCTGGGCAAAGAGCTCGCGCACTTCATTATCGGAAATGCGTGGGCCGGCACCGTAATGCGTGCGGCTGACTTCATAGCGCAAATCGCTGGTCAGCATGCCCCATGCCGACAGAACGGATGCCACCGTCGGCACGATGATGCGCTTGATCTCCAGTTCGCGCGCGACTTCCGCCGCGTGCAAGCCCGCCGCGCCGCCAAAACTCAGCAGCGCGAACCTTCGGGGATCGACGCCGCGGCGCAGCGTCATCAGGCGGATGCCGTCGGCCATCTTCAGATTGATCATGCGATAGATGCCGGCGGCGGCTTCCAGGCGCGACAATTGCAACGACGACGCGACGCGATCGATCGCTGCCTCAGAGGCCGCACGATCGAGCGGTCGTGCGCCACCCATAAAGGCTGCCGCATCGAGATAGCCGAGCACGACATTGGCGTCGGTCACGGTAGCCGCAAGCCCGCCATTGCCGTAACAGGCTGGGCCCGGGACCGAGCCCGCGCTTTCCGGACCGACACGAAGCGTGCCGCTGGTATCGACGCTCGCGATCGAGCCGCCGCCGGCCGCGATGCTCGCAATATCAAGGCTGCGCAACGCAATGCGCTGCCCCGCGAGCATACCGTCGGCAGACAGCGACGCCTGCCCGTCGGAGATCAGCGAGATGTCGGTGCTCGTCCCCCCCATGTCGAACGGCACCAGGTCTGGAATGCCGAGCAGATCGGCGCAGCGTCGGCCGCCCGACATGCCGCCGGCCGGTCCCGACAACACTGTGCCCGCGGCGAGACGCGAGGCGTCTCCGACCGGCGCCATGCCGCCATGCGACAGCACGACGAACAGACTACCCTTGAATCCGGCCTCGTGAAGCCGTTGCTCGAGATTGGTAAGGTAACGCCGAACGATCGGTTCGACATAGGCATTTACGATCGTGGTCGAGACGCGCTCATATTCCTTGATCTGGGGCAGCACGTCGCTGGAGCTGGATATGCTGACGTCAGGCAGTTCTCGCGCCAGACGTTCAACCGCGGCGAGTTCGTGCACGGGATTGAGATAGGAATGCAGGAAGCACACCGCGACCGAGGTCGCGCCGGATTTCTTGATCGCGGCAATGGCAACGGCCAGAGAGGCGGCATCGAGTGGAATCAAGACGTCGCCGCTCGCCTTGAGCCGCTCGCGCACGCCGAATCGCAATTCGCGTGGCACCAGCGGCTCCGGCGGTGGCGAGCGCAGATCGTAGCGATCAGGCTTGAGGCCTTCGCGCATTTCGATGACGTCGCGATGGCCTTCAGTAGTCAGCAGCGCGACCTTGGCGCCCTTGCGTTCCAGCAGCGCGTTGGTCGCAACCGTCGTGCCATGCACAAGGCGATCCGTCGCCGCCAGCATTTCCGCGCGCGTGACGTTTAACCGGCGCGCGAGTTCTTCGAGGCCCGCCATGACGCCGATCGATTGGTCGGCCGGCGTCGACGGTGACTTTGCAAAAATGGTGCGCCCGGTCTCATCCGTGGCCACCAGGTCGGTGTAGGTCCCGCCGACGTCAACTCCGATCGTGAACATTGTCAGCTACGCCGCTCCGCCGGAGTATCGAGGAGGCCCTGCTCGGCGTCGCGCTGGCGCGCGCTTGCCGATCGCTTGGCGGGCGGTCCCCATCCGCCGCCGCCAGAGGAACGTATTTCGAGGCAATCGCCGGGACGGAGTTCGATGCCGACTTCCTTGGTGCGCAACACGCGCGGCTCGCGGCCTTCGGACAGCAGACGATAGCGATGCGGCTGTCCATCCTCGCCGCCGAGCATTCCGCAGGGGCCGTGACGCGCGCCATCGCCCGCGGTATTACCCTTCGCAAGCTTTTCGGTTTCCAGCACCATGTCGAGCGAAACCCCGAGGCCGCCGCGGTGTTGTCCATCGCCGGCAGAGCCTGGGCGGAATTCATGCTGGCGGAAATAGAGGGGAAAGCGCACTTCCGCGACTTCAATGCTGCCGAATTTGAGACCGCCGACGCTGTGCCACTCACCGATCGATGAGTAACCGTCGCCGCCAGACGAAGCGCCGCCACCGGGGCGGGCCTGGAACATGTGCCAGATGAAGTTCTTTCCGGTGCGCGGGTCTTCGCCCTGGATCGCGATCCGGAACCGGCGGCCCCAACCGGCCATTGCACGCTCCGGACAGGAAGCCGACATCGCCTTCACGATCGCTTCGACGATCTCGTTAGAAGGATGGCTGGTGCACAACGTCACCGGCCGGCCGGGATCGGCCCAGACGATCGTGCCTTGCTTGGCGATCACCTTCAGCGGCCGCAGCGCGCCGGTGTTCTTGGGAATGTCGGCATCGATCAGATAGGAAAAAGCCATCGCCACCGCGGCCTGCATGTTGGCATGCGAGGAATTCACAAAACTGGTCGATTGCGGATCGGAGGAGGACAAATCCACTTCGATGTCGCTGCCCTTCTTGGTGACCTTCGCGGCGATCCTGATGTCGCTGCGGCCGTGACCGTCATCGTCGAGAAACGCCTCGCCATGAAAGACGCCGTCTTTCCACGTCGAGACCACAGCACGGGTTTGCTGTTCGGTGGCATCGAGAATCGCCTCGATCGCGGCTTCGACGACCGGCGCGCCGAATTCGCTGAACAGTCTCGATACGCGGCGCTCGCCGAGATGGGCTGCGCCCAGCATCGCGGCGAGGTCACCGCGGAATTCACGGGGATTACGGATATTGAGAGCGAGGAGATCGAGCAGGTCGTCGCGCAGCTTGCCGGCCTCGTAGAGTTTGATCGGCGGAACGCGCAAGCCTTCCTGAAAGATCTCGGTTGCGTCCGGATTGTAGGCGCCATGGGTGGCGCCGCCGATGTCGCTCTGATGCGCGCGCACGATGGTCCAGAGCAATCGCTTGTCGCCATCGAACACCGGGACGAACGCGGTGAGGTCGGGCAGATGGCTACCGCCATGATAGGGATCGTTGAGCAGGATGACGTCTCCCGGCTTGACGTCCTTGAACCGCTCTTCGACCGCGAACGTCGCCCATGGCAGCGCGCCGACGTGGACGGGGATGTGATCGGCCTGCGCGATCAGGCGTCCGCTTGTGTCGCAAATCGCCAGCGAGAAGTCGCGGCTGGAATTGAGTATCTGCGAATAGGAAGTGCGAAGCATGGCTTCGCCCATTTCCTTCACGATCGAACTGAGGCGATGCTGAACGACGGAGCGCGTGATGGGATCGATCTTGGCGGACATTCTTACCCGTTCTTCAAAGCATCATCATCAGAGCGTGACCGCAACTTCTGCTAGCGCGCGACGCGGCATCTATGATCGCATGAATATCGGCATCCGTCATCGGCGTCCATCTGCGGCTTCCGTCCTGCCTGTCATGTATATAGCAGAAACACGATCGTTCCGACGATCAATACCGCCGCCATGAACAGCAGCACCGCCGGCAATCCGAAGGCCGCCGCGACCAGGCCCGTTGACGATTGCATCAGTGCCGCGCCCAGGAAAAACGCCAGATTGATCGCAGAGAGCGCCTTGCCGGTATTCTGCGGATCGACCAATTGCCGTGTCATGCCGTAGAGCAACGGCTGGGCCGACACCGCAAAGCCAATCAGGACGAACAGGATGCCATCATATTGTGGCGGCATGACCGCAACGCCAAACAAGTCCGAGACCGGATAATGCGGCGCGCCGGCCGCCATCAGGACGAGCAACAATGCCGTCAGAATATGGGCAACGGCGAGAACCTCGCGGCGATGACCGAAACTCCTGTCGAGAACTCCGATCAAGGCCGGTCCGATGATCATCGCGATCGTGAACAGGCCGAGCTCGTTGCCGGCCTCGATCCGGCTAAGCGCCTTGACCTCCATCAGCCACGGACCGCCCCATAATCCCCGCAGCACCAGCGCCGCAGCCAGCGAGACCAGCGCAAGCGCGATCAGACCGCGAAGCGGCCGTGACACGCCGAGACGGAGCACTTCGGCCATCTGCGAGAGCGGCGAAGACCGGTCCGCGTGCGCCGCCGATTGTTTCGGGACCAGCAAGAACACGGCGAAGGCCACCACGAAGCCGAAGCCAGCCGAGATCCAGAATCCCGACCGCCATCCCCAATGTTCGACGACAAAGGCCAGCGGGCTCGACGACAGCAGCATGCCTATATTGCCGATCGAGAGGATCACACCGGACCACAGGCCGAAGCGCGCCGCCGACATTTGCTTCGCGGCAAGCGTCATCGGGCACATCAGCATGCCCGACGTCGCTGTCCCGAGCAGAAATTGCCCGAACAGGAAACCCTCCGGCCCTGTTGCAAGCCCGGACGCCATCGCACCAATAATGGTTCCGGTCAGCAGGCTCAGGGAAACCGGCCGCACCCCAAAGCGATCCATGGCGGCGCCGACGGGGATCTGCGATGCGGCGAACGCAAAATGATAGATCGAGGTCAGGCTCGCCAACGCCTGCGGCGTCGTACCGAAATCTGCCGCCATCAGGTCGAGGCTGATGGCCGGAATGGTCCGCAGCAAGGTCGAAAGCATATGGCCGCTGGCCAGCGCCAACAGCGCGAAAATCAATGCACGGATGCTGACGCCCGCGTCATCCGCCTTACCGCCGTCCATCAATCGTCTCGCCCCGAATTGTTCGGGGCGGCGTAACATCAAAGCGAGGGGAACGCGAATCCGGTTCTGAGCGCGGGCTTACTTCCCCTTCTCCCCGCGCGCGGGGAGAAGGTCGGGATGAGGGGGATCACTGCTTGTGGAACACCAGCGCCCGCAGTTCGATGCTCTCGCGCGGCGGCGCATCGGCCGGCGTGGTCGGATCGATGAACGCGGTGTGTGGCCCAAATCGCGTGCGGCCGTCGGTCGCGGAATCGTAGCACTTCAAGAGCAGCGCTTCGTCCGCCGTCATCTCCGGAATGTAATACCAGCGATGGCCGGGGTTGTATTTTACCGAATAGGTTTCGCCGCGCCGGTTCGGATAGATCAGGTCGGACGCCACGAGATCGCCGGGCGCCAACGTCTGACCGTCCAGCATCGCAAGCGGCGTATCGCGCACCGGCCCGCGGATCGGCCGCCACAGATTGATGACCTGCACACGCCCCTTCAGTAGGTCGTCCGCTTCGTCAGGCAGATGTTCGCGAACGCGGTTTGCGCCCGAAGCATCCGTCTGGTCGACATGGACGCGCGTCGCGGGCTGGCGCGGGCCGGCGCCACGCACATCGGCTGCACCTTCCACGCGCTTGCGGACGGTATGGTCGAAGATGACGACACGGTCCGCCTTCAGGGTCGCCCTGAGGAAGGCTTCGGCGGCAGGATAGTAGACGGCCCGTATTTCCTTATCGTCGTAGAAATTCCTGACAATGGTCGGGTGCCGGACCAAGGCGAAGCCTTCGCGGTCGAGGGAAAATTGTCCGGCGATCAGGCGCGCATCGAAAATCGGGACATTGTGGGGCTCGGGCAGCGCCGTCGTTCTGGGCTCACCCGGCGGCGGGTCGAAGGCGTAGGTTCTGGGTTTGCCCGTTGTCGGCGCCAGATAGTTGAGTTCGCCGGTCACGAAGGGCAGCGACTCGATGTTAGTTTGCTGAAGGCCCATGGTGTTCTCCTGGACTCCATTGTTTGTTTGATTTCATTTTGGCGATGCCGCCCTCCCCGGCAAGCCCGATTTGGAAATAGCAACTTTGCTATTCTGCCGGGCCGGAAACAGGGAAAATCCTTGTCGAGCGCATCCCTCAAACAGGAGGGATATTCCTGGCTTCACGGGTTCGTTAAAAGAAAAAAGCCTTGGTAGGATGGGTTGAGCTCTTCGCAAAACCCATCATGATCCACGAACCAAGAAGAGATGATGGGTTTCGCTTGCGCGCAACCCATCCCACGCACTGCATCCGGGAGGAAAAATGAACATAACAATGAAGGATCGTGTCGCCGTCGTCACAGGCGGCAGCAAGGGCATTGGCGTCGCGGTCGCCCGCAGATTTGCCGAGTCCGGCGCCAAGGTCGCGATCGTCGCGCGTGGCGCGCCGGACCTGAAGGCGGCGCGAGAGCAGCTTGCCAGGGATGGACTCGAAGTTCGCGACTATGTATGCGACGTGTCCAAGGCTTCAGACATTTCCAGCGCTTACGAGAAGATCGTCAACGATCTCGGCAAGATCGACGTCCTCGTCAACAACGCCGGCACCTCGCGTGCAATGGCGTTCGAGACCGTCACCGACGAAATCTGGCAGGAAGACCTCGATCTAAAACTGTTCGCTGCGATCCGTTTCAGCCGGCTGGTCTGGCCGGGCATGAAGGCCCGCAAATGGGGCCGCATCATCAACGTGCTCAATATCGGCGCCAAGGCTCCCGCCGCCGCCTCGACGCCGACCTCGGTCTCGCGGGCAGCCGGCATGGCGCTGACCAAGGCGATGGCGAATGAAGGCGGCGCGCACAACATCCTGGTCAATGCGATGCTGGTCGGCTTGATCGTCAGCGATCAATGGGTCAAGCGGCACGCCACGAAAGCGCCCGGCACCGATTTCGACGCCTTTACGCGCGATCTCGCCAAAGGCGTCCCACTCGGGCGGATGGGAACGGCGGAGGAGTTTGCCAACATGGCCTGCTTCCTCGCCTCCGAGCAGGGCTCATACATCACCGGTACCGCCATCAATGTCGATGGCGGCCGTTCGCCGGTGGTTTGATGCGTTTTCCGGTACAGCGGCTCCATCCTTCGAGACGCAGGCTTCGCCTGCTCCTCAGGATGAGGTCCACTTAAAGACCCTCATGGTGAGGAGCGCGGCAACGCCGCGCGTCTCGAACCATGGCCGCGAACGCAACGGTAGCCGAAAGCGTTGCCGTGCCCGCAAGCAAAAAAGGCCTCCGTCACCGAAGGCCTTTTCGCTCTTAAACCGCGTCCTTGGCGGCCTTAACCGGCCTTGCGCGGACGATCTTCCGGGCCGGCTTGGCCTTGAACATCATTTCTTCGCCCGTGAAGGGGTTGGTACCCTTCCGAGCCTTGGTCGCGGGCTTCTTGACCACGACGAATTTGGCGAAGCCGGGGACGAGGAACACCCCGTTCTTCTTCAGCTCCTTGTGGCCGACGTCAACGAGCGCATCCATCACGCCTTTGACTTCGCGCTTCGAAACTTCGGTGGAGGTCGCGATCTTTTCGATCAGCTGCGACTTAGACATTTGGGTAGCCATGGTTGCTCCATTGATTCTGGAAATTGGACGTTATGTCGAAAACTGCCTAAAAAAACAGGGTTTCCGACATTCTGCACAACTATCTCGCTAGTCGAGTTGCGCTGATTCGTCCAATTTATAGCGGTTTTAGGGCCTGCGATGCCTGTGGGTACTGCTTTTTCAGGGTGTTGAGAGGCTATTTGTCAGGTTCGCGGCCCTCGCAGTCGCTGAGGAAGCGCTCTCCTCGCGCCTCCATCGCAGCCGGGATTTCGATGCCGTGCGAGAAAAATGACTGGAGTTGCCACCCTGCGGCCTGCTCCACTTCAAGTCGCTAGAAGGATATTCCGGACCCCGCCGCGATTAGAAAATGACTTGGGTTCATCTTCCATCGTAACATCACGACAAAGGCCGCCGCCGCTTGGCAGCCGCCATCTGATGCTACCTTCGGAGACAGCGTGATGTATTTGACCCGCCTTGAGATTAACCGCCGCACGGCATTGCTGACATCGGCCGCAATCGCGGCGAATGTGATCAATCCCATGCGGGCGTTTGCGCAGGAAACCCCGCGCAAGGGCGGCGTGTTCAACGTCCATTACGGCGCCGAACAGCGCCAGCTCAATCCAAGCATTCAGGCTTCCACCGGCGTCTACATCATCGGCGGCAAGATCCAGGAAAATCTCGTCGATCTCGACGCCAACGGTCAGCCGGTCGGCGTGCTCGCGGAAAGCTGGGAGGCGTCCCCTGACGGCAAGACCGTGACCTTCAAGCTGCGCAAGGGCGTCACCTGGCACGACGGCAAGCCGTTCACCTCGGCCGACGTCGAATTCACCGCCATGAACATGTGGAAGAAGATTCTCAACTACGGCTCGACGCTGCAGCTCTTCCTCACCGCCGTCGATACGCCGGATCCGCAGACCGCGATCTTCCGCTACGAGCGGCCGATGCCGCTGAACCTGTTGCTGCGTGCGCTGCCAGATCTTGGCTACATCTCGGCCAAACACCTCTATGAGAGCGGCGACATCCGCCAGAACCCGACCAACCTCGCGCCAATCGGCACCGGCCCTTTCAAATTCGTCAAATATGAGCGCGGGCAATATGTCATCGCCGACCGCAATGCGGATTACTGGCGTCCCAATGCGCCCTATCTCGACCGTATCGTCTGGCGCGTGATCACCGATCGCGCGGCGGCTGCGGCGCAGATGGAGGCCGGCGAACTGCATTACAGCCCGTTTTCGGGACTGACGATCTCCGACATGGCGCGGCTCGCCAAGGACAAGCGCTTCATCGTCTCGACCAAGGGCAATGAAGGCAACGCCCGCACCAACACCATCGAGTTCAACTTCCGCCGCAAGGAGCTGTCCGATATCCGTGTCCGCCGCGCCGTCGCGCACGCGATCAACGTGCCGTTCTTTATCGACAACTTCCTTGGTGATTTTGCCAAACTCGGCACCGGGCCGATCCCCTCGATCTCCACCGACTTCTATCCCGGCGCGAACACGCCGCAATATCCCTACGACAAGGCCAAGGCCGCAGCCCTGCTCGACGAGGCCGGCTTCAAGGCAGGCACGGGCGGCACGCGCTTCTCGCTCAAACTGCTGCCGGCGCCGTGGGGCGAGGACATCTCGCTATGGTCGACCTTCATCCAGCAGTCGCTGGGCGAAATCGGCATCCCCGTCGAGATCGTGCGCAATGACGGCGGCGGCTTCCTCAAGCAGGTCTATGACGAACATGCCTTCGATCTCGCCACCGGCTGGCATCAATACCGCAACGACCCCGCGGTTTCGACCACCGTCTGGTATCGCTCCGGCCAGCCCAAGGGCGCGCCCTGGACCAACCAATGGGGCTGGGAGGACAAGGCGGTCGACAAGACCATCGACGACGCTGCGACCGAGGTCGATCCCGTCAAGCGCAAGGCGCTCTACGCCGAGTTCGTCAAGGAGGTGAACACGGAACTGCCGGTCTGGATGCCGATCGAGCAGATTTTCGTAACCGTGATCACGGCCAAGGCGCGTAACCACTCCAACACCCCGCGCTGGGGTTCTTCGAGCTGGCACGATCTTTGGCTTTCCGCCTGACGTTCTCCCTCGCTCCGCTCTTGCTCTTTGTTTGACGCGTTTTCTTCACGCGAACCGGTACCCACATCGGTCGAAAACGCTATAGATAGGCATATGCGCATACTTGGCCTTGCGGGGCGGCGTCTTGCCGCCTCGATCCCAACCCTGTTCCTGATCCTGATCGGCGTGTTTCTGCTGCTGCAGTTCGCGCCTGGCGATACCGTCGATGCGATGATGGCGCAGATGGGCGGTGGCGACGCCGCGACCGCGCGGGAATTGCGAAAGTTCTACGGGCTCGATCTCTCGGTCCCGGCCCAGCTCGGCAATTATCTCTGGCGGCTGGTGCGGCTCGATCTCGGCTTCTCCTCGATTTACGGCAAGCCGGTGGCGTCAGTCATTCTGGAGCGGCTGCCGCCCACGATCCTGCTGATGACGGCGTCACTGTCCTTTGCGTTTTTCTTTGGTCTCCTGTTCGGCGTGATCGCCGCCCGCGGCGTCAACCGCTGGCCGGATACGTTGATCTCGACACTCGGCCTGATCTTCTACGCAACACCCTCGTTCTGGTTCGGCTTGATGGCGATCGTGGTTTTTTCAGTCTATCTGCAATGGCTGCCGCCCGGTGGTTTCCAGGACATCGGAACGGTACAGACCGGCATCTGGGGTGTCCTCGACATTGCAAGCCATCTGGTGCTGCCGACGCTGACGCTCGGACTGATCTTCCTTGCGATTTACTTGCGCATCATGCGCGCCTCGATGCTGGAAGTGCTCAACCTCGATTATGTCCGGACCGCGCGCGCCAAAGGGCTGGACGAGACCCGTGTGGTGACACGGCATGTGTTGCGCAACGCGCTGTTGCCGATGGTGACGCTGATCGGCCTGCAGGCCGGCACCATGCTCGGCGGCTCGGTCGTGGTCGAAAGCGTGTTCTCGCTGCCCGGCCTTGGGCGGCTCGCTTACGAATCCGTCGTGCAGCGTGACCTGAACACGCTGCTCGGGATCGTGTTCGTCTCCGCCTTGCTCGTCATCACCGTCAACTTCGCCGTCGACCTGCTCTATGCGCGGCTCGATCCTCGAATCTCGGCGGAGGGCTGAGGCATGGATGCGATCAAGCGCTATTTTCGCAGTCCCGCAGCGGTCGCAGGCCTGTTCTTGTTGTTGATCGTGATTGCGATGGCAATCAGCGCCGGCTTTCTCTATCCGCGTGACCCGCTCGCGCTCGCCGGACGGCCGCTGATCTGGCCGTTCTCGAACCCCCGCTTCCTGCTCGGCACTGATAATTCCGGCCGCGATATTGCAGCCCAGATCTTTTACGGCGCACGGATTTCGCTGCTGATCGGCGGCGTCGCGACCGCGATTGCGATCCTGATCGGTATCCTTGTCGGTGCCTTCGCCGGCTATTATGGCGGCTGGGTCGACAATGTGCTGATGCGGATCACCGAGGCGTTCCAGACGTTGCCGAATTTCGTGTTGCTGCTGGTGCTGGTCGCCGTGTTCGGCTCGACCTTGACCACCGTCACCATCGCGGTCGGCGTGGTGTCGTGGCCGGCGCCGGCGCGGCTGACCCGCGCGGAATTCCTGTCGCTGCGCAACCGCGAATTCGTCCAGGCCGGCCGCACGCTCGGCATGAAGGATATCCAGCTCATCCTCGGCGAAATCCTGCCCAATGCCCTGCCCCCGGTCATCGTCTACGCCAGCGTGGTAATGGCGGTTTCGATCCTGCTTGAAAGCGCGCTGGCCTTCCTGCGCCTGTCCGATCCCAACGTGGCATCGTGGGGCAATCTGATCGGCCTCGGCCGCGACGTGTTGCGGGTGCAGTGGTATGTCTCGGCGATCCCCGGTATCGCCATCCTCGTCACCGTGCTGGCCGTATCGCTGGTCGGCCAGGGCCTTAACGACGCGCTCAATCCGAGGCTGAAGAGCCGATGAGCGATCAGGACATCATTCTCTCGCTTGAGCATCTCGGCGTGCGGCTCCCGAAGGGCGCGGACCGGCTGCATGCGCTGTCAGATGTATCGCTCACGATCGCATCGAATGAAATTCTCTGCGTGGTCGGCGAATCCGGCTCCGGCAAATCGATGATGGCCAACGCCATCATGCGGCTGTTGCCCAACGACGTCACGATCGACGCCGGCCGGCTGATGTTCGAGGGTCGCGATCTCTGCGCTCTTGATGTCGCCGAGATGCGCGAGGTGCGCGGCGCCGGGATCGCGATGATCTTTCAGGAGCCGATGACCGCGCTCAATCCGCTCCGCACCATCGGCGACCAGATCGCCGAAATGTTTTCGATCCACACGGAGCTGTCCCGGGCCGAGATTAATACCAGGGTGCAGGCGCTGCTCGAAGATGTGCGCATCCCCGATCCCACAGCCGCGGCGAAGGCTTATCCGCATGAACTGTCCGGTGGCCAGCGGCAGCGTGCCATGATCGCAATGGCGCTCGCGCTCGACCCAAAGCTTCTGATCGCCGACGAACCGACCACCGCGCTCGATGTCACCACACAGGCGCAGATCCTGAAATTGATCCGTGACCTGCAGCAGCGCAAGAAAACCGCGGTGCTGTTCATCACCCATGATTTCGGCGTGGTCGCCGAGATCGCCGACCGTGTCGTGGTGATGCAACACGGCGTGATCGTGGAACAAGGCACCGCCGCCGCGGTGCTGGACGATCCCCAACACGCCTACACAAAGCAACTCATCGCCGCCGTACCGCCGCTGAAGGCGCCGCCGCCGCGCGCCCTTTCAGGCGAGAACATTCTCACCATCTCGGATGTGTCGAAAACCTACCGCACCGGTGGTTTCCTCGGGCGCGGCGCGCGCGTCACTCCTGCGGTCAAGGACGTGTCGCTTAATTTGCCGCGAGGCGCGACGCTCGGGATTGTCGGCGAGTCCGGCTCAGGCAAGTCGACGCTGGCGCGTTGCATCGTACGGCTGATCGATCCCGATGCCGGATCGATCCTGCTTGAGGGCAAGGATTGGGCGAAGCTGACACGCGAAAATGTCCGCCGCGAGACGCGTCATATCCAGATGGTGTTTCAGGACCCTTTCGGCTCGCTCAATCCGCGCCGCAAGGCGGCAGAGTTGGTGGCGCAGGGACCGATCGTGCACGGCACGCCGCGGGCCGAGGCGATCGCTTATGCGAAGGAATTATTCGCCCTCGTCGGTCTTGATCCGTCCGCGAGCGACCGGTATCCGCATGAATTCTCCGGCGGCCAGCGGCAGCGCATTGGACTGGCGCGAGCGCTAGCGCTGAAGCCGGACGTGCTGGTCGCGGACGAGCCGGTCTCGGCGCTCGATGTTTCCGTGCAGGCGCAGGTGCTGAAGCTGCTGGCGGAACTGCGCCGGCGGCTCGGCCTGTCCATCGTCTTCATCACGCATGATCTGCGGGTCGCAGCCCAAATCTGCGATCTCGTTGCGGTGATGAAAGACGGCGTCGTGGTCGAGCAAGGGCTCGCAGGAGAGGTGTTCGGCAATCCGCAACACCCCTATACGCAGGCACTGCTCAATTCGATTCCCGGCGGCGATTTTACGCGCAAGCGAGATGCGGCCATTCTGTAGTCAGGCCATCTCCCGCGCGTCTCGGCGCCGGTAGACCAGCAGCATCAGCGGTGCGAGTTTTCTCAGCAAGCCATGCGCCACGATCGGCACCGGCTCGGTGAAGGGCAGCGCCAGCTCGCTTTCCGGCACGCCACACACAGCTTTCGACAATTCGCGGCCGAGCGGAATCGACAGCGCGACAGCGCGGCCGTTGCAACCGGTCCAACCATAGGCGTTAGGCCCGAGCCGATGGATGCGCGGCAAAAAGTCCGTGGTCATTCCGACATAGCCGTTCCAGACATGATCGAAGGAGACGTCGCCGATTTGCGGCCACAACCGCTGCAGGCGCTCGGTCACCCGCGCCTTGATCCGCTCGACCTTGTTGCCGGGGCCGATCACGGCGCCGCCGGTGATGAGGCGATTTCGGGCGTCATAGCGCGCGAAATACAGCTCGCCATGGGTATCCGACATCGCTTGCCGGCCCGGAATGATGGTCTTGCGAACGTTATCCGACAGCGGCTGCGTCGACATCTGCCAGGACAGCACCGGCATCACCTCCCTGGCAATGTCCGGTACCAGCGATTTCGAGAACTCGCCGCTATAGGCGTTGGTCGCAACAATCAGCGCGCGGCCGCTGATCTCGCCCTTCTCGGTCTTCACAATCCATTTGTCGTTGCGCCGTTCAAAGCTCACCGCGGGCGAGCGCGCGTAAATCCGCGCTCCGAGACCGAGCACCGTTCGCGCCAGCCCGCGCGCCAACGCCAGTGGATTGATATGGCCCCCGGTCTTGTTCCAGAAACCGCCGAACCAGGCATCCGAGCCCGTCATGTCGCGGACCTGTTCACGCGACAGCAACTCCACCGGCGCGCCGAATTTCGACCATTGCCGCACGCGACGTTCCGCGATCTTGATGCGGCCGGGCGAATGCACCGGCTGGACCCAGCCGGCCTGTTCCTGTTCGGCGTCGATCTCGTAGCGCCGCACCACCTCGAACAGTGTCGACGCGCTGTCGCGCAGCATCGCAACGAAGCGCTCGCCGACCGCGCCGTGTTTGGCCACGATATCTTCCGGATCGGGCCGCGACAGCGTCGGGATCACCTGACCGTTGTTGCGCCCGGACGCACCCCATCCGGGCTCTGCGGCCTCGACAATCGCGACGTCCACGCCTGCCTCGCGCAAATGCAACGCGGTCGAGAGGCCGGTGAAACCGGCGCCGATCACGATGACGTCGGCTTGCTGCGTGCCTATCAATTCCGGAAGATCAGGCCCTGACGGCGTCACTGCTGCCCATAGCGAGTCGGGCCAGCGAACGTTTGTCGTATTCATCGTGATCCTTTCTTGCAGGCGCCTGATCGATCTGGTTAGCTTAATACGCCAAAATCAATCCGGGAAACAAAAGAGTGGCCCTCAAGAACGTCATCGGAATCGACCACGCCGTCGTCATGGTCAGGGATCTCGACAAGTCAGCCGAAAACTACAAGCGGCTGGGCTTCACCGTGTCGCCGCGGGGCACCCACAGCGCGCATATGGGATCGGGCAACTACACCATCATGTTCGATCCCGACTATATGGAATTGCTCGGTGTGCTCACGCCGACAGAACATAATGCTCCGGCGCGGGCGTTTCTCGAAAAGCGCGGCGAAGGCATCGAGCGCGTCGCATTCACGGCGGTCGATTCCGCCGCAGGCGCGGAGGAAATTCGTGCGCGCGGCTATCCGCCGGTTGGTCCGACCGATTTCGAGCGGCCGGTGACGATGCCTGACGGCACGCTGTCGGCGGCAAAATTCCGGACCTTTCAATGGCCGGTCGCGGAAGCGCCGGGCGGCGTCCGCATCTTCGCCTGCCAGCACAAGACGCGCGAGACGGTGTGGATTCCCGAACTGATGAAGCACGCCAATGGCGCGAAGCGGCTGCGGCAGCTACTGATCGTCACGCCTGATCCGACCAAGGATGCGGCCCATCTTTCCAAGATGATCGATCGCGACGTGCGCAATGAGGCTGACGGCGCCGTTGCCGTGCCGTCGGGCGCGGATCGCGCGGATTTCGTGTTCCTGACGAGAGACCAACTTGGCAAGCGCTATCCCGAGGTCTCGCTGGCGGGTCTGCCCGAACGCGGCGGCGCAGGGCTCGTGATCGCTGCCGATCTCGCGGCTACCGAGAAGGCACTCGGCGCGACCGGCGTTCGCAGCGGTGGCGGTATCGTCGTGCCGCCGGCTGCGGGCAACGGCACGCTGTTGGCATTCGTCAAGGCATAGGCCCCGCCGTAAATCATCGTCTACGTCATGCCCCGCTTTAGGCTGGCGCTCAGCAACGCGTGTGGCCAGTCGTGCGCGCACAATGGGCGACGTGAGTACTGTGTCGCCCGATCGAGCCGAACAATAACAACGGGTGAGGCGTTTTGACGCCCATTGACGAACAAGAGGGCTAGGCAGGCAGCGCGCGGGCGCTAGTATTCCCCTCATAACAAGCCGGCCCCCTGGGAGAAGACAACAATGAAGAATCATCCGATTTCGCGTCGCGCAGTTCTGGCAGGCTCGGCGGCCGCAGGTGCGCTCAGCCTCACCGGCATTCCCGCCCATGCCGAAGTGCAGTGGAAAAAATACGCCGGCACCAAGCTCGAGGTGATCCTCGCCAAGGGTCCGCGCGGCGACAACCTGCAAAAGAACATCAAGGAGTTCACCGAACTCACGGGCATTCAGGTCGAGTCGGAACAGATCCCCGAACAGCAGCAACGCCAGAAGGCCGTCATCGAACTCGCCTCCGGCAAGCCGAGCTTCGACGTCATTCATCTCAGCTATCACGTGCAGAAGCGGCAATTCGAGAAGGGCGGCTGGCTTGCCGACATTTCCGGCTACATGAAGGACCCGAACCTCACGGCGCCCGACCTCGTCGAAAGCGATTTCTCGGCGGCCGGCCTGCAATACGCCAAGAACGACAAGGGCCAGATGCTGTCGCTGCCGTGGTCGGTCGACTACTTCATTCTCTATTACAACAAGGAGCTGTTCCAGAAGAAGGGCGTGGCCGTGCCGAAGACCTTCGACGAGATGGTTGCGGCGGCTGAAAAGCTCACCGACGCCAAGGAAGGTACCTTCGGCTTCGTCGGGCGCGGCTTGCGCAACGCCAACATGACGCTGTGGACCAACTTCTTCCTCAACTATGGCGGCGAATTTCTGGACAGCAAGGGCGGCATCCTGACCGACGGTCCGGAGGCGATCGCGGCGACCAAGATGTACCAGACGCTGCTGACGAAAGTTGCCCCTCCCGGCGTTGCCGGCTTCAACTGGATGGAATCGATGGCATCCTTCACGCAAGGACGTTCGGCGATGTGGATCGACGGCGTCGGCTGGGCGCCGCCGCTGGAAGACCCGGCTGCCTCGCGCATCGTCGGCAAGGTCGGCTACACCCTCGTTCCGGCCGGACCGAAGGGACAATATTCGGCGACCTATGGCGACGGCCTCGGCATCGCCGCCGCTAGCAAGAACAAGGAGGCGGCCTATCTGCTCTGCCAGTGGGCGGTTTCGAAGGCGCAAGGCGCGCGCCTGCTGCAGGCTGGCGGCGGCGTTCCGTTCCGCAATTCGATCCTCAACGATCCCGAGATTCAGAAGGGCGTGAAGATGCCGAAGGAGTGGCTGCAGTCGGTGATCGATTCCGCCAAGATCAGCAAGCTCGGCCTTCCCGTGATCATCCCGGTCGCCGAATTCCGCGACCTCGTCGGTGCCGCCATTACCAGCACGCTCGCAGGCGCCGATCCGGCGGCGGAGTTGAAGAAGGCTCATGAACAGTTCCGCCCGATCCTGGAGCGCAGCGAGAAAGCGTGAGCGTGACGACACAAGCGGCCTCCCGGGCGGCTCAAACGGAAGCCGCGCCGGAGCGGGAGTTGCGGCCGCCATCCTATTGGCCGTTCGTGGTGCCGGCGCTCGTCGTCGTGCTCGCGATCATCATATTTCCCGTGGCTGTTCACGATCTGGATGAGTCTCAGCGAATGGAAGGTCGGCTCGCCGACGACCTTCGTCGGGCTCGCCAATTATCTGCGGCTGCCGAACGACCCCCGCTTCGTCGAAGCGGTCGGACACACGATCGTCTACACCGCCCTCTCCGTATTGCTGCCGCTGATCTTCGGAACGCTGGCGGCCGTGGTCTTTCACCAGAAATTTCCCGCCCGCGGCTTTCTGCGCGGCGTCTTCATCATGCCGATGATGGCGACGCCGGTTGCGATCGCGCTGGTCTGGACCATGATGTTTCATCCGCAACTCGGCGTGCTCAATTATCTGCTCTCGCTGGTCGGCCTGCCGCCGCAGCTTTGGGTTTTCAATCCCGGCACTGTGATTCCCTCGCTGGTGCTGGTCGAGACCTGGCAATGGACACCGCTGGTGATGTTGATCGTGCTCGGCGGCCTGGCCGCGATCCCGATCGAGCCCTATGAAAGCGCGGAGATCGACGGCGCCAATTTCTGGCAGATGTTCCGCTACATCACGCTACCGCTGATCACGCCGTTCCTGTTCATTGCGGGAATGATCCGCATGATCGACGCAGTGAAGAGCTTCGACATTATTTTTGCGATCACCCAAGGTGGGCCTGGATCGGCATCGGAAACCATCAATCTCTATCTCTATAGTGTCGCGTTCGTTTACTACGACCTCGGCTACGGTTCCGCCATCGCAGTCGTATTTTTCATTCTGATCGTGATACTCGCAGCAGTTCTGCTCTATCTGCGCCAGCGCACGGCGTGGACCGAGATCGGTGGCGGTGCATGAGCCCGCGTCAAATCCTCGGCAAAATCGGATTGTGGCTCGCGGTGTTCGTCATCGTGTCGCCCGCGATCCTGTTCTTCCTCTGGATGGCCTCGCTGTCGCTCAAGTTCGAAGTCGACAACGCCGCCTACCCGCCGGTCTTCATCCCGGAGAATTTTGCCTGGAAGAATTATGCCGATGTGCTGGCGTCCAACCGCTTCCTGACCTATTTCGTCAACAGCCTGATCGTGACGGGCACCGCGACCATGCTGGCGATGCTGATCGGCGTGCCCGCAGGCTACGGGATTGCCCGGATGGCCGCGCACAAATCGGCCGTCGTGATCCTGATCGCGCGCATCACGCCGGGGCTGTCCTATCTCATTCCACTGTTTCTGCTGTTCCAGTGGCTGGGATTGCTCGGCACATTGGCGCCGCAGATCATCATCCATCTGGTGGTGACGGTGCCGATCGTGATCTGGATCATGATCGGCTATTTCGAAACCACGCCGCTGGAGCTCGAGGAAGCAGCCCTCATCGACGGCGCCACGCGCTGGCAGGTATTCCGCCATGTCGCGTTGCCGATCGCGCGACCGGGGCTTGCAGTCGCCTTCATCCTCGCGGTGATTTTCTCCTGGAACAATTTTGTATTCGGCATCGTACTGGCTGGACGCGAGACGCGCACCCTGCCCGTTGCCGTCTACAACATGATCTCGTTCGATCAATTGAGCTGGGGGCCGCTCGCGGCGGCCGCCCTCATCGTGACCTTTCCGGTGCTGCTGCTGACGGTGTTGGCCCAGCGCCAGATCGTCGCCGGGCTCACCGCAGGCGCCGTCAAGGGCGGGTAAGTAGTTCAACTCACTCCGCAGGTGCAGCACGCATGTCCACATGTGCGCTGTAATTCACGCTCTCGCCAGTCTTCGCCAGCGCGAACAGACCGCCCGCCATCACGACATAAGCGAGCGCCACGCCCGGTGTGACGCCTAACCCGCCGCCGATGCCGACGGCTTCGCCATGCATGAAGCCGAAATAGGTCATGACAGCACCCGCCAAGGCGAAGGCAGAAGCCTTGATGAAATCACGTTCGATGATGAACACGCCGATCGCGCCTAGCACGAGGCCGGCGAGGATCGAACCACCGCCCATCACTTCGAGCCCGTGGTAGATCACACCCTGTTGCGGCAATGAGGCGATCGCAGCGGTCTTGACCGCATCGACCTTGTCGGCCGCGAGACCTCCGACACCTTGGGCGGCGCTAAGCGTCGCGCCGAGCATGGTGTCGATCTGCAGCTTGGCCCAGGCCGCAAGATGCGGCGTCAGGGCGAGCACAATTGCGGGCGCGTGCTTGACCGGCGTGGTCTGGAACGCCTGCGCACCGATCAGCATGCCGATGTAGAGCAGGATCGGCGAGATCGCGACGACAGGCACCAGCGCCAGCAGCACCGAGATGATGCCGAACCACGACAACAACACCACCATGATGCCGGTCGCGGCCGAATAGCCGATCCGGCCGCCCATCGTCTTCCAGCCGGGATGACCGATATAGACGGCGTTGATGAAGGGATTACCCATCAGGCAACCGATCAGGCTGACAACGCCGTCGGCGGTCAGGACGCGCGTGGTCGGATATTCGTCGCCGGCGGCTTCCGCGCTTTCGACATTGTCCATGGCTTCGACGAGATCGTAGATGCCGAACGGAATCGCCGTCACCAGAATGATGCCGAGGAATTCGAAGCCGGAGAACACGTATCCGACGGCAGGAATCGGCACCGAGAAACCGAAATTGGCAAAGGCGTCACCGACCCCCTTGATGCTCAGGCCACCGAGCCCGAGGCCGAACAGGTTTGAACCCCACGCGATGATCATGCCGACCGCGATGGCAACGAGACCTGCGGGAATGCCCTTCGGATATTTCACGCCGCCGAACCAGCTCACCAAAATGATCGCGAAGCAGACGAGCCCAATCTGCGGCGTCATGTACATTTCCAGCGCCGGCCGCATCGAGATGAACGTCACGGAGACGCCGGCGAGCGTGCCAAGCAGCGCCGCGCGCGGCGTGATCTTCCGGATATACGGCGCGATGAAGCCACCGATCATCAGGATAAAGCTCTGGAAAAACACCCAGACAAGGCCGGCGGACCATCCCTTCAAGGGATCGCCGGTCTTGATCGTGATCGGCAGCATGATCACGAAAGTGACGATGAACATATGTGGCACGCTGACGCCTGACGGCAGCGCGCAGACGTCGCTGCGGCCGGTCTTCTGCGCCAACCGATAGGCGAGATAGGCGTAATAGAAGGTGGACAGGCACATCATCAGCCCAAGCGCCGGCAGGATGCGGCCAAACACGAGGGAATCCGGCATCTTCAGCACGAAGCGCAACAGCCCTGTCAGCACCAGCATGTTGACGAGAATATTGGTGCCGAAACCGAACAGGGCATTCCAGTCGCCCGGCGTCCATAATGCCGGCTTGAAATCGGATTTGCCTGATGTCCCCATCATGCTCGTGCTCATCGCGACATCCCTGCTGCTCTTGTTTTCGAAGTCTCCGGTGAAAGTACCCGCAGTACCGCGGCCGAGTCGGAGACCCAGCCAAAGATTCCGCCCTGGGCCTTGATCATCTTCAGGCCCATCTCGTGGAATTCGGGAAAGTAGGATGCGCAGCCGTCGGCCAGCACCACGCAGCGATAGCCGCGATCGTTGGCTTCGCGTACCGTGGTATTGACGCAGACCTCGGTGGTGACGCCGCACACCAGCAGATACTCGATGCCGTATTTCCGCAGGACGTCGTCGAGTTCCGTGGCGTAGAACGCCCCCTTGCCAGGCTTGTCGATCACGATCTCATCGTCGAGCGGATAGAGCTCGGGAATAATATCGTGGCCGGCTTCGCCGCGAATGAGAATGCGTCCCATCGGGCCCGGATCGCCGATGCGCAAGCTCGGTGCGCCGCGTTCGACCTTGGACGGCGGTGCGTCGGACAGATCGGGCAGATGGCCTTCGCGGGTGTGCACCACCAGCATGCCGGTGTCGCGCGCCGCATTCAGGACGGCTGCGATCGGCTTCACCGCACGCGCAAGCTGCGAAACATCGTTGCCGAGCGTTTCACCGAAGCCGCCGGGCTCCATGAAATCGCGCTGCATGTCGATGATCAGAAGCGCAGTGGCGGCCCAGTCGAGCGCGATGGGCTCCGGCTCCGCGGCGACCGCGCCGATGGATGGACCCCATGAGTTCGCCATGATTTGCGCGCCCCGAACGTGAGTGCTCCGGGACTAGCTAAGCAAGGCGCATGCCATTGTGTGCAATGCCATTTGGCATTCGGCTGAAACAGAATCTATCGTGTTTTCAGGCTGTTGGAGCTTAGAAAAGCGGTTGCTATTTTCTGTGCGCATCTTTCGTGACGTCACTTGATTATTTTTTATGCGCAATTCCGTCGTGCATAGCAATTGCGCAAGGTGGCGGAATGATGCCAATACTGACTTCGCGCCGGGTACCGCACAAAGGAAGACGCGATGTTTCATCTCTCTACCAGGGCCTCGATTACAGGCCTGACCACGGCATTGACCGGCACGTGAGGCCGATCTCGGCGGCTGAGCGCTACAACGTTTCGAGTTCGAATCCACTTTCTCGCTCAAGGTCGCTTGCCGCCTGCAAACTGGTTCAGCTTGAGGTTTTCCTGAACATAAAACTGCGGATCGACGAGGTGCTTGTCCAGAAAGGCTGCGACGATGCCCTGCACCTGCGGAACGACGCTCGGCAGCATCGCGAATGCGTGGGTTTGGCCGGATTGCAGATGCAGATCGACCGCCGCTCCGGCTTTCCGCAGCCGCTCAAACAGCCGCATGCTGGCGGCCGGCAGGACAATGTGGTCGTCGGTGCCGTGAAACAGGCAGGTCGGCGGGAAATGCGATCCCGCATGATGGATCGGGCTCGCTAATTCTGCTTCCCGCGCGTCAGCCTTTTCCTCCAGCAACCGGCTGGCGGGAAGCGCTCCGTCGACGGGCGTACCGAGCTGAAACTCGACCGGCGGATAGAACGCGATGACAGCGGCGACGGAACTGTCCTGATCCGCATCGGCATCATCGGAGAATGCGCGGACGCGCGACGCGCCCGCGGCGAGTAGCGCAAGGTGTCCGCCCGCAGAGAGCCCTTCGACCACTATCTTGTCTGCATCTACACCAAAATCCCCGGCATGCCGCCGCGCCCATCGGATAGCGGAGTTGACGTCCTGTATCTGCGCGGGCCAGGGAGCATCGCCCAACAGCCGATATTGCACAGCAAGCGCCACAAAGCCGTGACCGGCGAGCGCCTTTGCCGAAGGCGCGACGGCTTGTCTCGAACCGCGCCGCCAGCCGCCCCCATGCAACAACAGCACGGCGGCTTTGGCAGTGCCCGCCGGCCGATATACGTCGACCAGCAAATCGGCACCGTTGCGATTGGCGTAAGCGAAAGTCTCACACGAGGTCATTTGTTACCACCCGGGTTTCAGGATGCCGCGGCTTGCGCAAATCGGAACGGGTTTTCGATGCCGTACCGCGGCATCAGGTGCTGACGGAACAATCTGATCGAGCGCATGGCCTGCGCATGGCTGAGATTGCCGAATTGAAACGACAGCACCATGTAGTTCGCACCTGTGGTCATATACTCATCGAAGAACGGCCTTACGGTCTCCGGCGTACCCGCCACGAAACCGGGCAAGCCGCCAGGTGCGCGTCTGCGCGCGTCACGCTGTTTGCGCTCTTCTTCGGCCAGTTTTGCCAGCGAAGCGTCGAGGTCGCGTCGTTCTTCCGGCGCGATATGCCGATCCGGCTGCGTCGCCCGCGGCCCCGTGCCCTCGGCATCGACGAACTGCGTCAGTTTTCTGCGTTCCGCTTCCAGCCGGCGCGGGGTGCCGAGATTCCATTTATAGGCCTCGGCGGCGGGTGCAGCTTCCGCGATCGCCTGCTGTTCGTCCTCCGCGAGCAGGATGTGGACCACGAGGCCGATCATCGGCGTTCGTCCCTGCAAGGTCTGGCTGCTCGGGTTGTGTTGCCCCCAAAGCTTGCGATAGCGGACCACATTGGCCTCGAGCGTATCGAGCGAACCGACGACAATGCAGTTCATGCCATGTTCGGCGGCAACTTCCGGGTTTCGCATATACCAGAACGAAGGCGTCGGGCGCTGCAGCGGCCGCAGGCGCATCGGGACATTGTCGAATTTATAAAACTGTCCGTTGAAATTGAGTTCGTCGTTCGCAAGACCGTTGCGCAACGATGCGAGTGTCTCGTCGTAACGGAGACGGTTGGACGCGTCATCGCCATCCTGTCCCCAAAAATACGCCTCGAGCACGCCACCGCGGCCGACACCGATTTCGAGCCGGCCGCCGGACAAATGATCCAGCATCGACACTTCCTCGATGAGCCGAAGCGGATGATGCAGGGGCAGCACATAGACGCCGGGACCGAACCGCAAGCGCTTGGTGCGCTGGGCCGCCGCCGACAGGAAGACATTTTGCGACGGCGCCATGCTGTGCACGGCGGGCGTATGATGCTCGGCAAGATGGTAGGCGAAGAAGCCCGCCTCATCGAGCGCTTCCATTTGCTGCAGGCGATCCTCGTAGAGCCGAAACAGCGGCACATCGGGCAAATGCTCAATGTGATCGAATACACCAAATCGAATTCCGCTCATGGCCCGTTCCTTGTTCGTTCAGACGTATCATGCGTGTCGGCAGCGTTGCCCACGAAGATATAGCCGCCGTTCCTTGATCGCGATATTCTTGATTATCGATCAAATTGATCTCAAAGCGGGATCAATCCGATCCTGGGCGCTGGTTGCATTTTGGCCCCAAGAACCTCGGTAACACGCAGCCGCCGGCCGCGAGCCGGTCACGTGCGGGTGGGTCCGTATCAAACACGCAGACGCCGCCAGGGAATGGGGGCCAACAGCAGCGCGAACGTCAGCAAACCCAGGCTCGCGCTCCAGCGGACACGTTCGCGCGCCCGCGCGCGCACTTCGGCCATGACAAATTGTTCGCCCTTGCGCATCTCACCGTAGGATTTCAGGAACGAGGAGATTCGTCCCAGTTTGACGTCGTCGAGCGCCTCGCCTTCGGTGCGGTTGCGTTTTTCCAATTCGTTCAGCTGTTCGGCCGCAATACGATGACGCTCGGCGTACTCGCTTGCTTCCACGAAGCTGGCCTCCTCGGCGCGCGTAAAATACAGCGTTCGCAGCGAAGGCAGGGCATACTCGACCATGTCGATGACGGGCTGGTCGGCGCGCGGCGCCGCCGCCAGTTGCAATGCGGAGCCGGCGAGGATCGCTGCGATCGTCCAGCGGGCGGTTGCGATTGCAACGCGGAACGCCCTTTGGCGATCGCCTCGCAGCAGCGGATAAAGTAGCCCGGCGATGGCCAGCGCGCCGCCAAACGCGCACACCATGGCCGCGCCGGTCGGCAAATCGAAGGCAAAAGAGGCCGCGAGTCCGGCCGCACTGGTGAGCGTGCCGACAATCCAGCCGATCGCAAGCTGCCGCGGCAGCGATGAGGCGAACATGACGCCGATGGCAGCCGGAATGATGAGAAACGAAAAAACCAGCAAGACCCCGGCAATCGCCACCGAGCTGGTCACCACGACGCCAAAACTCGCGTAGAACACGAATTCCCAAAGCAGCGATCCGGCGCCGCTCAACCGGTGACGCAACGGCCAGTGCAGAAGCCCGACTGCGGCATACAGCGGGACAATGACGGCAACCTCGTCTAGTCCGCTGGTCAGAATATTTCCGGTGAGAATTTGCTTGAGATGTTCGGCGCCTTGCGGCGCCCGGTCGATCAGCAGAATGGCCGCAGCCGCCGCGACGACATAAATGACGCCGATCAGCGCCTCCTGCGGAACGCGCGTGCCCCAGGAGCGCGTCAACGCCAACAGGACGGCCGCCAGCAAGGTGAACGCCAGCGAATAGCCGTAAGTCGCAGGGCTCTGAGCGGGATGACCGAGCATGAATGCGACGGTCGCACCAAGGGCCGCGATCTGCGCCAGCGCCAAATCGACGAAAATGACTTTGCGCGCGAGTACCTGGATGCCGAAATATGCGTGGATGCCGACGAGACAAACCGCCACCAGGAACGACGGCCAGAGAAATGTCAGCGCCTCAATCATTTGATCGCGGCCGCAGCTAGCAGGGCTTCAACATTTCTGTCGAACAGCGCGATGTAATCGCCGGTGCCCGGCAGCGCGCCGACCGATGCGGCCAGCGTGACAATGGCTGCTCCAGCCTTGCTCGCCACGAAGGCCACGTCGCGCTCAGGCTCGTGCGGCTCGCGCACCACAATCCGCACGTCGCGCGCGCGCATGGTGCCGACAATCCCGGCCAGATGCGAGGGGCTGGGTGGCACATTGGCTTTGAGCTCGATAAAGCCGACGAAATCCAAACGGAAGCGGCGGGCAAAATAAGGCCAGCTGTTGTGGTAGGCGACAATCGGAATGGCTTTGAAGGGCGCCAGTCTTGCCTCCCACTCCGCCAGCCTGGCCTGCAGGCGCGCGAGGAATGCCTGCCGGTTGGCCTGGTAATTTGCCGCATTGGCCGGGTCGATCCGCGCCAGCGCTTCGAGGATCGTGGCGGTGATGAACTCGGCGTTCCTGGGATCGAGCCAATAGTGGGGATTGCCGCTCCCATGGGCATGGCCGTCGCCGGGGCCGACACTCATGCCGCGCAGTTCCAGCACGGCGATACCAAACGAGGCATCGACATAGCCGGGGCCGCCGAGCCTGATGTCGGGATTGCCGGTCTGCACCAGCATGCGATCGAGCCACAGATCGTAGTCGAGCCCCACCCGCACCACCATCCGCGCATTCTTCAGGCGCTGGATATCCTGCGGCTTCGGTTGATATTCCTCGGCATCCAGGTTCGCCGGAACCAGACTGGTTGCGACGATCCGTTCGCCGCCGACGGCCTCGGCGAGGCTGCGCAGATCGGTCGTCGTTGTCACGACCTGGACGCGGTCCTGCGCCAATCCCGGCGCCGCCGCCAGGGTGAGCCAGACGGCGGCCAATACGGAACGCGCCGCCATGGCGCGCAAACGCGGAAGAGTCGAAGCCCTACCCGGCCCTTCCATGATCTCGTCTAGCGTTTGGCGACCCAGATGCTCTTCGGAATCAGACAGTGGACGTTCTTCTCGGCATCGGAGATCGCGCCGACCCGGCAATCCATCGCCACGCTGGCAAGTCCATAGGCATCGAGCCGGGCGATCTTCTTTTCCGTTTCGAGCAACTTGATCAAGCCCATCGAGGCATCGTTCATCGCCTTGTTGAGATCGGCGTCTTTGGCGTGCGACACGTAATACTTTGACGTCTCCTTGGTCGGGCGCTCCATGTCTTCCTTGTCGCCCGCATTCTTGGGATTGAGGCAATGGATGCCTTTCTTGACGTTGACGACCTGCGAGACCCGGCAATCGGAAACCGTCGTCATCAGCTTGCCCGCTTGCTCGGCGGAGACGCCGCGCTGCTCGGACAGGAACTTGATGGTCTGCGCCTTGGCCTGTGCCCAGGCTTTGTTCAGATCCTGGTCGAAGCCCATTGTGATCCAGGACTTCGCGGTTTCGATGCGCGGAAAGTCGAGCGGCTTGCCCTTGATTACTTCCACGGTGACGTTGAATTCCTTGTAGGCGGTTTCGATCGCGGTGAGATTGACCTCGCCATTCCCTTGGCCGGCGTGGGAATCACCGGTCCACAACAACGCGCCCGGCACAAACACGGGAACATAGAGCATCGTGCCGGCGACGAGATCGCGAATGTCCATATTGCCGGCGTATTCGCCGGGCGGAACGCTCGAATAGCGGCCCGGCTCCTTGCGCGCGACGCCGATCGTACCCGGGAACGGTCTGAGTGGCAGCACCACGCCGGGCAGGAATTCCGTCGTCATCTTATCGAGATCGAGATAAAGATATTTTACCTGACCGTCCGAATAGACAGTGGGAAATTGGCCGAACATGCCCGGGACGTTGAAATTCGTCGCATAGGCGCGCGGCACGATTTTGTTGAGCGTCACTTTGAGGACGTCGCCCGGCTGCGCCTCCTCGATGTAAATCGGGCCGGTCAATGTATGCGGTCCGCGCCCCGGAAAATCGGTTCGCGTCTTCTTGATCTCCTCGATGGTGGTGCCCGGAACGATCTGATTGTGGCTGTGCATCATCGTTTCAAGCACGACGGTGTCGCCGGACTTGACCCGCAGCACCGGCGGCTGCGCGTTGTCGAACCAGCCCCATTGGGTGGTGTCGAGCGTTGCCGGCAGCAAATGCATCGTCTTGCCATTCGGCAAATTGAGCGCGCGAAGTTTTGCATCCGCGGGTCCGACGCCGGGATAGCCGGGCGTGTTGACAGTCGCGGTCGGCGGGAATGGTGATGCGGCGGGCGCCGCGGGAGCCGGCCCGGCGGCAGGCGCCGGTGTGGGTGGCGACGTTTGCGCGAGCGCGGCGGCAGCGATGATCAACGCTCCGCCAACGCCAAGAGCAATGCGAGACAGCAGTGTCGCTTGAGCCATAATGTTTCCCCCCGGTAGCCGGAATATCCTCCGGTCTTGGCCCAGAATAGGCCCATAAGGCTCGCCTCAGCAATCCACGGCACCGGATTAATTCCACGGGGTTGAGCGAGGCCCATCAATTATGAAGCGAATGGGTTTCAACCTTCAGGACGATCGCGAGATGGTGTCGCCACCGGCAGCGCTCGATCAGAGCGGCCCGAGGATGGCCCATCGAGCGTCACAGAAGGTTTTCACGGCCGCGGCGACACCGCTGCTGATGATGTCCCGCTGTTCGGGCGAGGCCATCTTGAGCTCTTCGTCGCGGTTGATGATCGAGCCCGCCTCCAGCAGCACCGCGGCCATCCGTGTCTTTCTCAGCACGACGAGCTCATCGTAGCTATAGACACCGGTCTCCTTGTTCAGAAGCGGGTGCTGATACCGGCCCATGATCGGCTGCGAATATTGCCGCGCATAGTCCAGGCCCTGGGCCTTCATTTCCTTGGCCAGCAGTTCGGCGAATGAGAGGCTTGTCTGGAAATCCGGATTGTCGCGGGAGACGAAAACGGAATAACCGCTGAAGCGGTCGCTGAAATGGCTTTTCTTTCCCTCGAATTCCCAATTCTCGAGGAACGAGTTGGGCACGGAATCATGGTGGATCGACAGGAAGAGACTGGCGGGGATATCGTTGGCCGCGGCGACACGCCTAAGGAGGCTGCGCCTCGCCCTGCCCTCGGTTACGAGCAACGTGGTCCTGGCAAAGCCTTCGGCCTTCAACTTCTCCTCGATCCGCTGCGCAAGGCGCCGGTTGAAGACGAACTCGGCAACATTACGGGCACTGATCGCGCCTTCCGATTCCGCGGTATGTCCCACATCGAGGACGATCCGGAGTTTCGCCGGATCGCATGTTGGTTTCAACGCGGAGAGATTCAAGGCGACCGGCCCCAGGGCGGCAAGCTTTACAGTGTGGGGTTTCGGCGTTGGCGCGGGTTTCGCCCGGGCGACCCGCTTTGACGAGCCGACTCGCTTCGACGAGACGACGTGCTTTGGCGACTTCGCGGGCTTTGCCGACTTACTAAAGACATCCGACAGCCAGCCGGCATGGCTGACCTCAATCGGCAGAAGCACCGATGCCGCTATCGCGGAGATGATGGCACAGCGGGTCCAACCGCCAAAGCCTGCCCCGGCGAATTTTCTTCCTGACGACAGCAATCCCTTTCCCCCCGGGAGTGATTTTCTGTTCGCGCTTCATTATGGACCATGAACCGGTGAAAATATATTACCATTTTGACTTGAACGAGTGGACCAAAACACTCTTTAGGAGCAAAACATCGACCCTGCCAAGCCTGCACTTTCGCTCGTGCTGTGGCGCCTGCCGGCTTCAACCCTTTTGCCGCACCTTGATATCCTCGAATGTCGAAAGCGCTCGCTCGAACTTTTCATTGAAGAGCCACATCGCATCGAGAATTTCGCGGAAGGTTGCCGATGTTCTTGCCCTGTCGGCCGCGCCAAAGGCGAAGACGCTATTGTTTCGCAGATATTTCATGATCGTCGGGTCGGAAACATTATAGCCGAGCAAATTGCCTGACCTGAGTGCGGATCTGGTCGGGGCCGGGACGATCTGGATGAGTTCAAAGAGCTTCATTTGATCGATCGGATTCGGCAGCGTTTTCACGATCGCCGGTATCTGCAGAAAAAGCTCCGCATGGGCATTCATGAGGCCATCTCTCACCGCGGTCCAGTGATTGTACCGATGATCGGAGTTGCCAACCCGCGCCTCCTCCCTGTCGTCGCGAGCGCTCAGCGCCGGATCAAAGACTGCTATCGACGGCTTGATCGCCGCCCACTTCTTCCGGCCATTTCGATCCTCGGACGGGCCGGTTTGAAAACTTCCCTTGTAGGTGTTCGAGCGCGCATTGCCGATGTTTTGATTGCCGTTTGTCTCGGCAAAGAACAGCCCCAGGCTGATACGGCCTGCGGCATCCGCATTTGAAGCATCAAGGCCCTTGGCGCGCGCAATTGCCGTTCCCAGGTCGACCACGTCCTTGAAGGGTGTGTCTGACTTTTGTGCGTTGACGGGTGGCGCCTGCATGATGTCGAACAGATTCTTGTACTCGTCGATCAGCGGTTCATTGTCGGCGTCAAAATACGACGGCGGAATTCCGAACTTGTTGGGCCGTCCGATTTTGGACGGAACAACGTCGGTGAGGTCTTTACGAGCACCCATCATCTTGTTGCGTGCAAGGTAGAGTGCCTGTCCCGGCAGATTGGGCAGCGCTTGATTCGAATTGATCTGCGCGCGCCGCTGGCTCAGGATCGATTTAAAGCTGCTTACTGCATCGTTGTAGGCATCAAGCGCCGCCGATTGTGTTTTCGTGAGAGCGACTGGCTGAGCCGTTGCAGGGGAAATGAAAAAAAGCGCGAGAGCCAGAGTCGCCGTGGACGCTGCGACGTGACTTCTTATCCCCATGGCAGCCTCCCAATACAGCCAGAATTTATGAGTCCACGACCTAGCCTAGCAGCGACGCCCCGAATGCCCGCTTCCAGACGGTGAGGAAACGCGGAAACCAGGAGTGAGCGACGGCTCCCTGATAGGCCCATGTGCGATATCTAAGACCTTTTTCGGATAGAAGCTCCTGATATCCGCCGTGGGTTTCGGTCGCGGTGCGAATGTCGCTCAATATGTCCCGCGCGCAAGCGCGATATTTTTCGGTGCCCGACGCCTCATCGAAATCCAGCATGCGATCGGCGAATTCGACATTGAATGTAGGCCAGGAGGAACGCCCCTGATAGGCTGGAGCTGCAATCCTGTGAATGAGCTTGTTCTGCGGGTTATCCGCGGAAACCAGAAAGTGAGATGTATCCGGCACTCGAAACCGCGGTTCTGCGATGACCAGATCCGCCGTTGCCGCGAACAATGCTCGTTCGCCCTCGTCGCTGAAATCCCAAAAACCCTGGTGTACATTCACGAAATCCAGGGCGATGGAAGACGCCGGCGAACCGCCTTTCGACTCCAGGGCATGCCTGACATAGCCATGCTTGCCGAACAGCCGGAGCAATTCCCTTTTATATTGTGCAAGTTCGCGACCGAGCAGGCGCTCGAGTTCGATTTTGTCGATCACCCCAAGCTGGATGCCGCGCAGAAAAGTCGCGTAGACACAGGCATTGGTGACAAACCGCCGGCGTTCGGCGCGGGTATCTGTTGCGGCCGAACGAGGTGAAGTGACGTCGCAAAGCAAAGCCATGACGCCGTCGTCATCGAACGGCTCCAGCGATTTGGCGAGTTGGAGTATCGCTTCTTTCAAGTCCTCGCGATACTCGGCAACCAGCAAGCGGCCGGCATGAGCGCCTTGTGACATCACCAGATACGAAGACGCCCTCTGGTCCGCATGTACGATTTGTTCCAGACCTGCGAGGATGCCGAGCAGCGTATCTGAAGGCAGCGAAAAATAATTGACGCCGATGTACCGATTGCTGCCTGCGGGGACAATGGTCGTTGTGACGACATTCGACCGAACCGCCTCCAGCATCAGCCGGACGCTTTTTTCCAGCAGGCGAACCCTGCGGACGGCATCTTCAGCGTCCAGGATTGTCTCGGGATCGAGAACATCCGGATAAAACCAGGCAAAGTCCCTGGGATAATATGCGGACGCGTGCGGGGCCCCGGTGACCAGAAAGGCCTCACTCGGAGAAAAGGCGGCGTTCACCGAGTGTCGATACAGTTCATCGATCATCGCCGATAACCGATATTTTCGCAGGAACCGATCGCCGAGAAAATTTACCGCCTGAATAGCGTTGGCGACGCAGGTCGCGAACAGGCCCCGATAAAACCGGTACTCGTGGTTCGACGAAAATGTAATGTGGCTATTCATATGATTGGATCAAACATGTCCGGCGGTATCGGGCGTCAAGCGTTGGTACTTCAAACAGAGTTGATTCGCCTCCCTGCCGGCGCGCGACGGATTGTCATCGAATCGTCATCATGAATTGCACGACTCGTCATCCCACTACATCTCCCGCATCCCGATCCGTTTTGCCAGCGCGCGCATCTCGCCGATGGTGCATTTCTCCAACGTCTCGCGCGCGATTGAATTTGCCTCGCTTCGGCTCTTGGCAAGATATCGCGTCATCGTCATTCCCCTGATCGGCACGGCGCCAAGGCGTCTGGTCTGGGCATCCCGAAAAATCGAGGAGTACGGCAGAAGCCCATAGATGCGGCCGCTCAACAGCAATTGCTGCAGGGTCTCCGCGCTTTCCAGCTCGAGGCGAATATCGAGCTTCGCGCCTTCTCTCGCCGCTGAGTTCTCGATCAATTGGCGCGATCGATTATTCTTGTTGGTCATCACCAGCGGCAGATCGCCGAGACTGCCTACTTCGAGGCTGCGCTTCTTCAAGCGCGGATCGTCGGGGCGACCGACGAGGTGGAGCGACTCGGTGAACAATTGCGTATATTCGAGCAGCGGGTCGAGCGGCGGATCGGTCACGATGGCGAGGCTGAGTTCGCCACGCCGGAGCTGACCCAGCACGCCGGATGTCCAGCCCTCGACCAGGCTGAGATTGACCTTCGGATAGGACTTCAGAAATGTCAGCGCGAGCTTGCTGAACAGCAGGCGCCCGATCGAGGGCGGCGCTGCGAGCGATGCGGGTCCGCTCGGCACATGGGCCTCGATCTGCAGGCTCTCCTTCAACCGATCGACTTCGCCCAAAATATGCTGCGAGCGTTCGAGCAGGCGCTGGCCCGCAGCGGTCAGACGCACGCCGCGCTTGACGCGATCGAACAGCAGGAAACCCAATTCCTGCTCGAGATGCTGGATCTGCCGCGTCAGCGCCGACTGCGCGACCCGCAGATCGTCGCTGGCTTTACGGAAATTCTCCCGTCGTGCGGCCTGAATGAAATAGCGGAACTGGCGCAAATCCATGTCGCAAGCCCATTTTGATGATGCCGATTTTCGATCAAACTGATGATAATTCGATATTATCGTAATCAAAAGCCGGGTGTTAGCGTTATTGCAGATCGTCTCGGCATTTTGAACCGCTGCGTATGACAGCGGCAGTCGGGCATCCGGGGAGAGACATGGCGGACGTGACGGTCGACGCGCATGGCGTCGTTCAAGGGGGTGTGCAAGGCAGCATCCAAGACGGGGCCCGGGATCATTCCAAAGGTGACGCGCAGGACTGGCTCAGTGCGATAGAGAAGTCCAGGCTCACCCCGCGCTACTACGCGACCATCGCACTCATGGTCGCGCAGGAGATGTTCGAATTCTACGACTTCTTCCTGGTCGGTTATCTTGTCTCGGTGCTCGCCCCGGGCTGGCATCTCACCTATGGCCAGAGCGCGATGATGCTGCTCTCTTCCGGCATCGGCGCCATCGTCGGCTCGCTTGTCGGCGGGCGAATTGCCGACCGGATCGGACGCAAGAAGATCATCTGGGTCGGCGGACTTATTTTTTCGCTCGGCGCCGCGGGATGTGCGCTGATACCGGACGGCGCCTGGATCCTGTTTTCGCTGCTGCGTTTCGTCGTCGGCTTCGGGTCGATCGCGGCGGTGACCGCGCAAAACCCCCTGATCGTCGAGATCACGCCGACCCGGTACCGCACCTTCGTTTCCAGCATGATGGTGGTGCCGGTCGCGCTTGGCACCATGTTCGCCGCGATGATTTCGGCGAGTCTCCTGCCGGTGATCGGCTGGCGCGGCGTCGCCCTCACCGGCGCGCTGCCGATCGTCACCTCGCTGATGATCGCGTGGATTGCGCCGGAATCGGTGCGCTGGCTGCTGTCGCGCGGCCGCAATGCCGACGCCCGGCGCGAGGCGGCAAAACTGCTCGGCGTTCCCGAGAGTTCCGTCACGCTGCCGAACGCGCTTCCGCCGGAAAAGAAATCCGGATCGCTGTCCGAGCTGCTGGAGGACCAGAAGCGGTTCTGGTGGGTCGTCGTGATCTGGACCGGGATTTCGACCGGCACCTACGGCGTGATCCTGTGGGGACCGACCATCCTGGCCCAGTTGCTGAAGATCCCCGCACATCAGGCCGCGCATTACTTCGTCTATGCGAGCATCTTCTCGATGATCGGCCGCGTGTTGTTTTCCGTGCTGCCGCTTTATCTCGGGCGCCGCGGCGCGGCACTGGTCGGGACTTTCATGTCCGTCCTGGTGATGCTGGCGATCGTTGCCTTCTATCGCGAGTTCATCGCGGGCTGGTCTGTGTTCGCGCTGCTGGTGGTCTTCGGGGCGATGTTCTACAGCGGCTGCTTCTCCAACATGTCGCCCTATGTGGTCGAAGTGTTTCCGGTTTCGCTTGGCGCCCGCGCCTTCGGCCTGGCACAGGCCTCCAACGGCATCGGCAAAATTCTCGGACCGGTTTGCCTGGCGCTGATCGCGGGAAGCAGCGACGTGGTTTCGCCGAAAGCAACCGCGGACGCGATCGCGCCTGCCTTCCTGTTCCTGGCGGCGTGCGAAGTCGCAGCGCTGATCGCGATCATCGCCTATCGCAAGGAACCCCACGGCAAGCCGATGGATATCGGTTAGTGCAAGCCTGCAGAATTCAGGAAAGAAAAAAATGCTCGACATCCCCGTTCTGATTTCCGGCGGCGGTCCCGTCGGCCTCATGGCCTCGCTGCTCCTCTCCCAGCACGGCGTGCGCTCGCTGCTCGTCGAGCGCCACCCGAGCACGGCGATTACGCCGAAAGCGCGCGGGATCAATGCAAGGACGATGGAGCTCTTCCGGCAATGCGGCATCGACGACGCAGTCAGGGAGGCGGGGCTGCAGGAAGGCCGGATGGGCCTGATCGTCTGGACCGAAACGCTTGCCGGCACGGAGATCGAACGCCGCGTGCCGGGCCGCGCGACCTCGAAGAACATGGCGATGACGCCGGTGAAAAATTGTCTCTGCGCGCAGGACGATCTTGAACCGGTGATCCGCCGGTTTGCGGAGGCAGCCGGACCGGGAGCGCTGCGCTTCAATACCGAACTGACGTCGTTCAGCCAAAAGCCGGGTGGTGGCGTTACCGGACTATTGACCGATCGCGCGACGGGAGCGGAGACGCCCTTTACCGCGCGCTATCTGATCGCCTGCGAGGGCGCGCAAAGCCGCGTCCGCCGCGCGCTCGCCGTCAAAATGGTTGGCGAAGAGAAAGTTTACGACAGCGTCAACATCCTCTGCCACGCCGACCTCACCCAATGGGTTGAGCACCGGCCTGCCGCGCTGTATTTTGTCGAGTTGGACGATTTGCGCGCCACATTCCTCACCATCAATGGCAGGGATCGCTGGGGCTTTCTGATTCACGGCCCCAAACAATATGGCTGGAAGCCGCAGGACTTCACGCCGGAGTTCTGCGCGGAACTGATCCGCAAAGGCGCCGGCCTGCCGGACCTCGACGTGACCGTGCTCGGCGTCAGCCCCTGGGAAGCCTCAGCCATCGTTGCCGATCGCTATCGCGTCGGCGACGTCTTCCTGGCCGGAGATGCGGCGCACGAGATGCCACCGACCGGAGGTTTTGGCTTGAACACAGGGGTGCAGGACGTTCAAAACCTGACGTGGAAGATCGCGGCGGTGCTGCGCGGCAAGGCGGACGACGCGCTGCTCGACAGTTATCACGCCGAACGCCAGCCATACTGCACGATCGTCACCGAGAACGCATTGGCCAACGCGCTGTCGATGGGACGCACGGCGCGGCAAGCCAAAGTCTTGCCGCGACAACAATTCCTCAACGAACAGGGGCTGATCTTCGGCGCTCGCTATAACTCGACGGCGATCGTGCCGGACGGCACGCCACCGGTTATCGTCGACGATCCCGTCACCGAATATATTCCTTCCGCTCGGCCCGGCGGCCGCGCGCCTCACGTCCGGCTGCAGCGCGGCCACGAACAGATCTCGACCATCGACCTCTTCGGCTCGCACTTCGTGCTGCTGGCCGGCAGCGACGGCGATGCATGGCGAAAGGCCGCCCAAAGTATCGGGACGTCATGGCCGCCACTGCACGCCTATATCGTCGGCAAGAATGGCGACCTCAGCGATCCCGACGGCAACTGGCATGAGGCTTACGGCGTCGACGCGGATGGTGCGGTGTTGGTTCGGCCGGATGGCTATGTCGCCTGGCGCAGCCGTTCAGGCGCCTCCAATCCGCTGCAAGCTCTGCGCACAGCGATCGATTCTCTGCTCGGCAGGATTCCCGCCATAGCTTGAGGAGGCGCGATCGCCTTGCTCGTGTGAACTCACGCTGAAAACTGCGCGTCAAACTGTCGCTGCTGTTTGCTCGTCTCTTGCCGAAGTTTAATCTCTTCAAAAGCTCGACGTAATGTTCGGGGGATAAATACACGACAAGAACTTCCAGCGCCAAACGTTGGCGCGAATGATGGAGAGGCTTGTCATGGATCGACTAAAAACCACCCGGTCAATTTCGCAAAAAATTCTGAAACCACGCCGCCTGGCGCTGCTGGCTTCCGCTGCCGCACTTGGCGTGGCCATGCTGTTGACGGGAACCGGTGGTTATCTTCCGTCCAATCTGCCGGCAGCGATCTCGGGCGCGCATGCAGCCGAGGTGGCTCCCAACGCCGCGGGCTTCGGCGACCTGGTTGCCAAGGTAAAGCCAGCCGTCATTTCGGTTCGGGTCAAGATCGAAGGCGACGACCAGAACACGCCCGTTCTTCAGCAGGACGATGAGGGCATGAACGGCGATCAACAAGGTTCGCCATTCGGACCATTCTCCCGGCAGTTCCGGTTTGGGCCGAACGGCATGCCGCACAACCACCAGATCATCACCGGTCAGGGCTCGGGCTTCTTCATTTCGCCCGACGGGTACGCCGTCACCAACTATCATGTGGTCGATCACGCGAAATCCGTGGAGATCACGACCGACGACGGCACGATCTATACCGCCAAGGTCGTCGGCAGCGACAAGAAGACGGACCTTGCATTGATCAAGGTAGATGGAAAGAAAGACTTCAGCTTCGTGAAATTTGCGGATCAGCTTCCCCGCGTCGGTGACTGGGTCGTCGCGGTCGGCAATCCGTTCGGGCTCGGCGGAACCGTGACCGCCGGCATTGTCTCGGCCCGAGGCCGCGATATCGGCGCTGGACCCTATGACGATTACATTCAGATCGACGCGCCCATCAACAAGGGCAATTCGGGCGGTCCGGCGTTCGATACCAGCGGCAACGTCATCGGCATCAACACCGCGATCTATTCGCCGTCCGGCGGCTCGGTCGGAATCGGATTCGATATTCCGGCCAGCACGGCCAAGCTGGTTGTGGCGCAGCTCAAGGACAAGGGCTACATCACTCGCGGCTGGCTCGGCGTGCAGGTTCAACCGGTCACCGCCGATATCGCCGACAGCCTGGGCTTGAAGCAGGCGCGCGGAGCTATCGTCGACAATCCGCAGGACGGTAGCCCGGCTGCCAAGGCGGGTCTTGAAGCCGGCGACGTGATCACCGCGATCAACGGAACGGAGATCAAGGATGCCCGTGACCTCGCTCGTGATATCGGAATGATGGCTCCGGGAACGTCGGTGAAAATCGATTTCGTGCACAAAGGTGAAGCGACATCGAAAACGGTGAGCTTGGCTGAAATGCCGAACGATCGCCAAGCCAGCGCCGAAGCCGGCCAGACCAAGAACACCGCAGGCAAACCACGTCTGGGACTTAACCTTGCACCCGCGAACGAAGTGGAAGGCGCGGGTCAGAAGGGCCTGGTCGTTACAGGGGTCGACCCCAACGGTCCGGCGGCGCAACGCGGCTTGCAGCCCGGTGACGTCATTCTCAATGTCGGCGGAAAGGCCGTCGCAAATGTCGGCGACGTACGAGCGGCGCTTGAGGATGCCGCCACCAGCGGCAAGCGCAGCGTCCTGATGCAGGTCAAGACGGCAGATGCGACGAAGTTCGTCGCTGTGCCGCTCGCAAAAGGATGAGCTGAGCCGGGAAGGAAGGGATAGCTCCGGAATCCCTTCCTTTTCGCTCGATTGAGCCTGCTTTGTGGTTACACCGCAGTGCGGGCTTTCGCTGCACCGCATAAAATTTCCTAAATTTAATGCCACAGAGGTGGCACTGGCGGCGTCACCGGGCCGTTGAACACTATCTGGTGAATAATAAAAAGCGTCCAGGGTAGGAAACAATGAAGAGGGGAATCACGGTTTTCGTGTGCCTCTGCGCTCTCAGCGCAGGGGCTTACTTTGCCGTCAGCAAATGGGGCATTCGCCACGAGACGTTGAATTTGTTTGACGCCGCGCGACAGCGGCCGGTCGCGGTCGATCTTGCCGTCCGCAGCGACTACGAGATGAAGGCGAATGCGGGGTACTGGAAACTTCCGGTCGCCGTCATCAGTAACGGCAACACCGTCAAGAACACCGAGTATTCGTTCCTGGCCAACGTCTTTGCGGCTAGAGGATATCTGGTTGCCAGCATCCAGCAGGATATTCCGACCGACCCGCCGTTAGTAACGAAGGTCGGGTTGCCCTATGTCGGCCGGCGCGAGGTCTATGAAAAAGGCGAAGCCAACATCCTCTTTGTCATTGAGCAGTTGAAAAAGTCGGAGCCGAACGCCGACTTCGAGCACCTGACACTGGTCGGACATTCGAACGGCGGAGATACCGCGATGTATTTCGCCAAGCAACATCCGGAGCTGGTATCGAAAATCGTCACGCTTGATAATTTGCGCGTTCCGTTCGTGCTGAGCGATAAGCTGAAGATCCTGTCGTTCCGCTCAAAGGACCCAAACTTCGAAACCGATCCCGGCGTTCTCCCCACGGCCGAGCAGGCCAAGGCCGACCGTGTCGATATCATTCGCACACAGTTTCAGCATACCTGGATGAGTGACCGCGGGCCCGAGACCGCAAAAGAAAGAATTCAAGCCACGCTCGATCAGTTCCTGGGTAAGGGCAATGCCAGCGAACTGGCGCCAGCCAACACAGACAATCTGATCGTTACCAATGCCGCGGCAGCCCTTCCCTAGCTCCTCGAAGAACGGCCATTCCGCCATCTAGACTTCCTCGAAGCGAATCTTCTGCGCGCCCTTCCACAGCACGGTTTTGCCGAACGCGGTGAGATTCTCCAGCCCCGAGGTCAAGGTGATGAAATGATTGCCTGCAAGCTGGCCCATCTTGCTGGCGAAACGGACGCCGCCATAGGCCAGCAGGATTTCGGTCTCGCTGATGCCACCGGGATAAAGGATGATCTGGCCGGGCGCGGGATAGCTGGTGTGGTTCTCATACGACACGCCGAAATCGAGATCGCCGAGCGGCACCCAGACCGCCTCGCCGCTCCAGCGGACATGGATCGCCTGGCTCTCGAACGGCATGGCCTTGCGAAACGCCGCAACGGTCTTGGGTGCGAGTTTCTCTTCGAAACGGGCCTGAAAGGCGAAGTCGCCGGCGCGGACAATCAATTGGCTCATCGATCTCTTCTCTTGTGATTTTCTTTGGTGGTTTTCTTTGGTGGCTTTCGCTGATGATTTTGCGAACGGGGTTTAGCGGTATCCATTGCAGCCGCCACCACCGGAAGCAAGGACCATTTCTCCCTGACGGATTGAGTGGATGCCCGGTCTGCCCGGCCATCGCTAACAGCTTGCTTTCCGCCATGCTTGCGCGTTTCATTCGATCCAACCAACAAGTCCGGATCGGGGAGGAACCCATGCCCGTCAAGATCACCGGTATGATCGGCACCCAGCAGGAAGGGATCGCGGTTCACCTGATCAAGGGCAAGATTTCACGCGAGTGGGTGATCGACTTCACCCGGCTGCACGAGCAATGGGATTATGATTCCGTCCTCGTCGGCTATTACGCTTCGGCGGCCGAAGGTTTTGGTATCGCACTCTATGCTGCGGACCACACCGAACGCATCAAATTCCTGATCGCGCACCGCCCGGGCTCGGTGGCGCCAGCGCTCGCCGCGAGGCAGATCGCGACCTTCGATCAGCTTACGCAGGGCCGTATGGCGCTCCACGTCATCGCTGGGACCAGCGACCAGGATCAGGCGAGCGAGGGCGACTTCCTGCCCAAGAATGACCGTTACCGTCGCGCCGGCGAGTATCTGGAAGTGATGCGCAAGATGTGGACCAGCGACAGCCCGTTCAATTACCGCGGTGAGTTTTACCGCGTCGAGGGCGCCTACTCCGACATCAAGCCGCATCAGCAGCCCCACCCCCGCCTGTTCTTTGGCGGCTCGTCGGAAGGCGCGCTGCAGATGGGCGCCGAACATTGCGACGTATTTGCGATCTTCGGCGAGCCGCTCGCGGAGACGGAAGCCCGGCTCGACGATTTTCGCCGCCGCACCGCTGCGTTCGGACGCCGGGCCGATTTCAACATGTCGCTGCGCACCATCATGGCGGATAACGAGGGTGCGGCCTGGGACAAGGCCCAGCGCCTGCTGGCGGACATCGAGCGCAAGACCGGCGCGGCACCACAACCGAGCAATCATTCAAGCGAGCGGCTGTTGTCTTACGCCGCACGCGCCGACGTCCATGACGAGCGGCTTTGGATGGGGATTGCGCGCGCCACCGGCGCACCCGGCAATACGTCGTGCCTCGTCGGTACACCGGAACAGGTCGCGGCCGCGGTATTAAAATATTACCGGCTCGGCATCCCTTCGTTCCTGCTGCGCGGATTTGAAAACCCGCAAGACACGGTTGCGATCGGGCGCGATTTGATTCCGTTGATCAGGGCAGGTGTTGCCGAGATCGACCGGCAGGCTCAGGCGGCCGAATAGCATGAAGGCTGTGGTTGTCGAAAACTACGATTCGATCGATGGCATCTCGATCAGAGAGATCGATTTACCGGGCGTTTCCGCCGGTGAAGTGCGCGTCAGGATCGGCGCCGCGGCTGTTGGTTTCGTCGACGGATTGAAGGTGCAGGGACTTTATCAAACCAAGGATCCGCTGCCGTTCGTGCCGGGGACGGAATTTGCCGGCGTCGTTGACGCGGTCGCCGGCGATGTCAGTGCATTCAAGCCGGGCATGCCCGTGATCGGCATGACCCGTTCCGGCGGACTCGCGGAGTACATCTCGGTGCCGTCGGCGGCGCTGAAGAATTTGCCGGCACAGGTTCCCTTTGAGGCCGGTGCTTCGTTTCAGGCCAATTATTTGACGGGATTATATGCCCTCGGCGAGCGCGCCTACCTGCGCGAAGGTGAAACGCTGCTGGTGCTGGGCGCCGCGGGTGGCGTCGGTATCGCCGCCGTTCAACTTGGAAAACTTCTGGGCGCGAAGGTCATCGCCGCCGCGTCGACGCCGGACAAGCGCGATTTCACAACCCGCTTCGGCGCCGATGAAACCATCGACTACACCAAAGCGGATTGGCGCGACACGCTCAAGACGCTGACCGGCGGTCATGGCCCGGATGTCATCTTCGATCCCGTGGGCGGCGAGGTAGCGTTGCAAGCCTTCCGTTCGATCGCCTGGCGCGGCCGGCATCTCGTGGTCGGTTTCGCCTCCGGCACCATTCCGGCGCTCGCGTTCAACCTGCCCCTCCTCAAGGGCGGCGCGCTATTGGGCGTCGATCTCGCCCAGATCCAGAAGCGCGAGCCGGAAACCCATGCGCGGCTGATCGCTCAATTGTTCGATTGGCTCGCATCCGGCAAATTGAGCCCGGTTGTCGGCAAGGTCGTCCCGTTCGAGAATTTTCGCGAGGCGTTCAAGACCATGCAATCGCGATCCGCGCTTGGGAAGATGATCGTCAAGTTCTCCTGATGCTAGATTCGGTAGAGCCGCGCCGCGGTGTCGTGCAGGATCGCTGCCTGGTCGGTCTCGCCGAGATGTGCGATCGCCTTGCGAAAGGTCCGGTATAATTCACCGTAGCCGGTCCACAGCTTCTCGATCGGAAAATTGCTGCCGTAGAAGCAACGGTCCGCGCCGAACAGTGCAACCGTCTCCTTGACGATCGGCCCGACCACATCGTCACGGCAGGCATGAACGAATGTGCCGAGCCCGGAGAGCTTGACGTTGACATTTGGGCACTGCGCGAGCGCGGCCATGCCGTCGCGCCAAAGCTGCCAGCCCCGGGGCGACATGTCTTCCAGCATGCCGGCATGTTCGAGCACGAAGGTCGTGGACGGGAACGCTTCCGCAAGCCGCGCGCCATCCGCCATCTGGCTCGCGAATATCTGCAGTTCGAACAGCAGCCCATGATCGGCAAGCAGCGCCAATCCGCGGCGCCAGTCGCTGTCGTTCATGACATCAGGCCGCGGCGCAAAGCGAAATTGCGGATTTTCATGCCAATGCAATTGCTGGCGGATACCCCTTGTTGCCGGCAATTTCGAGAGCTTCCGGAGCAGCGAAGCTGCGTCAAAGTCGGCGAGGTCAGCATGCGCGACATTAGCATGCGGCCAGCCGGTCTCATCGGAAACCGACTGCACCCACAATGCTTCGTCGTAGCTCTTCCCTGCCGGCCAGTTGGTCTGGATGTAGATGGATTTGACGATGTCGCAACCGGCGATATCGTTGCGGTATTCGGCGATCGGATAGTCGCGGCAGATCGGCTGATACGGACCAAAAATTCGCGGTACTTGCGGCCCTGAAAGCCACGGCAGATCGTTCAGCCGCCAGATATGATGGTGGGCATCGATAGTCGGAACGGATTTCATTGCAGCATTCGCTTACGTCTTGGCCGCCGGATCGGTCGCGGCTGCCGGCGCTTCACCAAAAATCTCGGCCGCGATGCGATTGGTTTCGATTGCGGCCGGCACGCCGCAATACATCGCGACCAGCAACAGGACATCCTGCACCTGTTCCCTGGTGCATCCGTTCGCCAGCGCGCCCTTGGCATGGACGCGAAACTCGGCCGGCTTGTTGCTTGCCGCGGTGATGCCCAGCATGACGAGGCTGCGGATATTGTCCGGAAGACCCGACCGTTCCCAGACATCGCCGTAGACATAGGCATTGATGATGTTTTGGAGCGGCGCGCCGAATTCGCCGGAGGCCGCCATCCGCTTCTCGACATCGGCCTCCCCGAACATCGCTTTGCGCCGTCGCAGGCCGCGCGCGTATAGTTCGCTGATGTCCAATTTTCGCTCCCGATTTTGTCACGCTATTTATACGGTCAATCTTTCCTCGATTCAATCAAGCAAAATGGCTTAACAGGCAAGCATCTTGTTGCTTGGTGAAACTTTGTCCGTATAATTCAATCGAGGGTCAGCCGAGGCCCTGCTTTGAAATATCGGGGAGCGAACGGATGAAGCTGCGACCAGGTGTTTTCGCTGCAATTGTTCTGCTCGGACTGGTCGGGCCAGATGCCTATGCCGCCGACGATTATCCGACGCGGCAAATCAAGATCATCGTACCGTTCCCTGCCGGCGCCGGCCCCGATCAAGTCGCGCGGCTACTCGGCCAGCAATTGCAGGACGCGTTGGGTCAGGCCGTGGTGATCGAGAACCGGAGCGGTGCGCTCGGCAGCATCGGTGCGGCCGAGGTCGCGCGCAGCGCACCCGACGGCTACACGCTGCTGATGGGAACGAACACGACGCAAGCCAGCAACGTCGCGATGCTGAAGAACTTGCCCTACGACCCCGCCAAGGACTTTGCGCCGATCATCCGTACCGTGACCACCGCTATGGTGCTGCTGGTCAAGCCTGATTTCCCGGCCAAGGATCTTCCTCAGTTCATGGAATACGCCAAAACCCATCCGAACATGACCGCCGGTTACGGCTCCGGTGCCTCGCAGATATCGAACGCGCAATTACAAAGCCGCGGCGGCATGTCGATCATCTCGGCGTCGTATCGCGGAGTGCCGTTAGCCGTCACCGACGTGATCGCCGGCGTGATCGATCTCGCCTTTGCTGACTTTTCAGTGGCGATTCCGCAAATGCAGGGCGGCACGCTGCGCGGCATCGGCGTGACATCGCCGAAGCGAAACGAGTTGACGCCCGACCTGCCCCCACTGGCCGACGCCATGCCGGGTTTCGAGTCCACGATCTGGTACGGATTGCTGGCGCCGGCCAATACGCCTGAGCCGATCGTGAACAAGCTCTACACGGCAACCGAAAAGATCCTGTCGATGCCGGCGATCCGCGAAAAGCTGGCAAGCACCGGCATGGTGGTTTCGCCGATGCCTCCGGCTGAATTCGGCAGCTTTGTCCGCAGCGAAATCGTTCGATGGACGGCGGACGCCAAGGCCGCCGGGATCGAAGCAAAATAGCCGCCTTGGTCCGGCGAGATAGGCAGGCCGCTCATGCAAGCTGACGCGCCGGTCGGAATCGTCGGGCTGGGTCTGATGGGGACCGCTCTGTCACAACGCCTGATCGGCGCGGAATTGCCCGCGCTGGGTTTCGACATCGACCCCCGCGCATGCGACAGGCTCAGGCACAATGGCGGGATGGTCGCGGCCTCCGTGCGCGAACTCGCCGACCGGTGCCGCGCGGTTGTCATCGCCGTCTACAGCGGCCTGCAGGCCGAGATGGTGCTCGGGGATATCGAGAACAGCACTGCCCGGCCGGCGATCATTTGCACGACGACCTGCGCACCCAACGAAGTCGTCCGCCTGGCGTCGCGCGCGGCGAGCGTCGGCATTGCTTTCATCGAGGCGCCAATATCGGGCACCAGCGCCGAGGTCAGCGACGGCACTGCCATGGCGCTAATCGCAGGGGCAGACGACGCTATAGACGCGGTCGACCCGCTGCTCGACGTGCTCTGTCCGCGCCGCATCCGGATCGGAACGATCGGCGATGCCAGCCGCGCAAAACTCGCGATCAATCTGATCCTACAGAATAATCGGGCGGTCCTGGCCGAAGGCATTGTGCTGGCCGAACGGATGGGGCTGGATGGGCATGCGTTCCTGGCGGCGGCACGCGAATCCGCGGCCTATTCGCGCGTCATGGACAGCAAGGGAGAAAAAATGCTCAGCCGTGATTTTCGGCCGCAGTCGCATATCTCGCAAACCTTGAAGGATGCGGAGCTGATACTGGCCGAGGCCGCGCGGCGAAATCTCCGTCTGCCTGTAACCGAGGCGCAGGCCGATCTGCTGCGCGCAGCCATCGCGATCGAGGGGCCGGACAGCGACAGCGCGGCCGTGGTCGAAGCGATCCGGCAGCGAGCTACTTCACCCGGGGTTTCCCGATGATCCAGGGAGCCATCGTCGGTCTCGGCCGCTGGGGTCGTAGTCTCGTGGAGGCATCCAGCGGCCACGAACGACTGAAAATCGTTCGCGCGGTTGAGCCCGACCTCGCCGCAGCACGTAGTTTTTGCGGCGAGCACCATCTACAACTCACCGATGATCTGAATACCGTACTCACCGACCCCGCGATCGATGCCATCTTGCTGGCGACCCCGCACTCGCTGCATCCGGCGCAGGTCATCGCCTGCGCTGCTGCACGCAAACAGGTGTTTTGCGAAAAGCCGCTCGCCTTGCGCCGTGCCGACGCGGCGCGCATGTTCGATGCCTGCCGTCAGGCCGGCGTCATCCTCGCCGTCGGCCACAACAGGCGCTTTTGGCCATCGCTGCGCGCATTGCGCGACATCGTCGCCAGCGGCCAACTGGGTACGATCCTTCATGTCGAAGGCCACAACAGTAACGAGAACTCGCAAAAGATCACCGCGGGCTGGCGATTGTCGCCGGAGGAATTGCCCGGCGGCGGGCTGACCGGCGCCGGGCTGCATGTGCTGGACGCCTTTGTCAGCATGCTGGGCCCGGTACGCAGCATTACCGCGCAGCTCCATTCACGCGAGCAAGGGCCGCCCCCGCTCGACACGGCGATGCTGATGATGGATTTTGTCAACGGCGTCACCGGAACGCTGGCGACGGTCAGAGCGACACCGTTTTACTGGCGCGTGCATGTGTTCGGAAGCAAAGGTTCTGCCGAGGTGCTGGACGAAACCACGCTGGTCGAACGCCGGTCCGGAAGCCAACCGAAACAACACACTTTTCCGGCGATCGATACGCTCCGCGCGGAACTCGAGGCATTCGCCGACGCGATCGAACGCAAACGCCCGTTTCCCGTGCCGGAGGCGGACGTGCTGGCGACGCTGTCGGCGTTCGAAGCCGCGCTCGCTTCGATGAAATCCCAAAACCCGGTTCTGTGCCATGGCCCGTAAACGCGAACAGGCCAAGACTGAGCAGCTCAAGACCACGCGCTATCGTGACATCGCGGCCGAATTGCAGAAGGCGATCAGGATCGGCACCTATCCGGTCGGAGATCTGCTGCCAACCGAAACCGAATTGATGGCGCGCCACAAGGCAAGCCGCCAGACCGTGCGCGAGGCGTTGCGGATCATCATCGAACAAGGCCTGATCGTTCGCCGCGCGGGCTTGGGCTCGGTCGTCATCGCGGCCGAGCCGCCGGTGCTGTTCACCCACAGCGTCAAGTCGTTGACCGAGTGGCTGCGATACTCCAACGAAACATATCGCCAGGTGGTGCGCAGCGGCGACATCGTCGCCGACCGCAAGCTCGCGGCCATGTTGAAATGCGAGCCCGGCAAGCATTGGTTTCTGATCGAAGCCATCCGCCGCTCCGATGCCTTCGCCGCGCCGCTCGGCTGGACGGAGATCTACGTGCTGCGAAAATTTTCCGGCGTAATCGACCGTCGCGACCACGGCCGCGCGCCCGTGCATGAGCAAATTGCAAAAATGTACGGCGAGACCATCGAATATGCCCAGCTCGAAGTATTTGCACGCGGCATGCCGGCAAAACTCGCGAAAGCACTGGGGGTAAAGCCGGGGTCACCGGCCCTGACCATGGTTCGCCGCTATTACGGCCGGCGTGAAGAGCTGTTCGAGGTCACTGTGACAACGCATCCGGAAGGCCGCTACACCTATACGATGGACATGCAGCGATCGCTGCGGCCGCGGGTTTAGTCCGGACCGTAAGCGTCCTACTCCTTCGCCTTGACGACCTCGCGGTGCGGATCTCCGCTCGGCAGAATGTCCCTGATGTAATCGCGCTGCTTCCACTCCGGCGGTGGCGGCGGCCCCTGCCCTTCGCGGGGAACGTAGGGCGACAATTTCGCACCGGCGAGGTCGGGCACATAGCGCGGGCAATTCGGATAGATCTCGCACTCGATCCGCACCACCAGTTGCGCGCCGAAATGCCGGCCGATCGCGGCGGCATCGTCGAGGATCGAGGCACGGCCGTTGACACGCATCCGCCGGCTCTTGCCGTCGAAACGCACGAACAGCAGACCGACATTTGGATTCTTGGAGATGTTGCCGAGCGTCCTGTACATCGAATTGCCGTCATACTCCGGATATTCGATGATGTTGGGCCCGACGACCTTCACGAACCCGGGATCGCCGGACTTGATGTTGCAGTCGATATAATCGTTCCAGGAAGTGCCGATGAAGAAGAACGGCGAGGTCTCGATCATCTGCTTTTCGTCATCCCAGAACTCGTAATGTTTGCGGTGCCGCTCGATGGCCTCGGCGACACGCCGGCCATCGAAGCGATCTTGCAGTTCACTCATGCCCTCGTGATAAAACGGTCGCTGCCACATCGCTCGGCTCCCTTTGTTCTCGGGGAAGCTAACGCCGATCCTGTTCGGGTGCCAGCCGCAACCAGCCGTAGAGGGTCAGGCGCCGGGATGCGACCGCCTGACGCGGTCGAACACCGCGAACGCCGCCGCTAGCACGCATCCGGCGATGATGCCGACGGTCAGATCCTCTACCAGAGTGAGGCCGAAGGTGGCGAGCAGCACCGCGCCGCTACGCCAGTCGTGCAGCAGGCGAACGAATTCTTCCTTCTCAGCCATGTTCCAGCAGACCACGACCAGCACGCCGGCCAACGTCGAGAGCGGGATGAAGCTGGCCAGCCGCGCTCCGACAAGCATGAAGATCAGCACAAAGAGGGCATGCATCATGCCCGCGACCGGGCTGCACGCGCCCGCACGAATATTGGTCGCCGTGCGAGCGATTGTTCCCGTTACGCTTATTCCACCAAACATTGCTGAAACGATGTTCGCGACACCCTGCGCCACGACTTCCATATTGTAACGGTGCTTACGGCCCGTCATGCCATCTGCCACCTTCGCCGAAAGCAAACTCTCGACCGCTCCAAGCAGCGTGAATGAAAGCGCGGTCGGTAAAATCTCAAGCAGCAAGGAATATGAGATCGACGGCAATCGAGGGCCTGGTAGTCCGTTCGGGAGTTGCCCAAAATGGCTGCCGATAGTCTCGGCCGGCAAATGGAACAACCATGCGATTGCGGCGGCAAGCACGACGGCGATCAGCATGCCCGGCCAGGTCGGCAGCAATCGCCGCAACACGAAGATCAATGCCGCCGAGCCCACACCGACAGCCAGCGCAGCCGGGCTAATTGTCGACAAGGATTGACCAAGCATTGCAAGCTTGGGCAATAGCGGCCCGGGTTCGGCGGCAGGCAATTTCAGGCCGCCGAGATCCCTGAGCTGGCTCGCGAATATCGTGACCGCGATTCCGCAGGTGAAGCCGACGGTGACCGCATGCGGGATATAGCGAATGAGCGTGCCAAGCCGCAGCGCGCCGATCAGCGTCAGCATGAATCCGGAAACAAAAACCGTAAGTAACAGTCCTTCAAAGCCGAATTTGGTGACGGTCGCCGACACCAGAACGATGAACGCGCCGGCCGGGCCGCCGATCTGATAGCGGCTGCCGCCCAATGCGGATACTAAAAAGCCGCCGATGACGGCGGCGTATAATCCGCGCTCGGGCGAAACGCCCGAGGCGACAGCGATCGCCATCGATAGCGGGAGCGCCACGATCGCGACCGTCAAGGCCGCAATGATGTCCCTGCGAAAACAGGCCAGATTGTATCCCTCGGCCAAAACCGTTGCGAGCTTTGGACGATAGAGATGTGCGGTAGCGGAGCCGTCGGGCATTGCGGGCAAACCAATCTGGATTCGAGCATCATAGCTGAGGATGAGATGCAGGACCATCAGCCGAATAGGCGCTTCCCGCGATTTTCGATTGATCCAAATCAAAGGGAGAGGGCTGGTTCGCTAGCGATAGCGCTCCAGCGAAAGCCCCTCTGTCGGGATCTCGGACGGACGCCCGAGCAAGCGATCGGCAGTGATCCGCGCCGCACCGCACGCCATGGTCCAGCCGAGGGTGCCGTGGCCGGTGTTCAGATGCAGGTTCGAGTATCGCGTCGGCCCGATGATCGGCGGCCCGTCCGGCGTCATCGGCCGCAAGCCGCTCCAGAACGATGCTCCGCCGATGTCACCGCCGCGCGGAAACAGATCGCGCAGCGAACGCTCCAGCGTGATGCGGCGTTCGGGGGACAATTCGACGCGATATCCGCTCAACTCCGCGGTGCCGCCGACGCGAATTCTATCGCCAAGGCGGGTAATCGCCACCTTGTAGGTCTCGTCCATCACCGTCGATTGCGGCGCGCCGCTATCATCGGTCAGCGGCACGGTTATGGAATAGCCTTTCACCGGGTAAACGGGGATGTCGATGCCGATCGGCCGCAGCAGCAGCGGAGAAAAACTGCCGAGCGCCATGACATAGGCATCCGCCGTCATGGTCCCGGAGTCGGTGACAACGGCTGTGACGCGATCGCCTTCGGTCGTGACGGATTCAATCCGCGTATTGGCGATGAAGCGAACGCCGGCTTCTTGCGCCATCGTCATCAGCCGCTGCGTAAACAAATGGCAATCGCCGGTTTCATCGTCGGGCAGAAGAAGCCCACCGACAAAGGAAGCCGGAGCACCGCCAAGCGCCGGTTCCGCACGGATACAACCGTTGCGATCCAACAGCTCGAACCGGACGCCGTATTCACGGAGCACGGTGATATCCTTATCCACCGAGTCGAGCTGCGATTGTTTCCGGAACAGTTGCAGCGTGCCCTGACTGCGATGGTCGTAAGAAATCCCGGTATCCGCACGCAGTCGTCGCAAGCAGTCGCGGCTATATTCGGCGATCGGCACCATTCTGGATTTGTTGAGGGTGTAGCGGCGAGACGTGCAGTTGAATAGCGTCTGTAACATCCATCGCCACATCAGGGGATCGAGCCGCGGATGCACAACCAGCGGCCCATGCTTGTCCAGCATCCACTGAACAGCCTTGAGGGGAACGCCGGGCCCGGCCCAGGGCGAGGCATAGCCGGGCGAAATCTCACCGGCATTGGCAAAGCTGGTTTCGAGGCCGGCGGCCGGTTGACGATCGACCACCGACACGTCGCAGCCGGCCTTGACGAGTTCATATGCGGTGGAAACGCCGATCACGCCGGCGCCCATGATCAGGACTTTCATCAGACCTATCTTGGCAGAAGGCGATGACCTTGGCGAGACATCAGCGCGGCACTACCGCCGTCGCCTCGATCTCGACGCGCGCAGCTTTCTCTACCAGACGCACCACCTGAACCAGCGCCATCGCCGGATAATGCGTACCAAAAATCTCGCGATAGATTTTGCCGAGCGCCTTGAGGTTCGCCAGATATTCCTCGATGTCGACGACGTACCAGGTCAGGCGCACAAGGTGCTCCGGCTTTGCTCCACCCTCACCGAGGATCTCCGAAATATTGCTCAGGGTCTGACGTACCTGCGCCAGGAAATCCGCAGGCAAATGCCCTTCGGTATCCCAGCCGATCACGCCGCCGGTCACCACCAGGCGGCCGTCGGCCGCCATGCCGTTGGCGTAGCCTTTCGGCATCGGCCAGCCGCTTGGCTGCAGCACCTGTGGGCCAGACGAAGCAGCATCGGTCTTTGGGCCGGCGACGACCGACAGAGCTGGGCCTTTTGGCGCGGTCACCGGCAGTTCTCCTTCATGATCCCGTTCAATGCATTCACTCCGCAGCATCGCGTTTCGATGCCCCGCCTGCCGCGGCCATCTTCCGAAGCGCGAACCGTTGCAGCTTGCCGGTTCCGGTCTTCGGCAGTTGTGCGACGAATTCGACCGCGCGCGGATATTTATAGGGCGCGATCGCGCGCTTGACGTGATCCTGCAGCGCTTCCGTCAATGCAGCGTCGCCCTCGATGCTATCGGCAAGAACGACGTAGGCCTTGACGATCATGCCGCGCGCCTCATCGGGAGCGCCGACGACGCCGCATTCTGCGACGGCCGGATGGGACAGCAATGCCGCTTCGACCTCGGGGCCCGCGATGTTGTAGCCGGAGGAGACGATCATGTCGTCCGAGCGCGCCACAAAGGACAGGCGACCGTTGGCGTCGCGGACAAACGTATCGCCGGTCAGATTCCAGCCATCGCGCACATAGGTCGATTGTCTCGCATCGGCGAGATAACGGCATCCGGTCGGTCCGCGCACCGCGAGCTTGCCGGCGGTGCCCGGCGGCAATTCGTTCATGTCCTCGTCGACGATTTTGGCCTCGTAGCCGGAAACCGGAAGCCCCGTCGTTCCTGCGACGGCATCGCCGATCCGGTTGGTGATGAAGATATGCAGCAATTCCGTAGAGCCGATACCGTCGAGAATCGGCTTGCCGGTCTTGCGGGTCCAGCTTTCGAACACCGGCGCCGGCAAGGTCTCGCCTGCTGAAATCGCAATGCGCAGCGAAGACAGATCGGCGCCCTTGTCCATCGCGGCCATCATCGCCCGATACGCAGTCGGTGGGGTGAAGCAGATCGTGGCCTTGTAGGTTTCGATGATCTTCACCATCTCGGGAGGCGATGCGTTTTCCAACAGCGTCGCCGTCGCCCCGAATCGCAGCGGAAAGATCGCAAGCCCGCCGAGACCGAACGTGAAGGCCAGCGGCGGCGAGCCAACGAAAACATCCTCCGGCGTGACATTGAGGACTTCCCGTGCATAACCATCCGCGACGATCATGAGATCGCGATGGAAATGCATCGTCGCCTTGGGTTCACCCGTAGTGCCCGAGGTAAACCCCAGCAAGGCCACGTCATCGCGGCCGGTCTTGACCGCATCGAACCGGACCGGCTTGTTCAGTGCTACACGATCGAGCTCGGCATCGTGGTTCGACGTGCCATCGAAATTCACGACCTGCTTGAGAAACCGGCTGGTCTTGGCGCACGCGACCAGTTCGTCGGCGATGCGGCTGTCGGTCAGTGCCAGCGCAATCTCGGCCTTGTCGACGATTTTTGTCAGTTCGCCGGCGCGAAGCATTGGCATCGTGTTGACGACGACGGCGCCCGCTTTTGTGGCTCCGAGCCACGCCGCGACCAAAGCCGGATTATTGCCCGAACGGATCAGAACCCTGTTGCCGGGTTTGACGCCGTAATTCTCGACCAGCGCGTGCGCTAGGCGGTTCGACCAATCGGCCAGCTCTTTGTAGGTGCGCTGGCGGCCATTACCGATCAACGCGATGTTGTCGCCGAGCCCCTTCTCGACGATGCGATCGGTCAGTTCGACCGCGGCGTTGAGATATTCGGGATACCTGAACTCCGGCCGGTCGAGCAGCAATTCCGGCCATTGGCCCGACGGCGGCAGATTTCGCCGCGCAAAGTCATCGACGTGACCCGACGGGCCAAGAGATGGGGTTGCACCTGACATTTCCATCGCCCCTCGCTTTCGCAAGATGAAAGGCTCGAGATCGAGCTCGAGGCCACCCGGCAGCGTTGGAAATCATTTTAGGCTTAAAATAGTTTGGCGCAAGTGCGGAATCCGGCCTTGCCCAAGGATTTTAAAAGGATTTTGAAATCCGAAATGACGGTGACCCTAACGCCCTGCGAGTTGCTTCAGCCGCAGCGTCATCGGCGAAGCGGGATCGGCGAGCGGCGCGATGGCGGTAAAATGGTTGGTGTCGGGCACGGTTCCAAAACTAGTCGCGACGCCCGCCGCGCCCCATGTATCGACAATGACCCTGCTCTGCCGAAAATATTCGGCGCTCTCGTTGCCGCCGACCACGGCATCGAGGATGCCGCGCTGCGGCGGTTTCCAGAACAAAGGACTTGCCGCCTTCGCCGACGCATCGTCGAGACCGAGCGCCTTGTTGAGCGACGTTTTGACCAGTGGAGGAAGGTCGAACAGCCCCGAAATGGTGTATGCCGCGACCACGGGCGTTTCCGGCAGCGACGCATCGAGTGCACGCCAGTCGGTTGCCAGCATGCAGGCCGCAAGATGCCCGCCGGCCGAATGACCGCTGATCACGAGCGGCCGGCCAAGTTTGGCCAGTTCGCGCGATGCAAAACGCATTTGCTGGATGATTTCGTCGATGGAGACGTTGGGGCACAGATCGTAGCTTGGTATGGCGACGTCGATGCTATGGGCGTTCAGCCCGCCGGCGAGATGGCTGAAGAACGAACCATCGAGCGCCTGCCAGTAGCCGCCATGAATGAAGACGACGATTGGGCCGGCGTCATCTCCGGCAAAGAGATCGATCCGGTGACGCTCGCCCGGACCATAGGGAATACCCCTCAATCGGCCTTGATGCGCCTCCCGATAGGCTTTCGCGTCGCGTGACCAGCCGGCCATGATGGCGGGGTTTTCCGGAACCCGTGCGCGATTATTGTATTCGACCTCGTAGTCCACATCCGCGTTCAACGCATCACCTTTCCGAACAATCAGGCAGCGCGTTATACCGTCCGCGCCTTGGCGGATTTCTGCGCCGACGCCTTGGTTTTTGCCAGCAGGCGCATCAATTCGCGGACATCCTTCGGGGTCAGATCTCCGAAGATGTCGGCGATCCACAATTCGTGCTCCGACGCCATCCGGCGAAATTCGGCGCGGCCGGCCTTGGTCAGGCGGATCACCTGGACACGGCGGTCGGCGTCCGAAGTGCGCCGGTCGAGATGGCCGGATTCGACCAGGCGCTCGACCAGCCCGGTGACATTGCCATTCGAGACCATCATCCGTTTCGACACGTCAGAGAGCGTCATGCCCTCCGGCACCTTGTCGAGCTGGGCCATCAGGTCGAAACGCGGCAGCGTGACGTCGAAACGCTCGCGCAGCCGGCTGCGGACCTCGCCCTCGATCAGGGTGGTGCAGGTCAGCAGGCGCAGCCATAGCCGGAGTTCATCGCCATGATCCTCGGGGAGCTCGACGGCCTTGGTCTCGGAATCAAGAGTCATGACACAATCTTGTCTGCATTGGACGCTCGGGGAGTACGAACAGACCGCAGCTTCAAGGCATAGTCCAGATTTCTTTAGGGTTCAAGCAATTGGCGCACGGCTTGCATGGTGGCAGCCGGGACATCCACGATACGCCCTTGTGCTTGCAGCGGCCGTCGTCATCAGAATAAGCTGATCCGGGATTTTGATGTGGCGTGAGTTTCGGCTGCGCAGTGGCCGTACGGAGGAAGTGTCATGATGCAGCCGTTGAAGTTGGCCGGATTGGCCGTCCTGTTGGGTGTCGCCGCCGGTCCGGCCGCAGCCCAGGAGAAGGTCAAGATCGGCGTGATCGTGACATTGTCCGGCCCGGCGGCCGCGCTCGGCCAGCAGGTCCGCGACGGTTTTGCGCTTGCTGTCAAGGATCTCGGCGGCAAGATGTCCGGCAAGGACGTCGAAGTCGTTGTCGTCGACGACGAACTCAAGCCGGACGGCGCCGTGACCAAGGTCAAGGGCCTGCTCGAACGCGACAAGGTCGATTTCGTCGTCGGGCCGATCTTCTCCAACATCCTGCAGGCGATCCACAAGCCGGTCACCGATACCAAGACGTTTCTGATCAGTCCGAATGCCGGCCCGTCGAGCTACGCCGGCAAGGAGTGCAGCCCGTTCTTTTACGTGACGTCCTACCAGAACGACCAGGTTCACGAAATCCTCGGCAAGGTGGCGCAGGACCGCGGCTACAAGCGCGTCTATCTCCTGGTGCCGAACTATCAGGCCGGCAAGGATTCGGTGGCCGGATTCAAGCTCGACTACAAGGGCGAAATCGTCGAGGAAACCTACATGCCGCTGGGCACGCTCGATTTCCAGGTCGAACTGACGAAGATCGCCTCTTCGAAGCCTGATGCAGTGTTTACGTTCATGCCGGGCGGTATGGGCGTCGGCCTCGTGAAGCAGTATCGACAGGCCGGACTCGCCGACAAAATTCCGGTGCTTTCGGCGTTCACGGTCGATGAATCGACGCTACCCGCGCAGCAGGACGCGGCGGTCGGCATGTTCGGAGGTGCGAACTGGGCGCCGAACATGGACAATCCGCAGAACAAGAAGTTCGTCGCCGCCTACGAGGCCGCCTACAACAGCGTGCCCGGCACCTATGCCATGCAGGGCTACGACGCGGCAGTGCTGATCAATAGCGCCGTCAAGGCCGTCAAGGGCGACCTCAGCAACAAGGACGCGGTGTCGGCGGCGCTGAAGAAGGCCGACTTCACCTCGCTGCGCGGCGATTTCAAGTTCAACGTCAACGGCTATCCAATCCAGAATTTCTACCTGACCAAGGTAGCTAAGCGGCCTGACGGAAAATTCCAGACCGAGATTGTCGAGAAGGTCTTTTCGGATTACGGCGACCGCTATGCCAAGGATTGCACGGCGGGCAAATAATCAAATCGAGAGGAAGCAACACGATGAAAACCGAAATCGCCGGCATTACCCGGGCCAACGAAGGCATTCAGGGAATCTCCTGGAACATCCTCGGCCAGACCTATGTGCCCAAGAACGTGACCGAGCATTCCTTCTCGTGGCACGCGACGTTCCCGCCCGAGACATTCGTGCCGCCGCATATTCACCCCGACCAGGACGAGTATCTCTACATCCTGGAAGGCAAGCTCGACTTCTTCCTCGATGGCGCCGAGACACAGGCAGGACCGGCCGATCTGGTTCGCCTGCCGATGGGCAAACCGCACGGCATTTTCAACAAGTCCGGACAGACCGCGAAGGTGCTGTTCTGGGTCTCGCCGACCAAGCGGCTCTACGACCTGTTCTGGGCTATCCATAACTTGAAGGAACAGACGCCCGATGTTGTCGTGGCGCTCGCCGCCGAGCACAACATCCACTTCCTGCCGCCGCCGCCGGGGGCGTGAGATACAGTGTATCTCCTCGTGGTGAGGAGCGCGTCTTCGCGCGTCTCGAACCATGAAGGCCTCCCGTGTCGCCATCCTTCGAGACGCCGCTTTGCGGCTCCTCAGGATGAGGACCGAGTGGTTGCGCTGAGTGAGTTACGCCCGCACCGCCGCTAGCCCGACCTGCGGCGCGGCGAAGCCGGCCTTCGAAGCGTAGCCGCGCACGATGGCTTCGCGCTGGGCGTGGCTCAGCACCTTCTCGATGTCGGTAAAGCCGTCGGGCGCCAATTGCTCGACCGCGTCGATCACGCCTTCCGGGCCACCGCGGCGGTTCGAGCGCACGATCTCCGCGGTCATCGGCAGACGTTTTTGCTCGTAGGCCACCAGCGCCTGGCGCGGATGTTCGGAGCGCGCCAATGCATCCGCCAGCGTGCGCGCGTCGAGGATCGCCTGCGACGCACCGTTCGAGCCGACCGGATACATCGGATGCGCGGCGTCGCCGATCAACGTGACCCGCCCGCTCGACCAGTACGGCAGCGGATCGCGGTCGCAGGTCGGATACTCGTAGAATTCAGGCGTCGCCGAAATCAGCGTGCGCACGTCGACATAGGGCACCGAGAACCGCTCGACATGCGGCATCAACTCCTCGCGCTTGCCGGGCCGCGACCAGTCCTCGCGGCGCGGCGGTGGGGCATTGCCGTCGCCGACCTTCACCAGCACCGCCCAGTTGGTCAGCCGGCTTGCCGGGCTCGATCCTTCCGCGATCGGATAGACCACGACCTTGGCATGGAGTCCGCCGGCCACGATCATCGAGCTCCCGGTGAGGAACACCGGCCAGTCGCGCGCGCCGCGCCACAGCATCAACCCGTTCCAGCACGGCGGTCCCTCGTCCGGGAACAGCATCTCGCGCACGCGCGAATGGATGCCGTCAGCGCCGATCAGGATGTCGCCGCGCGCCGTCTTGATGTGCGCGCCGGTGCGGTCGAAGAAATACGCGGACACCCCGCCCTCGTCCTGCGCGAAGGCGCCGAGCCGGCATCCGGTGTGGATGGCATCTGCGCCGAGCCGTTCCTCGACGGCGCGATGAATCACGCTCTGCAGGCGGCCGCGATGGATCGAGAATTGCGGCACGTCGTGACCGGCGCCAAGGCCGCGCGGCTCGCGCCAGACTTCCTGGCCGTGGCGGTTGAGATAGTACAAATCATCGGTGCGGATCGCGACCGCATCCAGCCGATCCAATAGCCCAAGACCGGCCAGTTCGCGGATCGCATGGGGCAGCGTGTTGATGCCGACGCCGAGTTCACGGATGGTGTCGGACTGTTCGAACAATTCGCAGTCGATGCCGCGTGCGCGCAACATCAGCGCAGTGGTGAGGCCGCCGATGCCGCCTCCGACGATGATCGCCTTCATCCGCTCGAACTCCACTCAACTCCAGTCTTCGTCACCTCTCCCCGCAAGGGCGGGGCGAGGGAGCGATAGAGCCTGCCATTCGGCCTATTCGGCCGCAAGCGGCTTTGTCGCCTCCGCCTTGAGCTCCGCTCGTGTTTTCGGCTTACCCTTAATTTTGAGGTCCTCGAAATCCTGCCGGTCGCGGACGCTGTTGCGGAAAATCTGCTCCTTGCCGGGCAGATATTGCGGCGGACAGGCAATATCCGCGGCCCCGTACCAGGCCGCCGCCCGCATCGTAAAGGACGGATCGACCAGATGCGGCCGGGCCAATGCCACCAGATCGGCGCGGCCGGCGGCCAGAATGGTGTTGACCTGATCAGCCGTCGTGATGTTGCCGACGCACATCGTGGCGACGCGGGCCTCGTTGCGAACTTGTTCCGAAAACGGCGTCTGGAACATCCGGCCATAGACCGGCTGAGCATCGCGGACGGTCTGCCCGGTCGAGACGTCGACCAGATCGACGCCGGCCTCGCCAAAGGCGCGCGCAATCGTCACCGCGTCGTCGCCGGTAATGCCGCCTTCGGCCCAGTCGGTCGCGGAAATGCGCACCGACATCGGCTTGTGCGCCGGCCACGCCGCGCGCATCGCCGTGAAGATATCGAGCGGATAGCGCAGCCGGTTGGCGAGCGTGCCGCCATATTCGTCGCTGCGCTGGTTGGTCAGCGGCGAGATGAAACTCGCCAACAGATATCCGTGGGCGCAGTGCAGCTCCAGCATGTCGAAGCCGCAGGCTACGCCGCGTTCGGTTGCCGCAACGAACTCGGCCTTGACGCGATCCATCGCGGCGCGGTCCATCTCGCGCGGGACCTGACTATCCGGGAAGTATGGAATGGGCGATGCCGACAAAGTATCCCAACCGCCCTGCTCCAGCGGCCGGTCCATGCCCTCCCACATCAGCTTGGTGGCACCCTTGCGGCCGGCATGGCCGAGTTGCAGACAGATTTTGGCCGCGGAATTGGTGTGGACGAAATCGACGATGCGCGTCCACGCCGCCTGCTGCTCGTCGTTCCACAAACCAGTGCAGCCCGGCGTGATGCGGGCGTCGCGACCGACGCAGGTCATCTCGGTGAACATCAGTCCGGCGCCGCCGATCGCGCGCGAGCCGTAATGCACCAGATGGAAATCGCCGGGCACCCCCTCCTTCGCCGAGTACATGCACATCGGCGATACGACGGCGCGGTTCGCCACTTCCATCTCACGCAGTCTGAGCGGCTGGAACATCGGCGCGAGGGGCTTTTCAATGTCGACGTCGAAGCCCTTTGAGCGAACCTGGCGAGCAAACGCCTTATCGACCTCGCCGACGAAATCCGGCGCGCGGAGCGTGAGGTTATCGTAGGTGATGGCCTTGGCGCGGGTCATGACCCCGAACGCGAATTGGACGGGATCGAAATCCCAGAAGCGGTCGACATGTTCGAACCAGACCAGCGACACGTCGGCGGCGTGCTGGGTCTTCTCGACCTCCTCGCGCCGGCCCTGCTCATATTTCTGCAAGGCACCATCGACCGTCGACGATTGCGCCATAGCATCCGCCAGCGCGATCGCGTCTTCCATAGCAAGCTTGGTGCCGGAGCCAATCGAGAAATGCGCGGTCGCCTTGGCATCGCCGAGCAGCACCATATTGTCCTTGACCCAACGCTGGCTGCGGATCATCGGGAAATTTCGCCACATCGAGCGGTTGGTCAGCAGCGGATGGCCGTCGAGGAACCAGCCGAATATCTCCGCCATGCGATCGGCGGATTGCTTCTCGCTCAGGCCTTCAAGGCCGGCACGCGCGAACGTCGCCGCATCGGTCTCAAATATCCAGGTCGAGCGGCCGACTTCATATTGATAGGCGTGGGCGATGAAGGGCCCCCACTCCGTCTCCTGAAAAATGAACGTGAAGGCATCGAGCGGTTTCGTCGAACCCATCCAGGCGAATTTGTTGGAGCGCAGATCGGTCTCGGGCTGAAAATGATCGGCGTATTTGTCGCGGAAGCGGCTGTTGATGCCGTCGGCAAGCACCACCAGATCCGCATCGGCGAAACGACTCTCGTCGTCGACATCGGTCTCGAACAACAAAGTCACGCCGAGTTCGCGGGCGCGCTCCTGCAAGATCAAGAGCAGCATACGGCGCGAGCAACCGCAAAAACCGTTGCCGCCGACGCGGTGCACCGTGCCGCGAAAATGTACGGCGATGTCGTCCCAATAGGCGAATTCCTGGGTGATGCGGCGATAGCTCGGCGGATCGTACTTCTCGAAATTATCCAGCGTTGCGTCGGAGAAGACGACGCCGAAGCCGAAGGTATCGTCGGCGCGGTTGCGCTCATAGACGGTGATCTCGGCCTGCGGCCGCTGCTTCTTCAAGAGGATCGCGGCGTAGAGACCGGCCGGTCCGCCGCCGATTATCGCTACCTTCATCAGCGCCTCCAAGGCAGGCTGTCTGGTCACTTAATTACTTTAAGCCTAAAACAATTTTCCGGCAAGCCTTTCCACCACACACTCCGGCCTCATCCTGAGGAGCCGCGTAGCGGCGTCTCGAAGGATGGCCACGGGGGCCTCATGGTTCGAGACGGCGCTTGCGCGCCTCCTCACCATGAGGGATCAGAGCCGATCCTGCCCCTCAATTCCCCTGAAAGGCCGGCGTCCGCTTGTTTGAAAACGCCTCAAACGCGCGGGCGAAATCTTCCGTGGTCATGCACAAGGCTTGCGCGACGGCTTCGGCCTCGATCGCCTCTTCCACCGACATCGCCCATTCCATCGCCAGCATACGCTTGGTCATGGTGTTGGCGAAGGTCGGCCCCTCAGAAATTTGCCTGGCCAGCACCTGTGCCTGCGTCAACACCTGTTCCGGCGTGACGATACGGATGAAGAAGCCCCAGCGCTCGCCCTCCTCCGCGGTCATGAAACGGCCGGTATAAAGCAGTTCCGACGCCCGCGACTGCCCGATGATGCGCGGCAGGATCGCGCAGGCGCCCATGTCGCAGCCGGCGAGGCCGACCTTGTTGAACAGGAACGCGACCTTGGCGCCAACAGCGGCCAGACGCATGTCGGAAGCCATCGCGATGATGGCGCCCGCGCCCGCGCAGATGCCCTCGACCGCGGCAATAATCGGCTGCGGGCAGGCCCGCATCGCCTTGACCAGATCGCCGGTCATGCGGGTGAAGGCGGTGAGACCCTTGGTGTCCATCTGCACCAGCGGCCCAATGATCTCGAAGACGTCGCCGCCCGACGAAAAATTGCCGCCCGCGCCGGACACGACGATGGTCTTGACCTCATCGTCCATCGCGCAAGCGCGGAAGAAATCCGTCAGCTCGCGGTAGCTTTCAAAGGTCAGCGGATTTTTCCGCTCCGGACGATTCAGCGTCACCGTGGCGACACCGCCGACCACGGCGAGCAGAAAATGCTTCGGCGAATAGTCCGCCAGCGGCAGCGTCACGGGGTTGGCTGGCTTGCTCATGGAATCTCCTTAGGGTAGTTCTCAATTGTTGACGGCACGTCGGCCGGTCAGACTTCTCCGCCCGCAACGGCAATTGCCTGTCCGGTGATGGCGCCGGCGCCATCGCCGCACAACCAAACGACGGCATCGGCCACTTCCGACGGCGCCACCAGGCGTCCTTGCGGATTATGTTTCGACAGTTCGGCGACCGCCTGTTCCCGGTTGCGGCCGGTCTTCTTGATGATGTTGTCGATGCTGCCTTCGAGCAGATCGGTCTCGGTGAAGCCGGGACACACGGCGTTAACGGTGACGCCGCTTTTTGCCGTCTCCAACGCCAGCGAGCGCACGAGGCCGATCACGGCATGCTTTGCCGCGCTATAGGCGCTGACATAAGCATATCCCTTCAAGCCGGCGGTCGACGCGACGGCGACGATCCGCCCGCGGCGGCGCTCCACCATTCCGGGCAATACCGCCTGCGTGGCGTGAACCACGCCCATGAAATTGACGTCCATCATGCGTTGGAACAACGCTGCGTCGGAGCGGCCGAACGGCGCGGACTCCGCGGCACCGGCATTGGCAATCAGTATGTCGATCGGCTGCCGTGCCTCGGCCTGCGCGATCGCCGATCTGACGGCAGCCTGATCGGAGACATCGGCGACGGCCGCGAACTGCGCCGCGCCCGATGCAACGGCATCATCCAGCGTGCCGCGGTTGCGGCCGAGGATGGTGACCACAGCGCCCGCCTGCGACAACGCCGCGGCGACCGCACGGCCAATGCCTCGCCCGCCACCCGTGACCAGTGCATGGGAGGAACGCGACAGTTTTGACATCGGTGGGCCTCCAGGATGAGGGTTCAGCATATATTTTAAACTTCAAGCTTTTGCAAGGAAGGCCGGGGTAGCCCGTCCGGCTTCCGAGCCGACAGGGGATGCGCCGCGGCCCATCCACGTCATTGTGGATACAGTCTCGCATTCTCGCGGCGCATTGCGTCCGAGGTTTGCTCTGGCCATGCACCTCCAAAAGACAGAGGGCGCAGGGAAGACCGGGTGCGCGCTGCACCCGCGGTCTCGTGTGCAATGTGCATTTAAAGAAAACGCACACGAGCATACAGGTTCAGCGGGAGCATTCCGGCCTTCCCTGCGCAGTGGCTTTACGGCTTATTTCGTGCTCTCCCCGGTGAGGCGGGCTCTTTTGCCACCGTCGCCGCGCGGATACGTCCACGCAACTTGACGCCAGCGTCGGGCGTCAGGACCACACGATTTCGCCGTACGCGCCGGGCCACGCTCGTCAGTCGCAGCTCTCGCGTCCACCGCATCTCACTGCACGTTCGTGACGATCGCGAGCGCCCCTCATTTGCCGTGAGACGCGCGGAGACAATCACTGATTTGCCCGACGCCGAAAGTGGAATATTTTTGGCGAGAGCGCTTGACGCGATTTCAACTGATTTGCCCGTCGGGCAATTTGGAGCATCTTGGTGGCAACATATTCGCTGCGTTCCCTCTCCCCTTGCGGGAGAGGGCTAGGGAGAGGGGTAGCCACAAGCACCGCAGTTGCCGCCACCGCCAACACCGGACATTATCGAGGAGACGCATTCGCGGCCGGCCTCCGCGCAACGAAAATGGTGGAAATACATTCCAGCACCGTCTCGCGCTTTTGATTGCGCAGCAGGTTTTGGTTGCGGACTATTCCCCAGTCAGGTTTCGATTTCGAGGGGCGCAGCTCCAGAATCGTCATTTCGAGATCGAGCGCGTCACCTGGGCGTACCGGGTTCGTCAGCTTCAACTCCTCCCAACCCAATCCCATCAGGACCTGGAAGTGAGGTTGAAGCTGACCCGAGAGCAGGATGTAGATCGCAAACGTATGCGACCCCGATGCCGTCAATCCGCCAAAGACCGATAGTGCCGCGAGTTCCTCGTCGATGTGGCGGGGTATCGGATCATATTGTTTGGCGAAACGGATAATCTCTTCCTTGGAGAGCGAATAGGGGCCCGCCGCGCTGCGGATTCCGATTTGCAGTTCTTCAAAATAAAGGTTGGTCATCAATGCCTCCGTCGATGAAGCGAGAGGCAATGCGACCTCCCGCTCGCCGGTTCAATGGGCGACACCGTAACGGCTAAAATTGGCCCCGGTTAGCAATCGCTGGTTTGATCCCATTTCCGAGTTGGGTCATTTTCGACAGTCAGCACCCGCATCAGCGACTTCCGGTCTTTCCCCAACAACGAACTTCACTCGTCAGATCGGCCACTTCTGAAAAGTGCCCAACAGCGGACATGGACCGCTATTCGATCACCTCGTCGGCGAGGGCGAGCACCGAAGGCGGAACGGTGAGGCCGATTGTCCTCGCAGTCTTGAGATTGATGACAAGCTGAAACTTGGTCGGTTGCTCGACGGGCAGATCGCTCGGCTTCGCCCCTTTGAGGACCTTGTCCACATACCACGCCGTCCGGCGATACCTTTCGTTGGGGGGCACTCCATACGCCATCAACGCGCCGGCAAGCGCATAGTCCCGGAACGAACTTATCGAAGGCAATCGCAATCTGGTTGTCTGATCCATGACGGCGCCGCGCATGGTGATCAGGAGCGGATCGTCGACGATGAACAGGCTTGTCACGCCCGAAGCGACGAGCGCATCCATTCGAAGCGCCGTAAACTCATCGGGCTTCCTCACCTCGAGCAGTTCGAGCCGGATGCCATCGTGATTTGCGGCGCTCCTCAACTCAGCCAGCGCCTGAGCGCTAAAAGGCGTATCGGGGTTCAACAGCACTCCAACAACTCGTTGGCCCGGAACGGATTTCAACAACAGCTGGAGCTGCTTTCCCTTTATGTCGACGCCCAGTCCGCTCTGGCCCGTCATATTGCCGCCCGGACGCGCCAGACTTTGCACGAAGCCCGAGGCGATCGGGTCGCCGACTGTGGCGAACACGATTGGGATGCTCGCAGTCGCGGCTTTAAGTGCTCCTGGTGCAAGCGTTCCCCATCCGGCAACCAGCACGTCAGGGCTTCCCCGAACCAGTTCTTCGGCCAACGCCGCAAGTCGCCCAGGGTCGCCCTGTGCAGATCGATGCGTGACGGCCAGGTTGGCGCCTTCGACATAGCCGAGCTCCCGCATTGGCCCTATAAGCAGAGCGGCGTTCTCGTCGGGCTCTAGCGTGAGGAATGCGACCCGGTAAATTCTGGATTGCGCCCGCGCGGCCAGCGGCAACGTTGCCGCCCCGCCGACCAGCGTGAAGAACTCGCGTCGCTTCATTTCCAATCGCCTCTGGTGCCGTAAGCCCGAGCGAAGCAGTTTTTCGGCATAAGTCCAAGCGTCCGATGTCCGCCTCGGGTCGTTCGCGTCGTTTTTGACATATCTGCAGCATGTCCGCTATCCGGCCTATCTTAGACCTGCAATTCGGCGTTGCGAACACCGAGATGGGCGTGATTCAAGCTCCCGAACCGAGGTCTCGAATCATGCGATACGAACTCGCGGACTTTGAGTGGACTGCCATCAGACCGTTCCTTCCGAACAAGCCGCGCGGCATGCAATGCCGGCGCGTCGTTACCCGGTATGACAAACTCGCCGCAAACTACCTTGCCTTCATCAAGCTCGCAGCCATTCGAATTTGGCTACGCGCTTATGAGTCCACACCCTAGCTAGTTCTTCGTAGCTACAATTTCGATCTCTACCAGCATCGCCGGGTGCACCAAATCGCAAATGACGAGCGTGGACGCTGGGCGTACCTCGCCCATCACTTCCAGGAAAACGGCGCGATACGCGGAAACGTAATTTCGATCGACAACATAACCGGTGACCTTAACCACGTCGGTCAACGTCATTCCGGCCTCATTGAGCAGGACCTCGATTTGCGTCCAGGCCTTCCGCGCCTGGATTTCGAAGTCTCCGGTCACGTCGCCCTGACCGGCGACGTAGAGTGTGGGTCCGGGAACCTCAACCAAGACCGCTTGACTGAAGTGTGCGAAGCGCCTGGCACCTTCCGGATCGAGCTTTCGTACCGCCACTGCACGCTCCTGTTTGCACACAAAAGGGCGCCCGCCGGCCATGTTTGGCTGATCGCATCCCCGCAGACTAACGAATTACCTAGGGTAGGCTCAGTAGACAAGTCGAGACATTCTTGAACCCGCACTTGACATTTTTCATCGTCCCATTCGTTCGTCTGAGAGACCGGGGACATGCGCTATTCCAGATTGACCGTCGACGGGTCATGTTCTTACAGAATCAAGCCGCCGTTTTCGACCTCCCTGCACGTTGGTCCGGGAAAATTCGGAGTGCTACGTCGTCAAGGACACCAACGTGCGTAACCTTGGCGTGGCTTTATTGCGGCGACGACGCGCAGCGCTACAGTTTCGGCGTTGGCAAGCTTTCGTCGGATGAAGCGCGCCGGACTAGCCGCCACCATCAAGGCACGATGGATTTGCGAACAGGCGCATCAGCAGTTGAAAGAAAAACTCGGACTTGATCACTTCGAGGGACGATCCTGGCAAGGTCTTCATCGTCACGCATTGATGACCATGATCGCCTACGCCTTCCTGCAACATCGTCACCTCACACAAGTGGGGCGAAAAAAAGAATCAACGGACCGCCGCCTCAGCCTAGCCTGCCGGCCGCACGCCACGCCATCGTCGATCTCATTCTTCGACCACTATCTCAGCAATGCCCACACAGCCGAAGACGAAGCCGTGAAAAACAGTGGCATGGGTAAATCTGCCAAAGTAGTGCTAGACGATCCCATCTCTCCGCAGCGCGGCAATAGCAGCCGCGTCATAGCCGATATCGGCCAAAACGAGATCTGTGTGCTCGCCGAGCGTCGGCGGGCGTGACACGATCTCGCCGGGGGTCTCCGACAACCGCACCGCGGCGCGCATCAGCGGCGCGGGTTTCGGCAAGCCCGGATAATCGACGTCCTGCATGAATCCGCTGGCTCGAATATGCGGATGCTCCAGCGCCTGTTGCGGGCTCAGGACCGGTCCGGCGGGAATCATCGCCTGGCCCAGCGTATCGACGGCCTCCTGCGTGGTGCGCTCGGCGCACCAGCGCGCCATGCGCTCACTGACGACGGGACCGTTATCGCCCCGTTTGAGATCGTCGGCAAAGCGCGGATCCTTCAGCCAGTGATCCTCGCCCATCAATTTGGCCCAGCGAATGAACAGCGGGTGGCCGGTGACCTGGCAGAGCACCCAGCCGTCCCTGGTGCGGTAGATATCGGCCGGCGCGGCAGTCTGGCCGAGATTGCCGGTCGGAACGCGATTGGCCGCGATGACGGCCTGTTCGATCAGCGTTGCGTTGGTGAAAGAGAGCGCGGTCGCCAGCAGCGCCCCCTCGACGATCTGCCCTCGCCCGGATTTGCCACGCTCGATCAGGGCTGCGAGCGTACCGAACGCGCAATGCAGCGCGGTTCCAAAATCAACCCAGTTAACGGCCGCTCGATAAGGCGGATCGCCCGCGCCCGTCATGTACACGGCGCCCGACATGACCTGTCCGACGCCGTCGAAGCCGACACGGTCGGACCACGGACCCGGTCCGCCGAACGCAGTCGCCGTCGTTAGAATAATGTCGGGCTTGATCGCCTTCAGAGATTCGTAATCGAGCTTCATCGCTCGCAGCGTCTGTGGCGGCAGGTTGGCGACGACCACATCGGCTGTAGCGACCAGCCGCCGCATCACCTCCTGGCCCTCGGGTTTCATCGGATCGAGCGTGATGCACTTCTTGTTGCGGTTGATCTGCAGGAACAGCGCGCCCTCGCCGTTCTCACCGACGGGAGCAACGAAACGATCCTCGCTACCGTCGCGTTTCTCGACGCGAATGACTTCCGCACCGAACTCCGCCAGCAATGTCGCGCAATAGGGACCTGCGATATAGCGTCCGAAATCGAGGACGCGCACGCCCTCCAAAACTCCCCCCATCGAACTATCCTTCGTCTTTCTCGGCGGCAGGCGCCTATTTGTAATACCACTGCTCCGGATGGCCGCTCCAGGGCGTGCGGCAATGTTGCGACACGCAGGTTCGTGCCGGCACATTTTCAAGCCGCTCGTTGACCACGCGCGTTCCCATATAGGCGGGTGACTGGCCGACGATGCCGATTGACCACACCTGATCGACCAGCAGCTTCCAGATGTCCTGTGCGATCTGCGTGCGCATTTCCGCGGGCTGGCTGACGGCGGAGCGAAGCAGTTCAAACCCTTTCAGCAATTCCGGATCGGTCGGCTTGATGCCGATGGCGCCATTGCTGGCGTACCATTGCGCATAGGCCGCGCCGCCAAAGCTCGACTGCGGATCGATCGGCAAAACCGGGATCGTGTAGAGATACAGGCTCTCCGAACCGTTATTGCTCCACAACACGATCTGGTTCTGATCGTTGCGCACGCGCGTATAGAACAGGCTGCGCTCGAACAGCCGCATGTCGGCCCAGATGCCGATCTTGCGCCATTGCTGGATGATCATTTCGGCCTGCTGCGGCCATGTCGGCGACAGGGTTTGCGCGACGTCGATCTGCAGGCGCAACCGTTCGCCATTGTCGCTGCGCAACCGGAAACCCTCGGCATCCTTTTTCTGCAGGCCGATTGCGTCCAGCATCGAATTGGCCTTGGCGACGTCAAGCGTGGCCCAGCGCTGACGATAATCCTTGCCCGGGCTTTCCGGAATGTTGTCGGCCGGGATCGGCGTGCCCGTCACGCCGAGACCGAGGAAGAACGCTTCGTTGATCTGGTCGCGATCGATGCCGAGCGCCAGGGCCCGGCGGAAATCGAGATTGGCGAACCATTTCTGGATTTCGGGATCGAGGCGATAGGCAAAGTTGAACTTCAGTTCGGAGTCCGAACCGTTGAAGCCGGGATCGAGATGGACCTTGTATTTGCTGCGCGCGGCGTTTTCCAGAAACACCGGCAGTTTCGCCAGATCGATGAACCGCTCCATGTAGTCATACTCGCCCGCGATGGCGCGAAGATTGATGACCTCGGGATTCTCGGCGAGCGTGAACTGAACCTTGTCCAGATAAGGCAACTGGTTGCCATCGGTATCGACCGCCCAGAAATAGGCATTGCGCTCCAGCACCCAGGTCTGGCTGTTGATCGGCTGCACCATGCGCCACGCCGACAAGGTCGGGACATCCGGATTCAGCCGCCAATCGGATTTGATCTTGAAGACCTGCGCCCAATTGTCGAAACCCGAGGCCTTGGCCTTCTCATTGAGCGCTTCGATCGAACTGTATTTGGGCAGGAACTGTTTCAGATAATGCGCCGGCGCATAGAGGCCGAGCTCGCGCTCTTCCGATTGCAGGCGCGATTGGCCGCCGCCGACCTGAGTGTCGCCGGCGAGCTGGCTGGCGAACAGGAAATGCGGATCGTCGAACTCGAACAGCACGGTCGTCTCGTCGATCTTGCTGATCCGCCCCTGCTTGCCCTTGGTGGCAAGTTCCGGCGCCGGCGATTTGATGAGATCCTTGTTCTGGTACATGTCCTCGTACCAGAACATGAAGTCGTCGGCCGTGAACGGCGCCCCATCGGACCATTTCATTCCCTTGCGCAGGAACAATTTGGTGCTGCGGCCATCCGCACTGGTCTCCCAGCCCTTCGCCACCCCGGGAGCGATTTGCGTGCCGTTGACGTCCCAGAACAACAGCTTGTCGCCGGAACGCACGCGGTTGCCGTTCTCGCTGTCGCCGGGCCCGAGGAAGCCGCGCCGCCACATCCCGCCGTACTTGCCGACGCTGCGCAGCGGCTTGACGACCATCGGCTCTTGCGGCAGGCGCTGCTCGACCGGCGGCAACTTGCCGGCCTTGACGAGTTCGGCCAGTGCCGGCGCCTCGCCGAATTTCTTCGGCACTTGCGCCGGGTCGGTGACGATGGTCGGGTTTTCCAGTTTTCCGACCAGGCCGGATTGAGACAAATCCGGCTGCTGCGCGAGCGCGGCGCCCGAGAGCAGCATTGACAGGCCAATCAGGATCGATCGCATGGCGTTCCCCTCTCCGTTGTTCAGGCCACGCCACGGAGCGACAGCTCCGCGCTGCGGTGGCATGCGCTCCAATGCGCGGGTGCAATTTCTCTCAAAACCGGCAGCTCGACGCGGCAGCGATCCTGCGCGTAAGGACAGCGCGGATGGAACGCGCAGCCGGGCGGCGGATTGGCCGGATCGGCTATTTCACCCCTGGGTGCGCTGACCTGATCGCGCAGGGCCGGATCGGCTTTCGGGACCGCAGCCAGCAGCGCCTCGGTGTAAGGATGCAGCGGTCGCGCGTAGAGCGCCGTGGTCGGCGCGGTCTCGACGATGCGCCCGACATACATCACGGCGACGCGGTCGCTGACATGGCGCACCACGCCGAGATCATGCGCGACGAACAGCATCGACAGCCGCAGCCGGTCCTGAAGGTCCAATAGAAGATTGATGATCTGGGCCTGCACGGAAACATCGAGCGCGGATACCGGCTCGTCGGCGACGATCAGCGAGGGATCGAGCGCCAGCGCGCGCGCAATGCCGATGCGCTGGCGCTGGCCGCCGCTGAAGGCATGCGGAAAGCGCGTTCGCGCAACTCCCGGCAGGCCGACCAGATCGAGCAACTCGCGCACCCGCTTCGTACGCTGCGCCGCCGGCATGCCGTTGACGAGCAGCGGCTCGGCGATGATATCGCCGACCATCATGCGCGGGTTCAGCGAAGCATAGGGATCCTGAAAGATCATCTGGATATGACGCCGCAGCGGCCGCAAGGCGCGTCGCGACAACGGCGCCATGTCGATGGTCTTGCCTTCTTCAGGCGAGAAGCGGATCGCCCCCTTGGTCGGCGGCAGAGCACGCAGGATGCAGCGCGAGACCGTGGTCTTGCCGCAACCGCTCTCACCGACCAGCGCCAGCGTTTCCCCGCGCCCGATCGCAAAGCTCACATCCTGCACCGCGCGCACCCGGCCGGTCTCGCGCTGCAAAAGCCCGCTGCGGATCGGAAATTCCTTGGACAGCCCCTCCACTTCGAGGACGCTCATGCGCTCGCCTCCGCCGTCGCATGGAAGCAACTCGCGCCCGACCCGCCCGGTTGAATTTCCGGCGGCGCCTGCGTGGTGCAGCGTCCGTCGATCACTTCAGGACAACGCGGATGGAACGGGCAGCCGACCGGGCGCGCACCGGGATGCGGAACGGCGCCGCCGATGGTCGCCAGCCGTTCGCGTGGCGCTGCGCGCAGGTTAGGCACCGAGCGCAGCAGCGCGCGGGTATAGGGATGGCGAGGTGCTGCGAACAATTGCGCAACGGGAGCAAATTCGACGATGCGGCCGAGATACATCACAGCGACGTCGTCGGCCATTTGCGCGATCACGCCCATGTCATGGGTGATCAGCATCAGTGCCACACCCTTGGTGCGCTGCAGGCGGCGCAATAGCGCAAGGATCTGTGCCTGTGTCGTAACGTCGAGCGCAGTAGTCGGCTCGTCCGCGATCACGATCTGCGGATCGGCGGCGAGCGCCAGGGCGATGCCGACACGCTGGCGCAAGCCACCGCTCAGTTGAAACGGATAGGCGTCGATGCGCCGCTCGGGGCGGGGAATGCCGACCTCGTGCAACAGCGCGATCACGCGCTCGCGCGCGGCGGCCTTGGAGATATCGCTGTGCGCGCGCATCGCCTCGATGATCTGATTGCCGACGGTGTAGTGGACGCTGAGCGCGGTCATCGGTTCCTGGAAGATCAGTCCGATGCGGCCACCGCGCACTGCCCGCATGGCGCGGCTCTCGGGATCGAGCGCGGCCAAATCCTGCTGTTCGGGCGAACCGGGATCGAGCAACACACGGCCCGAGACGATCCGCCCCGGCCGGTCGATCAGTCGCAGGATGGCGCGCGCCGTGACGCTCTTGCCGCAGCCGCTTTCGCCGACCACGCCGAGCACCCGTCCGGCATGAAGGTCGAGGCTGACGCCGTCCAGCGCGCGCACAGGACGGTTGTCCTGATCGAAATCGACGACCAGGTCACGCACGGACAGCGCATGGCGCGCGGTGTTCACGGGCTCATCAGCCATAGGGGTCCGCCGCATCGCGTATGCCATCGCCGAGAAAATTGAACGCCAGGATCACCAGGATTACCGGTACGGCAGCGCTCAACAGCCACGGCGCGCCGGCCAGCACCTGCACATTCTGGGCGTCCTGCAGCAATATGCCCCAACTGATCGCGGGAGGACGCAAGCCGAGCCCGAGGAAGCTGAGCGAGGTCTCGCTGACGATCATGACCGGCAATGCGAGACTGGTCGCCGCGATGATATGGCTCGCGAACGATGGAAGCATGTGGCGCAGGATGATCCGCATCTGCCCCGCGCCGGAGAGTTCGGCGGCAATAACGAAATCCTCTTCGCGCAGCGCCAGGAACCGCCCGCGCGTGACCCGCGCGAGTTCCGTCCAGCTCACCAGCGAGATGATCAGCGTGATCGCGAAATAGACTTGCGTCACGCTCCAGGTGTTGGGCAGCGCGGCGGCCAGCCCCATCCAGAGCGGAATGGTCGGGATCGAGCGAACGACTTCGATGACACGCTGGATCAACGTATCGACGGCACCGCCATACAGGCCGGAAACTCCTCCAAGCAAGATGCCCAGCATCAGGCTGAACGCGACGCCGGCCAGCCCGATCGACAGCGAGATGCGCGTCGCGACCACCAGTCGCGAGAACAAATCGCGCCCGAGTTGGTCGGTGCCGAGCAGGAAAATGCCGTCGACGCCCTGTCCGCCTTCGATGCCAAGCAGATGCCGGTCGGTCGGGATCAGGCCGAACAATAGATAGGGATAGCCATGGGCGAACAGAACGACCGGCAACTTGCGGCTCGGGTCCGGCGTGTAGACGAGCTTGAACGTCTTGGGATCGCGGACGCCCTTGAGCCCGCTGACATGGGGCCGGAAGGCGCCGTCGTCGAACAGAGAGATTCCCTGCGGCGGAATAAAGCTGCGGCGCGCATCGGTCGCATGCGGATCCGCCACCGCGAGGAAATCGGCGAACACCGCGCCGAGATAGAACAGCGCCACGATGACGAGGCTGATCACGGCCAGCCGGTGCCGCCGGAACCGCCACCACGTCAACTGCAGTTGGGTCGCTTGCGCCAGCCGGTCGTCAGTGAGGCCAATCGCGGTCATGCACGCCCCTGCAGACGGATACGCGGTTCGATCCACATCAAGAGCAGATCGGAAATCAGAGTTCCGATCACGGTGAGCACGCCGAGCAACAGCACGATCGTCCCCGCCAGGAACATGTCCTGCGCCACCAGCGCCTGCAGCAACAGCGGGCCGACGGTCGGAAGGCCGAGCACGAGGGAGACGACGATGCTGCCGGAGACGAGATAGGGAAACAAATAGGCGCTGGAACTCGCGAACGGATTGAGCGCCGCACGCACCGGATATTTCAGCACTGCACGGACTTCGCTGATGCCCTTGGCCCGCGCCGTCACCACATAGGGCTTTCGGAGTTCATCGAGCAGGTTGGCGCGCATAATTCGAATCAACTGCGCGGTACCGGCCAATGCCAGCACCGCCGCCGGCAACGGGATGTGCACCATCAGATCGCCAAACTTTCCCCAGCTCCACGGCGCCTGCGCATATTCGGGCGTGAACAATCCGCCGACACTCAGGCCGAGGTAACGAAACCCGAGATACATCAGAATGAGCGCAAGCAGAAAGTTCGGGATCGCAAGGCCGATGAAGCCGAGCGTCGTCGCGATATAATCGCCGATCGAATATTGCCGCGCCGCGGAATAGATGCCGATCGGCAGCGCGATCACCCAGGTCAATAGCAAAGCGGCAAAGGACACCGCCATGGTCAGCCACAGCCGGTCGCCGATGACTTCGGTGACAGGACGCTTCCACATCATCGACACGCCGAAGTCGCCGCTGATCACCTTGCCCATCCAAAGCCCGTACTGGACGACGACCGGACGATCCAGGCCGTATTCGCGGCGCATCGCGGCAGCCTGTTCGGCCGAGACCGAGCTGCCGCCGACCGCGAGGTTTGCGATATAGGCGTCGACGAAATCGCCGGGCGGGAGACGGATAATGACGAAAGTGAGGACGGAAATGGCGGCGCAGGTGACCACCGCCAGCGCCAGACGGCGCGCAAGATAGATCAGCATGGCGGCCTCGTCGCCAACATCATTCCTCCCGTCGTCTTGCTCTGACCGCGTGTCACCCGTGTCCGGAGCCGCGATCTTTCGGTCAGCCTAGCACAAGCCGCGAGCGACACCACCGAAGTTTGGCTTTCGGATAATTCTTCCTCAGATACGCGCGCCCCGTGTTTCAACTCCGTGCGGTGCGGCGTATTGTCCTTAGATCCGGGGAGGCAGCCGCCGGGCTGCGTCGAGGTTTGAGAGGAAGGGGAAACAATGCGCGTTCGCCGACTGGATCATGTCCTGCTCGCGATGCCGGCAGGCAGAGAGAGCGACGCGAGGCAATTCTATCACGGCATCCTCGGAATCCCCGAAGCCACCAAGCCTGCGGATCTCGCGGGACGCGGCGGCTGCTGGTTCGAAGACGGCGAGTTGAAGATTCACCTTGGCGTGGAAAAGAATTTCGTGCCGGCGCGAAAGGCCCATCCGGCATTCCTGGTGGAGGATCTGGCCGGACTAACCTCCACCTTACGCAAGGCGGGATATTCGATCTCTGACGACGTGCCGCTGGAGGGGTACAATAGAATTTTTGTCCACGATCCCTTCGGAAACCGCATCGAGCTACTGGAAGTGGTGCCCTCCTCCTCGTAAATTGCATCCCTGAACGGTTGGATTAGTCCGACACGGTGCCTTAGGATGGCGTGCCTGCATCCCGTACCCGAGGCCGTTTCCATGCATCAACAATTCGACCGTTCCGCCGAGGATCTCGGCAATTCGATCCATCTCGAACATGTCAACGTGACGGTCCCCGATCAGCGTCTGGCCAGTTTGTTTTACGTCACGGGACTGGGGCTCACCCGCGACCCCTATCTGATGGTGTCCGACACCAATATGTGGGTCAATGTCGGCAAGAGCCAGTTTCATTTGCCGAGCGGAAGCGCGCAGGTGCTGCGCGGTCATACCGGCCTCGTCATCGAGGGCCGTGAGGCGCTGCTCGGCCGGCTGGCATCGGTCGCCAGGAAGCTCGAGGGTACGGCGTTCGCATTCGCAGAGCACAACGACCATGTCGAGGCGACGTGCCCATGGGGCAATCGCGTGCGCTGCTATGAGCCGGACGCCGCGCGTTTCGGACGCATCACGCTCGGCATTCCCTATGTCGAGTTCGACGTGCCGGTCGGAAGCGCGCAAGGGATTTGCGCTTTCTATCCGGAGATCATGGGAATGCCTGCCGAACTCAGGAACGGCGACGGCACCGTCGCGTGCGTGAAGACCGGACAGAGCCAGCAATTGTTGTTCCGCGAGACCGATCGGCCGCAGGGCGAATATGACGGCCACCACGTGCAAATCTACGTCACGGACTTCTCCGGCCCTCACCGCCGCTTGTCGAAGCATAATTTGGTCTCCCAGGAGGACAACCAATACCAATATCGCTTCCGCGACATCACCGATCTCAAGAGCGGCAAGCACCTGTTCACGGTCGAGCACGAGGTGCGCAGCGCGACGCACCCGATGTACATGCGGCCGATGGTCAATCGTAATCCGGCTCAGACAAACCGCAACTACGCGCATGGTCACGACCAATGGCTCTGGGCGATGGGGCCGGACCAGTTCGACGAACGATAGCGTCCTGAACGCCGGAGCTTCGAATGCGGATTGCCTTGTGCAACGAGGTTCTCGCCGGCATGCCGCTGGAACGGCAATGCGAGTATGCCGCCGGTCTCGGATATGACGGTCTTGAGATCGCGCCGTTCACGCTTGATGCCTCACCGGAAAAAATCTCCACGGCAGAGGCTGCGAAAATTCGCCGGGTAGTCGAGGCTTCCGGCCTCGTCGTCACCGGGTTGCACTGGCTGCTGGTCAAGCCGGACGGCCTGTCGCTGACCGATCCGGACGCAAGCATACGCGGCCGTACGATAGAGGTAATGCTCCGCCTCACCGCGCTCTGCGCGGAACTCGGCGGCGCGGTGCTGGTCCACGGCTCGCCGAAGCAGCGCCAGATCGCGCCGGGAGAGACCCTTGCGACCGCATTGGCGCGGCTGCGTGACGGCCTCGCGCAAGCGGCCTCGGCTGCAGGCAAAGCCGGCGTCATCTATTGCATCGAGCCGCTCTCCCGCCGGGAAACCTCGCTGGTCAATACCATCGCCGAGGCGGCCGATCTGGTACGCTCGATCGACCATCCGCATCTGCGCACGATGATCGATTGCAGCGCCGCCGGCCAAACTGAAGCCGAATCTATACCGTCGCTGATCGACCGTTGGCTCCCGACCGGCCTGATTGCGCATCTCCAGGTCAACGATCCGAACCGGCGCGGCCCGGGCCAGGGCGAGATGAAATTCGCACCGATCCTGGCCGCGCTGAAACGGCATGACTACGCCGGCACCATTGCCGTCGAACCCTTCGACTATTCGCCCGACGGCCCCGGCGTTGCCGCCTTTTCTTCCGGATATCTGCGCGGTCTTCGCGAAGCGCTGGGCTGAACCGGCTGAATTCCCTGCCAACTGCGAGTTTTACGAGGAAATTCGCAGTTTTGGGGTTATGGAGACAATTTCGGAGCCGAAAACCGCTGTGCCGCAGCCACTTTTCCAGTATCTAGCTGTTACTTCAGACTTACCGATCCAAGTAAATTCACCTCGCGGCCGGAGCCTCAACAGCAAAGATCATGGGACTTTCGAACTCATCTGGCGAGCCGCGCCGGCGAAACGGAAATAGGCAGCCGACGTGACGCGCGGCTACCGCGAGGATATCGACTGGCTGCGCGCGATTGCCGTGATGGCGGTCATCGCGTTCCATTTCGAGGTAACGGGAGTCTACGGCGGCTTCGTCGGCGTCGATATTTTCTTCGTCATCTCCGGATATCTGATTGCAGGCGGCATTCGCGCAGAAGTCGAGCGCAACAGCTTTTCTTTCTTGCGATTTTATGAGCTCCGGTTGCGCCGGCTTTTCCCGGCGCTGTTCGTCATGATAGCCGCAACCGCCATTCCGAGCCTTCATTATCTGCTGCCCTCGGAGCGCACCGAATTCTTCCGATCGATCGCTGCCGTCGTAACGTTCACCTCAAATTTCTTTTTCTATTTCCAGACCGGCTATTTCGACCATGCGGCGGTTGAAAAGCCGCTGCTGCATACATGGTCGTTGGCGGTTGAGGAGCAGTTTTACCTGACGCTTCCCTTGCTGTTGTGGGCGCTCTATCGCGGTTTCCGGAGCAAGCTTGCACTTTCGGCGACCCTCGGCGTGATCGCGCTGATCTCGTTCGTGCTCAGTATCTGGCTGATGAACACCGGCCGTTCTGCCGAAGCCTTCTTCATGAGCCCACCGCGCGCCTGGGAGTTCCTGATGGGCGGGCTCCTGGCGACGCCCGGTCTTCCGATCCTGCGTAACGCAATAGCGCAACGGGTCGTCCGAGGTGTCGCGCTGGTGCTGCTCGCGATCCCCATCTTCGCCTTGCGGCAGGGACCTGGTTTCCCGGGTTTCAACGCGCTTGCGCCATGCATCGGCGCGGCAATGTTTATCTGGAGCGGCATCGGCGCGGTCTCACCAAAGCGAGGACGATACTCGCCACTTGAGGCGGTCAGGCTCCTGGGACGGATTTCATATTCGCTTTATCTCTGGCATTGGCCTCTCTTCACCTTCGCGCGCTTCGCAAGTAACGGCCTCGTGCTTGGCCCATTTGACAAGGTAACGCTCTTCACCATCACACTTTTGATTTCATGCTTTTCATGGCGGTTCGTCGAACAGCCGTTCAGGCTCAAGGCGGGGGCACCGACCCGGCCCGCGATATTCCTCCTGGGGGGCGCTGCATCCGCGCTGCTCCTGGTGGGGAGCGTAGTGGGAGTGCTAGCGAGCAGGACGCCATCGGAGACAGACCGCGTTGCCCTGCAACTGGCTCCCTATGACGACTACGACTATCGATCGCTTTATCGCTACGGCACATGTTTCGCGCCTGCCGGCGATGTTTTTGGCGATGCTTGCCTCCGACTCGCCCCGGACAAGACCAATGTGATGCTCTGGGGCGACAGTTTGGCGGCACATTACTTTTCCGGTCTGCAGAACACGATCGATTCGCGCTCGTTCAACATTTTGCAGGCGACGCAACCGGCCTGCATGCCGACGTTCAACGCTGCTGCGCAAGGCACTATTTCCTGCCGCAGGTTTGACGAACAAATGGATGCGTTTTTCGCCAACCATAAGCCCGACCTCGTGATCATCGCGGCCGACTGGATGGAATATTCTCGTTCACCCCGCTTCGATGGAATGATCGCCGATCTCAAGAGGACACTTGCAAAACTGAGTGGAGCGGGAATTAACGTCGTGCTGCTCGGACCTCCGGTACAGTTCAAGTCGAGGCTACCCTCGATGTTGATGCGCGCACGGCTGCGGCACGTCGATGCCCGGCCCGACGATTTCGTGTTGCCGTACATCTTTACCCTCGATGAGATGATGAAGGCCGCCCTTCCGGCGCGAGAGGGGTTCTCCTACGTGTCCGTGATCGACGCGGTCTGCCCGGCGAAGCAGTGTCCACTTACTGTCGCAGCGGGGATTCCGTTGGCGTGGGACCATGCCCATCTCACGGCGGAAGGTTCGGCATATGTGATCAACAAACTGAAGCTGGGGATGCCGGGGTTGAGCCATCAGTGAACGGCATTTGTGAGTAGCAGCTTAGGATCTCAAAACTGGAAATACAGGAATTCCAGCCGCTGCCACATTCCCAAAAGCGAAACCGATAGCGCCAATGCGGTGAAAACCGCCCATGCACCATTGGGACGCCATTGCACGAAACAGTCGGGATCGGCTGGCCGGCGATACTCACGATAGCCAAAGATCTGGGAAACGTTGGGTGAAAAGAGCGCCACCGAAATTGCAACGGCTACCATGCCGCTGCCGATCAACAGCAGCCAGCTCGAGCCTACGAGAATAGGGAGATCCATCAGCCGAAGAATGCCCTGAGATTCATATGCGGTTCCCTCGGGCCCGAATCCAAACAGACCGGTCAGCATCTTCCATGCGCCTGAAAGTGTCTGAGCGCGGAAAAATACCCAGCTCACCGCAACAGCGAAAAACGTGACGGCCCACGACAGCCACGTCTGGATTAGCCCAAACCTTGAGTTACGCCTTGAGCGATACTTTTCTTCGTACCGCCAACTGCCCCACAGATGATTGATGCTGAGGTAGATGCCGTGGAGTCCTCCCCAGATCAGGAAATTCCATCCTGCACCGTGCCAGAGTTCCTCCGAGCAGCATCGTCAAGATCAGATTCGAATAACGTCGTCGGTTACCAAACCGGTTCCCTCCGAGCGGAATGTAGAGATAGTCGCGTAGAAAACGTGACAGGGTGATGTGCCAGCAGCGCCAGAATTCGACTATCGAAAGCGCCTGATAGGGTGAGCGGAAATTCACCGGGAGGCGGATACCGAACGACAGTGCAAGCCCGATCGCCATGTCGCAATAGCCGGAGAAATCGAAATAGATCTGCATCGTATAAGCCAACGTGGCGAGCCATGCCCACGACGTGGTGACGACGCCGCCCTCATCAACATGAGCAAATATTGGAGAAGCAAACTGGGCGAGCGTGTCCGCTATGATCACTTTTTTAAACAGGCCGGCAGCAAAAATGGCCAGTCCACGCGCAGCGAGCATCCCGGATCGCCCGGTGTGGGCTTGCTTGAATTGCGGTATCATCTCCGCGTGATGAACCAGCGGACCCGCAATCAGGTGCGGAAAGAAGCAAACAAATAATGTGTAGCTGACGATATCCCGCTCGACCCTTGCACCGCGCATGATGTCCACAAGGTAAGCTATCTGCTGAAATGTGAAGAACGAAATGCCAAGCGGCAGGACAAGGCTGGTGTATGGCAAGGGCACCCCGCTCACCGAGCTGATGGTGTCGAGAAGGAATCCTGCATACTTGAAATAGCAGAGCAGCAGCAGGTTGAACGCCACTCCAAACATGCCGATGGCGCGTCGACGTAGCGGGTCTTCCATTCCCAGAGCGAGCGAAAAATTTACGGCGACCGAAGCAATCAGAAGCAGCAGATAAATGGGCCGCCACGCTCCATAAAATATCAGCGAAGCAGCGGCCAGCACCAGGATGCCAGCGCGAGGCGAATGACGCCGCGCCGCCGCAAACGCCAGGACTGTTGCCGGCAGAAATTGAAACAGAAATGTGTAGGAACTGAACAGCATGGCTATATTTTATGGCCTGAGCCGCGCGACGACATAACTTGTATAAATGGGGATACCCGACGCAATGACGTGCATTTCGTCTGCGTAGTTGTCATCCCCGAGCCCGGAAACGCCTTGAATATTCAGAACATCGAATCCGCAGCGACGGCCGGCATTCACCATCGCTGCCGCATATTCGTCGTCCTTCTTGCGCCATAGCTCATCGCTGTTTCGGTCATAGTGCGGTGCCCAAGGTGGAATCACGACTGTCAACTTGCGCACCAGTCGCGCCATCTCACACAACGCACCGATTTCATATTGAGCCTTTGGGCCCGACAGGTCCCAATTGGCGTAATGTGCGTGCGTTCCAAGGTTACTCGGCCATCGATCGCGCGGCTCGCCGGTTCGGATAATTGAAAGCCCGTAGGCCGCTGAATGCACTTCGCCCTTTGCGACACCCTGTTCGAATGCAAGCCGCGCTTTGAATGTTTCGCGGATGAAGCGAATGAGCGTGCCGATGCGGAAAGGCAGGAAAGAGGTTAACTGCTCGAAGACACTAAGGCGTGCCACGACGTTGAGAGGATACACGGCAGCCGATCGGACCCCTTCGTTGAAAAGGAAAGGCGCCACACTGATCACCAGATGCGCATCGGCAAATGATTCGCCTTGCTGCCGAATGGCGCCGAGGAAGGCCAGAGGCTCACCTGCGTCATAGGCAATGTTTACGGCCTGGCCGGCTTTTCTGCCTGTCAACTTTGCCGCGAGCTCAGGATCGATTTGATACTCGGTCCGGCTCTCACCGGCAAAGATCAAGTCGGGATGAGATTGCAGCAACGGCAGCTTGATCGCCAACGCCGAGGGCACGTCAACGTGAATGTAATTCGCAACGGTCAGCACCGCCGCAAAAAGCCCAAGCCATACCGCTCCGGTGATAGCGAAAGTGAAGGCGACCCAGCGCGTGGCGCGGCCTTGCACGTCCGAACGCAAGATCAATAGCAAGAACGTCCCTCAAGTTGAGGGTGACCTTGATTGTTCCAGGCCTCCCTTGATCCCTGGAGAAAACGACCCGGATTTGAGAATAGACGTTCCATACTTGGTCCGTAACCTGTGGGACATGCGCGCTCGCTGTCCGGCAGAGTGAATTCGGCAGATATCTCTATCATCTTACTGGGCCTGAAAAACAGATGCACTTTGTAGGACAGGAATCCAGGCCAAAAACCGGCATTTTTGCTGGCCACTTTACATTTGCCCCCGTATGTTGACAAAAGGCGCCGTCGGGCGGGCGCTGACCGGCGCGGCCGTCGGCGATTTGGCAGCATGGAATTTCCGGGAGCAGCGGCAATGGCACGACTTCCGTCGCCAAATTCGATGCGACCAATTCCGGTTTTGGCACACGAGCTCTCGAAAACCTGATGCTCTTCTACGAACCTGCATTCGTCACATTCTTTCTTGCGTTCTATGCGTTCTATTTATTGGCCACCACAGCGTCGGTTAAGAAATGGGCCCTGCTTCTCGCAAGCGCACTGTTCTATTTCTGGGGTGAGCCGGCCTTTGTTCTGGTTTTGCTGGCATCGACGGCAATCGACTATGCGCTGTCGTTTTACTTGGGTGCGGCCACGCCGCTGCCGACGCGACGGTTGGCGCTTTTTGCCGGGGTCGCCCTCAATCTGACCATTCTAGTGGTCTACAAATATGCTGACTTTCTCATTCAAAATCTGAATCTTGCGCTTGCCCCGTTCGGGGCGAGCCATTTCCCGCTATTGCATCTCGCGCTTCCGATCGGCGTCTCTTTCGTCGTGTTCGAGAAGATGACCTATCTGATCGACACCTGGCGCGGCGTCTCGAAGCCTGCGGCAAGCTTCGCCGATTACTGTCTCTTTGTGCTGTTCTTTCCGAAGCTTCTTGCTGGACCGATCCTCAAATATCATCAGATGAGGGATCAGATCGCGGCGCCGCCCGCCATCGAATTAAGCGACGTTGTCGAAGGCTTCCTTCGGTTTGCGCGCGGAATTGGCCGCAAACTCCTGATAGCTGACCCGCTCGGTACATTCGCCAATCAGGTATTCGCGGCCGATCCCGCCAATATTGGCACTGCCTATGCCTGGCTGGGCCTCGCTTGCTTTACCGTGCAAATCTATTTTGATTTTGCCGGCTATTCGGACATGGCGATCGGGCTTGCACGCACCCTGGGCTTCCGATTGCGAGAGAATTTCGACAAGCCTTATATTTCACAGTCGCTGACGGAATTCTGGCGACGTTGGCACATCTCGCTGACCACCTGGATCCGAGACTATCTGTACGTACCGCTTGGCGGCAACCGAGGGGGCGAGGCGCGGACCGCCGTCAATCTCTGGATCTGCTTCCTTGCTTCCGGGCTCTGGCACGGAGCGAGCTGGAATTTCGTGCTGTGGGGAGCCTATAACGGATTGTTCCTCACGCTCGACCGGATCTTTCTACGCGACGCGCTACAGCGATGCGGCACCGTCATTGCGACGGGGGTCACGCTCACGATCGTCATCATAGGTTGGGCTATCTTTCGTTGCGAGCAGCCAGCACAACTGCTGCCGTTTCTGGGCGCGCTGGTCGGCCAAACAAAAGCAGCGGCCGCGTTTGAAATTCCCGCCGAGGTACCGCTTGCACTGTTCGTGGGGACCGTCATTTCGCTACTGCCGGCGACAAAGACTATATCCTCTGCTCGTTCGCGCATACGAGGGGCAGGTCTGGCTGCGGGTATTAACGGCGGTGATCCTGGTCGTGATTTACGTTTTGGCACTCGCGCGTGCATTCGCAATGCCATTCCAGCCCTTCATCTATTTCAGGTTCTGACGATGAACCGCTTAGCCCTTTCACGTATGGTCCTGTTCGCGGCAACTTCTGTGTTGCCGCTGATATCGGCCTGGAACATGGCGATGGCCCCGAGCCATCCCGAACGGCAAATCACGATTGGGCCGAAGCTCGGCGGCGTCACTTATGATGCGCCCGTCGAACTGTCCTGGTCATCGCTGCGGAACGGCGACTTTCAGAAGGCGGTCGCGAGCCGCGTCACCGACGCCTTTCCGCTTCGGCCACTGCTCATTCGCGTCAATAACGAAGTTCGCTCCGAGCTATTTGGCGAGGTTACCGCACCCCACGTGGTGCGCGGCGCGAAGGGTAACCTGATCGAGCGAAGCTATCTCGATGATTATTGCTCGCGCAAGGAAGGCATGGGCCTGCAACTCGCTGCGCAGATCGTACCCAAGCTGAAGGAGATTCAGGGCTATTATCGCGCACGCGGCGCGGTTTTCGTTTACCTGATCTCGCCGTCCAAAGCCGCGCACGTGCCGGAATATTTCCTTGACCGCATACCCTGCCCGAGCACGCCATCCGCGCGAACGCAACTGGTCCCGCAATACGTCGAGGCGTTGAAGGCCGCCGGTATCAATGTGCTCGACACCGCCAGCTTGATACATTCGCTCAAGGGGAAGTATGAGTTCGAGCTCTTTCCCGAAGGCGGCGTACACTGGAACGACGTCGGCGGCGCGATCGCCGTCTCCGCACTGGTTGACGAAATCAACCGGCAGGCCGGCGAGAAAATCCTGCCACCCTTTACTTTCACATATGAGCTTTCGACCGCGCGTGGCGCCGACCGGGAGCTGGTCGATCTGCTCAATCTCTTCTTTCCCCCTCTGGGCTACCTGACGCCGAAAGTGCAATTTACGCCATCGATGCCCTGCAAGGATCATCCGGCGCGAACGCTTGATATAGCGATGGTTGGCAGCAGCTTTGGCCACCTTCCCGCGCGCATGTTGATCGAACAAGACTGCTTGTGGGGTCTCAATTTCTATTATTACGCCAAACTCGGCCGCTTCGGAGGTCCGCCATATCATGAGATTGAACGTAATCTGGCCGACGCCGATCTCGCGCGGCTGCGTGGCGCGAAGGTCATGATCCTGGAAGAAAACGAGTCCTTTGTCGCGCGCTCCGCCTATCTGGACGTGCTGCTCAACGTTCTAAATGGACGCTGACGAACACATCCGAGGCGACGAGTTCCTTTATCGCGGGGCAGATCCTCCGCACCAAGGCAACGACAACCGCGGTATATGAAACTGATTCCACTCGCAGATGTTCTCGGGGCCCTTCCGCTTCAATACCATCTTGATCGGTTCTGCCTGACTGATGCCAATGTGGAGAACGACGAGCGTGGCGCCTATTGGATAGGCCCATCTATGCAACGCGACGTCTTTCATCCGGTCAAGAAGAACCATCCCTGCGATGATAATCAGGGGGTCGGTCAAAACGAAATACTCGATCTTCAACCCGCGCCTGATGCCCAGGGCATCGATTCCAATCGCCGCGGCCATCAATAAGGCGGCTTGCAATGCCGCCTGCTTTTCGCCGCGCCGCCACGCATGGAAAATGCCAAAAAAGATGAGCCATGTGAGAAAGACCGCCGGACGAGGCGACGAAAACAGAACGAACGTATATCGCCGAAGCACCTGCAGAATACCGGAGAGCAGAAGGGTCAAGGCGGCCATCAGACCCTCCGATGCCTTCGGCTCATCCACAAACGTCATCATCTTCTCGAGAGGATTGAGCACCACAATTGCATCATTGACGTCGTACTGGATTTTGAGCGCCAAAAGGCCGAGCGACGCTCCGGCCACGACAGCAGCTACTGCTGCGACGCTTTCAGCGAGGCTAACCCGCCAAATGGCTGCAAACGCCAGCATGCAAACGCCGATCCAGCCGAGCAGCACGATTTGATAAGTCCCAAATCTTCCGAGCAAAAGTGGCTTCAGACCGGCTGCGGCCGCGCCGGTCGGGTCGAGGCCCGCGGAAATCAACGGCAAGGCTGCAGCAAAAGCCAGGCAAGCTATTGCCACCGCCGCGGCGCTCGCCGACCAGGCTCGCATTCCCCCATTCCAAAACGATATGCTGGCGCTCTCGCTCGTTCCGAACGGCAGCACCAATGCCGGGATTGCCAGGATGAGCAAGATGACGTGCACCTTGTTCTCCAACCCCAGCACACAAAGGCCGGCCGCAGCGGCCAGCATAAGAGGGCGCAACAGCGAACCCCGTCGTCCGGCGATAATCAGGATCATCAGAGCGAAGATACAGAAGCAGCCGGCGATCATCTCGGTGCGCAGAATGCGCAAATGCATTTGAACTCCGCCGGAAAGCGCGAATACAAAAATGCCGCAAATGGCCACTCGACGATCCGTCACGATGTGACGGGCCAACCAGGCGAAGGTGAGCACCAATGCGCCCGCCGTGAGCCCTGCCACCATCCTGGCCGCGCGCACGGCGCTGGTCATTGCGAGATCGAACGCCGCCTCGTTCGATCCAGGCGGAATGGCGGAGAGTGTCCAGGCATCGAGGAGATGCAGTTGATGGAGGAATCGGAACCAGGCTTCAACGGAGAGAATGGTTAGATAGCCGGGGTGATCGAAAAAAGTGCGCTTGGCCCCATCGTTCAGGACGAACGCATTGTAGACGACCATGAAATCCATGTCGGCGTTTCGCCAGTAAATGACGAAGTAGCCGCACATCAGGAAAGACAGCAAGCAAAAGGCCAGGATGACTATCAGCCCGCCGCGAAAGCCGAATGGTGTCAGTCGATCGAGAGCATCTCCACGTGCCGGATTCGTTGGCAGACCGGCTTGATCGGCTGCCACAAATGACCCCCAAAGCTTCAAATCAACCTCGCCCTGCAACACCTTGAATTTTAACGAACCCTATCACAGAGATCTCGCTCGGAGGAAGCCTGCGAAAGCGTTGCAGGGATGGTCGATGGGCTGCGACTCGAAGAAAGCGGGAAAATTTACAACTCAGACCTCTTCGTTTAAATAGGCTCCCCTTTTGCCGAGGCTACGATGCAATCAAGTCCGTCCGACGCTACTGCTACGCTGGAGCTATCCAGCCAGCGCAAGCGCGATCTGCTCGCCCATTTCGAGACCAATGTCGACGAGCTCGACCGTTGGCGCGAATTTAATGCCGCCTATCATGCCGACGACCGCAAGTTCATGCAGTTTCTGATCCCGCCCGGCAAGCGGGTGCTGGAATTGGGCTGCGGCCACGGCAATCTGCTGGCAGCGTTGAAGCCTTCCTACGGCGTCGGAATCGACTTCGGCGCCGCGACCGTCGCTCGGGCCAAATCCCTCCATCCCGAACTCAATTTCGTGCTTGGCGATACCGAGGATCCGGGCACTCTTGCGACGATAGAGGGCCCCTTCGACTATATTGTCATGGCCGACACGATCGGCTTGCTTGAGGACATAGACGGTACCTTACGGCTGATCCATCAGCTTTGCGCGCCGTCGACGCGGATCGTCATTTCCTATTACTCCCATCTGTGGGAACCGATACTAAAAACTGCCGAAGCGTTGCACCTCCGCAGCAAGCAGCCGAAAATCAATTATGTCGCCACGGCTGACTTCTTCAACCTGATGGATCTGGCGGATTTCGAAGTGATCTCCCGGGAACAGCGGCAATTGCTGCCGCGTTACTGGCTCGGCCTCGGCCCCTTCATCAACCGCTTCATCGCGCCGCTGCCCGGCATTCGACATTTGTGTCTGCGCACCTATCTGGTGGGGCGTCCGGTGCGGACGTTTCCGGACCGGAAACTCTCCGCCAGCATTCTGATTCCCTGCCGCAACGAACGCGGCAATATCGAAAATGCGATCAAGCGAATGCCGCGATTTGGCTCGGCGCAGGAGATCCTGTTCGTCGAGGGCAATTCCAGCGACGGCACATTCGAGGAATGCGAGCGCGTTCGCGACGCCTACAGGGATATCTGGGATATCAGGGTTCTAAAGCAGGACGGCAAGGGCAAAGGCGATGCGGTGCGCAAGGGCTTCGCCGCAGCGAAACACGACGTGCTGATGATCCTGGATGCCGATTTGACAATGCCCCCGGAAGCGCTGCCGAAGTATCACGCGGTGATCGAGAGCGGCAAGGCAGAATTCGTCAACGGTACCCGCCTCGTCTATCCGATGGAAAACGAGGCGATGCGTCCACTCAATTTCATCGCCAACCGCGTCTTCGCCTATCTCTTCAGCTACCTCGTCAACACGCGTTTGACCGACACGCTCTGCGGCACCAAGGTACTGCTCCGCGACAATTACGAGATATTGGCGCGCGAGCGCGACTACTTTGGCAATTTCGATCCGTTCGGCGATTTCGACCTGATCTTCGGTGCCGCCAAGCAGAATTTGAAGATCATCGAGACGCCAATCCACTACAAGGCGCGGACCTTCGGCGAAACCCAGATCTCGCGCTTCCGCGACGGCTGGCTGCTGCTAAAAATGGTGTGGTTTGCCTATCGAAAGCTGAAGGCGATTTAGGCCGACGGCGCATCCAGCCGTCGCGCCGCTCGACCTGGTAAGCCTACCTGAAGGAAATTTTGACGTTGGTTACGTTTGCTGAGAATTCCATTCCGGCTTTCGCGCCTCTCAGCTCCATTCTCACACCCTTTTTGTTCTGCAAGTGGACAGCGCCGATGCCGCCAACCAACGCACCGCCTGCACCGACGGCATCGTAGTGACCTGCGAAGTCGCCTACCTCGCGTATGCCGAAGGCCTCCCCTTCCAGCCTGTTGAGCGATGCTCCCACAGAAACCCCGTAGCTCAGGCCTGAAACCCTGAACGGATACTCGCGACCGCGAAATGTCAGAATTCCCCGGCCGCCGCCGGTTCCCAACACCAAAGCCGCCTTGGCCATGGAGATGCGAACCGTGCCCATCTCCTGCGCCAGCGAGGGCGTAGCGAAAGCGGCAGACGCGAGCAACGCCAGCAGAGTTAGGCGCCTGGCATAGCCTGCCATGAGAAAAACTCCCTCGCTGCGATAGGCAACGCAATCGCCGCCGGGCGAATGATGAACGAGCGCCGCGCGACTATCCAGCGCTCAGGGCTTTGCTGCATCGACTTTCTTCCAGGTCTGGTCTGGATCAAACACGGCGACGCGTTTGGCGACGAAGTCGGTCCGTATTCCCAAATCCTTCTGGTAGACGGTGCCGCCATGATTGACCAAAAAGGTCATGACGCCGGAATTGCCGTACTCGGCAGGCCAGGCGATCAGCGCAAAACCGCCGATCATCTTGCCCTTGACGACGTAGTTGAGGGCGCCGCCCGGCGCGTCAGAACCCTGCCCTTTTAATATCCGGAAATAATATCCGTGATACGGCCTCGGCCCACCTTCGGCAGCCTTGTATCCTTCGGCTGAGGCCTCCGCCGCCAACGCGCCGAGCGGGCTCGGGTCGGCGTCGTCGCGCCAGAATAATCCGTCCTTCTTGCCGGGCGTCGAGACGATGCGCTGCGCGTAAACGCCTGCGCCCTCGCCGCGATCCTTGTCGGCATATTCATTCTGGGCATCGACATAGGCGAGAGAGGTCTGGATCGCGTCGAGCTCATTGCGCCCGATGCGGCGATAGAGCACCTCGATCCGTCCCGCGCTCGTATCGAATTCCCAACCGGTCTTGGTATTGACCAGAGGGATCGGGAACGGGAAGTCGTCCGGGCCGAGCATCAGCGTGGCCTTCTTGTTGCCCTCCGCCTTGATCGAATGCTTGGCGTCGTACATGGAGGTGAATCGTTGACGTGTGTCGGCGTCGGCGACCTCGTCACCGGACGAAACAATATCGTCGGCGGCCTTGCCGAGAACCTTCATGATATCGCTCGGGCCGCTCTTGACCGCGGTGGCAAGCGCGGCGACTGCGTCCTCCGGTGTCGGATAGGATTGCTGTGCCTGTGACGCCGAACCCAGAAGCGCAAGCGCCATGATCGCCGGCAGGCCCGCGCGACGAAGCGACTTCAGACCGATCATGGCGAGACCTCCGCAGGCATCCGTGCGCCGCCGGCGAGCCAGTCGCTGTAGGTACGGAACTTCAATCCGAGCTTCTCATAATAGACCCGCAGATAACCGTCGCTGCCGCGGGTCACGGCTTCCGGCTTCACGCTCTCGACTTCCTGCGCCATGACGCCGACATAGGCCTTGTGACTGCCGAGATAGCTGAAGCGATAATAGCCGAGGCCGTTGGCGAGATGGCCGAGCAGCACAATGTCGTGCTTCAGCGCGATGTCCGAGCGCCGGCCACCTCCGCCACCTCCGCCGCCGCGGAAGCCACCACCGCCACCGCCACCGCCACCACGGAAGCCACCGCCTCCACCGGCAAATGCCGCACCGCCTCCGCCACGCGGCATGCTCGCCATGCTCGACCGTCCTCGCGCGGATGCCGCGGCCGCCGCCCGGCCGGACGACACATTCATCGCGCCGCCGCGATTGCCTCCACCACCACCGCGATTGGCTGCCGTGCCGCCGCGGTTGGCGGTCTTGGCGCGATCTCCACCACCCTTGGCCCGATCGCCACCCTTGGCACGATCGCCGCCGCCCTTGGCACGATCCGCCGCGCCGGCACGATCGCCGCCGCGATCTCCAGCCCGATCACCTGCGCGATCGCCAGCACGATCTCCTGCTCGATCTCCTGCACCCCCGTCGCGGCCGCGGAAGTCCATCCGATCCGCTGCGCCGCCTTTCAGATTGCTGTTGCCGAAGCGCTGCGCAACGTTGGCGTTGTTGTATCGCACGCCCTGGCGATGCGCCGCATTATGCTGCCAGCCGTTTCCGATGTTCGTGGTTCGGTGATTGACATAGACGTTGCGGTTGCCCCAGTTGAAGCCGCCGCCCCAATAATTGCCCCAGCGTCCAATGGCCCAGCCGGCGCCGAAGGCGAGACCTGCCGCAATCACTCCTGCGCCGATATAGGACGGATAGCTGAAGTAATATGGCGGATAGTCCGCATAGGGCCACGCTCCGTAGACCGTGGCCGGATCATAATACGGCACATAGACGGTTTCGGGATCGGCCTGCTGGATCACAATCGCCTGCTTGCTTTCCTGAGTCTGGACGCTGACCTTCTGCTGCTTGGTGGTGAGAAGCTTCTTGTTGTCATAGGCCTTGGTGCGCAGCCGCTGCACCGCATCCATCACGTCCGGCTGCTGGGCGAGCACGGCATCGCCGAGATTTTTGGACCATTCGAGCTTTTCGCTCATCATGGCCAGGACGTCCGGGGTGCTGGCCAGCGCCTTGACGCTGTCATCCCAGGTCTGCTTCTCGACCTCGGTCTTGAGCGCGTCGCCCTTGAGCGATTTGTGCTCCTTTAGCCAACGATCGGCCTGCACCACCTCCAGAGGATAGGTCGATGCCGCCAACACATTGGCCAGCAGCTCGTCAGGATAGAGCGCGATCGGCGCAACCAGGGCTTCGAGCTGCTCGGGCTTCAGAAGCTCTGCACTCGGCGGCGTCTGGCTCGCCGGTTGCGCCTGCGCCGCCGGCGCGGCCGGCTTATCGGCCGTTTGGGCCGAGACAGCGAGCGGAATCGCCATCAACATCGCGAGCGCGATCAAGGTCTTGCCGCAACGGATCATCACACCCTCCTCTGGGCTTCACCGCGGCAAGCATCGGTCGGAGGCAAGGTCGTTCGTTGATAAAGATCAAGGAATCGACCAGCCGCGATGGTGCTAAATCACAGCGCAAATTCAGCGCGTCTGCATTTCGGCCAACAGCCGCCTCGACCACGCCGACCTCAACAGCGCGTCACGACCTGCCCGTAGGCATCCACGACCTGCGCGCATGAGGAGCCATAATAAGCGGCGCCCGCAACACCGGCCGCGGCCCCTACCGCAACGGCCCGGCGCGTCGTCCTGCGCGCAACGCCAGCATAGCTCATCGGCGTCAGCGGTCGGCCGACCCTTGCCTGAGCCTCGGAGAACACGCCTTTGGTGATGACGTTTCCGCCGTTCCAGGACAGCCCCGCTACCAAGGCCATGAGCGCTCCCGCCACCATGATGACTTTTCGTGTTGAGATCATTTCTTTGCTCCTGGGGGTGTGCCTTGCGAAGGTGTACCTGGGGGAATCTCATCGAATTCCACCATGACGGCGGAATCCAGATCGACCTTGGTCACGCCGGAAGGCGGCTTGAACACGAACGTTTCGGCATCGGCAACGGCGTCGGTCTTCCAGTCCTTGATCCTGAGCGTGTATTGCGGCGCACCGGCGAGCGTCTTGCTGGTAATCACGTATTTTCGGGGTACTGGCCGCGCTCCGCTCTCGATCCAGATTTGCCAATCGGTGTCGGCACCACGGAACGCAAGATGCTCACATTCGACGCCGTCCACCACCCCTTGCCCGATATGCTGACTCTGGGTGACATTGGACATCAACTCGTCATAGGCATTGGTCAACAACAGGTCCGTACCTGGCATGGCCGCACCCGATTTTGTCTGGATCAAGTCGACCAGTTGATCGACGGTACCGGCGAGATCGGCCTGCACGTAAGACTTGGCATTGTTGCCATAGATCGAAACCGTCTTGCCATCATAAACCAGCTGCACGTCGGCATAACCGCCGGTGCGGCTGACCCGCAGCTTATCCGGTCGCGCGAGCTGCAGTTTTCCAGAGCTCGTAAACTGGATTTTCTCCAGCGCGGGTGTCACGACCTCGATGTCGCTGTCGAAAGTCGCGGAGATGGATTTCTGCGCGGCGGTATAATCGGTCATCGTCTTGAGTATTTTCGCCGCATCGTCCGCATGCGCCGACTGGGCGGTAAATGAAACGAAAGTCGTGACCAAGGCCACACTCGCAAGGCCTTGGATCAGCGCGCTTATTCGTTGTCTGTTATTCATGGTGTTTCTCCATTGATCGACACCATTCAGTCCCATGCACCGCAATGTCTGTTGATCCAGGTCAAGCTCTGCCGAACGGGCATTCGCGGGCGAGGACCGGGTTTCGAAACATAATCATCGGACCTCTATCAGTGACCGCTCAACACCAGTGTCTTGATCGGCAACAGGAGCGCCTGGATGCGCAGCAGAAGTGCATGCACGAGGCCGGTGGCATCGACGACATGCAGCGCGATACCTTTGAGCGTGCCGGTCTTCGGATCATCGATCACATCATGGTTGCTGGTATAGGCATTGACGATGCAGCTACTGCCCGGCGTAACCCCCTCGAGACCATCCTTGTAGAGCGGCTCCAGGAAGACGAGAATTGAACCCGGCCTTTGCAGATTCTGCGGATCGACCAACGTCTCGGTGGCGCGGAACTGGCCGGCGGCGATGAAATCCTGCACGTTGGTGATGACCAGCGGAATGATCCTCCAGGGTTTCGAGATGCAAGTGGCTTCCGCGACCATGCCGGGCTTCATCACCTGGGCCTCGATCTGCCCGAATCCGGCTTGCAACCGGTTCCGGCCCGCCTCGTCGGGTATCAGGATTCCGGCCGGCCGCATGATCTGGGCGACGAGGTCACCGGGGCGAACGAGGAATTGCTCGACGCGGCCATCGACGCCGGCACGCACAAAGGTCTTGTCGAGATCCACTTGCGCCTCCGCCCGTGCGGCCTCGGCACTTGCCTTCTCGGCCGGCAACAGCGTGGATACCCGCAACGCTAGAGATTCCCTGGCCGCCGTGGCGGCATCGACGCCGGACTGCCGCTGATCGACCATCACCTGTAGCTTCTCGATGTCGCGTTGCGGCACGATGCCCGGATTTCTGCGTTGCAATTCGCTTTTCACATCCAACTCGTCCTTGGCCTGCTGCAAGGACGCTTTCGCTTCCCCGATCTGGGCCTCCGCCTTGACGATGTCGGATCGCGCCGAGATCAACGACGCATCCACCTCGGCGCTCTTTAGCTTGGCCGTCTCCAGTGAGGCGGTCTGCTTCGAATTGTCCAGCCGGAACAAAACGTCACCCTTCTTCACCGACTGTGTGAAGCCGACATTGACCTCTGCGACGCGGCCGGAGCCTTCGGGCAGGATCGGCACCGTCCTGAAATAAATTGCTGCGGAAGTGGTCGACGGATGGAAATAGAAGATCATCGTGATCAGCGAGATCGTCAGCATCAGGCAGGCGGTGAGGCCCCATCTCAGTTCGTACCAGACCGAGAAAAACGTGATCTCCTTGCCGAACCGCTTGCCCTGTCGATAACGACGGTAGAGGTAATCCGGCAGGATCGTTACCAGCGAGCAGAGCATGAGCTCAAGCATGGTTGTGCACCCCTTCCTTCACGGGCGTCTGGGCACCGGACTTGCCGTGTGCGGTTTCAACTTCGGGCCCGGCAGGAGGTGCGCCGGGTGTGGCCTCGGCAATACGTTCGACAGAATCGGCAATGCTGCGCATCGGCGTGCCGAAATCCGGCAGGTCGATCAGGGCGAGCAACAGCCCCGCGACCCAGAAAATATGCATGTGGGTAAAGAGCGATATCAGCCCGAGCACTGCGACAAACTCGAACTGCAGCTTCTGGGATTTGTGTGCCATGCGCTCCGGCAGGCTGTGCAGTTTCCAGTACAGCGTACCGACCCACAGGACCGTCGCCACCAGGAAAATGCCCATTACCACCATGAGGGTGTCCGACCCGTCAGCGCCGGGAATGAAAAACGGCAGATGATGGGGGGCCGCCGGATGCATCTGTTCGCTCAAATTTCTTCTCCCCTCCGGGTAGCTGGGTGCTCCGCAGCCGCGTTCTGCAGCGTGCCTTCAGGCGCCCCGGTTTGCTTGATTTGGATCAACGGAACGTGGTCGACCGAACCTAACCTCATGGCAGTGCTGAAGCCAGCAATAAGGAGCCATCAGCCATGCCTGACAGCATTGATGATCTCATCCCCAATGCCACGCAGATCCGCAAGGAGGCAGCCCTCAAGGAGGCCGAAAAGGCGGATGAATACGCGCGCACGGCCGCCGCCGCCGATGCCGAGAAGCACGCGCTGATCGAGCGCCTTACCCGGCCATCCGGCAAGAGCGAAGCCGAAAAGATCCAGCTCGCCTCAACCATCATCCAGCGGGCGGTACGAAACGGAATGACGGAAGTACTGGTCTACCGGTTCCCGAATACGCTGTGCACGGACAAGGGCCGTGCTATCAATCAGATGGAGAAGGGCTGGGAGAACACCCTGACCGGCATTCCGAAAGAAATCTTCCAGCTCTGGACCGACTACCTGCAGCCGCGCGGCTATCGCATCGCCTATCAGATCATCGATTTTCCCGGCGGCGTACCAGGCGACGTCGGCATCACGATTTCCTGGGGAGATTGAACGCCGTTCGGCCACATTTGGGCCTTGCGCAACGAAAGGATCAACATGGCAAAGGACGACACCGCCGAGAAGATGAAGCGCAAGGACTACGAGAAGGAGCTGGAAAAGCTCCAGGTCGAGCTTTGCCATCTACAGGAATGGGTGAAGGCCGAGAAGCTCAAGGTGATCGTCCTGTTCGAGGGACGCGACGCCGCCGGCAAGGGCGGCACCATCAAGGCCCTTACCGAAAAGGTGAGCCCGCGGGTTTTCCGTGTCTGCGCCCTGCCCGCGCCGTCCGACCGCCAAAAATCCCAGCTGTTCATGCAGCGTTATATCGAGCAATTTCCGGCCGGCGGCGAGATCGTGATCTTCGACCGCAGCTGGTACAACCGCGCCGGCGTCGAATATGTAATGGGTTTCTGTAGTCCGGCGCGAACACAAGCGTTTCCTGGAATTATGCCCGCAAGTCGAGAAATTCGCCGTAGACGCCGGCATCATCCTGATCAAGCTGTGGCTCGAGGTCGGGATGGAAGAGCAGGAACGCCGCTTCCAGGCACGCATCGAGGACCCGCTGCGGCAGTGGAAGCTGAGCCCGATGGACACCGAGTCGTTCGGGCGCTGGTACGACTACTCCCGAGCGCGCGACATGATGTTCGAGGCGACCGATACGAAGCATGCGCCGTGGCGTCTGATCCGCTCCGACGACAAGCGACGGGCACGGCTCAACGTCATCTCGCACATCCTCAAGACCATCCCGTACAAGAAGATCGCGCGGCAAAAGATCAAGCTGCCGAAGCGGACCCACAAGGGCCGCTACAACGATCAGGCCAGCCTGCACGGGATGAAATTCGTCGAGGAGCGGTACTAAAGCGGCTTGCGTGCAGGGAGCCGCGCAAGGCGGCTCCCCGTACCCATGATCATTGCATGGTGATGGTGACGCCGCCCACGGCCGCCGACGCTTCCAATCCAACCCTTGGTCCGCTGAGCTGCAGGATCACGCCATTGGAATTCTGCAATTGGACGCCGCCGGCCCCCGCTGCGAGCGCGCCGCCGGCCCCGCCCGCGGCGTAGCTGCCGGCGAGATCGCCCGGGCCGCGCAGGTTCAATGCCCTGCCGACAAATTTGCTGGTCGAGGCGCCGATCGTGAAGCCCACGCTCATGCCTGACACCGTGAAGGGATATCGCTTGCCGCGGAAGGTGAGCACGCCCTGCCCGCCACCGACACCAACGATGAAACCACCCTTGGTGAACACCACGGCAACCTGGCCGGTTTCGGCTTGCGATGGTGTGCTGAAGCCGGCGATGCCTGTGAGCAGAGCAGCGAGAGCGACCAGTGTAGCAAACTTTTTCATGACTTACCTTCCTCTGAAGTGTGACACAGATCTATTGAGCAAGCAGCATGGCAAGATATCCGAACACGGTAAGAATGCCCGAGTCAAATCATGTGGGCTGCTCCGGTTGTTCCATTGATCCAAGTCAACGGTTGCGCGCGATATGACCCGCGCGCTCAACACGGCGCGCCACCTCTCCTTCGCAATGCAACAGGGCAATAATGATCGATTGGGAGGCACTTCAAAAGATCGGAGCGTTCTTTGGGCGTCATTTGGCCCGACTGTCGCCAAGCACGCTGTCGAGCGACCGCAGCCATTGGCCGCTATCGGTCTTTTCTGCGAGCCCCTCTGCAAGCAGCAGGTCGCGCAGTTGCCCATGCGCACCGACGATGCAGAACGTGACATGGCGAGACGCCAGCTCCTCATGGAGATCGCGCAACATGCGCGCACCCGCCAGATCGATGTAGGGGGAGGCGGAAAGATCGCACGCCACAAGCTTGATTTCAGATGATTTCTGAAGCGCGCTCAAGACCGCCTCCAGGATCGTCTCGGCATTGATGTAGAGCAGCGAGGCTTCGGGACGGAACGCGATAACACCTACCAGCGGTTCCACGCCCTCATGCCTTGCAGTGTCAGAGTAGCGGCCGCTTCCCGGGAGTCGCCCAAGGAACGCGACATTCGGGTGCGAGGCGCGCACGAGCAGCAGGAAGATGGATGCGATCGACGCAAGCAGAACGCCTTGCAGGATTCCGAGCAGCAGCACGGAGACCAGCGCAATTGCTGCAGCGTAGAAGTCGATCCGGCTGACCCGCCACATCCGCACCAAGGCACGAATATCGACCAGCCTGTATACGGCGGCAAAGACGATGGCAGCGAGCACCGCTTTGGGCAGGTTCGTCAACAGCCCCGTGAAGAACAGAAGGCACAGCGCAAGCGTCACCGAGCAGACCACCAGCGCAAGCGGCGTTCGCGCGCCGGCGCTGTCATTGACGGCGGATTGCGACAACCCGCCGGCAACGGGATAGCCATGACCGAACGCCGCGGCGAGGTTCGCAGCCCCCAGCCCCAAAAACTCCTGGCGCACATCGAGGGCGTAGCCATGTTTGGCCGCAAAGCTGCGGGCCGCGGAGACACCTTCGATGTAGGCCAGCAGCACGCAGCCCGCGGCGAGCGGAAAGAGATCGTCGAGTTCCAGCAGCCCGAACGTCGGCAACCCAAGCGACGGCAATCCTTCGGGGATTTTTCCGGTGACCGGTACGCCCTGGGATGGAAGACCCAAGAGTGTCGCCACCACAATCGATAGCGCCACAATGGTAATGCCGACCGGCTTGCCCGGCAGAAACCGTTCGCCGAGCAATAGAAGCAGAAGCGCAACCGCACCGATCGCCAGGATGAGAAGATTGACGTCGCCGAGCTGACCGGCAAGCCGGATCACGCGATCGAAGAAATTGTGACCGCCTCCGGCAACGCCGAACAGGCTCGGCAACTGGCTCATGATGATGGTGAGCCCGGCACCCGCCTTGAAGCCGACCAGAATGCTGTCGCTGACCAGGCGGACGAGAACACTGAGTTTGAACAGCCAGGCGATGAAACAGAGAACCGCGACAGCGCAGGCCGCAAGGCTGGCGATTTGCGCGTATCGTACCGCATCTCCGCCGGCGAGCACGCCGACGGTGCTTGCAATCATCAAAGAGATCGCCGAGGTCGGACCGACCGCAAGCTGGCGCGACGATCCGAGCAGCGCGTAACCGATGCCACCAAGCAAGTAGCCGTAAATGCCGACCTGCGGCGGCAAGCCGGCCAGCGCGGCATAGGCGAGCGACACGGGGATGGCGTAAGCCGCCAACGTTACCCCTGCGATCGCGTCAGACGGCAACCACTCCCTGCGATACGCAGCAAGCCAGCTTGAGGGCGGGAAGAACCGCAACCAGGCCATACGCTGCTCGGGCGACGGATTCATGTGCGGTGGATTCATGTTAAGGCCTCGCGACGTTGAACCTCGCAGCGCAGCAAGACGATGATCCCGGTGCAGGCGTCGATGCAACCGCCGGCGAACGCCAACAACAGCGCCAACAGCACCGTGTTATCACGGCGCAGCGACGCGCGCGCGGCAATATCCAGAGAACTCATGTCCGGGACGTTGGGTGTCGCAAATCCTGCATCGACCGATGGATGATCGCAATGATTGTCAGGGGATTGATCTGGATCAAGACTTCTCCCTGTTCCCAGGCTGAACTCCGCATCAATCGAACAGCGTTGGAGGATGCGGTACCATGGACACCGTCAGGTGGATCATTTCCACCGCTCCGGAAATCTTGTCGTTCTGACGGTGCTCGGCCCGATCATTGTGGCCTGCACGTTTGTTCGCTGAGGGAGACTCCAGATGCAGCCGCGATATGTTCTCATTCGAAGACCGCTGGCGGCAGCGCTGCTCTTTGTCGCCGCCTTGATCGCGCCGGCATGCGCCGAGGACCAGAATTCATCGCCTCGCATTCAGGAGGAACTCTGGGCGCTGCCGCTGCCGTTGCCGATGTTCGCCTATCTGGTGCGCCCGGTCGGTGACGGACCGTTCCCGCTCGTGATCATGAACCACGGCGTCTCGCTCAACCCAACCGATCGCAGCTTCTTTCCGCTCGTCGAATTCCGCGACGCCGCCAAATGGTTTGCGAAGCGCGGTTATCTCGTGGTGGCGCCGGTCGGTACCGGCTATGGCGCTGCCGCCATCGACATTCCCGAGCACGGCCTCTATGGACCGTTCTTCTCCAAGGTCGGCAAGTGCACCAATCCCAATTTCCACGACGCCGGACTTGACGTTGCCAAGGTCGATCTCTGGATCATCGACTATTTGACCGCCGAGAAACGCATCGTGCCGAAGGACGTCATTGTCGTCGGGCAATCCGCCGGCGGCTGGGCGTCCATTGCGCTGTCGAGCGTGAACCCGCCGCAAGTGAAAGCGATCATCACCTTCGCCGCCGGCCGCGGTGGCCGCGTCGGCGGCAAGCCGAACAATAATTGCGCACCGGACAAGCTCATCGAGGCAACCGCGGATTTCGGCCGCACCTCGCGGGTGCCGATGCTGTGGATCTATATCGAGAACGACACGTTCTTCGGCCCGGCGCTATCGAAGCGCATGCATGAGGCCTTCACCGCTGCCGGCGGCAGGGCCGAATATCATCTGGTGCCACCGTTTGGCAACGACGGGCATTTCTTCATCGGCTCTCCCGATGCCATCCCGATCTGGTCGCCGCTCGTGACGAAATTCCTCGCTGAACAGAAATAGGCAAAGCCGAAACCCGGAGGCAGAGCCATGCCGTGCTCACATCGTACCGATTGCAAGACAAGTTTTGAGAGGCCTTTTTTCGCGGCGCTCCTGCTGGCAACAGTCGCGAGCATTGCGTGCGCCCAGCCAGCCGCGTCCCAACAGCGCCCGGACGTCGCGCCCACAGGGTCCGAAATTGCACCCCGCGGGCAACGCGACGTGAAGGACGTCACTTATGGTGATTGGAAGAAACTCTGTTTCAAGCCAGGCGGCGCAAAAATGCTCTGCCGGACCTCTATCACCGGTACGTTCACGACCGGTCAGATGGCAGTCCGCCTGGATATCGTCGAGCGCGAAGGTGATGACGCCAGGCGGCTACAGGTATTCTCCCCCGTCGGCATGTATCTGCCAAATCCGGTCAAAATCACCGTCGATCAAGGCGAGCCCTATCGCGTGCCTTATACCTGGTGCCTCACCAACGCCTGCATCGCGGGCACCGTCGCCAATCCGCCGCTGATCGCGGAAATGAATAAGGGGCAGGCTCTGCGGCTGGAATTCGTGGATTCGAATCTCTTGTCGCTCACAACGTCGGTACCGCTTGGTCAGTTCGCCGCCGTCTACAAGGGTGCGCCGGCGCAGACGCTTGAACAAGACATCGATGAATGATCAGAGATCGCCTAGAGCGCGATGACTTTTCTTCGAATCGTCATCCCGCTCTATCTTTTTGTTTGAGCATGATCTCTTTCGGAAAACCGGCACCCACTTTTCCGGATCATGCTCTAGGCGGCGGCGCGCGCTTCTTCAACTGGTTCAATGAGCGACTGCGCCGAAAACGGCTTGGTCAGGTAGGCAAGGCAACCCATCTCGGTTACGGCAGCGCGGACCGCTTCACTGTCGTTGCCGGTGATAAAGATGACTGGCAAGCTTATGCCCTTGTTGGCAAGGCGCCGGCACACTTCGATGCCGGACTCGCCATTCAAGTTGATATCCATGATGACGCAAAACGCCCCATCGAAATCACTATGCCGAAGGATGGCATTGGCCGAATCGAACAATTTTGAATTGAAGCCGTGCGCCCTCAGCAACCGCATAATGCCCGTGCGCATTGATGGGTCATCTTCCACCACAAAAACTGAGTTGCGCGTCGGCAAATGGGGCTCTCTGAAATTCAGCAAATTTGCACTTCCGCGCGTCGTTTTGACACACAGTCATCAGATCTTCATATTGTACTTAGGTGCACCTGCAGGGAACGCAAAGGATACCCTGGTTTCAGCAGATCCGATCACGCTTCGTGATCGAGCAGGTTGAGCCGCTCCGCAATTGAAACCAGTGCGGCGAGCGAGTTCACCTGCATCTTCTCCATCACTTCGTGACGATGGGCTTTCACGGTTCGCTCGGTGGTTCCCAATTCATAGGCGATCTGCTTGTTGATCTTGCCGCGGACGATCAGGCCGAAAACCTGACGTTCGCGTGGCGTCAGGGTCGTCACTAGACCGCGAAAAGCATCGAGTTCGCTGCGTTGGTTGGAAGCGGACTCGAAGCGTACCATGGCGCGTTCGATCGCGCCGATCAGCTGCTCCGACGACGCCGGCTTGGTCAGGAAATCCTCCGCGCCCGCCTTGATGGCTCGTACCGTCGTTGGCGTGTCGGAATGTCCCGTGACGAAAATAATCGGCAGGAGCGAACCACGCTCGGCCAGGCGACTTTGCAGTTCGAGCCCGGTCAGTCCCGGCATCTGTACGTCGAGCAGGATGCATCCGGGCTTCTCGACGTTCGGCAAGCGATCGAGCAGTTGTTGGCCCGACGAATAGGTTTCGACTTCATAGCCTGCAAATTTCAGTCGACGCTCGATCGCCGTCCGAAACGAAGCATCATCGTCTATGACGTGGACGAGGCCGGACAATGCTCCCTCCTAGTCGTAAAAAGTTCGATCACACCAAACAAATATTACGCGAAGCTTCGCAGATCGGAACACCATGCGTCCGAGCCGGACGGCCGGGTCGGTATCGCGCTACGGGTACCTGTCCTTTGGTACAATGCACCTTCAGACACTAGTTCATAATGCGACCTTGGTCGAAAATAAACTAAGGATTTGCGGGTCAGGGGCGGGCAAATCCTGCGCGCAGAAGATTGCAAGACCATCTCTTCAAGGGACCATCTTCGATCATCAGCTCAGGAGTTGGCTATGTTCGTCCGTATCACGACAGATCCGGCCCCCCGTTCAACGTCTCTCGGCGACCTCGGAATAGAGAGCGATTCAAATCCAAAGATCAGTTTAAACGAATTTACCTACAAGAAAGGGACCGAAATCTACGGCGAGAAGGAGCCGGCAGAGTACGTCTATCAGGTCAAGACGGGCGCAGTGCGAAGCTACAAGCTGCTTTCGGACGGCCGTCGCCAGATCGGCGCGTTTCACCTCGTGGGCGACATCTTCGGGCTGGAAAACGGCGCCGAGCATCGGTTTACGGCAGACGCGATCGTGAACACGACGGTGCGCCTGATCAAGAGGCGCAGCCTCGAGATCGCGGCTGAGAGCGATGCCATGGTTTCGCGAAACCTGCTCAGTATGACGACGAACAATTTGCAGCATGCCGAGGACCACATGCTGCTGCTCGGCCGCAAGACTGCGCTGGAGCGGGTTGCCGCGTTCCTGATCGAGATGGACCGACGGCTTACGGCGGCCGGCGTCATGCCGCTGCCGATGTCACGGCGCGACATCGCCGACTATCTGGGACTTACGCTGGAAACCGTATCGCGCGCGCTGTCTCGTTTGCACGAACTGGCGATCATCGGATTTATCGGCAGCAATCAGCGCCAGATCATACTTCTCGACCGGCAGCAACTGGCTAACCTCGACCTGGGGGACTAATCGACTCCCGGAGTTCGAGCGCCTTGTACAGCACCTCGAACAACACGGCGTGATATCTCCGTAGCCCAACGTAGTGTAATTCACGAAGGCGAAGTAAAGCAGATCACTATCCGCGGGCGCTGCGCCGACGGTCGCGTAGATCATCGCCCAAACCAAGACCTCCAGTGTGTGCGCCACCATCAGCGACGTCGCCGCCCCGCATGGATCACGATGCTGATCACGCTGGCAACACCGCCGATGAGGAATTGAAGCAACATTAGCCTCCGAACCAGGCGCCGAAATAGCCTGCATAGAGCGAGGGAAGCTCAAGATTTATGGAATGCCCTATCCCGGGTACAACCACAAGCCGGCAATCCGGCATTGCCGCAGCCATCGCCCGGAGATCGCCTGGCTGAATCCAGCCGTCCCACTCACCCCACAGCACCAGGTGGGGATGCCGGATATCCGGCATGCGGCGCTCGAGTTCCCCGCTTGCCCTCTCGCGCGTGAGATTGACCGGTGTCCCGATCCAGATCCCTTCGGAGACGCTAAAGGTCTGCTCCAGAATCCGCTCGAACAACGCCTGAATTTCCGCAAGCCCTTCGCGGAAGCGCGGAAGCGCGTTTGGCGCCATGCTTTCCGGCACGAACAACGAAGAGGCTGCCGTTGCCATCACAGCTCGCGTCAATTCCTTGCTCGACATCATCGCCCGAAAAAGACCGATCTGATCGGCGTCGAACGACATGCCGAGCGGCGTGACCGGATCGAGCGCAAACACCCGCCCGAATCGTTGCGGCTGCATCAGCAGCATCCGCGCGGCGATGATACCGCCGGTCGAATGGGTGGCGAGATGGCAGAACCTGATATCTAGCGCATCAAGCGCAGCCAACATGTCCTCGGCGTGCTGCTGCATGGAGTAGTTGGAGTAGTCGCCATTCGCCGTTGGCCGATCGCTTTCACCGCAGCCGCGCCAGTCGATCCCGATAACGCGCAGGCCGTTGGGGAATAGCCGTGCAGCGAGTTCGATCCAGTCCTTGCTGGCGAGATTGCCGTGGATGAAGACGACGGTAACATCGCCTTCGCCCCATTCTCGCCAGCCCAGTTGGACCTCGCCCGCCTGCACCCTTGGCATGAGGCGGCCCTATTTGTTCAGGCCAGCCGTGGGCGCAGCGCCGGGCGGCGTCGGAGCCACGGGCAGCGACGATGCCACGGCACCCCTGATCATGCGGTCTGTACCAAGCGGCGAACTGGTGTCCACCATTCCCTTGGTCACGAAGTCCACCACATCGGCGGAATATTCGACCGGATTATCCGTGTGGATGAAGTGTCCGGTCTCCGGATAGATCTTGAGTATCGGACGATTGCCGGCATTGGTCATGCGCGACATGAACGGCGTGATGGCATCACGTCCCAGGTCGGTCAGCCCGTTGAATGCCGGCGTCGGGATGAACGGCTCCTTGTCTCCAAACGCCAGGAAGATCGGTGCCTTGATCTGGGTCAGCCGTTCGTAAAGGTTCTTCGGATCATCCTGCTGCAACTCCGCCCCAATCGTATAGACGTCGAAGATGAAGACGTTGCACCACTGCTCAAGTTCCTTCGGATTGCCCTTGGTCAGCCCGACGCGCTGCTCGGTGTGGAAGCGGGCATACTCGCTATCGCCAAAGAAATAGCCGCTCTTGGCCGCCGACACCGCACCAGTGTCAGGGTCTCGCTTCTTGAAATAGAAGAAGTCCCGGATGTTCTGCTCATCACGCGCCTTCTCCGCAGCCAGGATGCCGGTCTGGTCCCAGGTCTGCTTCCACTTGTCGAAGTCGCGGCCGAAGGCTTCGTCGAACAGGCGCGCTTTCTTGTCTTTGGCGATCGTGATGTCGCGCGGATATTCTTCGAGACCTGACGGCGCTTCAAGCGCGAGGCCCTGCACCGCATCCGGCCAGGTCAAAGCGTAGCCCATCACGAACTGACCGCCGAGCGAGTGGCCGAGATAATACGCCTTCTTGACCCCGAGCTGATTGACCACGAGGTCATAGATCACCTCGCGCATGTCCTGCATGGTGCGCGCCGGGCTCTTGTCGAGATTGCCGGGCCCGGACATGCCGTAATGCGGCAGATCGGGAACGATCACGCGCACGCCGCTGCGCAGGGCGTATTGCATGATGTTGCCGTAGTGCCCGCCGAACGCACCCTTGCCATGGATGATGACGAGAACCTTGGGATCCTTGTCGGTGCCGGCATACTCGTCCATGTAGCCGATCTGCCAGGAGGTACCGCGCTTGTCCTTTGCGTCGGCGTATTTCACTGGATAGGGATAAGTCACGTAGTCCTTCCAGAACGACTTGGTTTTCTCGATCTTCGCGGCAACGCCGGGAACACGATAATTCTTGTCAACGAACTTCTGCGCGCGGTCGAGGCTCGCCACGTCGTCCATGAACGCGACGAACTTCGGATCGTTCTTGCGGTTGTTAATGATCGGGAACACGCCGTAGTGGGCGACCGGGCTCTCCTCGGCGATGAGGTCCGCGCCCGGCACGCGATCGACGGCCTTCTGGGCGAGCTTGAAGTTCAGCCAGAGGTCGTTGGTGATGTGCATCACCAGCGTGCGTGCCTGGATGCGGCCGAGATAGGGATTGACGTTGTGGGTCTCGCCGACGCGGTTGCGCCAGACCAGATCGACCGCGTCATATAGCTTGGAGCGGTTCATGACGTTGAGACCGGCCTTCTCGTTGGGCGGATCCCAATAGAAGACCTCCGGCTGCACCGACGCGAAGCTCTGGGTCGTCCTGTAGCCAAAATCATAACCGGTCAGACCGAGCACCGACCAGCCGAACGCCATACCGGGCAACGGATGCTTTTCCTTGGGTAGCTTGTAGTAGTCACCCTTGGTCGATTGCCAGACGGGGTCGGACTGGATCGCCGCCGTCATCAACTGGAAGGTCCAGTTGCCGACGGGGTCCTCGGCGTCGGACTGCGTGGTGCCGCCGATCGGCATCAGCCCGCCGATGAACTCCGGATGCATGACGCCCCAGACATAGGTCTGCGTACCGCCCATCGAAACGCCCGTGACAAGCGCCGCGCGGGCGACCTTCAGACCGTCGCGCAGCATGCGGTAGTTGGCCTGCACCATGTCGTAGTAGCTGTATTGCGGAAACTTGATCCCGAGACCATCGGACGGCTTGCTCGCACCCCAGGTGCCGAGCGGGTCAACCATGATGACATAGTAGCGGTCGGTATCGATCGGCCGGCCTGGACCGATGATCGGCACGCCACCGGACAGAGCAGCCCCCTTGACCCACTGCTCGTACATGTCGGTGGAATTGCCGGAATAGTAGGAGTTGATGATAACAGCGTTGGTGATCTCGCCGGCCGCATTGCGCCGCGCCGTACCGACCGCGACATAGGCCGTGCGCAGTTTGCCGCCACCAAGCGATTCCAGCGTCACGCCGCCCTCGCCGCCATTTTCCCACTTCGAGGGATCGTTCAGATCGTACTTTCCACCCAATCGGAAATTCGAGACCTCGTAATATTTCTTCAACCCGTCATGCTGCACCTGCGACGAGCGGCGCGTGAACGGCTGTGCGACTCGCGAGCGAGTGCCGACCAGCAACAAGATCAGGCTGACAAAGCAACGCTTCATCGCGTCTCTCCCGGTCATGACGGACTCCTCCTGACGGTGTCTTGCGGAAACGCTAGGCCGGGCAACCGGAGGAGCTTTGATTTAGCTCAATGGAATCCCGCGTCCACGGGCTGAGGATCGCGCTAGTCAAAACCCCAGCCGGTCCCGCAATGCCCTTCCTCACCCACAGCTCATATCGGATACGTTATGAGCTCGAGGGGCCGTCGGACGCGCCCGCCTACGTTCTCGTAAATGGGCTCACGCAATATGCCGAGCTATGGGCCGCCTATCGTGACGCCCTGTTGGCACGACGCTTCCGCGTCGCGACGTTCGACCTGCTCGGCCAGGGCTCCTCGGACAAACCCGCGCTTTTTATCAATCAGGACGACCAGGTAGCAGCGCTCCATCTCCTGATCGGAGAACTCGGCGACGGCCCGGTCTTTCTCAGCGGCATCAGCTTCGGCGGCCTGATCGCGTTGCGCTATGCCATCGAACATGGCGAACGGCTGGCCGGTCTGGTGCCGATGAGTTGCTTCGCGGAGCTGCCGCCGCAACTCTATCTGCTCGGCAATGCCCTGCGCACCGGGCTGATCCTTGGCGGCACCAGCTATCTGCAGGACCTACTGCTGCCAATGAACGTCAGCGATCAATGGCTGAAGCCGGTTCTGGACAAGCTCGACAGCGTGAAGCGGCAGGGCTGGTTGGTCAACGACGTCTACGCGCTCCAGAATCTGATGGAATCCTTTCTTGATTTCGAGCCGCTAACACCGCAGCTACCGTCGATCGCCGTGCCAACGATGATCCTGAACGGCGAGTTCGATTTTTTGACGCCGCGCGCGCTGCACGAAACCCTCCGCGTCCAGATTCCCGACAGCTCACTCGTGATTATCCCAAAGGCCTATCACGCCTTTACCCTGGAGAAGCCGGCACTCACGGCCGATCTGCTTGCGCGCTTCGCGGAAGATGTGCTGGCGGGTCGCTGGCAAGGCAACAAGGCCGTCTGGATCGCGCCGGAGGAAGCAGGTGGTGAACTGATCCCGTTTCCCGCCGGCTTTGATCATCTGCGCGCCATCCCTCTGCAGAGTGCGACCCCATGAGCAAGTTCTTCGGACCACTCGATTCCGAGGGCCGCGTACCGCCGCGTCAGCAGACGCGCGCCGTCGCATTCCTGATCTCGGCCCACGGCGCATTGGCACGGCAATTCGCGTTCGCCCTGCCGCTCAAGTTCGAATCCGCCTGGCAGACCGAACTGAATGCGCAGTTTTATCGGGAAACCGAGATCGTCTCCCTGTTGCTGCGCGCGACCGCCTGGGTGCCGGAGCCCGCCTTGGCTTACATGGCTGCGTCCTGGGAGATGGCGTGGCTTCCAAGGCCGGTCGAAGGTATTGCGGATCAATCCCTGGCGCTGGCCGCCGACCTCGCCACCCGCGCACATGCCATCCATGCCGGTATCCGACCGGCGGCCCTGCTGCCGGTCGAAGCCAACGCCCAAGATCCCTTCGTCATGGCGCTGCGTCGTATCGAGTTTGAAAGCAGCCGGCTGCTGCAGGCGCAGATCATCCTTCTGAAGGGCCCGGACCTCGCGCCCTTCCGCGACGCCGTGAGCACCGCCCTCGAGCAGCGCCACAGGGATGTTCGCAAAATGTGGGGTGACGCACTCGCGGGCGTCGGCATCACCAGCCTCCCCGCGGAATGACCGAAAGCCTTGATGCAGATCAATGGAGCGCTGGCAGCCTTTATCAACATCACTGCCAATTTCGTCCGAGATTGATCGCCTGCTGGGAGGTTCAACATGAGGGCCGTCTCCGTCGAAGAAGCCATTGCCATGATCCCGGCTGGAGCGAGCATCATGGTTGGCGGCTTCATGGGCGTCGGTACGCCGGAACGCCTGCTCGACGAGTTGGTACGGCAGAAAAAGTCGGGCCTTTCCTTGATCAGCAACGACGCGGCCACACCCGGAAAGGGCGTCGGCAAATTGTTCGATGGCGCGCAGGTGTCGCGCATGATCGGGACCCATATCGGGCTGAATCCCAAAGCGCAGCAGCAGATGCTGGGTAAACAGATCACCGTCGACCTGATCCCGCAGGGCACCTTCGTCGAGCGCATCCGTGCCGGCGGCTGCGGCCTCGGTGGCGTGCTGACGCCAACCGGCGTCGGGACCCTTGTCGAGGAGGGCAAGCAGAAGATCGATGTGAACGGGAAGACGTACCTGCTGGAGACCCCGCTGCGCGCCGATTTCGCGCTGGTGCACGCATTTCTCGCAGACTATGCCGGCAACCTCACCTATGCCCTCACCGCGCGCAACTTCAATCCGGTGATGGCGATGGCAGCCGACACGGTGATCGTCAGCGCCGAACACATCGTTCCGGTCGGCGTCATCGCGCCCGACCATGTCATGACTCCCGGCCCCCTGGTCGATTACCTCATCGCGAATGGGTGACCCATGGATGCACAAACCATCATTGCCCGGCGCGTGGCAAAAGAGCTTCGACCCGGCAACCTCGTCAATCTCGGCATCGGCATTCCAACGCTGGTCGCAAACTACGTGCCCGCAGGGTTGAACGTGTTCTTCCAATCCGAGAACGGCCTGATCGGCACTGGTCCCATCCCCGAGCAGGGAATGGCCCATCCGCTGCTGACCGATGCCGGCGGCAAGCCGATCAGTGCGCTGCCGGGCGCCGCCACCTTCGACAGCGCGATGTCGTTCGGCCTGATCCGCGGCGGCCATGTCGACATCACCGTGCTCGGCGGCTTGCAGGTCGACGCCGGCGGACGCCTCGCTAACTGGATGATCCCCGGCAAGATGGTGCCGGGGATGGGCGGCGCCATGGACCTCGTCAGCGGGGCCAAGCGCGTGATCATCGCCATGCAACACACGGCCAAGGGCAAGTCCAAGATCGTCGTCAAATGCAACCTGCCACTGACTTCGGCGCGACCGGTCGATCTTGTCGTCACCGATATGGCGGTCATCGCTTTTCCCGGCGGCAAGGCGACACTGCAGGAAACGGCGCCCGGCGTCACAGTCGCTGAGGTTCTGGCAGTGACGGAGGCCGAGCTCACCGTTCCAGACACGGTTCCGGAAATGAAGCTGTAACGCGCGCAAGTACGGATCAAATCATACGGATCAAAGCGATGCGGGTTTTCAACGGGTTCGAGGATCTGAAGGCCGCCGTCGGCACGGAGATCGGCGTCAGCGACTGGATCGAAGTGACGCAGGACCGCATCAACAAATTCGCGGAGGCAACCTGCGACGAGCAGTGGATCCACGTCGACCAGGAGCGTGCGAAAGCGGAGATGCCGGGCGGCAAGACCATCGCGCACGGCCTGTTGTCGTTGAGCCTGGCGCCGATGTTCATCCGCTCGACGATGGGCCTGAAGGGGCTCAAAAACACGCTGAATTACGGCGCGGACCGCATTCGCTACCTCTCGCCGGTGCCGGCGGGATCAAAACTGCGCGGCCGCGTCAGCATTGCGGAAGCCGAGGAAGTGCCACCCAACGGTTTGCGCGTCCATTATCGCGTGGCGATCGAGATCGAGGGCGGCAAGCGCCCGGCCTGCGTCGCCGAGGTGATCGGCCTGCACTACGGCTGAAGCAAGAACTCCACACGTCAATCGATGATGTGGTAGCCGCCATCGATATAGAGCACGCTTCCCGTGATCAGCTTGGCGCCGTCGAGCGCAAGGAACGCGGTTGCTTTTCCGACGTCGTCGATACTGACCAGACTGCGCGTCGGCGCTTGCGACTGTGCCTTGTCCATCAACTCGTCGAACTCGGGAATTCCCGACGCTGCCCGGGTCGCGAGCGGTCCGGGCGAGATGGCGTGGACGCGAATGCCTTTCGGACCGAGCTCGGCCGCGATATAGCGCACCGCAGCCTCGAGGGCCGCTTTCGCAACGCCCATGACATTGTAATTCTTCACCACCATCTGGCTGCCGTAATAGGTCATGGTGAATATCGTGCCGCCGTTCTTCATCAATGGCTCTGCCAGATGCGCCATCCGCATAAACGACCAGCAGGATACGTCCATGGTCTTCTGAAATCCCTCGCGGTCGACGTCGACCACACGACCGTGCAGCGCACCCTTTGGCGAGAAGGCGATGGAGTGAAGCAGGAAATCAAGCTGGCCCCATTCTTTCTTGATGAGCTCGAACACCTTTTCGGTTTCGCCTTCGACCATGACATCGAGCGGCATGAAGATCGGCGCCTCCAGCGCCTTGGCCAGCGGCTCGACATGCTTCCTGGCCTTTTCGTTCAAATAGGTGACGGCCAGGTCGGCTCCCAGCGCGCGAAACGCCTTGGCACAGCCCCAGGCGATGGATTGGTCGTTGGCGATGCCGACGATGAGCCCCTTCTTGCCCTTCAACGCGACCTTGGTCTCGGGAAAAACCGGGATGTTCATGACACTCTCTCGCGTTTCTGGTTTGGTGATTGGGCGTTCATGAGCAGCGCCAGCGTGTGCTCCGCAATCATCAGCTCTTCGTCGGTGGGCACGACATAGACGGGAATGCGGCTGTCGGAGCGCGATATTTTCGCCGCGTGCTGGGCATTCTCCGTCGGATCGAGCGCAACGCCGAGCCAGGCCAGCTTCTCGGCAACACGGGCGCGGAGGCTGGCGGAGTTTTCACCTATGCCGGCGGTGAAGACGAAGGCGTCGAGGCCTTGCAGGGCTGCCGCCAGCATACCGGCGCTGAGGCCGACGCGGTAGACGAAGTAGTCGATCGCGAATGCCGCGCGCGGATCCTCGCTCGTCTCGAGCTCGCGCATGTCGTTGCTGACGCCGGACAAGCCCTTAAGGCCACAGTCGCGGTAGAGAAAGTCCTGCACGTTCGATGCCGACATGCCCTTTTCCGCGATGAGGTAGAGCACGACGCCGGGATCGAGCTGGCCTGGGCGCGTTCCCATCGCAAGCCCGTCGAGCGCGGTAAATCCCATGGTGCTCTCGACGCTCTTGCCGTTCTTTATCGCGCACATCGAGGCGCCGCTGCCGAGATGGGCGACAATCACGCGCCCGCCGGCAATGTCTGGCGCAACCTGCGGCAGGCGCTTGGCGATATACTCGTAGGACAGGCCGTGGAAGCCGTAGCGTCTGATGCCTTCGGCATGGAGCTGGTGCGGGATCGCATAATGGTCCGCAAGCGCGTCGTGATCGCGATGAAAGGCAGTATCGAAGCAGGCCACCTGCGGCAGCGCCGGGAAGATTGCTCAGGAGCGTCCTGATCGGCGCGAGGTTATGCGGCTGATGCAGCGGCGCCAACGAGATGTAGCGCTCCAGCCGCCCTACCACCCCATGATCGATCAACACTGGGCGTGTATAGTCAGGCCCACCATGGACGACGCGATGGCCGACGGCGATCGGGTCGATACTAAGTTCGTCGCGCAACCAGGCGCCTGCGACCGCCATCGCGGCCGGCACACTGGCAACCGCCTCGATCGGATAGGCACGATCCGCCATCGGATCACCGGTCGGGCCGCTCGCCCGCAGGCGAGGACGACTGCCGATGCCGTCCATCTGGCCCTTGATCAGCCGTCGTAGCTTCCCCTCTCCTTCAACCGAGAATACCTGAAACTTGACGCTCGATGAGCCGGCATTGACGACGAGGATCGTATCCATGGCGATCACGCTGCAACTGTTGGAGCATGCTGGCGCCTTGCATGCGCATAGAGTGCAGCTACTGCGCAGGAGGCCATCCGGGCGCGCGCCGAGTCCGCACGCGACGTCAAAACGACGGGCACCCGGGCGCCGAGCACGATGCCCGCACTATCTGCCTTGGCAAAGTAGGAGAGATTCTTCGCCAGCATATTGCCGGATTCGAGATCGGGAACGAGCAGGATCTGCGCCCGGCCGGCCACCTCGGATTTGATCCCTTTGATCCGAGCCGCTTCCACATCGATGGCATTGTCGAAAGCAAGCGGCCCGTCGAGCACGCCGCCGGTGATCTGCCCGCGATCCGCCATTTTGCAGAGCGCCGCCGCCTCGATGGTGGAGGGGATTTTGGAGGTAACGGTTTCGACCGCCGACAGGATTGCCACGCGCGGCAATTTGCCGAACCCGGCTTGCGTATACAGATCGATCGCGTTCTGGATAATGTCCCGCTTCGCGTCGAGATCTGGAAAGATATTGACGGCCGCGTCCGTTACAAACAGGGTCTCCGCATAGGCAGGCACATCCATCACGAACACATGGCTGATCCGCCGGTCGGTCCGCAGGCCGCCCACCTTTGCCGTGACGGCGCGCATCAGTTCGTCGGTATGCAAGCTGCCCTTCATCAGCAACTCGCCCTTGGCGGCATGAATGAGCTCGACGCTTTTTGTCGCCGCCGCCTCGCTGTGCGGAGCATCGACAAGCTCGAACGCGGAGATGTCGAGGCCGAACTTGCTGGCCGTATCCCTGATTTTCTTTTCGGGTCCGACCAACACCGGCCGGATGATGCCGGCCGCCGCACTGTCGACGACGCCGCGCAGCGAGCTTTCATCGCAGGGGTGCACGACAATAGTCGGCGCTGGCGCCGCCGCTTTGGCCATAGCGATCAGTCGGTCATACTTGCTCGGAGAACGGGTCTCGCCTGAATCGGATGGCATCACATTCATGGTGTCTCTCCCGACTTTGCCAACGGGCGTTACGATGCCTTCGGCTTTGGACCGGACTTGGGTTTCGACTTGGGATCTGACTTAGTATCTGACTTGGGATCTAAAGGAGTCACGTTCGAAGCCTCGTCGAGACCTTCCTCGGCTTCGAGGCCGAACAGTTCCGCAAGACGCTTCAACCGCTTGGCGATTTCGCCCGATATTGCGGCGCTTGCCGACAGCACTTCGCGGATTGCCGTGAAAGCAGCCCGGCGTTGACCTGCGTTGTCGGGCAACAGCTTCGGTATCGCGGCCAGTGCAGCCTCGCGATCCAGGAGAAGCATGAAGAATTGCTCGCGCACCAGCATCTTGAATTCGGACAGCGTCAGCCGTGGGCCGCTGTCGTTACGGCGAACGTTGCGCAGCGCCTCAAGGCTCCGCTCGTCGACCATTCCCCTCACCGACCCGACATAGAGCAGCCCGCGAATGGCCGCTTCGCGAAGGCCGCCTTCGCCTATCCTGGATTTCAGCTCGGCGATCCGCTTCTCGAGCATTTTACTGTGCGCGGCGGACATCTCCTGCCGGCGCGATGGCGAGGATTGCGGATCAACTCCCACGGCCGCCTGCAACGCGGGCGAACCGTAGACCGCAAGGAAGGCCGCTTCGCTAATCGCCTCCTGCGAATCCCGCCAGCTATCCAGTGCGTGAACGATCTGTTTGGAGAGCTGCTCCTGGAAGGCGAAGAAAGGATTGTCTTGCGAGACTTGCTTGCGATCTTCGCTCGCCTTCTCCGCGAGAGACTTGACGGCGGACATAAACGGATTCTTGCTGCTGAAAGCTTCATATTGAAGCCGCAGCGGATGCAGCTTCCGCGCCAACTCCGCCATCTGCGGCGTCACCATGCCCTTGATCCATGGCCGCATGAACTTCTGGTACGCCGCGAGGTTGAGCTCGGAGACGCGCTTGGCTGCGGCGAAGCGCCGCTCGTCCTCGGGCGAATTGCCGCCCATGGCGCGGATATCGTCCAGCGTCCGCGCCTCGCAGCGCATCACCCACTGGCCGACGACGAGATCGGAACTCGTGGTCTCCTTGCCCTTGGCCTCGAACGTCGCTTCGTAAAGCCCGGGTGGCAAGATATCGATCAGATCGATGTTGCTCGAAAACTCCGCATGTTCCTTTTTGGCGACGCCGCCGGACACGAAGATGCCGAGATGGCCGATACTTTCGTGAACCGTATAGACGATCGTCTGCCCATAGGCCCTGATCTCGTCGACATCGGCATAGAGATCGAGAATCCAGTGCAGCGCCTGCTGTGGCGGCGTAACATTGTCGCCCTCGGAGCAGAACACCACGATCGGGGACCTGATATTGCGCAGATCCACCGGCTGACCGTCGGACATCGTGATCCGGCCGGCGGCGAGATTGTTGCCGACGAACAGCTCGTCGACGATGAATTGGATTTCCTCGGCATTCAGGTTGACGTGGCCGCCCCACCAGCGTTCGAATTCAAGGTAGCGCTCCGCCTCGGTATCGACCTTGGAATAGACGTTGTATTGCTTGGTCCACAGCGTATTCGACGGATTCTGGCTCTCGAAGTTTTGCACCAGCCAGGCGCCGTCGAACTTGCCGGCTCCGAGATCGCTCGTCAGCGCCGTTAGCCAGCTCCCGCCCAGCAAGCCGCCCGAATAGCGCATCGGGTATTTGCCGTGCACGCCCGCCCAATAGGCCAGCGGCGCGCCTGCGATGATGATGGGTCCGAACAGTTCCGGCCGCAGCGACGCAAGGATCATAACCGCCCAGCCGGCCTGGCAGTTTCCGATCACGCACGGCTTGCCGTCGGCTTCCGGATGACGGCTGATCACCGTCTCGATGAACCGCGCTTCCGCGCGCGCGATACGCTCGATCGTTTGTCCGGGCATCGGCTCCGGCAGGAAGCCGATGAAATAGCAGGGATGGCCCGCCTTCATCGCAACGCCGATTTCACTGTCCGCCTTGAACCCGCCAATTCCCGGACCATGCCCGGCGCGCGGGTCGACGACGATGAACGGCCGCCGGTCGTTATCAATTTCGACGTCCTTGGGTGGAATGATGCGCACCAGCACATAGTTCACCGGCTCATCCAGCTTGCGGCCGTCAGTGATGAGTTCAGCGGCATACTGCAGGACATGAGGCGCGGTTTGCGCGACGTGTTCCCGATACTGATCGCCGCGCTGACGCAGGACGTCCAGGAACAGGACGCTGCGCTGGCCCGCGTCCGTCATGTATTCGACTGCCGACGCGACAAACCCTGACATCGCGCCGCCCGGTAGCACTGGGTTGTTCATCGGCATGGTTCGACCTCACTGTCGTGCACCTGATTGAAGGAGCCCGGCGGCCTCGAACGTTGATTTAGGTCAACGTTCGACAGTCAGCCGGGCAATGACTCCGCCTTGGCGCGATCGGTGCGTATCCAGGCGACCGTCAGCTCCCAGGCGAGGGATAGAATGATCGGTCCTATAAAGAGGCCGACAATACCGTGCGCGAGCGTTCCCCCGATCACGCCCACGAAGATGACGAGTGTCGGCGTCGTCAGGCCGCGCCCCATGACGAGCGGCTTCAGGACGTTGTCGAGTAGCCCGACCATGACCAGGAAAATCGTCAGCAACAGTGCCGTGGTGAAATCCTTGTCGAACCAGATCCAGATGATCACGGGAAACATGACGATCGCCCCGCCAATTTGCACGATGGACAGCAGCAAGACCGCAAAGGCCAGCAGCCCGGCACTTGGGATACCCGCCAGCTTGAAGCCGATGCCGGCCAGCAACGATTGGATGATCGCGACGCCGATGACGCCTTGGGATACCGCGCGGATGGTTGCACCCGCCAGTTCCAGGAAATGTTCGCTCTGCTCAGGCACGATGCGATAGAGAAAGCCCCTGCCCGCCGCCACGAGTTGCGAGCCGTAAGGAAAGAGAAAGCCGGCGATCGCCACGGACAGCAGAAACTTGAGCGTTCCAACCCCGGCATTACCCGCAAGGGCAAGGATGACGCTCGCGAACGGCTTCAGATACGGGGCCGCTTCGCGCAACGTCGCCCGAATGTTGTTGGATGCCTGGTTCCAGAACTCGAAAACCTGCGGACCGATCAATGGCCATTGCTTGACGCCTTCAGGCGGGGATGGAACCGCCAGGTTACCAGAACTCAGATCTCCGGCGAGTGCCTTCATGCCATCCAGGGCGCTCAGGCCAAGCCACGTCGCCGGCCCGATGACAATAGCGAGATTGACGACGGTGAGAATTGCCGCCGCGAGCCGGGGGCGGCCGCCGAGCAGCTTGGAAAGAAAGTCAAATACTGGATGGAACGCGACGGCGAGTACGATACTCCAGGCCAGTATGGGCACAAATGGCTGGATCAGAAGGAACGTCCAGTAGATCAGGAAGGCGAGCAGCCCGAGGCGGATAGCAAGCTGGATGACGTCCTCTCCGGACAGGAGTTGGCGAAGAGTTCTCAAGACGCGCGCCTTCCGAGAGTGGCCATGTTGCCCGCCAAGCTACCTACCGCTCCCACGCAATAGTCTTGATCCAGATCAAGCGGCCGCGAGCCAATCCTGACTTCATTGGCCGACGCCGATCGATGCGGCTGCATTCGTTTGCTGGGCACGTGAGATCCAATGACAGAGGGGACCAACTACACGGCGCGCGAGCTTCTCCGCGACGGCAGCCAGATCGAAATCCGCGCCCTCCGGCGCGAGGATGAAGCCGATATGCTCGCTGCTATCGAAAGGACCAGCGCACAATCATTGCAGCGTCGCTTCTTCGTCATGAAGCGCTACTTCTCGGAGAAGGAGCGTGCCTTCTTCATGGATATCGACTTCAAAAATCATGTCGCGATAGTCGCGCTCGCGGAGGAATCCGGTCGCAAGATTGTCGCCGCAGGCGGCAGGTACATTGTCTTCGAGCCGGGACGGGCCGAGATGGCATTTGTCGTCATCGATGCCTGGCAGGGACGCGGCATCGGCTCGATCCTGATGCGTCATCTCGCCAAGATTGCGAACGATGCCGGACTGCAGGAACTAACGGCGGAAGTTCTGCCCGAGAACGCCGCAATGAGAAAAGTGTTCGAAAAGTTCGGCTTCAAGCCGGCCGCGCACCGAGACCCCCAGACGATCCATCTCGTTCTGAAGCTCGGTCAGAAACCCGCTTGCTAGCCGCCTCGAGCGCGGCTCGTCGGACCGAGGCCTATCTCAATCCCAGGGGCGAGCGCCGATAGCCGCTATTGCGGGCCTCATTCCTGCACACGAAGCTGCCGGTAAATCCCGACGCGTAGCGCCTCTGACCTTTCACGTAGTAGCGCCCGGTTCCGAAATCGAGCCAGACGATCATATCCCCCGGACAATGGCGCTGTGCCTGGGATTGATAGCGGAACGGCGTAAGGGTCTGCGCCTTCGCGCTTTGTGGCCCGGAAAAGACAATGACCAATAATACGGCGGAGCGGCCGTAGAAGCGTCCTCGCATGTTGCACCTACTTCGCCGGCCTCAAACCGGCGCACAGTAGCACTCCCGTGCCGCGGCTCGCCATCGTCTGCATCACCCTCCCATCCAGCACTCACGAAGGTGCGGAGGGAACAGCGGCCTGGACGCCGGCCAGGGCCGCCTGCAACGCAACTTCCTTGGTATGATCGAGAGAAGTCTTCAGCACCGTACCTCCTTCACCTTTGAGCCCTTCAAGCACCTTGTCTGCGGTGACCTTCCGCACCAGCACGAAGAGCGCCGAGGTTCCCGGCTGGATGGCAGCAGCGGTCTCCTTCATCCATTTGTCGTCGATACCGACATCGGTCAGATATCCACTAAGCGTGCCGGATGCTGCGCCGAGGGCCGCGCCGGCCAATGGCATCAAAAAGATCAGGCCGATAAGGGTTCCCCAGAAGGCACCGGAAACCGCGCCGGCGGCCGTGGTGTTGATCAGCTGATTCAGCTTGATGCGCCCCTGGGCGTCCTTCACCGCAATCACGGCATCGCCCAACTCGATCAGATATTCCTTCTGCATGGCCAGAAGCTTCTGACGAACTTCCTCCGCCTTCGACTCCGTTGGAAATGCGATAACAACAAGATCACTCATTTGCAGTCCTCCCTTGCGTCGGCAAATGGAGAACGAATGACTGCCAACGCCTTTGACTTACGTCAAGCTTCCGGAGCGAGCTGGGCAGCTCGGACCGGGGATCAGGCCCGCGACCGGCCGGCCGGCGTCGCCGCCCTTGTCCAAGCATAATGCACTGCGGCAGGTAACGCGAACGAGCGCCCTTCGGTTGCCGCCGGGGTGCGACTATGCCTGGACAAGCTTGATTTAGATCAAGCATCGGCGAACCGACCGGACCACCATCCGACGCAGCCGCCCGCACGGATTCGCCCCGCGGGCGCACCAATCAAACGCTCGCGGTGGGAGACGTACCATGAAAGCAAGTGCCGCTGTCAGGAAGGAAGCCGACACCTCGGATTGCTGGAAGGGTTTTCGTTCAGGTGACTGGCAGACTTCGATCGATGTCCGCGATTTCATCGTCCGGAACGTCACGCCCTACACCGGCAACGAGGACTTTCTGGCGGGCCCATCGCAACGCACAATGGCCGTGTGGGCGAAACTTCAGCCGTACTTCGCGGATGAACGGAAAAAGGGGGTCCTTGCAGTCGATGCGAAATCTCCCTCGACGCTGCTCGCCCACAAGGCGGGCTATATCGATCGCGACAATGAGGTCGTGGTAGGACTTCAAACCGATCAGCCGTTCAAGCGGGCAATCTTCCCCTACGGCGGGCTACGGATGGTCGAGGCGGGCCTGAAGGCCGCCGGCTTCGAACCGGATCCGGCAGTGAACGAGGCGTTCACGAAGTACCGGAAATCCCACAATGACGGCGTGTTCGACGCTTATACGCCTGAAATCATGAACTGCCGCAGGTCCGGCATCATTACCGGACTTCCGGATGCCTACGGGCGCGGCCGCATCATCGGCGACTATCGACGCGTGGCTCTATACGGGGTCGATCGCCTGCTTGAAGGAAAGCGTACGGAACGGGCGCAGATCGACGACATGTGGCCGACCGATGAGATCATCCGCATGCGCGAGGAGCTTTCCGAGCAGATGCGTGCACTCAAGGACCTCGCCTCGATGGCGAAGCTCTACGACCACGACATTTCGAAGCCCGCCACCAATGCCCAGGAAGCATTCCAGTGGACCTATTTTGCCTATCTAGGCGCAATCAAGGAGGCTAACGGGGCGGCGATGTCGATCGGCCGCATTTCAAGCTTCCTCGATATCTACATCGAACGCGACTTGAAGGCAGGCCTTCTCGACGAGGCGCGGGCCCAGGAACTCTGGGACCAATTGGTGCAGAAGCTCCGCATCGTTCGCTTCCTTCGCACGCCCGACTACGACGCGCTGTTCAGCGGCGACCCCTACTGGGCGACGGAATGCGTCGGCGGCATGGGTCTCGACGGACGCGCGCTCGTGACCAAGAGCAGCTACCGGATGCTGCATACCCTTTCCAATTTGGGTCCAGCTCCCGAACCAAACATCACGATTCTCTGGTCGAACCATATGCCCGCGCCGTTCAAGCGCTATTGCGTGAAGGTCAGCCGCGACACGTCTTCGTTGCAGTACGAGAACGACGATCTGATGCGGCCTTTCTGGGGCGACGATTACGGTATCGCCTGCTGCGTCTCGGCAATGCGGCTGGGCAAGCAGATGCAGTTCTTCGGGGCTCGCGTCAACCTCGCGAAAGCCCTGCTTTACGCGATCAACGGCGGCCGCGACGAGGTTTCCGGCGATCAGGTCTCGCCCCAGACAATGCCCGTCGTTGGCGACTTCCTCGACTATGACGATGTCATGGCCAAGTTCGACACCACGATGGAATGGCTGGCCAAGACCTACGTCCATGCCATGAATTGCATCCACTACATGCATGACAAGTATTTCTATGAGCGGCTGGAGATGGCACTGCATGACCGCGATATCCTGCGAACGATGGCGTTCGGGATCGCGGGTCTTTCGGTGGTTGCCGATAGTTTCAGTGCCATCAAGTACGGCAAGATCCGTGTCACGCGAGACGCAAAAGGACTTGTGGTCGACTACCAGAACGAGGGCAACCAGTCGACGCCCCAGTTTGGCAACAACGACGACCGGGTCGATCAGATCGCCTCCAGCATCGTCACAAGCTTCATGGAGAAGATCCGCAAGCATCCGACCTACCGGAACGCGACGCATACCCAGAGCGTGCTCACGATCACTTCCAATGTCGTTTACGGCAAGGCCACCGGAAACACCCCTGACGGAAGGCGGAAGGGCGAGCCGTTCGGACCCGGTGCCAATCCAATGCACGGACGCGATAGCCATGGCTGGCTCGCCTCCTGCCTTTCGGTCGCGAAGCTTCCATACAAGGATGCGCAGGACGGCATCAGCTACACCGTCTCTGTCTCTCCCCAAAAAGCTCATCTGTCGGAAGGCCAGCTTGCTGGATGAAGCGGTCAAGGCATTCGACCTCTATTTCGATCGAGGCGGGTTCCACATGAACCTGAACGTCATCGACAAGGAGACGCTCGAAGACGCGATAAAGAACCCGGACAAATATCCGCAGCTCACGATCCGGGTTTCGGGCTACGCCGTGAATTTCGTGCGACTGACGCCGGAGCAGCAGCGAGACGTGATCAGTCGCACCTTCCACGGCCAGATCTAAACGAGGTGCACTATGTCGACGGTGCAGGCACTGGAGCCCGGAAGTCGTCATGATCTCCGGGTCGGGCTTTCGCCCGACGCGCCCAATGAAGACCAGGTGAAGGACCAGGAGGGCGCGTTCGGCTATTGCCATTCCTATGAGACGTCATCGCGCTACGACGGGCCCGGCCTGCGCGTGGTTCTCTTCGTCTCGGGCTGCCTTTTGCGATGTACCTACTGCCACAACCCGGACACCTGGCACCTCAAGGACGGCACCTATGTTTCGGCCGATCAGGTGCTTCGCCGCCTTGGTGACTTCGCGCCGTCCATCCGTGCCCTGGGCGGAGGGCTGACCATATCGGGTGGCGAGCCGATGGTGCAGCGCGCTTTTACCCGGCGGATATTCGCCGGCGCAAAGGAAATGGGTCTGCACACGGCTATCCAGACGTCCGGGTTTCTGGGCGATCGCGCGGACGAAGAATATCTATCCGTAATCGATCACGTTCTCCTCGATATCAAAAGCTCGGATCCCGAAACCTACCGCCGAACCACCGGCCGCGACATCGCGCCGACGCTTCGCTTCGCCGAACGCCTGGCTTCGATGGGAAAGCCGGTCTGGGTTCGGTTCACCCTCGTCCCCGGTGAGAACGACGACCCCGCCAATGTCGACGGCATTGCGCGATTTGTTGCGCCCATGAAGAACGTCGAGTGGGTGGAGGTTCAGCCTTTCCACCAGATGGGCTCGTTCAAATGGAAGGCGATGGGTCTCGAATACAAGCTTGCTGACACGCTGCCACCCAGCCGCGATTTGGTGGATCGGGTGATCGGACAGTTCCGGGCCGCGGGGTGCCAAGCACGCTGATTAATCAATTATCCGGCTGATCCGGGGGGAGCGCAGACACATGTTGGATCTTGCACGCGACATCATCGGGAGCCAGCCGATCTTGACGGCGTTTCTGGCGATCGGACTGGGCTACCTGGTCGGCCAGATCAGCATCGCCGGGTTTTCGCTCGGGGTCGGTGCGGTCCTGTTCGTCGGTCTTGCGATAGGCGCGTTCGCGCCGAAGGCTCAGATCATCGGACCAATCGGCCTGACCGGCCTGATCATGTTTCTGTACGGCATCGGCATTCTCTATGGTCGTCAGTTCTTCGAAGGCATGATCGGTGTCGGGCAGAAATACAATCTGTTGGCTCTTGTTGCATGCCTGACCGGTTTGGCTGTGGCGCTGGGGCTGGGACACATTTTCGGTATCAAGATCGGGCATACGCTTGGTTTATATGCCGGATCGATGACGAGCACCGCGACACTTCAGGCGGCGCTCGACGTCATGAAGAACAAGGATCCATCTATCGGCTACTCCATCGCGTACCCCTTTGGGGTCATCGGGCCGATCCTCTGCATCTATTTCATGACACGGATCGTCAAGCCCAAATTCCCGGCGAAGACGCAGCGCTTCCATATGGCCGAGATTTCGCTCGGCCAGGCGTTTGCCGGAAGGAAGCTCGACGAACTGACAAGCAGCGCGCTCGCCGACGTCCAGGTCACCATGGTTCGAAAGGACGGACACAACTTCGTTCCGACGCCAGATACGACTTTATCGGCGGGCGATGCCCTTATGGTCGTAGCCGAGCGCGAAGAAGCGATCGCCAAGGCGGCTGCGCAGCTCGGAAGCCTGCAGCCCGGCAGGTTGGCGAGCGATCGCGCTGATCTCGACTACATCCGGGTTTTTGTCGGAAAGGCCTCCGTCGTCGGAGTACCTCTTGCCAGTCTTCCGATGCCAGCCGGTTACCCGACACATCTGCTGCACGTCCGGCGATACGATGCCGACCTGATGCCGTCACCCGACCTCATGCTCGAATTCGGCGACCGGGTCGGTGTGCTGATGCCTCCCGATCGAAAAGAAGAGATTCGGCGTCACTTCGGCGACACGGTGAAGGCGGCTGCCGAATTCAGCTATGTCTCGCTCGGAATCGGGATGGTCCTGGGTGTTTTGCTCGGGCTTATTCCGATTCCAATTCCAGGCGTCGGTGTCGTGACGCTCGGCATCGGAGGTGGGCCGCTGATCGTTGCGCTCATTCTCGGCAAGCTCCGTCGCACCGGACCCATGCTTTGGACCATGCCGCTACCCGCCAACATGGTTCTTCGAAACTTTGGCCTCGCCATATTTCTCGCAACCGTTGGCGTGAATGCCGGGCAGCCCTTTGTCCGCACCGTGGCCGAGTCGGGCTTCACGATGCTGTTCATCGGCGTAGCCGTGCTCCTGACGACGGTATTCATCGTCCTGCTGGTCGGCCACTACGTTCTGAAGATTCCATACGACGACCTGGTCGGCGTGGCATCCGGGGCAACGGGAAATCCTGCCATCCTGGTCTACTCAACGAAGATGGCGCCGACCGAACGCCCGGACATCGGCTACGCGATGATCTTCCCGTCGATGACACTTGTGAAGGTAATCGCCGCGCAAATCGTCGGACTTCTGGCGACGGGCGGCGCGGGTGGATAGGGCCGCTTTTGGGCGCGAGCGAGGGTATCAGAGATGTCCGATCGAGTGCCCGCGCCGCAACCGCCCATCTTCAATCTGCAGGCTTACAGCCCTGCCGAGATCAAGGAGGCTGTCGAAAAGGTCGGGGTGAAGAAGGCCAATTTGCCGCCTCTCGCCTCCTTCATGCTGGCGATCGTCGCGGGCGGCGGAATTGGCTTCGGCGCCCTTTATTACACAATCGTTGCCAGTGACCCGGAGCTCAGCTTCGCCACCGTCCGCGTCGTCGGCGGGCTGGTGTTTTCGCTCGGGTTGGCGCTCGTCCTGGTGGGCGGCGCCGAACTGTTTACGGGTAACAACCTGATCGTGATGGCCTGGGCAAGCGGAAAGGTGTCCACGGGCACGATGCTGCGCAACTGGACCATCGTCTATTTCGGCAACTTGATCGGATCGCTCGGCCTGATTGTCCTGGTCTTCTTCTCGCATCATCTCGACATGAATGACGGCCGCATCGGGCTTTCTGTATTGAATACGGCCGCCGGCAAGATTCGTCCCGATATGGTGACACTGTTCTTCAAGGGCATTCTTTGCAACGTGCTCGTGTGCGCGGCGGTCTGGCTCGCCTATGCAGGCCGGTCAGTCACCGACAAGATGATTGCGGTCATGTTGCCGGTATCCGCCTTCATAGCGGCCGGGTTCGAGCACTGCGTCGCCAACATGTACTTTCTGCCGCTGGCGTGGCTGCTGATCCAGACCGGCCACGTTCCAGCGAATTTCGACGCTTCGCCCATCACCCTCTCCGGTATCATCCATAATCTCGTGCCGGTAACGCTCGGCAATATCGTGGGCGGTGCCGGCTTTGTCGGCGCCGTCTACTGGGCCATCTACAGGGCGGCATTCGGCGCGTCATATCCGGACGAGAAGTATTGAGGTCCAGGGATCAACAACCCGCACAGGACGATTGCGATACCGTTGCAAACTGCCACTTGGGAACCCAACAAGGAAACGACCATAGGTAAGATGATCTGCGCGTTCCATGCCAAGCCTTGGGCGCGGGCAACAATGACAACGCGATCGAGCGCCAAAAACACGCTACAAGGATGCTCAACCGGAAGTAAGATCGACCCGTCAGCGGCGTTGGTCATGGGAGGTGCACATGGGAAGCCCGTCCTCGCAAAGCGGTCCCTCCGCCTATCTTGAAAGCCTGATGCGGGCCGGGCAGGAGGCAACCAAACATTTCGATGATGCGCTCACCGCGGCAATGGGCGTCGTCAGTAAGCCTGCAAAGGGTGAGGAGAAGTCGCCGATTGCGGTAACAGCCAACTTGCAGCACATGTACTGGTCGCCGATTTTGGATTTCTGGCGAGGATTCCTCGGCGGCAAACCGGCGGCAAATGCGGATTCGTCTGCGCGAGCACCGCGAGGCGATCGACGCTTCCAGGATGAGGCCTGGAGCCACTCGCCTTACTACGATCTTCTCAAGCAATCCTATTTGTCGAACGCGAAGCAATTGACGGATTTTGTCGATCAGGCGCAGGTCGACGACAGATCCAAGCTGCAGCTTCGTTTCTATGCACGACAATTTATCGACGCGATGAGCCCGTCCAACTTTCCTGCGACCAATCCGGAGGTCATTCGGACCGCTATTCAGACGCGTTCGACGAGCCTGGCGGCAGGGATACAAAACCTGATCGAGGATCTTCAGAAAGGTCGGATCACGCGGGTGGATGAAACCGCCTTCAAGATCGGTGGCAATCTTGCGGTTACCCCTGGAACGGTCGTATTCGAGAACGAATTGATCCAGCTTATTCAATATACGCCGCAGACGGCCGAGGTCGAGAAGACGCCGCTCTTGGTCGTCCCGCCCTGCATCAACAAATACTATCTTCTCGATCTCGGCGCCGGAAATTCGTTCGTTGAATATGCTGTCGCCCAGGGCCACCAGGTCTTCCTGATTTCGTGGCGCAGCGCAGTTGCCGAGACGCAATATCTGACCTGGGACGACTACCTGAACCTCGGACCGCTGAAAGCCATCGATGTCGTGCGCGATATTGCCGATGTCGACCAGATTCATGCGCTGGGGTTTTGCGTCGGTGGCACCATCCTGAGCTGCGCCGCAGGCGTACTTGCGGCCCGCCGGGAAGACAAACTTGCGACCATGACGCTACTCACCACGATGATCGATTTCGCCGATACCGGCGAGATCGGTCTTCTTATCGACCACGGTTCTGTTGCGCTACGCGAGGCGGCGATCGGAAGCGGCGGCATTCTGCCCGGCAAGGAACTGGCTTTTACCTTCGGGACCCTGCGCGCCAACGATCTGATCTGGCGCTATGTCGTCGACAGTTACATGAAGGGCGCCCCGCCGGACGCTTTCGATTTGCTTTATTGGGATTCCGACAGCGTCAGCCTGCCAGGCCCGATGTATTGCTGGTACACCCGCAACACCTATCTCGAGAACAAGATCAAGGAGCCTGGCGCGACCACGCAATGTGGCGTGCGCGTCGACCTCTCGCAGGCCAAAATACCGCTCTATCTGCTGGCATCGCGCGAGGACCACATTGTGCCGTGGCAGAGTGCCTATCGCTCGAAGGGACTCATTGGAAAGGACCCGCGCTTCGTGCTCGCTGCCAGCGGTCACGTTGCCGGTGTGATCAATCCGCCGGCCCGCAACAAGCGCAACTACTGGACCTATGACGATCTGACCGGCAACGCGGCGGATTGGCTGGAGAAGGCAGAGGAGAGACCCGGAAGCTGGTGGCCTGATTGGGATGCCTGGATGAAACGTCATTCGAGCGGTACGGTCCGCGCCCCTACGCAGCCGGGCAATACCAGATATCAGGCTATCGAAAGTGCGCCCGGGCGGTATGTGAAGCAAAAGGCAAACTAGGCCGGAATGACCGGCTCGTAGGGACCGGCCATAGAACCAAAGCCTCGGGGCACGCGCCGGCAATCGCGGTGAATGCGAGCCAATGCCGACTGCTGTGATCCAGATCGACGCAGCTCTCGTCAGGCCGCGGACCGTGAGGCCTTCTCGGAAAATGACGGTCGCAACCAAAAACCCGGTTCTCGTGGAAACCAAGCCAAGCCTTTCACCTTTTCGGCTCGAAATTCAGAGATCAGCGCCGCCTCGCTAGTTCCTCCAGTGATATATTTCGGATATATGCTTGGGACAAATATAACAGGTCGAGCATTGAAGAGAATCCCGAAATCTACACGTTCACCCCGACGTCGATCCAACGCGGATGATACCGAAGACGGTACGCTGACAGATCGCGCCTACCGCGAACTCGAGGAAATGATCGTTACCCTGCGATTGTTGCCGGGAACAGTCTTGTCGGAGCAGGCCCTTGCGCTCCGTCTGAAGATCGGCCGGACGCCAATTCGCGAGGCCCTGCAGCGTCTGGCAAGAGACGGCCTTGTGGTAATAATGCCCCGACGCGGCATCATGGTTTCCGAGATCAATCTAAAGCTTCAGCTGCGACTGCTTGAGGTTCGACGCGAGTTGGAGCGGTTGATGGCGAGTCTCGCAGCGGAGCGCGCCACACCGGACGAGCGCCGGGAATTTGCCGAGATGGCCGAGGCGATGCTTGACGCCGCGGCCAAATCCGACGACATCGCCTTTATGCGGCTCGACCAACGCTTCAATGTCCTGATCGCGACAGCTGCCCGCAATGAATTCGCCCGGCGCTCGATGGGATTGATGAACGCCCTGTCGCGTCGCTTCTGGTACCAGCATTATCAGGAAGTCGCGGACTTACCGCTTGCCGCCAAGCTGCACGCCGCGGTCGCTGAGGCTGTTGCACAGAAGAAGGCAAAGGCAGCGGCAAGCGCCTCGGACCGGCTGATCGACTATATCGAAGATTTTGCGCGCAAGACGCTCGAACTCATAGGGCATGATTCCGAAGAGTGGAACCGGTTTTCGGATAAGATCATGCCCAAACGAAAAGAAGCGATAGACTGATTCAGCGAAGCTCGATCAGTCTCTGAGCTATCTAATCAAACATGATGACGCTGCGAATGGTTTCGCCACGCTTCAGCGCCGCAAATCCGTCGTTGATCTCTTCCAGCTTGATTCGGCGCGAGATCAGGTCATCCAGCATCAGCGAACCGTCCAGATAAGCCCGCGCCAGCAGCGGAAAATCGCGGCGCGGACGTGCATTGCCGTAGCTGACGCGGCGGATGCGCTTTTCCTGCATCAAAGAGCCCCAGCGAAACGACACGTCTTTGTTCACGTCGATCTTGCCGAGCCATATGATCTGGCCGCCAGGCCGCACCGCTTCTGTCGTGACCCGGAAGGCAGACGCTGCGCCAGCCGATTCAATCACAACGTCAACGCCGCGACCGCTCGTTTCCCGCTTCCCAATAGAAGCGGCGTCCTCCTTTGACGCATTCACGCCATGGGTCGCGCCCATCCGCGCGGCCAGCGAAAGTTTCGCCGGATCGAGGTCGACTGCGATGATTTTCCCGGCGCCTGCCAGCCGCGCGCCCTGCACGGCGGCGAGACCGACCGCTCCGCAGCCAATCACCATCACGGTGTCACCATGCGCGATTGCGCCGAGATTGAGCGCGGCGCCGACGCCGGTCATGACGCCGCAGCCGATCAGGCAGGCGCGGTCGAACGGAATTTCCTTCGGTACCGGTATCGCCTGCTGGTCGGATACGATGCAGTATTCGCCGAATGATCCCAGAAACATCAATTGCTGAAGCGGCCGCCCATCGTGGAGCGTCGTGCGGCTCCCACCATCGAACGCCACCGCTTGCGGCCCCTTGCCGAGATATTCCTCGCACAGAATCGGCGCGTCGCGGTCGCAATAGAAGCAATGCCCGCAATGCGGGTTCCATGACAGCACGACGTGGTCGCCAACCGCAACGCCACGAGCGGTGGCACCGACCTGTTCGACGACACCCGCAGCCTCGTGCCCCAGCACGATCGGCAAGGGATAGCGCAGCGAGCCTTCGATTACCTCCAGGTCAGTGTGACAGAGCCCCGCCGCCCGAATCCGCACCAGCACGTCGGTCGGCTTCAACGCCGCGGCTGCGACAGTTTCGATCGACATCGGGGTCTGCGGCGCATGCAGCACGGCGGCACGATACTGGAGCGGCATCTAGGCTACTGCCTTGCCGGAAAGCGAGGCCAGGGCGAGATCGAGATCGTCCGACGTCATCTCCCATTCATTATCGAAATTGGCGACGACGGCACACATGAAGGACTCGACATGGGCCTTCGCGGCCTCCTTGTCGCCGAGATGATCGACCAACAGCGCCAACGCCAGCTGTCGCGGCTCCGGACCCTCATAGCTCCACTCGAAACCGTTCTTGGTGAATTCCATGACGTTGACGCAGGGATCGAGCGGCGCGCCATCGACCGTCACCTTGACGCCGTCGATGGTCCGGTCTCCGGCATAGTGTTTCATCCCGTCCTCCTGTCTTGCACCGGTATTCGCCCGGTCATGAGGCGACCTCGATCTGCCCCGCAATCACCCGCATCACATCGCGATCCCTTTGGGCCTGCGCCAGCGTGCCCGAGAACATTACCTCGCCGCGCTCCAGCACGTAAATCCGGTCAACATAGTCAGGAATGTGATGAACGTTGGATTCGGCAATCAGCACGCCCTTCCCCATGGCGCGGATCGAAGCCACGCCCTCCGCTATCAAGGGAATGATCGCCGGCGAAAGACCCTCGAAGGGTTCGTCGAGCAGCAACAGTTTCGGATCAAGCGTCAGTGCGCGAGCGATCGATACCATCTTGCGCTCGCCGCCGGAGAGCTGCGCGCCGCCGCGCGCCAAATACTGCCGCAACTTTGGAAACACCGAATAGGCTTCTTCGATACGAGCGGCAGCCGGACGACCGGTCGGCCGCGTCCACGTCGAGAGTTCGATGTTTTCGGCCACGGTGAGATCGGCATAGACCTCCGACTCTTCGGGTGCGAAGCCAATGCCGAGCTGCGCGATCTGCCACGTTGGCAGCTTTGTCAAATCGGCACCGTCGAGCGTGATATCGCCAGACAACGTGCGGCGATAGCCCATGATGCTGCGAAACGTCGTGGTCTTTCCGGCGCCGTTGCGGCCAACCAGGCAGACGAGTTCACCTGCAGCAACCGAGAGGCTGATGCCGTTGAGGATCCGGCTCCCCTCGATGTCGACTTTCAGGTTCGACACGTTCAACATCAGTGCGCCTTTCTCCGCGTTTTCGGGCGGGACCCCACAACGGCGGAAATCATCGCGGGATCGGCGAAGAAGGCGTCGGGCGGCATATCGGCGAGAATCGCCCCCTCCTGCAGCGCGACAATGCGATGGGAGTAGCGCTCCACCAAGTCCATATCATGCTCGACCTGGACGATGGCACGGACGCCGGCCGCCTTCGCAGCGACGACCAGAACCTCCATGATCGAGTGCTTGTCACCGGTTGAAACGCCGCTGGTTGGCTCGTCCAACAGGATAACGGTCGGATTGAGCGCAAAGGCAGAGGCGATATCGAGCAACTTCTTTTCGCCCTGCGACAGCGTCGAGGCCACCAAATCGAGTTTGGGACGTAGGCCCAACACATCCGCCACGCGCTCGACGTCGGCCTGAAGCACATCGTCACGCCCGAGCGAGCGGAATGGATTAGAGATCCGGCGCAGACGCGACGCGACGGCGACCGCCAGCGTTTCCCGCACCGTAAGCGCGGGAAAGATGTTCACCAGTTGGAATGAGCGTGACATGCCGAGACGCGCCAGTTCGACCGGCCCGACGCCCGCGATATCCTTGCCGAGGAACCGGACCTCCCCAATTGTCGGCTTGAGTAGTCCGGTCACGACGTTGACCAGCGTCGTCTTGCCGGCACCGTTGGGGCCGACGATCGAAACGAATTCACCATCGCTGACGCCAAAGGAGATATTGCTCAACGCCATATAGGCGCCATAGGCCTTCGAAACATTGATGGTCTCAAACAAAGGCGTTGTCGCCGGGGACGCGATGCGGTCGAGTTGCATCCTATCGACCTCCCTTGCGCCTGTTGACGAGAAGTTCGACGGCGCCCGACAAGCCCTGCGGCATGAAGATCACGAGCAAGACCAACACGCCGCCCATCACAAAGCGCCAATATTGCGTGACGGACATGATGAAGTCCTGCAGCAGCACGAACACCAGCGCGCCGATCGCAGGACCCGCGAAAGTGCCGCTGCCGCCAAGCACCGCCATGAAGACCAGATTGCCGGAATGGGTCCAATAAGCCAGTTCGGGATCGGCCAATCCGGTCGTGACCGCCAGAATGACGCCGCCGATGCCGCCATAGACCGCCGAGATCACAAAGGCCGCAAGCCGCATACGGAAGATCTGCACCCCGACATAGGCAGCCTTGCCGGCGTTCTCGCGGATCGCGCGCAGGTGCAAGCCAAACGGCGACCGGGTGATGCGCCACATGGCGAGACTGAGCAGCGCAAACAGACAGAGTGCGTAATAATAGAATGGCCCGATCAAGAAGGCTGTCTTGCCGCCACGCCATTCCATCCCCAGGAGGAGCGGCCTCAGCACGCGCATGCCCTGATCGCCGCCGGTGATATTATAGAATTTGTACAGGAAAGAATGAAACAGCATGCCGAACGCCAATGTCAGCATGCCAAAGAAGATTCTTGTGTAGCGGACGCATAGGGCACCAACTGCCAACGAGATCATCCCGGATATCAGCGCAGCCGTGATCAACAGGAGCTCAAAACTCAGCACGCCGAATTTGAACGTCAGCGTTGCCGCTGTGTAGGCGCCGATGCCGAGGAACAACGCGTGGCCAAAGGACAAGAGGCCGGTGGTGCCAAAAAGCAGGTTGAACCCGAGCAATGCGATGCCGTACCCCATGAACGGCAGCATCAGAATAATGGCGTAGGGCGATGCCACCACCGGTAACAACGCCATAATCACCAAAAGGCCAAGCAGAATCCACAATCCGTTGACCCGCACCGCTGAACGCCGTGCAGTCACGGGGGAAGCAATATCGATCGAGGGAGTGCTCACGCGGTCGCCTTCCCGAACAGGCCGGCCGGCTTGAAGATAAGGGCGGCGACAACGACCAGATAGACCGAGAGCATCTCCATCTCGGGCACCAATGAAATCGCAGCCGCGCGCATCAGGCCGACGATCAGCGCGCCTACCAGCGCGCCGCGCATGCTGCCGAGCCCGCCGATTACGACGACCGCAAAAGCCTCCACCACCAATTCGACCGCCATATCGAGGGAGGCAGCACTGGACGGCACCACCAGGGCACCGCCGACCGTGCCCAGCATGCAGCCCACCGTGAACACCAGCGTGAAGATTTTCGAAGCATTGACGCCAAGGCCTTCCGCCATATCGCGGTTCTCGGCCGTCGCGCGCACGATACGCCCGGTCTTGGTGCGCTCCAGAAATAGTCCAAGCGCCGCGGCTATAACGAGGCTCGCAGCGATCACCAGCAAATTATAGGTCGGCACCCGAACGCCCCAAACATGCGCAGTGCCGTAAGCCATATAGACATTGTCCATGCTTCGCGGGGTGGCCCCCCACAGGAAGCGGAACACGTCCTGGAACATCAGGAGAAAGCCGAACGTGATCAACAACTGATAGCTCTCGTCGCGGCGATAGATCGTGCGCAGCACGCGCTCGATCGGCAAGCCCACGAGACCGATGGCAAGTCCAGCGACGATCAGGACGGGAAAGAACAACAGCGGCGGCATGCCGAGTTTGAGCGCCAGGCCGACGGCGGTGATCCCGAAATACGCGCCAAGCGCATAGAACGAGCCGCACGCCAGATTGACAATCTTTTGCACGCCGAACACGAGCTGCAGCCCGGCGGCCACCAGAAACAGTACCGCGGCGTGGAACGTCCCGCCGAGGACGACGTCCACCAGTTCAGTCATGCCTCAGACCGGCATCTTCCCATTTTTGATCCACTCCCAGAAATCGACGCCGGGCGGCTTCTGCAACTGCTCCGCGCTAAAACTGTCGATCGATGCGAGCGTGGGGAAATCGTATTTGTTGTTGTTGGTACTTGGTCCCTGATAGAAAATCTGCTCGGCGATCTTATCCTTGCGGAAGCGACCCTTGCCGCCAAAGCTTTCGACCTCGAGGCCCGGCATGGCTTCGGCCACCTGCTCTTTCGTTGGCCATTTATTCGCGGCCTTCTGCGCGGCCTCGACGCCCGCCTTGTAGGTGACGAGGGCGAAATAGGCTCGCTCGGCTTCCCAATGCGGCACTTCCTTGTAGCGGTCGATGTAATCGGTGACGAACGCCTTCTGCAGTGGAGAGGCCTGCGGGTGATCGAAATAGAGCGTGTTGTGCCCGAAGATGATGCCTTCCGGCATGAACTCCTTCTTGAGCAGGTTGATTTGCCATCCTGCCGCGGGCAACACGAGCTTGACGCCCTCAAATAGCCCGGCCGCGTGCCCCTGCTTCATGAAAACGGGCAGGTCGGCAAACAGCATCGAGGAGAAGATCAGGTCCGGCTTCGAAGCTTTCAGCGCTGCGATATGCGACGTCAGATCCATCGTTCCGACCTTCGGCCATTGCTCTGCAACGAACTCGGCCTCCACGCCATAGCGCGCCAATATCTGCTTAAAGGCTTCCCAGTTGTTGCGGCCGTAGGAATAGTCCGGGTTGATGCCGGCAACCTTCTTGAATTTCCCCTTGAAATGCTTGATCGCCAGCAGCGATCCCATCACCGCTTCGCACTCGTTGTCGGTCGAACGAAACACATAACGCGGATTCGGCATCATTTCCTTGACGCCGTCCTGCGTGGTGCCGTCCCACATCACGAGAAGCGCCTGCTCCTCTTCGGCCACGGGCGCGACGCCCAGGCTGACGCCGGTGGAGAGCAGTCCATGAACGGCCTCGACTTTCTCCTGGAGGATCAGCCGGCGAAAACGCTCGATCGTGTCCTTTGGATTGGTTTCCTCCTCAATCGCAAGTTCGATCTTGCGGCCGGCGATGCCACCATCCTTGTTCAGCCGTTCGGTTGCCCATTGCACGGCGCGAATTCCGCATTCGCCGGCGGTACCGACAACGCCCGATCGCGGCGCGATAATTCCGATCTTGAGCGGCTTGTCCTGCGCAATGGCGGGCGAGAAAACATTAGGTGCGGCAGCGGCGAGCGCGCCGGCGCCTGCGAGTTTCGAAAAGTCGCGACGCGTCAGCCTCATTGGAAATCCCTCCCCTGGCCGGTCGCGCATCTGCCGTGCGCGGTTGCCATACCATAAATATATCAGCGACAACGCTTCAAGCGCTTTTTTCAGGCAAAGGCCTGTTCATGCAGGATAAACCTCGTTGTCGGACTAATAGATTGGTGATATATCAGCTCGGCCTGCGCGATGGGCCGACCTGGCGAGAAGACGGAGAAAGCGCGATGGAACTGTCAGCTAGTCCCATGACGGAGCGTCAGCGGAACTACCGGGCCAACTACCGATATCGGATCGCTGGCTGGTACAACGGCTGGCTGCATGTGGTCGTGATCTACGTCATCGGTTTCACCGCGTTGTCGATCTATTTCGCCAATGTCGAAAACCTGCGCTGGTGGGAACTGGGAATAGTACCGGTGACGTTCCTGTTCGCTAATTTCTTCGAATGGTGGATCCATCGCTTCGTCATGCACCGCCCGTCGCAGATCAAGGCATTCCGCGCGATCTACAACCGGCACACGCTGATGCACCACCAATTCTTTACCGAAAACGAGATGCGCTTCGCCGACCATCACGACTGGCGCGTGACGTTCTTCCCGCCTTATGCGCTCGTCACATTTACGATGATGTCGATTCCACCGGCGCTATTTCTCGGCTGGGTGGTGTCGCCCAATGTCGGCTGGCTGCTGATCTCAACGACGACGTCGATGTATCTGATCTACGAATTCATGCACTTCTGCTGCCATGTCGACGACAACTGGTTCGTACGTAATGCTCCCTTCGTCAACACCATCAGGCGCCACCACACCGCCCACCACAATCAGTCGATCATGATGGAGCGGAACATGAACTTGACGTTTCCGGTGATGGATTGGCTGTTCGGCACTTCGGACCTTGATCGCGGCCTGATCGGACATCTCCTGAATGGCTATGACACGCGCTTCGTCAAAACCAATATGCGCAAGACGTCGCGCACGCCGAAGCCGAACATGGCTGGACAGCCGGCCGGCTTCGCCACCCCGGCCGAATAGGACCGGACGGAGCGTTCAATGGATGCGATCGAGCCGAACTGGATTTCCCTGCTCTGGTTCGTGGCGTTTGCGACGATCTGTTCCGTCGCCTTTCTCGTTATGGCCGGCATGTTTCCGCTACGCACGCGTCCCAACTCGGTGAAATCAAACTCAGCGATGCTTCTTATCGTCGGAAATGCCATTCTCTTGGCAGCGCTCCTGTTGGGTACGGGCCTGTACGGCTACGCCGAGCTGAGATGGACCACATTGATCGTCGTGGGCGGCCTTGTCGTATTGTTTACGCCCGGCCTGTTCGAAACCTTCCCATCGTCGCTGCGCGACGGAAGAACCGGGCTCATCGTCCTTGTCGGCGTCCAAGTGCTCGCGCTCGCGACGCTGGCAAAGGTTGCGGGGCCGTCCTTGGCCAACATATCCTGACATTTGCCGGAGGAATGAACGATGCCCGTCAAAATCAAACTCGGTCTTTCACTCCTCGTCGTTCTCGTCGCCGCCGTTGCCGCCTATTTCCAGCATGCACTCGGGCATGACCGCCTTCAGTATGTCGTCGCGTTCCTCGGCTTCTTCATGATTTTCGCGATGTGGCTGTTTCCCGAGGTCAAGCGCGAAGAGTCGGCTGGTGGGGTTCGCCGCGACGGCGCGTAGGAAACAGCAGCCCATAAAATCACCGGCGCATGCGATTGCGTCCCCATCGGCTGCGGGGTTTACGACTTTCAAATTCCAGGGATCCCGCGCGGCTCAGTTCGGGTTGGCCACATCCTGCGCAAAGCCCCGTCCTTGATCACATGGTGAGGGAAAAGCGCCGCCGCGGAATGAAACAGCGCCACGGCGACAATGATATTTGCGATCAATCCGTTCCACGCATTGACGCTGTGCTATCCGCTTTTCGGCCGTGGCGCCTTCGAACCGGAAGGCGCGGCCTGCAGCGGCGGATAGCGCGGCGGGCGCTTTTCCATGAACGCGGTCATGCCTTCCTGCCACTCCGGCGCGCCGATCAACATCGCGAGCGCTTCAAGCCCGATGTTGCGGGCCGTCGTCAGATCGGCATCGCCGCACATGCGCACCGCCATCTTCGATTGGGCGACCGCACGCGGACCCAGCAACCTGAATCGGCTCGCCAGTTCGAGCGCAGCCGGCATCAGCTCGGCCGCGGAATGGACCGACGTCACCAGGCCATGGGCAAGCGCTTCGGCGGCCGTAACGTGGCTGCCGAGCAATATCCATTCCTGCGCCTTGCCGCGTCCCACCAGCCGATGCAGTTTTTGCACGCCGCCGGCGCCGGCTAACGCGCCGATCCGCACTTCGGGCACGCCGATCCTGGTATGGTCGGCCATCAGCCGGAAATCGCAGGCCAGCGACATCTCGCAGCCGCCGCCGAGCGCAAAACCATTGATCGCGGCGATGACGGGTATCAGCAAGGTCTCGATGCGGTCGAACACCGTTGCAATCGGCTGCAAATAGCGGTCGCGCAGCGCGAAGCTGCCGGAACCGATGCGAGGGTCGGTTTCCGTGAAGTACCGCAGATGCGCGCCGGCGCAGAAGGCCCTCCCCTCGCCGGTGATAATCAGCGCCCGCGCTCCACCGTCGACGCTTGCGGTCAGCGCTTGATCGAGTTCCGCCAGCAATTCGAGGCTGAGCGTATTCATCTCGCGCTCGCGCTGCATGGTGACGAGCGCGATATCGGGCTGCGGCCAGGTCAGCGTCAGCGCTTTGCCGGTTGCGGCTTTAGTCATCCCTGTCTCCCTGGAGTGAGCACCAGCCGTCCGGTGGAAAGACCGGCTTCCACGAGCCTGTGGGTTTCGGCGGCGTCTTCGAGACGATAGACGGCCCCGACCGCGGTCTTGATACGGCCGCGGGCCACGAGGTCGAGCGCGTCGGTGAGCTGCGACCGCGACACGCCCTTGGCGCTGCGGATCGACACATTGCGTAAGAATAACTGGGCGGGATTGATCGACATGAATTCGCCCGTAAGCTGGCCAACCAGAACGATGCGCCCGTCATCGGCCACGCTGCGGCGTACCGGCTCGAATATCTGGCTTCCGACATTGTCGATGACCACATCGACGCCGCGGCCCCCTGTGAGCCGGCGTACCTCAGGTGAAAAATCGCAGCCCCGCTTCACAACAATAACTTCGTCCGCACCGGCTTCGCGGATCCGCGCCGCCTTGGCCGCAGTCGTGGTCACCGCGATGGTGAAGGCGCCGGCCAGCCGCGACAGCTGCACGCCGTGCAGACCGAGCCCGCCTCCCGCTCCCGTCACCAGCACCCGTTCCCCGATCCTGACAGCACCGACATCGCGAACAGCATTGAGTTCGGTGCCGATCGTGCAGGCAACGATGGCGGCCTCTTCGCTGGCGACCCCTGGTGGTACCTCAACTGCGGCGTCTGCATCGATGCAGACGAGTTCGGCATAGCCGCCATTGAGCCCGGCATCGCCGAGAAAGATCCGTTCCGGGCAGGACGTCTCGTGGCCACCGCGGCAGCGACGGCAATAGCCGCAGACATGGCTGTGGGTCGTCGTGGCGACGAGATCGCCAATCCGAAACTCGGATACCGCCGAGCCCAGCTTCTCAACGCGACCTGCGATCTCATGGCCGAGGATGACGGGCATGCCGACGCCACGCCGGAATGTGCCATTGCGCACCACAACGTCGTGAAAGCAGACGCCGCAAGCAGCGACCGCGATCCTGATCTCGCGCGAGGCCGGCTCGCGCGCCGCCACATCGGCGACGCGCAGAACGTCAGGAGGACCGGTTCTTTCGACGACGATAGCTTGCATCAGGCTCCGCCGTTCAGTTCGCCGCGAGCCAGTCGGAGATGATCTTCCACTTACCGCCCTCAGCCTTCATGATCGCGCCCGCGAGTGCGCCGGCATGCTGCTTGGACGAGAACGTCAGCGGCGCCATCAAGCCGGTGTCGAAGCCGCTCAGGCCCTCGATCGCGTTCACGATTGATGCCTCGTCGGTCTTGCCGCCCGCGCGCTTGATTATTTCGGCGAACAGCTTGCCCGACTGATAGCCGTGCATGCTGTAGGTGGTCGGCTTGGTGTTCGGCTTGTATTTCTGCTGTGCCGCGATGAAGGCTTTGACGGCGGGTTTGTCGGAATCAAGCGGCTCCATCACCGCGATGGCAATGGCGCCCTCCGCAAGCGGGCCGGCGAGCTGAAACGTCTGGGGATCGCCCAGCGCGTTGTGGCCGCTGAACTGCGGCTTCCAGCCGAGATTGTTCGCCTCGCGCATGACCAGTGCGGCATCCTTGGGAATGCCGAGAAACACCACATGCTCGACGCCGGCCGCCTTGGCCTGCGTGACCACGCCGCTGAAATTGGTGGTTCCGCGATCGAACGGCAGCTTGACCAACGGTATCTTGTCGCGGCCGAAGCGCTCGTCGAGGCCGGCAACCGCGTCCTGGCCGAAATCATCGTTCTGGTAAATCGCCGCGACCTTGGTCTGTTTGAGCGTGTTGAGGATGTAGTTAGCCAGCACGATCATCTGAACGCGTACTTCAGGCAACGTGGTGAAAACGTCGCGGTTCAGCGGCGTCGTCAGCGAATGCGAGAAGGCGTAAGGAAACAGCATCGGGGTCTTGCTCTCGGTCACGAACGGCAGCAGCGCCGCCGACGGCGCGGTCCCCGTCACCGCCAGAAGTGCCACGACCTTGTCCTGCTCCACGAGCTTGCGGGCCGACGCGATGGTGCGCATCGGCTCGTAGCCGTCATCCTCGGCGATGAACTGCAGCTTGCGGCCGGCGACACCGCCCTGCTCGTTGATTTCGCTGAAGGCCACCTCGACACCGTCGCGAACGCTCTGGCCGAGCAACGAGAGCCCGCCCGAAAATGGTCCGCTCATCCCGACCTTGATGGCTTCCTGGGCCGCAGCCGGCAGCGTTGCAAACGCGATCGCTACGCCCGCTGCAAGGATCGCGCGCCGCGGCAATAACCTCGTCAGTGTGTGCTTCTGCATGTTCGTCTCCTCTGCCCTTGTTATGTTGTGTTGTTGTTCGGTCAGCGATCGAGCCTCAGTCCGACCGCCTCCCGGTCCCAAAGTGTCGGGCGGTTTTGCTCCGCCCAGGTCTTGAGTTTGTATTTCTCAATCTTCTCGCTCGCGGTCTTGGGCAACGTCTCGATGAAATGCACGAAGCGCGGCACCATGAAATGCGCCATGTTCTGATTGGCAAAGCGCACCAGTTCCTCCTCGCTGACCTCGCAGCCGCTCCGGCATACGATGAAGACCATCACCTCGTCCTCGCTGAGCTCGGAGGCCACCGGCACGGCCGCAACCTCGAGCACCGAAGGATGCCGTGCGATCAGCATCTCGACCTCATAGGCCGAGATGTTCTCGCCACGGCGTCGGATCGCTTCCTTCTTGCGGTCGACGAAATAGAGATAGCCGTCGTCATCCAGCCGTCCGCGGTCGCCGGTGTGGAGCCAGAGATTGCGGGTGTCGCGCACCGTCGCCTCGGGCATCTTGTAATAGCCGGACATGATGATGCCAGGCTCACGCGGCCGAACACAGATTTCACCGACTTCGCCGGCTGGCAGCGGATCGTCGTCCTCGCTGACGATCAGCACTTCCGCGAGGCCTCGCGGCCGGCCCGCCGAGGCGCCCTTGGCCTCGGGATCGTCCGGCGTGAACATAGTCACCGCGAATGTCTCGGTCATCGCATAGAGCGACGTCACCTTGACGCCGAAACGGCTGGACAACGCACGATAGGTTTCGACGGAGAGCGGAACCACCATGGCCTGACGCACCTGATGCTCACGGTCGCGCGGCGAAGCCGGCGCCTTGAGCAGGATGTTGGTCATCGCTCCCAATGAATTGAACTGGGTGGCGCCGCTCGCCCTGATTTCGTCCCAGAAGCTGCCTGCCGAAAAGCGCGGCGAGACCGCGAGCGCGCAATCCGCCCACAACGCCGCGTAGCAGGAATACCAGAGCGCATTGCCGTGGAACAACGGCAGGCAGGTATAGAGGACATCGTCGGGCCGGTAGCCGTAGTTCTGCGCCAGCGAACGGCCGACGCCGTGAGCCTGCGAATGGGGGCTGATCACGCCCTTGGAGGGGCCGGTCGTTCCCGACGTATACATTATGTATTGCGGATCGCTGGCCAGCACCGCGTCCCTGTCCGGCTCATCTGCGGGCGCCTGCGCGAGACCAGCCAGATCCACGCAGGGCCTGCCGCAATCCGCGAGCTTGCCGGCGCCGCCGAGCGTAAAGAGGGTTCCTACCCCGTGATCGGTGCCGAGGGCCTCGGCCACCCGATCGGCCCATTCGGCGGCAACCACGGCGTACGTGGAATCCGACTGGGTGATGAAGTAACGCAATAGTTCGCCGCGCGCCGCGGTGTTGAGCGGCACCGTCACCGCACCGATTTTGCCGAGCCCCCAGATGGTCCAGATGAATTCGGGACAATTCGGCAGCATGACCGCGACATGATCGCCCTTGCCAATACCCTGCGCGCGAAAGCCGTTGGCGTAGCGGTTGGTAATCTCGTGCGCCTGCGCGTAGCTGTAGCGCTGCCCGCCGAAGATGAGCCAGGTGCGGTCGCCGACGCGGGCGGCCTTGTCCGCGAGCAGATGTCCTATGGTGCGTAATTTCAGCGGATAGTCGTACATCGATCAGACACCCAGATAGGCATCGACCAGATCGGTCGAGTTTTCGAATTTCTCCCGCGTCCCTTCCATCACGACGCGCCCGTATTTGAGAACGTAGAGATAGTCCGCGAATTTCATGGCAAGCCTCGCATTTTGTTCGACAACAAGAACGGTAATCCCGGTCTTGCGCACTTCATCGAGCTTGGCGAAGACCTGCTTGACGATAATTGGCGCAAGCCCCAGGCTGAGTTCGTCGGCAAGCAGCACTTGTGGTGCGGCCATCAGCGCCCGGCCGATTGCCAGCATCTGCTGCTCGCCGCCCGAAAGCGTGTAGCCGAACTGGCGCTCGCGGCGTTCTATCGGCGGAAACATCTTCAGCACGCGGCCGTAGTCTGCCGAGACGTTCTGCGCGCGCCGCACATAGGCGCCGATCATGAGATTTTCGCTCACCGTGAGGTCCGGAAAGATGCCCCGCCCCTCCGGCACATGCGACACGCCGCGCCGCACGATCTCCTCCGCGCCAAGACCTGTGATCCGTTCGCCGCGCAACTTAATCGTGCCCGACGCTGTCCGCGCAATGCCGCTGATCGCCCGCAACAGCGTCGACTTGCCGGCGCCGTTGGCGCCAAGAATGGCGACGAGACGCCCGGTCTCGACCTTGATCGAGACGTCCCTGAGCGCCTCGACCGATCCGTAGCGCACGTTGAGACCACTGACTTCAAGCATCGGCCATCTCGCCGAGATAGGAGGACATCACCCTGGCGTTGCCGAGCACCTCGGCCGGCGGGCCGTTGGCGATCAGCTCCCCGAGATCGAGCACCACGAGTCGGTCGCACAGCCGCGAGACGAAAGGCATGTTGTGCTCGACGACGAGGATACCGAGGTCGAACTCCTTGCGCAGCCCGAGCAGAATTTCCCGTAAGCGTGATATCTCGGCATCGTTCAGGCCGGCAATCGGCTCATCAAGCAACAGGAAGTCGATGTCCATTAGCAGCGTCCGGCCGAGATCGATCAGCTTCCGGTAGCCGTAGGGCAGATTACGGATCGTCGTATTGGCGCTATCGGCGATCCCGAGTCGCGCCATGACGCCGGCAACCCGCTCGGCCGCCGCACGCTCTTGCCGCCGCGCATTCGGAAGCCGGAGCAATTCGCTGACAAGCCCATAGTCGAGCGCGCGATGACATGCGGTCAGCAGATTGTCATGCACCGAAAGATCAGTCACGAGCTCGGGATGCTGGAACACCCGGCCGATCCCCTGTCGCGCCACAGACGACGCCGACATTTCAGAGAGAACCGTCCCCTCAAGCAGGACCTTGCCTTTGGTCGGGCGCGTAATGCCCGAGATGCAGTTGAGCAACGTGCTCTTGCCCGCGCCATTCGGACCGATCAGTCCGACGATGGACCCGGACTCGAGCGCAAAGGTCACATCCCTCAGGGCGTGGATGCCGCCGAAATCGACCGATACGTCCTCGATGGCAAGGCGCGTCATCCCGCTGACCTCCGCCAGATACGGCGCAGCATGCCCCACAGTCCCTGCGGCATGAAGACCATCACCACGACGAGCAACAGGCCGAAGACGAGACCGGGCGCATCCTTGATGCCGCGCAACAGTTCGGGAACGATCACATAGAAGGCCGCGCCAAGGATAGAACCGCCGATGGTGCCGAGCCCGCCGATCACCACCATGCTCAGGAACGAGATCGACAGCCCGACGCTAAAACTTTCCGGATTGATGTAGCGCACCAGATAGGCAAACAGGCCGCCGGCGATCGACGCGTAGAACGCGCTGATGGCGAACGCGATCACCTTGTATTGCGCCGCGTGGATGCCGAGGGATCCGGCGGCGATCTCGCTGTCCTTGATGACCAGGAGCGCGCGCCCGGTCCGTCCGCGGCTGACATTCCAGGCGCCGAACAGGCCGACGCTCATCAATGCCAGGGTCAGGTAATAAAGTCCGGTCGCACCCAGTTCGTATCCGGCGATACGCGGTGCGGTCAGTGCGAGGCCGCCGCCGCCGCCGGTCAGGCCGCGCCACTCGAAGATGATCTTCTGCAGCACGACGCCAAAACCAAGCGTTGCAATCGCGAGATAGATGTTCTTCAGCCGTAGCGCGGGGATCGCCGCCAACGCTCCGATCGCGGTCGTCAACAGCGCGCCCAACAACAGCGACAACAGATAAGGCACGCCCGCTTTCTGTGTCAGGATCGCGGTCGCGTAAGCGCCGACCCCGAAGAAAGCGGAGTGACAGAGGCTGATCTGCCCGGCATAGCCGGTGAGCAAATTGAGGCCGAGCGCCACCAGCACGAAGATCTCGGTCAGCGTCAGCAGATAGAGCCCGTAGCCGTTGAGGCCGAGCGGCGCGACGCAGGCGAGCAGCAGGCAGAGGCCGACGACGGCCGCTGCCCAGTTGCGCGATGCCGGCGCGGGCGATACCTCCATCATGTCGGCGGCGGCGCTCATGCCTTGCGGACCTTGACGCGGCCGAGAATGCCCTCGGGCCGGATGGTCAGCACCACAATGATGATGATGAAGGTGATCGCATCCGCAAAGGACGGCGAGAGATAGGCGCTTGCGAGATTTTCAGCGACGCCGAGCGCGAGGCATCCGAGGAAAACCCCGATCAGGCTGTTCAGGCCTCCGAGAACGCCGCCGGCGAATGCCTTGATCAGCAGCGCGCTCATCAAATTGGTGTCGAGGAACAGCGACGGCGCGACAAGGACACCTGCTATTCCGCCCACCAAGCCGCCAAGTCCCCAGGCGATGGCGGAGGTGCGCGTGATCGAAATCCCCATCAGCCGCGCCACGGTTTGGTTCTGACTTGCCGCCCGCAGGCCAAGCCCGGTCCAGGTCAACCGCAGAAACAGGGTCATTGCCACGACGATGGTGAGACCAACCGCAATATTGACGACGCTGTCGACGGCGATCGGCACGCCGCCGACCATGAACGGCGCCAAGAACGTGAACGGAGACGGAAAGGTGTAGGTCTGATGTCCCCAGATCAAGCCGGCGACGCTGTTGAGGACGATATTGAGTCCGAGGGTTGCAATGATGGCCGACAAGACCGGACCGCCGATCAACGGACGGATCACCACTTGCTGGACGACGATACCCTGCACCAGCCCGAACAGCACCGCGATCAATACGGCCTGCCACCATGGCAGGCCGACACTTTCCATCAGCCAATAGGCGAAGAACGTCGTCAGCATCGCCATTTCGCCCTGGGCGAAATTCGCGATGTCGGTGATTTTGAGCACAATGACGATCGCGATCCCGACCATCGCATAGAGACAGCCGGCCGCGAGCCCTCCAACAACCAGATTAGCGATCATGACAAGGTTGTCCCGTAAACCGCTAACGCGACGGACGGGTATCGCCCTGTGATTGACCGCACTTCAGCCTCAATGCTGCTTTCATCACTTTCCTCCTGCTTTTATTTTTTTATAAGGCGCCGTTCGCGACGCCCCCGCGAAACCTGTACTCCGTTTGGCCAGCGACAATGGCCTGCTGAACTCTTGTAGGCCGGCAACCGGAAGCATTCCGACATCGGTGGCAAGTGCAGTAACCGGCACCGAGGACAGAGTGCGCTCGAATATCTGACCTAGCGCGAGCGTGATCTGCTGCGGCTTCCATGCGCCGCTCGGCTTGAACCATTTGGCGACCCAGTTCATCGCGCCGAGAATGACGAAGATCGCGAGCTTGGGATCGCATGGCACGACACTGCCATCCTCGATCCCCTCCTTGACGAGCGCGCGCAACGCGCGCTCGAACCGGTCGCGCTGCCGGACCAGTTTGGCCCGGTCTTCCGGTTGGAGGGCCTGCTCCTCCATCAGAACGACGCAACAGTTCAACTCGTCGATCAGTTGCGACACGTAGCCTGTGATCGTCAGCACCAGCCGCTCGCGTCCGTTCTTACCCTGCCTGCGCCCGCGCTCGAGGCTCGCGAAAGCGACATCCATGGCGCGCTCGAAACACGCGGCCAGCAAACTATTCTTGTTTGGGAAGTAGTGATACAGCGCGGCCTTGGTAACGCCCAGGCTGGTGGCGATCTCGGTCAGCGAGGTCGCGTGATAACCCTTGAAATTAAAGGACGCGGCCGCTTCGCGCAGCACTTCCTGCCGCTTGATCCCGTGCACATCCTCTTTGGTAGGGAACAAGCCCGCCTCCCGGAACGATCCATCTTGCCGCCTGACAGGCTAGCCGGTAGTCTACCGTCTGACAAGTCGGTTTGCTAACCGTCCGGTTAGTTGGTAACAGCGGCTGTAAGCCGCGGCAAAAAATGAGAGGGAGGCGCGCGTTGGGCCTTTATCTGGAAGATTTCGAAATCAACTCGCCGCACCTGACACGCGGCCGAACCATCGGCGAAGGCGATGTATCGCTATTTGCGGGACTGGTCGGCGACTACAACCCGCTTCACGTCGATGAGGAATATTCCAGGCAAAGCATTTTCGGCAGCCGCGTCGCGCACGGGCCGCTCGTGCTTTCGACCGCGATCGGCTTGATGTCGCAGCTCAACTGGATCGACGGAACCGCGCTCGGCCTGCTCGGCGTGTCCTGGGAGTTCCACGCGCCGGTGAAGTGCGGTGATACCGTCAGCGCCAGGGTCACGCCGCTCGAGGCGCGGCCGAGCAAGACGCCGGAGCGTGGCATCCTGAAGATCGGTTTCGAGGTCCTGAACCAGAACGACGAAGTCGTTCAAGTCGGATCGATCGTGCTGCTGATGCGGCGACGGCCTCAGCAGGCGAGCTAACACCCTCTCGAAAACGGGCAAACGGCGATAACCGCATGGCGACACTGACAAGTACGATCGATCCGCGATCTCCGTCATATCTGGCTAACGCGGCGGTCTATGATGGCCTGCTCAATACATTGCGCACGCGCCAGGCCTGGTCGCTCGCCGGTGGTGGCGACCGGATGGTGCAGCGGCACCGTGACCGCGGCAAGATTCCGGTGCGTGAGCGGATCGATCTCTTGATCGATCCATTGAGCCCGTTTCTCGAACTTTCACCGCTGGCCGCCTGGGGACTTTACGACAACGCCGTGCCGGGCGCCGGCTTGGTGACGGGGATCGGCACCATCCGCGGCGTGATCTGCATGATCATCGCCAACGACGCAACGACGAAGGGCGGATCCTTTTTCAAGGAAACCATTCGCAAACACGTTCGCGCCCAGGACATTGCCTTCGAGAACCGTCTGCCCGTCATCTATCTCGTCGATTGCGGCGGTGCCAATCTCTCGCAAGGCGACGAGGTATTTCCCGACCAGGACCATTTCGGTGGCGCCTTCTATCGGCAGTGCCGAATGTCGGCCTCGGGCATTCCGCAAATCGCGGCGGTGTTCGGCGAATGCACCGCAGGCGGTGCGTACATCCCTGCGCTGTCGGACGAAGTCGTCATGACCGCCGGCAACAGCAGCGTTCATCTCGGCGGGCCGCAAATCGTCAAGGCCGCGATCCGCGAGATCGTCGATCGCGAGACGCTGGGCGGTGCCGAGATGCACAGCACGGTTTCGGGGGTATCGGACCACTTCGCACGCGACGAGATGGAGGCGATCGCGAAGACGCGCGATATCGTCGGCGCGCTGAACCGCGTGCAGCCTGTTTATGGCGATATCCGTCCCGTGCGCCCCCCTTTGTTCGACATCGCCGAAATTCCCGGCATTGTCGGCGCCGACCTGACGATACCGTTCGACCAGCGCGAAATCATCGCGCGCCTCGTCGACGGCAGCGAATTCCACGAATTCAAGCCGCTCTACGGCGCGACGCTGGTCTGCGGCTTCGCTCATATCCACGGCCTGCCGATCGGCATCATCGCTAACAACGGCGTGCTGTTCTCGGATTCCTCGCTCAAGGGCGCGCATTTCATCGAACTGTGCGACCAGCGAAACGTGCCGATCCTGTTCCTGCAAAATATCACCGGCTTCATGGTGGGATCGGACGCCGAGCGCAACGGCATTGCCAAGAACTCGGCAAAGCTCGTCTACGCGGTCTCCAATGCGCGCGTCCCGCGCTACACCGTCGTGACCGGCGGCTCCTACGGCGCCGGCAATTACGGGATGAGCGGCCGCGGGTTTCGTCCGCGCTTCATGTTCATGTGGCCGAACGCGCGGCTTGGCACCATGAGCCCCGATGTCGGAAGCTCCGTGCTGATGGATTTGCGCCGCTCCAGCATCTCGCGCAATCCGGCGAGCGACGCCGATCTCGCCGAACACGAGTTGAAGTTGCGACAGATGTTCGATGAGCAATCCAATCCCTATTACTGCACCGCGCGGCTGTGGGATGACGGCCTCATCGAGCCTGCGGACACCCGCGATGTGCTCGGGCTTTGCCTCGCGATCGGAGCGATGGAGCCTCCTTCAACCGGTCAACGCCCCGTCTACCGAATGTAGGATCTTGTCTGTGTCATTCCTCGCCTCACCCCGTTCCATTCGCTCGGTCCTGATCGCCAATCGCGGCGAAATCGCGCTGCGCATCATGCGAACCTGCGCGCGGCTGGGAATACGGACCATCGCCGTCTACTCCGACGCCGACGCCGGTGCGCTTCATGTCAAATCCGCGGACGAGGCGATACGGATCGGCCCTGCCCCGGCGCGCGCCAGCTACCGCGACATGGACGCGATCATCTCGGCGGCGAAGCGTACCGGCGCGGATGCCGTTCATCCCGGCTACGGCTTTCTTTCGGAGAATGCCGCGTTCGCGCAGCGCTGCGAGGCCGCCGGGCTTATTTTCGTCGGGCCATCGGCCAACGCCGTCCAGCGCATGGGCTCGAAGATCGAATCGAAGCGCATCGCGGAAGCGGCCGGAGTGCTGACGGTCCCTGGTTATCATGGCGACGCGCAGGATCCGGATAAGCTCGCCGACGCGGCGAAGAAGATCGGCTTTCCGGTGCTGATCAAGGCGTCCGCCGGCGGCGGCGGACGGGGTATGCGCCGCGTGGATCGCGCCGATGATTTTTCAACCGAACTGGCCGCGGCGAAGGCCGAGGCCGAGGCCGCGTTCGGCGACAACACGGTACTGCTGGAAAAATACATCCTCAACCCGCGCCATCTTGAAGTGCAGCTTGCCGGCGACCGCAACGGTAATCTCGTGCATCTGTTCGAGCGTGATTGTTCGGTCCAGCGCAACAATCAGAAGGTCCTCGAAGAGGCGCCCGCCCCCAACCTTCCTGGCAGCGTACGCGAAAAACTTTACGACGCTGCACTCCGGCTCGGCCGCGCGATCGGATACGACTTCGCCGGCACCGTCGAATTCATCATGGACCGGGATAGCGACAGTCCATTTTTCCTGGAGATGAATACCCGTCTCCAGGTCGAACATCCCGTCACCGAACTGATCACCGGGATCGATCTTGTCGAGTGGCAGTTACTGGCGGCGGCGGGCGAAAAGCTTCCCCTCGCCCAGGCGCAGATCCGCTGCCACGGTCACGCCATCGAGGCGCGCATCACCGCGGAACGGGCTGACCTCGCATT
>CAVYPL010000001.1:0-497646 GCA_963770355.1 uncultured Alphaproteobacteria bacterium | reverse complement strand
GGCTTCAATTACGAAATTTTATTTGCGACCGGCCCGGCGGGGCCGCCGGCCTCAGGCCGCCAGACGGGAACCGATTTTAATGTGAGCCATGGCGGTCGGTTCGCCGATAATCCGCCGCAATTCGGCTGCGATGCCGTCGAGCACGGCGCGCTTCTCCTTCAACCGCTTGGAGTGGTTGTAGACCTTGCCGGTGACGCTGGGCGCGATCTGCTCTTGTTTCTTGCTCGCGGCATGATCGAGGCACTTTGCGATCCAAGCGTCATCAAATCCGAAATCCCCCGCCAGGGTCGCCGCCGTCCGGCGCAAGTCGTGAGGTGTGAACGGCTTCAGGCCAAGCAGCGCGCAGATGCCGGGCGTATTCACCTTGCCCTTGACCTTGGTGCCGCGCAGCGCCGTCGCCATCACTTTGCGGTTCATCGGCATATCGCCGCGTGGGCTCGCAAAGACGTATTGCTGCTTGTCGCTGGTCAGGGCTTCCCGAATGATCTCGACCGCCAGATCGGACAGCGGCTGCTGGACCGCGCGGCGCTTCTTGACCCGCTTCAGGGGCACATCAAAGCGCGGATTGTCGCCGTCGAGGTCGAACAGTTCGCTGCGCCGTGCGCCGAGCAGTTCCACCGAACGCAGCATGGTGACTAGTTCGAATTTCAGCGCGAGACGGGTCTTGCGATCCCAAGGCGGTCAAGGCCATGCCAGATGATCTTGATCTCTGTCTCGGAGAGGACCCGCGTGCGCGGATGTTCCGGGTCCAGTTTCGGCAGATTGACGGAGGGGCTGGCAGTCACGTAGTCCCGGCCGGCTTCCGCCGCCCAATTGAACAGGCCCGAGACCGCCTTGCGCATATGCCGAGCATTGCTAACCGAGCGAACGCCGAACTTGCCTGCGACGATGTCATTCGACAGGGTCGCAATGTCGTGCTTGGTGACCTCGCTGGCGATCTTTTTGCCGAGCCGGGGGCCGAGGAAGCGCCCGCAGATGGCTGGCGACGTTCTCCCAGCTTTCGAGTCGGGGTCGCATCTCGCCGTCAGGCTTTCGAACCGGCGTCTTCATCCACTCGATCCGCTCCTCGATGATGTCATCGACGGTCTTGCCTTTCCTGGCCTGCTGCACTTTGCGGTCGCGGAAGGTCTCGGCGAGCGCCGCAGCGCCTCTGCCCCTCAGACCGTAAAGCCGGCTGCGGGCGTCCTCGACGGTGAAGGTCTCCGGATTGTAGACGCCGAGCCAGCCGGTGCGCTGCTTGCCGGTCTGCGTGTCGGTGAATTTGAAGGAAAAGGTCGCGACACCCGCCGTCGTGGTGCTGACGTAGAGGCTAGGGCATTTTCGGTCGTAGAGTTTTAGCCGCTTGGCAACACTCTTCTCGCACAGGCGGTCGGTCAGGATGACGCTGCTCTTACGGCCCCGCTTGCCAGCGGAAGCGGCGACAATGCTAGTATCCATGTGGTTTCGGCTCCTAAGGCTTGAGACCAAAGGGCTCGGCTTTGGGGCTTTCAGTTTGTCGTGCGGACGCTGAACGATTTCGGAACTACCGCCGAGAAGGTCGCTTATGTCCGCGTTGCACAGAGCCATAACGCCGCGAACAATCCCAAAAGCCTACTACGAGAGGCGCCTCTCGGTGGACGATGTCATGAGCAACCGCATGATCAAGCCACTGCACGTACTCGACCGCTGCGTGGAGACAGACAATGCCAATGCCATCCTCGTGACTACGGCCGAGTGGGCGAAAACCTGAAACAACCGTTGGTGCGGATCCGCGGCGTGGTGGGCCGCTGCTCGAAGCCGCGGGTCGATATGCATTACCAGACCGGTCCGATCTCAACGGTCGCCGGCCAATACGCCAAGGATATCCTCTGGCCGAATTCCGGCGTCGGTGGACGTCGTGGGAATTGGATATGACGATTACACGCCGGAGCAACGCGACCAGGTAATCGCCGCATTTCCGCGCGGTGATAATTTCAAAGATGATTTTATCCAGGTTCAGACGTGCTCGGCCTTGAAGAAGCCTCAGACGACATTTGGGACAGTCAATTTCGATTACATCGAAAGTCACGATCCCACATTTCCTAGGCCAAATGCGTGCACTCGGATCCGCAACGCGCCCTGGCATAGCTGAGAGCGCGCAAGCGAGCTTGCATGCTCTTCTCACGGCCGGCTCGAAAGATCGAGAGCATCGCGCCGGGTGGCGGAAGGCACTTTCGTTCTTTGTTTAAGTCCACTGAAATGCCGCAGACGCGCGGTCGGCTTTATGCGCGGGCGCGGCGCCTTGCAGGTTTGGTCGGAATCGCTGCGACGTCGTCGCCTTTGGCTGCAGCGTCATCCACCGGCTTGCGGTCTCGCCAAAGCGCGGGTGACAGCCCGAATTCCCGCTTGAACGCCCGGCTGAAGGCTTCGCCTGATCCGTAACCGACCTCCTGGGCGAGTTGTTCAATCGTCTTGTAGGTTTCCCGCAGGCCCAGCTTGGCCGCCTGCAGCCGCCAGATGGTTAGATACCGGATCGGGGGCATGCCGACGAGCGTCGTGAAGCGATCGATGAATGCGCTCCGCGACATCGAGACTTCCCTTGCAAGCGAATCCGCCGACCAGGCTTCACGGATGTTGTGATGGATGGCGGCCAGCGCACGGCCGATCTGCGGATCCGCGACGCCCTTCAGCCATCCGGCATCGTGATCCCCGAACGTAACCGAATATTGGCGCATCGCCTCGACGAAGAGCAACTCGGAGAGCCGTGACATCAGGCTTGAGGACGCAAATCGGCCGGCCGTCAACTCGCTCGCGGCATAGCGCACGGAGGCCTCGACCCAGTCGCGCGACACACCCTCACGGACGTCAAGCTTCAGCACCCTCGGCAGGGTCGCGATCAGCGGGTTGTAGGATTCCTCGCTACCGAGAAAGCCGCACACGATATGGGCCGTCTCACCGCCTCCGCCGTGTGAGATTTTCGCCAGTCCGCCGTCCGCGGACGGCTGGATCAGATGTCGCGCGCTGGTCGGCACTAGGCCGTCCGCGCTGGCCAGCGTGTGAACGTCGTTCCGCGGCAACAGCACGATCTCGCCGGCCCGCACCTCAACCGCGGGTTCACCTTCGGTGCTGAGCAGGAATTTTCCCGAGATCACGAAGTGGTAGGCGATCAAGAGTGGCGGCCTGACCGGGAAGGCCCCGCAGTCCTCGGCGAGGATCTGCGTGTGCACGCACCACGGCGCTGTGAAGCGCGCATCGAGGAAAATGCCTCCCGTCAGGCGAACCGACCGCAGCACTTCGGAAAGCGGGTCAATCATGGTGGCCAATCTCAGATTCGGACGAACGGTCTGCTGATCCGGCCGGTCGATCATTCGTCCAGGCACGGCTCGCCCTTATACCGTGCTCAGAGATGAAGTGCCACCAAGCGCTCCTCGCGCCGCTCCACACTTGAGCGAACGTTTAGGCAAACTCTTAGGCAAACTCTTGGGCGGACTCGTAACGACAACTCAGAGGAGACGGGCAACTTGATCATGAGCACCGCGCAGGCAAGCGAAGCCAGCAACCCGTACATTGATTTCTGGAACGCTGTCCTGGTTCCAAAATTCAATACCTGGCGGCACATCCTCGCCGGAGGCCTGCATCTGCATAGCGCAAAAGTGTTTCCTGCGCTGCCGCTTCACGTCGGCGACAGCGTGCTGGATGTCGGATGCGGCTGGGGTGACACTGCGATTGAACTTGCGCGGCGCGTCGGGCCGGCCGGTTCGGTCGTTGGCCTTGATTGCTGCGGCGCCTTTCTCGATGCGGGCCGAGCTGATGCGAAGGCCGCGGGATTGACCAATCTGACGTTCCTCGAAGCGGACGTCCAGGTCTATCCGTTCGAGCCGGTGCACGATTTCTGCTTTTCCCGTTTCGGAACCCAATTCTTCGAAAATCCGGTGGCCGGTTTGCGCAACATGCGCACGGCGCTGAAGCCGGGTGGGTTGATGACGATGATCGTGTGGCGCGCGCGGGCGGACAATCCATGGCTCACACTACCGAAGGAAGTTCTGCTGCGTTACCTGCCCCCGGTGAAAGAGGACGCCGCGACCTGCGGACCCGGGCCTTTCTCCATGACCGATACCGAGGCCGTGACCCGGCAGTTGCAGATCGCCGGCTATGTCGATGCCCGGTTCGAGCGCATCGATGCCGAGGTGCTGGTGGGCCGGGACCTCGATGAGGCGGTCGCATTCCAGCTCGCGATCGGACCCGCCGGCGAGGTCTATCGCGAGGCCGGCAAGCAGGCAGAACGTCATCACGACAGGCTGGTGGCGGCTCTGAAGGATGAGTTGAGAGAATTTGTCCGCCCCGAAGGCGTGATGATGAATTCGAGCTCCTGGATGGTGACCGCACAAAATCCCGGGTGATCGCCCACGCCGGGAGCGTGACGTGATCCATGCCGCTGACATCCCTCGAATTCGCTTGAGAAAAATCCCGCCTTCACGACCACCGCCGATCCCGGCGGACACCTCCGCTACGTGCGGCAAATACAACTTTTGAAAAAACCAGGAGAAGGTTCATGACAGGTCTTGTTGCAGTCCTATACGGCATCGTCGCTTACGGCGTCACCCTGGTGGCACTGCTGTATCTCATCGGCTTCACCGGCAATCTCATCGTTCCGAAGTCGATCGATTCAGGAACCGCAGGACCGCTGCTCCAGAGCGCGATCGTCGATACGATGCTGATCGCACTGTTTGCGATCCAGCACAGCGTGATGGCTCGCCCGGGCTTCAAGCGCTGGTGGACGCGGATGGTGCCGGCCCCGGTCGAGCGCAGCACCTATGTGCTGTTTGCCAGTTTCGCGCTGCTGATCCTGTACTGGCAATGGCAGCCGATCCCGGCGCCGGTCTGGACCGTGCGCAACTCGGCTGCCGCGGCAGTGCTCGACGGCATCTTCTGGCTCGGCTGGGTCGTGCTGGTGGCCAGCACGTTTCTGCTCAGTCATTTCGAACTGTTCGGGCTCAGCCAGGTGTTCGCGCGTTTGTTCGGTAAAGAGCCATCAGAGACAAAATTCCGCACGCCGTTGTTCTATCGGCGCGTCCGCCATCCGATCTATCTCGGCGTCCTGCTCGCCGTCTGGGCCACGCCTGCGATGAGCGTTGGTCATCTGCTCTTTGCGGTGGTGCTCACCGGCTACATCCTGATCGGCATCCAGTTGGAGGAGCACGATCTGATCCAGCAGTTCGGCGACCAGTATCGCCGCTACCGCCAGCATGCGGCCATGCTGATCCCGGTTCCGGGCCGCAGGTTCGCTGATCCGAAAGACACCGACCTCTAGCGCACCGCGCTCTCACGAACGCAGGGGTCTTGGTGGACGTCGTGGGAATTGGATATGACGAGTATCAGCCAGAGCAACGCGACCATGTGATCGCTGCATTTCCGCGCGGTGATAATTTCAAAAATGATTTTATCCAGGTTCAGACTTGCTCGGCCTTGAAAGCCTCAGACGACGTTTGGGACAGTCAATTTCGATCACATCGAAAGTCACGATCCCACATTTCGCGGGCCAAACGCGCGCACACGCATCCGCAACGCTCCCTGGCACAGCTAAGCGGTCGTGGGCATTCGTCTGCGTGCGCACCACTTACAGGATTCGGACACAAATTCAGAACACACGTACGACCGATGCCTGACCGTCCTTTATGACTAAGTCATAATCGTTGGACTGCCGGCTGGCCGAAGGAAAATCTTTCGGAATCGGTGAAATCGCAAGCCGATATCCGGACGCATCCAGCCACCGGATTCGACTTTTCGACTTAGCGGGTATTACCGAATACCGCCCTGCACGACCATCCGTGCCGGAGAGCTGGACAGCCATCGGCATTCGTGTTGCTGCCGCCGCTTCGGGTGCTTTCCGTGCTTTCGACCAATTTAGGAGGTTGCGCGGGTCAATCTGGTCCTCGCCGCCCGGGTCCCTACCAACCTCCTCCACCAGCCAGTTCCAATAGTCTCCGCGCAGTTCTACGGCTTCAGGTCTCGACCTGGCCAGTCCTAAGGAAAGCGCAAAAGCAACGAATGGATCCAAAGTGCCCCATCGCAGAAGCTCCTTCGCCCAGAAGGCAAACCATGGAAGCCCGGTCACGTCCTTCCAGGTCTCAAGTGTGGGCGTATCAAGCGGATTGTCTGTGCCTTCGGACCAAGCTCGCGCCACAACCGCTCCGATCGCGACACCCAGTCGGAACTCAAGATTGTCGGAAACAAATGTTTGCCACGCACGAAGATTCCGAGGCTCAGGCCCTTCCTCATCGGGCATACCCATCCACCATGCGAGAACGCTGTGCCAGTTCGCATAAAGGGTTCGTCCCATTTCGGTATTGCGGACGGAGAAGCCGTAGCCACCGTCATCCGCCACCATCTCACCCAACCTAACGAAAACCGCCAGCCGCTCGTTGATTGAAAGTGTGCCGTAGGCGCCTGTCTCTCCCAACATTTCGCGCATAGTTGCCGCCACAGGCTCGAACCGCTTTCCGACGTGCGGTGAATAACCGTAGTTGTAAAGTCGCTTGCGCTCCTCGGAGCTGGGATAGACGGTTTGCACAACGCCGTTTCCGCGTTTTACGAAAGCTGCTTCCATCCAGGCTTCGCGGGCGGCGGACACTTGGGTGAATGTTTTTTGCCAGAGCTGCGCAAGCATCGCCTCTGTGTTTGCAACCGTTGTTTCCTCTCGACTGATGGCCTTCGCTTCCTCGATTGCAGACAAAATCATGCTGTCAAGCTCGTCCAGCCTGTCGGCAAGGCGAGCAGCCGGCGTCGAGCTCGCCTTGCCTGCGTCCCTCGATATTTCTTCAGGCGCGGTTCGCTCCAACCAGTCGAAAAAGTCATCGTCATCATCCACGCCGGGCAGGCGCAGCGCCTGTTCGCGAATGGCCGTTAGCAGCACGGCAAGGGGGCTGCCTACGTCACCTTCCCCTGCGGCCTCCGCCTGCAGCCTCCGGACAAGGTCGTCGTATTCATTCCTTCGGTCACCGGCCTGACGCCGCTGCAGCCGAATTGTCTTCCGGGCTGTCGTGGACGCAGTGATCGGAAGGGCGACGAGTGTGAAACCTTCCATGCCTTTCGCTGTGCCCGGACGCCCTGCGCGCCCCGAAAGATTGCGGAACTCGGCGGTAGACATGGGATATTCGGTCAGCGTCTGCGTTGCGACGTCGAACACCACTCGTGTGAGCGATGGCAGAAAAATCATATCGAAGGGCAGATTGACGCCCTCAGTCAGCGTGGCGGTGGCCACCGTGATCGGACAGATAGACCGCTCAATCAGAGCAACCATTAACCGGCGCAGCCGTTGCGGCATCTGACCGTGATTGGTTGCGATGCCGCGATCAAGAAGGCGAAGCTCGTACGAGCTTTCTCCGCAATAGTCGATGCAGACAGATCTTGTTTCGGCAAAGAGCGCAGCACCTTCGCCGTCCTGCGGTGGTTCGAATGTAGGAATATCATCCCAGCCCTTTAAGCCGAATGCATCGGCAAACCACCCCATAGTACGCTCTGGCATCTGCGATATCGAAACCAGGATGCGCCGGTCTCCGTCTGACAAGTGCAGAGCCGTCCAAAGTAGAGTGTTTTGCGTGAAGTGATTGAGACTGTCCCGAATCGCAGCCGGCGCCTCCGGCATGGGTTGGATCCTTAGGGGAATGTACACCTCCCCCTGGCCACGTACGCTCAGCCCGTGATCGTTTAACCGATGCAACTCGATACGGGGAGCGCCATTACTGACTTCAAGCACACCGAGGGCCTGTCGCGTGCTTCGATAGTACGATCCGACTGGCTCGGCGTCCGCGTTCAACTCAATCCACCGCGCAACTGGATGGGCCGCGCCGCCGGCTACAGCAGTGAGAGCAACCCGAACGATTTCCGGCTTTCTCAGCAAGAGGCGCGATATGAAACTCTCCAGTCTGATGGCCCGGCTCATATGCTCGGCGAGAGCGTTTCGTTCGCGTTCATTATCCTCCGAGACGACCTGGTGTGCTTCATCGACGATTAGGAGTTTGAGGCGCGTAAGAAGCATCGGACCGAGATAGCGCATGAGCGCGTCGGCCTTTTCAACCGTAGCAATAAGCACGGTCGGCATATCGGAAGTCAGCCAAGCGTCCGTTATGCCCCAATCGGAGCCGCCATAAAGACCAGTCACAACGAACTCGCGGCCAAGCTCGCCAGCAAGCTTGGCCTCTACCTCGCCAGCGAGAGCGCGGGAAGGGACGAGATAGAGAGCAAGGGGCGCTGTATCGTCCGGCCTTCTGAGGATCAGCAGCTCTTTGAGGATGGCAAGATTTGCCACAAGCGTCTTGCCTGAACCCGTAGGGGTGCAGAGCGCAAATGACGAGTTGTTCAGCAGCCTCTCGATGCCCTGCTTTTGAGATTGCCAAAGAATGCCGCGCCCCCTCGCATACTGCTTCCTTGCGAACTGATTGACGTCGCGCAGCCGATCCAGATTGAGAAGGCCGAGTTGCCTAAGCGGCGCATAGATCGAGGATTTTCCATACCGCTCACATGCCGACCGCAGGAAGAAGGCGAGGAGCGCCACGTCATCGGGGGACGTCCTAAGGAGCAGCCGCTCTACGTCACGAAGCCGTTCCAGGGCGGCGTCAAATCGCGCGACCTCGCCACGACGCAGGGTTTGCGAGGCGAGGCCGATGCACCGGACAAGCTCGATGGTGCCGAACCACTCTACACTCTCAAATGTACCCTCGCCGAAGAATAGACGTTCCGCCCCGCGGACCGTGAGGTCGCGATGTTCGTCCCAAAAGCGCGCGGTGCGCCACAGGACCGCATCAAAGTCCGCCTTGAGAAAGTCGGCGAACAAATGAGAACCTCGATCGTCCGGTACAACCTGACGCAGAAGGCCCGAAGCCATCGCCGGCAAGCCACCAAGCTGGTAGCAACCCGCAGCGATAAGCGCTGTGGGAATCTCCGTGCCGACAAAGTCTCTGGCGCGCGCCAGCCATTCCAGCAATTCGCCGGCTCTTCGGAACGCGAGCGTTGCCTCCTCGATGCTCCCTCCTTCCACCGTGGAAAGCACCTTCCCTGCACGGATCAGGTGGCGGGCCTGCTGTAGCACGACCGAGGAGTCTGCATCGGTCCACCGTATGACCTCTACGTCCCAATCGGTTTGCAGGCAGCGGACAAACGACCGCGCCTGCAAGGGGCTAAGTGTGCGCTCCTGCGCAAGATCGCTTTGTATTGCGCGAGCAAGCTCGATGCGCTGTTGATCGAACTCAGGCATTCTCCGGCTCCTTCGCCCAGAGGCCGCCATAGATGGCGTCGATTAGGCTGTCGCCCTTCTCGATTATCAACTCGACCACCTGCAGGTCACGGCCAGCCGTGTATTGCTCCGGCACTTCGTCCCACGAAATCAACACTTGGCGAGGTTCTCGCGTGGCGGCCGGCCCGCCCGCCAACAGGATCAGATCGGTGCGCTCGACGGGATCAGGATTTCGGTGCGCCAGTATTCGGTCAAGCGATGCAATGACCGAGGCATACTTTTGGGGCTCGCACTCTTCCAGTATGGCGTGAAGCTGCTCCAACCCCAGCGGCACGGGAAGGGCGCGGTTGATCTCGAACCATACGCCTCTGTTGTTATGGACCTTCTTGATACCACCAGCAGGATCATCGACCTTCGGACCTAGCATGACCACATCCACGGCTGAAGGTGTCCAAGCGCCGCGCCACTTGGCCTCGCCTGCGATGAAGCGCGTTATGCGACCTTCCTCATTGACGACGATCCCGATGAAATCGTCTCCCTTGCGCCCAAGAACCTCTCTCGTTCGCCCGGGATCGCGGTTCAGCGTGTATATGTACTGTCCGGCATCTTCATGGTTGCGGAAGAGGAAGACCGGTATTAGCCACTCATGCTTTCCCACAAATTCATAGGCTTCGGTCGTCATGCCGGCCAAAACTTCGCCAAACAGACCCTTTCGCGCGGTTAGAGGTAGCGCGGAAGGATACTGCGCATCGCAGCCAATCTCTCCATCGTCTGGATGGAGGCTGATACGCGCGAGCTTGTGGAAACACTGCCTCGCATCGAGATGAGCGGATTCGAAGTAGGGAATTAACTCGTCGTAGAGCGCTTGGTCCGCTGGCGTTCTCTGCTCTAGGAGCAAATGGCCATAATTGCCCTCTTCAGTGGGATAGCCTTCAAGCCATTTCTTGAGCGCCTTCTTCGGCGGCTTACATGAATGCATTATTCGGGTCTTCAGCTAAACCTTCGTAGTATCTGGGCCGAACGGCGAAAGTGATACCAGCACTCGTAGGAGTTGAAAAGGCGGCTGAGGAGACGGAGAAGCCAACACAAAGTCGATTCCCACGGTGCACGAGAGTATCGTTAATAGGATTCTAGCCAGCCCGTGTGCCCTCGCAGCGCGATACTGCGAGCAATGTCCGGTCATTTGAAGACAGCGCAGTCCAGGCCTTCGGAGTTCGTTTAACATCCAACAGCGGATACACTTTCCAGGTGGACGCCCTAAGCCGCGGCGAGGTCGGCCTCGAGTTGCTTCAAAATCCTGCTCGGACTCGTATTAGTGCTTTCGTCAACCGAAACAGCATCGAGAGTTGGCGACTTAAGTCCTCGTTCGATCCGGCTGACATGCAGAGAAGCAGTTCACGACGTTGATCGCGATTGCCCGAATGAGAGAGTTGTGTTGCGTGCCCCTGTCGTCGACCTCCGATACCTACCCCAGGGCCCCCGTTCATGACCTCGCCCGCAACTGATTTGCCCGTCAGGCAATTTCCTGTCTATCCCGCTCGCAAAAAATATTTCGCTTTCGCCGTCGGGCAAATCAGCGCTACCAGCTCGCGCCATCCCACCCCGACAAGAGGGGCGTTTCGCGATCGTCACAAACGCGGGGAGGGAAGCGGTGGACGCGGCGGCGTCGTCGCGTGTGAGCGTCGCGGGGCGGGCCGATGAGGCCTGTGAGCGATCGACCGGCGTGCCGACGAACGGCGCAGTCGCGTACGGCAAAGCCGTGTGGTCCTGGCACCCGTTGCTGGTGTCAAGCTGGCGGAGGTTTTCTTGGCCCAACCGGGTCTTGATGAACCGTTAATTCGCTGGCGACGGTGACAAGACGAATTCGTCGCCGGGGAGAGCACGTTATAAGCCGTAAAGCCATTGCGCAGGGAATGCCGGATTGCTCCGCCTGTACCTGTATGCTCGTGTGCGTTTTCCATGTGCAATTTGCACACGAGATCGCGGGTGCAGCGTGCACCCGGTGTTCCCTGCGCCCTCTGATTTTCGAGGGCAATTTCCTGAATAACTCGGGCGCATCGTGCCGCGAGACGGCAGACGCATATCGTCGTGGCTGTTTGAAAAATCAGATCGGAAATTTGCGGTGCGATGCGATCTCGTTACGCGCCTCGGTCCGTCTTCGCTATGAGATGGCTAGCCGAGCCGCCCGCCTTCGCCCTCCGGGCTTCGGCGCGGCAGCCTTCGCTACGAGATGACTCGCCTGGCCGAAGCTGCGAAGCCAGTACCCGCCCGCCTTCGCCCTCTGGGCTTCGGCGCGGCAGCCTTCGCTACGAGATGGCTCGCCGAGCCGAAGCTGGCGAAGCCAGCGAAGGCTGGTGGGCCCGGCAGGACTCGAACCTGCAACCAGACCGTTATGAGCGGCCGGCTCTAACCATTGAGCTACAGGCCCCGCCGCAGGCTGCCACGCCGAAGCCCAGAGGGCGAAGGCGGGCCGGCAACGGTGCCGGCACCGTTTACAGGGATGACCGCGATCCGGCAATGCCCGGTTTAGTCCACCGAAGCGCCTGAAAACGCCACCACTTTGCGCCACTTCTCGGTCTCGTCGGCGACGAGCTTGCCGAATTCGGCCGGGGTCATCGGCTTGGGTATGCCGCCGACTTCGGCGAGTCGCGCCACCAGTTTTGGGTCCTTCAGCGCTTCGCCGACGGCCTTGTTGAGGAGGTCGACGATCTCCGGCGGCGTGCCCTTTGGCGCGGAGATGCCATAGAAGCCGACGGATTCGAATCCCGGCACGGTTTCGGCGATCGCCGGCACGTCGGGCACGGTGGGCCAGCGCTGCGGCGAGGTAACGCCGAGTGCGCGCACGGTGCCGCCTTTCGCCTGTTCAAGCGCCGACGGCAGATTGTCGAAGATCAGCTGCACCTTGTTGGAAATGATGTCGGGGAAGGCGATCGCCGATCCCCGATAGGGCACGTGAACCATGTCGCACTTTGTCATCGCCTTGAACAATTCCGCCGACATGTGCACCGAGGTGCCGTTGCCCGATGACGCATAGGACACCTTGCTGGGATTGGCCTTGCAGTAGTCGATGAACTCCTGAACGGTCTTCACCGGCATCGCATTCGACACCACCAGCATGTTGGTGAGCTGCATGATGTTCGCGACCGGTGTGGTGTCGCGAATGAAATCATACGGCAGCTTCTTGTAGAGCGAGGTTGAGATCGCGTTGTTCGGCGCGACGAATAGCAGCGTGTAACCGTCCGGAGGGGAACTGATCGCCGCTGCCGCGGCGATATTGCCGCCAGAGCCCGTGCGGTTTTCGACCACGAATTGCTGCCCAAAACGATCCGACAGCCACTGGCTCATGATGCGCGCCACGGTATCGACCGGGCCGCCGGCAGAGAAACCGATCAGCCATTTTACCGGGCGGTTGGGATAATCGGCGGCGAAGGAGGGGGCGGTGCCGGCCGCAAGACTAAAAACAAGGCTAAAAAGGCAAACCAGAGCAAGCAAGGCCGTTCGGAAAAGTCGCATCATTATGCTTCCCGTCATTTTCTTGTTACCGTTGAACGCATGCTTTCACAAAACCCCGCGCTTGCCTACAACCTCCGCTGCGCGTTGATTCAATACTTTCTGCGCATAACGACGCTTGAGGTCGAAAATGAAACTCGCTCATATTGTTTGTGCCGGCGTGCTTTTGCTGGCGGGCAGCGCTTCGGCGCAAGACGGAGGCAAGACCATTTCAAAGACAACGATCAGCCTGGGGACTGCGACGCCGGGCGGCGGCTTTCCGCTCTACGGCAATGCCTTCGCGGAAGCCATGAACGCCGCCGATCCGACGCTGTCGATCGAGCCGCGCAACACCAAGGGCAGCAACGAGAACATTCCGCTGCTCGAAGCAGGCAGCCTCGATATCGCGCTGGTGGCGGGAGAGCCTTCCTACGAAGCCTTCATGGGCATCGGCCGGCCGGCGACCAAATTGAAAATCCTCACCGCGATGTATTCCAGCCCGGGCATGTTCGTGGTGCGCGCCGACAGCCCCTACAAGACGATCAAGGATCTCGTCGGCCAGTCGGTTGCGTTCGGCGCCAAGGGCTCGGGCCTGCCGATCCTGTCGCGCTACATGCTCGATGGCATCGGGCTGAAGCAAGATGAAGACTTCAAATCGATCTATCTCGACCGTGCCGGTGACGGCCCGACCATGGTGCAGGACGGTCGTGCGGCGGCGTTGTGGGGCGCCGGCATCGGCTGGCCCGGGTTCGCCACGATGGCGGCAGCACCCGGCGGCGCGCGGTTCATCGCGCCCGACGCGAGCGAGATCGCGCGCATCCGCGCCAAGCACACGTTCCTGAAGCCGCTGACGGTCCCGGCGAACAGCTATCCGAACCAGACCGCGGCAATCGACTCCGTCGGTTCATGGAGTTTCATCCTGGCGCGCGATAGCCTGCCGGATGACGTTGCCTATCGGCTCGCGCGCACGCTGCATGGCATCGAGGCCGCGTTTTGCAAGAAGCTGCCGCAGGCATGCGAAACCACAGCCGCCAGCACGGTAGCCGCCGCGCCGAACGTGGAGCTGATTCACCCGGGGGTGATGAAGTATTATCGCGAGATCGGGGTGGTGAAGTAAACCGAGGTCATTTCTTGATCAACGAACACGCCGGATCGGGCGGCCCGAATGCATCCTCGCCCGAAATCTTGGCCAGGATCGTGTAATAGTCCCACGGATATTTCGACTCTTCCGGTTTCTTGACCTGCACCAGCATCAGGTCGTGAACCATCAGATTGTCCTCGCGCAGCTTGCCGTTGCGGGAAAAGAAATCCTCGATCGGCTTCTCGCGCATCTTCGCCGCCACCTTGAGCGGTTCGTCGGTGCCTGAGTCCTTGATGGCGTTGAGATAGTTCGTGACCGAGGAATACACGCCGGCCTGCCACATCGTCGGCATCCGGTTCATCTTGGCGAAATAGCGTTTCGACCATTCGCGGGTCTTGTCATCCATGTCCCAGTAGAACGAGGTCGTCAGCAGCAGGCCCTGCGCTGCGGGCAGTCCGAGCGAATGAATGTCGGTGATCAGCACGAGCAGGCCGGCCATCTGCTGGCCGCCCTTGAAGATGCCGAACTCGCCGGCGGTCTTGATCTCGTTGGTGTTGTTGGGTGGCCCGGCCGCAATGCCGATGATCTTGGCCTTTGAGGCCTGGGCCTGCAGGATGAATGACGACAGGTCCGGCGTCGCAAACGGCGGCCTGACCGAGCCGAGCACCTTGCCGCCGTTCTTGGTGATCACGGCGGACGCGTCGCGTTCGAGCGAGTGCCCGAAGGCATAGTCGTCGGTGATGAAGAACCAGCTGTCGCCGCCGCGCTTGACGACTTCCTGCGCGGTGCCGACCGCGAGCGCACGGGTGTCGAACACCCACTGGATGGCATAGGGCGAACAGAACTTGCCGTGGAAATCCGCAGCTCCGGTCGAGTGGGTGATGAACAGTTTTTTCTTTTCGTTGGCGACGTTCTGCACCGCAAGGCCAACCGCCGATACCGGCACGTCGACGATCAGGTCGACCTGATCGACGTCATACCAGCGCCGCGCGATACCGCTGCCGATGTCGGGCTTGAGCTGGTGGTCGCCGACGATCACGTTGATCGGCTTGCCCAGCACCTTGCCGCCGAAATCGTCGACCGCCATTTGCGCCGCCGTGACCGAGCCTTGACCGGTCGGCGTCGATGCCGGGCCGTTCATGTCGGTGAGCACGCCAATTTTGACAACATCGTCGGAGATTTGCGCGAGCGCCGCCGTCGATGCCAGCATGGCGGCCACAAGCGCGCCAAAGCTCGATAGGTTTCTGGATAGGTTCCCCGCGAACATCCTGTCTCCTCCCGTTACCGCTGGCACATTGGCCATTTTTGCTTCACCCGGGTGCATAACTCGGCCGGGTGGTTCTTTGTGCAATCATTCGACGGCCGGCGTCAACGCAGCCAAAGGATAAGGCCCCGACGCGGCGGTGCCGGGCTGTATATTTCGGGCTCGATTGAGTATACGCGGCACATGGCTACCACCCAGCGCCTGCCGGCTTCGCTTACTCCGCTCGATGCGGCGCTCGCTGCGTTGCTGCATGGCGTCGAGCCGGTGACGCCGATTGAGTTGCCGCTGACGGAAGCGCTGCGCTGCATCGCGGCCGAAATGCCGCCGCTCAACGCGCATCCGCCGCGCGATATCGCCGCGGCCGACGGCTTTGCGTTGCGCGCGCGCGATCTGGTCGGCGCGTCCTCCTATTCGCCGTTGCTATTGGCGGCCCCTCCGGTCTGGGTCGAAGCCGGCGATGCCATCCCCGATGGTTGCGATTGCGTGCTCGATTCCGATTCAGTCGACAGTTCGGGGCCGCTTGTGCAGGCGCTGGCGGAAACGATTCCGGGGCAGGGAGTGCGGCGGGCCGGCGGCGATATCGCTGCGGGTAGCCGCGTCGTTGAACCTGGGCGCCGCGTGCGGCCGCGCGATCTTCTCATCGTGCGCGTAGCAGGAATAGCGCGGTTACGCGTGCGCCGCCCGCGGCTGCGTATCGTCAATATCCCCGGCGGTACGTTGACTGCCGATCTGATCGCAGAGAGCGCGCGGAGCGCTGGTACCGACATTATTCGGGTTACTGCCGAAGGCCGCGATGCCGCGTCGATCGCAAAAGCGCTGGACGGCAACGCCTGCGATCTGATCCTGGCCGTCGGCGGTAGTGGCGTCGGCCGCACCGACGCGACGGTGAACGCATTGGCGGGGCGCGGCGAGGTCATCGCCCATGGCATCGCGTTGCAACCCGGCCGCACCGCGGCCGTCGGCCGCATCGGCAAGACGCCTGCGATCGTGCTGCCGGGTGCGCCGGATCACGCCTTTGCGGCGTGGTGGACGCTCGCACTGCCAGTGCTCGACCGGCTGTCGGGCCGCCGGCCGCGCAAGACGCTCAATCTGCCGCTGGCGCGCAAGATCGCCTCCAGCGTCGGCATTGCCGAGATCGTGCTGCTGGAACGGAAGCAGGGCGCCTGGGTGACGCTTGCAGTGGGAGATCTGTCGCTCGATGCGATCGCCCGTGCCGAAGCCTGGCTGGCCGTGCCCGGTGGCGCCGAAGGATTTGCAGCGGGCGCGGGCGTCGATGCCTATATGTTGCGGGAGTGATATGGATTCCCGCATGACCAACAAAGCCGCGCCGAAAAACCACGACAACCCTGATCAGGACCAGTTCCTGACTGTCCTGTCGCGCGAGGACGCGCTGGCGCGATTTGAGGCCGCCTTGTTTCCGCGCGCGGTACCAAGCGAGCTGCGCCCGCTCGCCGATGCACTCGGCTCTGCGCTTGCTGAAGACGTGATGGCGCCGATCGACGTGCCGCCGTTCGATCGTTCGAATGTCGATGGCTTTGCGGTGCGTTCCGCCGATCTCGCTTCCGCCGGTGAAAGCACGCCGGTCCGTCTCATGCTGAACGACGAAGTGATCGCCTGTGGCACCGCGCCGACGCGGCCCGTGCTGTCGGGAACGGCGACGTCAATCGCGACCGGCGGCCCGGTGCCGCGCGGCGCCGATGCCATCGTCATGGTCGAGCACACGCAGCCGGCGGGGCCTCGCGCCATCGAAATCCGTCGCGCCGCCTCGCCCGGGCAGTTCGTGTCCTATGCGGGCTCCGACATCGCGCGCGGCGAGGCGCTGCTGCGCGCCGGCACTATCGTCGGCTCGCGCGAGATCGGCATGCTGGCGGCGTGCGGGATTGCGCAGGTTTCCGTTGCTCGCCGTCCGCGCGTCGCGATCATTTCCACCGGCGACGAACTGGTGCAGCCGGGCCAGCCGCTGCGTCCCGCCGCGATCTACGACACCAATGGCGCGATCGTCACCGCGGCCATCAGCGAGAACGGCGGCGAGGCGAGATTTCTCGGCGCTATTCCCGATGACGAGGAAAAGCTCGAATCCGCGATGCGCCAGGCGCTGCAAACCAGCGATATGCTGGTGCTGTCAGGCGGCACATCCAAGGGCGCGGGCGATGTGTCCCATCGCATCATCGGCCGGCTCGGCAAACCCGGCATCATCGCGCATGGCGTTGCGCTGAAACCGGGCAAGCCGTTATGCCTTGCGGTGTGCGACGGCAAGCCGGTGATCATCCTGCCGGGATTTCCGACCTCGGCGATGTTCACCTTCCACGACATGATCGTTCCCGTGCTGCGACGCATGGCCGGCCTGCCGCCGCGTTCGGACGCCAAGGTCAGCGCCAAAGTGCCGGTGCGGATTGCCAGCGAAATGGGCCGCACCGAATTCGTCATGGTGTCGCTGGTCGAGGGCGCAGACGGATTGATCGCCTACCCGACCGGCAAGGGCTCCGGCGCCATCACGTCTTTTGCGCAGGCCGACGGCTTCTTACGGATCGATGCGTTAGCCGACCAGATGCCAGCCGGCTCCCAGGCCGAAGTGACGTTGTTCACGCCGCATGTACGTGTGCCAGATCTCGTCATCGTCGGCAGTCATTGCACCGGGCTCGATCTGGTTACCGCGCCACTGGCCCATGCCGGGCTCTCGGTGCGATCGATCGCGGTCGGAAGTCTCGGCGGGCTCGCGGCAGCCAAACGCGGCGAATGCGATTTCGCGCCGATCCATCTGTTCGACGAGAAGACCGAGACCTACAACACGCCGTATCTTTCCGACGGGCTCGAGCTGGTGCCGGGCTGGCGGCGGATGCAGGGCATCGTGTTCCGCAAGGGCGACCAGCGTTTTGAAGGTCTGAGCGCCGAGGGCGCGGTGCGGGCGGCGCTCGCCGATCCCGCCTGCATCATGGTCAACCGCAACCAGGGCGCCGGTACGCGCATCCTGATCGACCGGTTGCTTGGAGAGGCGCGTCCCGACGGATACTGGAATCAGCCGCGCTCGCATAACGCGGTCGCCGCCGCCGTGGCCCAGCATCGCGCCGACTGGGGCATGACGATAGCGCCGGTCGCGCATGCATCCGATCTGGGTTTCATTCCCTTCGCCGAAGAGCATTATGATTTTGCGCTGGTAAAGGCGCGCAAGCAACGGCCGGCCGTGCAGGCGTTTCTCGACGCGCTGGCATCGGAAGAAGGCCGGGAAGCGTTGACGAAGGCAGGCTTTCGACCTGCCTAGGCGGTCCTAGGGGCGGGAAACGATGGCACGACCACTGTCGATGGCGATTGTCGGCGCGGGGATGGGTGGCCTCGCGGCAGCGGCAGCTCTGAGGCGGGTGGGCATCGACGTCACCGTGTACGAGCAGGCTTCGCAATTCGCACGGCTCGGCGCCGGAATTCAGATCGGCTGCAACGCCATGAAGGTGCTGCGCGGGCTCGGGCTCGAGGCAAAACTGCGCGCGCAATCCTTCTATCCGCGCTCCTGGAACAACCGGGATTGGCGTACCGGCGAAATCAAATTCGACATGATTTTCGGCGAAAGCGCCGAGCAAAAATTCGGCGCGCCCTATCTGCTGGCACATCGCGGGGATCTGCATGCCGCACTCGCCGGCGCGGTGCCCGACGAATGCATCAAGCTCGGCCACAAATTGGTCGGGCTGGACGAGACCGCCGATGGCGTCCGGCTGACTTTCGCCAATGGTGCAAGCGCAGTCGCTGACGCCGTTATCGGTGCGGATGGCGTTCATTCGGTGGTGCGAGACATGTTGTTCGGCACCTCGCCGGTGAATTTCACCGGGCGCATCGCCTATCGCACCACTTATCCCGCCGCGCTGCTTGGCGGTGAGAAGATAGACGACTGCACCAAATGGTGGGGCGAGGACCGCCACATCGTCATCTACTACGTCAAGCCGGACCGCAGCGAGATCTACCTCGTCACCAGCCAGCCGGAGCCGGAGTTCAGGATCGAGTCCTGGTCGGCGAAGGGCGACGTCAGGGAATTACGCCGGGCATTCGACGGTTTCGATCGCCAGGTCGAACAGGTTCTGGCCGCATGCCCCGATGTGCACAAATGGGCGATCGTCGATCGCAATTCGCTCGATCGCTGGGCGGAGGGGAATGTGACCCTGCTCGGTGACGCCTGCCACCCGATGACGCCATACATGGCGCAGGGCGCCGCGATGGCGATCGAAGACGCCGCCGTGTTGTCGCGTTGCCTCGAAGGCGCCGGTCGCGACGGTGTTGCGAACGCGTTTCGCCGCTTTGAGGCGACAAGAAAAGACCGCACGGCGCGAATCCAGCAGACCTCGCGCGCGAATACCTGGTTGAGCGGAAGGACCGATGCCGATTGGGTCTATGGCTATGACGCCTGGACCGTGCCGCTGGCGGCGTGAGGAACGCGGTTCGGCGTGGCGGTGGTAGAGGGCAAAAGGCGAGTACGGGCGACATCCCCGATCAGTTGTCTCCAGCCGCATGAGAGAGGCGCTCGAGCGCCTCGCGCAGGGCGGTCAACGCCTGTTCTCTTTCGTCCGGCGACATTAGCTCCGGTTGCACTTCGAGCCGAAGGTGCGGGGTGTTCGCATGGATCGCACCGGCTCTTGCGGTCATATTGGCCTTGAGATCCACCACCCGGTAAGTCGTTACGGGATAAGCGATGCCCCTGACGCTGATGTTGCCTTGTTCCTCGCAAACGATCTCGTCTTTTACGTTGGCATAGGTTTCGTACGAAATCAGCACGCTCCCGGGTGCGGCTTCGTGCTCAAGGCGCGACGCCAAATTCACGGCACCGCCGATGATCGTGTAGTCCATCCTGTCGGCGCTGCCGAAATTTCCGACTGTGCAGAAATCAGTGTGAATGCCGATACGGCAACGTAACGGGGATTGAATCCCCGCGTCTCTCCAGATGTCTGCGAGTTCGACGATCCGCCGCTGCATGGCGAGCGCCATCTTGACGGCTGCAAGGGCATCCTCCCTGACGCCGCGGCTCTCCGGATCGCCAAAAAACATCAAGATGGCGTCACCGACATATTTGTCGATCGTCGCGCCATGCTCGGTCGCGATCTTAGACATCTCCGTCAGATAGTGATTGAGGAGCTGGGTAAGGTCTTCCGATTCCATGCGGTCGGTCGTCTCCGTGAAGCCGGCAATATCGGAGAAGCAAATGGTAAGCTTCTTGCGCTGGCTCACGATCTTCGCGTCTTGCTTTCCGGCGAAGATCGAATCGTAGACCTGGGGAGCGAGATATTTAGCGAGTTTGCCGGACAGGCTCTCGAGTGCCGCCGATTTCTCGGAAAGATTTTCCTCGCGCTGCTTCAGTTCGGAAATATCCGAGTAGACGGCGACCGTTCCGTTATCCAGCGTGCGGCGTTCGCTGATCATCACCCACAGCTTGCCGGAACGCCGCTGCACCTGCGGAGGGCCGGGGTTGCGATGCTGCGACAGGCGTTGAGCGATCCATTCCTCGACCCGGCCTTCGGCATCCGCCACGTCGCCGCGCTCGGCGGAGCGGCGGATAATGCTTTCAAAACTCATTCCGGGTAGAAAGGCCGCGTCCTGACCCGGATGCATCATCTCCCGGTAGCAGGAGTTGCAAAGCACGAGGTTGTCTTCCGAGTCATAATAGGCAAACCCCTCGGAAATGCTTTCTATCGCCTCGACGAGGCGCTGTTCGCTCTGCCGCCGTGCGTCTTCGGAGCGCTTCAGGGCAGAAATATCATAGACCCAGGCGACTCGCTTGCCTCCTACAAAGCTGATATGGCCTCCCCGGTAGGCCACCTGCGGATAAGATATCAGGACATCGATCGGCTTACCCTCCTTGGTTTTCCAAACCACTTCCTGGCTCAGGACGTCGCCGCCGCCTTTCCGAAGTCTCTCGATGATTTCCGCCCGCTGATTCAGGTCATGCCAGAACCCTCGGGTGTTAAAATGCGTCATCTCCTCTTCGGTGTAGCCAAAGAGTTCGCGTACCCTTGCATTGTGAAACAGCAGGCGGCCTTCCTCATCGACCACGTTCAGTCCGGCGGGGCAATAATCCAGGATTTCCCGAAACTGGCGCTCGTGCTCGGCGAGTTGCTCTTCACGCTGTCTCAGCGCCGTGATGTCGTAAATCCATGCGACGCGCTTGCCTCCCGCGAAGTCGATATGGCCGCCGTGGTAGGCGACTTGCGGATAGGACAGGAGCACAGGGACCAATGAACCGGACTTGGTTTTCCAGTGAACTTCTTCATTGAGGACTTCGCCGCGGCCCTCACGGAGCTTGCGGATGATCCGTTCGCGCTGATCGAGGTTGCTCCAGAATTTGCGCGTGTCAAAAAGATGAAGCTCGTCCCGATCATAGCCGAAAAGTTCGCGCACACGCGCGTTATGTAGCAGGAGGCGGCCTTCTTCGTCGACAACGTTGAGACCGGCAGGGCAGTGCTCGAGAATATCGAGGAATTGACGATCGCGTTCTACGAGCTGAGCAGCATCGGGAGCGCTTGAGTCATCGGACATTCCGGCCCCCAAATATGGAAATATATGCGTTGTCTAATCTCAGTGCCGGCCGCGTTGTCGGCTTGTGGCAAAGTCCTGCAAAAACGTCTGAAATAATGGACCGCCTCGACGCGGCCAAAGTAGCCGCCGGCGTGCGAACGGCGTGTCAGTCCTGAAAACCTGTAAACTCACGGTTGGTATAGTCTAGCGCCCAGGGTGTTCACATGTGCAGCAAAAAACGGACAACGCGACGCAAAATCCCTGATGTTGCCTGCGAGTGATTGTCGCACACCGGCTTCCACCGGCCCCGGCGTCGTTCTAACCCACTCCAGCGCCGCCCGGGACAATCGGCGGCGCCGTCGCATGCAGCTACTCGGCGATGGCCTCACCGGAGCCGCCGAATTCGGCGGGGAAGTCCTTCAATTTGGGCAAGCCGTCAAGACGCCTCGAGGTATGGCTGCTGGTGCAAAATCATCTCAAGCGCAATCCGTCGGCCCGTGTCGTGATCGACTGGATGCGTGAGATTTTTGAAGAGTTTGCAGAGAACTGAGCAGGCTTGTCGGCGGGCGGCCTAATCCCCGTCCAGCGCGGCCAGCCGTTCCGCTTCCGCGATGTCATCCATGGTGTTGGCGTTGAAGAAGGGGTCGAGCGGTTCGGTCGGCCAGGTCACGGTGGCGAGCCTGTAGCGCGCGGTCCAGCGGTCGATCTTTCTGACGTCTTCGACCACCAGCGCGTGACGAAGCTGTTCGCGCAAACTCACGCTCCATAATCCGATCACCGGATGCGACTGTCCGTCGGAGGCCGCGACCGCGAGTTCGGCGTTCTCGGCCTTGAGTGCGCCGTGCAAGCGCGAAACCAGATCGCGCGGCAGGAACGGGCAGTCGGCTGCAGCGCTCAGCACCAGCGATACTTCAGGCCGGTTCGCCGCCGCCCAGTCCAGCGCCGCGAGAACGCCGGCGAGCGGTCCGGGAAAATCGGCGACGCCGTCTGCGATGACGGGCAGGCTGAACGCCGCAAAGCGCGCGGGGTCGCCATTGGCGTTGAGAATGAGTTCGTCGCATTGCGGCTTAAGCCGCGCGATCACGCGTTCCAGAATGGTGCGGCCGCCGATCCGGCGCATCGGCTTGTCGCCGCCGCCCATCCGCCGCGCCAGGCCACCGGCGAGCAGTATGCCGGGAATTTCAGTCTTCACGGTCTTCGCCCTTGCGCTTGTGCCGCGCGGATTCCTCTTCGACGAAGGCGAGGTTCTGATCGTAGACGATGCGCCCCTCTCCGGAGAGCGCGATGAATCGTTTGCCGCGTGCGCGCCCGACCAGCGTCAGCCCGACCTGCCGCGCCAGATCCACCCCCCACGCCGTAAAGCCCGAGCGCGAGACCAGGATCGGGATTCCCATTCGTACCGTTTTGATCACCATCTCGGAGGTGAGACGGCCGGTGGTGTAAAGAATCTTGTCGCCGGGATCGACGCCGTGGCGATAGATCCAGCCCGCGATCTTGTCGACGGCATTGTGGCGGCCGACATCCTCGGTGTAGCAGACAGGCGTGCCTTCCTTGCACAGCACGCAGCCATGGATCGCGCCGGCCTCCAGATAGAGCGACGGCATGGTGTTGATCGCATGCGTCATCTGGTAGAGCCAGGAGGTACGCAATTCCGCTTTAGGCAGCGCGACGCTTTCCACCGCTTCGAGCAGATCGCCGAACGCTGTGCCCTGCGCGCAGCCCGAGGTCTGCGTTCGCTTCTTTAGCTTCTGTTCGAAATTGGTGTGGTGCTCGGTGCGCACGACCACGACCTGAAGGTCGTCGTCATATTCGACCTCGGTGACGACGTCGTCGTATTTCAGCATGTTCTGGTTCAGGAGATAGCCGAGCGCGAGATATTCCGGATAGTCGCCGATCGTCATCATGGTGACGATCTCCTGCGCGTTCAGATACAGCGTTAGCGGCCGTTCCACCGGCACCTTGATCTCGACGGTCGCGCCGGTCTGGTCGGTCCCGGTGACGCGCTCGGTCAGCCGTGGATCGTCCGGATTGGGCACGATCAGGGGAACGGGTGCTTTGTCGATCTTCATCATAGCGTAGAGGTTAGCATGACAATGGCTCTCACCCGATATAAAGCACCTTTGGAGAATGCCTAGCCCGGTTCCGGCCAAGGCTGTCGGAGAATGCGATGAAAGTGATAGGCCTCGCGGGATGGAGCGGTGCCGGCAAGACCACCTTGCTGACGCGGGTAATCCCGCATTTGCTTGAAGGGGGCCTGCGCGTTTCCGTCATCAAGCACGCCCATCACGCCTTCGATGTCGATGTGCCCGGCAAGGATTCCTGGCGACACCGTCACTCCGGTGCGACCGAGGTCCTGGTGTCCTCGACCCAGCGCTGGGCGCTGATGCATGAGCTGCGCGGCGCCGGTGAGCCGCGGCTGCCGGAATTATTGGCTAAAATGTCGCGGGTCGATCTTGTCGTCATCGAAGGATTCAAGCGCGAGCCGCACCGCAAGATCGAGGTGCACCGCGCCGCCAACGCAAAGCCGCTGCTGTTCCCCGACGATCCCGGCGTCGTCGGCATCGCAACCGATGTGGCCGTTGAAACCACGCTGCCCACAGCCCATCTCGATGATATCGAAGCCGTCGCTGCCATGATGCTGCGCTCGGCGGTACCGGTCGAGGATGTGCTGGCGAAAAGCTTGAGCGAGGGCTGAGACGCGCATGGCGCAATTGTCCGACGATTGCTTTGCCTTCGGCGGTCCGATGATGTCGGTCGATGAGGCCGTCGGCATCATCGCAGCACGTGTGAGCGCAGTGCAGGATGTCGAGACCGTCAAGCTCGCCGATGCCGACGGTCGCATTCTCATGCGCGATGTTGCGGCGCCGCTGCCGCTGCCGCCTTTCACCAATTCCGCCGTCGACGGCTATGCAGTGCGAGCCAGCGATCTGCCGCAAAAGCAGGAACAGGCGCTTCCGGTCACGGGCCGTGTCCAGGCAGGTAGCTCCGCGGCAGAGCCGATCAAGCCGGGGCAGGCGATGCGCATCTTCACGGGCGCGCCGATGCCTGACGGCGCCGATACCGTGTTCATGCAGGAAGACGTCCGCCTCGAAGACGGCAAGGTGGTTTTTCCGGCGGGCTTGAAGCCCGGAGCCAATGTGCGACCGGCGGGCGAGGACATTCCGACAGGCCATGCGGCCCTGAAGGCCGGCCAGCGCTTGCGGCCGCAGGATGTCGCGCTGGCTGCAGCCTTCGGCCTGACGCAACTCGACGCGGTCAGGCGCATTCGCGTCGCGGTGTTTTCTACCGGCAATGAGCTGGTCTCGCCCGGCGAGCAGCGGGCGGCGGCGCAATTGTTCGACTCCAACCGTTTCATGCTCGCGGCGATGCTGCGCCGGCTCGGTTGCGAGGTCAGCGATCTCGGCATTTTGCGCGACGAGCGCGCCTCGCTTGCGGCAGCCTTGAGAAAGGTGGCCAGCACCCACGATCTGATCCTCACCACCGGCGGTGTTTCGACCGGTGAGGAGGATCACGTCAAGGCCAGCGTCGAAAGCGTCGGTAGACTGGTGCTGTGGCGGATGGCGATCAAGCCGGGCCGTCCGGTGGCGATGGGGATCATCGCCGGTACGCCGTTTATTGGATTGCCGGGTAACCCGGTGGCGAGCTTTGTCACCTTCGTTCACGTCGTGCGTCCGACCATCCTTGCTTTGTCAGGCGCGCAGCAACAGCCATTGACCCCGATGCCGGTTCGCGCCGGGTTCACCTACAGGAAGAAGATCGCCCGGCGTGAATATGTCCGCGTGACCTTGCGCAAAAGCGAGGACGGTGCGCTGGAGGCGATGAAGTTTCCGCGCGAAGGCGCAGGGTTGTTGTCGTCGCTGGTCGATACCGACGGGTTGGTCGAACTCGGCGAACAGGTCACGCTCGTCGAGCCGGGCCAGACGGTCGGGTTCCTGTCCTATGCAAGCCTGATCTGATTTTTTTGGACGCGTTTTCTTCACGCGAACCGGTATCCACTTCGCTTGAAAACGCTGTGGCATTGACGATCTGCGCCTGCTTCTCCATGTTCGAAACATGACCACGACGAAGCTCGATCTCACCGGCCTCAAATGCCCGCTGCCGGCATTGAAGACGCGCAAGGCGCTGAAGTCGGTCGCACCCGGTGACTTCCTCGAAGTGCATTGCACCGACCCGCTGTCGGTGATCGACATCCCCAATTTGATCCGCGAAACCGGCGACAAGGTCGAGATCACGGAGCGCGCGGAGAGCCGCATCGTGTTTTTGATTGAGAAAACAAATCGCCCGATATAAAAATCAAATGATGTCGCCAACGGCTTAGTAGTTGCCTTGGTTGATACCTACCTTTTTCCTATCGACTCCCGTCCCGCCTTCTGTCCCAATCGATGCTTACCGCAAGGTGGCGGAGGACGAGTCGCGTCTGTGGCAGGCACGACGGCGGTCAGGGGTGGGGCACCTCAAATCAACGGCGGGCACTCGCTTAGGGGCATATCCTGCCGCGTCGGGTGTTGAATTCTCGAATGCGCTTAGCGATCCCGGCGCATCCTGGAATTGTGCGGAGCAGCAAGTGGACGTTGGTTGCTGCGGGGCCTGAGGACAACGGGATTGTGGACGGCAGACACGCCCGACAAGGGCGCGCTGCAGGGGAGGATTTGATGACGACAATCAGCAGCGCTGGAAGTGTAGTCCGGTGCCGGAGCGGGTTTCCTCGACAAGGAGAGGACTATTGCGACTGCCGGCTTCAACCGCTGGCTCGTGCCGCCCGCGGCGCTTTGCATCCATCTGTGCATCGGCATGGCCTACGGTTTCAGCGTGTTCTGGCTGCCGCTGTCGCGTGCGATCGGTCTGACCGCGCCGAAGGCGTGTCCGGACATGTCGCTGGTCCAGGAGCTGTTCACCACCACCTGCGACTGGAAGGTCGCCAGCATGGGCTGGATGTACACGCTGTTTTTCGTGTTGCTGGGCATCGCAGCCGCGGTCTGGGGAGGCTGGCTCGAGCGCGTAGGCCCACGCAAGGCCGGTTTCGTCTCGGCCTTGTGTTGGTGCGGCGGCCTTTTCCTTGGCGCAATCGGCATCATCACGCATCAATTATGGTTGCTGTGGCTCGGCTCCGGCGTGATCGGCGGCATCGGTCTTGGCCTCGGTTATATCTCGCCGGTGTCGACGCTGGTGAAGTGGTTCCCGGATCGCCGCGGCATGGCGACCGGCATGGCCATCATGGGTTTTGGTGGTGGCGCCATGATCGGTGCGCCGCTGGCGAACCTCCTGATGAACTACTTCAAGACTTCCCACCTCGGTCGGCGTTTGGGAAACCTTCCTCGCGATGGGCGTGATCTATTTCGCGTTCATGATGATCGGCGCGTTCCGCTATCGCATTCCGCCGGCGGGCTGGCGTCCCGAGGGCTGGACCCCGCCATCAAAAGCCAATGCGATGATCTCGCAGAACAACGTTCATCTGAACGACGCGCACAAGACACCGCAGTTCTGGCTGATCTGGTGGGTGCTCTGCCTGAACGTGTCGGCAGGTATCGGCGTGATCGGCATGGCCTCGCCCATGCTGCAGGAAATCTTCGCCGGCAAGCTGATCGGACTGCCTGACGTCGGCTTCAACCAGCTCGATGCCACCCAGAAAGCGACGATCGCGGGTATCGCGGCCGGCTTTGCCGGACTGCTCTCATTGTTCAACATCGGCGGCCGCTTCTTCTGGGCGTCGCTGTCGGACAAGATCGGCCGTAAGAATACCTACTATACGTTCTTCATCCTGGGCATCGTGCTCTACGCGCTCGCACCGACGTTTGCGGCGATGGGCTCGAAACTGCTGTTCGTGCTCGGCTTCGGCATCATCCTGTCGATGTATGGCGGCGGGTTCGCCACTGTGCCGGCCTATCTCGCCGACATGTTCGGAACGCAGTTCGTCGGCGCTATCCACGGCCGTCTGCTGACGGCGTGGTCGACCGCCGGCATCATCGGCCCTGTGGTGGTGAACTACATCCGCGAATTCCAGCTCGCGGCCGGCGTTCCACGCGATCAGCTTTACAACACCACGATGTACATTCTGTGCGCGATGCTGATCGCCGGATTGATCTGCAATTATCTGATCAAGCCGGTCGACCGGAAGTGGCACATGAGCGAGGCTGACGTTGCCAAGCTGCAGGCCGCGAGCGCCAGCGTGGGCGCATCCGGACCCTCGGGATCGTACGGCATCGGGTTTGGCGGGCTCGACGCCAAGGCCGCCTTGTTCTGGGCCTTCGTCGGCATACCGCTGCTGTGGGGCGTGTGGAAAACGCTGGAAAGCGCGGTCAAGATACTCTGATCCGATATTACGGGCCGCGGGACGGAAATATTCGTCCCGCGGTTTTCGGGCCTTTCCAATACAAAAACGATCAAGGGGGGATTTGCGAATGTTTCGCACTGGAATTTGTCTCGCTGCCACGCTGCTTGTCGCCGGCGCGCTCCACACCGCATCGGCTCAGACCGCTACGCCTGCGCCCGCAAAGCCTTCGAAAATGAAGCTGACGGCAGAGAAGCTGAAGGAAATGAAGGCCAAGTGGAGCGCCAACAAGGGCAAGCTCAAGGTGTGCCGCACCGAGGTGAAGCAGAAGGGATTGGCCGGCGACGACCGCTGGTTCTACATCGAAGACTGCATGGGCAAAACTTGATGGGGAGGTCTGAGAACCTCCTATCCCGATAGACGTTGATTTGAGGGGGCATGACAGCGGGGCTGCGTGCCCCTTAAATGCTTATCGGGACGCCATAATTTACCTTGGCATCTGGCATACCAGAGGCTAGAATTGTCCTTAACATCAGAGCAGGAACGAGACGTTTTCGATGGTCCATGACGCGCAAAAAGTACGCCCCTTCGAACATCCCGGCGCGGGACGGAAGCGGGCCAAGGCGACGCCGAAAGGCCGTCAGGTCGATCCGACGGCTGCGCATGAAATTGAACTCCTGCTCGGCGACCGGCCGCGCCGCCGCGATCTGCTGATCGAGCATCTGCATCTGATCCAGGACAAATATCATCAGATCTCGGCCGCCCATCTCGCAGCGCTCGCCGACGAGATGAAGCTGTCGTTTGCCGAAGTATTCGAGACCGCGACCTTCTACGCGCATTTCGACATCGTGAAGGAAGGCGAGCCGGACATCGCGCCGCTGACTATCCGGGTCTGCGACTCGCTCACCTGCGCGATGTTCGGCGCGGAAAAGCTGCTGCACGAATTGCAGGACAAGGCCGGCCCCGGCGTTCGTGTGGTGCGCGCTCCCTGCGTAGGCTTCTGCGACAGCGCGCCAGTCGCCGAGGTGGGCCACCGTTATGTTCTCGACGCGACCGTGCCCGAAGTCCTCGCCACGGTGGCGCGCGGTGAGACCGATCCCATCATCCCGGACTATGTCGATTACGACGCCTATGTCCGGGATGGCGGCTACAAGCTGCTCGAAGACTTGCGCGCAGGGCGGGTCAGCAAGGAAGACATCCTCAAGGTTCTGGATGACTCCAGCCTGCGCGGGCTCGGCGGCGCCGGTTTCCCAACCGGCCGCAAATGGCGCGCGGTGCTCAACGAGCCCGGCCCCCGGCTGATGGTCGTAAATGCCGACGAAGGCGAGCCCGGCACGTTCAAGGATCGCTTCTATATGCTTCGCGATGTACATCGATTTTTCGAGGGTACGCTCATCGCCGCGCATATCATCGATGCGGAGGACGTCTACATCTATCTGCGGGACGAATATCCCGCAGCACTCAAGCTGTTTCCCATCGAAATCGCCAAGCTGCCTGCAGGCGGCCCGAGGGTACATTTGCGCCGCGGCGCCGGCGCCTATATCTGCGGCGAGGAGTCCTCGCTGCTTGAAAGCATCGAGGGCAAGCGTGGTCTGCCGCGACACAAGCCGCCTTATCCATTCCAGGTCGGGCTGTTTGGATTGCCGACGCTGATCAACAATCTGGAAACCTTGTTCTGGGTCCGTGACCTCGTCGAGAAGGGCGCCGGCTGGTGGACGGAGCAGGGCCGTAACGGCCGCCATGGCCTGCGCAGCTATTCGGTTTCGGGACGTGTCAAGAACCCCGGCGTCAAGCTGGCGCCGGCCGGCCTCACGGTACGGGAACTCATCGACGAGTTCTGCGGCGGCATGGCCGACGGCCATACCTTCCATGCCTATCTGCCCGGCGGCGCGTCCGGAGGCATTCTGCCGGCGTCCATGGACAACATCCCGCTCGATTTCGGCACGCTGGAGAAATACGGCTGCTTCATCGGTTCTGCTGCTGTGGTCATCCTGTCCGAGCACGACAGCGTGAAGGGTGCCGCGCTGAACCTGATGCGCTTCTTCGAGGACGAGAGCTGCGGCCAGTGCACGCCGTGCCGGGTCGGTACCCAGAAGGCGGCAATCCTGATGGAGCGTCCGGTCTGGAACCGCGAATTGCTCGACGAACTGAGCCAGGCGATGCGCGATGCGTCGATCTGCGGTCTCGGGCAGGCGGCCTCGAATCCGCTAACCAGCGTGATTAAATATTTCCCTGACGAGTTCCTTCCGAAGGAAGCTGCGGAATGACCAAAATCCAGTTCGAACTCGACGGCAAGCAAGTCGAGGCCAACGCCGGCGAAACCATCTGGCAGGTGGCAAAACGCGAGGGTCATGAGATTCCGCATCTCTGCTATTCGCCCGCGCCGGACTATCGCCCCGACGGCAATTGCCGCGCCTGCATGGTGGAGATCGAGGGCGAGCGCGTGCTGGCGGCGTCCTGCAAGCGCACGCCGACGGTCGGCATGAAGGTGAAATCGGAAAGCGCGCGAGCGGTCGCGGCGCAGAAGATGGTGATGGAATTGCTCGTCGCCGATCAGCCGGCGCGCGCGACCTCGCACGATCCCGATTCAAAATTCTGGCACTGGGCCGAAAAGGTCGAGGTGACCGAGAGCCGTTTCCCCGCCGCAGAACGCTGGCACGGCGATAGCAGCCATCCCGCCATGAGCGTCAATCTCGACGCCTGCATCCAGTGCGGCCTGTGCGTACGCGCCTGTCGCGAGGTCCAGGTCAACGACGTCATCGGCATGGCCTATCGTAGTCACGAGTCGAAAATCGTATTCGACTTCGACGACCCCATGGGTGAATCGACCTGCGTCGCCTGCGGCGAATGCGTGCAGGCCTGTCCGACCGGCGCCTTGATGCCGTCGGTAATGCTGGACGAGAACCAGACCCGGGTCACCTATGCCGACAAGAAGGTCGACTCGTTGTGCCCGTTCTGCGGCGTCGGCTGCCAGGTCACCTATCAGGTCAAGGACGACAAGGTGATCTACGCTGAAGGCCGCGACGGCCCGGCCAATCACAACCGGCTCTGCGTCAAGGGCCGCTTTGGATTTGATTACATCCATCATCCGCATCGCCTGACAAAGCCGCTGGTGCGGCTGCCGAATGCGAAGAAGGACTTCAACGACCAGGTCGACCCAGCCAATCCCTTTACGCATTTCCGCGAAGCGTCGTGGGAAGAGGCGCTCGATATCGCCGCGAAAGGCCTCGTCAAAATCCGCGACGAAAAGGGTGTCAAGGCGCTGGCCGGTTTCGGCTCGGCCAAGGGCTCCAACGAAGAGGCCTATCTGTTCCAGAAACTGGTGCGCACCGGTTTCGGCTCCAACAATGTCGATCACTGCACCCGGCTGTGCCACGCTTCCTCGGTCGCAGCCTTGATGGAAGGACTGAACTCCGGCGCGGTGTCGGCGCCGTTCGCGGCCGCCATGGATGCCGAAGTCATCATCGTGATCGGCGCCAATCCCACCGTGAACCATCCGGTTGCCGCGACCTACCTCAAGAACGCGGCCCAGCGCGGCGCCAAGCTGATCGTGATGGATCCGCGCAGGCAATCGCTGTCGCGGCATGCCTACAAACATCTCGCGTTCAAGGCCGGCAGCGATGTCGCGATGCTGAACGCGATGCTCCACACCATCATCACCGAAGGCCTGACCGACCAGCAATATATCGCGGGCTATACCGAAGGCTTTGACGAGCTCAAAGAGCGCATCAAGGAATTCCCGCCGGAGAAGATGGAGGCGATCTGCGGCATCCCCGCCGAGACTTTGAAAGAAGTGGCGCGGATGTATGCGCGCTCGCGTGCCTCGATCATCTTCTGGGGCATGGGCATCAGCCAGCACATCCACGGCACCGACAATGCGCGCTGCCTGATCGCGCTGGCGCTGACGACCGGGCAGGTCGGCCGTCCCGGCACCGGCCTGCATCCGCTGCGAGGCCAGAACAACGTGCAGGGCGCGTCCGACGCCGGCCTGATCCCGATGTTCCTGCCGGATTACCAGCCGGTCGGGCGCACCGATCTGCGCCAGCCGTTCGAGAAGCTTTGGCATCAGGAGCTTGATCCCGTTCGTGGCCTCACCGTCGTCGAGATCATGAACGCGATCCATGCCGGCGAGATCAGCGGCATGTATATCGAGGGCGAGAACCCCGCGATGTCGGACCCCGATCTGCAGCACGCGCGCGAGGCGCTGGCAAAGCTCGACCATCTCGTCGTGCAGGATCTTTTCGTCACCGAGACCGCGTTCCATGCCGACGTGATCCTGCCGGCGTCTGCGTTTGCGGAAAAGTCCGGGACCTTCACCAACACCGACCGCCGCGTGCAGCTCGCACGCGAGGTGATCAAGCCGCCCGGCGATGCGCGGCAGGATCTCTGGATTATCCAGGAAATCGGCAAGCGCATGGGCTTGCCCTGGAACTATGACGGCCCGGCGGACGTGTTCACCGAGATGACGCAGTTGATGCCGTCGCTGAAGAACATCACCTGGGAGCGGCTGGTGCGCGAGGGCGCGGTGACTTATCCGGTCGACGACCCGAACAAGCCCGGCAACGAGATCATCTTCACCACCGGATTCCCGACTGCGAGCGGCCGCGGCAAGATCGTGCCGGCGCATGTGATCGCGCCCGATGAGGTACCGGACGACGAGTATCCGATGGTGCTGTCGACAGGCCGCGTGCTCGAACACTGGCATACGGGTTCAATGACCCGCCGCGCCAGCGTGCTCGACCAGATCGAGCCCGAAGCCGTCGCGTTCATGTCGCCAAAAGATATGCGGCGCCTGAGCGTATGGCCCGGCGATTTCATCCGCCTGGAAACCCGCCGCGGCGCGGTCGAGGTGAAAGTGCGCTCCGACCGCGACGTGCCGGAGAACATGGTGTTCATGCCGTTCTGCTACGCGGAGGCGGCGGCGAACCTGCTCACCAATCCGGCGCTCGATCCGTTCGGCAAGATTCCCGAGTTCAAGTTCTGCGCCGTGCGCGCCGCAAAGACGGAGTTCCGTTCGGCAGCGGAGTAGCCGCTCGACTCAGCGGCGCACTGCCGCCTGCACGGCACCAATGAGACGGTGGACGCCGCGTACTAGCTGGCGTTTGAGAGCACCGATCGAGGCAAGAAGCGGATTGCCATTGTTGTCGAGGTCGAGCTCGATACGCTCGGATGGAAATACCGTGGCGCAGTTGGCCGGCGAGGCACTGCTCCTCGCGAAGTGAATGGCGGCTTCCTTGCGCCAGAACAGGCCACCAAATTTTCCGTCCGCGTCACGGGCGACCCAAAAACCATCCCGGTTGCGGCCGATGAAAAATACCGGGATGGCCTCGCTGATCTCCTCCGGAGCAGGACGCACGAACGACGCGGCTATGGGGCGTTCGAGTTCTGCATCGACGTGCGACGCAAGCGGTCCGGTCATCGGTTTCCGTTCCGTGCCGCCAGGAAAATGCCCGCCATACGTCATTGCGCTCATGGAAAATGCGGTCCCAAACCAGCGCCGCCATCAGGCGACGATCGCAAGCGATATAGGTCCGCCACCCATATGAATTCGAGACGGATCGGCGGGATGTCGCATAGAGGCGCCATATAAAAAGGCTTTGTCGTCATAGGATTGACGCCGCGGCAAAGCCTCCTATGCCGCTCCTATGCGAAAGAGGGACCGTTCCTCTCGAATTCATATGCTGCCCCGCGCATCTTCCAGGCAGAAAGCGGCCCGTCAGCCGCAATGGAGACCGAAGATGGCTTACCTTGGCTTTACGGAGGACCGGATCTACGAGGCGGCGGTCAATCGTCAATTGAATCGCAATGGTTCGGATGTTTCTCCGAACGGCTACCGCTTCGGACGAATTGGCATCAATCGCGCGCGCGGCGATGCAGGTCGTACCGCCCGCGGCGTCAAGGGCTTCTTCAGCATGATGCTTGAACTCATCGCGGCCGCCAAGACGCGGCGAATTGAACGCGAGATGCGGATTCGCGGCCTTCGCTACGGTTCGGTCAAGCTGGATGGCGACCGGTTTGTTGCCGATTAAAACCCGTCTTTCGGGTGCGTTGGGCGAGTAACTCACATGCCGATGATTTCTCCGATCGCGACCTCCGCCATTGGTTCTGCGCTTCGCAAGGCGGGACTGGCCTTGTTCAAATTTGTCGTCGGAGATGGCGGTACGCCCCGGCGCTATCGGCCCGAGGCCCATTACATGCGTGGGCCCGGACCGAAGTGGCGGGAAAAGCATCTGCTGGATCATTCCGTCCGATCGTAACCTGCGGTCCCCGTGCCTCAATCCTCGCTCGTTCTATCGCGAGCCGTTTTGACGGGGCTCGAGGCCTCTCCACAAATCGCGGCGGCGTCTCTCCACGCTCCTGCTCTCGATGACGACGGGCGGCGTGAGTTCAACCGCAGCCTGGAAGGCGCGTTTGAGTCGGCCGTCCGCCATCCGGCTGAGATGACGCCGGATGATCGTTTCACCTGAATGATCGGGTCGCACTATCGCGTTGCAGAGTTCCTCCGTGTACTTCCGGAAGAATGCGAATGATGAGGAATGTCTGTCCCGGCATCCCGATCGGTCGAGCTCGGCCGCGATCGCCCTGCCAGCCTGCCTGTCGGAAACTTCCAACGTTACGGCAAACCTCAGCAAAGCGAGGTGCCATGCTTGCAAGGCTCTCCCCTGCGTGTGCTGATCTGAAGTATCCGGACCCATCAATCTCTCCAGCGCGAACGACGCTTCACCGCGCCGACGTGACGGCCGGGGAGACCGGGATCTTCGCGCGCTCGCAGAATGCCGCCTGATCGCCTTCGCTGATGGCGGTTATTGCCAGGGCAACCGCCCGCCGTTCATTCTCACCGAGTTCGACAAGAGGCAACCGCACCGCAGGCTTCATGAAGCCCAGCATGCTCATCGCGAATTTCAGTGCGGGAACCGAAGAATCCGCCGAAAGCACCGCGCCTAATGTCGCGATGCGAGACGACAGGCCCGTCGAAACCGGCATGTGGCTGATCGCGCAGCTCGCGTAGATGCCCTGGCACAGGCCCGGAAAGGGGTTGGCAATCGTCGAAATGCAGCCATCTCCGCCACTCGCCAGATAGGCCATCGTGGTCGTGTCATTCCCGGACAGCAATCGAAATGCCGGCGGCAGTGCCGATTTCAGACGAAACAGCCGCGCTACGCTGCCAGTCGAATCCTTCAGCCCGATGAATTGCTTCGATTCCGAAAGCTGGACGATAGTCTCGTCAGACATCTCGCGGATCGTGCGGGCGGGAACGTCGTGCAGAATGATCGGAAGGCTTGTTGAACCTGCAATAGCCCGGAAATGGGCTAAAATACCCGCCTGCATCGGGTTGTTGTAATAAGGTACGACAGATAACACCGCGTCGGCGCCTGCGGCTTCGGCTTCCATGGTCAATTCCATGGCCTGGCTGGTCGAGTTCGAGCCCGCGCCGGCGATCACCGCAATTCGGCCGCGCGCGATATTGGCGGCGGCGCTGATGATTTCCTCATGTTCCTCGCGGCTGAGCGTGGAGGCTTCGCCCATGGTTTCGCCAACCACGATCGCGGTCGCGCCAGATCTGATCTGGTGCTCGCAAAGCATCTCGAAGGCCTGCCAGTCGATCCGGTCGTCGTCGTCGAACGGCGTAGGAAGATCGGCAATGAAGCCGCCGAGCCAGTGCAGAGGTTGATTGGCAGGCATGATCAGGCCACGTTCGCGATCGCGCCGAGGCTTTGTCCAAAGCCTTGATCAAAGTCCTGGCGGTGGGCGGCGAGCACGAATCCGTCGCGGCAGCGGGCGCCGGCTTCGACACGGAAACCGAGTTGCTGCAGCCTATTCCGAACCTTGACGCCAAGTCCGTTCTCTTGCGACTCGATCAAGATGGCGACGTTGGCCACCGCGCCCAGAAATACAGAGATCTGGGTCACCGCGGTCTCAATCGCCTGAAACGAATGCTCACCGGCGATCAGGCCCGCCGAGTACTGCGCGCGGGGAATGCGGCCGCCGGAGGCTAGGACCGGATAGGCAAATCCCCGTCGCCTGAGCGCCAAATAGAGCTCGGGGCTGTCGCTGCCGGCGACGACGATTCGTTGGGATCGGGAGAGATGCGCCAGATCGATCATCGTGTTGATGATCTCGTCCCGGGGCGAAATAATGGGATGCTGTGACATGTAAGCTTCCTGATCGACCGGCGGCGAACGCTACGCGGCCCGGTTCTGATAAGAGCTTTCGTCAGCCTCAACCGTCCGAGGGGAGGGTGATGCGTTGCGATGCACGTCGAGTTCGACGACGTTGCTGGTCAGGACGATGGTTGCCGGATGGTCTCCGTTTTCAAACAGCGCATACTTCATGGCCTGCGCGCGATTGACGAATAGCCCACCGAACAGTCCGTTTTGTTCCTTGGCAACCCAGTTGCCCCGGCTGTTCCGTCCGATGATGACAAGATGTGAGCCGCACGAAGGGGGCTCCTTGATTTTGTTCACGACACTTCTCCTGTTGGTCACGGCGATATGCGATGATGCAATTCGCGGCGTGTTCTCACGATGATTCAAATATCTGGGAGATCGCGTATGAATTCGAGTGCGGAGCGGCATAGATCTCATAGGAAATACGTAAAAGAGGCGGGTAGCGTTGACGCGAGGTGAATGGTCGCGAGACGCAGCTTTTTTACGAGGATGCCTGATTGATCGTGGCCGTCAGCGCATAGAGCAGGCCGTAGAGCGCGCCTTCGTCCCAATAGGTCAGCGTGTCGTCGAACAGCCGTTCGTGTCGTATGAGCCCGGAAATGACGCAAACGCCAACGGACAGCAACAACAGCACGGCGAAGCTTCGGCCGAAGCCGAGATTTCCAAATGCGGCGAACGCGGTCACGATAACCAGCCGCACGCTAAATCGGGCCAGCACCTGTACCGATTTTAGCTGTTGCGGCAGATGGGGGAGCTGCTGCACGGCGGCGCCACGTTACGCGAAATTGTCAATGCAGACCGGCTCGTAGAGCGGGTTCGCGTCCTGCGGTACGGCAGGGACGCTGGTCCGGCTCGACGGTACGGAGATGCGCTGGGCCTCGACGAAGGCACTCAGGATCGCCAGCGCCAGATCGGCATGATGGGTTTCGATCGATTGATCGAGCCATTCTGGAAGCTCGCGCTGGCGCGACAATGCGCAATGCCATTCGCCTTCATCATAGGCGAGGCGGCGGACCTGCCACTGCGGCAGCTCCAGGTCGATCAGCGCAAGCGCCGCATCGGTCCATGCGCCCGACTGAATCAGCCGCTCGACGCGGGCTGCCTTCCCGCTCTGGCTCGTGGAAGGAAAGCGCCGGCAGCTTTTTGCGATGATGTCGGACAGGAATTCAGCAGTCACAGTATAGGCGTCGCGAAGCTGATTGCTGAGTTCGATCGAATTTTGGGATGTTGAAAGAAGCGACATGGCGTCAACTCACTTATTGGCGCGGTTGAAGCTGTAACCGCAGTCCCAAAGTGGTCAAAGCGCCATTTGAAAACGAGATGAGGCGAGGGGCCGTGATATAGGGATTTCATAAGTGCACGTCGGAGGCAGAATTCTCTGCCCACGTCCTCCCGGCGAAGGCAGGGATCCATGACCATGGGTTCCGATTTTGCGAATACCGTCAGCTACCCTGCCTTATTGAGAGCGCAACGCCGTCTGGATTTCTGCGTTCGCGGGGGTGACACCAGTCGTCGGGCCCCACATTTATGAGATTCCTATAACGTCGCCATTGCCCCCATCTCGAAAACCTATGTGCGGGATGGCACCTGACCACGATCAAAACGCGCGGCCTTCACCGGCTCGCGCTTCACGACGCACAGGAACATCCCATGCTGGACATTGTCATGCTGGCGCTCGGCTTCGGCTTCTTCGCGGCGGGGATAGGTTATGCCTATGCCTGCGAACGGTTGTGAGGGAGGAAAACCCATGATCTTCGATTATTCGCTCGCCGGTCTCGTTTCACTGGGCCTGCTATTTTACCTTACCTACGCCCTGCTGCGGCCTGAACGGTTCTGAAAATGTCCGGACTGATCACGCTCGGTGAAGTCCTGCTGGCTTTTCTCGTGACCTCGGGGCTGCTCATTGCGCTCATGCGCGTGTTGTTGCCCACCAAATAATCCAAAAGGTTTCCGACTATGACAACCATCGGCTGGATTCAAATTCTTCTGTACTGCGCCATCGTGGTCGCGCTGGTCAAACCGCTCGGCTGGTACATGACGCGCGTCTTCAGCGGCGAGCGTACTTTCCTGTCCCCGATCCTGCGCCCGGTTGAGGCCGGGCTATACTGGATCGGCGGCGTCGATGAGAAGCGTGAGCAGCATTGGCTGACCTACACGGTCGCGATGCTGCTGTTCCATGCCGGCGGCTTCCTCATCCTCTACGGGTTGATGCGATTACAGGCGCTGCTGCCATTCAATCCGGCGGAACAATCCGCGGTCGCCCAGGATCTCTCCTTCAACACCGCGATCAGTTTCATCACCAACACCAACTGGCAGAATTACGGCGGCGAAAGCACGCTGTCCTATCTGGTGCAGATGCTGGGACTGACGCACCAAAACTTTCTGTCGGCCGCGACTGGCATTGCGCTCGCGGTGGCATTGATCCGCGGCTTCTCGCGTTCCTCGATGCGCACCATCGGCAACTTCTGGGTCGATGTGACGCGCTGTACGCTTTATGTGCTGCTGCCGATCTGCGTCGTCGCCGCGCTGTTTCTGGTCTCGCAGGGCATGCCGCAGACATTGGGCGCTTATGTCGATGCCACGACGCTGGAAGGTGCGAAGCAAACCATTGCGGTCGGCCCGGTGGCCTCGCAGGTTGCCATCAAGATGCTGGGCACCAATGGCGGCGGCTTCTTCAACGCCAATGCGGCGCATCCTTTCGAGAATCCGACGGCTCTGTCGAACTTCGTGCAGATGATTCTGATCTTTACGCTTGGTGCGGCGATGACCAATGTGTTTGGCCGCATGGTCGGTAACCAGCGCCAGGGCTGGGCGATCCTCGCCGTGATGGGCGTGCTTTTCATTTCCGGCGTCGCCGTCACCTATTGGGCGGAGGCTAACGGCACCACCGCGCTCGACGCGCTCGGGCTCACCGGCGGCAACATGGAAGGCAAGGAAGTCCGCTTCGGTATCGTTGCCTCCAGCCTGTTCGCCGTCGTCACAACCGCCGCGTCCTGCGGTGCGGTTAACGCCATGCACGACTCCTTTACCGCGCTCGGCGGCATGATCCCGCTGATCAACATGCAGCTTGGCGAGATCATCGTCGGCGGCGTCGGCGCAGGGCTCTACGGCATGCTGCTGTTCGTAGTCCTCGCGATCTTCGTTGCAGGCCTGATGGTCGGCCGCACGCCGGAATATGTCGGCAAGAAGATCGAGGCGCGCGAGGTCAAGATGGCGATGCTTGCGATCCTGGTACTGCCCTTGATGTATCTCGGCTGGACCGCCGTCGCCGTGGTGCTGCCCTCGGCGGTAGCGTCGATGGCCAACTCTGGCCCGCATGGCTTTACCGAGGTGCTGTATGCCTTCACCTCGGCAACCGGCAACAATGGTTCGGCCTTCGCCGGGCTCACCGGAAACACGTTCTTCTACAATCTGACGCTCGCCTGTTCGATGTTCGTTGGCCGCTTCTTCATGATCGTGCCGGCGATGGCGCTGGCTGGTTCGCTTGCGCAGAAGAAGTCGATCCCGGCTTCGGCCGGCACGTTGCCGACCACCGGTGGCCTGTTCGTCGGGCTCGTCGTCGGCGTCATCCTGATCATCGGCGGGTTGACATTCTTCCCGGCGCTGGCGCTCGGGCCGATCGTCGAGCATCTCGCTGGCAACGCCAACACCCTGTTCTGATCGAACGCCTTTCGGAGTTACGTCCATGGAAACCATGAAACTGCAGAAAAAGGTCACGGCGTCGACAATGCTGGATCCGAAGATCGTGATCCCGGCGATCGGCTCGGCGTTCGCCAAGCTCGACCCGCGGCTGATGATCAAAAACCCCGTGATGTTCGTGGTGGAGGTTGTCGCTGCGCTCACCACCGTCATCTTCCTGCGCGACCTCGTGACCGGCGGTGCGAGCCTCGGCTTCACCTTCCAGATCATCGTCTGGCTCTGGTTCACCGTGCTGTTCGCCAATTTCGCCGAAGCTGTCGCCGAAGGCCGCGGCAAGGCACAGGCGGAATCGCTTAAGAAGACCCGGACCGAGAGCAAGGCCAAGCTGCTGGAAGGCCCCGGCAAGACCTATCGTCTGGTGTCCGGCACCAGCCTTAAAGTGGGCGATATCGTCCTGGTCGAAGCCGGTGACAATATCCCGTCCGACGGCGAGGTGATCGAGGGCGTAGCTTCCGTCAATGAGGCCGCGATCACAGGTGAGTCCGCGCCCGTCATCCGCGAATCCGGCGGCGACCGTTCAGCGGTCACCGGCGGCACGCAGGTCTTGTCGGACTGGATCCGCGTTCGTATCACGGCAGCGCAAGGCTCGACCTTCATCGATCGCATGATCAAGCTGGTGGAGGGCGCTGAGCGGCAGAAGACGCCGAACGAGATCGCGCTCAACATCCTGCTTGCGGGTCTCACCATCATCTTCGTGTTCGCGACGGTGACGATTCCGAGCTACGCGGCCTATGCCGGTGGTTCGATTTCGGTGGTAGTGCTGGTCGCGCTGTTTGTGACGCTGATCCCGACCACGATCGGTGCACTGTTGTCGGCCATCGGCATCGCCGGCATGGACCGGCTGGTGCGCTTCAACGTACTGGCGATGTCCGGACGCGCGGTCGAGGCCGCCGGCGACGTCGATACGTTGTTGCTGGACAAGACCGGGACCATCACGCTCGGCAATCGCCAGGCGACGGAATTTGTCCCCGTGCGGGGCGTGACCGAGCAGGAATTGGCCGACGCGGCGCAACTCGCCTCGCTCGCGGACGAGACCCCGGAAGGCCGATCGATCGTCGTCCTCGCAAAGGAGAAATACGGCATCCGCAGCCGCGACATGGCGGAGCTCAACGCGGCGTTCATTCCGTTTACGGCGCAAACCCGCATGAGCGGCGTCGACGTCGGCGCATCATCCGTCCGCAAGGGCGCCGTCGAAGCAATCCTCAATTATATCGGAGGCGGCACCGCGCAGACCATGGCGTCCGGAAATACCGTTCGCGCGCTCCAATCAGGTGCCGTGACGGAAGCCGGACGGGAAATCCAGGCGATTTCAGATGAGATTGCCAAGGCCGGCGGCACCCCGCTGGCGGTTGCGAAGGACGGCCGCCTGCTCGGCGTCGTGCATTTGAAGGACATCGTCAAGGGCGGTATCCGCGAGCGCTTTGCGGAGCTACGCCGCATGGGCATCCGCACCGTGATGATCACCGGCGATAATCCGATGACGGCGGCGGCAATCGCGGCCGAAGCCGGCGTCGATGATTTTCTGGCGCAGGCTACACCCGAGGACAAGCTGAAGCTGATCCGCGACGAGCAGGCTAAAGGCAAGCTGGTGGCAATGTGCGGCGACGGCACCAACGACGCGCCCGCGCTGGCGCAGGCCGATGTCGGCGTCGCCATGAACACCGGTACCCAAGCTGCACGCGAGGCCGGCAACATGGTCGATCTCGATTCCAACCCGACCAAGCTGATCGAAGTGGTCGAGATCGGCAAGCAACTGTTGATGACCCGGGGTGCGTTGACGACGTTCTCGATCGCCAACGACGTCGCAAAATATTTCGCCATCATCCCCGCGATGTTCCTGGCGTTCTATCCGCAGCTCGAGGTGCTCAACATCATGCACCTGACGAGCCCGCAGAGCGCGATCTTGTCGGCGATCATCTTCAACGCGCTGATCATCATCGCGTTGATCCCGCTGGCGCTGAAAGGCGTCGCCTATCGGGCCATCGGGGCTGGCGCCCTGTTGCGCCGTAACCTGATGATCTATGGCGTTGGCGGCATCATCATTCCCTTTATCGGCATCAAGGCCATCGACCTCGTCGTCGCCGCCTTGCACCTGGCCTGAGGAGACACGCTATGTTGAGAGAAATCCGTCCCGCCATCATCGTCCTGGTTGTGCTCACGCTGATCACGGGCCTTGCCTATCCTCTCGCCATGACCGCCATCGCCGGCGTGATCTTTCCGAAACAGGCGCAAGGCAGCCTGATCGAGAAGGACGGCAAGGTGATTGGCTCCAGCCTGATCGGGCAGGAGTTCAAGGACGACAAATATTTCCATGGCCGCCCCTCGGCGACCCTCGCGCCGGACCCGGCCGATTCCACCAAGACGGTGCCGGCACCCTATAATGCGGCCAATTCCGGTGGCTCCAACCTCGGCCCGACCAGCAAGGCGTTAAACGATCGGGTCAAGCAAGATGTCGAGAAGCTCAGGGGCGAGAATTCTTCCACGCCCGTGCCGGTCGATCTCGTCACCACGTCGGGCAGCGGCCTCGACCCTGACATCTCGCCGGAGGGCGCGCTGTTTCAGGTGCCGAGGGTGGCGAAGGCGCGCAACATGCCGGAAGATCGCGTCCGGCAATTGGTCACGGAGCACACCGAAGGGCGCCTGGCAGGCCTGCTTGGCGAGCCCCGCGTTAACGTATTGGCCCTGAATTTGGCTTTGGACCGTGCCGCTACGCGGTGAGACCCGCTAGGCCAGACCCGGCGTGAGGACTATATTGCCGTATGGTTCAACCGCGCCGCGATCCCGAACAACGGCCCTCACCGGAAGCCCTGCTGGAAGCCGCCCGGCGCGAGGATAGTCGCGCCGGACGGCTCAAGATTTTCATCGGCGCCGCGCCTGGCGTCGGCAAGACTTACGAAATGCTGCAGAGCGCGCATGCGCGCCTCAAGGCCGGAATCGACGTCGTGGTCGGCGTGGTCGAGACCCATGGCCGGGCAGAGACCGAGGCCTTGCTCAGGGGTCTCGAAGTGCTGCCGCGCAAGAGGCTCACCTACAAGGATCAGACGCTGGAGGAGATGGACCTCGATGCGTTGATCGAGCGCCGCCCACAGATCGCACTGGTCGATGAACTCGCTCATACCAATGCGCCGGGCAGCCGCCATCCCAAACGCTATCTCGATGTCGAGGAACTGCTTTCCCACGGCATCGACGTCTACACCGCCGTCAACGTCCAGCACATCGAGAGCCTCAACGATGTGGTCGCGCAGATCACCCATGTGCGGGTGCGCGAGACCGTGCCGGATTCGGTGTTCGACCGGGCCGAGGCCATCGAACTGATCGACCTCACGCCTGACGATCTGATCCAGCGGCTGAAGGAGGGCAAGGTCTATGTCCCCAAACAGGCCGAGCGGGCGCTGGAGCATTATTTCTCGCCGGGCAATCTGACCGCGTTGCGCGAACTGGCGCTGCGACGAACCGCCGAGCGCGTCGACGAGCAATTGCTGAACCATATGCAGGCCAATGCCATCGCCGGTCCCTGGGCGGCGGGCGAGCGCATTCTGGTCTGCCTGAGCGAGGATCCGCGCGCGGCCGGCCTTGTGCGATACACCAAGCGTCTGGCGGACCGGCTGCACGCGCCGTGGACCGCGATCAGCATCGAAACACGGCGCAGCCTGCAACTGACCGACGAGCAGCGGGACCGGCTCGCCGACACCATGCGGCTTGCGGAAACCCTCGGCGCCGAGGCGCTCACCATTCCCGGCGTCGGCCGCCGCATCGCCGACGACGTCATCAACTTCGCGCATGCCAATAACGTAACCCAGATCATCATCGGCAAGTCGACGCGCTCATGGTGGTTCGAATTGATGCGCGGTTCGGTCGTGCACGATCTGGTGCGACGCGCCGGCAATATCAGCGTCAATGTCATCGCCGGCGACGACCAGGGCATTGCCAAGACGGCAGTGCAGACTGCGGCGCGGCAGGAGCCGTTCGATGCGCGGCCCTATCTGATGGCGCTGTTGTTCGTCGCGATCGGTCTGGTCGCGGCCCGGGTCATCCAACCGGCGTTCGGCATCGAGAATGTCGATCTGGTGTTTCTGACTGCCGTGGTCAGCGTCGCCGTTCGCTTCGGCCTTTGGCCGTCGCTGCTGGCGAGCGTCGCGGCGTCGCTATGTTACAATTTCTTCTTTCTCCCACCGGTTTACACTTTTACGATCACCGACCCGACCAATGTTGCGGCGTTCTTCTTCTTCATGCTGATCGCGCTGCTGGTGTCCAATGTCGCCGCACGGGTGCGGACGCAGGCCGTCACCGCGATCAGCCGGGTTCGCACCACGGAATCGCTCTACGCTTTCAGCCGCAAGCTGGCGGGCACCGCGACGCTGGACGATGTGTTGTGGGCGACCGCGTATCAGACCGCGCTGATGCTGAAAGTGCGTGTGGTGCTGCTGCTGCCGGAGGACGGCGTGTTGACCGTGAAAGCCGGCTATCCGCCGGAAGACCAGCTCGACAAGGCTGATTTGGCCGCCGCCAATTGGGCCTGGGGCAATGATCGCCCGGCAGGCCGTGGCTCGGATACGCTCCCCGGCGCCAAGAGGTTGTTCCTGCCGATGCGAACCGGGCGTGGTGCGATCGGCGTCATCGGCATCGACGACGATCGTACCGGGCCGTTGTTGACGCCGGACCAGCGACGTCTGCTGGACGCCTTGGTGGATCAGGGGGCGCTTGCGATCGAGCGGGTGCTGCTGGTCGAGGATATGGACCGGGTCAAGCGGACGGTGGAATCGGATCGGCTGCGCGGCGCCCTGCTGACGTCGATCTCGCACGACCTCAAGACGCCGTTGGCCTCGGTGCTCGGCGCGGCCTCTACAATGCGCGATCTCGGCTCGGGCCTGACGGACGCGCAGAAGCGCGATCTTCTGGCTACCGTGATCGACGAGTCCGAGAGGCTTAATCGATTCATCGCCAATCTTCTCGACATGACCAAACTTGAATCCGGCGCCATCGTGCCGAACGCCGCGCGGCATGACGTCAGTGAAATCGTCGGCAGCGCGCTGCGGCGCGCTGGCAAGATCCTGGTGCACCACAAAGTGTCGCTGGAGCTTGCGGCCGATCTGCCGATGCTGGAGCTCGACGCCGTGTTGTTCGAGCAGGTGCTGTTCAACCTGCTCGACAATGCCGCCAAATATGCACCCGCGGACACCACGATATCGATCAAAGGTACCCGCGACCAGGGGAAGGTCTCATTGCAGGTCATGGATGAAGGCAACGGTATTCCCCCGGCCGAGCTGGAAAGCGTGTTCGATAAGTTCTATCGCGCGCAAAAGGGCGACCACGTCCGTCCTGGCACTGGCCTGGGCCTTGCGATTTCGCGCGGCTTTGTCGAGGCGATGCATGGCACGATCTCTGCTGCCAACCGTGTCGATCGCAGTGGTGCGGTATTGACCATCCGGCTCCCCGTTCCGGCGGAGAATAATGCATTGGATACCGCCGCATGAACGCCACTCCGATCAAGGTCCTGGTCATCGACGACGAGCCGCCGATTCGAAAACTGTTGCGGATGGGGTTGAGCACGCAGGGCTATGACATCCTCGAAGCCTCCAATGGCAAGCTCGCGCTGGAGAAGCTGACCGAGGGGCCCGCGCTGATCATTCTCGATCTCGGTCTACCCGATATTCAGGGTCACGAATTGCTGCGTATGATCCGCGGTCGCAACGAGAGCGTTCCGATCGTGGTACTGTCGAGCCGCGGCGACGAGGCCGGCAAGGTCCAGGCGCTCGATCTCGGCGCCGATGACTACCTGACAAAGCCGTTTGGGATGGATGAGTTGCTCGCGCGCATGCGCGCAGCCTTGCGACATCAATTGCAGGTGCAGGGCGAGCGGCCGGTATTTCGCTCCGGCGATCTCACGGTCGATCTGGTCCGCCGGATCGTCAAGGTCGGCGAGCGCGAGGTAAAACTCTCGCCGAAAGAATATGAACTGTTGCGCGTGCTGGTGCAGCACGCCGGCAAGGTGCTGACCCACCGTTTCCTGCTCAAGGAGCTCTGGGACGAACTGACCGACGCGCAATATCTGCGCGTCTATGTGCGCCAGCTCCGGCAGAAAATCGAAGCCGATCCCGAGCGCCCGCAGTTCGTGCTGACGGAGACGGGGATCGGGTATCGGTTGCGGGCAGGGGATTAGGGGAACTTTCCCAAATCGCTGACATTACTTCCCTGAACCGGGAGGTCATCATGGCACGAAAATATTCGAAGAGAGCTTCCGCCGACGTCGAGCGCGTAATGAAGAAGCGCAAGGCCGGCAAATTGAGGAGCGGAAGGTCCAAGAAGAAAGTCACCAGCCGCAAGCAGGCGATTGCGATCGGACTATCCGAGGCGAGGGCCAAGGGCAAGAAGGTCCCAAAGAAGGCTGCGAAGAAGCGGAAGGCGACAAAGAAGCGGAAATCGAAGAAGTAGGAAGCCTGACCGCGCACTCGTCATTGAAGCGAAGCAATCCAGAGGGCCGCAAGGGAAGTCTGGATTGCTTCGTCGCTTTGCTCCTCGCAATGACGGATAAAGATGTTATTAGCCCGCCTTCCGCGCTCGAGCAGCCGAGCGATGTGCCTTCTTGGCAGTTCGGCGCTGCGGCGTCCGCCGTGACGCCGGGGCATGCGTCCGGCGTTTCGCCGCTCCCTTGCCCTTCAGGCTCGCCTTCAGCGCATCCATCAGATTGATGACGTTATCGGGTTTCTCCTCGCGCTCGGAGACCTTGATCGTCTTGCCCGAGGCCTTGCGCCGCACCAGCGCCTTCAGGGCGTTCTCGTACTCATCCCTGAACTTCGAGGGATCGAAATGCGCAGCCTTGGTGTCGAGGATGTGACTGGCCAGTTCGACCATGTCTTTCGATATCTTCGGATTCTTGATGTCGCCGAAATACTCGTCCTCGTCGCGCAGTTCATAGGGGTATCGTAACGTCGTGCCGAGCAGGCCCTTGCCTAGCGGTTCGATCGCGATGACATGCTCGCGGTTGGTCAGCACGATGCGCGCCAGCGCGACACGGTCCTGGTCCTTCATGGCGTCTCGGATCACCGCGAAAGCGTCGATGCCGGCTTTACCGTTGGGGGCGATGTAATAAGGGTGGTCGAGGTAACGCTTGTCGATCTCGTCTCTGGGCACAAAGCTGTCGATATCGATGGTGTGGTTGCTTTCGATCTGGACGGCTTCCAGTTCCTCCTTTTCGACCTCAACATATTCGCCTTTCCTGAGCTCATAGCCGCGGCCTTTCTGGTCGCTCTCGACGATATCGCCGGTCTCGGCATCGACCATCTGCTGCCTCAAGCGGTTGCCGGTCTCCTTGTTGATCATGTGGAAGCGGGTCTTCTCGACCGAAGTCGACGCCGGGTACAGCATCACGGGGCATGACACGAGCGAAAGCTTGAGCGAGCCTTTCCAATAGGCGCGAGGGGCCATTACACTCTCCGGATACGGTTGGGTTTGGGAACTTCAACGGTTAGTATGGGTTTTCGTTCCGTATTCCTGCCGCTGCGGGCGCTGATTGAGGATTGACCGTGTCCTTGAGAAACCTCACCACCTATCGGAAAAAGCGCGATTTCGAGAAGACCAATGAGCCGTCCGGCGACGTCAAGGTAGCGCCGTCAAAGCAGCGGCGGTTCGTGATCCAGAAGCACGACGCTACCAGGCTGCACTACGATCTCAGGTTGGAGTTCGACGGCGTTTTCAAATCCTGGGCGGTGACGCGCGGACCCTCGCTCGATCCGCACGACAAACGGCTGGCGGTCGAGGTCGAGGACCATCCACTCGATTACGGAGATTTCGAAGGCACCATTCCGGAAAGCGAATATGGCGGCGGCACGGTTCAGCTTTGGGATCGCGGCTATTGGGATTCCGGCGATCCCGACCGCGGCTTCAAAAAGGGCGACCTTAAATTTACCCTGCATGGCGACAAGCTCCAAGGCAGCTGGGTGTTGGTGCGGATGAAGGGCGACCGCTATGGCGGCAAGCGCACCAACTGGCTGCTGATCAAACACCGCGACGAATTCGCCAAAAACGGCGAAGCCAACGACATCCTTGATGAGGATCGATCGGTCGCATCTGGCCGGTCGATGGCTGAGATCGCCGCGGGCAAGGGCAAAGCGCCAAAGCCGTTCATGTTGACTAAAAGCGGCAAGACCAAAGCCGACGCGGTCTGGCATTCGGACCGCGGCGAGGCGGCTGACGCGCGGGTGAAGAACAAGAAGGCCGCGCCCGCACCTGTGACCAAGATGCGCACTTCAGCCAAGGCCAGGAAGGTTTCGGCGATGCCGGATTTCGTCGCGCCGCAGCTCTGCGCCTCGGTCGAGCGGCCGCCGAATTCGGACGGCTGGTGTCACGAGATCAAATTCGACGGCTACCGTGTCCAATTGCGGGTTGAGGATGGCGATGTCGCGTTGAAAACCCGCAAGGGTCTGGACTGGACCGAAAAATTCGCCGCCATCGCGAAAGAAGCAAAATCGCTTCCCGACGTGCTCATCGACGGCGAGATCGTCGCCCTCGACGACGAGGGCGCCCCGCATTTCTCGAATCTGCAGGCAGCGCTGTCTGACGGCAAGACCAACAATCTCATCTTTTTCGCGTTCGATCTGTTGTTCGCCGGCGGTGAAGATCTTCGCCCGCTGCCGCTGCGTGAACGCAAGGCGCGGTTGAAACAATTGCTGGAGGCGGGCAAAGGCCAAGGCAAGAGCAAGTGGATCCGCTATGTCGAACATTTCGAAGGAGACAGCGATCTCATCCTGCAATCGGCCAACAAATTGTCGCTGGAGGGCATCGTCTCGAAGAAGCTCGATGCGCCCTATCGCTCCGGCCGCTCCGAGAACTGGACCAAGGCTAAATCCCGCGCCGGGCAAGAAGTGGTGCTGGGTGGCTGGAAAACCACCAACGGCAAATTCCGCTCGCTGATGGCCGGCGTCTATCGCGGCGATCATCTGGCTTTTGTCGGTATGGTCGGGACTGGTTTTGGGCAAGACACGGTCCGCCGCATCATGCCGGCCCTGAAGGCACATGCTGCCGAAAAAAGCCCATTCGGCGGCAAGGACGCACCGAAGAAGACTCGCGACGTGCACTGGCTAAAGCCCGAACTCGTCGCCGAGATCGAATTCGCCGGTTGGACCGAGGGCGGCAACATAAGGCAGGCGGCGTTCAAGGGGCTGCGGCAAGACAAGCCGGCCACTGAGGTGGAAGCGGAGGAACCGTCGATGACCAAAGTCGCGAAACCCGTGATCAGGTCCACCAAATCGTCGGCCGTCAAATCCGCCGAGGTGATGGGTGTCGTCATCTCGAAGCCGGACAAGCCGCTGTGGCCCAACGCCGGCGACGGCAAGCCAGTGACCAAGCTCGATCTCGCCAAATATTTCGAAGCCGTCGGCGAATGGATGATGGACTATCTCAAGGGCAGGCCGTGCTCCATTGTTCGCGCGCCTGATGGCATCAAGGGCGAGACGTTTTTTCAGCGGCATGCGATGCCGGGCGCCTCGAAGCTGTTCGAACTCACCAAGGTTTCCGGTGACCGCAAGCCCTACCTGCAGATCGATCGGGTCGAGGGGTTGGCAGCGGTGGCGCAGCTCGGCGGGCTCGAGCTACATCCCTGGAATTGCGCACCCGACGCGCCCGACGTGCCGGGCCGGCTGGTATTCGATCTCGACCCGGCGCCCGAGGTCGAATTCACCGAGGTGATCGAGGCCGCCAAGGATATGCGGCGGCGGTTGACGGCGGTGGGCCTTGAAAGTTTCTGCAAGACCACGGGCGGCAAGGGCCTGCATGTGGTTACGCCGCTGCTCCATGGCGCCAAGGAGATGGTGACGTGGAAGGAAGCAAAGGCGTTCGCGCAAGGCATTTGCCAGTGGATGGCGAACGAGGATCCCGAGCGTTATCTGCTCAACATGTCGAAGAAACTACGCAAGGGAAAAATCTTCCTCGATTATCTGCGCAACGATCGGATGTCGACGGCTGTCGCGGTATTGTCGCCGCGCGCACGCGATGGCGCCACCGTCTCGATGCCGCTGACCTGGCCACAGGTGCGCGACGATCTCGATCCGAAGAAATACACGTTGCGTACCGTGCCGGGGTTGCTCGCAAGAACCAAGGCGTGGGACGGTTATGACGACGCGGCATCGTCGATCAAGGCAGCGATGAAGAAGCTGGCTGGAAAGTAGGATCGACAGATGAGGTAGGCACAGTCGTCGCGCCACGCAACGGCGTCATACCCGCGAAAGCGGATATCCAGTACGCCGCGGCCTCTCGATCAACTAACACCGGCCTCTGGAATACTGGATCACCCGCTTTCGCGGGTGATGACAGCTTCGGTTGCGGCACAAGGCTCGCGATGTCTGTCGTTCCTGCGTCGTCTAGAGTTTTCCGAGCAGCAGCAATATCAGCAGGATCACGATCACCAGGCCCAATCCGCCGCCGCCGTAATAGCCGGTCCCGTAAAACGGTCCACCGCCGATGCCGCTGAAGCCGCCGAGCAAGGCGATGATAAGTATGATCAGGATGATTGTTCCGAGTGACATCTAATCTCTCCTCAGCCCGGCAGTTAGGCCCCTGTTGCTCTGCCTTCAGGCGAAAAAACGAACGGGAACTCTGAAAGTTCCATTTATTGCGCCGCGATAATGCATCCGTCTGGTCATTCGAACGTTGTGAAATTACATGCAGTTGGTTCAGAAGAGGATTTTGCGATGCCCGCGCCACTCGTCGTTTCCATTCCGCACAGCCTCGGCCGCGAGGAAGCGATGCGCCGTCTCAAGACGGGGCTCACGCGCGCGGCATCCAGCGTGCCGGTGCTAAGCGTCGACGAAGAACGGTGGGAAGACAATCGCATGACCTTCCGCGTTCGTGCGCTCGGGCAGACGGCTTCGGGGTATGTCGATGTCGAGGACAAATATGTGCGGGTTGAAGTTGTGTTGCCCTGGCTGCTGCAAAGGTTTGCCGAGGTGGCCCAGGCCGCGATCCGTAACCGCGGCAAGCTGCTGCTCACGAAGAAGAGTTGATCGGGCGATTCGTTGTGCTGTGCAGCAAGCAGTGAAAAATCGCAGCTCCGGTAATTTCGTCAGCTTGTTAGTAACGAATTTTGCGGACCATGTAGGCCTGTGCGGGAGAAGGGAACCGACCTTCGTCGTCGGCACGACATCCGCCAGGCCGTCCGGCCGTCGATCCCGGGCGGCCTTTGCGTTTCAGGATTATTCAGGGACGTGCGCGCTTTCGTGCCTGCTTCACGGCGCCGTTGAATCTCGCTTTCAATACGGCGGCCGGTACATGTTGAAACAGTGCGGAGAGCCGCACCTCCGAGGCATCGGCATCGGCAAAGCCTTCCACGGAATAGCCGCTCACGTTCAACGCTGCATCAAAGGCTTCCGAACGAGGCCATGCCCGTCCGCCTTCCGAGAAGGCTGCAAATGATCTGGCGACCGCGACAATTGCAGCATCGCGGCCCCGCCGGCGCGCAAAAGCGATGATGTGGTCGCGATGCGGTCCAGTCACTTCCAGCGGCAGGTATTCGCCGCTCGTAAACTGCATCTGCCAGTTCGTTGCGCAGCTTAAGCAGATGCCGCGTCCATGCCAGCTTCAAATGGCCGTTACGCCAGTTCTGCGCGAGACCACGCCAGTCAGGCTGCTCCAGCGACGCCAGCACGTGCGACCGCGCGGCAAAATCGACCGGCCGCCGGTTGTCGGGATCGACCAGCGACAGGTCCCAAAACTCCGTGCCCTGATAGAAGTCCGGCACGCCCGGCATTGTGGCTTTCAGCGTGACCTGGCTCAGCGAATTCAATGCGCCCAACAGCGACAGCCGTTGCGCCAACGTTTCCACTGAATTCAGGAATTCCGCCGACACGTTACGATCGAGAATCCTCGTGATAAAGTTCTTTACCCCCGCCTCATAGGCTTCGTGGGGATTGAGCCAGCTGGTTTCCTGCTTGCCCTCGCGTGCGGCTTTCAACGCATAGGCCTGCATCCGCTCCGGGAATGAATCGTCGTCCGGTTGCCACGCGCCGAGCAGCGCCTGATACAGCATGTATTCGAAGGTCGCCGACGGCGCGCGCATTTCGCCGCAAGTGACGAGATGCGGCGCGTTGAGCACTTTCCAGCGAGCCACGGCGCTGGTCCACTCGCCCGGAAGTTCGGCTAACGCCATGATGCGCGCACGCGCATCTTCGCCGCGCTTGGTGTCATGCGTCGCGGTCGCCGTCATGCCGTGCGGCCATTCCCGCGCGCGGGCAGACATCGTCAGGTGAAAAGCATCAATTGAAAGCGCATCGGCTTGTGGATCGCCGCCGACCTCGTTGAGTGCGAGCAAACGGTGGTAGCGATAGAACGTCGTGTCCTCCAGTGATTTTGCCATCATCGGCCCGGTGAATTGTTGCACCTTCAGCGCAAATCGTCGCACGCGCGGCGCACTGTGCGGAGGCCGGCCGGGCTTGATTAAGTCCATGGTCAGGGTGTCGCGGAGGAAATCGAAAATGCCTTCGTCGGCGGCGAACCAGTCGGCCCGGGCCTTTTCGATCGTCTCCGAGATCAGCGCGCGGTCGTGGGCGGTCGGGCCGGACGATGTCAAATAGGTGCGGTAGACCGGAAAATGCAGCACATAAAGCTCGAGCGCCTGCCGCAGGCTGTCGGCGGAATAGTCGCGGGTGGAATAATGCCCGCCCGCGATCCGCGCCAGGAGGCGCGTCAACACGGTAAATTCGCTGGCGAGCAGGGTCTCGAGCACCCGGCGTTTGGCCTCTTTCAGGATCGGCTGAAGCTTCGGCGATTGGTTGCTGATCTGCCGCCAGACCTCATCGAGCGGGGCCAGGCCATTGCTGTCGATCAGCACATGGGTGATTGCATTCATCCATTCGTAGCCGGTGGTGCCGTGCACACCGCCAAACCGAGGCAGCCTTTCGTGCTCATCGAGAATTTTCTCGATCACGATGTAGAACGGATCGGCATTGTCCTGTCGCGCCTCGCGAAGTAGGCGGCGCAGGCGTTGAAAATACTGCGCGGGGTCGCGCAGGCCGTCGATGTGGTCGAGCCGCAGGCCCTGCAGCTTTCCTTCCGCGATCAGCCGCTTCACCAGCCGATGGGTGGCTGTAAAGGTGCCGGCATCCTCGACCCGTAACCCCGCCAGCGAATTGACGTCGAAGAAGCGCCGATAGTTGATGTCGCTGGAAGCAAGCCTCCAATGGCCGAGCTTGTAGTGCTGGCGTTCAAGCAGATGATGCAACGCCAATGTCGGCGCAGCACGGTCAGGTCCGGCGCGGTAGGCGGCGAGCCCGCGCTCGATGATCTCGCCGCTGCCCGCGATCGCCTGCAGCTCCACCTTGAAGGCCGGGGCTTCCTTGCGGTTGGGATGGCGTAATCCCCTGTAGCGGGAGGCCAGCGCGAGAATTGCCTTGCCGGCCGTGGTTTCTTCAGCCCCCGCTTCCTTGAGCACAGTCCGCAAGATTTCGCCGTAGCGTTCAGGAGCGATCGGCAACCGATGCTCGAAATACCATGCCGAAAAGCTGCCTTCGTTGGCGTCGTACCGAAGCTCGATCTCGCCATGTTCAAGCGCCTGCCCGTAGGAAGAGCCGATGATCGGCAGCAGCACGCCGCCGCGCGCGCGATAGGGCAACTGGTCCCAGTCGATGTCAAAGGAGACCGCATGTGGTGAGGCAGGACCCCATTCCAGCACGTCGAGCCACCATGGATTATCGGCAAAATGCACGCCGACATGGTTGGGCACGAAATCGAGGATCAGGCCGAGATCGTATTGCTTCAGAACGGCACTCAGCCGTTCAAAACCAGCCTCGCCGCCAAGCTCGGGATTGAATTGGGCGTGATCGATAATGTCGTAGCCATGAGTCGAGCCCTTGCGCGCCTTCATGAAGGGCGACGCATAGAGATGCGTGATGCCAAGCGTCTTCAGGTAGGGGACAACCGCCGCCGCGGCGTCGAAGTCGAAATCCGCCGACAATTGCAGGCGGTAGGTTGCGATCGGAATCGCTGGGGGCATTTTCCTATCCGACGCGCCAGTGCACCGACCATGGCGGGACGCTGTCGCTTAACTCGCTACCCCAAAGGAGGGTTCCCCGGCTGCCATCGGACGCATGGGAGATGACGCGGTCCGACAGATTGGCGAGCAGCGAGAGCGTCGCGCCATCGCCCATCCGCCAATGCGCTGTCAGCAGCCCGCCATCGATCGCTTTGGCCTCGCCAAAGGCTGCACCTGCAAGCCGAGGAACAATCTCGCGCTGGCGGATGGCCAGCAATTCACGCACCAGCGTCAGCCGCCTTTTTGCCGGCGGTTCACCACGCTCGTTCCAGTCGAGACGAGCTGATTGAAAGGTCAATTCCACCAGTGCATCGGGGACTTCGTCGCCAAATTCCGCGTAGGCCCAGGCGTATTCGCTGCGGCGCCCTTTGCGCACGGCATTTGCCAGGTCGCCTGCAAAATCGCAGAAGAACGGGAAGGGCGTCCTCGTGCCCCATTCCTCACCCATGAACAGCATCGGGATGGCAGGCGCCAACAACAGAACGGCGAGAGCGGCCTCGATCGCCTCAACACTCGCATTACCTTCGAGCCGGTCGCCGAGCGGACGATTGCCGACCTGATCGTGATTCTGCAGGAAATTGATGAAGGCCATCGGCGACAGCTTGCCGCTCGGTTCGCCGCGCGGCCCGCCGCGAAATGCCGATAGCTCGCCCTGATAGACAAAGCCGGAGGCCAGCGTTCTTGCGATATCGTCAAGCGGCGAGCGCTGATAGTCGGCATAATAGCCTTGCTTCTCACCAGTCATCAGCACGCGCCAGGCGTGATGGTAGTCGTCGTTCCACTGCGCGCGGTATTTGCCTCGCGGCGGGTCCTGGATGGCGTCGAGTATGCTCGCGCGGTTGTCGCCGTTTTCCAGCACCAGATGGATGTGGCGGCCGGTTTCTACGGCAAGTCGGCCGGCCGCAGCGCTGATATCACCGAGCAAGGCGAGCCCACCCGGTTCGACTATGCTGTTCACTGCATCCAGCCGCAGCCCGTCGAAACGATATTCACGCAGCCAGTACAGCGCGTTCTCGATCGCAAAAGCGCGCACTTGCGGCACGCGATAGTCGATCGCGCTGCCCCATGGCGTTTGCGCTTCCATGAAAAAGCCCGGCGCGTAGCGGCCGAGATAATTTCCTTCGGGACCGAAGTGATTATAGACCACGTCCAGAAACACCATCAGCCCGCGCAGATGCGCCTCGTCGATCAGGGCCTTGAGATCCTCGGGACGGCCATACGCACTGTCGGGCGCGTACCACAGCACACCGTCGTAGCCCCAGTTGCGCTTTCCGGCAAAATCGGCCAGCGGCATCAGTTCCAGCGCGGTAATGCCGGTCTGTACGAGGTGATCGAGTTTTTCGATCATACCGCGATAGCTACCGTCCTGTGTGAAGGCGCCGACATGAGTCTCGATGATAACGGCTTCTTCCCACGGCCGCCCGCGCCAATCCGTGGCTCGCCAAGGATAAGCGGCGTGGTCGATCACCTCGCTCGGGCCAAAGACATCTTCGGGCTGAAAGGCCGACGCCGGATCGGGAACATCGATCTCGTCATCGATGCGAAATTTGTAACGTGTGCTGGCTTTCGCGCCTGCGATGTCGGCGAAGAACCAGCCGTCGTCTCCGCGCATCAGCGCGTGAGGCTTTTCCAGCAACAGATCGACGCGTTTCGCTGCGGGTGTCCACAGTCGAAAAAGTACGCCGTCCTTCGTCAGCTTCGGGCCGAATTGCCGTTCATTCATGGGAGCCAGCAAAGGCGAGCACCGAGCGCGGCGGCGCCTTGGTCTCCGCGCCGGCCGCGAAGGCGGCATCTGCCTGAACGGTCTCTGTGGTGTTCAGCACTTGCTGCCAGTTGTTGTATTCGGGCATCTCGGGCATTTTGAATGCGATCTCTTCGGGTGCTGCGTTCAGCACGATAAAGATCGGCGCCTGCCCTTGTTCCATCGGCCCGAGCACATAGGCCAGGAAACGGCCATCCGGAAAAATCCAGTCGGATTCTTTCATTTCACCGGAGGTCGGCGTCAGCCACAACACGCCGTAGGAGCCGTCGGCGCGGCGTCCGTCGAGCCAGCGCTGGCAGCGGATCTGCCCGAACCGCCGGCGTAAGGCGGTCAAATGGCCGATATAATCGGTGAGGTCATCGCCTTCCTTGCCGAGATTGTCCCAGCCGATCCAGCCGGTCTCGTTGTCCTGGCAATAGGCGTTGTTGTTGCCGTTTTGCGAATTTCCGACTTCGTCGCCGGCCAGCAGCAACGGCGTGCCCTGTGCAAGCAGCAGGCAGGCGAGCTGATTCTTGCGGAGCTGGCGCCGCAGCGCGACGATCTCGGGGTCGTCGGTCGGACCCTCATGACCGCAATTGTTGCTGTGGTTGTCGCTGGAGCCGTCGCGATTTTCCTCGCCGTTGGCCTCGTTGTGCTTCTCGTTATAGCTGAACAGATCGGCCAGCGTGAAACCGTCATGCACCGTGATGTGGTTGATGGCGGCGCGTGGCGCGCGGTTGTCGTGGTGAAACAGGTCGGACGAGGCGGTCATGCGGCGCGACACTTCGCCGATCAGGCTACCTTCGCCGCTCCAGTAGCGCCGCATGGCGCTGCGATAGCGGTCGTTCCATTCCGACCATTGCGACGGAAACGCGCCGACCTGATAGCCACCCATGCCGAGATCCCACGGTTCGGCGACGAGCTTGGCTGTCGCCAGCACCGGATCTTGCCGGATCGCGGTGAGGAACCCCCCATTGCGATCAAAGCCGCTCGGCCCGCGCGCCAGCGTGGTGGCGAGGTCGAAGCGAAAGCCGTCGACGTGGCAGACCTCGACCCAGTAGCGCAGCGAATCCATCACCATCTGCAACACGCGCGGGTGGGTCAGGTTGACCGAGCTGCCGCAGCCGGTGAAGTCGTCATAATAGCGCGGGTTCTCTTTGCTGAGCCAGTAATAGGACGCATTGTCGATGCCGCGAAACGAGAACGTCGGGCCCATATGATTGCCCTCGGCGGTGTGGTTATAGACGACATCGAGCAGCACTTCGAAGCCGGCATCGTGCAGCCGCGCCACGGTGGTGCGAAAGGCGTCGAGCGCATTGTCCTGCGCGTAGCGTGGCTCCGGTGCAAAGAACGACAGCGTGTTGTAACCCCAGTAATTCGATAGTTTCTTCTCGACCAGCATCCGGTCGTCGACCAGCCCGTGAACCGGCAACAGCTCGATAGTAGTGACGCCGAGACGCTTGAGATGGTCGATCAGCGCAGGCGAGGAGAGCCCGCCATAGGTGCCGCGCAGACCCGGCGGCACGTCGTCGCGTTTCTGTGTCAGGCCCTTGACGTGGGCCTCGTAAATAATCGTGTTTTCCCAGGGGATGTTGGGACGGATTTCGTGGCGGCCCGAAGTGAGGGTCTCGTCGACAACCACGGCCTTCGGCATGCCGCGGGCATTGTCGCGCCGGTCGAAGGAGAGATCCTCGCGGGCGCTGCCGGTACGATAGGCGAAATGCGCATCGCTCCACACCAGCCGCCCGGCGAGCCGTTTGGCGTAGGGATCGAGCAGCAGCTTGTTGGCATTGAAGCGATGGCCCTGTTCGGGCGCATACGGCCCGTGGACGCGGTAGCCATAGAGCTGTCCAGGCGAGACGTCGTTGAGATAACCGTGCCAGACGTCTTCGGTTCGCTCGGGCAACTCAATGCGCTCAAGCTCGCGCCGGCCCTGGCCATCGTACAGGCATAGCTCCACCTTTTCCGCATTGGCCGAGAACAACGCGAAATTGGTACCCCTTCCGTCCCAGCTTGCCCCGAGGCGTGAGGACGTGCCCGCCGTCAGTCGCATGCGTCAGCCTTCAGGTGTGAGAAAGATCGCAGCCAGCGGCGGAATGGTTAAATTGAGTTCGGGTATCGCGCTCTCCAGCGTGCGGACCTCGCCGACATTGCCGATATTGGTGCCGCCATAATGCGCGGAGTCGGAATTGAACACCTCCCGCCATTTGCCGGCAAACGGCACGCGAACGCGGTAGTTGTAATAGACATTGGGCGAGAAGTTCACGACCACGAGGCAGCGAGCCCGCGCGTCATGGCCCTTGCGTACCCAGGCAAAGACATTGCCGCCGGAATCATGAGTGATGACCCATTCGAATCCGGCCTGGCTGCAGTCCATCTCGTGCAACGCCGGTACCGTGCGATACAAATGGTTGAGATCGCGGATCAGGCTATGGATTCCTGCATGTTTCTGTTGTTCAAGCAGGTGCCAGTCCAGCGAATGATCGTGGCTCCATTCGCGCTCCTGGGCGAATTCACAGCCCATGAACATCAGCTTCTTGCCGGGATGGCCGAACATGAAACTGTAGTAGGCGCGCAAATTGGCAAAGCGTTGCCAGTCGTCGCCGGGCATGCGGCCGAGGATCGAGCGCTTGCCGTGCACGACTTCGTCATGCGAGAGCGGCAAGATGAAATTTTCCGAAAACGCATACTGAAGGCCGAACAGGATGTCGCCGTGATGATGCTTGCGGTGAATCGGATCCTTGCTGATGTATTTCAGCGTGTCGTGCATCCAGCCCATATTCCATTTGTAGCCGAAGCCGAGCCCGCCATATTCGACCGGCCGCGACACTTGCGGCCAGGCAGTGGATTCTTCCGCCGCGGTGGTAGCTTGCGGAAAGCGGCCGAATAGTTCGATGTTGAAGCGGCGAAGGAAATCGACGGCTTCCAGATTTTCCCGCCCGCCATACCTGTTTGGAATCCAGTCGCCCGGCGGGCGGCTATAGTCGAGATAGAGCATCGAGGCTACCGCATCGACGCGCAGGCCGTCGATGCCGTAGCGCTCCAGCCAGAACAGCGCGTTCGACACCAGGAAATTCACCACTTCGGTGCGGCCGTAATTATAGATCAGCGTCCCCCAGTCGAGGTGACGGCCCTGCCGCGGATTGGCGTGCTCATAGAGCGCCGTGCCGTCGAAATGGCCTAGGCCATGGGGATCGTCAGGGAAATGCCCGGGTACCCAGTCGAGCCAGACAGCAATGCCCTCGCGATGGCAGGCGTCGACCAGTGCAGAAAAATCTTCCGGGCTCCCGAACCGGCTGGTTGGCGCGTACAAGCCGGTCGGTTGATAGCCCCATGAGCCGTCGAACGGGTGTTCGCTGACGGGAAGAAATTCGACATGGGTAAAGCCCAGATCCCTGGCATAGGCCGGCAACTGTTCGGCCAGTTCGCGATAGGTCAGCCACTCATTGTTGCCCTTGCGCCGCCATGAGCCGAGATGAACCTCGTAGATCGAGATCGGCGCGCTCAGTGCATTCGCGTCGTGAGGTGCCGGGTGCGGATGCGGCAATTTTGCCTGGTCGAAAACGATCGAGGCGGTGTTCGGGCGGACTTCCGCGGCAAACGCCACCGGATCGGATTTCAGGGGCAGGTGCTTGCCGTCAGGACCGGTGATGTCGAATTTGTAGTGATCGCCGGCGCGGGCGTGGGGGACGAACAGCTCCCAATAACCAACGCCGCGAACGCGCATCGGATGTCGCCGCGCGTTCCAGAAATTGAAATCGCCGACCACGCTGACGCCGCACGCGTTCGGCGCCAGCACCACGAAGGCGATTCCCTCGACGCCATCGAGCGTCATCGGGTGGGCGCCGAGCTTGTCATAGATCCGTTGATGGGTGCCTTCGCCGAGCAAATGGAGATCGAAATCGCTCAACACGGGCGGAAAGCGATAGGGGTCGTCGAGATCGACGACGTTATCGCCGAAGCGGGCGCGCAGCTGGTAGCGCGTGGAGCCGTTCGGCAGCGCACCGGCGAATAGTCCGGAGTTGTGAATCCGCTTTAGCTGCGCCGTCTCGCCATGCTCCCCGATCGCTTCCACATTGGAGGCTTCCGGCAGGAACGCGCGTACGACGTTCTGGCCGCCTTCGGCATGAAGGCCCAGATAATGAAATGGATCGGAATGATTGCCCTGGATGATCGCATAGGCCTCGGCAGGTAGTTTGGTCATGAGGCCTCAAGCGACTGTTGCGACAAAATTCTGATCATTCCGGTCAGCGGCACGCGCAGCCAATCGGGCCGGTGCGAGAGCTCATACTCGACTTCGTAGAACGCCTTCTCGAGCAGGAAGAAGTTCAATAGTCCCTCGGAGGCCTTTGGCTCGGTCGGCCACAGGCGCTGCTGGGCCATGGCTTCGCGATAGGTGCCAAGGAATGCCTCCGTTGCCCGGTCGCGCCATTCGGTCAGCGCCGCGGCGAGCTTGCCTTGCTCATCGTGGGCTACTTTGAGCGTGCGCTCAAGAGCAGCGGTTGCCGAATAATCGATCGAACGAAGCAAGCCCGCGACGTCGCGCGCAGCCGGCGCCTTGCGCCGGCGCTCGGTGAGGCTGCGTCCCGGTGCGCCGTCGAAATCGATGATGAAGATGTCGTCCTTCACGATCAGCATCTGGCCGAGATGGAAATCGCCGTGATGACGGATATTGAACCCGTCGATCTCACGCGGCAGCAGCGCCTTCAGGCGATCGGGCAGGGCCGATTGTCGCGCCAGCAATTGATCGGCCAGCGGACGGTCGGCCTCTCTCAGCGTGTCGCGCCGTTGCTTTAGCGTGTCGAAGGTACGCTCGGCCCGGACCAGGATATCGTCGATCCAACGCTGGATATCCTCGCGCCGGGTCGGCTCCGGCGTGAATTCGGGAAGCTCCCTGTTGCCGGCGAGGGCAGTATGCAGCTCGGCGACGCGCCGCCCGGCCTGCGACATGTAGCGCAAATAGGAGTGTTGATCTTCGCTCTCCTTGCGGCGATCGCTTGCCGCCAGCAAACGCTGTTCGTCGACGAAGCGGTCGAGATAGGATGCGGTCACGGTCCAAAGGTCGCCCTGATTGGGGACGAAGGCGTGGACGGTGCCAACAGCGCTACTGTTGTTGCCCTCGATCAGTTCGACGGTGCCGAGCAATGCCGACGTATTGGCAAAGTGCGCGACCTCGGTCAGGAACCGTCCCATCTCGATCTCGGGATTGGGGCCTGCCTCCAGCTTGCGATGGATCTTGACCACATAGTCGTTATCGACCAGCGCGGTACTGTCAGGCCGGTCCGCCTCAATCATGCGGATGTGTTCGGGTTGTCGGACCGTTTTGTCGGAGAAGCGGCTAGTGGGGCGGAATTCAAGCCGCAAGCCCTGTTCACTTTCGTCGACCGTCAGCGACTCCCGCAGGTTTCGCAGCAACAGCGCGATGAAGATCTGGTCGTTGGCGACATCGAGCAGCGTTCCCTCCCGCGCGCCCTGACGGACCGCTGCCAGCGCGCGCGGGTTATAGCGCTCGCGGTCGAAGCGCACCCATTCGATCTGCAATCGGCAGCACGTAGCGGCTCGTCGAGCCGCGCTGCGTCGTCTCGAAAAAGGCGAGCCATGGCTTGTTGTCGCCGATATCGCAGAACGGCACCGCCGAAACCAGCTTGGGCTGGATCGCCTTCGCCGATCGCTCCAGGTACCAGCGCGTCCGTGCCAGATGCCCGGGGAGGACGTCGCGCTCGAACACGCCGCGTTCGCGTGCCAGCGATACCCAGGTTGCTCCCAGCGGCACCACCAGCGTCTCGAATTCAGGAACCGCCCTTGGGACCACCGGCGTCGACTTGTCCCGTTCCTGGAGCTCAAACCAGTAAAATCCGTACGGCGCGAGCGTGATCATATAGGGCAGTTCGCCGATCGCCGGGAAACGCGTGCGACCGAGCATCTCGAGCGGAATGCGGTCCTTGAATGCGGAGAGATCGAGTTCGGTTGCCTGCGCCGAGCGCGACAGGTTGGTGACGCACAGGATAATCTCGTCCTGGTACTGGCGCACATAGCACAGCACCGAGCGGTTCTCGGGACGGATGAACGTCATCGTACCGCGGCCGAAGGCGAGCGTGGATTTGCGAACCGCGATCAGCCGCTTGGTGGCGCTGAGCAGCGAGGACAGGCTGCGCGATTGCGCCTCGACATTGACGGACTCATAGCCATAGACCGGGTCCATGATGGTAGGTGCGTAGAGACGCGCCGGGTCGGCGCGGGAAAAACCGCCATTGCGGTCCGGCGTCCATTGCATCGGTGTGCGCACGCCGTTGCGGTCGCCGAGATAGATATTGTCGCCCATGCCGATTTCGTCGCCGTAATAGACGATCGGCGTGCCGGGGAATGACAACAGCAGAGAGTTCATCAGTTCGATCTTGCGTCGGTCGTTGTCCATCAACGGTGCGAGCCGCCGGCGGATGCCGACATTGATGCGCGCGCGGGGATCGTTGGCGTAGGTCGACCACAGATAATCGCGCTCGACGTCGGTCACCATTTCCAGCGTCAGCTCGTCGTGATTGCGCAGGAACAGCGCCCACTGGCAGTTGTTCGGAATGTCCGGCGTCTGGCGCAGAATGTCGGTAATGGGAAAGCGGTCTTCCTGCGCGATCGCCATGTAGATGCGCGGCATCAGCGGGAAGTGATAGGCCATGTGGCATTCGTCGCTGCGGCCGAAATATTCTTGTACGTCCTCCGGCCATTGATTGGCCTCGGCCAGCAACACCTTGCCCTTGGCGTAGCGGTCGAGCTCCTTGCGCAGCCGCTTGATGATGGCGTGCGTCTCGGGCAGGTTCTCGTTGTTGGTACCGTCGCGCTCGCAGAGATAGGGGATCGCGTCGAGCCGGAAACCGTCGACGCCGGTATCGAGCCAACGCTTCATCACCTGCACCAGCGCGCTGACCACGCGCGGATTGTCGAAATTGAGGTCCGGCTGATGCGAGAAGAAGCGGTGCCAGTAGAACTGGCCGGCTTCCGGGTCCCAAGTCCAGTTCGACTTCTCGGTATCGGTGAAGATGATCCGGGTGCCCTGGTATTTCTGATCGGTATCGCTCCAGACATACCAGTTGCGCGCGCTCGAACCTTTCTCGCTGCGGCGGGCGCGCTTGAACCAGTCGTGCTGATCGGAGGTGTGGTTGACGACGAGTTCGGTGATGACGCGCAGGCCGCGCTTCTTGGCTTCCTGGATGAAGCGCTTGAAATCCTTCATCGTCCCGAAATCGGGATTGATGTCGCCGTAGTCAGCGATATCGTAGCCGTCGTCGCGGCCGGGCGAGGGATAGAACGGCAGTAGCCACAGCGTGGTGACGCCGAGCTCCTGCAGATAGCCGAGCTTTTCGGTCAGCCCGGCGAAATCGCCGATGCCGTCATTGTTACTGTCGGCAAAGGCCTTGACGTGGAGTTGATAGATGATGGCATCTTTGTACCAAAGCTGGTCGGTGTCCGCGTGTGTGGCTGGCACTTCATTTGCTTCGGCCTCTAGATTGTTTGTCTTCAAATTGTCGATCTTTGAATCAATGCGAAAGCCCCCGCCGTCATGCAGCGAATAGGCATCGTCGATACGGAGGGGGCCGCCGGCCTTGTCGCGCTCGGCGGTTTGGGCTTTTTTGTTCACGGTGATGCCATCGCCATAGAAATGACGCCCCCGTTCCGGTAGCAGAAAGGAGACGTTCCAGACATAAATAGAAACCGCTCGCCACGGATTGGTTCCCCGGGAACCCGACGCCAGCCAGCGCGTTGAACACTAACTATCCCCTTCCTGTATTTGGACAATTTCGCGACGCCTCCAAGACCGTTGCGTGCAAACCGCGTGCCGAATGGACCTTTTCGCAGAAGCTAAAAGCCGGGGAATCCAGACCGAATTTGTCGACGGTCAGGGTCACCGCCGCGTCACGGGCGCAGAAGCGCTCAAAATCATCCTCGATGCCCTGCCATCTGAAACCCCCGGGCCCTTGATCGGCCAGCCGGTCGTGATCCGGTCCGGGCGGCCGGCGAAGAGCGAGATTTCGCAGGCTGTCGCGTTACCGGTACGGTGGAAAATCGTTACGCCTCTTAAGGTTATCGCCGAAGGCGAGGCCTCCGGTCGCGTTGTCGTTTGGCCGCAGGATCTGCCATTGGGCGTCTACCGGCTGCAACTGATCGATGCCGCCTCGACCACCGAGGACGTGCCGCTGCTTGTCGTGCCCGAAAAGGCCTTTGGCGGTGATTTCGACCGTTGCTGGCTCGTCGCGGTCCAGCTTTACGGCGTCCGCTCGGCGCGCAATTGGGGGATCGGCGATTTCACGGACCTCGCGGGCCTGGTCGAACTCGCGCATCGCCTGGGCGCAGACGGTGTCGGCCTCAATCCGCTGCATGCTTTATTCGACGATCGTTCCGCCGATTGCAGCCCCTATTCGCCAAACAGCCGGCTGTTTCTCAACGCGCTCTATATCGATGTCGAAAAACTTCCGGAATTTCGTCTCGACGCCGAGACGAGGGCGGCGCTTGGAAGTCTGAGGGCTTCCGACGTTGTGGATTACCCCGCGGTCGCCGAATTGAAATGGCGCGCGCTAAGGTCGGCATTCGCGGCCTTCAAGGCCGGTACGACACTGGCGCGCCGCAGTGACTTTGAGAAATTCCGCGGCGAACGCGGATCGCTACTGTCGCACTTCGCCTGTTTCGAGGCGCTGAGGCACAGATTCAAAAAACCATGGTGGGAATGGCCGGCCGAGTGGCGGCAGCCCGATGACGCCAGATGCGCCGGCCTGCGCAGGGGGTCGGATGCGGCCGAAATCGAGTTCGTCGAATTCGTGCAATGGACCGCCGACCGGCAATTGGCGGCCGCGAAGGATCTCGCGCACGAACTGGGCATGAAGGTCGGGCTCTACCTCGATGTCGCCGTCGGCGTGCAATCCGACGGTTTTGATGCGTGGAACGAACAGGTGGCGATCTCCCGCCAACTAGGCGTCGGGGCGCCGCCCGATCCGCTCAATACCGCCGGCCAGAGCTGGGGCCTTGCCGGTTTCAATGCAGCCGGTCTGGAGCAACAATCCTTCGCGCCGTTTGCCGAAATGCTGCGCGCGTCGATGCGGCATGCCGGCGCGATCCGACTCGACCATGTGCTGGGCTTGAAGCGGCTCTATCTGGTGCCGCAGGGTTTTGGCGCGGCCGAAGGCGTCTACGTGCAGATGCCGTTCGAGGCTCTGCTCGCGGCGACCGCGCAGGAGAGCGTCGCGCACCGCTGTGTCGTGATCGGCGAAGACCTCGGCACGGTGCCGGAAGGGTTTCGCGCGCAGATGGCCGATTGGGGCATCTGGTCTTATCTGGTGATGATGTTCGAGCGGGAGGATAACGGCCCGTTCAGGAGCGTCGACCATTATCTCGCCAATGCGCTCGTCACCTTCAATACCCACGATCTGTCGACCTATGCCGGCTGGCGTTCGTTCAGCGATCTGAAGCTGAAGCGCTCGCTCGGGATCGATCCCGGCGAGAGCGACGATGCGCGCTGGCATGCACTCGCCATGCTGGACGACGTGCTGCGTCATCACGGCATCGGTAACCACGATATCTATTCGGTGGCGAATTTCCTGGCGCGGACCAGATCGCGGCTGCTCGCGATCTCGCTGGAGGACCTGCTGGGGTTGGTCGACCAGCCCAATATCCCGGGTACCATCAACGAACATCCGAACTGGCGGCGCCGGCTTCCGGTGTCGCTCGAACATATCGCTTCCGCGATCGACTGTGATGCGCTCAAGACCGCGACGCGGGAGCGGTCACACTCCCGGGATTGATCGAGGGCGGACCTTGCCGTGCCGAATAGAAGATTACGGGTTGATCGGCGATTGCGAGACCGCAGCGCTCGTCGGCCGTGACGGATCGATCGACTGGCTGTGCTGGCCGGCCTTCGACTGCGATGCCTGTTTCGCAAGCCTGCTCGGCTCGCCAAAACATGGTCGCTGGCAGATCGCACCGGCGCAGGAGATCAAGAACACCACGCGACGCTACTGGGACAATACGTTGATCCTGGAGACGCGGTTTGAGACCGAAAGTGGCGTTGTCGCGCTGATCGATTTCATGCCGCCGCGCGGCAAGGCCTCCGACGTCGTACGGCTCGTGCGCGGCATCAGCGGCAGGGTCAAATTGCGGATGCAATTGGTGATCCGCTTCGGCTTTGGTGCGGACGTCCCCTGGGTCAAGAAAAACCCCGATGGATCGGGGTTGCTGGCGATTTGCGGTCAGGACATGACGGTGTTGCGAACGCCGGTCGAGACCCGCGGCGAGGACTTGACCACGGTCGCCGATTTCGAAGTGGGGGAGGGCGAGACCGTGCCGTTCGTCCTCACCTACGGCCCCTCGCATTTGCCGGTCCCCGACCCGATCGACCCCGCGCTCGCGCTCCAGGAAACCAAAGCGTTCTGGACAGAATGGTGCAGCCACTGCACCTATGAAGGCGATCATCGCGCGCTGGTGATGCGTTCGTTGATCGCGCTGAAGGCACTGACCTTTGCGCCCACCGGCGGCATCGTCGCGGCGCCCACGACCTCGCTGCCGGAAAAGCTCGGCGGGCAGCGCAACTGGGACTACCGTTTTTGCTGGCTACGAGACGCCACTTTCACGCTGCTGGCGTTGATGAACTCCGGCTACACCGAAGAAGCTTCCGCCTGGCACAATTGGCTGTTGCGGGCGGTTGCGGGGTCTCCGGCCAATATGCAGATCATGTACGGCATCATGGGTCAGCGCCGCCTGCTGGAATGGGAGGCGGGTTGGCTGCCCGGCTACGAAGGCGCGCAGCCGGTGCGGGTCGGCAACGCCGCGCATGCGCAATTGCAACTCGACGTCTATGGCGAACTGATCGACGCCTTTCACCAGTCGCGCGTGGCGGAGCTAAAGCTCGATGAAGGAAGTTGGGCACTGGAATGCACTGTGCTGGAGCATCTTGCCGAAGTATGGGACCAACCCGATCACGGCATTTGGGAACGACGCGGCGAGGGCAAGCACTATGTTTCCTCCAAGGTGATGACTTGGGTCGCCTTCGACCGCGGCATCAAAAGTGCGGAGCAGTTCGGTTTCAAGGCGCCACTCGCAAAATGGCGGGCCCTGCGCGACGCCATCTGCCGCGACGTCTGTGAAAAAGGCTTCGATCGCGAACTGAATTCTTTCGTGGAGTCCTACGGCTCGAAACTGCTGGATGCCAGCATCCTGATGTTGCCGTCGGTGGGATTCCTGCCGCCGTCGGATTCCCGCGTGCGTGGCACGCTGACGGCGATCGAACAGCATCTGATGCGGGATGGCTTTGTGCTACGGCACGATCCGCGCGAAATCTCCGACGAGAAACAACCGATCGAAGGCGCGTTTCTCGCCTGCAGCTTTTGGCTTGCCGATGCTTATGTGCTGACGGGTGAGTTCGAAAAGGCGCAAGCCCTGTTCGACCGCGTCGTCGCCATCGCCAATGATCTCGGCCTGCTCGCCGAAGAATTCGACACGGTGGCCGGCCGCCAGACCGGTAATTTTCCGCAAGCGCTGACCCACATCGCGCTGATCAACACCGCGCATAATCTCAGTGCGGCGAAGCCCTCGACTGAGAAGCCGGCGATGCAGCGGTCGAAATAGGGAACGCCCCTTCCGCCCGCGACCGGCGCCAGTGCGGCCGCGATTTCCCGAACGTCTCCGACGGATATTCGTCGAACAGCGAGCGGTAGTAGCCGGAAAACCGGCCGAGGTTGAGGAAACCGTGCTGCAGGGCGACTTCCGCAATCGTCGTCGTCGCGGGATCGCTGTCGCGCAGCACGGAATGAATATCGCATAGCCGCTTGCGCTGAAGGAACGTCACCGGCCCGATGCCGAGCACCTCGTGGAAAGCCCGATGCAGGCTGCGGCGCGACACGCCGCACTGGGCGCAAATCTCCGAGATGTGCACGGGCCTGCTGCCCGCGGTATCGATGTAGTGCTCGACGTTCTGGATCAGCCGGGTCACTGACGGCATCGTCTCCCTGACGTCGGAGGGCTGCGAATGCATGACGGTTGCCGTGAGGGCGTCGATGATCGCGCGCCGCCAGAAGTCGGCAGCATCCCGTGATACATTTATCCTTGAATCCGACAGCCGCGACACGATTGCGCACAGTTTTCCTGCGGCCATTGCGCCAATGCGCGGGTCTGCGCGATGGCGATTTTTGCTGCACCAGTTCGCCGGATCGCTCATCCACGCCTCGCCGCTGAAGACCGTGGCCACGTCGGCGAGATCAAGCCGCATGGCCGCATAGGACGAGGCACCGTGGAACCGGCCGTCATGCTCGACACCGGGCGGGATGACCAGAACGTCTCCCGGGTCCATGTCGTATGACCAGTGCGTGACGCGGTTTTCGGAGGCGAGCAACATCCCGACGATGAGCTTCGGATCCGACGCCGTCCGCTGCGTCCTGATTCCAACGGAAAATGACCCGACGCTGAGTGAGAAGTCGCCAACGCCGATGTGGGTCAGCAAGCCGCGAAACCGCCCCCGCTGTAGCTGCATGACGTCCACGTGTGAGCCGTGGACCGCTTCGCGAAAACCTTCGAATCCGTCAACACGCGACGTACTGACTGACAAGTCTGCTATCATCAGAGCCCACCGTCCTGTTTTCTCGAAGCGACGGGCGCATTCGATGGAATGCATCCGGATCGAGGTTCAGAATCAGTCAGGACAACCGTCAATATTATTGAACGGTCCTCCTGCTGGTGTCGCCTCGGCCTAGAACTTGGCCTTTATGCTCTTTCCTGCAGCCGCCGCCGCAACCGTGATTCCTGCGCCGCTACTCGCACGCGATCCCAGCAAATAGCCGCCGATGCCCCCCTTCGGCGGCTTTTGCGGGTGCATCGTGCAGGCCGAACAATATACCGGCGACAAGTGCGCCCGTAAGACCATACCGCATCGTCGACCTCCATCCCCAGAGACGCGAAGAGCGTGCTCGCAAATCGACTGCCGAGGAGGTTATGCGCAATTCGCAGGGGACGACAACTCAATTTTTGAGCGAACGGTAAAGCGCCGTTTTGTCGCACGTAACAAGGCTTTAGCTCGAATTGTCTGACAAACGCGCATGCGTAAGCTCTAAATGCTCAATGATTGCGCACGCAGGATGTATTTGTGACAACAATGAAATTTTAGAGATTGGCACAAAGCGTACATCACATCGTCCCGGAGTTCGGTTACGCTCCATGCGGGGCATGCGGTACTCGACGAGCGTAAGATAGGGAAGGAGAGGTGACCAAGACGCCGATCGATCAACGTAAAGGTGTTTTTAGATTCAAAGCTTGAAGCGACCTCGAACGAACGATTCGTCGACAAAAAGGAGGACGCCATGACCCCATACAGAACTAGAGTGACCCAAATGCTCGTCGCGCCGCCGCGGTAGTTGGAATGCAAAGCCGGTTGGAATGCCATGACGACGATGTTGCGGGTGGACGAGCAACCAAACGATAACTCTTCAACGGATAATCGTGCCCGCGGCATGCTCTGGATTCCCGGCGGCACGTTTCGCATGGGATCGGACAGGCACTATCCGGAGGAGGCGCCAAGCCATCGCGTGTCGGTCGACGGCTTCTGGATGGACCGGACGCCGGTGACGAACCGGCAGTTCAAGCAATTCGTCATGGCAACGGGCCATGTGACGACGGCGGAGATCAAGCCCGACCCCAAGGATTATCCCGGCGCGTTGCCGCATATGCTCTATGCCGGCTCGCTGGTCTTTACGCGGCCGCGATCGACGTTCGATCTGCGCGACTGGAGCCAGTGGTGGTCCTTTATGGCCGGCGCGGACTGGCGCCATCCCTATGGTCCCAAGAGCGACATCAATGTGCTCGATCATCATCCCGTCGTGCATGTGTCGTTTTCCGATGCGCTTGCCTATGCCAGATGGGTGGGCAAGGACCTGCCGACGGAGGCCGAATGGGAATTCGCCGCGCGCGGCGGACATGAAGGCGCCGAATTCGCCTGGGGCGACGAGCTTACGCCTGGCGGCAAACACATGGCCAACACCTGGCAGGGTGATTTTCCGCGCCACAATGACAACGAGGATGGTTACGAACGCACCTCGCCGGTGACGGCCTTTCCGCCAAACGGCTACGGCCTGCACGACATGATCGGCAATGTCTGGGAATGGACCAGCGACTGGTATTCGAACAAGCACGAAGCTGATGCACCGAAGGCCTGCTGCATCCCGGAGAATCCGCGTGGCGGCCGCGAAGACTGCAGCTACGACCCCTGCCAGCCCAATATCAAAATTCCCCGCAAGGTGCTCAAGGGCGGCTCGCACCTCTGCGCGCCGAACTACTGCCGCCGCTACCGGCCCGCGGCGCGACATGCCGAGCCGGTCGATACCTCTGCCTGCCACGTCGGATTCAGATGCGTCGCAAGGAATCCGCATATGCCATGATTTATGCCTGCTCGTGAAAAACGGAGAGTTGAATGTCGAGCGAAGCGAAGACCAAGGACCCCCACGAAACTTCCACGAACACTGAAGATCACGCCCTCAATCGCCGCAATTTGCTGCTCGGAACGTCTACACTGGTTGCAGCGGCGACAATGACATCCGGCGCGCTCGCGCAAGCGCAAAAGGCCGCGCCGGCCGCACAGCCCGCGGCACCCGCTTCGGCCGGAAGCAAGCCGAATATCCTGGTCATCTGGGGGGATGACGTCGGCGTCGCGAATATCAGCGCCTATTCCAACGGCCTGATGGGTTACGAAACCCCAAGCATCGACCGCATCGGCCGCGAGGGCCTCAAGCTGCAGCATTACTATGGCGAGCAGTCATGCACCGCGGGTCGCGCGGCCTTTCTCACCGGTCAGCACGGCATTCGCACGGGACTAACCAAGGTGGGCTTCCCCGGCGCGCCAATGGGCATGAGCCAGCTCGATCCCTCGGTCGGCGGCCTGCTCAAGAACCTCGGCTATGTCACGGGGCAATTCGGCAAGAACCACGTCGGCGACCGCAACGAGTCGCTGCCGACCGTGAACGGCTTCGATGAATTCTTCGGCAACCTCTACCATCTCAACGCCGAGGAGGAGCCGGAGCTGCCCGACTATCCGAAGGGCCCGGCCTACCTCGCTAAATACGGTCCGCGCGGCGTACTCAAATGCAAGGCCACCGACCGCGACGATCCCACGGTCGATCCGCGCTTCGGCAAGGTCGGCAAGCAGACCATCGAGGACACCGGGGCGCTGACCAAGAAGCGCATGGAAACGATCGACGACGAGACCTCGGCCGCGGCGATCGATTTCATGAAACGCCAGCAAACCGCAGGCAAGCCATTCTTCTGCTGGTTCAACGGAACGCGCATGCACTTGCGAACGCATGTCCGCGCCTCTCACCGTGGCCGCTACACCCATGGTGACAGCGAATACATCGATGGCATGATGGAGCATGACGACACCGTCGGCGCCTTGCTCAAGGCGCTTGACGATATGGGCGTCGCCAACGACACCATCGTTGTCTACTCCAGCGATAACGGCCCCCACATGAACACCTGGCCCGACGGCGCCATGACCTGGTTCCGCTCGGAAAAGAACACCAACTGGGAGGGCGCGTTCCGCGTGCCGTGCCTGGTGCGGTGGCCAGCGGCCATTAAGCCCGGCACGGTCAGCAACGAGTTGATGAGCCACAACGACTGGATACCGACGTTCTGCGCCATCGCGGGCGAGCCTGACATCGTCAACAAACTCAAGGCCGGCTACACTGCTAACGGCGTCAACTACAAGGTCCATCTGGATGGCTACGATCAGTCGCAATTCCTGCGCAATGTGAGCGGGACCGCGGCGAACAACAACGGCACGAAGAGCGCGCGCGACAAGTTCTTTTATTCCGACGACGACGGCCTTCTCGTCGGCCTCAGGCTGGGCGACTACAAGTATGTTTTCTCCGAGCAGCGCAAGGAGGGAACGATGGGTGTCTGGGCCGAGCCCTTCACGACGCTTCGCCTGCAAAAGATGTTCAACCTCTTCCAGGACCCGTTCGAGCGGGCCGACATCACCTCCAATACCTACTGGGACTGGCTCATCAACCATGTTGGAAACGTCTACGGAATGAACGAGGAAGTGTTCGCATTCGTCGCGAGTTTCAAGGATTTCCCGCCGCGTTCGTTCCCGCCGAGCTTCAACCCAGCCAACATCCTGGAAGGCATGATGGACGGCATCAAGCAAAAGAAGGCGCTGGTCGATGGAGTGGACGTCGACAAGGTTCGTGCCGGATTGAATCGGATCATTCAGCAGCAAATCCAGGGTCGCTGAGAACAAGCGAGGCATACCGGCCCGCCCGTTGCGGGCCGGTAACTATTCATGAAGTCCCGAGCCCGCATGGAGTAGAATATGCGCGGTGTTCTGACGCCCAAGATCCGGCAGACGTTCTTCCTCACCTTGTTTGCTTGTGCTTTCGCCATCGTCCCACAATTCAGGGCGCCGAAAGGCGATTTCTCGCTTTACGTTCGCGCCTCCTGGCCGAAACCTGCAGCCCTCGATGGCTCCTGGACGCCGCCTGCGGTGCAGCGCGTCAGTTAGGAGGAGTTCGTGAGCGGAATCGACATCTTCGCCTGGATCGTCCTTATTCTCCTTATCGCGATGCTGGTCGCGATTTTCGTTCTGATCGGCATGCTGCCCGGTATGGTTGCTCGCAAGCGAGGGCATCCATGGGCCGAGGCGGTCTCGATCGGCGGCTGGGTCACGCTCATCTTCGGGTTCGTGTTCTGGCCGCTGGTGATGATCTGGGCCTATGTCGATGTGCCGGCCAAACGGGAGATCATCCCGTGATCGCGGTCTTGCTGAACAGCTACATCGCTATCCTGGCGCTGTTCGTGTGGTTGAAGGTGATCCCGTTCAACATGTTCTGGAAGATATCGCCGGTCGTCGTGCTGCTGGCGCTATTATTTGGGCTGTTCATTCCGATGGGGTGGGGCGCGCCGTCGGGGCCGGTCGCCTTGATCAGGAATTCCGTTCAGATCATTCCCTCGGTCTCCGGCGAGGTCATCGATATCCCCGTCACAGCGAACGTGCCGCTGAGGGCAGGCGATGTGCTGTTCCGGATCGACCCGACGACTTACAAGGCACAAGTCGAGGCGATCGACGCGCAGCTCAAGTTCGCCGAGTTGCGGCTGTCGCAGATGTCGGAGCTTTATGCGCGAGACGCCGGCCGCCGTTTCGATGTCGAGCAACGTCAATCCGAAGTCGACCAGCTAAAGGCCCAGCTCGACGGCGCCAAATGGAATCTCGAAAAGACCACGGTTGTTGCCCCCGCCGACGGCTACGTCACGAACCTGGCGTTGCGCAAGGGCGCGCGCGTGACCGGCCAGTCGCCGGTGATGGCCTTCATCGATACGTCGGAAGTCGTGCTCGGCGCTGAGATTGCGCAGGTCGATGCCCGTTATATCGAGAGCGGGCAGAAGGCCGAAGTCACCTTCAAGACGTTTCCGGGGCAGGTCTATACCGGCCGCGTCGAGACAGTCTTGCAGGCGATTTCGACCGGGCAGGCCGCGGTATCCGGCCTTGCCGTGACCCCGTCGGAAATCCAGTCGGCGCCTTTCGTCGTCCGCATCAAGCTCGACGATTCCGCCCTCGCAGCGCGCTTGCCTGCCGGCAGCGCGGGCGTCGCCGCGATCTTCACCGATCATGTCAAGGCGAGCCATGTCATCCGGCAAGTGCTGCTGCGACAGATAGCGATCACCAATTTCGTAAATCCGTTGTAAACAGGGAAATTCATGCATCAACGCCAGAGGGCAATATGAATTTCCAAGGGCCGAAAAGTCCCGCCGATCATCCCAGTGCAGCCGGAGCGTTGCAAGGGCCGGGGCAATGGCTTCCGTACCGTCTGCCATTCCTGCTTTTCGTTCTGTCGTTGGGAATAATCGCCGCGGTCTGGTACTGGCTCGGTGCTCCCGTGCAATTGGCACATCCGATCGGCCCTCCGGGTGCGAAGATAAATTGCGTCTCCTACGCGCCTTTCAGAGGTAGCCAAAATCCCATCGCGCCTTATTCAGTGGTCGGCGAGCGTGAGATAGCGGAAGATTTCGCCCAGCTCGCGAAGGTCAGCCGATGCGTTCGCAGCTATTCGACCGGCAACGGAATGGACAAGGCTCCCGGCATCGCCCGAAAGTTCGGTCTGAAGATGATGCTCGGCATCTGGGTTAGCGGCAGCGCGGAGAAGACCCGCGGGGAGATCGAGACGGCCGTAGCACTTGCGAAAGAGTATCCCGATGTCGTCGAGGCAATTATCGTCGGCAGCGAGGTCCTGTTGCGCAAGGAGATCACGGCTGCCGAGCTGAGACGTACGATCCGCTCGGTCAAGGCCCAGGTCTCCGTGCCCATAACCTATGCCGACGTCTGGGAGTTCTGGTTCGGAACGCCGGACCTTGCCGATGTCGTCGACTTCGTCACCATTCACGTCATCCCGTTTTGGGAGGACGTGCCTGTCAGCGCCGAGGTCGCCGTGGAGCATGTCGAGCGGATGCGGCAGCGGGCCATCGTTGCCTTTCCCGGTAAGGAAATCTTGATTGGAGAAACCGGCTGGCCAAGCGCGGGCCGGATGCGCGAAGGGACGCTGCCTTCACGGATCGATCAGGCGCGCTTCATTTCCGGGGCGCTTGCGCTGGCAGAAAAGCAGAAATTCAAACTCAATTTGATCGAAGCCTTTGATCAGCCCTGGAAGCATGAATGGGAAGGGACCGTTGGGGAACACTGGGGTGTGTTCGATGCGCAGACGCGCGCGTTCAAATATCCGGCGGGCGAAGCGATCAGCAACCAGCCGTTCTGGGAGCGCCATATGCTGAGCGGCATCGCGCTCTGCTCTGCGATATTTGGAGCGGCCATGCTCGCGTTGTTGCGCAACGGCTGTCCCGCGCGACAGAGGGACTGGTTTGCCGTTGCGATCATGGCCGCGGTAAGCGGAGCGCTGCTGGGTATGGCCATCGAAGCAATGTTTCTCGACAGCTTTGGAACCGATGGTTGGATCCGGGAAATTGTGCTGCTCGCGATTGGCGTCAGCGTGCCCTTGTTTTCCGCCTACGCGCTGATGTCCGGGCAAAAGATACCGGCATTTGGGGAATTGCTTGGATCAACGGATTGCGGGCCACTTTCCCGATTGTCGATCGTTCTCGGAATTCTGCTGGGCGTAACAACTGTGATGGCATGCATCACCGCACTAGGTTTGGTGTTCGATCCACGCTGCCGCGACTTTCCGTTCGCGCCAATGACGATGGCGGCAATTTCGCTCTTTGCCCTGCGAACATCTCGCACATCGCATGACGCGTTACCGATGTCGGAGATGCTTTTTGCCGTTCTGCTGGGATCGTCGGCGATTTACATCGTGTTCAACGAAGGGTTCGAAAACTGGCAATCGTTGTGGACCTGTGCCGCTTACGCCCTGCTGGGCGCGACGCTATTGCGGGGAACAGAACTCAAGGTGCAATCCAGCCTCATCGACGTGTCGTCGCTTGCCCTGGAGACGGCGCCGCAGACCAGCTCACAAACGCGGCTGGGAGTGTGATACCAGTGCCGGCCGGGAAAAGCATCAAGGTCGGCTTCCAGACGTCTGTTATCGCCCTGTTCTTCGGCATTGTGTTGTTCGTCGGCCTGGCGTTGGTCTATCTCAGCTTCAGCCGCGTCACATCGATCACGCGCTCGGCAGCAAGCTCATTCCTCGACACGGTCGCGCAGCTCGCGGCCGATCGTATCGACGGCCAGCTCAAGACCGTGCGGGACAGCCTCGATATTCTTCGGGGCCTGACATCAGTGCAGTTGGGCGATATCCGGGACGACCCGCGACTACATATCGTGCTGGCGTCGATGCTCCGGAACAACAAGCAGCTCTACAGCCTGTATATGGGATACGACGACGGCTCGTTCCTCGAGATGGATTCCATCGATCGCGCAGGTGCTGGAGGGAGGGCGCGTCTTCGGCGCTCCGGATGGGGCCGCATTCCGGCTTCTCATCATTGCCAAATCCAAGGGCAGTGACAGCCTGGCGTCTTCTGTTCAATTTCTTTCCGACAAGCTTGCACCTATCACGTGGCTGCCGGGACCGACCGATTATGATCCCCGCAACCGGCCATGGTTCAAGGACGCCTACGAACCCCAGGCGGGCCTGCTCACCGAGCCCTATATCTTCTTTGCGACCGGTGAGGCCGGCTACACGCTTCGGGTGCCGATTACCGAGGGCCGCCGCGGCGTCGTGGCCGGAGATATCTTTCTGAGCGAAGCCCAGACCATGCTGCGCGCGCAGCAACTCGGGCAATCCGGTCTTGCATTCCTGTTCGACGATGCCGGCCGGGTGCTGGCGCATCCCGATATGACGCGACTGATGGCAGCGGCGCGCAAGGAGGGACAGCCGGACGGACTGCCGCGCCTCCGGGACGTCGATACCATCGGTATGTCCGGCGCGATTGCCGCATGGCAAGCGAGCGGCACGGCGCAGCAGTTCTTCGCTGACGCCCATGGCAGGATATATGCGGCGGCGTTCCGACCCATCCAGTTTTCCGGCTCCGCCAACCTTCGCCTCGGCCTGTTCGCGCCTGTCGACGAGTTTTACGCCCAGATCGAGAACGAGAGACGGGCGTTGTTCATCGCCGCGATCGGATTCGTGCTGGCGGTATTGCCGATCGCATTCTGGATGGGATCGATGCTATCGCGGTCGCTGAGAACACTCGCACGCGAAACCGATAGCATCCAGAGATTCCAGTTCACCGATGCGCCGCAACTGCATTCGCCGATCCGCGAGATCGACGATTTAGGCCGGTCGGTATTTACCATGCGGACGCTGGTCCAGACGTTCTCGAATTTCGTTCCCAAGCGTCTGGTGCAGCAACTCGTGGAAACCGGCGACGCGATGCGGCTCGGAGGTACGCGGCGCGAGGTGACGGTCCTGTTCACCGATGTCGTGAACTTCACCGGAATTACCGAGAACAGGGATCCGGCCCAGGTGATGCAGTTTACCTCACGCTACTTCGCCGCCTTGTCCGAGGCGATAATGGTCAACGAGGGCACGGTCGACAAGTTTATCGGCGATGCCGTGATGGCGATATGGAATGCGCCGATCGAGGACGAGCGCCATGTTGCCAATGCCTGCGCAGCCGTTCTTGCCTGCATTGAGGCCAATCGTGCACTCAATGCGGAGTTCGAGCGCGAGAGCTGGCCGCCTTACCACACTCGATTTGGCTTGCATGTCGGGCAAGCCGTGGTCGGCAACATCGGCTCCGCGGACCGGATGAACTACACGGTTCTGGGGGCGACCGTTAATCTTGCCGCACGGCTTGAATCCCTGAACAAGAATTACGGCACGACGGCGCTGGTCAGCGAGGCCGTCAAGGAGCGGGTCGAGCACCTCTTTGAGTTTCGTCCCGTGGATCGGATCAAGCCCAAGGGCTTTGCGGCCGAATTTCAGGTCTATGAACTCGTAGGGATCAGAGCCGACAACGACAAGACGGGGCCGGGCGAAGCAATTGAACCGGCCGGGCGCCCCGCTCACGCGGAGCTTCATGGCGAGGATCGTCATTAGCTTGGGAGGAGTGCTCCTGATTCGCGCCTCGTCAAGATTTGACTGTATCGGCCGACAGTGCATCCTGCGCAGATGTATTCGCGCGTACGCAATTTTTTCAGGGGAACGAAACTCGCCCGGATGAGTAGCGGTCACTACTGCGTCATTCGGGACCTGGGGCTCGTCAAGGGCGGGAAGGGCCTGAGGCACCATGAGGTCGTTTTGGACTTCTCATGGCTGGGCCTTGTCCGGTTCGCGACGTCTGGTCTGCGGCAGGCCTGGACAAAGGTTCCTTCGTCTTCCGAACGCGACGCTTCGCACTCCACGCAAGCAGCATTAAATCCGGACTGATCGGGCGAGACATCGCGCGAGCCGGAACCCACAGCCTGCCGCCGCAGGCTGGGGCTGGTCCGCCTGCTATCGAAGAGGAGGCTCAGCAATGGTTGCCGGCTCGCGCTTGCCGATTCACACCAGATGGAGGGGGTGTGAGACCGGCAACCCCGGATAGGGAGGCACCATAAGACAGTGTTTGACGAAAGAAGACTTGGACTATTCCTCGATATATCCTCCACAGACACTTCAGAATGAAGGCCGGTGGACGCGAGTTAAGAGACCAAAAAGCGAACAGAGGCGTTCGATGGCTACGGTAACAGAGTTCCATAGAATCCGGTTCTGATTTAATCAGAGCCGAAAGGGTTATGGCTTGGCGTCCAGAATCATCGCCATCGCACGAGCAAAACCGTCGTGCTCGTTGGTATCGGTCACATGCGTCGCGCATTTCTTGACGTCGTCGGTCGCGTTGCCCATGGCGAACGAGACGCCGCTTTTGGCGAACATCGAAAGGTCGTTCTGCATGTCGCCGATGGTGGCCACCGCATCGGTCGAAATGCCCAGGCGCCTTGCCATGGCCGCGACGAAGGTTCCCTTGTCGTGACCCGGCGGCGTGACGTCGAGATAGTAGGTCTGCGAGCGGACGGCAGTTGCCTCCTGGCCGACCGCCTCCTTCATCGCGGCTTCGCAACGCGCCAACAGGGCTGCATTGGAACTGGCGCCGACAATTTTGCAGGCGCCGCTCAGATAGGGCGTGAAATCGGAAATAATAGTCGGGTCATGCTTGATCGCTAGCTGCTCGTGGGGAACGTATTCGCCGTCCGGATTCCGTGTCAGCCATCGATCGTTGGTGAACAGCCAGATATCGACGCCGAACTCATTGAGCACGTCGAGGCTGCGTTGCGCCACGGCCGGCGGAATCAAATGCTGCTCGACCGGCTTCAATTGCGGGTCGACGATTGAGCTGCCGTTGAACGCACCGATCGGCAGCGTGATTGCCAACGGCTCAATCAGGAAGCCCATCCCGATGGTCGGCCGGCTGGAGACGATGGTGAAGCCGATGCCGGCTTCGTGCAGCTTGCGCACCGCGGCCTTGGCGCCGTCGGTCAGGATCTTGTCCTTGGTCAACAGGGTGCCGTCGACATCGGAAACCACAAGCGCGATGCGGGTCATGAAGGAACCAGTTTCAGTTGGCGGACGATGTCGTCCACGATTGCTTCGACGGAGGCGTCGATCGAAACGGTGATGGGCCGCTCGTTCAGTTGCGGCGGCTCCAGGGTCCTGAACTGGCTTGTGAGCAGTCCCGGTGGCATGAAGTGGCCCTTGCGCGCGGCAAGCCGCTCCGCGATCAGGTCCTGCGTGCCGTTGAGAAAGACGATGCGGACATCGTTGCGTCCGTGCACGAGGATTTCGCGATAGGCGCGCTTTAGCGCCGAGCAGGCGATCACCGCACGCTGGCCGGCTTCGCAAACGCGGTCGATTTCGTCGGCGATCGCCTGCAGCCACGGCCAGCGATCTTCGTCGGTGAGCGGATGGCCCGCGCTCATTTTCGCGACATTGCTCGGCGGATGAAATTTGTCGCCATCCTCGTAGCGCCAGCCCAGCCGTGCGGCCAAACGATCGGCGATGGTGCTTTTACCCGAACCGGAGACGCCCATCACCACCAGCGCGCAGGGGTTTTTCCCATCACCCACGGAAATTCTCCGGAAGCGCGGCCGTGTCGATCAGCCAGACCGTCTCGCCGATGGAGCGCGCGCGGTTCGCGGGCAAATTCTCGCCGTCGAGCACGCGCGTCAAGATCGCGCGCTTTTCAGCGCCGGCGACCTCGAACAGCATTTCGCGACAGGAGGCCAGCGCCGGCAGCGTCAGGGTGATGCGAGGCACGAACGGTTCGACATGCGCCTTGGGGACGCCAACTACCCAGCGTTCGGTTTCGTCGAGTGCCGGATAATCGGGAAACAGCGACGCGGTATGACCGTCGGGGCCGACGCCCATCAGCACGAGGTCGAACAGCGGCCGGGCAGGGTCCAGGACATCCGCGCCATAGAAGGATTTCAGTTCGTGCTCGTAAAGCGCGGCACTTCGATCGGGATCGGCCGGGTCGGCGGTCGCGGTTGGAATCGGATGGATGTTTGCGGCCGGCGCGCATCGGTCCAGAAAGATCGTTCGCGCCATGCCCATGTTGTTGAGGGGATCGTCGGCCGGCACGAAACGTTCGTCGCCGATGAACCAGTGCACGCGATCCCAGGGGATTTGGCTTCGATAGTTGTCGGTCGCCAGTAATTGATAGAGCTGCTTTGGGCTCGATCCGCCCGTCAGGCAGATCGCGACGCGTCCGCTATTCTCAGCGATCCTTGCCAGCACGCGTGCCGCGGCTGCCTTCGCCAGCGCCGCCGCATCGGCAACGGCTATGATCTCGCGATGGTCGTGGGCGGCCACGTCAGGTCAGCTTTCGCCAGTTTTTGCCGTCGCGTTCCAGCAGGTCGTTGGCCTCTTCGGGGCCTTCACTGCCGGGTTCGTAAATTTTCAGCCCCTTGCCGCCGGCCTTCTTCCAGGCGTCCAGAAATGGCTGCACCGCCTGCCAGCCGGCTTCCACACTGTCGGCGCGCTGAAACAGGATGTTGTCGCCGATCATGCAGTCATAGATCAACGTCTCGTAGCCGGTGGAAGGTTCGGCCTGGAAGTAATCCTTGTAGCGGAATTTCATCTCGACGCCGTCGATCGAAATCGCGGGCCCCGGCACCTTGGTGTTGAATTGCAGCGCAATGCCTTCGGTCGGTTCGGTCGAGATGATCAGGAAATTCTGCGACAGCCGGTCCACCGGCGTTTCGCGGAACATGGCGAACGGCGCTTGCTTGAACTTGATGGCGATTTCGGTGCGCTTGACGCCGAGCGCCTTGCCGGTGCGCAGGTAGAACGGCACGCCGGCCCATCGCCAGTTGTCGATGGTCAATTTCAGGGCGGCGTAGGTTTCGGTGTTGCTGCCGGGTTTGACGTCCGTGGTCTTGCGATAATCGTCTATTTCCGTGTCGCCGATCTTGCCGGCCCGGTATTGCCCGCGAACCGAGTTGCGCAGCGCTTCTTCCTCGCTCTGGGTCTGGATCGCCGCCAGCACTTCGGCTTTCTCCGTCCGCACCGAATGGGCATCGAATTTCGCCGGCGGCTCCATCGCGACCAGCGACAGCAATTGGAACAAATGGTTCGGCACCATGTCGCGCAGCGCGCCGGTCTGGTCGTAAAAATTGCCGCGATGGCCGACGCCGAGTTTCTCATCCACGGTGATCTGGATGTGATCGATGTGATTTCGGTTCCAGATCGGTTCGAACATGCCGTTGGCGAAGCGCAGCACGAGAATGTTCTGGACGGTCTCTTTGCCGAGATAATGATCGATCCGGTAGATCTGATGTTCGTCCATCAGCTTGAGCAGTTCGCCGTTCAGCGCTTTCGCGGAAGCCAGATCAGTACCGAACGGCTTTTCAACCACCAGCCGCCGCCACGCGCCGTTCTCGGTCAGCATGCCGGTGCGGCCGAGTTCCTTGCTGATAGGCAGGAATCCGGTCGGTGGCGTCGCCAGATAGAACAACCGGTTGCCGCCGGTTTTGCGCGCGGCCTCGATCTTGTCGAGTTGATCGCGCAGCCTGTCGAACGAGGCCGGATCTTTCGGATCGGCCTCGATGCAGGTGACACATGCGAGCAAACGTTTAGCGAGCGCGTCGTCCACCTTTCGCGTCGCGAATTGATACAAGCCCTTTGTCAGGCTCTCGGTCAGCCCTTCGCTCGACATCCCCTTGCGCGCAATACCGACGATGCAGAAATTTTCCGGCAGCAAATCGTTGGCGGCGAGGTTATAGAGGGCGGGGATCACCAGCCGGTGCGCGAGATCGCCGGTGACGCCGAAGATGACGAAGGAGCAGGGATCCGGCTTCTTCTGTGCTGCTTGACCGACCGCCATGATGCCCTAAGCCTTCGCGCCGGGCTTCTTCGGCGGTTCCTTGTGGCCGCCAAAACCTGCGCGCATCGCGGACAGGATTTTTTCCGCAAATGTATGATCCTTGCGCGAACGAAACCGCGCGTACAGCGCCGCGGTCAGCACTTCCGCGGGTACAGCTTCGTCGATCGCGGCGTTGACGGTCCAGCGGCCCTCGCCGGAATCTTCGACGAAGCCGGAGTAATTATCCAGCGTGTGGTTCTCCGCGAGCGCGGAAGCGGTGAGGTCAAGCAGCCATGAGGGGATCACGCTGCCGCGCCGCCACACCTCGGCGATGTCCGCAATGTTCAGATCGAAACGATGTTCCGGGGGTAGGGCATCGATATTGGCATTCTTCAAAATGTCAAAACCCTCGGCGTAGGCCTGCATCAAGCCATATTCGATGCCGTTGTGGATCATCTTGACGAAGTGCCCGGCGCCGACCGGGCCGGCATGGATATAACCCTGCTCGATTCTCGCATCGCGCCCCTCGCGCCCGGGCGTGCGCGGGATATCGCCGATACCCGGCGCCAGCGTTGCAAAGATGGGATCGAGCCGATCGACGACAGGTTTTTCGCCACCGATCATCATGCAATAGCCACGCTCGATGCCCCAGACGCCGCCGCTGGTGCCGACATCCATGTAATGCAGGCCACGTTCTTTCAACGCCTTGCCGCGGCGGACATCGTCCTGCCAAAAGGTGTTGCCGCCGTCGATGATGGTGTCGTCCGGCTGCATCAGTTTTGCGAGCGCCTCGATGGTCGCCTCGGTGATCTTGCCGGCTGGCAGCATCACCCAGGCCGTGCGCGGCTTCTCCAACCTGCTCACGAAATCTTCCAGCGAACTGGCGCCGGCTGCGCCCTCGGCCGCAAGCGCTGCGACCGCTTTGGGATCCTTGTCGTACACGACCGCCGTGTGTTGGTTCTTCATCAGCCGGCGGACGATGTTGCCGCCCATCCGGCCGAGGCCGATCATGCCGAGTTGCATCCTGATTTCCCTAGTTCAATGCTTCCGATATCGCGGCATCCAACGCGGCCAACGCCGGCGCCAGATCGCCTTTGAGATGAACCCGCAGCGCGCGCCTTCCGCGCTCCGTAAGCACGTCGAAATCGCCACGCGCCTGCGCTGCCTTGATGACGCCGAAGCTTGCCTTCTGGCCCGGCACCGGCAAATCCCTGGCGTCGTCGGCGGTGATTTGCAGGAACACGCCGCTGTCGGGGCCGCCTTTATAGGCCTGGCCGGTCGAATGCAGGAAGCGCGGGCCGAATTCGGCGCAAGTGGCGACGTGGCGCTTATCGCGCACGGCCAGCCGCATCTTCTGCAGGGTATCGATCGAGCCGCCGTCGCGCGCGATATAGGCCAGTAGCGCCACATAGTCGCCGCTGGCTGAGCGCGAGAGATGGGCCTTGATCCAGGAGCCGAGGCTGCCATTGGCGCCGGCCTTGCGTAGCGCCGCCGCGTTGGCTTCGTCGGTATAGATATCGGCCTCGGCTGTGGCGACGACCGGTTTCTCCGCCGGCAGCGCGCCCGTCTTCTCGAAAGCCCCCGTCAGCTCGCGCGTCTTGATCTTGGCTGCCTCGACGTCGGGCTGATTGAAGGGGTTGATGCCGAGAATGGCGCCGGCCACGGCCGTCGCCATCTCGAAGCGGAAGAACTCCTGGCCGATATGGTCGATCGACTTCATGACGATGCGGACGACGGGATGCCCGGCCGCCTCGAGCGCACTGAGCTTTCCGTCATGGGCGTCGTCGTCTTCGCCCTCGGTCCGGATGTCGATGAAGAACCGGTCGTTGCCGTAGAGAGAAGGATCGCCCAGCGGCTCGCCGTCGATCGGGATCAGGCCCTTGCCATCCTTGCCGGTCGATTCCGCGATCAGTTGTTCGGCCCAGGCGCCGAAATCGGCAACCTTGCTGGACGAAGAGATCGTCACCTTGTCGCGGCCTTCGAGGCCGGCGAGGCCCATCGCAAGCCCGAGCTGCACGCCCGGATTTTCATGCGGCGGCACGTCGGCCCCGCAGGAACGCACCATCGCGAGCGTGTGCTTGAGAAGGCTCCTGATATCGATGCCGGCAGCTGCGGCCGGCACCAGTCCGAACGGTGACAGCACGGAATAGCGGCCGCCGATGGTCGGATCGCCGTAGAAGACGCGCGCAAAGCCCTGCTTGGTCGCGACCTTCTGTAGCGACGAACCGGGATCGGTCACTGCGATGAAGCGATGACCGGCCTTGTCCGCGCCGATCGTCCTGGAGACGCGATCGAAGAAATAATCCTTCATCACGTTCGGCTCGGTGGTGCCACCGGATTTGCTGGAGACGATAAACAAGGTTTTGCCGATATCGACGGCCGCTTCCATCGCCCGCACCTGCGCGGGGTCGGTGGAATCAAGCACGTGCAGTTTCGGGAAACCGGATTTCTTCGGGAAAGTTTCCGCCAGCACTTCCGGCCCGAGGGACGAGCCGCCCATGCCGAGCACGACGGCGTCGGTGAACTTTTGTCCCTTCACGCGTTGCGCAAAATCCTCGTAGTCGGCGACGTCGGCCGCCGCGGCGCTGTTCAGCCAGCCCAGCCATTTGTCTTCGTCGTCGTCGGTCCAGACCGATTTGTCTTTCTGCCAGAGCCGGCGGATCTTTGCCGACGCGCGCCAATCCTCGGTGTTTTTCTCGACGGCTTTCTTGATGCCGTCACCGAGCGCCAGCTTCTGTTCGTCGATGCCGCCGCCGAGCGACGCCGCGCGCTTGTGCGCCACCGCGCCGTAGAGCTTGTCGGCAGCATCGGCGAACTGCTTGACGCCGTCCTTGACCAGCTCGGCCGTGATCGCCTCGAGCGAGATGCCGGACCTATCGAGCTCTTCGAGCACACGGCGCGCGTCCTCGACATTTTCTTCAAGACTGTCGCGCAGCTTGCCGTGATCGCGGAACGCATCCAGCGTCGCAGGCGGCACGGTGTTGATGGTGTTGGGGCCGATCAGTTCCTCGACATACAAAACATCGCTGTAGTCTTTGTTCTTGGTGCCGGTGGAAGCCCATAGCAGCCGCTGCGGCTTTGCGCCTTTGGCCGCGAGCTTGTCCCAGCGCGCGCCGGAAAACAGGCGCTGGTAATCCTGATAGGCGAGTTTGGCATTGGCGATCGCGACCTTGCCCTTCAGCGCAGCGAGCCGTTCCTTCTCGCTGGGATCGTTGGCTTTCGCGATCTTCTCGTCGAGCTGCTTGTCGACCGCCGTATCGATGCGGCTGACGAAGAACGAGGCGACGCTCGCGACATGCGAGGGATCGCCGCCTTTGGCGACATATTTCTCGAGTCCTGCGAGATAGGCCTCCGCTACCTGGCGATAGACCTCCTGCGAGAACAGCAGCGTGATGTTGATGCTGATGCCTTCGCCGATCAAACGCTCGATCGCAGGCAGGCCTTCCGGCGTCGCCGGTACCTTCACCATCAAATTCCTGCGCTTGACGTCTTTCCAGAGCCGCTCGGCCTCGACGATGGTGCCTTTGGTGTCCATCGCCAGATAGGGCGAGACTTCGAGGCTGACGAAACCGTCGGCGCCTTTCAGTTGATCGTAAACCGGACGCAGCACGTCGGCAGCGTGCTGAATGTCCTCGATCGCGAGATGCTCGAACAGGTCGGCGACCGGTCGGTCGCCTTTCTTCAGCGCGTGGCCGATGGCGCCGTCATATTCGTCAGAACTGCCGATCGCCTTTTCGAAGATCGACGGGTTCGACGTCACGCCTTTGACGCCGTCGGTGTCGATCAGCTTCTTGAGGTCGCCCTTGGCGACGAAGCCGCGGGCCAGGAAGTCCAGCCAGACCGCCTGGCCGTGATTTTCGAGTGCTTTGACGGGATTCATGATGCCTGTTCTGTTCGGTCGATTTCGGGTTCCGCGGCAGCTTTCGGGGGCGAGAGCAGAATGTCAACACAGGGCGGAAGGGCGCCGGGCGGAATATGGGTATCCCCGGGCATAACGCCATCCGCATCAGTTCGATCCCCCGGACGTCAGCCCGGGGAGGTGCCAAAACTTGCACAATTTTGTGACGAGATTAGGCAGGCCCTAGGGCCGGAGGTAGAGATAGCCCTGCGATTGCAGCTCTGCGATGCGCACCACGCCACCCTTGTCGGCGCTGACGAAACCCGGCAACAGGTCCTTCAGGGTAACATTCTGCGATTTCATGGTGTTGCCGCAGGCGGCGAGTTCGAGGCCGGCTTTGGAGAACTGGCTGACTCGCCAGGAGAGATCCGGGTTTACACCAGCCGAATGGAATGCCCGCAGCGCCTGGCCGTGGACCACCAGCGCAATGGTGACGTTGTCGGGACCGCCGACGCCGTCCAGATGGTTCTGGATGTTGCCGGCGACGAAGCTGACCTTGTCGAGATCGCTGAGGTGATAGACCACCTTCAGCTTGCCCGGCGCGGGCACCTCGTTAGCCGCGCTGGCGCGGGAGGCGGCAAGGGCGGCACCGAAAGCGGAGACCGCGCCCCACAGGATGTTGCGTCGATGCATGGCGTCCTCCCAACTTGTCCAGAACCAGTTACTTGTGGCTTGTTACTCGGGTATGATCGCGGCGAGTTCGTGGCCATCGGTCATCAACTCGGCACACTCGCGCACGTCGACGCGGTCTACACGAAAAATCTTGTCATCGGTGCCGGCCGTCAGGGAGTCGCTCGCGTCCTCGTCGGACTTGTTGCGTTCCCAGAGGACAATCCGCTGCAGCCGGATGATGGCTGATTTGTCGTCTTTCGCCATCGCCACGACGATGCCGCCGCCCTCGCAGTCGACACCGCAGCCGAAACGAATTTCATTGCCGGTATTTTCGGCGACGATGTGATTGCAATAGCCGCTGGAGTCGAAATCGCCGGCGCGATCGCGATATTTGACGGCGAGGCGGAATGAATAATTGGTGCTCTTTTCTTCCGGTGGATTTTCTGCCGTCACCAACAGTTTCATCGCGTGGACTTTTTGCTTGGGGTGCTGCATCAGATGACTGGCATCATAGCGGCGCACGAAACAAGCAGAGCTCTTCTGGCCGATCGGACCAGCGAACATCCGCTTGTCGAACGCGGCAGCCCTGGCCTTGTCGACGCCGTCCTGGGCGTAAACGGCAGTGGTTGAAGCGGCAGCGACCGCCGCGGCGGCCAGGCTCGCTATCCAAAAGCGTTTTACGGCATCGCCGAAATTTCGCGACAGGTCCATCGATCTTCCTCACGGCAGGCGATTTCGAAAGCAGCGCAATACGTTGCGTCCGGAATCGATCGCCATCGTTTCGATCGTTGGTCGCCGCGAGCAGCGGGCACGTTCAAAAGGCCGGCTTTGCGACGCCGCCGGCTGTGTTTCTCGCGGAATGACCGGTATTTTTGGCGACAATCTGCCTAAAAGCGAACCTGAGCCGCTGTGGTAACCTTCAATCGGTCGGGGGAGGCCGCCTCGTTCGATCCGTCTGTTCAGCGCCTGAGGGAAGCATTGTAATGTCGGTGTTCACCCATCCACGAATTTGGCTTGCGGCCACTGTCTTGGCCGCGATCTACACCGGGTGGGCCGGCACAGCCCGGGCGACTGATGCCGCGGCCCCATCGCCGGAAAAACTCGAACGCATCACCGAATTCTTCAACAACGAGATCGCTACCGGCAAGCTGCCAGGCGCAATCGTGCTGATCCAGCAGCATGGACGGCCGGTCTACTTGAAGTGTTTCGGCGTCCGTGACGTCGCGACCAACGCGCCGATGACGTCAGACACAATCTTTGCGCTTCATTCGATGACGAAACCAATCACCAGCGTCGCCGCGATGATGCTGATCGATGCCGGCAAGCTCTCGCTCTCGGACCCCGTTTCAAAATTCATCCCGGCATTTGCCGATGTGAAAGTAGGCGTCGGCACGACTGCGGCCGACGGAACTCGGTTTCTGAAACTGGTACCGTTGGACCGGCCTGTGACCGTGATGGATCTGCTGCGGCACACGTCGGGCATCACCTACGATTACATTGGCGGCAAGCTGATCGATAAGGCCTATATGGACCTCGGGCCTGTTCGACGGTCGTTTCGACAACAAGGTGTTTGCCGAGCGGATCGCCATGCTGCCATTGGCGAGGCAGCCTGGCACGCTCTGGCGTTACGGTCATTCGACCGATGTCGTCGGCCGCATCATCGAAATCGTGTCCGGCCAGACGCTGTATCAGTTCGAGAAACAACACATCTTCGAGCCGCTCGGCATGACAAGCACGAAATTCGTGCTTGAAACCGCCGATGAGCGTGCGCGAATGGCGCAGCCGCTGCCCTCCGACACGATCCTGATTAGCGCGGAGAACGACCGTCGCTCCCATCCGGAATGGGAGTCTGGCGGCGGTGGATTGGTCTCGTCCCTGGGCGATTATGCGCGGTTTGCGCAGATGATCCTCAATGGCGGGCAACTCGACGGCAAACGCCTGCTGAGTCCGGCGGCATTCAAGTCGATGACATCAGACCATATCGGGCCAAGCTCCGGTGTTGCGCGGGACTATTTCTATTTTCCAGGCGATGGCTTCGGTTACGGCTACGGCCTTGCAGTGCGCACGGATCCGGGAAACGCCAAGCCGCCACCGCCCGGTTCTATCGGCGAACTGAAATGGGATAGCGGCAGCGGGACCTATTTCGGCGTCGATCCGAAGCTGGACATGATCTACATCCTGCTGGAGCAGACCCAGAACGAACGCGGTCGCATCACGCCGGCTTTCAAGAAACTGGTTTATGATGCTTTCGCGACCGATTGAATGTGCCGATCGCTTCCGGACGGTACGCTTGCTAGTCTAGCGATCGGCCGCGAATATCTGCCATTCGCCCGGGATGCCCTTCAGGGTCTGGCTGCCGCGCGCGCCAAAGCTCAAGCCGGAGCCGGCCACCAGATCCTTCACGGTACTCGAGACCAGCACTTCGCCAGCGCCGGCAAGCGCCGCGACGCGTGCGCCGATATGGACGGCGATGCCGCCGACATCATCGCCCATCATTTCGCACTCGCCGGTATGCAGCCCCGCCCGAACCTCGATGCCGAGAGACTTGATCTCCTCGGTGATGGCGCAGGCGCAGCGGACGCCGCGTGCCGGCCCGTCAAAGGTGGCCAGAAAACCGTCACCGGTGGTTTTCACCTCGCGGCCGCGGAAGCGTGCGAGAACGCGCCGGATCGTCGCGTGATGGTCGTCGAGCAGACGGCGCCAGCGCTTATCGCCGAGCGCGGCGGCTTTCTCCGTCGAGCCGACGATGTCGGTGAAGAGAACCGTGGCGAGGACGCGGTCGGCCTCGATCCGGGCCGGCGCTCCCGTGAAAAATTCCTCGATCGCATCAGCGATTCCGTCCGCATTATCGCCGACGTAGAAAATATGGTCGTTACCTGAAAATTCGACCAGACGGGCGCCGGGGATGTGAGCGGCCACGTCGCGTCCGCCCTCGATACTAACGGCCTGGTCTCCGGTCCGGTGAATGACCAGCGTCGGTACCCGGACCGCAGGAAGAATGGCGCTGATGTCGATCTGGCTGTTCATGCGCATCAGCGCAGTCACGGCGGCAGGGCTCGCGCCGAGACGCTCGTTGCGGCCCCACCAGCGCTGGAAAGCAGCGTCATTAACGCGCGACGGCGCGAATCTCTGCACGCTGCCGCCGGTGCCCCAAGACGTCTCGACATAGCCAAAGAAGTTTGCGAGCGCCTCCTCGGTCGGAAACCAGTAGGAAAAGCGGGAAAAGCTGCCGTAAAGCGCGAGCGCCTGGCAACGATCGGGATAGGTGGCCGCAAACAAGATCGATAGCGGTGCGCCTTCGGAAATCCCGAGCAGGGCTGCTTGCTCCATGCCGGCGGCATCCATGACCGCACGAAGGTCGTCCATGCGTGCATCAAGGCCCGGCAACTCGGCGACGCGGTCCGAACTGCCGGTGCCGCGCTTGTCGAAGGTCACGACCCGGGCATAGCTCGCCAAACGGTTCAGGAAGCGCGCGAAATCGGGTTGCTCCCAATAGGCCTCGACATTGGAGACAAAGCCCGGAACCATCACCAGATTGATCGGGCCCTTGCCGAACGCCTGGTAGGCAATGTGAACGTCGCCGCTCCTGGCGTATTGAGTATCCGGCTGCATGGATGGCTCCCCTGGCCGAACCATAGCAAACAATTCCGGGAATCGAGAAGCGTCCGTGAGCTTCACCACCTGCGGCACGAAGTTCGCGCCAATGGTCATATCTCATCGTCGAACGGCCCCACCGTGCGGCGTCGGCCCAACATGAAGGCATCGGCGACGAGTTGGAACGGCGCGAGATCGACGTCAGTCTCGCCGGTCGCGGCGAGTTCGACGAAGCGGCGGTAGAGCCCGGCATATTCGGCATCGGCGGCATCGACGAGTTGTTTGTCTCCCGCAATCAATCTGGCCCCGCCTGAGGACAGAGTGACCGGGCCGCTATCGGTGTCGACGTGGATATCCCAGCTCTGCGGGCCGGTCTGGCGAAAATCGAATTCGGCCTCGATCGGCAATCCCTCCGCGTCGTTAAGCGAGAGCGTGGCGGCGATCGGCGCGTCGCGATTGGCAGGAAAAGCGAGGTCCGCCGATGTCACGAACAACGGCTGCGGCAGGATGCGGGTCAGGATCGACAGCGCGTTGATGCCGGGGTCGAATACACCGAGGCCGCCAGGCTGCCAGATCCAGGCTTGGCCCGGATGCCAGACCCTCACGTCCTCCTTCCAGGAGATTCTGACGGCGGTGATCCGCCGGCCGGCCAGCAATTGCCGCACCGGCTCGACCGCGCCAGCGAAGCGTGAATGCCAGGCGGCGAACAATGTCCGTTGCGCTGCATGAGCGGCGGTCAACAGCGGGCTTAATTCAGCGATCGTGGCGCCGGGCGGCTTTTCCAGCAACACATGCTTGCCGGCGGCGAGCGCCATGGCGGCCAGGGAGGAGCGGACCTGCGGCGGCGTGCACAGCGCCACGGCATCGATTGGCGGGCCGTCGCGCAGAAGTTCGTCGAGCGTCGCCATATGCGGCACGCCGGCAAGCGAGGCGTTGGGATCGGCGACAGCGGCCAGCACAGCGCCTTGGGTCGCAGCAATCGCCGGCGCATGCTGATCTCGCGCGATCTTGCCAAACCCGACGATGGCGATGCGAAGCGGGTTCACGATTCCTCGCCAGGTTGAACCGCCGTGGACGTCGTGAAGGGCGTGGCCGGGTTGTGCACGGCCGCCTATGCCGTCGCCTTAGCGCAGGCTGGCGTTGATCTTGTCGAGCGCTGTGGTGCCCGGGCACAGATCGTTGGCTTCCAGCGTGTTGAGCGGCGTCTCGACAGTGTCGAGATGGGCATGCAGGTCTTCCGCATCCGGATCGACATAGAGCAGTCCGGTGACCACCTGGCCCTTGGCGGCGTGCTTCTGCAGGAAGGTCATCGCGGCCAGCCGGTCATGCGCGTCGTAATCGGCGTCGATCTTGCGCAGCGCGAGTTTTGTGCCGTCATGCTGTTCGACCACCTGCACGGATCCCGGCGCATAATCGACGGTGATCGGGTCGCGGCCGGTGATGACGTCGAGGCGGTTGACCGCGTCGTTGTGTTCGCGGACGTAGTCAAAGCTCTTGGTCGAGCCGGCATGGTTGTTGAAGGCGACGCAGGGGCTGACGACGTCGATGAACGATGCGCCCTTATGGCGGATCGCGGCTGCGATCAGCGGCACTAATTGAGTCTTGTCGCCGGAAAAACTGCGCGCGACGAAGCTTGCGCCGAGTTGAAGGGCAATCGCCACCAGGTCGATGGCGTTGTCGGTGTTCATCACACCCTTCTTGGACTTCGAGCCGCGGTCGGCGGTGGCTGAGAATTGTCCCTTGGTCAGGCCGTACACGCCGTTGTTCTCGACGATATAGGTCATGTTGACGCCGCGGCGGATCGAATGCGCGAACTGGCCGAAGCCGATCGAGGCGGAATCGCCGTCGCCGGAGACGCCGAGATAGATCAGATCGCGGTTGGCGAGGTTGGCGCCGGTCAAGACCGACGGCATCCGGCCGTGCACCGAATTGAAGCCGTGCGAATTGCCGAGGAAATAATCCGGCGTCTTTGAGGAACAGCCGATGCCGGAGATTTTTGCCACCCGATGCGGCTCAATCGACAATTCATAACAGGCTTCGATGATCGAGGCGGTGATCGAGTCGTGGCCGCAGCCCGCGCAGAGCGTCGAAACCTTGCCCTCGTAATCCCTGTGGGTATAGCCGAGATCGTTCTTCGGCAGTCCCGGATGCTGAAATTTCGGCTTGGCAATATAGGTCATGATACAGCCTTGCGGAGCGGGGTCACCTTGAGGTGGTCCTGATGGTCGCCGATGGCGTTGGCGATGAAGCGGGCGGTGATCGGCGTGCCGTCATAGTGCAGGATCGGCACCAGCCGGACCGGGTCGATCCCGTTCTCGTTGACGATCAACTGGCGAAGCTGGCCGTCGCGGTTCTGTTCGACCACGTAAACGAAATCATGATCGGCAATGAAGCTCGCCACGCTGGAGTGGAACGGGAAAGCGCGGATGCGCAGGCGATCCAGATGATGCCCGCGCGCTTCCAACAGCCCGATCGCCTCGTCCATCGCCGGTGAGGTCGAACCGAAATAGATCACGCCGTATTTGGTCGGCTTGGCAGCGTTAGCCTGTAGCGGCCGCGGCACCATGTCCTGCGCGGTCTCGAACTTGCGCACCAGCCGCTGCATGTTGTCGGCGTAAACGGCGCCTTCTTCCGAGTAGCGCGCATAGCGGTCGCGCGAGGTGCCGCGGGTGAAGAACGAGCCTTTGGTGGGGTGCGTACCCGGATAGGTGCGGTAGGGAATGCCGTCGCCGTCGACATCGAGATAACGGCCGAAGTCGCGGCCGTCGTCGAGCATTTCCGCGGTCATCACCTTGCCGCGGTCATACTGCCTTGCGTCGTCCCACTTCAGCGGACGACAAAGCCTGTGATTCATGCCGATGTCGAGGTCGAGCATCAGGAAGATCATGGTCTGCAGCCGTTCTGCGAGATCGAACGATTGCGCGGCAAACTCAAATGCTTCGGCCGGGTCTTCCGGAAACAGCAGGACATGCTTGGTGTCGCCATGCGATGCATAGGCGCAGGCAATGATGTCGCATTGCTGGGTGCGCGTCGGCATGCCGGTGGACGGTCCAGCGCGCTGCACGTTCATGATCACGCCGGGAATCTCGGCAAAGTAGGAAAGCCCGATGAACTCGGTCATCAGCGAGATGCCGGGGCCGGAGGTTGCGGTGAAGGCGCGCGCGCCGTTCCAGGACGCGCCGATCACGATGCCGATCGAGGCCAGCTCGTCCTCGCCCTGAACGATCGCGTATTTGGCCTTGCCGGTCTTGGGATCGTGCCGCAGCTTCTTGCAGTGGGCGCCGAAGGCATCCGCCAGCGAAGACGACGGCGTGATCGGATACCACGCGCAGACCGTGGCGCCGCCATAGACGGCGCCAAGTGCTGCTGCGCTGTTGCCTTCGATGAAGATGCGGTCGCCGACCTTGTCGGATTTCTTCACTCGCAGGCCGAGCGGGCACTTTAGGTTTTGCAGCGCCCAGTCGCGGCCGAGATGCAGCGCATGGACGTTGGAGGACAACAGCTTTTCCTTGCCCTTGTATTGCTCGCTGAACAATTGCTCGACGAGTTTCGGGTCCATATCGAGCAGGGCGCAGAGCGCGCCGAGATAGATGATGTTCTTGAACAGCTGGCGCTGGCGCGGATCGGTATAGGTCGAATTCGTGATCGCCGTCAGCGGCACGCCAATCACCGTGATATCCGCGCGGAATTTCGACGTCGGCATCGGCTTGGTCGAATTGTAGAACAGATAACCGCCGGGCTCGATCGAGGCGACGTCCTTGTCCCAGGTCTGCGGATTCATCGCCACCATCATGTCGACGCCGCCGCGGGCGCCGAGATGGCCGTCCTCCGTCACCCGCACCTCGTACCAGGTCGGAAGACCCTGGATGTTGGAGGGGAAGATGTTGCGCGGCGAGACGGGCACGCCGTGGCGCAGGATCGAGCGCGCGAACAGCTCGTTGGCGCTGGCCGAACCCGAGCCGTTGACGTTGGCGAAACGAATAACGAAGTCGTTTACGCTGCTGATCGGGCTTTGGACTGACATGATGTTCCCGCGTAAGTCATATCGATAAGGTATTTCTGCATATCCCAGGCACCGGTGGGACAACGCTCGGCGCACAGCCCGCAATGCAGGCAGACGTCTTCGTCTTTCACCATGACGCGTCCGGTCTTGAGACCGTCGGCCACGTAGAGCGCCTGGTCATGATGTGGCGAGGGCGCTTTCAGCCGCTCGCGCAGATCCGCTTCCTCGCCATTCTGCGTGAAGGTGATGCAATCCATCGGGCAGATGTCGACGCAGGCATCGCATTCGATGCAGGCGGGCGCCGAGAACACCGTCTGGATGTCACAGTTCAGGCAGCGCTGGGCTTCGCCGAGCGCGAGCTTGACGTCGTAGCCGAGTTCGACCTCGGTGCGGATATCCCTGAGCGCGATCACCTTGTCGCGATGCGGCACCTTGTAGCGCTTGTCGCCGGAGATGTCGTTGTCGTAGCTCCACTCGTGGATGCCCATCTTCTGCGAGGAGACGTGCACTTCGGGTAGCGGACGCTCGGTGATGTCCTCGCCGGAAATCATCTTGTGGATCGACAGCGCGGCGTCATGGCCGTGCGCCACCGCCCAGATGATGTTCTTGGGGCCGAAAGCGGCGTCGCCGCCGAAAAACACCTTCGGATTGGTCGAGACGAAGGTTGCGGTATCGACCTGCGGCATATTCCACTTGTCGAATTCGATGCCGCAATCGCGCTCGATCCAGGGGAAGGCGTTCTCCTGGCCGACCGCCACCAGCACGTCGTCGCAGGGAATGGTCTGGTCGGGTTCGCCTGCGGGCACGAGGTTACGCCGGCCCTTGGCGTCGTACTCCGCCTTCACCTTCTGGAAGGTGACGCCGGTGAGCTTGCCGTTGTCATGCGTGAAGGCGACCGGCACCATGAAGTTGAGGATCGGAATGTCCTCGTGGATGGCGTCTTCCTTCTCCCAGGGCGAAGCCTTCATTTCTTCGAAGCCGGAACGGACGATGACTTTCACGTCTTCGCCGCCGAGGCGGCGTGCGGTGCGGCAGCAATCCATCGCGGTGTTGCCGCCGCCGAGCACGATCACGCGCTTGCCGATCTTCTCGACATGGCCGAACGAAACCGAGGACAGCCACTCGATGCCGATGTGGATATTGCCGGCTGCTTCCTTGCGGCCGGGGATGTCGAGCTCGCGGCCGCGCGGCGCGCCGGAACCGACGAAGATCGCATCGTAGTTTTCGCTAAGCAGCTTCTTGAGGCTGTCGATGCGGTGGCCGCCTTTGAACTCGACGCCGAGGTCGAGAATGTAATCGGTTTCCTCGTCGATCACCGAATCCGGCAGCCGGAATTTTGGAATCTGGCTGCGCATCATGCCGCCCGCCTTGGGGTCGGAATCGAACACGGTGCAGTGATAGCCGAGCGGCGCCAGATCGCGGGCGACGGCGAGCGAGGCGGGACCGCCGCCGACCAGTGCGATGCGCTTGCCGTTCTTCGCGGCCACCTTCGGCATGCGGTGCTTGACGTCGTCCTTGAAATCGGCGGCGACGCGCTTGAGGCGGCAGATCGCGACCGGCGTCTCCTCGACGCGGCCGCGGCGGCAGGCCGGCTCGCATGGACGATCGCAGGTGCGCCCCAGAATTCCGGGAAACACATTCGACTTCCAATTGATCATATAGGCGTCGCTATAACGCCCCTCTGCAATCAAACGGATGTATTCGGGAACTGGCGTGTGAGCGGGGCAGGCCCATTGGCAATCGACCACTTTGTGAAAGTAGTCCGGCGCCGAGATATCAGTCGGTTTCATTCCTACCTTGTCCGCGCAAGCGATAAAAACGCGGCCTTATTTTGCCTGCGAACGCTCAAGTGCGTTCTTGTGGTTTTTGAATTGGATCATAGGCTTATCTTATTAGAACCATTCAACACGCTGCACAAAGGCAATTTTGCGCGATCTCCAGCTTTCAATGCATGGCGCGCTCGTGAGAGTTAATGTTGGTTAAGAGTTATGCGGCGGTGCAGCATGAACGGCGCCGCCGTTGGCTTTACCCGCGCGGAAGGTCGCTCTTTGCAATATCCCACATCAGCCGGTAGACGCCGCTTGAGACGACAAGCGGTTTGAACGCGGTATTGTCAGTGAAGTGCACCGAGGCCGACGGAACCGCGCTCACATCGGTGGCGTCGATCAGGATGAACCAGTCGCCGGCTCCGGGATTGGGCGCCGAGGGATCGTCCGTAAGCGGCTTGGATAGCACCGGATCGTTCTCGATCAGGTGCATGGAGATAATCCCGTCGAGCTTTGCCGGATCAAGCTTGTCCCGCACTGCGGTACGCAGTTTGTCCTCGCCGCCGGGTGTCGGGCGAAGCCGGATAATGCCGAGCGCCGCACCGCGGCCCGTTCCGTGGCTGACGGTAATGCGCGCTACCCCGCGGATCATATTCTTGAAGCGGGCGATATTGGTTTTCGACCAGGCAGTCTGGTTCGCAAGCGCAATACGGTAGGCCGGGCTGTCCAGCACTTCGAACGTTTCGGTGGAATACAGGCTGAGATATTTCGGGTTTCCCTGATGCGCGACATAGCGCCGCGCTTCGAGAAATCCCGGTATCGCGACCCGCTCTTCGAGATGTTCGCGGTCGTACCAGCGATTGAATTCAGGCTCATCCGACGGCTCGATATTCATCGACGTCAGCAGCATGCCTTTTCCGGCGAGGGGCATTTTTCAAGATCCTTATTTCGTAGTTCTCGAAGCCATGATTCCGGAAGCCATGATTCTCGAAGCCATGTCCGCGATCGCTTTCATCACGGCGTCGCGGACGCCGGGATCGTATAGCGTATGTCCGGCGCCCTCGACGAAACGAATCTCGGCCTCGCGCCACACCGCGGCCAGCGCATGCGATATCGCCGGCGGGCATAGCAGATCGTAGCGGCCCTGCACGATGATGCCGGGAATGCCTTCGAGCTTGTCGGCCTCAGTCATCAACTGGTTCGGCTGCATGAAACAGCCGTTGGCGAAATAATGCGCTTCCATGAACGGCGTAGCCGGCAGGGCGCGCGAGGAATTGGTGAGATCGAGCCGGACGCGCTTCGGCGCGAGTTCGGAAAGAATGCTCTCGGTCTCGCCCCATGCGCGCGCGGCGGGAACGTGCACGGCGGAATCGGGATCGAGGATGCGGCGAAAATAGGCATCGATCGGTTGCGCGCGTTCTTCCGCCGGCAGCACGCTGAGGAAATCCTCGTAGAGGCCGGGATAAAATCGCGGCAGCACGCTGAGGAATCCGTTTTCGATTTCCTTGATCGTACCGAGGAAGGTGGCGCGCAGCACGACGCCGGTGACGCGGTCGGGATGGGCTTGCGCATAGGCCAGCGCCAGCGTCGCGCCCCAGGAGCCGCCGACGATCATCCAGCGCTCGAAGCCGAATTTTTCGCGGATCATCTCCATGTCCGCGATCAGATGCGGCAGTGTGTTGTCCTCGCGTCGTCCCTTGGGGCGGCTGCGGCCGGCGCCGCGCTGGTCGAACAGGACCGCATGAAACCGCTCGGGGTCGAACAGACGGCGATGATCCGGCTGGCAGCCGCTGCCGGGCCCGCCATGCAGATAGACCGCGGGAATGCCGCCAAGGCGGCCGATGCTCTCGACATAGATATCGTGGCCGTCGCCGACGACGAGCTGCTCGGATGTCAGCGGCGCAAAGGGGTCGGAGCGTTTGGAGGATTTTCCCGCGTCGGCGTCAGGCGCCATGCTCGCCTTCCGTCTCCAGCGTGCCACCGGCGAAATTGCGATAAAGGAAGCGGTTATTGTCGGAGGCCGCCTCGCGCTGGGCCTGCTTGAATATCTCTTCGTGCATCGGCGACAGCGTGCAGGCCGGGTCGGTGTTCCCGGCATCTCCCGTCAGCGCAAACGCCTGGCAGCGGCAACCGCCGAAATCGATTTCCTTGAATTCGCAGCTCCTGCAGGGTTCGGGCATCCAGCCGGTGCCGCGATAGCGGTTGAAGGCCTCGGAATTCTGCCAGATCCAGGCGATCGAATGATTGGATCGCACAGACAGGAATTCGAGCCCTGTGATGCTCTCCGCCGCGTGGCACGGCAAGATCTTGCCGGCAGGCGAGATGTTGAAGAACTGCCGGCCCCAGCCGCCCATGCATTTCTTCGGCCGCAGCGCGTAGTAATCCGGCACGACATAGTCGATGGCGAGTACGCCTTTCAGCCGCACGGCGGCTTCCTCGACGATGCGGCTGGTCTCCTCGATCTGCGCCATCGTCGGCATCAGCGCGGCGCGGTTCTTCAGCGCCCAGCCGTAATACTGGACATTGGCCACTTCCAAACGGTCGGCGTCGAGATCGACCGCCATCTGGATGATGTCGGACAATTGATGCAGGTTCTGGCGGTGCATGACCGCGTTCACCGTCAGCGGCAAATCGAGCTCGCGCGTCCATTTCGCGGCTTCGATCTTTTTCTCATGCGCGTTCTTCAGGCCGGCGACGCGGTCGGCCACCACAGGCTCGTTGCCCTGGAAACTGATCTGCACGTGGCACAGCCCGGCATCGGCCAGCGCGGACAGTTTTTCCTTGGTCAGCAACACCGCTGACGTGATCAGGTTGCTGTACAGCCCGACATCGCTGGCGTGCTGCACCAGTTCGACCAGATCCTTGCGCGCGGTCGGTTCGCCGCCGGAGAAATGGATTTGCAGCACGCCGATCTCGGCCAACTCAGTGAGAACTTTTTTCCACTCCTCGGTGGTGAGTTCGCTGCCGCCGCGATCCAGCTCGATCGGATTGGAGCAATAGGGGCATTGCAGCGGGCAGCGATGCGTCAGCTCGGCAAGCACCGCAAGGGGAATTCCGAACGTCTCCGCCGTCGAACGGCCGGATTCCAGGATCGCCAGCCCGTCATTGGGAGCGGCGATGGTTGACTTGCCGTCTGCGAGAATGTCGCTCATGACGTCTTCTCGCGCGCTTCGGTGAGGAAACCCTTGTCGGCGAGGTCCTGCAACATCGCGACGACGTCGGTGGCGATCGCATCACGCGGTGCGGCGTATTTGGCGGCGAGTTGATCGACCATGTCGGACACGCTGCGGACGCCATCGCAGAGATGCAGCACCTCGACCGCGATCTCGTCCGGCGCCAGCACGCGTTCCGGCGCGAGGATCACCCAGACCTGCCGCGTCTCATCGAATTTCAGCTTCGCGTGCCGCGGCAATTTCGGCCGGCTCGCCTCGCTGACACTGATGTTGCGGCCTGATGCCATCGAATTTCAGGTCCCTTTTCGAGTCGCTTGGGGCACGAACGCGCCGGGCGGTATGTGGCCGTCGACATAGGCATGATACAGCGCGTCAAGCTGAACCCATAGCACATTGGTTTTGAAGATCAGCGCATTGCAGACCGCCTCGCGTTCCCTGGGGGTCTTTGCGTGTTCCTTGACGTATTCGAGCGCAAAACCGGCATCGCGCGGCGCCTGCTGCAGGCGGCGGCTGAAATAGCTCATGATGTCCGGATTGACGAAATCATAGTGCTGCAGCATCCCAGCGATGCGCTCTTCATGCAGGTTCGGCGCGAACAATTCGGTGAGCGAGGAGGCGATCGCCTCGAGCGGGCTCTTGTCACGGCAGAAATGCACGTAAGCCTCCACCGCAAAGCGCGTGGCCGGCAAAATGCCTTCGGTCGATTCCACATAGGCGCTGTCGAGGCCGAGGCCTTCCGTCAGCTTGAGCCAGCGCTCGATGCCGCCCTCGGTGCCGAGGTTGCCGTCGTGATCCTCGATCCGGTGCCGCCATTCGACACGGGTCGCACGGTCGCGGAACCGCGAGATCACCATCGCGTCCTTTAGCGGGATTGTGCTCTGGTAATAATAGCGGTTCAACGCCCAGGCCTGCACCTGGCCCTGGTTCAGCTTGCCGTCATGCAGCAGCCGGTGAAACGGATGCAGGCTGTGATAGCGCGTAGCCCCAATGTGGCGCAGCGTCGCTTCCAGTTCCTCGGCGCTGTTGAGCGATATGCCCTTGCCGATCGACAGGGCTGTCATTTGAGGGGCGGCCACGACGTTCACAGCGTGATCTCCATTCCGTCGGCTGGGATGTGCCAGCCTGCTTGCTCCGCCGTCTTGCGCTCGTCCGAGCCGTGCAGCAATGCGGGGTTGGAGTTGTTGATATGCAAAAACACCTTTCGGCCGATATCGAGGCCGGCAAGGCTCTCGATCGCGCCGTGATCGCCCGACATCGAGATATGTCCCATGCCCTGTCCCGTCTTGTTGCCCAGCCCCGCCGCGATCAGTTCGTCGTCGCGCCACACCGTGCCGTCGAAGAAGACCAAGGCGGCGCCGGCCAGGCGGGATTTGAGATCGTCGGTCACCCGCGCGCAGGCGGCGAGGAAATAGAAATATTTGCCGCTTGCCTTGTCCAGAACGCGAAGCCCTAGCGTATCGCCGGCGCCGTCATTTCCGGCGGGGTGAGCCTTGCCCTCGAGATACCATGCGCCCTTGCCGGGAACTTCGAACGGCAGAACTTCCAGGCCGGATGGCGCGCCATCGGGCAGGGCAGGTTCGAATGCCCTCTCCACCTCGATTGGCCGGCGCTTCACATTCTCGGCGTTCAGCACATTAAAGATGCTGTTGGATTTGAGGATCGCAAGGACCCGCTCATGCGCATAAAGCGTGAAGGGCGAGCCCTCGCGCATCGATAATAGGCCTGCGACCGCGTCGATCTCGCCATTGGTCAGGATCACGCCCGCGATGGGGCTGTGACGCAGTTTACCTGCCTTGGGATGAAGCTGGGGCGTCGCGATCAGTTGCTGACGCAGGTCGGGCGAGGCGTTGATCAGAAACCAGTGCTCGCCATCGGCGCTGACCGCGATCGAGCATTGGGTGCTTTGAAGCTCGGGATGTTCGTCGCGCGCTTTCCGGCACACCTCGCATCCGCAATTCCACTGCGGAACGCCGCCACCTGCCGCGGCGCCCAGGACGACGACGCGAAGCATGATCCGTCTCCTGGACGATTCGAAACTCGGGATACAAACGTACCTGGATACAAACGCACCCGAGATACAAACATAAGCGTCTATAAACGCCACGAGGTGGACGCCAGCCTGAGACACACTCCCGTATTCGGGAACATGTCAGCCCGGAGCTCCACCTGCGTGAAATACGAAGTTACGCCGCCGCTTACTTGCGGGTAGCGCACATATACATGTTGATTTCCATGCCGACCGGCACTTCAACGATTTTTGGTGCTTTCCAAGCCATTAGGCTCTCCTTTTTGAACCGGACGAACTCCGCCCTCAGAGATAAGGTAATGCGGATAAGAAAGTTCGCCAGTGAAATCTTTGGCCGCAAATCCCGGCCGATTCATGCTGCATCGCAACAGATAGTCACGGTTTTGTGCTGACCTACCCGGTCAAAACAGCGTGGGATCAAGCATTTCTCGGTTGTTTGCATCGCCGCGAATGGCAATTTTCTTGCACCGGAGCGTTGCCAGTTCCGGATAAAGAACTTGTGAGATTCGTGAAGGCCTGCGGATGCGAGGCCTCAGCCCGAGTAGGTTTCCGCCGATGCCAAGATATTTCTTCAACACCCGTATCGGCGACGAGCTGATTTCCGATCCCGATGGCGAGGTGCTCAGGGATCCCGACCGCGCCTGGGAAATGGCGCGCGCCATGGTCCAGGAGCTCCTGAAGACCGAAGGCGCCAACGGCGCGCTGTTGAATGCGATCATCGAAGTGACCGACGACGCAGGCGAGATCGTGCTGGAATTTCCTTTCGCCGAAGCGATTCTCGACGTCCCCGCCGGCCGAATCACCAAGCATTAATCATGCTCCGTCATTCCGGGGCACGCGAAGCGTGAACCCGGAATTTCGAGATTCCCCGGTGTGCAATTGCACACCTGAGGTCTGGTCCTTCCGGACCATCCCGGAATGACGGAAGTAAACATCAACATCGCGCTACACCGCTCACCTCGACCTATTCCGGCCGTGTGCCTGTTTCCGCGATCATGTTTCCGATTGCAAAAATACTGGCAACTGTAAGAGAGTGCCGTTCGGGAAAGCCACCGGCGCCGGCGTCATGCTGCCTGCGTGAGGAAACTAAGGCTTCCGCCAGGGAGAAAGAACGCCATGATGAGCTATTCGTCCGCACCGCGCAGCCTGTTGCTAGCCGGTGCTTTCTTCGGTGCATTCACCTTGAGTGCCGCCGCCCAGCAGGCCGCCAGTCCACCAGCCGCAGGTGCCGCACCCGCCGCCGCGCCCGCGCTTCCGCCGGGCTCGCCCATGATCGGGCGGCCGGACAATGAAGCCGCCGCCAAGCTCGCGCCGGTCGCGCCGCCGCCGCTTCCGGCCGCGCCCGACAAGCTGCCGACGGCGAAGCTCAAGGTACCCGCGGGCTTCAACATCGAGGTCTATGCCGCGGGCATGGCGAACGCGCGCTCGCTCGCCTTGGGCGACAAGGGCACCGTGTTCGTCGGCAGCCGCCTCGTCGACAAGGTCTATGGCATCGTCAACAAGGACGGCAAACGCTCGGTCAAGGTGGTGGCGTCCGGTCTCTATCGTCCGAACGGCGTCGCGTTCAAGGACGGCACTCTCTATATCGCCGAGCTGTCGAAGGTCTCCAAGATCGACAAGGTCGAAGACAATCTCGACAGTCCGCCGAAACCGACGATGATCTATGACAAGTTGCCGAAGGACGAAGCCCACGGTTGGAAGTTCATCGCCATCGGTCCCGACAACAAGCTCTATGTTCCGGTCGGTCAGCCCGGCAACAACGTCCTGCATGATGAGGACCATGGCCAGATCCGCCGTATGAATCTGGATGGCACGGGCGCCGAAGTTTACGCGCGCGGCGTGCGCAACACGGTCGGCTTCGACTGGAATCCCGAGAACAAGCAGATGTACTTCACCGACAACGGTCGCGACTGGCTTTCAGAGAGCGTTCCGGAGGATGAGCTCAATCGCATCACCAAGGCCGGAGAGCATTTCGGCGCGCCGTTCTGTTATCAGGGCAACATCATCGATCAGGACCTCGGCTGGGGCAAGAACTGCAAGGACTATACCGCACCCGCCGGCCTGATGGGTCCGCACACTGCAGCGCTCGGCATGCGGTTCTACACCGGCAACATGTTCCCGAAGGCCTACAAGAACGCGATCATCATCGCGCGTCACGGCTCGTGGAACAAGTCGCACAAGGAGGGCGGTGACGTCGTCGTCGTCAAGCTGAACAAGGACGGCACCATGAAATCGATGGAGCCATTCATCACCGGCTTCCTGGAAGACAACAAATATGTCGGCCGCCCGGTCGACGTCATGCAGATGAAGGACGGCTCGCTGCTGGTCTCCGACGACTGGAACGGCGCCGTCTACCGCATCACCTACGGCAAACCGAAGGTTGCCGCGCAGTAAGGGTAAAACACCGGTCGGGGGCAGCGCAGGCTGCCCCCGATTTCTTTTGGGGCAGCGTTGGTGAGACAACACGATGTGTAAAACAATAATGGCGTTGACGTTCGCCTTGATCGCTTCATCGGCCGCTGCGGAAACTCTTCAAGAGCGCGCCGCGCCGTGTCTCGCCTGTCATGGTGAAAAGGGCCAGTCCGAGACCGAGAACACGCCCTCGCTCGGTGGGCAGCAGGCGCCTTACGCGCTGATCCAGCTGTTTATGTTTCGCGAGAAGCTGCGCACCTTCGAGCCGATGAACGAGATGGCGAAGGCGCTGACCGACGACGATCTCCGCACCTTCTCCGATTTCATCGCCCAGATGCCAAAGCCCGCGCCGCCCGCGGACGCCGGCGATCCCGCGCGCATGCAGCGTGGCCAGGCGCTGGCGCAGCAGCATCGCTGCAACAGCTGCCATAACCCCGATTTTTCCGGCAAGGAAAACGTGCCCCGCATCGCAAACCAGCGCGAGGATTATCTTGCCAAGACCCTTGGCGAGTACAAGGACAACAGCCGCCATGGCTATGACGGAAGCATGGCCGATGTGATGGGGCCGATCAGCCCTGCGCAGATCGCCGATCTCGCTTATTACATCGCCCGGGTTCGCTAGTTTCACCTCGCCCCACGGCTTCGTTTGAGAACCGCGGGCGCTGGCGTTGCCGTGCGGGCAGCGCTACAAGCGGGCGTTCAAACGGAGTTTCACATGCAAGATCTCTGGCGTCTGTCGGCTGCGGACCTGGCTTCGCTGATACGGTCGAAAAAAGTCTCGGCGAAGGAGGCGGCAACGGCCGCGCTGGCGCGGCTGGACGCGGTCAATCCCAAGATCAACGCCGTCGTCGACCACAAGCCGGCCGAGGTGCTGGCGCAGGCGTCCGCCATCGACGCCGCGATCGGGCGCGGCGAGGACGCCGGGCCGCTCGCGGGTGTGCCGGTTACGGTGAAGGTCAATATCGACCAGGAAGGCTTTGCCACCACCAACGGCCTCAAGCTGCAGAGCGATGTCATCGCGAAGAGCAACAGCCCGGTGATCGACAATCTGCGCAAGGCAGGCGCCGTCATTCTCGGCCGCACCAATTGCCCGGCATTTTCCTATCGCTGGTTCACCACCAATCTGGTGCACGGCGACACCAAAAACCCGCGCGATCCCGGCATCACGCCGGGCGGCTCGTCCGGCGGCGCGGGCGCTGCGGTCGCGGCCGGCATCGGTCACATCGCGCACGGCACCGATATCGCGGGCTCGATCCGCTATCCCGCCTATGCCAATGGCGTGCATGGCCTGCGGCCGACGTTGGGCCGCATCGCAGCGTTCAATGCGGCGTTGCCCGAGCGTCCCATCGGTCCCCAGATGTGTGCAGTGTCGGGTCCCCTGGCGCGCACGATCGCCGATCTACGGATTGCGCTGGGTGCAATGTCGGGCTGGGACGCGCGAGATCCCTGGTGGGTGCCGGCGCCGTTGGAAGGCCCGGCGATGCCGAAGCGCGTCGCCATGTGCCTCAATCCCGATGGACTCGATCCCGTGCCGGAAGTGAAGGCCGCGATTGCGGACGCCGGTAAACGGCTCGAACGCGCAGGCTGGACGGTGGAGGAGATTTCGAACACGCCGCCGCTGCGCGAGGCCGCCGACCTCAATACCAAGCTTTGGCTCGGCGACGGCTACGAGGCCCAACTGGCAATGGCCGAACGCGAAGGCGATCCCGGCGCGCTCGCCTGCCTTCGCGGTAACAAGACCAAGGTATTTCCGTTCGACCTTTCGAAGACCCTGACGCGCCGATTGACGTTGATCCGCGAATGGCTGGCGTTTTTCGAGAAATACCCGGTGCTGCTGATGCCGGTGTCCGGCGAATTGCCGTTCCCCGATCAACTCGATCGCAAGGACGAGGCATCCTTTGCCCGGGTCTGGCATGCCCAGATGCCGCAGATCGGCATTCCGCTGATGGGCCTCCCGGGGCTGACGGTTTCGACTGGACTGGTGGGCCGCGTTCCCGTCGGCGTTCAACTGGTGTCCGCGCGTTTTCGCGAGGATCTCTGTCTCGCCGCGGGCGAAGCGATCGAAGCCGGTGGAACGCCGTCGGCGGCGATCGATCCCGCTAGCTGATTTCAAGAGTATGATCCCGAAAAGTGGGTACCGGCTTTCGGATGAGATCATGCTCCACTAAAGAGCAGAATACGATGTCAGGCATTTATGATTTCACGGCCCAGTCGCTGGCCGGCGAGGAGGTTCCGCTCAGGCGGTTTGAGGGTCAGGTGCTCCTGATCGTCAACACCGCGAGCGCTTGCGGATTCACGCCGCAATATAAGGGCCTCGAAGAATTGCATCGAAGGCTGTCGCCCCGCGGCTTTGCGGTTTTGGGCTTTCCCTGCAACCAGTTCGGCGCGCAGGAACCGGGCGACGCCAAGGCGATCGAGGCATTTTGTGAGACCAAATTCGACGTGACGTTTCCGATGTTCGCCAAGATCGACGTCAACGGCAGCCAGGCACATCCGCTGTACAATTATCTGAAGAATGCGAAATCGGGCCTGCTCGGCTCGTCGATCAAATGGAATTTCACCAAATTCGTGGTCGATCGAACGGGCAAGGTGGTAGGGCGGCATGCGCCCACCGTGCGGCCGGAAAGCCTGGCAAAAGAAATCGAGGCCCTGTTGTGAACGAGAAGAGCGAAGCCATGAGCGACCAATTCCCCGACCGTCTCTCGGTCGACCCGAATAGCCCGTACTACAACGCCGAAATCCTGTCGCGCGATGTCGGCATTCGCTTCAAGGGCGTCGAGAAAACCAATGTCGAGGAATATTGCATCAGCGAGGGCTGGGTCCGCGTCACGGCGGGGAATGCCAAGGACCGTTACGGCAATCCGCTGACGATCAAGGTGCACGGGCCCGTCGAACCGTATTTCCGCGACAAGACTCCGTCTTGAGGGTGATGGGCCGCACGTAAGAGGTGTCGTAAAGACTTGTCATGCCCGGGCTTGTCCCGGGCATCCACGTCTTGACGGTGTCGCAGCAAGAAAGACGTAGATGGCCGGGACAAGCCCGGCCATGACGACAAAATAGACCATCGTTAAAAGGCTGTAGCCATGTCCGTCCGCATCGTTGACGTCTGCGAAATCACAAAGCCGATCTCCTCGCCGATCCGTAACGCCTATATCGACTTCACCAAGATGACGACGAGCCTGGTCGCCGTGGTCACCGATGCCGTGCGCGACGGCAAGCGCGTGGTCGGCTATGGCTTCAATTCCAATGGTCGCTACGGGCAGGGCGGGCTGATCCGAGAACGTTTTGCGCCGCGCCTCAAGGAGGCCGATCCGAAGTCATTGCTCGATGCAAGCGGCGATAATCTCGATCCGGACAAGGTCTGGGCGACGCTGATGTCGAACGAAAAGCCCGGCGGCCATGGCGAGCGCTCGGTCGCGGTCGGCACCATCGACATGGCCGTGTGGGACGCGGTGGCGAAGATCGCGGGCAAGCCGCTGTTTCGCCTGCTGGCGGAACGCCACGGACGCAAAGCCGATCCGCGCGTGTTCGTCTATGCGGCCGGCGGTTATTATTATCCGGGCAAGGATCTCTCCGCGCTGCGCGGCGAAATGCGCGGCTATCTCGACCGCGGCTACAACGTCGTCAAGATGAAGATCGGCGGCGCGCCGATCGCGGAAGACCGCGAGCGTATCGAAGCGGTGCTGAAGGAGATCGGCAATCAGGCGCAGCTTGCAGTCGACGCCAACGGCAGGTTCGACCTCGAAACTGCGATCGCCTACGCCAAAATGCTGCGCGAGTATCCGCTGTTCTGGTACGAAGAGGCCGGCGATCCCCTCGATTACGCCTTGCAGGCGGCGCTCGCCGAATTCTATCCCGCGCCGATGGCGACCGGCGAAAACCTGTTCAGCCATCAGGATGCAAAAAACCTGATCCGCTATGGCGGCATGCGGCCGGATCGCGACTGGCTGCAATTCGATTGCGCGTTGTCCTATGGCCTCTGCGAGTATCAGCGCACGCTCGGCGTGCTGAAAACCCTTGGCTGGTCGGCGAGCCGCTGCATTCCGCATGGTGGGCATCAGATGTCGCTCAATATCGCCGCCGGTCTCGGCCTCGGCGGCAATGAGAGCTATCCCGATCTGTTCCAGCCCTATGGCGGCTTTCCCGACGGCGTTCGCGTCGAGAACGGCCACATCACCATGCCGGATCTGCCAGGCATCGGGTTCGAAGGAAAATCCGATCTCTACAATGAGATGAAAGCGCTAGCGTCGTGACGCTGCGTTAAGCGCGGTGCAGTTCGTCGCAAGATGTGATCGCGACGAAGCCATTCAGATTGTCGCCGCGCAATCTCGTCCCCCGATTTAGAATCGATACAGTTTAGAATCTGTAGAAGCAAAACGCGCCGTGGTTGGTCGCTTTCTATCCAGGATGCTGAACCCGAAATCGCAAGAAGCCATTTGATTCATTGATGTTCTTGTATCGCGGCTTTCATTAGATTCGTTCTAGACAAATCAACATCGGTTTATTCCGATACCGTATCGTTGAATTTTCACACTGCGGCGTCTGGACGCAGGGTGGTCATCTTCCCTAGAGAACAACGCATCGCCTTGGGCAAGGCGAACGTTGTTGGGGAAGACTTCATGACAAGAAAATCTCACGCGAACCGAGCTCGCTCGGTCGCGAAACTCGCGCTTCTTTCGGTCAGCTATCTCGCACTGAATTTTTCGATTGCGACGCCTTCGGCTCAGGCTCAGTCGGCGCAAGCGCAGAGCGGCGGTTCGCTTCCGGCGGTGACGGTCACCGCGCCTGACGCGGCAAAGCGCCGCTCCAACCCTTCGTCTGCCTCACGCACCAACAGCAGCGCGCGAAGCCGCCGGACGCAAACCGCGCGGCGGCCGGAGACTGCCCCGGCCGAACCGAAGCCGTTCGCACAATCGCAGGATGTCCGCACCGGCACGGTTGGTTATTACGCCAACAGCACATCGGTTGCGACTAAAAGCAACACACCGATCATCAACATTCCGCAGTCGCTTACTGTCGTGACCAAGGATCTGATCAGGGATCAAAACTATCAAGGGCTGACCGACGTGACCCGGTATGTGCCGGGCGTCGCCGTGCACCAGGGCGAAGGCAATCGCGACGAACTCGTGATCCGCGGCGTCGACTCCAGCGCAAACTTCTTCGTCAACGGGTTTCGCGATGACGTTCAGTATTTCCGCGATCTCTACAATGCCCAGAGCATCGAGATTCTGAAGGGGCCGAGCGCGCTGACCTTCGGCCGTGGCTCCGGCGGCGGCCTTCTCAACCGTACGCTCAAGGAAGCCGACGGCGTACGCAGATATGAGGCAACCGCTCAAACTGGTTCTTGGGGCGACCGCCGCGTTACGCTCGACGCGGGCCAGGCCATCAACGAGAACGTCGCCGCTCGCCTGAATGTGTTCTATGAGGGCGCCGACGGATTCCGCGACTTCAACCATCTCGAACGCTACGGCTTCAATCCGACAGTCACGCTGAAGCCGGATGACAACACCAAGGTCAAGCTCAGCTACGAATATTTCCATGACGAGCGTACGGCGGACCGCGGCAATCCTTCGCAAGGCCTTCCCGGCGGCGCGACACGCTTCAATCCCACGACGCCGTTTGCGCCCAACGGAAACTTCCAGACCTTCTTCGGCAGCCCGTCGCTGAACACGGCGCAAACCACCGTTCAAACCGGCATGGCTATCATCGATCATGATTTCGAAAACGGTCTCACGGTCAGGAACGGTACGATCGCCGCCGACTACAAGAAATTCTATCAGAACGTCTATCCGGCCAACGGTCCTCTCGGCGGCGCGGTCAACCCTGCCGATACCGCCGTCAACCTCGGCGCCTATCAGCACACGACCAACCGCGACAACGTCTTCAACCAGACCGATTTTACCTACAAGACCGCGACGGGCCCGGTCTTCCACACGGTCGGCTTCGGAACCGAATTCGGCCGTCAGACCGGCGTCGATATCCGCAATACCGGCGTATTCCCGAACGGTACCAATACCATCGTTCAAAATCCGTTTGCGCCGACCTATTTCGGGCCGGTGACTTTCGTCCATCACTTCACCAACGTGAACAATGGCGACGGTGTCACTACGCCGGATTCCAACAGCAGATATGGGCTTAATATTCAATCCGCCTATGTCCGCGATACAGTCGATATCAATCGCGGACTTCAGCTCATCGCCGGCGCGCGGTTCGATCGCTACGACATGTCGGCGACCGATATGAATACGAACATCAATCGAAACCGCGTCGACAATCTGGTGTCGCCGCAGGCGGCGGTCATCATCAAGCCCGTCGAGAATGCATCGGTCTATACCACCTACAGCATTTCCTATCTGCCGGCGTCCGGTGACCAGTTCAGTTCGCTGACCGACGGCACGCTGATCTTGCAACCGCAAAAATTCGAGAACATCGAGATCGGCGGGAAGTGGAACGTCAATCCGAAGCTGCTGTTCCAGACGGCGGTTTACAATCTTAACCGAACCAACCAACCGATCGCGGACGGAAACAATCCTGGCTTCTTCTTTCCGTCCGGCAGCACCTTGACGCGCGGCTATGAGGCGAGCCTCACAGGTTACATCACCAACGAATGGCAGTCGTCACTGGCCTACGCCTATACCGACGCACGCATCACCGGTGCCACGTCGGCGACGGTGGTTCCGGGCAATCGGGTGCAACTCGTGCCCTACAATCAGGTCGCCTTGTGGAACAAGTATCAGTTCACCCCGATGTGGGCGGCAGCGCTCGGCGTCATCTATTTCAGCGACTCCTTTGCGTCATCGGACGACACCGTCAGATTGCCGGGCTTTGTCCGCTTCGATGCTGCGGTCTATGCAAAGATCGACGAGACCTGGAGCGCACAGCTCAATATCGAAAACATTTTCAACAAGGGGTATTGGGCTTCCGCTGACGGCAACAACAACATCTCGCCGGGTCAGGGCCGTACTGTCCGGGTGATGGCGAGGGCGAAGTTCTGAAGATACGCGACCGCGAAGCAATCCAGAGCCTCATAATAGGTGTGGATTGCTTCGTCGCTTCCGCCTTCGCTCGTTGAGCTACGGCGGACAAGTCGCTTCTCGCAATGACGGTGGAAAAGCGTCGCTCAGCCCCTACGACAACCGCATGTCGAGCAGCCGGCGGCCTTCGGTCTTGAGCAGCTTCTTCACCGCGCTGGAAGCTGCGATCTCGCCCTGGTTGGCGTAGGCTTCGTGGTTCTTCTCGATATCGTCCAGCCGGTAGAGATAATTGACCATGATGCCTGCGGATTCGCGCAGGCCCTTCGGCGAGAGGTCGCCGAGCCAGTCGATCCGCTCCAGCCGGGCGCCATTGCCGATATGGAAGCGCGCCACCGAATCGATCAACCGGCCCTTTGAGGTGCGCGCCTTGAGGAAATAATGCGCCGCCAGCGGCTCCAGCACCGCGCGCAGTTGCGTGGTGAGTTCCGTACTCTCGAACCAGTCCGGTCTGTCGAGATTTTCCAGCAGGGTCCTTTCTTCGTCGGACACGGGAACGTCGTCCGCCTGCTTCAGCCATTGCACAAAACCCGGCACCGGCGACAGCGTCACGAATGTATCGAGCTTAGGCAATTCGCGCCGCAATTCCTCGACCACCTGCTTGATCAGGAAGCTGCCGAAGGAAATGCCGCCAAGTCCCTTTTGCGTGTTCGAGATCGAATAGAACACGGCAGTGCGGGCGCGTTCGACCGGCACCAGCTGCCGCTCTTCGGCCAGCAGCGGTGCAATCGCGCCGGGGATCGTTTCCGTCAGCGCGACCTCGACGAAGATCAGCGGTTCGTCGGCGAGCTGCGGATGGAAGAAGGCGTAACAGCGCCGGTCGGCCGGATCGATACGGCGGCGCAGATCGTTCCAGTCGCGGATTTCATGGACCGCTTCGTAACGGATGATCTGTTCAAGAATGTTCGCTGGCGTCGACCAGTCTATCCTGCGTAGCACGAGAAAGCCCCTGTTGAACCAAGAAGACAGCAAATGCACGACGTCGCGGTCGAGCGCGGCCAGATCCTTGTTGCTCTTCATCAAGGAGAGCAGGTCGGCGCGCATCGCCACCAGGTCGCTGGTGCCGCCGGGTGCGCGGTTGAGGCGGCGGATCAGTTCCTGCCGCCGCGGCTCGGACGCAAAATGAAGATCGCTGGCGTCGTCATCGCTCGGCTGCGCGCGCCAGCTCTCGATCGCCTGCGACAGCTTTTCGCGGTCCGGACCGTAGTCGCGCGCCAGCGTTTCGAAGAACGACACCCGGCCGGCGGTGTCGAGGTCGTGGTAGCGGTCGAGCACTTCGCGCGCCATCGCGGTACCGGACGCTTCGCCCCGGCCCGACAACAGCGCCTCGCACAATTCGAGCAGCTCGGAGGCGTCCTGCCTCGTGTCGGAGGACCCGCCCCGTCGAAGCAGCGTGCGGCCACGCTCGGAAATCGTCGAAAGCAGGTCGGAGAAGAAGGCGTTGGCCATGGGCGGGTTGAATCCGGAAGGTGGTGGAATCTTACATGGGATTTAGGGTCTTGCCGATGACAATCAAGCGCATGGATCGTACCGAAATATGTCTTGCCTCCAGGGAGATATAATTCACTCCATCTCGGCAAATTGCGTCGGCGTTTTGCCGGTAACCTGCCGAAAGGCATGCGAAAATGCCGGTACGCTGGCATAGCCGAGGTCGGACGCCAGTTGCTTGACCGAGACGTTGGCCTCGGTCGACAGTTTTTCGATTGCAGCCGCGATACGGGCGCGCTGGCACCAGCTCTTGAAGCTTAGTTGCGTCTCCGAAGAGAACAAACGCGACAGCGTCCGTGCCGAGGTGCCGACCTCGCGCGCCAGCGTCTCGATCTCATGGGCGCCGGTCGGATCGGCGAGCACGATGTCGGCGGCGCGCCGGCAGCGTGGCTCATGCGGCAGGGGGATGAAGGTTGTGGAATCTTCGGCCCGATGCAGCTCCAGCATCACGAGCTTTATCAAAAGCCCGATACGGTCGGGCGTGTTGTTGTCGTCGAACACCGCAAGGATCGCCTGGTGCAACAACGGGGACACCCGCACCACGAACTCGGCGCTCAGGCTGTCGCTGCGCTTTTCGCGTGCGAGCCACGCCATATCGAAGTACAGCGTCCGCATCTCGATATCGGCGAGCACGTCGATCGCGTGTTCGAACAAAGCAGGGACCCAGACCGCGCGGTCGGGGGGCACCAGCCAGCGCCCCTTCGGCGTCGTCACCTGCATCGTGCCCTTGGCGGCGTAGACCAATTGGGCCTCGCGGTGCATGTGGGTATCGAGCCGGACGCCCTTTTTGTAATCGTTCGCGATCAGATGAACGCCGTCGCCGGTCGATGTAAGGCGGCCGATGATGGCGACAATTGGCTTTTCAGCGATATTCATTGGCGGCATCCCGTCAGGACAACTCCGTATAACCTATTTCCTGACCTTTAGGGATTCGACCGGGAATTAGACCATGAACAGCCCCAGCCGGGTGATCGGCTTCGTCAATTTGGCCCATTTTATCGACCATTATTCGATGCTGATCTTCGCCGCCGCCGTCATCGTGATGGGGCCGGCGCTCGGCATGGCCTATTCGGAACTGCTGCCTTACGCGACCCCGGGCTTTGTCGCCTTCGGGGCGGGCTCGCTCATCACCGGATGGCTCGGCGACCGCTGGAGCCGCCGCCACATGATGGTGATCTTTTTTGCCGGCATCGGCGCCTCGATGATCGCGGTCGGCTTCGTGCAGACGCCGCTGCAACTCGGCGCGGCGCTGCTCTCGATCGGCCTGTTCGCCTCGATCTATCATCCCGTCGGCACCGCCATGATCGTGTCCTATGCCGACAAGCTCGGCCGCGAGATGGGGCTGAACGGCGTCTGGGGCAATCTCGGCGTGGCCTCGTCGGCGCTTGTCACCGGCGTGATCGGGCAATATCTGGGCTGGCGCTGGGCCTTCATCGTCCCCGGCATCGTCACGATCGGGATTGGCGTAGCCTTCGCGCGGATGGTGGTTCACGAGGACCGTTCCGGCTTCAAGCAGGCGGCCGCGCAGGCACGGGTCGCGAAGCAAGACATGTGGCGGGTGATCTTGGCCCTCTTCATCGTGGTGATCGCCGTTTCCACCACCTTCAATGCCGTCACCGTGGCGTTGCCAAAGCTGTTCGCGGAGCGGCTGGCCGACGTCACCAAGAGCCCGGCGCTGCTCGGGCTGATCGCGGCCGGCGTCTATGTATTCGGCGCGATGACGCAATACACCATCGGCAAGCTGATCGACCGTTATTCGCTGAAGACGGTGATGCTGCCGCTGTCGTTCCTGCTGGCGCCGTTTCTTTATCTCGCGGCGACGTTGTCGAACCTGCCGCTGATTCTGGTCTCGATCGGCATCGTGATGGGTGCGTTCGGCCAGGTCACCGTCAACGATGCCATGGTCGGCAAATACACCAGCGAGGAATGGCGTTCGCGCGCTTACTCGGTGCGCTATTTCATCGGTTTCACCGCGGCCGGAGCGTCCGTCGGCCTCGTGGCGTGGCTGTACGAGCGGGGCGGTTTCGTCACCATGCTGCAGTCGTTCGGTGCGCTGTGCCTGCTGGTGATTGTCGCGGCGTTGATCCTGCCGCAGGAGATCAAGGTGCCCGCGGCGCAAACCGCGCCGTGAGGGCTTCTGGTTACTCGATTTTCGGCAGCACCATCTGCAGATGATGGTTTGAGATCTGCATCAAACCGCTAAAGGGATGGCTGAGGTCGACGATCAGGAACAGCGCGCTCGACACCGAGATCGCGAGGACCAGAATGAACCCAATGACGATCGCGCCCGGTTCGGCGAACAGATTGAAACTCGAGAAGATCACCACCAGCCAGAACACCAGCACGATGAAGAACGGTACCGGTATCGCATCGTCGGCTTGCGTGAAGACGAGCAGCCGGGTCCGGCCGAGATCGGTGGTGATCTGGATGATGCGGGATTTCAGCGAGGTCTGTTCTTCATTGGCCGGTTTCAGGCCTTCGACCGCGTTGTAGAAACGTTCGGCAGTCTCGGTGACGACAAAGGTCGATCCGCCCCCTGTGTTTTCCTGCCAGATGCGGGCAGTTGCCGAAGGAATGGTTTCCCGTAGCAGCGTCCGCGCCGTCCTCGCTTCCGACCCATATTTGGTCAGCATCCGGTCGACCAGCACCGCATTGGTGCCGAGTTGCCTTATGTTGGTGTTCTGGGTGTCGTAGGTGTTTTTTGCCGACGCAATCATCAGGCCGATCACGAGCGCGGCGAGGGTGGAGAGAAACCCGGCGCCGAGGCGGATCGCGTCCTTCGAACCGCCTTCGAGCATCTCGGCCGGCAACGATCGTTTCAGAATCATGCCGATCACCGTGCCGAACAGGATCGAGATGAAGGAAGCCAGAAAAGCGATTGTCGAACTCATGGAATCAGCACTCTGTGTTCTTGAGCCGACCCGCAGAGGTATTTCATTTTTGCGATTTCGCCAATCTTCAGTTGCCGGCTCTTGGCTTTATCGCAGATGCGGCCGTGCGCGGCAGGACGATCCTGAACTCGGTGAATTCGCCGGGCGTTGTGTCGACCTCGATTAATCCGGCGTGCTGCTTCACGACGATGTCATAACTCAGGGAAAGGCCGAGTCCGGTGCCTTCGCCCGGCGGCTTTGTGGTGAAGAACGGATTGAACATCTTGTCCCTGACGTCGGGCGGAATGCCGTTGCCGTTGTCCCGGATCCGGATTTCCACGCGGTCGCCGAGGTCTCGCGTCGCTGCCGCAAGCACGGGCTCATAACCGTCTGAACCCCTCTCCGCCTTGCGTTTCATGGTGGCGTAGAACCCGTTTGAAACCAGGTTGAGAAGCACCCGCGTGATTTCTTGCGGCAGCAATTCGGCCTCGCCGGCGGCTGGGTCGAAGTTCTGATCAAGCCTGATCTGGAATCCCTGCTTTTCGGCGCGTGCGCCATGATACGCCAGATTGAGAACTCTCGCCGACCAGGGAATTGATGTCGACCGGCCGGCGCTCTCCCGAACCCTCGCGCGAATGCAGCAACATGTTCTTGACGATCGAGTCGGCGCGCTTGCCGTGCTGCACCACTTTTTCCAGATTGCTTCTCAGCGTTGCTGCCAATTCGCCGGTTTCTGCGCGCATCTTATCATCGAGCGGCGCCTGCTCCAGTGCGTCGTACAGCTCATCGACCAACTCCACGGAGAGGGCCGAGAAATTATTGATGAAGTTGAGCGGATTCTTGATCTCATGAGCGATGCCTGCGGTGAGCTGACCCAGCGAGGCGAGTTTCTCGGTCTGGATCAGCCGGTCCTGTGCGGCACGCAATTCCTCCAGCGACAGCGAGAGTTCGCTGGTGCGCGCCTGAACCTCGTCGAACAGCCGGGCATTCTCGATCGCGATCGCCGCCTGATCGGCGAACGTCATAACGAGCTCGATCTGCTTGTCGGTGAACGGTCGCACCTCGGAGCGCAGCAATGTAAAGACGCCGATTGTCGTTCCCTCGCGCTGCATCGGCACGCAAAGCATGGTGCGATAATCGGCGATCTTTTGCCCTTCGACGAAGGTGTAGTCGGGATCGGCCTTCACATCGAGAATATGAATGACGGCGCCTTCAAGCAGCGTTCGTCCGATCGCGGTGCCGCGCTCCGGTTTGACGGGAACATCCCGAACCAGATCGACGAACTGCTGTGAGAAACCGGCAAATTCACTGCGATAGAATTCTGCGCCCTTATGCCGGGTGACGGTGGCTTGATCTGCGTCGCACAGGCTGGCAGCCGATTCGATCAGCGTCTGCAGCACGGTCGGCAAATCGAACGCCGAACGGCTGATGACCTTTAGCACTTCGGCGGTCGCGGTCTGTTGCCTGAGCAATTCGTCCAGATCCTCGGTGCGCTCGCGCAATTCCTTCAACAGGCGGGTATTCTCGATGGCGATAACGGCCTGCTTGGCAAAATTGCTCAGCAGATCAAGCTGTTTGTCCGAGAACGGACGGACTTCCTGGCGATAGACCGCGATTGCTCCGATCGGCTCGGCATCGCGCAGCATGGGGACGACAACCAGCGTGCGTGCCCCGCCACGTTCGGCAAGCGCGACGACGCGCGGGTTGCCTTCCAGGTATGCCGGGCTGATCCGAAGGTCCGGGATTTGCACCACCTGCCTGGTTGCCAGCGCGACACCCAGGCTGCTCTTGGGATGGGGCCGGAATGTTTCGGCATTGGACTCTTCTGCGTACGTTTTGGGTAGGTTGTAGGTCGCGCCTCGCCGGACGGTGTCTCCTTCAGCAAGAATCAGCGTGCCGAAGTTGGCGCCGCAGACCCGCGTCGCATTCTCCAGCATTTTCGCAAACACCGGCTCAAGCTCGCCGGCCAGGCTGCTGATGGCGCCCAGAACTTCTGTCGTTGCGGTCTGCTGCTCCAGCGATTCCGATAGTTCCAGCGTGCGCGCCTGAACCTCGTCGAACAGCCGCACATTCTCGATCGCGATCACGGCCTGGTCGGCGAAGGTCGTCACCAGCTCTATTTGCTTGGCCGAAAATGGCTCGACGGTCGGGCGGCATACCGCAATAACGCCGATCGGCACTCCTTCGCGCAAGAGCGGGATGCCAAGCATTGTACGGAAGCCACCGCGTCTGATCGATTCTCCCCAGGCATAATCCGCGTCGGCCAATACGTCCGGAATATGAACCGTGCGCGCTTCGAGTGCCGTTCGCCCGACCAGCGTATGCCGTCCGGGCCCGATCGCCTGCTGCTCCATCCACTTTTGATATTCGTCGGAGAAACCATGGTTGGCGGCCAGACGATATTTTTCGCCATCGCGGCGGAAAATAAAGGAGTAGGAAGCCTCCGACAAACGTGCCGCCGACTGGACCAGCGTATCGAGCACCGTCTGCAAATCGAAAGTCGAACGGCTGATGACCTTCAAGACATCCGCGGTCGCCGTCTGCTGCTGCAGCGATTCGCGCAAATCTTCCGTGCGCGCCTGCACCTCGTCGAACAGGCGGACATTTTCGATCGCGATCACGGCCTGGTCGGCGAAGGTCGAGACCAACGCAATCTGCTGGTCGTCGAATGCCTGGACGGTCTTGCGTCCCAACAGGAACACGCCGACGGGTTGCTGCCCATCGCGCAACAACGGCGCTGCCAGAAGTGTACGAAACCCGGCCCGTTTTTGCTGTTCATGGTAGGCGTATTCCGGATCGGCCAGGACGTCCTCGGATTGTACGGTCCGACCTTCCATTAGCGCCCGGCCGACGAGACCCTTGCGCCCGGGCTGCATCCGGAAAGTTTTGCTGTATTCAACCCAGTCGGCTGGAAAATTGTAGTTGGTCACGTTGTAGAAACCCGACTCGTCCTGGCGTGCCACGGTGGCCATATCCGCATTGCAAAGCAGCGCCGCGGACTCTGTCAGCGTGTCGAGCACCGTCTGCAAATCGAAGGCGGAGCGGCTGATCACCTTGAGCACGTCCGAGGTCGCCGTCTGCTGGCGAAGCGATTCGGTCAAGTCGCGCGTCTTGGCCTGAACCTCATCAAACAGCCGCACATTTTCGATCGCGATCACCGCTTGGTCGGCAAAGCTCGACACCAGTTCAATCTGCTTTTCCGTGAAGGGTGCAACCGTCTTGCGGCACAGGCTGAGAACGCCGATCGGCTCGCCCTCGCGCAGCAACGGCACGCTCAGGAAGGTTCGGAATCCGGCTTTCTTCTGCTGCTCGGCATGCATGTATTCCCGGTCGGCCAGCACGTCCGGGATTTGAACAGCTTTCTTCTCGAGCAACGCCCTGCCGACCGTGCTGCCGCGCCCCGGTTTGAGCGGTATTGTCTTGGTATATTCCACCCAGTCGATGGGAAAATTGTAATTGGTCGCGTGGTAGAAATGTCCGGCATCGCCCTGCCGGGTGACACTTGCCATATCGGCGTCGCATAAGCGCGCGGCCGATTCCGTCAGCGTAACGAGTACCGTCTGCAGATCGAAGGTCGAACGGCTGATGACCTTCAACACTTCGGCGGTGGCCGTCTGCTGCTGAAGGGATTCGGACAGATCGTCGGTGCGGCGGCGCAATTCTCTGAGCAGGCGGGTATTCTCGATGGCGATCACGGCCTGCTTGGCGAAATTGCTGACCAGCGCGACCTGCTTGTCGGTAAACGGGCGCACCTCACTTCGATAAACGCCGATTGCGCCTATCAGTTCATCGCCCTTCAGCATTGGTACGTTCAGCTGACTTCGAACTCCGCCGAGCTCGGCCGTGGCGACGCGAAGCGGTTCGCGATTCAGGTAAGCCGGTTCGGAAAGAATATCGTCGACCTGAATCGTTTTTTTCGTGGCCGCGACTCGACCGAGCCCCGTCTCTGCACCGGCTCGGATCGGGGCGCGGTTCAGAAATTCTGCATAGGCAGGAGTTACGCCGAGCATGGCAACGGGCGTATAGGCGCCATCCTCATAGCGCAGCATGATTCCTATCTTTGCATCGCAGATGCGCGTTGCGTTCTCCAACATGCTCAGGAACACCGGCTCCAGCTCGTCGGGCGTGCTGCTGATGGCCTGAAGAACCTCCGACGTTGCCGTCTGCTGTTCCAGCGACTCAGCCAGATCGCGCGTGCGCGCTTTCACCTCGTCGAACAGCCGTGCGTTTTCGATTGCGATCACGGCTTGGTCGGCGAAGGTCGTCACCAACTCGATTTGCCGTTCGGTAAAGGGCTTCACCACAGTGCGCATCAAGGCGATGACGCCGACCGGCGCGCCGCCCTGTCGCAAGGGCACACCAAGCACCGTGCGGTAATTTCCGACGCGCTGGTACTCCAGCGCCACATATTCGGGATCGGCCAGGCAGTCCGGCAGATGAATGGTCTTTTGCTCAAGAGCGGTGCGTCCGATCAGCGTACCGCGCCCCGGCGCCAACGGATGCGCCGCGGCATATTCGATAAAGGCTCTCGCCGTGTTGTTGGTCACGGCCATGTGATATTGGCCGTCCTGCAATTTGTAGATCAGTGAGAATTCCGCATCGCACAAACGGCCGGCCGCCCGCACGATGGTGTCGAGGATAAGCTGAAGATCGGTCGTCGAGTTGCTGATGGTCGCGAGGATTTCGCCGGTGGCTTTCTGCCGCTCCAGCGCCTCCGCAAGTTCGCGCTTCAGCCTGTTGTTTTCTTTTTTGACGTCGACACCGGCCGATGCTCGTTGGCGCGCTGTCGATGTCTGGCGTTTCTTGACCGGCTTGCGCGCCATTTGTTGGCGCTTCGCCATCTCCGAGCCCCACAGCTCCAAATAAGGGCCGAGCCTACCCAATCGGGATACCGGCGTATAGCCGGGCATAAGCGCACAGCCAGAGGCCTCGTAGGTTCATGATATTGTTCGACATCAGGCGCTTCAATGCCCGACAATTCTATCGCCCCGGCAACGAATTTGGGTTTCAACATTTGGGCCGATCGACCACAATGGCCGGCGAAGGCTTTGATCGAACAAAAGCCGATGGAGAAAGTCCGATGTCCAACCGTTTCCTGCCGCGCACCGCCGGCCTCATTCTGGGAATTCTTGCCATGACGACCTTGCCGGCCCGTGCCGATGCCTTGAAAGACGAAATTGCGCCGACCGGAAAGCTGCGGGTGGCGATCGCGATCAGCCCGGCGGGCGGCGCATTCTGGTCGACCAAGACCGAATCCGGCGGCTATGCCGGCGTGCCGGTCGACCTCGGCAAGGAAATGGCGGCGCAGTTGGGTGTGCCCGTCGAATATGTCGTGCACCAGAATTCCGGGCAGATCACCGACGCCGCTTCGAAGGGCACCTGGGACGTTACTTTCCTGCCGAAAGACCCGGAGCGTGAGGGCAAGATGTCGTTCGGGCCGACCTATGAGGTTGCGGACGCCACCTACATCGTCAAGGCGGGCTCAACCGCCACGAATTTCCAGACCCTCGACCAGCCCGGCATGAAAGTCGCTGCCGTCAACAACACCACGACCATGCGTGGCGCGATCGCGCATCTGAAGAATGCCAAGGTCACGGGCTACCAGACCTATGACGAGATCGCCGGCCTGCTCACCAAGGGCGACATCGATGCATTTGCGTTGTCGCGCAACCAGCTCGACGCCATGGCGAAAAAGATTCCGGGAACGCGCGTGCTGGATGAAACCTTCAAGCAAACCGTCACGGCGGTCGCTGTGCCGCTGAACCATCCGCTTGCGTTGGCTTTTGCGTCCAAATTCCTGACCGAGGCGACCACGAACGGGACGCTTCGCAAGGCCTATGACAATAACGGGTTGAAGGACAATCCGATCCGGACGCAGACGAAGTGAGCTGACGGGGGCCGTACACCGATCGCAATTGACTCGGAGCTAGCCCTCACGAATTCAAGTGCACGAAATCCCGTAACAGCGGATATATCTCGTTGTTCCAGCGTTTGCCCGAGAACACGCCGTAATGGCCGACGCCGGCCTGCATGTGGTGGACCTTGCGATAGGCGCGCACGCCGGTGCAGAGGTCTTGCGCGGCCAGCGTCTGGCCGATCGAGCAGATATCGTCCTTCTCGCCTTCCACCGTCATCAGGCCCATGCGCTTGATCGAGGCGGGATTCACCGGCCGGCCGCGATAGGTCAGTTTACCGAGCGGCAGCAGATGCTCCTGAAACACGTCGCGAATGGTCTCGATATAGAATTCGGCAGGAAGGTCCATCACGGCGAAATATTCGTCGTAAAAGGTCTTGATGAGCTCCGCCTTTTCCTTTTCGCCCTTGGCCAGATGATGGGCGAGATCGATATGCTGCTTGATGTGGCGTTCGAGATTCATCGACACGAAGGCGGTCAACTGCACGAAGCCGGGATAGACCTGCCGGAACGCGCCCTTGCACTGAAGCGGCACGTAATTGATCAAATTCTCCTCGAACCATTTCAGCGGCTTGCTCTTGGCGAAGTCGTTGACTTTCGTCGGCTGGATCCTCGTGTCGATCGGGCCCGCCATCAGGGTCAGTGTCGCCGGGCGTGCGGGGTGATTGTCCTCCGACATGATCGCGGCAGCGGCCAGCGCCGATACCGATGGCTGGCAGATCGCCACCATATGCGCGCGCGGGCCGAGCTGATCGAGGAACGTGATCAAATGCTCGGTATACTCGTCGAGGCCGAACCGGCCCTGGTCGAGCGGAATGTCACGCGGGTTATGCCAGTCGGTGATGTAGACGTCGTGGTCCTGCAGCAGCGTCTTGACGGTGCCGCGGAGCAGCGTCGCGAAATGGCCGGACATCGGCGCCACCAGCAACAGCCGCGGCTGCTCCGGCGAATTCTCCTTCTTGAAATGCAGTAGCGACCCGAACGGCGTCGCGAAGCTGACTTCCTCGGTCACCTCCAGTTCCCGATTGCCGACCAACACGCTGTCGATGCTGTAGGCAGGCCGCGAATAGGTGAGCGAGGTGCGCGAGATCAGTTCGAGGGCTGCGGCAAGCCGCCCGAACGCTTTATCGGAAACGCCCTGCGGCACAAGGTTGAGATATTTCAGCGCTGCAGCGGCCCCGGTGCGCCACGGCGCCGTCAGGTCCATATGGTTCTGATAGGCCTGATACATCATGGACATCATTCACATCCGCCCTTTCCCGTGGGGCCATGCAATATCGAAGCCAAGCAGGGGTGAGCGGCCCTCCAAACTGGCACGTGGCTTGCTGTGAAAATGGCCCGACGCATAGGGGATGCCCTGGCGGAAGACATTCAGGCGCGAGGGGAAGGGCCATATGGCGAAAACGACACTGACCATCAGCAGCAAGAATTATTCGTCATGGTCGCTTCGCGGCTGGCTGCTGACGAAATTCTCCGGGCTGCCATTCGAGGAGGTCATCACCGCCCCCGACGATGCGTCGGCGCGGGCCGAAATCCTGCTGCTGTCGTCATCGATCCTGGTGCCTTGCCTGCGGCACGAGGGCGCGACCGTCTGGGACACGCTGGCGATCGCCGAATATCTCAACGAGGTTATGCCCGACGCCGGCCTGCTGCCGGCGGACCGCGTTCAGCGGGCGCATTGCCGCTCGATCTGCGGTGAAATCCATTCCGGTTTCGCGACGCTGAGGGCGTCCCTGCCGGTCAATCTGAAGGGGCATTTTCCGGGCTTCAAGATCTGGTCGCGCGCGCAGGCCGATATCGACCGCGTCTGCTCCATCTGGCGCGATTGCCTGGCGCAGTCGGGCGGGCCGTTCCTGTTCGGCGAGCGCACCATGGCGGACGCCATGTATGCACCCGTCGTCACCCGCTTCATGACCTACGACGTGAAGCTGGAGCCGAAGCTTGCGGCCTATGCCAGGACGATCATGACCATGCCGGAGATGGTGGAATGGATCGAGGCCGCCAAGGCCGAGCCTGCCGACATCGAGGAACTCGAGGTCGAATATTAGGCAGCGCGGACGGTGCGCTGCCCGTTTGAAGGGCTCAAAGCCCGGGCAGGTCTTGCTTAAGGGGATGCCACCGCGCGCTTGAGCACAGCCGATGCGACGGGACCGATGGCCGCGTGCCCCAAACGGCCGAATTCAAATTCCGGCTTCCTGCCAAGCGCTTCCGCGCCCTTGCGGCTGACTTCGTCGAAGTCGCCGCGGCGCAGCGCGATTGGCGCGGATTTCGCATAGCAACATGCAGCCGTGAACGCGACGACGCGACGCTGCCGAAAATTTGGACGCCTTGCGTGGTCGCGATCTCGCGAACGAAAACCGTGGAGGCTTCAATGAATCAGCATGCCGTCGTCAGCAAATTCTCCCACGTCAAACCCGACGATACTCAATTCACGGGCGGGGGTCTGCGCGACTTCTTCCTGTATCGCGACCTCGGCATCGCCGCCGCCACCGGCGGGCAGGTGATCTGCCATCTGGTCAAGGCCAACCCCGACATGCCCCCCGAGGATGGTACCGGCTGGCACAAGCACGAATGCGATTTCCAGATCGTGATCATGACCAAGGGCTGGGCGCGCTTCATGTATGAGGACAAGCCGACCTTGGTGCAGGCCGGCGATGTCGTGCACCAGCGACCGGGCATTACGCACTATTTGTTCGATTACTCGGAGGACATGGAGTACCTCGAAATCGTCAGCCCGGCGGACTTCAAGACCGTCGACATGCCGCCGGCCACCGACAAGGTGCCGCCGGTCACTCCCTGGAAGTGACGGTCATGTCATCGCCGGAGGAATTAACCTTTGTCGTCGGCCGCTGGCTGCGGCCGATTATCGTGGTTCTGGATATAGCGCGCCGCATGGGACTGTGGTCGATATCTAGCCGTGAACAACGGAGTACGACGCTCCATCAGTGATTCGGGCGCGGTTCGTTCCGTCCGTGTTCCGGACATTAAGGCGATGCGCGTTCTCGTTGCATTTTGGCACAGCGCGGCTACATCCGCGGCAGCCGCCATCCGACCACGGTCGCCTCGACCGCGCTGCCGGTTTTTTCATTGCGCCATTGGCCGTCGATCCAGCGGCAGGCGAACGGCAGCTGATAGGTTCCGCTATGATCTTCGCACAGCACCTCCACCGGGTGGTCCGGCGGCGGTTCTCCGCTGCCGTCGAATTGTGCCAGCCGCTTTTCGCGCGTTGCCATAGGATCGTTCTCCATCGCCGGGGCCAGCAAACCGCCGTTTGAGTTCCCGCGGCCAAGTCTATGCCCTGTAAAGACGAAAGCACATCGCCCGAATGAGGTATCTATGTGGTATCTCTCGCGTCGTTTATTTGCGTGGAGCAATTTGCCGTGATGAAGGCTTTTGAGTGAGGATTTGATGATTGCAAAAACAGCCATTGCGAGGACCGCCGTTGTAGTGCCGCTGATGCTCGCGCTGGCCGCGAACACTTACGCGCAGGATGTTCCCGGTATCGAAATATGCACGGTCGAAAAGACCATGGAACGGCGGACCAGTTGCCTGCAGAGCAATGTCGATTTCCTGCAGAAGACGATCACGAAGCTGGCCGCGGACCATCAGCAGAAGATCGACGCCGCCAACCGGCAGATCGAAGCGCTAAAGAGCGCGCTCGCGAGCCTGCAGAAGGTGGCGGACGATCTTCAGGCCGCGCAGAAGAAGGCTGCGGAAGATGCGAAGAAGGCCGCGCCGCCGGCCAAGGACGCCAAGGATGGCACCAAATAGCGGCGCCAGTCTTTTATCCCGTCATTGCGAGCGGAGCGAAGCAATCCATCTTTCGGCGCGGGGGAAAGATGGATTGCTTCGTCGCTGTCGCTCCTCGCAATGACGCGGAGAGTTCCGGCCCGGCCGTCAAGACACGCGGTATTGCTCCATGACCGCCTTGTCTGGCTCGTAGCCGAGGCCCGGCCCTTGCGGCACGCCGACGTTGCCATTGGCGTCGACATCGACGCCGCCGCGCCAAAGGCAGGCGGCGCGCTTCATGTAGAACATTTCGACGAAGCCGTCGTCGCGGAGCGCCAGCATCTGCAGCGTCGCCAGCAGGCCGGGTCCGAAATAGGGCGAATGCGGAACGATCTTGACGCCGAGCTCATCGGCCAGTGCAGCAACTTTCAGGAATTCGGTGATGCCGCCAACCTTGGTGACCGAGGGCTGTGCGTGGCTCACCGCGCCTGCCTTCATCATCTGCCTGAATTGATGAACGGTGCAGGCATTCTCTCCCGCCGCGATATCGAGCCCGCCCTTGGCGCGCACCTCGGCCAGCGTTGCGAAATCCTCCGGCGGCCACACCGGCTCCTCGAGGAACATCGGCTTGGCGTCGCGGCACGAATGCGCGAAGGCGATCGCGGTCGCGCCGTCCATCGGGCAGTTCATATCGACCATCAGCGGGATGCCGGCGCCGATCGCCTCGCGCGCGGCAAACACCGCCGGTGTCGTGGTCTCGTGCAGCTTGATCGCGGTATAGCCGAGCTGTCGCGCCGCACGGCACTCGCCCGCGATCAGTTCGGGCTTTCCGATCCGCAGCAGGCTGGCATAGGCGGGAATCCGCGTGCGCTTGATGTCGCCGATCAGACGATGCAGCGGCACGCCCTTCACCTTCGCAGCAATATCCCACAGCGCGATATCGAGGCCTGAGATTGCGAACATCGTGATGCCGTAGCGGCCGAACAGATGCAGATTGCGCTGGACCTGTTCCATGAAGGCGGGAATTCCGGCCGCGTCGGGGACTTCGAGGCCCCGAGCCTGCGGCGCAATCATCTCCTCGACGGCCATGCGCGTGGTTCGCGGCGACACATACGCAAAGGCATCGCCCCAGCCGGTGACGCCGGCGTCGGTGGAAACCTCGACGAGAACGATCTCGAGGGCTGCTATCGCCGAGGCGCCCTGCCTGAAGCTCGCGACCCCTGCGTCATAGGGGATGCGGATGTGGTGCGCCCGGACATCGGTGATCAGCATTTTTGTTCTCTTTGCCGGTTGTTTGTGGTCGCGTGTGCTCGCCACTGTCACGTCCTTGCGAGCCACCGGGTCGCGCGAACGCGCGCCCAATGGCTCGCAATGACGTGGAGAGGGCCTACCTTACGAGTTCTTCTCGCCCGACATCAGCGGTCCGAACAGTTCCCAGCTTTCGCCCTTGAACTTCATCATCTGGAGCTGTTCGAGCGGCGCGAAGTCGGTCGGGCTGGTCCTGATCTTGGTACCCGGCAGATAGATGCCGATCTCGAAGTTCAGATTGGCCGCCTGCTTCATGATGTTCTCGCGGGTGAGATCATCCTTGCACTGCCGCAGCACCTGCTCGAGTCCTTTGGCGACGCCATAGGCGAATACGGTCGCGGCATCTTCCTGGTCGCCTTCAGGATACCATTTGGTCATGAAGGCGCGCCATTCGTTCATTCCGGCATCGGTTTTCCACTGCGGGTCCTTCGGGTCCTTGAGATACGCCGCGGAGAGAATGCCCTGGCCGTTTTCGTATCCGGCCGGCTTCATCACGCTACCCACAGACACCGACACGTTGGTGAGGAAGTGGACCGGAGTCCATTTCAACTCGCCGATTTTCTTGATCGCCTGCGCCGCGAATTTCGGCGTCGAGATGTTGATGAAAATATCCGGATTGGCGGTCTTGATCTGAACGACCTGGGAATCGACTGTCGGCGAGGAGGTCTCGTATGACGACTCCATGACAATCAGCTTGTTGGCCTGGTCGCCGAGGCCGTCGCGCAGGCCGATCACATAGTCCTTGCCGAAATCATCGTTCTGATAGAGCACCCCGATGGTCTTGCCGGGATAGTTCTTCAGGATGTAGGCGGCATAGATGCGGGCCTCGGTCTGGTAATTGGGCTGCCAGCCGATCGTCCAAGGAAAGTTCTTCGGATCGTTCCATTTGGCGGCGCCGCTCGATACGAAAATTTGCGGCACCTTCTTGGCGTTCATGTATTTCTGGATCGCGGTGTTGCCGGGCGTGCCGAGCGGATTGAATATCAGCAGCACTTCGTCGGCCTCGACCAGCTTGCGCGCCTGCTCGACGGTTTTCGGCGGGCTGTAGCCGTCGTCATAGGAGATGAAGTTGATCTTGCGGCCGTTGATGCCGCCTTCGGAATTGAGCTTGTTGAAGTAGGCCGCCTCGGTTTTTCCGATCGTGGCGTAAGCGGATGCAGGGCCCGAATAGGGCATGATGTTGCCGATCTTGATCTCGGTATCGGTCGCGCCGGGATCGTATTTCTTCTGGGCGTTGGCTGAACTTGCGAGGGCTGTCGCCAACAGTCCCGCAAGCGCTGCGGAAGTGGCAAATGGACCTGGCAATAGACCTGACTCGGCTCAAGGCTTGGCAGTGCATCATCGTCCTCCCTGACGTGCTGGCCGCGGCTCGTGCCGTCTTCGTTGTAGGGCAGCTTGGTGAGCCGTCGGATTCAATGCAGGAACGCAGTATGCACGATTGGGATTATGTTACCAGCGCAGCCTTTGGTGGCAATTTCCGCACGATGGAACAAACCAAGGATGCCCTGACGAACATTTCCTGGAGAAAAGTTTCCCGGCGATAAGCGCAACGACAGTCAAATGAAGCGCATTGCAAACCGTCATGATGCGCACGCTTCAAAACGAAAGCCGTTACCGATGAATCCTGCCCAGAAGGCGCTCTGGTATATCGAAACCCATCTCGCCGATCCGTTGACGCTCGACGAGATCGCTGGCGTCGGCGGCGTCTCGCGCTTCCACATGGTGCGGGCGTTTGCCGCCGCGACCGGGTTTTCGGTCATGCGCTATGTGCGCGTCCGCCGCCTGAGCATGGCGGCGCGGGCGCTCGCGGCCGGCGCGCCCGATATCCTGACGTTGGCGCTGGAAGCGGATTACGGCTCGCACGAAGCATTCACCCGTGCGTTCCGCGACCATTTCGGCGTCACGCCCGAAACGGTCCGCGCCGCAACGTGCCTGGATCATCTCAAGCTTCAGGAGCCAATCGTCATGGATTCAACCAAGCTCGACAATCTCAAACCCCCGCGCTTCGAAACCGGAAAGGCGATGCTCGTTGCCGGCATCGGCGAACGCTGCACGCAGGAGAACGGCGGCGCCGGCATTCCCAATCAGTGGCAACGCTTTCATCAAAAGGTCGGCGATATCCCGGATCGCGTCGGCAACGTCGCCTACGGCCTCTGCTGCAACGGCGACGATTCCGGAAATTTCGACTACATCGCCGGCGTCGAGGTTTCCGACTTCTCCGACCTGCCGCGCGAATTTTCCCGCGCGCGGGTACCCGAACAAAAATACGCGGTGTTCACCCACACCGACCACATCTCGACCGTTCGCCGCACCATCAACACGATCTGGAATCACTGGTTGCCGGCGTCAGGCATCAAAGCGGCGGATGCGCCGAACTTCGAGCGCTATGACGAAAAATTCGATCCGGCGACCGGCAATGGCGGGCTGGAGATATGGATTCCGGTGAAGGAGTAACATCCACCCGTCATCGTCCGCTCCTGGGGTATTACGCCGGAGGATGGGGTTGAGCGTTCGCGAAACCCATCGCCGGACTTCCAACCGCCTCAGGAAACGCATAGGCTTCCCGGATAAGAAACATACAACCAGGGAGGCGGTCTTGCGAATTCAAATCATCGCAATCGGGGCTTTTGTTGCGACCATCTTTGCCGGCACTGCAATCGCGCAGACGCCGCGCTTGATCACCGAAGAGATGATGGTGAAAAGCAGCGATCCCGGTATTGAGATCTACGTCCGCAACAAACGACCCGCGGATATGACTTCGTTCCGTCCTGAGCGAACCGTATTATACGTTCATGGGGCGACTTATCCGTCAGAAACGGCGTTTGACCTGAAACTCGATGGTCAGTCCTGGATGGAGTATATCGCGGCCCGCGGTTATGACGTGTGGCTGCTGGATGTGCGCGGTTATGGCAAATCAACGCGACCGGCGGAGATGGCCGACAAGCCTGAAGCCAATCCGCCGATCGTGCGAGGTGACACCGCCGTCAAAGACATCGGCACGGCGGTCGATTTCATCTTGAAGCGTCGCAACATCGCCAAGCTAAATCTGTTGGGCTGGTCATGGGGCACCACGCTCATGGCGACCTATACGACCCAGAATGCGCAGAAAGTCGAGCGGTTGGTGTTGTATGCGCCGGTCTGGATTCGCCAGACGGCATCGCTTGTGCAGGCCGGCCCGGGGCCGCTCGCTTCCTATCGGATGGTCAACCGCGAGCAGGCCAAGCAGCGCTGGTACACCGGGGTCGCGGACGACAAGAAGAATGCGCTTATTCCCCCGGGATGGTTCGACGCCTGGGCAGACGCGACCTTTGCGACTGATTCTGTGGGTGCACAAATGAACCCACCGGTGGTTCGCGCTCCGAACGGGGTGATGCAGGATAGCAGTGAATTCTTCGGTGCCGGCAAGCCGTATTACGATCCCGCCAAAATCACCATGCCGACGTTGCTGGTGGGCGCTGAATGGGATCGCGATGCGCCACCTTATATGGCGCAGACGTTATTCCCGTTACTGGTGAACTCCCCGGACAAGCGATATGTCGCGCTTGCCGAAGGGACCCACTCCATCATCATGGAAAGAAATCGGCTGAAGCTCTTCGAGGCGGTCCAGGCCTTCCTAGATGAGGCAGGGCGTTCCTGAGCGCGCTTCGTTAGGGCTAAGCCTTCAGTAGGGCAATAGGATGGGTTGAGCTCTTGCGAAACCCATCGCGCTTTCGCGCAAGTCAAAGTGATGGGTTTCGCAAGAGCTCAACCCACCCTGCGGGATGTCTGATAGATGGTGGGCACCGCGCAAAAGCGCCTTTGCCCACCTACAGATTTTGCCCGTCGGGCAAATCACTCAAAATCTGTCCAGCCCTTCCTCGAAAAATATTCCGCTTTCCCCGTCGGGCAAATCATCTCTACAAGCTCGCCCCATCCCGTTCCGAAAAGAGGGGCGTTGGCCATCGTCACGAACGTTGGGATGGGATGCGGTGGACGCGGCAGCGTCGGGCGCGTGATTGCGATCGCAGGGCGGTTTTACGTGAGCGATCATGCAGCGCGCGGACGAACGGCGCTTCAACGCCTCCGCCAAGACTTCGGCCGGCTGCACGCGGGCGGCGGAGGGATTGGTGGAGGTTGCTGCGTACGGCAAAGCCGTGTGGTCCTGGCACCCGTTGCTGGTGTCAAGCTGGCGGAGGTTGTTCGAACCCAACCGGGTTTCGATCAGCCGTTAATCTCGTCTGGCGACGGTGACAAGACGAATTCGTCGCCGGGGAGAGCACGGTATAAGCCGTTAAAACCATTGCGCAGGGAATGCCGGGTGTCCCGGGGTACCTGTGGTGACTACCGTGTGCTTACTACCAATGCACACGGGCTGCGGGTGCAGCGGGCACCCGGCATTTCCCTGCGCCCTCTATTTTTGGCGCGAATTAACGAGCAAGACTCGGGCGCATCGCGTCGCGAGATCATGACGCCGTGTCGGCAGGCTACGGGTCCGCGTTTGCGTGCGAATACCTGTTGCGCATGGCCTCGGGTTGGCAACCCGACGCTACTTTGCCATAACATCACGCAACGAAATTGTGCGCGTGCGGGACCGAGCCAAAAATCCGCCTGCAGCCAAAAGCCGGGAGGATTTTCATGGGTAATGTCCGCGTCATCGCCACTGGTCTGGAATTTCCGGAAGGGCCCGTCGTCATGCCCGACGGCTCGGTGGTGCTGGTCGAAATTCGCGGCAAACGGCTGACGCGGGTTTATCCTGACGGGCGCAAGGAAGTGGTCGCGGAAATTCCGGGCGGTCCTAACGGCGCGGCGCTGGGCCCCGATGGCAAGATGTACATCTGCAACAATGGCGGCTTCAGCTGGATTCCGACGCGCAACACGCTGATGCCGGGTCCGCCGTCGGCGGCGGAATATATCGGCGGCTCGATCCAGCGCGTCGATCTGCAGAGCGGCAAGGTCGAAACCGTGGTCGATAAATGCGGCGAGCATCCGCTGAAGGGGCCGAACGATCTCGTGTTCGACAAGCATGGCGGGCTCTGGTTCACCGATCTCGGCAAGCGCCGCGCGCGCGACATGGATGTCGGCGCGTTCTATTACATCAAGCCCGGCATGAAGGAGATTGTCGAAGGCGCGTTCGGCATGATGCCGGCCAACGGCATCGGCCTGTCACCGGACGAGAACACCGTTTATGTCGCGGAGACGCCGACGGCGCGGCTGTGGGCGTTCGATCTGTCTGCGCCGGGCGAGGTCAAGCCGCGCGATCCCATCTATCGCGGCGAACGCGGCAAGCCGATCGCGGGGCTCGGCGGCTACCAGATGTTCGATTCGCTTGCGGTCGAAGCATCAGGCAATGTCTGCGTCGCGACGCTGATCTCGGGCTGCATCTCCGTGATCGCGCCCGATGGCACCGTCGTCGAACAAGTGCCAGCCGGCGACCGCATGACGACCAATATCGCCTTTGGCGGCCCCGAACTGAAGACCGCCTACATCACGCTGTCGGGCAAGGGCGAGCTGGTTGCGATGGACTGGGCGCGGCCGGGCCTGCCGCTGAATTTTTTGAATAAGTGAATAGGCAACTATGACCATCCGCGTCATTGCGAGCGAAGCGAAGCAATCCATGCTGCCACACAAGAAAGAATGGATTGCTTCGCTTCGCTCGCAATGACGGGATTAGAGAGCGGAGTGCAAATGTCCTGGCTTGAACCGGTTACCCTTCGTGGCGAACACGCACGGCTCGAGCCGCTGTCGCAGGATCAATGCGATGGGCTGACGGAAGCGGTGAGGGACGGCGAGCTGTGGAAGCTCTGGTACACCTTCATTCCCAAAGCCGAAGACATGAAGAAGGAAATCGACCGCCGGCTCGGCCTGCAGGCGGCAGGTTCGATGTTGCCGTTCACGGTGTTCGATGCCGATGGCAAGATCGCGGGCATGTCGACCTATATGAATGTCGACACGCCGAACCGGCGCGTCGAAATCGGCTCGACCTGGTATGCCAAGCGCGTGCAGCGCAGCGCGCTTAACACGCAGTGCAAGTTGCTGCTGCTGGCGCATGCCTTCGAGAAGCTCGATTGCATTGCGGTAGAGTTCCGCACGCATTTTTTCAATCAGCAGAGCCGGCGCGGTATCGAGCGGTTGGGTGCCAAGCAGGACGGCATATTGCGCAGCCACCAGATCGCGCCGAACGGAACGTTGCGCGACACCGTGGTTTACAGCATCATCGCCAGCGAATGGCCGACGGTGAAGACGCATTTGAATTATCAACTCAACGAAAAGGCGCGGTAACGTAACGCCCGTGCCAGAAACGATAAGATGGAAACGTTCGATTATGTGATCATCGGCGCGGGCTCCGCCGGTAGCGTGCTCGCCAACCGTCTCAGCGAAGATCCTGCCGCCCGCGTCTGCGTGCTCGAAGCGGGTGGCAAGGACTGGCATCCCTACATCCATTTGCCGGCCGGCTTCATCAAGACGTTCCACATGAAGAGCGTCAATTGGGCCTATCAGCAGGAGCCGGGTCCCTGGACCGGCGGCCGCAGCATCTACGCACCGCGCGGCAAGACGCTCGGAGGTTCGTCGTCGATCAACGGCCATATCTACAATCGCGGCCAGCGCCAGGATTTCGACACCTGGGCGCAGCTCGGCAATCGCGGCTGGGGCTATCCGGATATTCTGCCCTATTTCAAGCGGCTGGAGCGGCGGGTCGGCGAGGGCGATGAAACGTTCCGCGGGCGCGACGGCAATCTCACCGTTACCACGATGGATTGGCAGGATCCGCTGTGCGAGGCGTTCATGGCGGGCGCCGTCAGCCTCGGCATACCCAAAAACCCTGATTACAACGGCGGGATTCAGGAAGGCGTGTCCTACTGCCAGCGCACGATCGAGAACGGGCTGCGCATGAGCGCGGCGAAGGCGTTCCTGCATCCAGCGGTGAAGCGGGGGAATGTCGATGTGCGCACCCATGCGCACGTCACCAACATCATCTTCGAGGGCAAGCGCGCTGTTGGCGTGCGCTACCTTAGGGGCGGCAAGGGTGGGGTGCCTACCGAAGTCCGCGCCAGCAAGGAAGTCATTCTTTCCGGCGGCACCTACAATTCGCCGCAGGTGTTGCAGTTGTCCGGCGTCGGTTCGCCGGAGCTATTGGGCTCGCTCGGTATCGAGGTGCGTCACGCGCTGTCAGGTGTCGGCGAAGGTCTGCAGGATCACTACGCGCCGCGTTCGGTCGCGCGCGTCAAGAATATCAGCACCATCAATGAACTGCGGCGCGGCTTGAGCCTCTGGGTCGAGGCGCTGAAATGGGCCACGACGCGGCGCGGCCTGCTGTCGCTGTCACCCACCATGGTCTATTGCTTCTGGCATTCCGGCGAGACCACCGAAAGCTCCGACCTGCAACTGACGTTTACGCCGGCGAGCTACAAGGAAGGCGTGCAGGGGCAACTCGAAGACGAGCCCGGCATGACGGTCGCTTCCTGGCAGCAGCGGCCGGAGAGTCGCGGCTATGTTCGCATCCGCTCGGCCGATCCGTTTGCGCCGCCGATCATCCAGACCAATTATCTGGTGGAAGAGCTCGACCGCCGCGTCGTCGTCGCCGGCATGAAGCTGGCGCGCCGGCTGCTCGCCTCGGCGCCCCTCGCGCCCTATTATGCGTATGAGGATTTCCCTGGGCCCAATGTGCAGAGCGACGACGAATTTTTGGCGGCTGCCACGCAGCGTGGCACCACCACGTTCCACCCCGGCTGCACCTGCCGGATGGGTCCGGCCGATGCCAAATGGGCCGTTGTCGACGACCAGTTGCGCGTGCACGGGCTGCAGGGGCTGCGCGTGGTCGATGCCTCGATCATGCCGCGCATGATTTCGGCCAACCTCAATGCATCGACCTTGATGATCGCCGACAAAGCCTCCGACATGATCCGCGGCAAGACGCCGCCGGAGGCGGTGAGGTTCGCCCACTAGCGGCGCCGAGAAAAATAATCAGATCTTCCGGGAGGCCGCTGAGCGGCCTCCGCCATTTCAGCCCCGCCAAGCCCATTGACAAATCCATATAGTAAGTATTCTTATTATAATAATTATTAGCATATAGGACTTCCGTGCCCGAATCTCGTCCCGAACCGACCAAATCATCATCGGTGTTGCCCTCGCACCGGGTGCCCGCCCATCTGGCGCGCCGCTTTCATCAAATCTGCCTCGGCGTCACGGCCGAGATTCTGATGGACGAGGATCTGACCCCGCAGCTTTGGGCCGTCATGGCCGCCGTTACCGATGAGCCGGGAAACGGCCAGCGCCAGCTTGCGGGCCGCGTGGGCGTAGACGCAGTCAATTTCGGCCAGATGATCGAGTTTCTCGAGGAGAGAGGCCTCGTCGAACGCAAGCTCGATCCGGACGACCGGCGGGCGCGCAAGCTCTATCCGACACGGCGCGGTGCCGATCTGCGCCGCCGGTTGCGTCCCGCGTTGCTCGCCGCGCAGGAGCGGCTGCTGGCGCCGCTCGCGAAAGCGGAGCGGGCCGCTCTCCTCGACATGCTCGTGCGCGTGATCGAAGCAAACGATTCCTATGCGCGCCCCGGCAACGGCCGGCGAAAGCCCCGCCGCAGGACTTCCAAGAAATAGGAGGTAGCCATGACGCTGTTCCGGCGACTGCCGGCGCCCCCAATGCGGGCCGTCCGGTTTTCAAAGCGAGCAAGGTTCGGATTTGCACGACGCATGCTTGCCGCCATCACGCTCTCGGCCTGCATTGCGGTCCTTGCACCCACAGCGGTCGCCCGGGCCGAGTGGCCCGAGCGTGCGGTGAAGCTGATCGTGACGTTTCCTCCCGGAAGCGCCAACGATGCGGCGGCGAGAATCTTCGCCGATGCGCTTGGAAAGAAATGGGGCAAGCCAGTCGTGGTCGAGAGCAGGCCTGGCGCGGAAGGCACCATCGGGGTCGGATCATTTGTCTCGAGCCCGGACGACCACGCGCTGCTGTATACGGTTGCCGGATCGATCACGGTGGCGCCGTTGCTCGTCGACAAGCTGCCATACGATGCCAACCAGGACCTGATGCCGATCGCGGCAACCACTTCGATCGTGTTGACGCTTGCAGTGAGCAATGAACTCGCGGTCCGGAGCATCCCGGAACTGATCGCCGTCTTGCGGGCCAACCCGGGCAAATATGCCTGGACGTCCGGACCAACATTGCCGCGATATGTTTTTGCCGCGTTCCTGAAGCGAAATGGTTTGCAGATGAACTTCGTCAGCTACCGTGACGCGTCACAGCCCCAGGCCGATCTCGGCGAAGGCCGGATCCAGGCTCTGCTGACGTCTCTGACGGCATCATCTGCGCCGGTGCAGAGTGGAAAGGCCCGCTTCCTCGCGGTCGTCAACCCGACCCGTGCGGGAACATTGCCAGATCTCAAGACCGCCCGCGAACTAGGTTATCCCGAACTTGAAATTGAAGGATTGGCTGGAATCTTCGGCGGCAAGGCGATGCCGCAAACGCTGAGAAACCGGATTGCGGCGGACGTCACCGCGATCTGCGCGGAGGCCGACATTCGCCGGAAGCTGGAGGCGGGTGGACACAATGTCCTCAGTGGTTCGACCGAGGAGTTGAAGGCCGGAATCGAAAAGCAGCGGGCGTGGGTGACTGAAGTCACCAAAATTATCGATATCCGCAACGCCCAGTAGCGCAATCGACAGGAACGCACCGATGTCCTCGTCCATGTCCGCCCTCAGGCTTTTCGACCTGATACAGTCGCACCGCGTGACGGCCGTGATCTTCGTTGCGGCCAGACTCGGCATCGCCGAACTGCTCCGCGACGGACCAAAGACGGTTGGCGAGATCGCCAGAGCAACCGGCGCGGACGAACGCGCACTTGGACGGCTGCTCACGGCACTTTCTACCATCGGCATTTGTTCTCGAACCGGCGACGGCCGATATGCGCTGACGGAAATAGGCGTCAATCTCGACGGCGCGGCGGATCAGTCCTTCAAGGGCTGGGCGATTTTTGAGGGCGAAATGCTTTCCAAATCCTGGAATGGAATGCTTGAATCGGTGATGACCGGCAAAACTGCCGCGCAACTGTTGGGCTTCGGGAGCAGCTTCGACCTGATGGCCCGCAGCCCGGAAAATGTAGCGCTGTTCAATGCGGCAATGGCCGACCTGACGCGTCTCGTCACGCCGGACATCCTTCGGGCCTACGATTTCAGCCGCGTATCCCGTCTGATGGATGTTGGAGGAGGTTCAGGCGAATTGCTGGGCGCGATCGCAAGGCAGCACCCGCGCATCCGCGGCACCGTTTTCGATCTTGTCAGATGTGCCGGGATCGCAAGCAAGCATCTCCACCACATCGGCGTGAGCGATCGGGTTGAGTTTGTCGCCGGTGATTTCTTTGAAGCAGTTCCGGCGGTGGCCGACACGATCATCCTCAAGAGCGTGATCCACGACTGGGACGACGCGCGCAGCATCGCAATACTTCGGAATTGCCGCCAAGCGCTTCCGCAAGGGGGAACGTTATTGCTGGTCGAACGAATAATGCCGGAGTCGCCAACTACCGCGGACGAAGACAGGGCGCATGCGTTGAGCGACTTGAACATGCTTCGCGGCCCCGGAGGCCTCGAGCGCACGAAGGACGAATACCGCCGTCTGCTCAACGAAAGCGGCTTCGGCCTGATATCGATTTATCCGGCCGGCCGTTTCAGCGTCCTGGAAGCACGCGTTGGCTAGGTCACTCGTAGGCGAATGCCCGGTCCTTCAGATCGATACTCGGGAATTCGTCCTTTTCCGCCCAGTAATCCTGATTGTGCTGCCATTCCGGCTTGTCGCCGCGTTTGGGCAGCAGATGCATACCGCGCATCATGTAGCCGGGATTGAAATTTTCCGGATCGATCCACGGCAGCAGCGGCATGTTGTGATCTTCGGGCCGAAGCTGGGGCGTCACCTTCTTCACGCCGGTCTGCTTCATGTGGTTGAGCATCCGGCACACGAAGTCGGCAACCAGGTCGACACGCAGCGTCCAGCTGGCGCGGAAATAGCCGAACACCCAGACCAGGTTGGGCACGCCGGTGAACATCATGCCGCGATAGGTCACGGTGTCGGCGAAATCCAGCTTCTTGCCGTCGACGGCGAATTCGATGTCGCCATTGGCGGAGAGATGAAAGCCGGTCGCGGTGACGATGATGTCGGCTTCGAGTTCCTTGCCGGACTTCAGCAGGATACCCTTCTCGGTGAAGCGGTCGATCTCGTCGGTCACGACCGAAGCCTTGCCCGACTTGATACCCTGGAACAGATCGCCGTCCGGAATGAACGCGATACGCTGCCGCCACGGCCGGTACTTTGGCGTGAAATGCGTGGCGATGTCGTAATCCTTGCCGAGATAGGCTTCCACCGCCGACAGCAGATCCTTCTTCGCGGCTTCCGGCTCCTCAAAGGTCTTGCGGGTAAACGCGTCCTGATCGAACAGGATTTTCCGGCGCGTGATTTCGTGGATCCATTTCTCGTCGACCTGCAGCTGACGCAGTTGCTCGGCGATTTCGATCGCGTTTCGGCCGGTGCGGAAATAGGTCGGCGAGCGCTGCAGCATCGTCACATGGGCGACGTCGCCGGCGAGCGCCGGGATCAGCGTCGCCGCGGTAGCACCCGAGCCGATCACGACGACGCGCTTGTTCTTGTAGTCGAGGTCTTCAGGCCATTTCTGCGGATGAACGATCGGGCCCTTGAACTTGGCCATGTCCTTCCACTCCGGCGTATAGCCCTCGGCGTGGCGGTAATAGCCCTGGCACATCCAGAAGAAGTTCGTGGTGAAGCGAACCTGCTCGCCGGTGTCGTTTCTCGTGGCTTCGATGGTCCAGAGATTTTCTTCGCTCGACCATTTGGCCGAGGTGATGGTGTGCTGATAGCGGATGTGGCGAGCGAGATCGTTTTCCGCGATCACCTCGCCCATATATTTCAGGATTTCGGCCGCGCTCGCGATTGGCGCGCTGGTCCATGGCTTGAAGCGGTAGCCGAAGGTATGGAGATCGCTGTCGGAGCGGATGCCGGGATAACGGTGGGTGCTCCAGGTGCCGCCGAACGTCTTCTGCGTTTCGAGCGCGACGAACGTCGTTCCCGGGCATTGCGTCGTGAGATGATAGGCCGCGCCGACGCCGGAGATGCCGGCGCCCGCGATCAACACGTCGAAATGCTCGGTCGTGCCAGGCGAGGCTTTGCGAACTTGGCTTTGAACGTTCATCGGACCGATCTTTTCGTTGTTGCTGTCCGCATCTGGGACCGGCGCGTCAGAACCGTTAGTTCTGACGCTGCTGGCAGCGAATTACACTTCGCGTCGGCTGAGGAACGCCAGCCGCTCGAACAAATGCACGTCCTGCTCGTTCTTGAGCAGCGCGCCATGCAGCGGCGGGATCAGCTTGCGCGGATCGCGTTCCCTGAGTATTTCCGGCGTGATGTCCTCGTTCAAGAGCAGTTTGAGCCAGTCGAGCAGTTCCGACGTCGAGGGCTTCTTCTTCAGGCCCGGCACTTCGCGCACCTCGAAGAAGATCCGCAAGGCTTCCTCCACCAAGCGCTTCTTGATGTTGGGGAAGTGCACGTCGACGATCCGGCTCATGGTGTCGGCGTCGGGGAACTTGATGTAGTGGAAGAAGCAGCGGCGCAGGAACGCGTCCGGCAATTCCTTCTCGTTGTTGGAGGTGATCATCACGATCGGGCGCAGGCTCGCCTTGATGTTCTCGCCGGTTTCGTAGACGAAGAACTCCATCCGATCGAGTTCGAGGAGGAGATCGTTCGGAAATTCGATGTCGGCCTTGTCGATTTCGTCGATCAGCAGCACCGGGCGCTTGTCGTGCGTGAAGGCTTCCCACAATTTGCCTCGCTTGATGTAGTTCGAGATGTCCGAGACCTTGGCATCGCCGAGCTGGCTGTCGCGCAACCGCGACACCGCGTCGTATTCGTAGAGGCCCTGCTGCGCCTTGGTGGTGGACTTGATGTGCCAGGTCAAAAGCGGCGCGCCGAGCGCCTTGGCGACTTCCTCCGCCAATACGGTCTTGCCGGTACCGGGCTCGCCCTTAATCAGCAGCGGGCGCTCGAGCACGATCGAGGCGTTGACCGCGACCTTGAGGTCATCGGTGGCGACGTAGTCCTTGGTACCGGTAAATTTCATCTCACTCTTTGCCTTGTTGTTCGCTCTCGGCCGCTTGGCCTGAACAGTAAACGACCGCCGGTTCGGCGGTCGCGATTGGGGGTGAAGAATTTTCGTCAGGCGCGTTTGATCATCGAGAGGATGATCAGGATGATGACCGCGCCGATCGTGGCGTTGACGATATCGCGAAACGCGCTGCCGCCGAGGCTGACGCCGAGTTGCGGCAACAGCCAGCTGGCAACCAGCGCACCGATCATGCCGATCACGATGTTGCCGATCAGGCCGAAGCCGGCGCCACGCACGATCAACCCGGCAAGCCAGCCAGCGATCGCACCAATAACCAGTGCAGCTATGATGCTCATCATATTTCCCCTGCCGGAATATGCCTTTTATGGCTCAATTGTAGTTGAAAAAGCCCCCCGGTCTAGGTCTGTCTGGTATGCGCTGGCCCTTGACGCGAGCCGTCCGGCGGGCAATCTGTATCCCATGTTCCTGCAATTCTTCACATCGCTGCGCGACGCGCAGGTCCCCGTGACTTTACGGGAATATCTGACCCTGATGGAGGCGCTCGACGCCGACCTCGCCGAGCAGACGGTGGAGAATTTCTATTACCTTTCCCGCGCCGCGCTGGTGAAGGACGAACGCAATCTCGACAAGTTCGATCGCGTCTTCGGTACCGTGTTCAAGGGGCTGGAAAGCCTGCTCGACGCCATGGAAAAGGCGGACATTCCCGCCGAATGGCTGAAGAAGCTCGCGGAAAAATACCTCACCGAGGAAGAGAAGAAGCAGATCGAGGCGATGGGCTGGGACAAGCTCATGGAAACGCTGCGCCAGCGCCTGAAGGAACAACAGGGCCGCCATCAGGGCGGCAATAAGTGGATCGGCACCGCCGGCACTTCGCCGTTCGGCGCGCAGGGCTACAATCCCGAAGGCGTACGGATCGGCCAGGAGAAGAACCGCAACAACCGCGCGGTAAAAGTGTGGGACAAGCGCGAGTTCAAGGATCTCGACGGCAATGTCGAGCTTGGTATCCGTAATATCAAGATCGCGCTACGCCGCTTGCGCAAATTCGCCCGCACCGGCGCGCCTGACGAACTCGACCTCGACACCACGATCAGGGAAACCGCCAATCACGGCTACCTCGACGTGGTCATGCGCCCCGAGCGGCGCAACGCGGTCAAGGTGCTGGTGTTCTTCGACATCGGCGGCTCGATGGATTCGCATATCGAACAGGTCGAGGAATTGTTCTCGGCGGCGAAGACCGAATTCAAGCACATGGAGTATTTCTACTTCCACAACTGCCTCTACGAAGGGGTGTGGAAGCAGAACAAGCGGCGCTTCACCGACCGCACGCCGACCTGGGACGTGCTGCATAAATACCCGCACGACTACAAGGTGGTGTTCGTCGGCGACGCTTCGATGTCGCCTTATGAGATCATGGTGCCCGGCGGCTCCGTCGAGCACGTCAACGAAGAAGCCGGCTCGGTCTGGCTCGATCGCATCACGCGCACCTATCCGCATGCGGTGTGGCTCAATCCGGTGGCGCAGAAGCACTGGGACTATTCGGAATCCACTACCATCATTCGCCGCCTGTTCTCGGAGCGCATGTTTCCGATCACGATCGAAGGCCTCGAAGGCGCGATGAAGGAACTGGTGCGATAAAGCCGCCGTCAAAACGGCGGACGTCAAGAAATAATAAAGGTGGAAATATGCCCCAGACCATTCACCGCGGCATCAAATCTCTGATCGACGAAGCCAATGCCGAAATCGAGACCATCAGCGCCGCCGATGCTATCAAAGCCGCGCAAGGCAATGATGTCATCATTGTCGATATCCGCGACCCTCGCGAGATCGAGCGGGACGGCCGCATCCCCGGCGCGTTCTCCTGCACCCGGGGCATGCTGGAGTTCTGGATCGATCCGGCGAGCCCCTATGCCAAGCCGATCTTCCAGGAAGAAAAGAAATTCATCTTCCACTGCGCCGGCGGCATGCGCTCGGCGCTCGCGGCCAAGACCGCAAAGGACATGGGCCTGAAACCCGTCGCGCATATGGGCGGCGGTTTCGCCGCCTGGCGCGACGCCGGCGGCCCGGTCGAGAAATGGGAACCGAAGAAGAAGGGCTAAGCTCGTCACGCGCGGGCTTGACCCGCGTGTCCATCCTTACAAAGAAGTCCATCCTTCGAAGAAGATGGATTGCCGGGTCAAGCCCGGCATGACGATTTAGGAAATGCCGGAGACCCTATCCATGACCTCCACCGACGATCCGCTTGTCTCCACCGATTGGCTCGCCGCCCACATCGACGATCCCAAGGTCAAGGTGATCGACGCATCTTTCAAGCTGCCCGGCGTGCTGCCGCTGCCAGTGGACGATTATCTCGCCGCCCATATTCCTGGCGCGGTGTTCTTCGATGTCGACGCGATCTCGGATCACAACAATCCGCGGCCGCATATGTATCCCGACGCGACGCAGTTCGCGCGTGACATCGAAGCGCTCGGCATTTCCTCCGGCGATACCGTGGTGGCCTACGATTCCGGCGGATGGGTCGCCGCGCCGCGAGCGTGGTGGATGTTCCTGTCGTTCGGCTATCCCAACGTGAAGGTGCTGGACGGCGGTCTGAAGAAATGGACGCAGGAAGGCCGTCCGACCCACTCCGGCAAAGTCACGCCGAAGCCGGGAAAGTTCACGGCCAAACTCGATCCCGGCTACATCCGCAGCCAGCAGCAAGTGCTCGGCAATATCGAGACGCGCGCCGAGCAATTGGTCGATGCGCGTCCGCGTGGGCGTTTCGAAGGTACCGTCGCGGAGCCGCGGCCGGAATCGCGTTCCGGCCATATCCCCGGCAGCCGCAACGTGCCCTACGCCGAATTGTTCGACGCCAAGACAGGCACGATGAAGCCGCTGGAAGATCTGCGGCAGGCATTTGGGAATGCCGGCGTCGATCTGACGAAGCCGATCGTGACGAGCTGCGGCTCCGGCGTTTCCGCGCTGGTGTTGACGCTGGCGCTCTATCGCCTCGGCGTGCGCGGCAGCGCGCTGTATGACGGGTCCTGGGCCGAATGGGGTCTGCCCGACGGGCCGCCAATTGCGACCGGTCCCGCCTGAATGACGACTGCCCGCCGCTTCACGGAAAGTTGCTGCGACCGGTGGTTGCAGACGCGCGCGTTACCGTAATTGCGGTATTAGATCGGCGAGGTGCGGCGACCGAACATGCGTTGCCTTGAGGTGTCGGACCATGTGGACAGGTCGACGGAGCTTTTTGCTGCTCATACTGGCCGAGTTTGCGGCCGCGACAACAGGTGTCAACGCGGTGGCGGCTGAACCTTCCGAAACGCTGGCGACGACGGCGAGCCAACCGGTTGCGCTCGGCGCCGGACCGGTGTCCGTGAAGCTCGTGCCGCCGGCCGCTGGCAAAGCCTTGTCCGCGCGCGTCGCGACGGTCCGTGCAGGACCGAAAGGTCTATCTCGTCGCCAAAGGGCTTGGCACCGACGAACCGCCCGAAACGATCTATCAGATTTACCTGGGATTGCCGCAGGGCGTCGCGCCTAGTCCCGATGAAATCTACTACGTTGGCTCGCTGAACTTCTTCAATGCGACGAGCCGTGGCGCGCAAGCTGCAAAGCAGGACCCGCGCTTCCTTAGCTTCGACGTCACGCGTCTGCTGAAGACCTTGCAGTCGCGTAATTCGCTTGGCGACAATACAACCGTGACGATCGTTCCGGCCAACAAGCCGCGCGAAAGCGCCAAGCCTGTCATCACTGAGATCGCGCTGGTCGAACAATAGGCCGCATCGCACGCCCAAACGGCGCCTCAAGCTACAATTTGATTTCAGCAATTAAAGATTGTATTTTGTTGTACAGACACCCTCGTTGCGGTAGCCTGAGCGCGATCGCGTGTTCATCACACAAGAGGGAGGTAGACATGGCGGAGCTGTCGCGTCGTCATCTCGTCGTAAGCGGCCTTGCCGGAGCAGGCGCGAGCTTGTTGCCCGGCTCCATCAACGAAGCGAATGCCGCAACGTCCATCCGTTACAATCTGGCCTCTGCGAATGGCCAAGTGATGCTCAAGAAATATGCGCAGGCGGTAAAACTGATGATGGCGCTGCCGAAGTCGGATCCGCGGAGCTGGACGTTCCAGTGGTACACGCACGCAGTTCCGACCAACACCACCAAGGCGGCGCAGATCAGCGCGATATTCGGGCCGAACCCATCGCCCAACAAGACGCTGGCCACGGCCATGTGGGACACCTGCCAAGCGCATTTCATTTCAGCCAACGAGCCGTTCTTTTGTCCATGGCACCGAATGTATGTCTGCTATTTCGAGGAGATCATTCGCTCGGTGCTGAACGATCCCAAATTTACACTGCCGTACTGGAATTACACCTCGCCGGCCGCCTATGCGGTGCCGAAGGAATTCCGCATGCAGAACGATCCGCTATGGGGGCCGCTGTTTCGGCCGGATCGTAACCCGACATCCAACGCCGGGCAGCCGATCTTCGCCTTTGGCGGTTCGGCGAGCGATATGAGTGCTACGCCGGCGCTGTCGGAAGCCCAATATCTGCCGAGCGGAGCGTCGGCGGGCTTCAACCAGACGCTCGACTTCGGGCTTCATGGCAACATCCACGTCTTCACCGGCAACAGCGTGGGAATGGGGCAGGTGCCCTGGGCTGCGAACGATCCGATCTTCTGGATGCATCACTGCAACATCGATCGCATCTGGGCGAGCTGGAACAACGTTGCCGGTCACGCCAATCCCACCTCGGCGTCGTGGTTGAACAAGACATTCGTATTCGCAGGCCCCGACGGCAAGGGCGTGAAGGCGGTCGTCAAGGATTACACCAACACCAAGAAGTGCGATTACCAATATGATCGCCTGCTCGGCTCCAACTTGGTCGTCTCGGCCCCGCAATCGGTCGCGCCCGCTGCGGTGGAGGCTGTTGTCGTTCCGGTGGCGGTGGCCAAGACGCAAGGTGGACCCATCGCGCTCGGCGCCGAGCCGGTTCGGGTCAACGTTCAGGCCGCCGCCCCGCCGCCGGCGCAAACGCCGGGGGCGTCTCCCTTGTCCGCCAGACTGTCGACCTTGCCGGACAACCGCCGTCTCTATCTCGTTCTCAGCGACTTCAAGGCCAACGTGCAGCCGGAGACGCTCTACCGGGTCTATCTCGATCTGCCCGACGGCTCGCCGTCCGATCCGCTTAACAGCAACTATGTCGGATCGTTCAACTTCTTCGCCGCGGTCGCCCATGGCGAGGATCACGACCACGCGGATATGGCGCGGACGTTCAGTTTCGACATCACCGACATCGCGGCAAACCTCGATGCCGGCGGCAAGTTGAAGGCTGAGCATGCGGTGACGATCGTTCCGGCAAGAGCGCCGGCCGCGGACGCCAAACCGGTCGTCGGCAGTATTTCGTTTGTGGAGCAGTAGAGCCGGATCGGCGGAGCGCGAAAAATTCGCGCTTCGTCTACCGCGTTCGCGTCACCAGTGCTGGCGCGAACGGGTTAGCTTGTAGCTGAAGAGCCGCCGCTGCTGCCGCCTCTCGGGCCAGCCGTGCACGCCGCGCAATGCGTCGGCGCTCCTTGGCGCGCTGCGCCCGCTTCCGGCTGGCCTGGTCCGCCTTGGTGTCCGCCGCCTTTGCCGATCTCGTTTCCTCGATGGTGACCTCAGGCCCGCCGAGCGTGGCAATCCTGGTCGTCGCGATGTTGGTCTCAAGTGACGGCACTTCGGCGGCAAGTTCGGGCGCTGTCGGCGCAATGGCGGTGACCGGAGGCGGCGTTTCCGCGATGGCCGCAACCTTCATTTCGCCGGCGGGTTCGCGTGCCTCGCTTTCGGCGGGCTCTGTCGGCGTTGCGGTTGCTGTCGTCGTTGTTTCTGGCTCTGGCGCGTCAGGCTTCACCGCCTCGGCCGGCACGGAATCTTCGGGCTTCAGCGCGGCGTGTTTCTCAGGCTCGGCCGGTGCGGCATCTGCCGTCTGTTCAGCCGGCGCCACGGTCTCGGGCGCCACGGTCTCGGGAATCACGGCCGGAAGGGCGTCGTCAGGCGTTTTGTCTACAACCGGCGGGTCGAAGCGCAGCAGGGCCAGCGTCGGCACCGGCGCGTCGTTCTGCTTGGCGAACACCGGTTCGGGTGGCGCCCGCCGCGACGGGATATTGGCAAACTCCTCATGCGCGGCCCGTAGCAACGCTGCGGCGCCAAGCCCAAACACCAGGATCGACATCGAGAATACGATCGCGGCGAACAGAAAGCGAAAACCGGGGAGCATGGTCGCGAGTTCCGCCTTGCGGAGGTCTGCAGGGCCGTTGATGCCAAAGGGAACGCGGTGACCACTGGGAGGAGCCGGCTTCGCGCGGCGAATCAGGCCAATTCGAGAATATCTCAACGTCTCAAGGTTGTTCGTTACAAAATTTGCTTCCGCTTGCGGCCGTTGTCCCGCGGAGTGCGTTTTCCGAACGGTGAGGCATCTTTGCCGCAGCGATCACGGCAGATCACAAAATGACCGATCTGGGCCGAATTTCGCGGATTTGTCTTGAATGCGCCGCTATCTTCGGCCATCTGCCGTTAACGGTCCGGTGTGGCTTGGGGACTATACAAGAGCGATGAAGATTAACCGCATTCTGACGATTTGTGCTGCCGTGGTGACTTCCGCGGCGGGAACCTCGCTTGCCCATGCGCAGCAGGGCTATCCGGTGCCCCCCGGCTCGATTTATTCGGCGGCTCCGGGATATCCAGCCGGCGGCTACGTCGTCGATGAACGCCGTGGCCCCGGCGCACCCGATTTCGATGCGCTCGACGACGACGAGGCGCCGAACGCACAGAGTTCGACCGCGCTGTCGCCGCCCGGCCCAGTGATGTCACCAAACGATCCGCGCTACGGCCGACCGATGGGCGCACCGGTGTATTCCGACCGCGGCCCGCCGATGCCCACCGGCCCGATTCTTTCTCCCGACGATCCACGTTATGGCCGCCCCGCCGGTCCGCCGCCGGTGATCTACGGTGATCGTGCACCCGGTGCTCCGCAGACCTATTCGGATCGCGGCGATAATCGCATTCCTGGCGCCGGCATCGTGTATCAGAACGATGACCGTGCCCTGCGTCCGCCGGAGGCGATCGGCGCCGCGCCCGGCGTCACTGGAACGGTTCAGCAACAGGCTCCTGTTGGAGCCGACGGCAAGCCGGTGATGTTGTCGGCGCTGCCGCCGGAAGAGCAGCCCGACGCCGCGCCAGCTCAGCTGCCGCCGAATTTGCGCCGCCAGGAAGTAGCTTTCGCCACCAAGGAGCCGGCCGGAACCATCGTCGTCGATACGTCGAACACCTACCTCTATTACGTGCTGGGTGGGGGACGCGCGATCCGTTACGGCGTCCGCGTTGGCCGTGATGGCTTCACCTGGACCGGCGTACAGAAGATCACGCGCAAGTCGGAGTGGCCGGATTGGCATCCGCCGACCGAGATGATCGAGCGCCAGCCCTATCTGCCGCGCTTCATGGCCGGCGGCGAGGGCAATCCGCTCGGCGCACGTGCGATGTACCTCGGCTCGACCGTCTACCGTATCCACGGCACCAACCAGCCTTCGACGATCGGCAAATTCGTCTCGTCGGGTTGCATCGGCATGCTGAACGAAGACGTCTCCGATCTGTTCGAACGGACCAAGGTCGGCACCCGCGTCGTCGTGCTGCCCGGTGGCCCGCGGCCTGGAACCGCAACCGCCTCCGCCGCACCTGCCCCCGGTGGCCCTGCCGCTGGCGCACCGCCCGCCGCCGCGCAAATGGCGTCGCCGCTTCCCGGCACACAGCCGACTGTGGTGCCGCCGCTTCCGGCGCCCGTGACGGTTCGCTAAGCCGACATATTCGACGGTATCTGCAACGTTCGCCCTCCCGTTCAACGGGAGGGCGTTTTCGTTATGCGAGCTTGCGCAGCGGTTCGCCCATGAACCAGGCGTCGATGCCTTCGACCATCTGCATGTAGTGGTTTCGGAAACTATCCTCGGTAACGTAGCCGAGATGCGGCGTCAGCACGAGATTGTCGACCTTGCGGAAGGGATGGTCGACCGGCAGCGGCTCGACCGAGAAGACATCGACGCCGGCGCCCGCGATCTTCTTTTGTGTCAGTGCCTCCAGCAGCGCGCCTTCGTCGACGATCGGGCCGCGCGCGGTGTTGACGAGGTAAGCGGTCGGCTTCATCCGTGCGAAATCCGCAGCTCCCACCAGTCCCCGCGAGCGTGGGCCGAGCACCACATGGATGGTGACGATGTCGGCAGTCGAAAACAGCTCTTCCTTGGTGGCGTAGGTGACGCCGACTTCCTTGCATCGTTCCGGCGTCAGGTTCGGGCTCCAGGCGATCACGTTCATGCCGAAGGCCTGTGCCAGCTTCGATACCTTGCTGCCGAGCTTGCCGAGGCCGATAACGCCCAGCGTCCGGCCCTCGATCTCCATGCCGACATGCTTCTGCAAAGGCTCGCCGGCATGCATGCGCGCGCTCTCGCGGCCGATATTGCGGGTTAATTCCAGGATCAGGCCCATGGTCAGGGGGGCGGTGGGATCGCGGCCCCATTGCGTGCCGCACAGCACTACTTTGTGGTCCTTGGCGGCTTCCATATCGATCGCAGCGTTGCGCATGCCCGAGGTGATCAGAAGCTTCAACTTGGGCAGGGCCGCAAACAGCGTGCGGGGAAACGGCGTCCGCTCGCGCATCGCGCAGATGATCTCAAAATCCTTGAGCGCGTTGGCGGCGGCCTCGGCCGTTGCGAACGGCTGGTTGAAGACCGTGACGTCGACACGGTCCGCGATTTTGGACCAGTCTGCGACCGTCATGGCCAGGTTGAGATAGTCGTCGAGAATTGCACAGCGTAGCCGCGTCATTGGGAAGTCCGTTCATGGCGAGGGTGACGGCGGGAATGGGCCGTCAAAGGGAACGCCATCGTCGCGCGCAATCGAGGAGCGCGCAAGCGGCCTGATTGCGTTTTCGAGCGAGTGTCCGATCAGGAACGGTGCGAACGGTTGAGGTGCTTGGCGCGCCAGGCCGGTCCCGGTCCGCGCATATAATGCAGTTCGGGCCGGTAGGGGTTGAACGCCTTGGCCATGAACTGACGCCAGAAGGCGCGGAATTCGGCGAAGGGCCTTGCGAAACCGTCGCGGCTGTTCGCCGGGGTGGAAAGGGATGCCGAAGTAATCGTTGCCATGACGCGGGCCCATTGTTTTCACTCGCGGCTTTTGCCGCGTAAGGCGCCTTTTGGGGCGTCGTGGACGATTTTTGGCCTGATTTATTAAAAGAAGGTTTCAATTGTCGCGATCTGCTGCGGACATGGTGACCATCCCGTATTCATCCGTGGTGAACGAATGGAAAACGTGTTCCCGCGGTTGCCCTTTGAGGGCCACGCCGCTACATCAGCGGCAGCAAATTTCCGAAAATCCTCCGGTTTCAAGGGATCGCGATGGCTCGCCAGTTCGTCTATTTCATGCAGGGTCTGACCAAGAGCTACCCGACCCGAAAGGTGCTCGATAACGTCCATCTCTCGTTCTACCCCGACGCCAAGATCGGCGTGCTCGGTGTCAACGGTTCCGGCAAATCGACGCTGCTGCGCATCATGGCCGGCATCGACAAGGAATATACCGGCGAGGCCTGGGTCGCCGAGGGCGCCCGGGTCGGCTACCTCGAACAGGAGCCGCACCTCGACGCGAGCAAGAACGTCCGCGAAAACGTCATGGAAGGCGTCGCCAAGCAGAAGGCGATCCTCGATCGCTACAACGAACTGGCGATGAATTATTCCGACGAGACCGCCGACGAGATGACGAAGCTGCAGGACGAGATCGAGGCGCAGGGCCTGTGGGATCTCGACAGCAAGGTCGATCAGGCGATGGATGCGCTGCGCTGCCCGCCCGACGATGCCGACGTCACCAAGCTCTCGGGCGGTGAGCGCCGCCGCGTCGCGCTGTGCAAGCTGCTGCTCGATCAGCCGGAACTTCTGCTCCTGGACGAACCGACCAACCATCTCGACGCCGAGTTGGTGTCGTGGCTGGAAGGCCATTTGCGCAACTATCCCGGCGCGATCCTGATCGTGACCCACGACCGCTACTTCCTCGACAACGTCACGGGGTGGATCCTCGAACTCGACCGCGGCAGGGGCATTCCCTACGAGGGCAATTATTCGTCCTGGCTGGTGCAGAAACAAAAACGTCTCGAGCAGGAAGGCCGCGAAGACGCAGCCCACCAGAAGACGCTCGCCCGCGAGCAGGAATGGATCGCGTCCTCGCCGAAAGCGCGCCAGGCCAAGTCCAAGGCGCGCTACCAGCGCTATGAAGATTTGTTGAAGCAAGCCAGCGAGAAGCAGACGCAGACCGCGCAGATCACGATTCCCGTGGCAGAGCGGCTCGGCCAGAACGTCGTCGATTTCGAAGGTCTCAGCAAAGGCTTTGGCGACCGCATGCTGATCGACGATCTCACCTTCAAACTGCCGCCGGGCGGCATCGTCGGCGTGATCGGTCCGAACGGCGCCGGCAAGACCACGCTGTTCCGGATGATCACCAAGCAGGAGACCCCCGACAAGGGCGACATCACCGTCGGCGAGAGCGTGCATCTCGGTTACGTCGACCAGTCGCGTGACGACCTCGACGGCAAGAAGACAGTATGGGAGGAAATCTCCGGCGGCAATGAGTTGATCCTGTTGGGCAAGCGCGAGGTCAACTCGCGCGGCTATTGCTCGTCGTTCAACTTCAAGGGTGCCGACCAGCAGAAGAAGGTTGGGGCACTGTCAGGCGGCGAGCGCAATCGCGTGCATCTGGCCAAGATGCTCAAATCGGGCGCCAACGTGTTGCTGCTCGACGAACCGACCAACGACCTCGACGTCGATACGCTGCGCGCGCTCGAAGAGGCGCTGGAGGATTTCGCCGGCTGTGCCGTCATCATCAGCCATGATCGCTGGTTCCTCGACCGCATCGCGACCCACATCCTGGCCTTCGAGGGCGAAAGCCATGTCGAATGGTTCGAAGGTAATTTCCAGGACTACGAGAAAGACAAGATGCGGCGGCTGGGGCAGGATTCCATCATTCCGCATCGCGTGAAGTACAAGAAGCTGACGCGGTGAGCTGATGAAATGGATGGCTTTCATTGTCGCGATGATTGCTGTCCTCTTCGGATGGTCTCCTTGCCATGCCGCCGACGCCGCCTTCACCCAGTTCATCGCCTCGCTCTGGCCTGAAGCGCAGGCCGCCGGCGTGTCGCGCGCGACGTTCGATGCTGAAACTCGTGGGCTCGAGCCGGACTACAAACTACCCGATTTGATCCTGCCAGGGCGGCCCGCCACCGGTGCGCCTTCGCAGGCCGAGTTCGTGCAGGTGCCGGCCGATTACGTGAAGGAAGCTTCCATCGCGCGGCTGGCGACGGAAGGGCAGCGGCTGCTGCAGAAATATCGTCCTGCGCTAAGCGAAATCGAATCCCGCTTCGGCGTGCCTGCGACAGTCGTGCTCGCGATCTGGGGCCGCGAGACCGACTATGGCCGCTACCGATTGCCCTACGATGCGTTGCGTGTGGTGGCGACCCAGGCCTATGTCGGTCGCCGCAAGGATCAGTACCGCACCGAGTTCATCCTGGCGCTAAAGATCCTCGGCGAGGGTGCGGTGACGCGCAAGGACATGCGCTCGTCCTGGGCCGGGGCTACCGGTCTCACGCAATTCCTGCCGTCCGAATATTACAAGCACGGCGTCGATCTCGATAGCGATGGTCGCGTGGACATCTGGAATTCGGTGCCGGACGCGCTCGCTTCCGCAGCCCAGCAACTCGTCAACAAGGGTTGGCAGAAGGGCGTGCGCTGGGCCTATGAAGTGCGCGCGCCCGCAAACGTCGATTGCACCATGGGTGTGCCCGAGGTGACGAAGCCGATCGGTGAGTGGCTGCGCGCAGGCTTCGTGCCGGTGCGCGGACAAAAATTGAGCGCAGCCGAACTGGCGCAGCCGGCTTCGCTGCTGCAGCCCGAGGGCATCTATGGTCCTGCGTTCCTGACCACGAAGAATTATTTCGTCATCAAGGAATATAATTTTTCCGATCTCTACGTGCTGTTCGTCGGTCATCTCAGCGATCGCATGACGAGCCCGCTACCGTTCGCCACGCCCTGGTCGGCGTCGACGCAGTTGCGCACCGCCGATGTCGAAGCCATGCAGCGCCATCTGACGCGCATCGGACTTTATAAAGACAAGCTCGACGGCAAGGCCGGCATGCAGACCCGCGCGGCATTGGGGGCGTATCAAAAATCCGCAGGACTGAAGCTCGATTGCTGGCCGAGCGAGGCGGTGCTGCGTTCGATCAGTTCGGCCCGCTGATCGCTGCTTCCTAGGGTGAGGGCGAAAAGAAAAAGCCCGACCGAAATTTCGGCCGGGCTTTGGATCAAAGCGCGCGGATCGCGCGCAGGTCGATCAGATCAGCGGCAAACCTCGACGCGGCGGAAACGCCATTCGTAACCATCCCAGAAGCGCTCGCGAACCATGCGGCAGGCCGGGGGAGGGGCTTCTTCAACATATACCGGGCCGCCGTAGGCCGGGCGGCTGGAAGCAATCGCACCACCGACGATCGCGCCGCCGATCAGGCCGGCTGCCACGCCTGCAGCAACGCCACGCTGTGCGCTTGCGGGCGTTGCGGTCAGCGAACCGGCAATCGTTGCGACCGCGATGAAGGCAGCAAATGTCTTCTTCATGTCTTGGGATCTCCTGGAGATGGCGCCTTCAGCCGACGCCGGGTTTAGTGTGACTCACACGCTGTATCCGAATTGGCCATCTCGCTAAAAAGCGCATAACAGTCAACCGAAAGTAAACGTTCGCAAATCAATAGCCCCGCAAAAGCGGTTTTTTCAGGCCATAAAGGGGTTACAGCCCTGAAAACCGGTGGTTTTCCGGGGTGTTTGCTTTCGATTTAATGAAGGTGAACGGGATTAGTCGCAGACCCGGACGTTGCGAATTCGCCAGCCATAGCCATCCCAGAAGCGCTGACGCTGCAAGACGCAGGGGCCATAACCTGGATCGGCGACATAGGCCGGACCGCCATAATAGCCTGGAGCGGGGGCGTAATAGCCGGGGCCGTAATATCCGTTCTGCGAAGCGATTGCGCCGCCGACAATGGCGCCGCCGATCAGTCCGGCAGCAACGCCGGCCGCAACACCACGTTGCGCATGGGCAGGCGCCGGGATCGCGACTGCGGAAATAGCCAGCGTGGCTGCGGCACCGAGCGCCATCAATGTCTTCTTCATGGCCTCTCACCTTTCTCTCTCTGGGAGATCTTTGGAGGACAGCGGTAAGTGGTCTGTCGCGACAAAAGTTCCACATTTCGGTTGAATGATCAATGAACGGGGACGCCTCATTTGGCGACGAATGCGGGCAAGTGATGGCCATTGTTGCGGCGCAAGAGGCATCCCTATCCAAGGCCCGGAGACGAGAAGGACGCCATGACGAACGGAATGACGGCCTTGATGGTAGCGGTCGGCGGCTCATCGCTGGCTTGCTATTGGCTGATGACGCGGGTGCAGAGCGCAGCCGCTCGCCGCAGTAATGCGACCAGCGACAACTCCGGTTACAGCAGCGGCAGCACCTATGATTCCGGCGGCGGCTGGAATGTCTTCAACTGGTTCAGCAGCGACAACTCCTCATCGGATAATTCCGTCGCGTCGGATAGCTCCAGCAGTAGCGATAGCGGGGGCGGAGACAGTGGCGGCGGTAGCGATTAACGCTACCGTGAGCGCGGAAGACGATTTGTGCCGGTAAAATAAGGGTTTTTAGACCTGTTCCAAATTGCGTTGGGCATAGTTTGGAATTGCTTCAAACTGCGGTTTTTCCTTTTGCATCCGGTCGCGGCCTTCCCTATCCAAGAGGGTAAGCATCACCGATGGGCCTGCCGCTCTTATGATCGTTTGTTCCTGCAACGTCCTTAGCGACCACGATGTCCGGAATGCCGTAAGCGCAGCTTCGGACCTGCCGCGTAATCCAAAGCAAATCTATGGTTGCCTCGGCTGCAGCGCCGAATGCGGCCGGTGCGCACGTACCATCAAGACTATCATCGATGAAGCGCTTGGCCCCTGCGCCAAGTCCTGCTGCTCCGGCTGTCCGCACAGCCACGCCCACGCCGCAAATGACGAGCCGGCTCAAGAGTTTGCGCTCGCCGCCTGCTGAAAACTTCCGAATTTGGCCGATTCCGCGGTTCCACCGCTTTTTTGCCGCAGCGGTTGCCCTTGCCCCTGAACTGATTTAGAAGCATTCTAAATCAGGATTCAGGCCGGTTTGGCCTCAAAAACCCGGAGTGTGCACCATGCAGGGCGACCCAAAAGTCATCGATTATCTCAATAAGGGCCTGCGCAGCGAGCTCACTGCTATCAACCAGTATTGGCTGCATTACCGGCTCCTGAACAACTGGGGCCTGCTGGAGATGGCCAAGGTCTGGCGCAAGGAATCCATCGAGGAGATGGAGCACGCCGACAAGTTCACCGATCGTATCCTGTTCCTCGACGGCTTCCCCAACATGCAGGTGCTGGATCCCCTCCGGATTGGCCAGAACGTCAAGGAAATCATTGAATGCGATCTCGCCTCCGAGATCGCCGCGCGCACGCTTTACCAGGAAGCCGCAACCCACTGCCACGGCGTGAAGGACTATGTCTCACGCGATCTGTTCGAAAGCCTGATGAAAGACGAGGAGCATCATATCGATTTCCTCGAGACCCAGCTCGATCTGATCAAGCGCATCGGTCTTGAACTCTACACCCAGAAGCACGTCGGCGGGCTTGAAGGCGGGAGCTGAGCGGGCTCGATTAAAGCTGCGTCTTGTAGCGCTCGTAGATCACGTCCTGGCTTTCCCGTTCGCCGAGGCCGGTCTGGTCGTGAATCACTTCGCCGATGCTGGGCATCACGGAACGCTCAACGCGCGTATCGCCTGACCATAGCTTCGAACGCATCAACGCCTTGCCACAATGGAAATAGGCCTCGCGCACGTCGATGCGCAACACCGCGCGCGGCTGTTTGCCGAATTCCACCATCGACGCCAGCAGCTCCGGATCGGCGGACAGTTTGCCTTTGCCGCCGACGCGCAGCGTTTCGTCGATTCCGGGTACGAAGAAGATCAGCTGCACAAAGCCGCTGCCTTCGACGATGTTGCGAAAACTGTCGATGCGGTTGTTGCCGGAACGGTCCGGCATCAACAGCAGGTTCGGCTGCGGCGACATTGACAAAGCCGGGATTGCCGCCGCGTGGCGACGCATCGACACTGCCGTCGGAGCCGGACGTGGCCAGCACGCAGAACGGCGACATGCCGATGAATTTCCTGGCGTGGACGTCGATCTCCGGACGCGCCTTCGCAATCACGCGTTCGCTGGGTTTCGGATAGATCGTTGCAAGGTCACTGGCGCTAAAATCGGTCAAGGGACTGCTCCGGTCAGGTTTCGGCCAGACTATCACGCCGGCGGCGCGGGCGTCACCTGGATCGGGTCTAAACCGCTTCCGCCAATCGAGCCTTCAGATCACATCGTCCGCTGCGGCGCGGTCTGCAGCAGTTCCTGCAATTGCGGCGCATAGAATTTGGCATTGCCGGTGGTGAGATGGCCGCGGGTCTCGGTCGAGGCCGGGATCAGATAAAGCTTTCCATGCTTGATGTGCTTGATCGCGGCTTCGGTCACGCCGGTCTCGGGCGGATTGCGTTCGTCATCGGCGGCGTTGATCGCAAGCAGTGTCGCCTCGATGCGCTCCATCCCGCTGGACGGATCGTAATCATGCGACGCTTCCCACTGATAGATGAAGTCGGTGGCGTCAGCCGTGACCGGTGCGGCCAGCCGATCGTCCACCATCTTGTCGGCTTTTGCTGTCGTTGACGCCAGCGTCTGATAACCGAGCGTGCCGCCGCCGGTCGCGATCTGATAGGCGTTGATCGCATATTTCATCATTCGCGGCTGCGCGGTGTAACTGCCGCCATTGTAGTCGGGATCGTTCTTGATGGTTTCAATCATCATCCGCCGTAGCATCCAGTTGCGTGCCGCCATCGCAGTCGGCTGCGACGCCATCGGCACCACCGCGTCCATCATGTCGGGATATTTCACGCCCCAGATCCAGGCATGCATGCCGCCCATCGAATTGCCGATCACGAGCCGCAAATGCTTGACGCCGAGGCCTTCCTTGACCAGGCGATAATGTGCATCGACCATGTCTTCATAATTGTATTTCGGAAAAGCCGTCTTCATGCCGTCGGAAGGCTTTGACGATTTGCCGTGCCCGATCCCGTCGGGGATGATGATGTAGTATTTCGACGCGTCGAGCGGCTGGCCAGGCCCGAACAAAAGGCCCGCGAATTCCGGCGTCAGCATCCGCGATGCATCGCCGCCCGAACCGTGCAGCACCAGCACCGGCTGGCCGGTCGGCTCGCCCAATGTCGTGTAATGCAGCCGCAGTTCCGGCATGGTCTCGCCGGTGTGGAATTTGAAATCCCTGGCGATCCAGTCGCCCTGTTTCGGTGTGGGGTAGTCGGCAGCCATTGCAGTAACCGATAGCGCAGTAAGCGAAGACAACATAACAGCGGCCGACAGCGCCGCACCGAAACATCTCATCACGATTCTCCCTCAAGCGCGACCACTTGTAGACGGGCCGCTTATGCGGGTGTCTAGCATATCGGGCCGATCGATCCGAGAGCGAAGCACGGCGGAGATGGTGGATTTTCCGACCACTTTTTTGGCGCCGCTGCTGCGCTTCCGCGACTACGCCCTGCCGTCCTCGACATCGGTTTCCGGCCGGTCGTTGCCGGCGGCGGTCTCCGTGTGCCATTTGCCGTCCGCGGTCTCATATTCGATCGCCTCGGTGCGGCCGGGCACCCGCTGCTCGGCCGCTACCCGCCGCGCTGCCGCCAGCGCTGCGGCACGGTTCGGAAACGGCTCGGAAAATACGCCGTCTACGGTATAAGCCCAGCCGCCGTCATGTTCGACGATCTTGTAGGTCACGTGGCTCATCGGGAACTCGCTGTTTGCGTGGGTGCCGGACAGGGGTGAACGCGCTGCCTATTCTATGACAGAATAGGCCAAAGCTGTCGGATTTTGCAGGGGCCGTACGTCCTGGAAGTGGCAGGACTGCACCCCGAGCCGAGGAGATCATCATGTGCCGCAACATCAAGACGTTGTTCAATTTCGACCCGCCGGCGACCCATGCCGAGATCCACGCTTCGGCGCTGCAATTCGTGCGCAAGCTTTCCGGGTTCAATTCGCCGTCGCAGGCCAATGCCGAGGCCTTCAACCGCGCCGTTTCCGAAGTCTCCGACAGCGCCCGGCGCCTGCTGGCAGCGCTGCAAACCAATGCGCCGGCGCGCGACCGCGAGATCGAGGCCGAAAAGGCGAGGGAGCGGTCGCGGGCGAGATTCGGGTGAAGCATCAGGCTAGTTCACCTCCCACATGACCGGCAGATTGAGCAGCCCGCGAAACGCCCAGCCGCCGATCCGCACCGGCTCGCTCACATCGAGCCGCAAGCCCTTCAGCCGCGCAAAAATTCCGGGCAGCGCGACGTCGGCCACCATGGCGCGCGAGGCGAAGGCGCCGGCGCAGTAGTGCGGCCCGGCGCCGAAGGCGATGCTCTTGGCGGTATCGCGCGTAATGTCGAAATTGTCGGGATCGCTGAAGCAGGCTTCGTCGCGATTGGCCGAGCCGAACATGAAAAACACGCGGTCTTCCGGCTCGAAATCGACGCCGCCGAACGACCAATGTTTTGCCACTCGCCGCGGCGACATCCCGATCGGCGCGATCCAGCGTGCGTATTCCTCGAACACGTCGAGCCATTTCGCTTTGCCGTCGCGAACCAGCGCGAGTTGCTCGGGATGCGTCAGCAGTGCCCAGATCGTGCCCGAGATGGCGTCGCGCGGCTCGTTCTGTCCGCCTGATATCGCGAGCTTGACGTTGGCGCGGATGCTTTCCATCGGTTGGCCTGCGGCCAGCAGCACGCTGAGGATCGAATTGTTCGGGTGCCTGGTGACGACCGGAATCATGTCGTCGATCGCGGCATCGATGCCAGCGGTCGCCGCATGGCAACGTGCCTCGACCTCCTTGTTGCCGGTGTAATTGGCGATGCCGTCGATCATCGCCTGCGACCACGCGTCCATGTCCTGGTAGCGCATGTTGGTCAGCCCGGTGATGTCCTTCAGGCATTCGGCCGACAGCGGCAGCGCGAACGCCTTGCAGAGATCGGCCGCGCCCAGCGGCGCCAGCTCGTCGAGGATGCGGTCGGCATGAGCCTGGAATTGCCGGACCCAGGTATCGCGCACCGTGCGCGGCGACACCGCGGGAAACATCGCCGCGCGTTCCGACATGTGCGCATCGCCATCCTTGCGCATCATGTTGTGTCCCATCAGCACGTTCATCAGCCCGGCCGGCTGGTGCGAGGAGAACACGTCGATGCGTTTCTCCTGCGTGAAGATATCGTCGCGCCGGGTGAAGATCGTCGAGCCGAGCTGCGGCACGAACGCGATCGGCGCCTGCTTCCGCATCCTTGCCAGGGCCGGGTAGGGATCGGCCCAGAAGGCCGGCACGTCGATGTCGAAATGCGGCGCATTGGACATGTTCACACCGTCCGATATCCGCCATCCACCATCACGATCGAGCCGGAAACGTAGGCCGACAGATCCGAGGCCAGGAAGATCGCGGGGCCGACGATGTCTTCCGCGGTGCCGGCACGCCCGAGCGGCGTGTGAGCGATGAAGGTTTTTGCCAGCTCCGGATTGCTGGCGCGCACGGCCGCATTCAGCGGCGTTTCGATGAAGCCGGGGCCGATCGCATTGACGCGCACGCCTTCCTTGCCGAGTTCGGCCGCAAGCGCCTTGGTGAAGCCGAGCACGCCGTGCTTGGAGGCGGTATAGGCCGGCGAACTCGGCGTGCGCAGATGCACGAACGACTGGATCGAGCCGATATTGACGATGCGTCCCTTGCTGGTGCGCAACGGTTCGAGGAAGGCGTAGGTGACGTTGAAGACGCCGGTCAAATTGATCGCGATGATATCTTCCCAATCCTTGATGACGGCTTCGCTCGCTCCCAGCATGCCGTTGCGGCGCGCGATACCGGCATTGTTGACGAGGATCGAGACCTGCCCGATTTTTTCGGCGATTTGCTTGGCCATCGCGAGGCAGTCCTCGCGTCTGGTCACGTCGAGGACGAAGCTCTCTGCGTTGCCACCGGCGTCGCGGATTTCCTTGGCTACTTCCGCGGCGGCCTTCTCGTTCATGTCCAGTATCACCACCCGCGCGCCCTCGCGGGCATAGCCGTTCGCGATGGCGCGCCCGATGCCGGAGCCTGCGCCGGTGACGACCGCGATATGATTTTGGAGAAGGGGCATGGGGTTTCCTCTGCTTTTGATTTTGACGGAGGATACCAAGCACGCGCGTCGGCACAAGGTGGCATCGGCGCTTCGCTAATCGCCCTTCGACCCAATCGCCGCATGGATCGCCTCGCAATGCCGCACCAGATTTGGATGTGCGTCGACGAACGCCTTTAGCGGTGTCGGGATCGGGAAAAAATAGATGTTGGCGATGAAGCCGTAGATGCCGGCATCGATGCTGGTCGGCTTTGCGCCATGCACATATCCGGCCGCCGGGACGAGACCGGCCAACACCCCCAGATCCGCCAGTCCCCGTGCATAGGCCTGATCGGGCGTGTAACGGCCGATGCCCTGAAAATAATAACGCTGCGCGTTGTATTCTCTGGCCTTGTTCAGCCCGGCCGCGTCGATGCGCGAATGCTGCGCCATGAAGCCGTCGCGAAACAAAGGAAAGTAGCGATCGTCCTTCCAGCGCGAATACGACATCACCCAGTAGAGATCGTCGAGCATGCGCGTGACCATGTGGTTGGTCGCGCGTTGCGCGGGCGTCAGGCCTGCATCGATGGTCAGTCGATATTTTTCGATAAGGTGTGCGATGATGGTCTCGCTGTCGCCGATCGTCTCGCCGTCATCGACGATATAGGGCAACTGCCCGCGCGGCGCGGCCGATGCGTCGAACACATGCTCATGGACGAACGGCACGCCCGCGAGCCTGAGAAACGCGAACACCTTCAGGCCATAGCCATTGTTGTCGGCGACGCCGAACAGTTCCGGATACGAATAAAGTGTCAGCATCGATCACCGCCCCGCCAGCGAGGCCACACCCTCGATCTCGATCAGCATTTTTGGATTGGGCAGCGATGCCACCACGCAGGTGGTGCGCGCGGGGTAGGGCGCTGGCCCGAACGCGGAGGCATACAGCACGTTCATGGTGGCGACGTCTGACGCGCGCGTCAGCAGCACGTTGACCTTGGCCAGATCGCGGAACGTCGCGCCGGCTTCGTCAAGCACACGCTTGATGTTGCGCACGACAAAGCCGAATTGCGCCTCGAAGCCATCAGGCAGTTCTCCGTTTTCGTCAAAGCCAGGAATGCCCGAGATGAACAGCAGGTCGCCGACGCGGGTGGCGAAGGAAAGTGGCGGGGCCTTGATCCCGGCGGGCGGGGCGAAGTGCTTTGTGGGGGGCATCGGTTGGGTCCTCCGGCCGTTCCGCTGCTATCAGCGGAGCCCAAACCTAACCCGGCGTTGTCTCGCTGGAAAGGCGGCCGCGCAGCAACCTGGAGCCTGGGGCTCTAGTCTTCTGTTTTGACGCGTTTTCTTCACGCGAACCGAAGTCCACCCCCGGATCAAGTCCGAGGGCATGCTTCGCTCGAAAACGCTCTAGCTGTGCGAGGGCACATCGACCCCTGATGTCGCGTACTGCTTGATCTTGTTGCGCATGGTGCGGACGGAAAGTCCGAGCAGGCGCGCCGCGTGCGTGCGATTGCCGTCGCATCGCTCCAGCGTCTGCAACACGAGCTCGCGCTCGATTGCCTCGACGGTGGAGCCGATCAGCATCGGCACGATCTCGTGGGGTGTCAGTGGGGGCGCATCCGGCGCAACGTTTGGCGCGTGGACAGGGTCCTCGCCAAAATACTGACCAAGGGACTCACCAAGGTACTGACCGACATACTCACCAGGATAATCTTGGGGCATCAACACCTCCCGATCAACGCTAGCCCCGAAACGCGGAGCAGAAGCATCAGGAATCACGGCCCCCCGCCGTTGAAGGGAGGGTGAGGGGAGAATGGTTAACGGAATATTAACGGGCATCGGGATAAGGGTGCGGCGGTTCGTCGTGAGCCGACGGGTGGCGGAGATCCCGCAAGGCGCGAAGCCGCTTTGCTCGTCCGGCTCATTGGCTACAATCGATCAAGCGCGACTCAATCTGCGCCGCAACGCCTGTTCAGGGGCTTCCTGACTTCCACGATCTGGAGAACGCACAATGAAGATGTCATCCGCAGTTCGCGTTGCGCTCCTCGCACTGACGGCCTTGGCCGGAACGATACTGTCCTCCGTCTCCCATGCCGAGAGCGGCACGGTGGCGCTCACGATTTACAAGGCGGGATGGATCATCGGCGGCTCGGGCGGCGGCGGCACGCTGAACTTCCGCGGCCGCAGCTACGCGCTCTCCACCGGCGGGCTCGATTATGGCCTGGTGTTCGGCGGATCGAAGACGGTGCTGCGCGGCACCGTCAGCAACATCAACCGCCCATCGGATGTCGCCGGCGTCTACGGCGCGGCCGGCGCAGGCCTCGCCGTCGGCAGCGGCGCCCGCGCGATCGTGCTGACCAACCAGAAGGGCGCAGTGCTGGAATTGGCCGGCCGGCAGACCGGGCTGATGGCGAACGCAGATCTGAGCGGGCTGGCGATCACGTTGAAGTAGGGGAGCTGCGTAGGGTGGGCAAAGGCGCGCATGCGCCGTGCCCACCATCCAACACTCCGTTCGCAAACGGTGGGCACGCTACGCTTTGCCCACCCTACGGCGTCTGCGTGTTCCCCGACGTCATTGCGAGCGAAGCGAAGCAATCCATGCCTCAACTCGGGGACAGATGGATTGCTTCGTCGCTTTCGCTCCTCGCAATGACGGCGCTGGCATTCGGATTCAATTGTCAAACAGCAAGAGGACGCAACTCCGCATTCCCGCGGCACGATGCGCCCGGGCTTTGCGTATCCACCCTCCGAGAAAAAGAGGGCGCGGGGAAGACCGGGTGCGCGCTGCACCCGCGGTCTCGTGCGCAATTGCATAAAAGAAAACGCACACGAGCATACAGGTTCAGCGGAAACACTCCGGCCTTCCCCGCGCGATGGTTTACGGCTTACTACGTGCTCTCCCCGGTGACCGGGCTTTCTTGCCACCGTCGCCCCTGAGAAGCGTTAGCCTCTCACGAACTTGACACCAGCGTCGGGGTGTCAGGACCACACGACTTCGCCGTCCGCGATCAGCGTGCGTTCGTCTTTCGCAAGCATTCGCGTCCACCGCATCCCACCGCACGTTCGTGACGATCGCGAGCCGCCCCTCTCATCGGGTGAGACGGCGCGAGCTGGTAGCGCTGATTTGCCCGACGGGGAAAGCGGAATATTTTTTGTGAGAGGGCTGGACAGGGTTTGGGTGATTTGCCCGTCGGGTTCATCCACGGTTCAAGAATTGGCAGAACGATGCCCCGCTTACCAAGCTCCGCACTTAACAGCAACAACTCATTTGGCTCGCGTTCCTGGCCAATAGTCCATTTGGTTAGCTGTAATCCACGCGTTGTGAATTGATCGACCTGAAAGCTAGATGCAAACAACGACACGGTTGCAGTGACCGACGGTGAATTGAGACAATAGGACATTGGCAGGCTCCCAATTGGAGCAGGTCAGATTTGTCCAATGGCTTCCTTGGTGGCGGTCCGGCGTTGCTCCATTTGACCGCTCGTTGGCTCTTTAGAGGCAGAAATATTGATCCAAAGCCGGCTGCTTGTCGCCAGCCGATTAATAGCGGAGTCGGCGCCAAGCGCAAATCTGGCTGGAAAGGTACGCGTCCCGCCGGCGCCAAAGATATGTATCTTCGCATCGGGAAAAGCGGTGCGAATGCTTGCAATAGATCGAGCGATAAAGGTTTCCGCACCTATGCGGGAAATCTCTCGCGAAACAGTGCGATTTTGAAGCAAGGGTACAACGCCACCAAGTCCGACCCAACTAGGATTTTAGTCCGTCTACCTATCAATTGAATTGAGAGTTCGATTTCAGGTCGCGTCCTTCCGTGGACGACAGGCATTATTATCTTAGTCGGAAACAGATCAGATAGCTTTCTAAAGTTATTTACTGACAGCCTTATCTTCTGAAGACGATCTTGCCTAGAGTCCGCCTATGTGGCGGGTAGTCAAGCGAAACGAATATTTCCGCGTCAATGCTTCGGATAAGATCGGAAACATCGCGAAGAGACCATCTGGAAGAAGGGTTACGCATCAGCGCAAACCCTCCAAATCGACCATCAGTGGCCCACGTATCCCAAGCTTGGTTTTCAAGTTGGAATTCAGATGCGTTCGTTTCAGTGACGGGCGACGAATTGCGCAGCCGAGACTGGTTAGAAACGGCGTTTGATTAAGCTCCGAAGATCAGCGCAGATACTGCTCGTATTTACGCTTTGGCCGAGCCAAATGACCGGCCTTTGCTGCAAGCAGCCGTTTGACAAACCTGTTCGGTGCTGCATCGCGCAGAAGGTTCGTTCGAGGAAGTCCATTCACAGGGCAGGCTCGACTCGGTACGGAGCGTGTCTGGATACAGACTTGCCAGCATGCGCTTTGGTAGGATTTTCTGATGCAGATTCAATAACGGGCCAACTCTGCCGCTTCTTTCTAGGTCGTTCACAGTGAGACGCACCGGAGAATATCCGTCTAGTGTGGACGTCAAAATAGAACGCGCTGGAACCCAATTCCTATCCGTGACCATCGGATAGTCAAGATGACGCCTAGAGGCCTGATGGGATGCTCGGCCGAAGGTAGGAGAGTTAGAAAAAGCGACCCATTCGTCCTTTGTCGCTAAATAGGTTCGTCCCGAATAGCGCCAATACGCCGGTAGGTATCGTGGCTCATTGATCGCGCCACCGAAATCCGGACCCAAAATCAATGCGCGATTCTCCGGTCGGCCCGCCCGGTTCCCTTCCTTATATTCTGTGCCATCGATCTTACCGGACTGAAGCAATCCCATGATCTGCGCGCGAGTTTGGATAGCTCTCAGTGCTATCTCGCCGTTTGCTATTGCAGACAGCACGCCACCTTTCTTCGGATGCAGGACCTCTAAGTCGGTGCGCTTGTGTGCACTACAAGAGATGAGAATTATAGGTTTGCCGCCCAGCGCTGTATTTTCAGCAACAGCGGCGGCGGCTGTGTTGGTGGTGCTGGAAATTGCCGGTGTAGACAAACGAGGCGCAACTACTTCCCGCCGCGAATAGTCACTCACGATCTGCACAATCCTTTTCACAAGAGTCGAGTTTGGTGTAAGCGCGCTTTTTAAGCTCGCATGCGTCCCGGGGACTGGGCCTTCGTAAGTGTCGTCTTCCGTTAAAGCACTCTCAAGAATTTCTTGAACCACCCGATCGCAGGTGCCCGTGAAAATTGAGAATTTGGGACGACCTCCGCCACGAACCTTCGATTTTTCGATGGCGTCTTCATAGGTTGGAAATCGTGAGAGGTACTGGTCCTCTTGGGAAAGATAGGCGAGATGCGAATTCAGTTTGCAGAGCAAGGGGATTTTTGCAAACCGCTTCGCCCAAACGGCGCCGCCGACGGGGCTGGCTATCAAGAAGCAGTGCTTTATCTTGCTGAAGAGCGCTAGGTCATGAACATCCGAACTCAGCGCCAGGCGCGCGCAAGCATCTCGAACGAGTAACCCACCCATGCTGTGAGTTACAAAAAAAATGTCTTTATACTGTCGCGCATGCGTTCTGATCCAAAGCATAAGTTGGTCCAGAGTCTGCAGTGGAATCACGTACATAGATCAGCTTAGTGTCGTATCCAAACGAACCCCAGTCCGCATCGGCTAAAGCGGGAAACATCATGATCGTTTGGGGTGTTTCTGCCCACGTTTCTCGCTTATCTCCAAGGATGCCGTGCACGAACAAAATCACCGTGGGGGCTTGCCCATCAGGGAAAGCCTCCAGAAAAGAGTGCCCGTCGATATCGATCCTTATTCTTGGTAGGCGTCCTGCCATCAAAACCCCTAGCCGCGCTCGGTGATTGCTGTCCTAAGTTCGATGCAATACCGATTGCTATCTTAAGTAGTTCTAGTAGGGAAGACCTATACGGCAAAGAGCAATGAAAAGGCCGGGCTTTCGCCCGGCCTTTCCGTTTTCGATGGATGCCCGGGTCAAGCCCGGGCATGACGAGGAGAGCGGGTGCCTCACAGCACCCGATTGCTCTCCTTCACCTTCTCCGCATCCAGATAGACCTGTCCGCCCATCTCCTTGAACTTCTGCGACATCTGCGCCATGCCATCCTCGATGGTGCCGTTCATCGACATTCCCACCGCCGCCGGGTCGTTCAGCGTCGCGGCGTAATCCCGCACATCCTGCGTGATCTTCATCGAGCAGAATTTTGGGCCGCACATCGAGCAGAAATGCGCGACCTTGTGGGCTTCCTTGGGCAGCGTCTCGTCGTGGTAGAGACGCGCGGTTTCGGGGTCGAGGCCGAGGTTGAACTGGTCTTCCCAGCGGAAGTCGAAGCGGGCGCGGCTAAGTGCGTCGTCGCGCAGTTGCGCGGCGGGGTGGCCCTTGCCGAGATCGGAGGCGTGCGCCGCGATCTTGTAGGTGATGACGCCGACCTTGACGTCGTCGCGGTTGGGCAGGCCGAGATGCTCCTTCGGCGTCACGTAGCAAAGCATCGCGCAGCCGAACCAGCCGATCATGGCAGCGCCAATGCCTGAGGTGATGTGGTCGTAGCCCGGCGCGATGTCCGTTGTCAGCGGGCCCAAGCGTATAGAACGGCGCTTCGCCGCACTCCTTGAGCTGCTTGTCCATGTTGATCTTGATCTTGTGCAGCGGCACATGGCCGGGGCCTTCGATCATCACCTGGCAGCCCTTGTCCCACGCGATCTTGGTGAGCTCGCCAAGCGTTTCCAGCTCCGCGAATTGCGCGCGGTCGTTGGCGTCAGCGATCGAGCCCGGCCGCAGGCCGTCGCCGAGCGAGAACGACACGTCGTATTTGCGCATGAGATCGCAGATCTCATCGAAATGCGTGTAGAGGAAGCTTTCCTTGTGATGCGCCAGGCACCACTTGGCCATGATCGAGCCGCCGCGCGAGACGATGCCGGTGACGCGGTTGGCGGTGAGGTGGATGTAGGGCAGGCGCACGCCGGCATGGATGGTGAAGTAATCGACGCCCTGTTCGCACTGTTCGACCAGCGTGTCCCTGTAGAGCTCCCAGGTCAGCTTGACCGGATCGCCGTCGCACTTTTCCAGCGCCTGATAGATCGGAACGGTGCCGATCGGGATCGGCGCGTTGCGAAGAATCCATTCGCGGGTGGTGTGGATGTTTCGCCCCGTCGAGAGGTCCATCACGGTGTCGGCGCCCCAGCGGATCGCCCACACCATCTTGTCGACTTCTTCCTCGACCGACGACGTCACGGCGGAGTTGCCGATGTTGGCGTTGATCTTGGTCAGGAAGTTGCGGCCGATGATCATCGGCTCGAGTTCGCCGTGGTTGATGTTGCAGGGGATGATGGCGCGGCCGCGCGCGATTTCACTGCGCACGAATTCCGGGGTGACGAAAGCGGGAACGCTGGCGCCAAAGCTTTCGCCGTCGGCAAGCGCTGCCTCGGCGCGCTCGAGCTGTTGCTTGCGGCCGAGATTTTCGCGGGTGGCGACGTAGATCATCTCCTTGGTGATGATGCCGGCGCGGGCGAATTCGAGCTGGGTGATCTTGTGGCCGTCGAGGCCGCGCAGCGGCTTGTGATGCGCGGTGAAGGCCTTTGCGGCATGCGATGCGCCGACATTGCCGTTGTCTTCCGGCTTGATGTCGCGGCCCTGATATTCCTCGACGCCGCCGCGCTCCTTCACCCATTCGATGCGGCTGCGAGCAAGGCCGGCATTGACGTCGATGGTCACGGACGGATCGGTATACGGACCCGAGGTGTCGTACACCGGCAAGATTGGGCTCGCCGGCGCCTTCGCTGAGGATGATCTCGCGCAAGGGCACGCGAACATCGCTCGCTTCATCCGGCGTCACGAAAATCTTGCGCGATGCCGGCAGCGGGCCGGTGGTCACTGCGGGAAGGGTGGTATCCGGGTTGGAGCGGATGTTCATTGGGTATCCTCCTTTATATTGTTGTCGTTCCGATCGGCGCGCGCTCTCGCGCGCGCCACCCTCCCCCGCAAGCGGGAGAGGGTAACATGGGCTCGCTGTGCTCCCTCTCCCGCTTGCGGGGGAGGGCTGGGGTGGGGGTGTTTCGGCAAACTCTCATCTCTCAGGCCGCTTTCGATTGATGGCCGAGCCATTGTTTGACCCGCGCATCGGGGTCGGCGTTCTGGGTGACGTCGCTGACGACGGCGATCGAATCGGCGCCGGCGGCGAAGATCGTCGCCGCCTGTTCGAACTTGATGCCGCCGATCGCGACCAGCGGGATATCGCCGACGCGCTTCTTCCATTCGGTGATCTTTGGAATGCCCTGCGGCGCGAAGCGCATCGATTTCAGCGTGGTCGGAAAAATCGGTCCCAACGCGACATAATCCGGCCTGGCGCGGAGCGCGGTCGCGAGTTCCTCGTCGTCATGGGTGGAGATGCCGAGCGTCAGCCCGGCCCTGCGGATTTCTGCGAGATCAGCGTCAACCAGATCTTCCTGGCCGAGATGCAGATGCTTTGCGCCGGCGACGATGGCCGCGCGCCAGTAATCATTGACCACGAGTTTGGCTTGCGTGCCTTTGATCACCTCAAGCGCATCGGTCACCATCTGCAGCGCCTCGGAGTCGTTGAGGTCCTTGGCGCGCAGTTGAATGGTGCCGACGCCGAGCAGCGCGAGCCGCGCCACCCAGGCGACGCTGTCGACGACAGGATAAAATGGATCAGGATACGGCATGCCAGAACGGTGTCCCGATGACAGGGGTTGAAGGGGAGGCGAAATCGCGGGCTTCCATCAGCCCGGCCTCGTAAGCGGTGCGTCCGGCCTCGACGCCGGCGCGGAAGGCGCTGGCCATCGCGACGGGGTCGGCGGCCTTGGCGATCGCGGTATTCAGCAACACCGCGTCGTAACCGAGTTCGAGCGCGTGGGCCGCATGCGAGGGCGCGCCGAGACCGGCATCGACCACCAGCGTCACGTCGGGCAATCGGTCGCGCAGCAATTTCAGCGCGTCGCGGTTGATGATGCCTTTTGCACTTCCAATGGGCGCGGCCCATGGCATCACCACCTTGCAGCCGGCGTCGACCAGCCGCATCGCGACGCCGAGGTCTTCCGTGCAATAGGGGAACACCTCAAAACCGTCCTTGACGAGAATGCCGGCGGCTTCGACCAGGCCGACCACGTCGGGCTGCAGCGTGTCGTTGTCCGCGATCACCTCGAGCTTGACCCAGGACGTGCCGAACAATTCGCGCGCCAGCTTTGCCGTGGTCACGGCTTCGCGCACGCTGCGGCAGCCGGCGGTGTTCGGCAGCACCGTGACGTCGAGCTCACGGATCAGCGACCAGAACGCGTCGCCAGTCTTGCCGCCGGCGGCCTCGCGCCGCAGCGACACCGTGACGATGTTCGCGCCCGATGCCCGTATCGCCGCCTGCATGATCGCAGGCGAGGAATACAGCGCGCTGCCGATCAGCAGGCGGGAGGAGAAGGTCTTGCCGTAGAAGTTCAGCATGGTTTCAATTCCCGTCGTCGTCCCACGCACACGTCGTCATCCCCGCGAAAGCGGGGATCCAGTATTCCAGAGGCCCCAAAATTGAATCGAGAAGCCGCGGCGTACTGGATCGCCCGGTCAAGCCGGGCGATGACAGTTGAATGTGATGCGCCCATCCTCACCCTCCCTGCCGCGGCGTGATGATCTCGATCTCGTCACCGGCTTTCAGCATGGTCTCGGCCCAGCGGCTCTTCGGCAGCACGTCGTAATTGACGGCGATCGCGAAATGCGTGCCCTCATATTCGAGCTCGCGGAGCAGCGCGTCGACGCGCGATGCGTTGATCTCCCGTTGCTCGCCATTCACGATCACGCGCACTGCATCACCTCATTGTCGATCACGCCGCGTTGCACGTAGCCAAGCGTCAGTTCCGCCAGTGCCGGCGCCAGCAGGAAGCCGTGGCGATAGAGTCCGTTCACCGCGATCTTGTTCTGGTCGACGGCGATGCGCGGCAGATTGTCGGGGAAGGCGGGACGAAGCCCCGAGCCGAATTCGACGATGCGGGCTTCGGCAAAGGCCGGATGCACGGCATAGGCCGCGCCCAATAGTTCCAGCGCCGAGCGCACGCTGACGCCTAAGTCCTCCGCCTCGATCGAGGTCGCGCCCAGCATGAAACGGCCGTCGCCGCGCGGGATCACGTAAAGCGGCCAGCGCGGATGGATCAGCCGCACCGGGCGCGACAATTCGACTTCCGGCGTCTCGACGATGATCATCTCGCCCTTGACGCCGCGCAGTTCCGGCTGCGCGTCGCGTGCGGCAAGTCCGCGGCAATCGATCACGATCCCGTCGAGATCGCCGGCATTTGCCTCGCTGTTGAATTTGATGGTGCCGCCGGCGGCCGGATGCGCGCATGCAATTCGGGCAGCACACGCCGCGGCTCGACATGGCCTTCGTCGCTGTAAAATAGCCCATCGCGAAAACGGCCTTCGAGCGACGGTTCCAGTTCGCCTACGCCTCGCGCGTCGAGCCGCTTGTGGCCGGTGGTGAGCTTGGCAAAACGTTCGAAATCAGCGCGGTCGCGCGCATGCGCCACCACCAGCGAGCCGTTGAACGGGGTTTTGGGAAAATGCTCGCGCCAGAGATCGAGCGAGCGGATGCCGAGCCGGGAGATCAGGGGTTCCGAGGCTTCGGCCTCGCACCAGGGCGCCAGCATGCCGCCGGCCCAATGGCTGGTGGCTGATATCATCGCGGCGTCGCTTCGCTCGTGCAAGGTGACGGCATGGCCGGCCTGCGCGAACAGCAGGGCTTGCCAAGCGCCGGCAATGCCCGCGCCGATGATCGAAACGGGGGATTCCCCCCGCGGATGAGAACTCTGGTACATCCCTGTCCCTTCGCCGGCATGACCCGGATCAGGTTCAAAGGGTCACCGCGGTCCCAAACTTTGCCGGTTTATCCGGGCCAGCCTGAGCTTGCGGTATCTCAGCTCCTCATCGGAGCTCCCCTCGGAACAGGGCTAATGTAGGCCTATAGGGCGGTGTGTCAATAAACACTCGCCTGTCATGCCCAGCCAGTGAAGGGTTTCGCGCCGGCTATCGCGCGGGAACCTGGGCCCTCGCGTCGGCCGGCGCACCCGCCAGCACAGGCCCGGGATAGCGTGGTCGTTCAACGCGTTGGCGCTTGGCCGCGTAGTAATATCCGGCCGCATAATAATGCACTGCGCGGTTGTGATCGTTGTTGCGCGGCGCGATAGGCGCCGGCGAGATATTTCACCCCATAGGTGAGATTGGTCTCGGGATCGCGCAGGCCTTCGGCGGTGCCGGTGTAACCAAGGCCGCGTGCGGTCGCGAGCTTGATCTGCATCAGCCCGATGGTGCCGCCGCGTCCAATCAGCGCCGGGTGATATTTGCTCTCGCGAACGATCACGCGATGCACCAGCGCTTCCGGCACATTGTTCGCCATGGCGTGGCTCGCGACCAGCGCTTCATATTGCGCGCGGCTCTGCGCCTGCGGCCGGTGGCGAAAACGATAGCGCTGCGATGGCGGTAATCGCAGCGAAGTTCAGGAAATTTTTCATAAAATAATCTCGGGTAAGAATTGCGCGTTGAGGATTCACGCGCTCCGATTGTCGCAACCGCCGGGCAACGATATGGCAAAAAGCTGGCGACATGGCGGCCATGCGTCTTTGCAGCAATCATCGGCGGTCACGGGATCGCATCGAACGCGTTCGATGAAATTGCGGCGCCTCGTCGCAATAAACAGGATTGTCGTGCAAATGCCTCAATGAGGGTCTAATATCTTTTCAAGAGAGGCTGGGTTCCGACAGCAAAGCTGTCCAATTCAAAATCCAAATATACAAATCTACTGGGAGGATGCGCCATGGCCCGATTGGATTCCGGCTATTTGCCTCGTGGTAATCCGTGCGCGCAATGTGGCAAGCCAATTGCGAAACCGGACTGGGTTGAGAGCAGTGCAGGCAGGACGTCGTTTCTCTGGTTCTGTCGCGCCTGTGACTATCGCTTCGAAGCTGTTGCGATCTACGAAGAAGCGCACCCGGATTCGCTAGCGGCCTGATCTCTTTACGTATGATGCGTTTTCTCGACGTGAACCGGTATCCGCTTCGCGCGGAAACGTCATGTTCGCGGAAACGTCTTGGCCTCACGCCGCCGAGCGCTGGCTCTGCTGAACCGGCAATTGAATCCGAACGATTAGTCCATGTGGTTGCCCATCGTGCAGCGACAGCGCGCCGCCATGCGCGAGCACGATGGCGTTTGCGATGGAAAGGCCGAGGCCGAAGCCCGACGCCTCGTCCATGTTGCGCGCATCGTCGCCACGGACGAACGGCTCCATCACATTTTTCTTCTGCGCATCGGAAATGCCGGGGCCGTCGTCCTCGACATCGATGGTCAGCCGGTCCGCCGCTACACGTAGTCGGATCGTTGCTTCCGCGCCGAACCTCACGGCATTTTCCACGAGATTGGTGACGCTGCGATGCAGATCGTCCGGCCGTACCGTGGCCATCGCATGGTCGGGTCCGTCGTAGGTGACCTTGTGCCCTATATCGCTGAATTGATCGGTGATGAGCTGCAGCGTGCTTGCGATGTCGACCAGCGTCATCGATTCAAGCTTGCGGTCGTTGCGCAAAAACGAAAGCACCAATTCCAGCATCGAGCGCATCTGGTCGAGATCTTCGAGCATGCGGCTGCGCTGCGCGTCGTCCTCGATGAATTCCGAGCGCAGGCGCATCCGCGTGATCGGCGTACGCAAATCATGACTGATCGCGGCAAGCATTTTGGTGCGGTCGTCGATCAGGCCGCTGATGCGTTCGCGCATCCGGTTGAGCGCCTTCGCCACCGAGCGGATTTCTTCCGGCCCGCGTTCGGGAAGCGGCGCGGCGGCGCCGTTCAGGCTGAAATTCTCGGCGGCTTTCGCAAATGACGATAGCGGTGCGGTCAACGCCCGCGCCGCCCACAGCCCGAGCAAGGTCACGCTGATGACCGCAAACAGCACCGTCATCATCCACGGTCCGGCCCAGATCGACGAATGCGACCGCTGGTCCGGCAAAATCCTTGCGGAGATCATCGTGCCGTCGGGCAGCGCGAGGCCTATCCGGTGAGTGTCGTCCGCGAGCGCGAATATCCGGTAGTTATTTCCCAGGCGGCGATGCAGGCTGCGCAGGTTTAGTCCCTCGGGTTCGCTCGCAGTCGGCAACGGCCCCGGCGGCAGATTTTCGATACCGAGTTGCGGAAAGGCGCGCGCGATATCGGCCGACAGCCGAGATCGCTCCGGCACGGGTGCCGCGCCGAGCAGTTGCGCCGCCACGGCGAGCTGGGCGTGTCCGCGGTCGATCAATGGATCCGGCTGGTCGGGCCGGTGAATCAGGAAGCTCGCGGTGATGATCAGATGCAGGGCTACGATGGAAACAACCACCAGCGCTGCGATCTGTCCGCTGATGCCTCTAAGGTTCAAAAAGCCAAGAAGCTTCATGGTCAGTTGCCCGCGGCGGGCACGGGCTCAACCCTTATCGCTTCACCTATCGCCTCGACTCTTGGCGTGAACATGTAGCCGCCGGAGCGCACCGTCTTGATCATGGTGGCGTCTTGCGGATCGCGCTCGATCTTGCGCCGGATGCGGCTGACCAGCACGTCGATGCTGCGCTCGAACGAACCGGCGTTACGGCCTTGCGTGAGGTCGAGCAGGCTGTCGCGCGACAGCACACGGCCGGGCCGCTCGCAGAACGTCCGCAGCAGGTCGAATTCGGCGCTGGTCATGGCGACGCGCGCGCCATCGGGATTGCGCAGTTCGCGCAGCCGGAAGTCGATCCGCCAGCCGAGAAACGCCAGCATGGTCGCGCCTTCGGTGGCGCTGGCGGTGCGGGCAGCCGCCTGCCGGCGAAGTACGGCGTTGATGCGCGCCAGCAATTCGCGCGGGTTGAACGGCTTTGCCAGATAATCGTCGGCGCCCATCTCGAGGCCGAGGATGCGATCGACGTCCTCGCCGCGCGCCGTGAGCATGATGATCGGCGTCTGCGATTCGGCCCGCACCTTGCGGCAGAGACTGAGGCCGTCCTCGCCGGGCAGCATGACGTCGAGGATCAGGAGATCGACGCGATGGTCGGTCATCGCGCGCGCCATTTCGCGGCCGTCGGTCGCCGTCGTCACGTGGCAGGAATTGGTGCGCAGATATTTCGCAATCAGGGTCCGCGTTTCGCGGTCGTCTTCAACAACGAGAATATTGGGCGTTGTCTGGGCCATGCTGACCTCTTGTCGATGATTCGCGGCTGCCCGCGAAGGATTTTTGTTTCTGAATGTTTCCAGGCGAGTCCGGGCAATACGGGGCAACAGGCGAGGGGGCGTGTGAAAAGACCTCGTTAAGATCATTAACCCTACCGTCGAAGCACTTTACACGAATCCGCGGCGCGTTCCCTGAACATTCCTTCATCATTCCCTTGAACATTCCTTGGAGCCATCATGACCTCGATCTCGGCGGCCGGTACCAATCCCTACCAATCGCCTCTTCAGAAGTTGCAGGATGAGTTGCAGTCCGAAGTAAATTCCGGCGCCGTCAGTTCGTCCGACCAGGATGCGTTGTCGTCGGCGCTGTCGGATATCGATTCCTCGCTGCAGGCGGGGCGCGCGAGCGACCAGGCCAGCGGCACGCGACCCGCGCCCGGCGATCTCAAGTCGAAGATCGACGATCTCATCAATGGCGAAGTTTCCAGCGGCAAACTGACCAGCGACCAGGCCACCGAATTGCAAGGCGTCTTCAAGGCCGCGTTCGCCAACGGTCCCGGCGATGCCGGTGGCGCAGGCGGCGCCCATCACGGCCATGGCCACCATGGCGGTGCGAAGCCCACCGATGACGCGTCTTCGTCAGATGGCAGCTCACCGAGCACGAGTTCGACCGATGACATCCTGCAGCAGTTCCTCCAATCGCTACAGGATTCGCTGTCGGCCGCCTCGCCAACGTCCTACGGCGCGACGGGCAGCACGTCGACCGACAGCAACGCGTCGCTCTCGGCGCTGCTGTTCGACTACCAGACCTGATATTTTCCCGACGCGGCGACGCGCGTCGCAACCATCCTTCTCCTAAAGGCAACCATCCTTCCTAAAGGGAAGGGTGGTTGTCCTATTTTTCCCACAGCGTTTTCGAGCGAAGCGGGTTCGCGTAAAAAACGATTCGAAGAGAACTGCGATGCCGGAACCGGCATGTATGCGGAACGTTGAGCCACTTCATCTGAAGTATGGAGAGGCCAATGGCACTCGACGTCATGAGCAGGCCGCATCAGCTGATCGCGAGCGATCGTGTCGAAGGCACCGCGGTGCGGCGGCCGAACGGCGACATGATCGGCCACATCGAACGGCTGATGATCGACAAGGTCTCGGGCAAGGTATCGTACGCCGTGCTGAGCTTCGGCGGATTTCTCGGCATGGGAACCAATCTGCTTCCATTGCCGTGGGGCCGGCTTCGCTACAACACCAAATTCGAGGCGTACGAACTCGACATCGACAAAGACGAATTGGAGCATGCGCCGTCGTTTAGGGCGGATAAGGATTTCGATTGGGGCGATCGCGCGCAGGAAGCGGAATTACATCGCTACTACGGCATGCCACCCTATTGGGGCGGTTTCTGAGCATGTTCCCTACAAGTTCCGCGGGAACACTTGCTGACGTAACGGGTTTTCTCAGTACTGATTTCTGCAAGAGGGAGAACCCTTATGTTAGCCAAATATACCGTCGCCGGCCTCGCGGCTTCCGCGCTGCTGGCAAGCGTCGCGTTTGCGCAATCGCCGACCGCGACGACCGACAGCAACAAGATGGCGGCGCCTGCGACCGCGTCCGATACTTCTTCGTCGTTCCAGGGTAACTGGCGCGCATCGAAAATGGTCGGGCTCAATGTCTATAATGACAAGAACGAAAGCGTCGGCTCGATCAACGATCTGCTGACCGACAAGAGCGGAAACATCAAGGCCGTCGTGATTGGCGTCGGCGGCTTCCTCGGCGTCGGCGAGCATCTTGTCGCAGTCCCCTTCGACAAGATCAAATTCGTGAGCGAGCCGGTTGCCTATACCGGCGCGGCCAATGCTCCCGCGAGCGGCACCCGTCCGCCGTCAACCACGACCACCGGTGCGGCAACGACGACTAGCTCGCCGCCTGCGTCGGCGAACATGGTCAAGGCGAATCCCTGGTATCCGGATCATGCCCTGTACAACGCGACCAAGGATGAGCTGAAGGCGATGCCGGAGTTCAAATATTCGACGAACTAAGGCGTTCGAGACTTAAGCCCTGCGACAATAATGGCCGGACGGTGTGCTGCCGCCCGGCCATTTTGATTCAAACATACTGGCGCCCCCTGACGCCTTGCGTCCCGGGTGAACCATGCTGCACCGCATCCTATCGGTGTGCACGTCCCGATGTTAGGCTTGAGGCACGGCAGGAGCACCTGCGGTCCTGCCTGAAACACCAACGGGAGGACGACATGCCTGAGAGCGTCTACAAGGTTATTGAGCTGATCGGTACCAGCAAGGACTCCTGGGAAAAGGCCGCCACGGCGGCCGTCAACCGGGCCGGCAAATCCCTGCGCGATCTTCGCGTCGCCGAGGTGGTCCAGCTCGATTTGCAACTGGACGCCAAGGGCAAGGTCGAAGCCTACCGCGCCAAGCTGAAAGTCTCGTTCAAATTTGAATAGACTTCGTGCAGGTTGAGGGGACTCTCCGCGTGCTCGCATCTTTCGAACTTGCGGAGGCGGCCCCTCACCCCAACCCTCTCCCCGCGAAGGGCGGGGAGAGGGAGAAGATGGAGTCCCAGAGGGGAGAAGACGGGGTCTTAATGCGTGACCAGCGGGCAGCCGCCCTTGTCGAGCGGACGGAAAGCCTCGTCGCCGGGAACGGTAGCGAGCAGCTTGTAGAGGTCCCATTCGTTCTTGGACTCTGACGGCTTCTTCACCTCGAACAGATACATGTCGTGCACCATGCGGCCGTCGATGCGGATCTTGCCGTTCTTGGCGAAGAAGTCGTTGACGGGGGTCGCGCGCATCTGCGCCATCACTTTCGGAGCTTCATCCGTGCCGATGGCTTCGATCGCCTTCAGATAATGCATGGTTGCCGAGTAGAGGCCCGCCTGGATCATGGTCGGCATGTGACCGACCTTCTCGTTGAAGCGTTTCGAGAAGGCGCGGGTCTCGTCGTTCATGTCCCAGTAGAACGCGTCGGTGACGATCAGGCCTTCGGTGGCCTTGGCGCCGAGTGCGTGCGTATCGGTGATCTCTTGCAGCAGCGCAATCATCTTCTGGCCGCCCTGGGTGATGCCGAATTCCGCCGCCTGCTTCAGCGCATTGGTGGTGTCACCGCCGGCATTGGCGAGCGCGACAACCTTGGCCTTGGAAGCCTGGGCCTGCAGCAGGAAGGACGAGAAGTCCGACGAGTTGAGCGGGTGGCGGACGTCGCCGAGCACCTTGCCGCCGCTTTCCTTGACGACGTTGGCAGCATCGCGTTCCAGCGCCATGCCGAAAGCATAGTCGGCGGTGACGAAGAACCAGGTGTCTTCGCCGCGCTTGACCATTGCCTTGCCGGCGACATTGGACAGCGCGTAGGTGTCGTAGGTCCAGTGCACGGTATTCGGCGAGCACGCGATGCCGGTGATATCGGAACTGCCGCCGCCGGAATTGATGTTGATCTTGTTCTTCTCGCGCGTCAGCGCGGAGACCGGCAGCGCGACGGAGGACGTGGGCACGTCGAAGATCGCGTCGACCTTTTCGTTATCATACCAGTTGCGCGCGATGCTGACGCCGACGTCGGGCTTGTTCTGGTGGTCGGCGGCAATGACCTCGACCGGCTTTCCCTTGACCTTGGCGCCGTAGTCGGCGACCGCCATCTGGACTGCGGCCAGCGATCCCTTGCCGGTAGCGTCGGCATAGAGGCTCGACATGTCGGTGAGGACACCGATCTTGACCACGTCATCGGAGATTTGGGCGTTTGCGGCACCGCCGGATACCGCGACAGCAAGGCCGGCCGCGACGGCGGCTGCGAGTGATTTCATCGTTTCTTCTCCCAGGCTTCTTGTTGAGGGCTTCGGTTAGGGGCCCCTTCTAGCCTTCTCAGGGGAAGCGGCAAAGCCGACTTTTAGGGCATACCGGCGGTTTCCCTACAATCCCGGCAGTTTGGTGATGCTGACGGTGATCGCCCCCTGGGCTACTGCGATGACGCGCAGCGTCCTGGAATCGAAGGCAATGTCCGCCAGGCGGAGACTGCTGATATCGGCGGTCGCCCGCACGCCATCCTCGTTCTGCTGAAAATCGGCGATCACAGCGGCAATCTTCTTCTGCGCGTTGGCGGCGAACGGCTTGAGGTCGATGGTCGCCTTCTCGGCCAGCGCCTTTTGCAGATGAGGCATCGCCGCGCGCGCCGCCGTCCCTAACAATCCAAACGCCGCCTCCGACTCGACGGCAAGCTCGACATTGGTCAGCCGCAGCGTCTGCTGAGCCTCGTCGAGCACCGGTTTGCCCCAGATGTGCACATTGGCCTCGCCGCCGAACCCGAAGAAGCTTTTCTTCTCCTTGGCATTGACCAGCAGCGAGATCAGCAGCCGGTCACCCGACGGTGCCACGGACGCGCGCTTGACGACGACGTCGACCGAACCCGAGCCGTCCTCCGGAAAGGTGCGCCCCGCAAACTGCGCCTCGACGATCTTGTTGATCTCGGTAAAGGGCACGTCGATCGGCACGCCGATGAGGACCTGTCCCGGGGCCGCCGGCACCAGTGCGATCGTCGAAGGAAACGGGCATTCGGGCTTGGTCTGCGCTGGCGTGATGCGGGTCTCGGCCTCGATACCGACCGTCAGCATCACCGCGGATGCATCGATCCGCGGTTGCGCCGCCAGCGCGCGGGTCGGTTTCATCTCCAGCCAAAGCGACGGCAGCGCGCCCGCAGTATTCCCTGTTTGCAACGGAATCGAACGGCAGAGTTTTGTCCATTGTTCTCTTGCATTGCGCTCGAACGCAGGATCGTTTCGGAACCGGGCCTGCAAGGTGCCGATCTGATCGGCAACCGTCTTGTCGATGACAGGTTTGACCTGCGCCGGCACGTTGATGCGCGCGCCCGCCACCGAAAGGCTGGTATCGCCCAGATTGACCTGCGCCGCCAAATTCGGATCGATGCGCCAGTTGGCGGCAATCTTCGGCCGCGCGGTGATGGCGACGTTGCCCTTGATCTCGGCGCTGGCGTTGAGATTCTTGATGTTCACGCTGCCGATTTGTTTCGCGACATTATCGCCAAGCAGGCCGCCGAGGGCGTCGCCGATCGCGCCCGTTGTTTTGGCGCTCAGCGATCCCGTCACGTTAAGCGTGCCCGTGATCGGCGTGACCAGTGAGAGCGCATCCTGTGCGCCGGTTGCGGTAATCGGTCCGCGTGAAGCGGTCCAGCCGATATCGGCATTTTGCAGGATCTGCGACACCGGGTTGTCGGCCTTGCCACCGAAATTTCTTGGGGCGCTGCGATCGGCCGCGTCGCGGATCGCGCTGAGCGCGATCGAAACCGGCACGATGATGCTGGAACTGCGCGAGACGGGCGGCAACGGCGGCAACTGGACAAGCACCGGCGCGCTATTGTTGGCGTGCGGCCACAGCCAGTCCATGGCCTTCAGGCTGGCCAGAAACGAGCCCGCGATAACCACGCCCGCGATCAGTATCGTCTTGAGATGTATCGGCGGACGCATCGTCCCCCCGGACCATTGAACCGCAAAGCGTTTTACAGGGAGGACGAGGGGGACGCCAGAGTGCGGCGGATGTCCGCCGTCAAAATGCCGGATTGCGATTCACATCAGAAAAACGGCCCCGGCGAATGCCGGAGCCGCTTGTCGCGATTTGAATTCTGGAAAACCTAGCGGATGGTCGAGCCGAGATCGGCGCGGCGATCGGTCATCGGCAGCACGATCACCTTGGTGCCGACGCTGACCCGCGAATAGAGGTCGGAGACGTCTGCATTGGTGAGACGCAGGCAGCCGGACGAAACCCGGGTGCCGATCGTTTCCGGGGCGTTGGTGCCGTGGATGCGATAGATCGTGCCGCCGAGATACATCGCGCGGGCGCCGAGCGGGTTACCGGGGCCGCCGGCCATGTGGCGCGGCAGATAAGGCTGGCGGGCGATCATTTCCGGGGGCGGGGTCCAGGCCGGCCACTCCGACTTCCTTGTGATCGTCTGCGTGCCGGACCAGGTGAAGCCATCGCGGCCGATACCGATGCCGTAGCGCATCGCCTGACCATTGCCGAGCACCAGATAGAGATAGGTGTTGGGGGTGTCGATGATGACCGTGCCCGGCGCTTCGCGGGTCGAGTAGCTCACGACCTGGCGGCGCAGACGTGCCGGCAATTCGACGGAGCGATCTTCATCCTGCGACGGCGCAGCCGCAGCCGGCGGCGGGGCCGCTTCGGTCGGGGGTGCCAGGAAGAACGGGAACGGGAACAGCGGCAGCGGGGCTGCAGCGGCGGAAGTGGAAAGTGCGACGGTGCCGATCGCAAGCGCGCCGAAAGCAACGGCAGCCAGACGCGAGTTCAGCTTGATGGAATGGAACATTGTCGACCCCTGTTTTTACGCCCTGTCGCGCGGTTACCCCCAGCGCGTCGTTGCCAAACCAGTACAGGTCAACCGTTTCCGGACGTTTGCACGAAATCGCCAAAATGGTTTCGTGGCGTTAGGGAATTGTTTCGTTAAGACTTCGTCGCCATCCCGGAGCGGCGTCGGTTGATGCCTCTGACAGGCGGGTTCGTCCGCGGCCAAAGCGTTGTAGCAATTGAGGAAAAGGCGCTTGCCGATCAGCTCTGACGGGCGCGCATCCGCGGCAGGTCCGGTTCGCCGGCGCCGATCGTGGCGCGGCGGTCGGCGACGGCATGATGGAATTGTTCGAGCGCAAGCCCGATCACCGAGAGGTCGCCTTCCTCGATCGCGCCATCGTCGTAGCAATCGAGCGCCTCGCGCAACACGCCGTCGGCCGCGTTTTGCATGTCAGCGAGTTCTTCCGGCGTTTCCGCTCGGCGCGCCCTGGAAATCAGGTCGAGCAGATTGTCGCGATGCTCGACATATTGCTCGCGCTCATCGCGTTTCCAGTAGTGCTTGAGCCAGGCGCCGGCCGATCCCAGGCCGGAAAGAATCGAGAATCGCGCCCCAAATGTAGTCGGTATATTTCTCCAGGAACGTGCGCTCGTTGCCGTCGATATAGGCGGCTGCACCTTGATGCGCCGGCAGCGCCGCGTCCTTGTCGGTGTCGGGCTTTTCGATCTGGGCTGCGCTCGGCAATTCCCGCGCGAGCTGCTGACGATTGGTGAACAGCTGCCGGGCGAGCGCGGCGACGGCGGTGTCGGACAGCGTCTTCGATGCGACGATCAGATGATTGACGCTGACCGTCTCGATCTTGTCTTCGGGCCGCGCGGGCGACGACGAGAAGATGCTGCCGGGGATTTCCTCGGATTCGTAGATCGGATGCTTCTGGGCGATCGCCTCGGAGACGTCGATCGGAAGAAATTTCGGCTCGCCCCGGGTACTTGCGGTCGCCGTGATGGCCTCCGCGGTGAGCTTGCTGTTGAGCGGGCCGACCGCCATGAACGCGTCGATGCTCTGATCGCGCGCCATCTCGGCAATCTGGCTGGTGGAAAACTGGGTGACCGCCACCTTGTCCGGATTGATTCCCGACTCGGTCAGGATCACGCGCAGCAATGTGGCGTTGACTTGCGATCGCCCGATTACGCCGACGCGATGTCCGGAGAGTTCGTCGAGGCTTTTGATCTTCGGTGTCGGTTGCTTCCTGGATCCTTTTGGCGCAAGGCCGGAAGGCGCCCACAGCACGACGACATTCTTGCGCAGGATCGCGACGGATTCGGCATTGGCCGGCAGATTCAAATCGCCGCGCGCGACCGCAAGGTCGGCCTTTCCGGCCGCGAACAGCGCGATGCTCTCGCTCGCTCCTTCGGTCGTGATCGGCGACAGCCTTACGGTAGCTCCTTCGTGCGCGAAGGTCTGCGCCATCAGCTGGACCAGTTTCTGGTCCTCGCTTCCGGCGGGCCCGACCGCGATCCGCAACGTGACCGGTCGCAACGCGTAGTAAAGCGTGCCGGCAGCAACGCCGAACAGGAAAATGCCCGCAGCCAGAATCAGCAGCGAATTGTTCCGTCGCTTCCGTCGCAGGCGGCGTGGCGCCGGATCTTCGTTCAGGTTTGACATCGTACTGTCACGTTACACGAAAAAAACCTGAAGAGCTTGGTAAAAAGAACCTTACAGATCGATGACGTCATACGCCTGAAATATCCATGTTCTTAACGTCGGTAATCGAGAATCAACCAGATCTCAGGTCCGACCATGCGGATATTGATTGCGACCGACGCTTGGCACCCTCAGGTGAATGGCGTCGTCCGGACGCTGACCTCGCTGGCCCGAAGCGCCGCGGTGCTTGGCGCTGAAATTAACTTTTTGACCCCCGACGGATTTCCATCCATCGGGGTGCCCACCTATCCCGGATTGCGCGTCGCGCTGCCGAACCGGCGTGAGATCGCGCGCAGGATCGAACAGGCGGCGCCGGACGCGATCCATATCGCGACCGAAGGGCCGATCGGTTGGGCGGTGCGCGGCTATTGCCGCCGCCACAAGCTCGCGTTCACGACGTCCTATACGACGCGCTTTCCGGAATACGTCGCGGTGCGAACCATGATACCGGCCAGCGTCGGCTATGCGGTGCTGCGGCACTTTCACAGTGCCGCTTCGACGATCATGGTCGCGACCGCCTCGCTGCGGCAGGAGCTCAGCGAGCGGGGCTTTCGCAAGCTCGGCTTCTGGACTCGCGGTGTCGACACCAAATTGTTCACGCCGGAGAATCCGGCGCCGCTCGATCTGCCGCGGCCGATCTTCATGACCATGGGCCGCGTTGCGGTCGAAAAGAATCTCGAAGCGTTTCTTTCGCTGGATCTGCCGGGAACGAAAGTCGTCGTCGGCGACGGACCGCAGAAGGCGCAGCTCGCACAGAAATATCCGCAAACCGTCTTCCTCGGCGAGAAGAAGGGGCAGGATCTGAGTTCGCACCTCGCCGCGGCCGACGTCTTCGTGTTTCCGAGCCTCACCGACACCTTTGGCGTCGTGCAGCTGGAAGCGCTGGCTTGCGGTACGCCGGTTGCGGCTTTCCCCGTCACCGGTCCAAAGGACGTCATTGCCGATCACCCGATCGGTGCGCTGGACGAGGATCTGCGCAGGGCCTGTCTTGGCGCGCTGACGATGTCGCGCGAAACCTGCCGGAATTTTGCGCTGGAGCGCTCCTGGGAAAACAGCGCGCGGCAATTCATCGGCAATCTGACGGCGTTGCAGCCCAGCCGCTCGCTGCGGCCGGCAGTTCGTGTCCCCGGCACCAGTGCCGTGCAGGGATAATCACTAACCCTACGAGAGAGACGAGAAGGCAGACGAACCATGGCAGATATCATCAAGCTGGACGGTAGCCGGCCGCTGGACTTCGACCGCGAGATGGTCGAGACCGCCTATGACCGCTGGGCGCCGGTTTACGATCTCGTGTTCGGTGGCGTATTCAGCAAAGGCCGCAAGGCGGCGATCCAGGCAACCAACAAGATTGGCGGTCGCGTGCTCGAGGTCGGTGTCGGCACCGGCATCTCGCTGCCGCAATACGCGCCGCACCTGCGCATTTTCGGCACCGATATTTCCGAGGCGATGCTGGAAAAAGCCAAGAAGCGCGTCACCGAACTCGGCCTCAAGAATGTCGAGGGGCTCGCGGTGATGGATGCCGAGAAACTCGAATTCCCCGATGATTCGTTCGACGTCGTGATGGCGCAATATGTCGTCACTGCGGTGCCCAATCCGGAAGCGGCGCTCGACGAATTCGCCCGCGTGCTGCGGCCCGGCGGCGAGCTCATCATCCTGACCCGCGTCAGCGCCGATGCCGGTATGCGCCGATTCATCGAGCAGCGGCTGCAGCCGGTGGTTCGCCCGCTCGGCTTCCGCACCGCCGAATTTTCCTGGTCGCGCTATGCGCAATGGCTGGCGGGGGCGCGCGGCATCGAACTGGCGGAGCGTCGTCTGGTGCCGCCGCTCGGGCATTTCTCGCTGGTGCGTTTCCGCAAGATCGACGTCGCTGCCGCCGCGTAACGCGCAGCGCAGCCAGTTACGTCATCGCGTTGTTGCATCTGCGCATGTGACATTTTGATGATGTCACATGCCGTACATCGAATCTCTGTAAACCTGATCCTGAAAGAATTTTGGGGGAACTAATGATCAAGAATTTCCTGCAAGAGCTGCGAACCCAGCGTTGGGACGATCATCGCTACTACCATCACAGCCGCATCAACCAGTCGCTGCACTTCGTCAGTGCGGCCAGCTTCCTGGTCGGTTATGCGATGCTGTTCGTCGATCCCGTCATCTCGGCGCTGCTCGGCTGGCTGGTTTCGATGACCTCGCGCCAGGCCGGTCACTTCTTCTTCGAGCCGAAGGGATACGACCACGTCAACCAGGCGACCCACGAGCACAAGGAAGAGATCAAGGTCGGTTATAATCTGCAGCGCAAGGTCGTGCTGATGGTGATCTGGGCGCTGTCGCCGCTGGTGCTGTATCTCGATCCGACCCTGTTCGGCATGTTCACACCCTGGGCGACATCCACCGATTTCATGCGTCAGGTTGCCAAGGTATGGCTGGTGATCGGGGCGGGCGGGCTACTGTTCCGCACCATCCATCTGTTCTTCATTCGCGACGTCGAGACCGGCCTCGTCTGGATGACGAAAATCCTGACCGACCCTTTCAGCGACCTCAAGCTCTACTACAAGGCGCCGCTGTTCCTGATGAAGGGCGAGCTGATCGATCCCGGCCTCGCGAAGCACGTCAAGCACGCTTGATTTGATTGTGCGACGTCGTGGCAAAGTCGTTATGCCCGGGGCAAAAGCGCGAAGCGCGTCTTCGCGCTAGATGTCCCGGGCATCCACGTCTGCGAAATTATTGGCTCGTCATTGCGAGCGAAGCGAAGCAATCCAGTGCCAAGCAGGAAGACTGGATTGCTTCGTCGCTTTGCTCCTCGCAATGACGGTCGGGCCAAATTCGAGCGAGACCCTGACTATGTGGCGACACGAAAGTCGGGGATGGCCGGGTCGAGCCCGGCCATGACGCCAGTCAAGACTTTCGGTTTACTTCGGCCGCTTGCGCGTGAACATCTCGCGCAAAATCTGGCGGCGGATGTTCTTGTTGGTGAGGGAAGCTTTGTGCCACCACCAGCCATCGCGCTTCATCTTCACGCTGGCTTCGACAAAGCGATCGGCGACCGCGGCAAAGTCGGCGTCGGTGTAGTTGAGACTGAAGATCAGGCGGCCGGTTCCCACCCAGCTCAACGCGAGCCCTTCGGCGCGCAGGTAATATTGAAGCATCCAGTTGTAACGGGACGGCTCGGCGTAATGCACCATCCAGATCGACGACAGATTACTGACCCGCACCGGGAGATTTTCCGCGATCAGCCGGTCGTTCAATTGTTTGGCGCGTGCGTTCCAGGTTTCGTCGAGCCCGTGATAGACGGCATTGAAATTGGGGCTGGCGAGCCTGGACAGAAATTCGTCCATCGCCGTCATGACGTAGGGATGCGAATTGAAGGTGCCGCGGGCAAAGCAGATGTCGGCGGGACGATCGTCGCGGAAACGCCGCATCAATTCCTTGCCCCCGCAGACCACGCCGACCGGCAATCCGCCCGCAAGGCTCTTGCCGTAAGTCACCATGTCGGCGCGGACGTCGAAATATTCCTGCGCGCCTCGCCGCGCAAGGCGGAAGCCGACGAACACCTCGTCGAAGATCAACACGATGCCGCGCTCAGTGCAGACCTCGCGCAGAGCCTTCAACCACTCGCTGTAAGCCGCGCGATCGAACTTGCTGCCTCGCGAGCTATCGACCAGCGCGGAATCGCCGGGCGCATTGGAGTTGGGATGCAACGCCTGCAGCGGATTGACCAGCACGCAGGCGATGTCGCGGCGCGTCCGCAGGACATGCAGCGTCCGCTCGGACATGTCGGCAAGCGTATAGGTCTCGTGCGGCGACACCGGGTTGCCGACGCCGGGCTGCACGTCGCCCCACCAGCCGTGATAGGCGCCGGCGAAACGAACCAGATGCGTGCGCTTGGTGTGGTAACGCGCGAGCCGCACCGCCTGCATGACGGCCTCGGTGCCGGACATGTGGAAGGAGACTTCGTCGAGCCCGGAAATCTCGCACAGCCGTTTGACGTTGTCGGTGATGACGGGGTGATAGGGGCCGAGCACCGGGCCCAGCGCACGGGCGCGCTTTTCGGCCTCGGTGATGCACTCCTTGTAAAAGTCGTTGCCGAAGATGTTGACGCCGTAGGAGCCGGTCAAATCGTAGGAGACATTGCCGTCGACGTCGGTGACGGTGACGCCGGCCGAGGATTGCACGAAGGCGCTGGCGCCGAGGTGTTCGCGCACGAGCCGGCTGTATTGAAACGGCACCCGGTAGGCTTCGGTGAATTGCAGGTCGGAGATGTGCTCGGCCGCTTCCGCCGTCATCTGCCGGCCCTTGGCATAGCGGTCCTGATAGAGGCCGGCGAGACGGAAGAAAGCGTCCTGGCGTTGCATCGCCACCTCGCTCGGCGCGCCGTCGGAGCGGAAAAAGTCGTCGATATCGAATTCGTAATGCGGCACCAGGCGCGCGACCATCTTGGACATCTTGGAATGTCCGGTCAGCGAGCGGTGCTTGGCCCGCGACAGCGCCAGCCGCGCCTGCAATTTGGGGAAGGCCACTGCGGCGCCGGCAATCGCAACGGCGGACAGCGACAGAATCGGGAGAGGCGAATCCATGCCACCAGCGCTAGCTAAACCAGCTGACAGATTCATGACAATCCGGGGCTTGATTGCCAGCTTTACGCAACAGGAAGACCTCAACTTTCTGCTGACCAACCGCATCCCGCGGGCCGCGCTGACCCGATTCATCGGGTGGTTCAGCAAGATCGAGAATCCCTGGGTGCGCGATTTCTCGCTTCGCTGCTGGCGGATGTTTTCCGACCTCGATCTGTCCGAGGCCAAAAAGACCGAGTTCAAAAGCCTGCACGATTGCTTTACGCGCGAACTCCGCCCGGGCTTGCGCCCGGCCGATCCCGATCCCTCGCTTGTGGTGTCTCCTTCCGACGGGATTATCGGCGCGTTCGGACGGATCGAGGATACAAAACTGTTTCAGATCAAGGGCGCGCCTTACTCGCTGATCGATCTGCTCGGCGATCCCGCACTGGTCGAGAGCCACCGCAACGGACGCTTTGTCACCTTGCGGCTGACGTCGAGCATGTATCACCGCTTTCATGCGCCTTACGACAGCCGGATCGAGCGGGTGACGTTCATTCATGGCGATGTCTGGAACGTCAATCCGATCGCGCTAAAGCGGGTCGAGCGCTTGTTTTGCAAGAACGAGCGCGCGGTCCTGCAAACCCGTCTTGCGTCGGGCGAGGCGCTGACGCTGGTGCCGGTCGCTGCCATTTTGGTGGCCAGCATCCGGCTGCATTTTCTCAATGTGACGCTCAACGCCCAAAGCAGGGGACCGGTCGTGTTTCCTTGCGACACAAGCGTGCACAAGGGCGACGAACTCGGCTGGTTCGAGCACGGCTCGACCATCATCGTGCTGACGCCGGATCATTTCGAATTCGCTGATAATGTTGTGGAAGGGGCCCGCATCCGTGCGGGCGAGCCGCTGCTGCGAAAGCCGCGCGCCTGATCCGATTGTACGACGCGGCACGCGGCCGTCCCTAGCGTAGTTGCCTCGGTGGCCGTTTGCCGCCCTTCGGCGGCAGACGCAGCGCCGGGCGCGCCGCGCCGGGCACACCTTGTTGCAGGCCCGGTTGCGGCTGCAGACCCTGGCGCGCACCGCCTTGCTGAACGCCGGGGCGGAACACCTGGTTGCTGCAGGCGAGGCTGCGACCGCCGGGCTGAACCGGTGCAGCCGGCTGCCCCGGCCGCAATTGCTGACCTTGCCGGTTCGGTTGACCGGGTTGTTGCGGTCCGCTGCGTCCCGGCAATCCATTTTGTCCCGAGCGGCGCGGCGCGTTGCCGCGATTGATGCCGGGATTGGCGCGGCGGAACGCGCGCTGTTCGTCGACGACGCGGCGGCCGATCGTTTGCGTGGAATGCACCTGGCGCACGAAGCCCTGGTCGCGCTGCATTTGCTGTGGCGAAATCGTCAACGGCACCGCGGCGAACCGCGCGCCGCCCGCGCCGGGCCGGATGGTGAAGCCGCTGGCGCCCTGGGTGAGAAAGCCGAGTCGCGCGCCTGTGCGGTCATTGACTTCGATCCGGCCGACCTTGCCGTCGGCGTCAGGATATAGCTTGATCGCGACGTTCTGCGGATTGTTGGCGGCGGCGCCTTGGGGCACCTCGACGAGGCCGGTGGTGCCGCGAATGCCGAGCGTCGCGGTCGGCGTTGTGATTTTCATGTCGCCGGTTTTGGCGACCGCCGCTGCCACGAACGCGGCAGTGCCCTTGGCGACGTCGAATACGCCAGCGTTTTGCTTGCCGCCATCCTGATAGACATAATTGTCGATGGTGATCTGCGTATTCGCCTTGAGATTGAAGGTGGTGGCATCGATGAAGGTGATGCCGAGTGCGGAGTTCGCGCCGGTCTGCACGATATCGTTGAGGTAGATATCGTCCTTTGGCTTGAGCGGCGTCGTCTCGTTGCTGCGCGTGACGCTGGCGCTGCCGCTCACAGTCGCGACATTGCCGATCGGCTCCTCGACCGCCTGCTGCGCGTCTGATGCAGGTGCTGCGGTTGAATTGGGTGCTGCGGGCTGCGCCTGTGCCAAAACCCTGGGCGTGCCGACGACCGTGCAGCAGGCCACCAGCAAAAGGGCGAATGAAAGCCGGCGTTGCATCGGAGGGGATTCCAAGCGGGACATCAGGCGAAGGGCAGGGCGGCCAGTTCAGCCCCGCCGGGCTGAACGCGGGATGAACGCAGCCGGCGGCATCACCGGATCGAGCTGCTCGAACTTCTAAAAAAACGTGTTGAGCGAAGCCATGAAAACGCCCGGTGGATCGGCCACCGGGCGAGAGGGTCCAGAACCTGGACGGAAGATCAGATCATGCCGAGAATGATGGCGCCGACGAAAGCTAAGGCAACGTACGCGGTGACAACGCTCAGTTTGCTGACGAAAGGACTCATGAAGTCCATTGGGAATGCTCCCTTGGTTCACGTCGTGCGCGCAAATAACGCGACAAACTAGCAAAGGGTTCCCGGCCCAAAAAAGGCAGCGCTGCTGTCTATCCCCATTTTCCCACAGCCCGCTGTTCCCTTAACGTGGTTAAAAACTCGTGAAATCAACGCGTTGAAGAGTCCTTAAATAAATTGGTCGAAGTTGCGCGCATGGCGCGCGGAGTTCGTTTGTATCTCGTCGGCTCCTTCGTCCTTGTCTCGCTAGCGGGTTGTGGCCGCGGATTTTTTTCCGCCGAGCGCGAACCGTGGCGGGCCGAGGCTGAATTGGCATGCCTGAAGTCCGGCGCGGTCAAGGAAAGCCCGGAACTGGTGCGAATCGATCCGATTTCCGGCCCCGGCGCTTGCGGCGCCCAGTTCCCGCTTAAGGTCGCAGCGCTCGGTGAAGGCGGTGGCACCTACGGTTTCGCCGATGAATTGCGGCCGCCGGCAAACATCGGCAATCAGCCGCGCTGGCCGATCCAGCCGGCGCCCGTATCGTCGCGGGCGCCTTATCCGGATAATGCGCCGCGCCAGCCAAATTATGCCGCGCCGTCGAACGGGCCGATTTCACTGACGGCGCCGGGCGTCGCTGCGCAGGAAGAGGAAATCGACCTGCCGGCCGAGGGTACGCCGGGGCAGCCGCCTTATATGGGCGCACCGGCTTATCCGCAGCGCGACCGTTATTCGGCGCCTTCGCAGTCACCTTATCGACCACCTTATCCCGCGCCTTATTCGCAGCCGCCCGCCGCCTCTTCCTTGCCGCGACTCGGTCCCGCGCAGGGCAATCCCGTTACGGCGGTGGGTCCGGTCGCGGTGAAGCCAACGGCGACGCTCGCCTGTCCGATCGTCTCCGCGCTCGATCGCTGGCTCGCCGACTCCGTGCAGCCGGCAGCACAGCGCTGGTTCGGCGCGCGCGTGGTCGAGATCAAGCAGATCTCCGCCTATTCCTGCCGCGGCATGAACGGCAATCCGAGCGCGCATATTTCCGAACACGCTTTCGGCAACGCGCTCGATATCGCAGCCTTCACGCTCGCCGACGGCCGGCGTATTTCGGTGAAGGAGGGCTGGAGGGGGATGCCGGAAGAGCAGGGATTTTTGCGCGATGTGCAGGGCGCGGCCTGTCAGCAGTTCAACACGGTGCTGGCGCCGGGCTCCAACGTCTATCACTACGATCATATTCACGTAGATCTGATGCGCCGCGCTTCCGGCCGCGTCATCTGCCAGCCGGCAGCGGCGTCAGGCGAAGAGATCGCAGCGCGAGCAGGGACGCGCAACCCCTACGCCTCGCGCGATCCTTACGTGACGGGATCGCTCGGCGGCAAAAAGCCATTGCCGCATCCGCACAAGGCCGGCAGCAAGGTCAACGAGGAAGATGAGTTCGCAGACGATTGATCAAATCGTTTGCGAACGTTTCACGTCGTTAGCTGCTCCAGCAGATCGTGCACCACGCCCGTCAGCAGATCGAGCTTGTACCCCGTCATCGGCAACGGTTTTGCGCCTGAGGTCGCTTGTTTGGCGGCATCTGTAATGACCGCCGCGCTCGCGGGTTTGCCTTGCAACGCTGCTTCCACGGTCTGAAGCCGCAGCGGCACCGGCGCGATGCCGCCGGCGGTGAGGTGGATGAATGCGAACGCGCCGTCCTTGACGATCGCGCGGGCGCATACTTCGACCAGTGGCCACTCCGCATGTGTACGGCTGATGGCGCGTTTGTACAGCGCACGTTCGCCCTGGAGGGGTGCGGGCAGTTCAACGCTCTTGATCATCTCGCCCGGCAACAGCGTATTGTCGGCGGCGCCATTACTGCCATCGCCGAAGACGTCGCCGACCGTCAACGCGTTCCTTTTGTCGGTGTTGATCTTTGCCTCGTAGGCGAGCAGCGCCGCAGCCATGGTGGAGGGATGCGGGGCCACGCAGGGGCCGAGATCGAAGGCAACGCTGTAGAGATGATTGCCCGATCGCGCCGGACAGTCCGATCCGCCCTTCTTCAGGCACGCGATGTGCGGATTGCGAAAATACCAGCAGCGCGAGCGCTGGGCGAGGTTGCCGCCGAGCGTCGCGAGATGGCGGACCTGCGGCGTCGCGAGACCTTGCGCCGAAGCCACAATGCCGGGATAGGCCGCTGCAATGCGGGGATCGGCCGCGATCGCAGCGATGGTGGTGAAGGCGCCAATGCGCGCTACGCCGTCGGCACCCCAGTGCACGCCGATGGTGTCGGGCGCAGGCGCGATATCGATCAACGGTCCACGCGAGACGCCACTGCGCCGACGCTCGGAAAGATCGGTACCGGCGGCGCGGAATTCGGGGCCTTGTGTGGAGGCGGTCATGGCTGCGGAACTCATGCGGCGGCCCTCCCTTTCAGTGCGGCGATCAAGCGATCGGGCCGGATCGGCAGCTCCGTCAGCCTGATGCCAATGGCGTTGCAGACGGCGTTGGCGATGGCGGGCGATGTCGGCACGGTCGCGACTTCGCCGATGCCGACGCTGCCGCCCAGCACATGATCGAATCCCGCTTCGTCGAAATGCACGTCGATGACGGGCGTGTCGGCAATTCCGGGGATACGGTAATCCTCCATCCCGCCGCTCAGCGTGTCGCCGGTGCGGGAATCGATTTCGCGCGCTTCGTAAAGCGCATAGCCGACGCCCTGGATCACCGAGCCCGCCGCCTGGCTTCGCGCCAGCGCGGGCGCTGCGACCTTGCCGACGGCGATTCCGGTATGCACGTTGACGACGCGGACATGGCCGAGCCAGGTATCGACTTCCACCTCGATCACCTGCACCGAACTCGGCACGCCGGCGCCGATCGCAAGGTTGGAGAAGCGCCGCATCATCCAGCCGAAGATCATGCCCATGAAGCCGGCCTCCTTCAGCGGCGAGCGGATTCCCGGCGCCATCTGCTTAGAGTCTTCCGGCCGCTCGCCGGACGCGGTGAGGTCGGGCGAAGCGGCGAGCAAATCGCGCCATGGCGCGTTCGAGCCCGGGACCGGCGTACGCTGCGCGTTTTGCTGGATCGCAGCTTTCAGTTTTTGAATGGCCAGCAGCGTCGGCGGAATCACCGACGCCGTGGTGCGGCTGCCGCCCGAACCCGGTCCTTCCGGCAATCGGGAGTCGCCGATCCTGACCTCGATCTCGTGCGGTTCGAGTCCGAATTCCTGTGCAACGGTGTTCGCAATCACGGTGCGGCTACCGGTGCCGATGTCTTGCGTAGCGGTGCTTGCGATCAGGCGTCCGCCCTTGACGGAGACTTCAACCTTCGAGCCGGGCTGCCAGAGATAAAGCCAATAGCCAGTGGCGACGCCGACGCCGCGGCGATAGCGGCCGGTCTGCACGGCCGGCGTTTTCCGGTTACGCCAGATGTCGAGCTCCAGGGCCCAATCATAAAGACGCTGGCGATTTGGATCGGTATCCCAGCGTTTACGCAACACGATCGGATCGACCTTCATCCGCAGTGCCGCTTCATCGATCGCCTGTTCCAGCGCGAACGCCATCGGCGGTCCGCCGGGCCCGCGAAACGCGGCGCCGGGCGGCAAATTGCTGATGACGTCGAAATCGGCGAGTTCTTTTGCTTCCGCCGGATAGATCAGTCGCGCAAGTGCCGCGATGGTCGAGTTGGTGGCGGCGCCAGTGTCGGCATAGGCGGTGAGTGACAATGCTTTCAGCCCGCCTTGCTCCGAGGGCAGCAGCGCGATCTTGACTTCCGCCGCCGGCCGATAGCCGGTCACCGAAAGCTCCTCATGGCGGTCGTAGGCAATCCGCACCGGGGCTTTCGCCTCGCGCGCCAGTTCGATTGCGGCAATAGTCTCAACGCCGAGGCTGGACTTCGAACCGAAGCCGCCGCCGACATGATCGGCGATCACGCGCACCTTGTCGTGGTCCAGCTTGTAGCGCTTGGCGATCAGCTCCATCAAATGGAACACCGCCTGGGTCGAGGCATGCACGGTCAGGTGATCGCCTTCAAAGCGCGCCACGGTCGCATGCGGCTCCAGGCAGGCATGCGATTGCGTGCCGGTCCGGAAGGTACCCTCGACCAGCAACGGATTGTTCCCTTCGCGCGCGTCCGCGACCCAGCTCCGCGCCTTCTTGGGCTTGTGCGAGAACGCTGCCGACGGTCCGCGGATGTTTCCCTTCCAGGGGGCCGGCGAACCGCCGCCCTCGGAAACATTGCCGGCTTTCTTGCGGTTCGATTTTTCGAACACAACCGGCGCATCGGATTTCCGGGCTTCGTCGAGCCCGATTACCGACGGCAGCCGTTCACTGCTGATCTTGATGGCGGCAAGCGCGGCCAACGCGGTCTTGCGATCCTTGGCGGCGACGGCGGCGATGGGCTCGCCGACAAAGCGGACAACGCGATCGTCGCCGAGCAGCGATACCGCCGCGCCCACGCCCGGCATCGCGCGCGCCGGCGCCAGGTCGAGTTCACCGATACGGGCATGCGCGATGTGCGAGCGCAGGATGAGGCCTTCGAGCTGTCCGTCATGATGGATATCGACGGTGTATTTCGCCAACCCCGTCACCTTGTCGCGCGCCTCCATGCGCGGCGAGACAAAAGCATCGCCATCGAAGCGGCCGGCGCAGGCGTCGGCCACGGCGCGGAATATGCCGTCATAGGCGCCGCAGCGGCACAGATGGCCTGACAGCGCGGCACCGATTTCTTCGCGGGACGGCACAGCCGTTCCTTTTGTGCTCCGCCAGCGGTCGCAGAACGCCACGGCCTCGACGACGAATCCCGGCGTGCAGAACCCGCATTGCAGGGCATCGTGCGCCATGAAGGCCTTCTGCACCGGATGCAGTTTTGCCGCACCAATGCCCTCGACGGTCGTCACGGACTTGCCCGCCACTGCGCGCGCCGGCATCAGGCAACTCACGACAGGTGCGCCATCGACCAGCACGGTGCAGGCGCCGCAGACGCCAGCTCCGCAAACCAGCTTGGTGCCGGTCAGGTTGAGCTCACCGCGCACGACATCGACGAGAAGCGCATCGGGATCGTCGGGCAGGGACTCGATGCGGCCGTTGATCGTCATCGTACTCATCTGCGATCTCCAGTTTTCCTGCGAGCGGATTTCATTGCGGGTGCGGGTTTTGCCGAAGGCTTCCTGGGTGAGGAGCTGACGGCGCCGGCAACCAGCGTCCGCACCATGATTTCAAGATCCCTCAAAAAGGCATCGGCCGGCTGCATCGCCGGGTAGGCGGATTTGGTGCCGTTGAACGCCATCTCGATACAGCGCGCGAAGTCGCGCGAAGTCATGCCATTGCTGAGAGCGAGGTGTCGCTTGCGGCAGACGCGCTCGATCGTCGCGGTCAACTGGTCGGCATAGAAGGCGGCATATTTCTGATAGAGGTCGCGGGCCTGCGCGAGATGTTCGGAAAACAGCTCTTCAACATGGGGCGAGCCTTCGAGCGGCGCAATCAACTGGCCTAGCCGCGCGGCGATTTCGGCAATCAGTATATCGGCGAGGTTGCCGCCGGCCTTTTCCGCGGCCTCGGCGGCTGCGATTTCGGCCGCGAGCGCGTTCTCATACAGCCGTTCGATAACGGCACGGAACAGCGCTTCCTTGGATTTGAAATGATGGTACAGCGCCTGCCGCGTCAGCCCGGCGGCCTCGGCCGCCTGCTCGATCGATGAGCGCCGAAAACCCTGCCGGCGGAACACCAGCATCGCAGCGTCGAGAATGCGGTTACGGGCCTTCATTTGACGATTTTGACAAAAGAACAAGAAATGTCAAACGCGGCGGTGCTGAGTAACTCTTGAAGGAGGATGATATCCGGCGTATGATATACATGAAGTTATGTATATCATGGAGCGCCTTCGATGCTTGTTTCCAAATGGGGCAATAGTCTCGCCGTTCGCTTGCCCAAGACGTTGGTCGATCAGCTCGGACTCAAGGAAGGCGACGAATTGAATGTAGTCGCCGCCGGGCGGGACACCATCGAAGTCGAGACCAGGGAGGCGCAGCGGCAACTTGCGCTCGACCGTCTTGCCAAACTGAACTGGGCTTTGCCCAAAGGATATAAATTTGACCGGGACGAGGCCAATGAAAGATGAAAGCGTTTTTCGACACCAATGTCCTTATCTATGCGGTGACCGCTGACCCGCGAAAGCAGCAGGCCGATCGCGTTCTTCGCGCGGGCGGAATTGTCAGCGTCCAGGTGCTCAATGAATTCGCAAATGTCGCTCGCAACATGCTGCGGCACGACTGGAACATGATTGAATTTGCACTGAGTCAATTCAAATTGTCTTTCGAGGCTATCGTGCCGCTGACGGCTGATACTCACGCTGCCGCGGTTGGCTTCGCGCGGGAGCACGGCCTAGCCTTCTACGATGCTCTCATCGTCGCAGCTGCCACCGAGGCCGGCTGCGACACGCTCCACAGCGAGGATATGCAGCACGGTCGCACGATCGGTGAACTGACGATTCTCAATCCCTTCATTGAAAGCGCTGCGTCTCGGACCTAAAGGAGATCGCCATGTCGGACAAGGCACAAAATTCCGATCGTCTGGGTGCATTTTCGGACGCCGTCTTCGCCGTCATCATCACAATTCTGGTGCTCGAGTTGAAGCCGCCGTCATCACCCACCTGGGAAGCGCTCGGCAGCCTTTGGCCGTCCGCCGTCAGCTACGCGGTGAGCTATTTGTTCATCGCGATCGTCTGGATCAATCACCACCATCTCCTTGGATACGCCGATGTCGCGACCCCGCGGCTGATCTGGGGCAATTTTGCTCATTTGTTTTCGGTTTCACTGGTGCCGTTCTCGACAGCGTGGATCGCCGGCAGCCGCCTTGCAGCTATTCCCGTTGCCTTGTACGCGGCCGTCTTCGTGCTGGTGAACGCGACCTATCTCGTTCTTTGCTGGGAAACGATGGATAAGTCGCAGGCTGAAGGCGTTACGATCCGGAAGCGGCAAACGATGCGAATCCGGTCGACGGTGACGCTGGGGATATTTGCTATTGCTGCGATCGTTGCACTCAAATACCCGATAGCCGGGATCGTGCTGATCTGCCTCTGCCTTGGCTTCTATGTCCGGCCCGAGGCTCCCAGGGCGTGAGCGGTCTAGGCGGATCGAGAACCGCCGATTTCAGTTCGGCTTGGCCCGATACGCTGCAAGAAACATCCGCGTCGCGCTTTCGACCACCTCGCGAATGCGCTCGGGCGAAGGCGCGGGGGCGGCCTGAAAAATAAACGGCAGAAACAGCGAGGCCTGGCACATCATCGTGAACTGCGATGCCGCGAGCTGGCAATCATCGATCGCAAGATCGTTCGGCCCGACATGGGCCTGAAGATAGGCGGCGAGGCGATTGATGGTTTTCTCCAGCACGCTTTCATAAAAGCGGCGCCCGACATCCGGCATCCGTTCGGCAATCGCCATCACAGTGCGGATCGAAGAGCCGCCGCCCGGCCGGCATTGCATCTGGATATAGGCCTGTCCAAATTCCCGCAGCGTGGTCGCGACATCGCGCTCCGGGTCGAAATTGAATGTCACCTGGCCACGTTCGAGCGCTTCCTCCTCGACGATGGCTTCGAACAACCGGTTCTTGTCGGCGAAATAGACGTAGAGCGTGCCTTTGGAAACGCCGGCGGAACGCGCGATCTCGTTCATGCTCGCGCCGTCAAAGCCGAGATCCATGAATACCTTGCGTGCGCCATCGAGAATCTGGCGGCGTTTCGACGAATCCTCGTCGCCGACGAGATGAAGCGGGTTTGGGGCGATTGCAACCATTGGTTTAGCTTCTCGGGAAAGATTTCAACCCCGGGTATATGCGGGAGGACTTTCTACTCTATGGTCAGTCCGCACAATCTAACTTGACCGAACCGTTCGGTCAATGCTATTTTTTAAATGGCGATGCGGCCGTGGCCAGTTTTGGTCGCGTTGGCGTTGCTGCAATTGTAATGGGGAGGCCGAGTAAATGGCCGCAGTGAGAGACCAGGCCGCACGCATCATTCGCACCGAGCCGGAGACGGCTGGAGGCGACGCTGCGGGCGATACCACCGCCCAGTTGGCGGATCGAACTCACGTCGCGGAAGAAACCAGACGCCGGCCAGCGGAGACGCCCGGCGCTCCCGCAACCGAGAAGCCGGCCGCACCGTCGGCCGATGCCGCGAAATCTGCCGCGCCGAAATCGGGCAGGCGGAAATTCGTGATGATGGGCATCGTCGGATTACTGGCGCTCGCGGCGATCGGCTATGGCGTCTACTACATTCTCGTCGGCCGCTTTTATGTCTCGACCGACGACGCCTATGTCCGCGCCAACAACACCATGCTGGGCGCGCGGGTGTCGGGCCATGTCGCAGCGATCCTGCCCGGCGACAATTCGATCGTTCGCACCGGCGACGTCATCTTCAGAATCGATGACGGCGACTACCGGATCGCGGTGGACTCGGCACGCACCCGGATCGCGACCCAGCAGGCCACCATCGACCGCATCGGCCGTCAGGTCACCGCACAGGAAAGCGCGGTCGAGCAGGCGAGGGCGCAACTTGTCTCCGCGGAAGCCGGACTGAAGCGTGCCGGCCTCGACTATGATCGCCAACAGGCCTTGTCCAACAAGGGATTTGCCTCGCGCGCCACCTTCGAACAGTCCGAAGCCGGCCGCGACCAGGGCGTGGCGGGCGTGAAGGCCGCGCAAGCCGCCTACGACGCCGCGCGCGACAATGTCGAAGTTACCAGGGCGCAGCAGGCGGAAGCCCACGCCCAGCTTGCGGAATTGAAGACCTCGCTCGCCAAGGCCGAACGCGATCTCGACTTTACGTCGGTGCGCGCGCCCGTCGACGGCACCTTCTCCAACCGCCTCGTCAATACCGGCGATTTCATTCAGGCCGGCCAGCGGCTCGGCAATGTGGTGCCGCTCAATGACGTCTTCATCGATGCCAATTACAAGGAAACCCAACTCAAGCGTATCCGCCCCGGCCAGCCCGTGACGATCAAGGTCGATGCCTATGGCCTGCGCAAGTTTGCAGGGATCGTCGACAGCATTTCGCCCGCGGCGGGCTCGGTGTTCACGCTGCTGCCGCCCGACAACGCCACCGGTAATTTCACCAAGATCGTGCAGCGGCTGCCGGTCCGCATTCGAGTGCCAAAGGAGGTCGCAAGGCAAAACCTGCTACGCGCGGGCATGTCGGTCTACACGACCGTCGATACCCGCGTGGGTGCGGCCGACGCCGACAGCGAAGCCGACCTCGATGCGCCGGCGATGGTCCATCCGAAGTAATTTTTTCGGCGCAGGGCGAAACCCGGCGCGTGTATTGGAACAGATCTTTGGCAGATCATGGCTGACGCCACCACCGCTTCGCCTTCCATGATGAACGCTGCGGCTCCGCCGTCCGAGCGCATCGAGCCGCGGCGGCTGTTTGCGTTTCTCATCATGGTGTTCGGGATGTTCATGTCGATCCTGGACATCCAGATCGTCTCGGCGTCGCTGAACGAAATTCAGGCCGGCCTCTCGGCAAGTTCGAGCGAAGTGTCGTGGGTTCAGACCGCGTATCTGATCGCCGAAGTGATCGCGATCCCGTTGTCCGGATTTCTGTCGCGCGCGTTCGGCACCCGCCTGTTGTTTGCGATTTCCGCTTCCGGCTTCACCATTGCGAGCTTCCTGTGCGGATTTGCCTCTTCGATCGAGCAGATGATCGTGTGGCGCGCGATCCAGGGATTTTTGGGCGCCGGCATGATCCCGACCGTGTTTGCGTCCGCCTACACGGTGTTTCCGCGCTCGAAGTTCTACATCGTCGGGCCGATCATCGGCCTGGTTGCGACGCTGGCGCCGACCATTGGGCCAACGGTGGGTGGCATCATCACCGACTGGATGTCGTGGCACTGGCTGTTCTTCATCAACATCGTTCCCGGCATCGCCATCACCATCGGCGTGCTCGCGCTGGTCGATTTCGATCAGCCGAACTTCAAGCTGCTCGAATATTTCGACTGGTGGGGCCTGCTCTTCATGGCGGGCTTTCTGGGTTCGCTCGAATATGTGCTCGAGGAAGGGCCGCAATATGAGTGGCTGCAGGATACGTCGGTCGCGGTCTGCGCCGCGATCTGCTTCGTCTCCGGGGTTGCGTTCTTCTGGCGCGTGCTGACCGCGAAGGAGCCGATCGTCGATATCAGGACTTTCGCCGATCGTAATTTCGGCATCGGCTGCCTGATCTCGTTCTGCGTCGGCATCGGGCTTTACGGCCTGACCTACATGTATCCGCGCTACCTCGCCGAGGTGCGCGGATACAGCGCGCTGATGATCGGCGAGACCATGTTCGTCTCCGGCGTCGCCATGTTCCTCACTGCACCGATCGTCGGGCGGCTGATGACCAAGATCGATATGCGCTACATCATCGCGATCGGGCTCTGCACTTTCGCGCTCGGCTCGTATCAGATGACGTGGATCACCAAGGATTACGATTTCTATGAATTGCTGATCCCGCAGATCCTGCGCGGCATCGGCATGATGTTCGCGATGGTGCCCACCAACACCATTGCGCTCGGGACGCTGCCGCCGGAGCGGGTCAAGAACGCCTCCGGCCTGTTCAACCTGACGCGCAATCTCGGCGGCGCGGTGGGCCTCGCCGTCATCAACCAGGTGCTGAACGAACGCACCGATCTGCACATCGTGCGGCTGCAGGAGCGGGTGCACTGGGGCAACGCCACCGCCACCGAAACGCTGAACATGTTCACCCAGCGCATGCAGGGCATGGGCGACGCCGCGCTGATGGCGATGAAGCAATTGTCCCAGATCGTGCACCGACAGGCGGTGGTGATGGGTTATGGCGACGCCTTCTTCATTCTGACCGTGTTCTATTTCGGCCTCAGCCTTTTGGTTTTGCTTCTGAAAAAGCCGGCGGCGTTGCCGGCTGGCGATCCCGGGCATTGAGCGCGTTGCAATTCCGATACGCCAAACCCCGAACGACGCGCTCACGCGGTTGTCATATTGCAAATCACCCGTGATGCATTTATAAGCAGCGCATTGTCACTCGAACCGGAGGAGGATTTGCATGATTTCGACTTATTCGCAGACCGCCCGTCCGCGTTCGGTGTTTATGCTGGACGCCCGTTCGAGCCTTTGAGGCTCACCTCCGCCAGTCCTGATCGGGCCTGATCTCCCGATCTCCAAGCTTCCCAACAAGTTACCGATGTTTTCAACGACGTTCGCGGCCCTATGCCGGCGCGCGTTATTCAGATGGAGCCGGCATGTGCGCGAGCGCAGCCGGATAACGCCATGAGCGCTCAAATCGACAAACGTCCCGCTGCGATACGCGTGGTGATCCCGTTTGTGTTTCGTCACTGGCTCGAACAGCCCACCCGCGCGGCAACCGTTGCCGGCGGCTTCCTCGGGGCGACGATGGCCGACCTGTTCATGCCGGTGTTTTCCGGTCATCTGGTCGATGCGCTGACGCTCGGCGCCTCCGATCCGGCGGCGCGCCGTGCTGCGTTCACGGCCTTTGGCGGAATCGTGGCGCTGGGTCTGCTATCGATGATCCTGCGGCTGACCGGCTTGCAGGCGATCGTGCCGTTCACGCTGAAAATCATGTCCGACGTGTCGCGCGACGCCTTCATGCGGGTGCAGCGTTTCTCGACCGACTGGCACGCCAACAGTTTTGCCGGCTCGACCGTGCGCAAGGTCACGCGCGGCATGTGGGCGCTCGATCTGCTCAACGACACCCTGCTGATGGCGCTGGCGCCGTCGTTGCTGGTGCTGCTGGGTTCGATGATCCTGCTCGGGCTGCACTGGCCGTCGCTCGGCGCGGTCATCGCGGTGGGTACGGTGATCTATGTATCGATGACGGTCGCATTTTCGACGCGCTACATCGCGCCGGCGGCGCGCATCTCCAACGCCTGGGACACCAAGGTTGGCGGCACGCTGGCCGATGCCTTGACCTGCAACGCGGTGGTGAAGTCGTTCGGCGCGGAAGCGCGCGAGGATTCGCGGCTGGCGGCTGTGATCGGCCGTTGGCGCAGGCGCGTGCGACGGACCTGGCTGCGTTACAATTACACGAGCACGGCGCAGCTCGCGGTGCTGCTGTGCTTTCGCGCATCCGTGATCGGCGGGGCGATCCTGCTGTGGATCGCGGGCCGCGCCACGCCGGGCGACGTCACCTATGTGCTGACGAGCTACTACATCATCCATGCCTATTTGCGTGACGTCGGCATGCACATCAACAATCTGCAGCGTTCGGTGAACGACATGGAGGAGCTTGTCGCGATCCATGACGAGCCGATCGGCATTGCCGACAGGCCCGGTGCCAAGCCGATTCGTATCCAGGGCGGACGCATCGTGTTCGAGGACGTGACGTTCCATTACGGCGGCCATCGCACGCCGCTGTATGACGGTCTGTCGATCGACATTCGCGCCGGCGAGCGGGTCGGGCTGGTCGGCCGTTCCGGCTCCGGCAAGACGACGTTCGTCAAGCTGGTGCAGCGGCTCTACGATATCGGCGGCGGCAAAATCCTGATCGATGGTCAGGATATTGCCGATGCGACGCAGCAGTCACTGCGCAGCCAGATCGCAATCGTGCAGCAGGAGCCGATTCTGTTTCACCGATCGCTGGCCGAGAACATCGCCTATGGGCGGCCGGGCGCCAACATGGCGGCGATCGAGCAGGCGGCGCGGCTCGCCAATGCGCACGACTTCATCCAGCGGCTGCCGAAGGGTTACGGCACGCTGGTGGGCGAGCGCGGTGTGAAACTGTCGGGCGGCGAGCGGCAGCGCGTTGCGTTGGCGCGCGCGTTCCTGGCCGACGCACCGGTACTGATCCTGGACGAGGCGACGTCGAGCCTCGATTCGGAATCGGAAGGCTTGATCCAGCAGGCGATGGAGCGGCTGATGAAAGGACGCACTTCGATCGTCATCGCGCACCGGTTGTCGACGGTGCGCAGCCTCGACCGGATCCTCGTGTTCGATCGCGGCGAGATCGTCGAACAGGGCACGCATACTTCGCTCACCACGCGAGCCGGCGGCGTCTATCGCGGTCTGTTCGAGTTACAGGCGACAGAGTTTGGCCGCATTTCCGCCGCGGAGTAGGGGCTGCGCGTTATTGCATTGCTGAACGATGCCGGAATATATTTCCGGTATCGTTCGGGGCTTCAGTGATGCGTTGGTTCCAGAAGGAACGGCAGCCGGAGATTTGGGAGGTCGCCAGCGAACAACCACCTGGCGACATCGAGGCCGCGCATGAAATTCGCGAGATTTGCGCGTCGGCCGGTTCCATCGCGGAAAGAATGGCGATGCTGACCGGCCGCACGGCCGAAACGGAAAAAGCGGTCCAGTCCGAGCGTTATCAGGCCGCCATCAAGCGCGCGCTCGAAATCGCGATGAAAATTTCCGACAATTCCATGCGCGACGTTTCGGTCGGCCAGATCATCAGCTTATGCGTCAAGGTCAATCATCTGAAAACCGCAACGATACTGCTTCGCGCGGTACAGTCGGAAAAAGCCCGGGCGGAGTTGATCGCCGAATATCCGGCGCTGGAGCCGGATCGGTCCTGATTGAATCAGAACTGAGGTTCTAGGACGCCGCCAATTGAGGCGGCTCTCGATCCTGCTTCTTGGGTTCCGGCGCGGGCTGTCTGCGCGTACGCGTCGAAATTGCGACCGTGGCCACCACTGCGGCTGCGAACAGCACGATTTGCAGCGTGATCGTCTCATCGTTGAAATAGGCGGCAAGCGCGAAGGTGACGAAGGGTTGCAACAGCTGGACTTGCGAAACCCGCGCGATACCGCCCATCGCCAACCCGGCATTCCATGCGAAGAATCCGATCCATTGCGAGAACAGCGCGACGTAGAGCAGGGCCAACCACGGCTTCAACGCGATGTGGGTGACATCCGCCGGCATGGTCAGCGCGGCCGCGGGGATCGAGACCGGCAGCGCGATCACCAGTACCCAACTGATGACTTCCCAGCCCGGCATCTGCGAGGTCAGCCGGCCGGAGAAGGCGTAGCCGATCGCGGAAACGACGACCGACGCAAACAGCAGCAAATCGCCGGCGGATAGCGCGCCGCCACCCTGGCGCAGCGCAAACAAGATGACCAGCGCGGCGCCTGCGATGGAGGCGATCCAGAACAGCGGCCCCGGCCGCTCATGCGTGATGGCAACCGCAACAAGCGCGGTGGCAATCGGGAGAATTCCGAGCACCACGCCGCCATGCGAGGCGTCGACGGTCTGCACTGCGAGCGCCATCAGGAACGGAAACAGGACGGCGACGCAGAGCATCGCGATTATCAGTTGCGGCCATAGCGCGCGCGGCGGCAGCGGCCGGCGCAACACCAGCAGCAGCGCGAGCGAGCAGAGCCCGGCGATGGCCGTGCGTAGCGAGGTCAGTGCAATCGGATCAATTGCGCTGACGGCGATCCGTGTCGCCGGCAGCGTGCCGCCAAAGATGACCATGCCGACAAAGCCCAGCAGCAGGCCGAGACGTTCGCGCGAATGGGAAGAAGAAGTCATGAGGCGCGGCTTAGCGAGTTTGGCCAACCGCGTACAGCTATTCACAGACGCCGCATGGCGGCCATGCAAGTGAGCGATTTCGAGCGAGGCGTGAGCATTAGCGCGCGCCGATGCTGCTCCACACCAGAACGACTCCGGAGACAAACAAGAGACCGAGGACCACGTCGTAGAAATTTCGATCGCTCAAGGCCCGATAGGTGCGCGCGCCGAGCCATGCACCGACCAGTGTGCCGGGCATTGCCAGCAAAGCGAGCCAGAACACGTCCTGCTTGACGAAGCCGCTGGCGATCTGCAGGCACAGAGAAGCGCCGAGAACGGTACCGTTGAAGAGCTGGAAAACGCCGCGCCGCTGATCCTTGGTCCAGCCGCGTATGCTCGCCCACAACGTCGGAAGCGGACCGGACAGACCGGCAAGTCCGCCCAGGATGCCGCCAGCAAACCCGATTGCGGCATCCGCCGCACGGCCACCGAAGCGGAACGCCATCGGCGAGCGAACAAAATACAGCGCCGTCGGAAACGCCAGCAGCATCACGCCGACGCTCAATTTGAATATTTGCGGGTCGGCACGCGAGACCAGCAACGTGCCCAGCGGCATGCCAGCCAACCCTCCAGCCACAAACGGCCATGCCAGCTTGAAATCGAGAAGCCGCCACATCGACGGCAACGTCGAAATCTGCGCGCTGACCGAACAGATCAGTACCAGCGGCACGGCGAGGGCAGGCGGTAGCACGTAAAGCCAGATCCCCAGCGCCATCAACGCCGTTCCGAAACCGGCGAGACCCGACACGAAGCCGCCGGCGAGCGCACCAAAAAGCAAAACCGCGTCGGCGGACGTGTTCAATTTCTCATTTCTCCTTCGTCATTCCGAGGCGTGCGAAGCACGAACTACGATGCGCAATTGCGCGTCGGAGAATCTCGACATTCCGGGTCTGGTCCTTCGGACCATCCCGGAATGACGATGCTGAATTTTCGCGTGACGTTTACACGACGCGGCCGGCAGGTACTATCGCAATTGAAGCCTTCAACAATAACTTCATGGAAACGCCAATGAGCTCAACCGCCCCGAAAACTTTCCTCGTCTGTCATGGTGCATGGTCCGCGGGCTGGGCGTGGAAGAAGATACATCCGCTGATGCAGGCGGCCGGACATCGCCTGTTCGCGCCGTCTTACACGGGTCTCGGCGAGCGCGTGCATCTGGCCAACCCGTCGATCGATCTCGAGACCCATATTCAGGATATTATCAACATCATCAAATATGAGGATTTGCGCGACATCGTGCTGATCGGCCACAGCTATGGCGGCATGGTCGCGACCGGCGTCGCCGATCGTGCCCGCGATCGCATCGCGCAGCTGATCTATCTCGATGCTTTTGTGCCTGAAGACGGACAGTCGCTGTTCGATCTCAGCGAACCGACGCGGCAGCATCAGCGGGGGCTTGCGAAGGGTGGCGACGGCTGGCGTGTGCCGCCGATGTCGCCGCCGCCGGATACGTCGCCCGCGGATATCGAATGGCTGACCGGCCGCCGCGTCGATATGCCGATCAAATGTTTCGAGACGAAGCTCAAACTGCAAGGCGGCAAGCTGACATTGCCGCGTAGCTACATCTATGCCACGCGTATCGCGCCGGCGGACACGTTTGGACAGTTTGCCAAACGCACGAAAAACGAATCCGGCTGGCGCTACTATGAGATCGACGCCAGCCATGCGCCCAACATCACCGCGCCTGAAGCTCTGATGACATTGCTGGAGAAGATCGTTGCATAAAATTGGCGAAGGGTCCGGCGTGTTTTGCGCCGAACCCCTCATTTCAGAAAGTCGCGTTTTCTTCGAAAACGCTTTCGCTTAGAGATATCAGCCAGCCTGTAAGCCGGGTTCTGTAGGGCACCGCCCGCTTGCGCGGACGATACGTGACGGCCATTCCTCTGGGACCATGTTTGCACATGGCCTCGAGCAACCTACCCGGACGGCGAGCCTGACATCGCCCTGCGTCGTTTTCGCTTTCGCGAACAGCCCGCGTTGCCGTCCCTATTCGGTTTTGCTCCCGGTGTGGTTTGCCATGCCGTTTCCGTTGCCGGACCCGCGGTGCGCTCTTACCGCACCTTTTCACCCTTGCTGTCCCCTCCCTTTCGGGTGGGGAAGCGGTTCGTTCTCTGTGGCACTGTCCCTGGGGTCACCCCCGCCGGATGTTATCCGGCACCGTATGTCGATGGAGCCCGGACTTTCCTCCCCCGCAGCCTTTCGACCGTAGCGGGAGCGGCCGTCCGGCCGACTGACGCCTTAGCCATGGGGTTTTGGGCAGCTTGCGTCAAGTCGATAACGCCTTCGGCTTGGCCCAAAATAATTTAGCCGCTTATCCGGGTGAGTCCGGTACTTCAATATCTTGAGTGGACGCCACTCACCCAACTCAGGACCTAAAATTCCGACGGGACGTTGATCTCTTCTCGATGCTCAGAAACGTATTTGTAGAGCAGAGCCGTGAGGTCGTCCGGATAAGCGAAGAAGGCCTGATCACATTCGCCGAGCTTCGCGACGGCTCCGGGGGCTAAAGCAGCCAAAGCTGCGCTCCGCGCGCCGTCGTCCGACCAGGAGATATCATGGCCGACAGATTTGACAGCTTGTTCGACAATTCCTGGCATTGTGGTTGCGCCGATCGCACGTAGCGCGTCAGCGGCATCCGGAGCGAGGCTTCCGGTGTTGTTCGAGAAATACTGATGGAACCCGCCGTTGTTTACCTCGGCCTCAAGTTCCCAGACCGCCCGGAAAACCCGTTCCGGCAGTGACAGTGCGCCATAGTCGATGCGCCAAAACCGGGAGTTCGGGCTACTGGCGAGTTTAACGAGCCGCCGGTTCTTTTCATTCACGTCAATCGTCATCCAGCGCCTTCAACCACACGAAGATCATAGAAACGCATTACGCCCTTTGATCCACGAAGTCGCCGTAGGAGGCATGCGGAGGTGGGCCGTCAATCCGAGCAACATTCCGAACGTAGCCCTGGTTATGATCCTTCAAACGTCGATACGAGGCGAAATCGTCGCTGACCACTGTTGCGCCCCCGTTCGACGAAATCAGTGATGCTTGCTCCGGTGAAGTCTTTTTGGTGATTCGAGCCTGATCCGGCGCGGATGCACTTCCTGGGACAACTCTATCGCGCCGATAACGAAAAATTTTCCGATGTGGCTGCGACCTTGTCCACCCGCCACGGGATGATCCTTCGTGCGGTAAGGAACTCGGTCTCGTCCAATTCGGCGAGGCCGAGCCCGGACTTTCCTCTCCCGCAGCCTTTCGACCGTAGCGGGAGCGGTCGTCCGGCCGACTGACGCGTTAGCCATGGGGCTCCGTGGCTCCGCGTCAAGCGATAGCTATGGTTAATCCGGGCGATGGGGTGTGGTTTTGACATCTACGATATCTGGGCATTTGATATCGAAATCGTCGATTCAAGGGTCTGCGTCTCATGGATACCGAACTGGCCCGCACGTTCCTGACGGTGGTCACCGCAGGCAATTTCATCACGGCGGCCGAGCGGCTCCACGTCAGCCAATCGACGGTCAGCACGCGTATTCACACGCTGGAACAACAGCTCGGCTGCACGCTGTTCGTTCGCAACAAGGCCGGTACTACACTGACTCCGGCGGGGCGGCAATTCCAGCGCCACGCCTCGGCGCTGGTGCGGACCGTCGAACAGGCGCGCCATGACGTCGGCATTCCCAAGGGCTTTAGCGGAACGCTCGCTGTCGGCGGCCGCATCGGTCTGTGGGAAGAATATCTGGTGCGATGGTTGCCGATGATGCAGACGGCCAATCCGGAAATTTCGATCCGGGCCGAAAGCGCACTCGAACCCGAGCTCATGCAGGGGCTGGTGGAGGGGCGCATCGATATCGGCGTGATGTATACGCCGCAGAGCCGCCCCGGACTGAAGGTCGAGCAACTATTCGAGGAGCAACTGATTTTGGTTTCGACCGATCCGAGGAGCGAGCCGGGGCCGCAGCCCGGCTACGTCTATGTCGATTGGGGTCCCGAATTCTATGCCCGCCACAGCGCGTTTTTTCCGAACTTCGCGGGTCCATCGCTGACGGCGAATATCGGCTGGCTCGGCCTGCAGCACGTTCTGGAAAACGGCGGCTCCGGATTTTTCGCACGCCGGATCGTCGAGCCGCTGCTGAAGACGCGGCGGCTTCATGTGGTCGCCGGTGCGCCGGAATTTTCAATGCCGGCCTATGTAGTCTATCCGCTCGACCGGCAGGGCGATCATGTGTCGAGCGCGATCGAAATCATGCATCGTCTTGCCGACGCACAAACAAGACAGACGGCGGACGTGCCGGCGGTCAAGCGCAGTGCGCGCAAGCGGCGTTGATCGCGATTTCGCATTGGCGTTTCCGATTGCTGCTATCGCCATTCTTCGCTTGTCAAAGCGGGCCCGCCGGTTCAGACCTCCCTCATAAGACGAGGAGAGGCGCGATGAATATTCCTCCCGGACTTGGCGATGCGCTGCTCAACAGCGCCTCTGACGCGGTCATAGCGACCGATCGCGAGGGCCGCATCATCTTCTGGAATCCCGGCGCGGAACGGATCTTCGGCTTCACTGCCGATGAGGCGGTTCGCCAATCGCTCGACCTGATCATTCCCGAGAATTTACGTGCGCGGCATTGGGCCGGCTATCGCCACACCATGGAGACAGGAACCAGCCGCTACGGCCACGGCGATCTGTTGTCGGTGCCGGGATTGACCAAGGACGGCCGGCGCGTCTCCGTCGAATTCACCATTGTGATGCTGCGCAACGAGCAGCAGCAAGTAACGGGCACTGTGGCTGTGATGCGCGACGTAACGAAACGTTTTGAAGAAGTCCGGGAATTGAGGCGTCAACTCGCAAGCCGGTAGAGCCGGAACGCGATCATGATTTCCGTCCGGCGCGTAGCCGGGTTTCGGCAAATGCCGTCACAACGCCGAGAATCAGCATCGACGCGACAATGTCGGTTGTCGCGCCGAAGCCGAATGCGAGCGCCGTTGCGGCCGCAACGGCGGCGAAGATCCCGAGGGTAAGACCTTCGTCAGCAAACTGGCGACGCAGGTCGCTGAGAAATGCGGCGCCTTTTTGCATCGCTTGCATCTACTGAAACAGCTTCATGGCGTTGACCAGGGTTTGCGCGACGCCCGCGAGCAGCGGGATGCCGGCAAAGCTCCAGGCCAATACGAGTTGCAGCGGTGTGGTTCGGGCGGCCTGGGCGTTCTGCATGATGGGCCTCATACGCCTGAGGGGTTGCCGTTGACGGCGATGTCGGCTGCGATCTGAGCGGCGCGATGTTTCGGCTTGATGGCCGCCATCGTGCGCGAGATACGGTCCGCCGCCCAGTTCAGCAGCAGCTGCAACGACGACGTTTCCGTCTGCGATAATGTCTTCACTATGGCCTCCTATGCTCGGCCGGACATGACTTGCGCACGCCCTGCCATGGGTTGAGCGCGCGCCGGCTCAAGTTCGGCTTCGGTTTCGGGCTTCATGTGGTGACGCTTGTCGACCGCCTTGACGCAGAGATTGGCGAGGAAGCCGATCACGAGGAGGCCGGCCATGATGTACATGGTGGTGTTGTAGGCCTGCGCTTTCGGCACGCCGTGCGTGACATTATATTCGCGGATGTAGTTGATCAGCACCGGCCCGGCGATCCCGGCGGCGGACCATGCCGTGAGCAGGATGCCGTGGATGGCGCCGACATACCGGGTGCCGAACATGTCGCGCAGATAGGCCGGCACCGTAGAGAAGCCGCCGCCATACATACTGACGATGATCACGAAGCAGGCGACGAACAGCACGACGTTGCCGCTCGCGCCGGCATAAGGCACCGTCACATAGAGTACGAAGCCGAGCGTCATGTAGACGAAATAGGTGTTCTTTCGTCCGATGAAGTCCGACAGCGAGGCCCAGCTGAAGCGGCCGCCCATGTTGAACAGGCTCATCAGGCCGACGAGGCCCGCGGCCGCAATCGCGGTGATGTGACCGGGGAACATTTCCTGGCTCATCGCGGAAGCCTGGCCGAGCACGCCGATGCCCGCGGTCGTGTTCAGGAACAGCACGATCCAGATCAGCCAGAATTGCGGCGTCTTGATCGCCTGATAAACGTAGACGTCATTCTTCGTCATGAGCTTGGTGGCGGCCGCGGGCGGAACGTAACCCTCCGGCTTCCACCCGGGCGCCGGCACGCGGACGATCAGCGATCCGACCATCATGAAGACGAAGTAGACGCAGCCGAGCGTGACGAAGGTGTAGAGCACGCCGACGTCGGATGAGCTCGCGAACTTGCTCATCAGCCAGACCGACAGGGGCGATGCGATCAGCGCGCCGCCGCCGAATCCCATGATCGCCATGCCGGTGGCCATGCCCGGGCGGTCGGGAAACCATTTCATCAAGGTCGAGACCGGCGAAATGTAGCCGATGCCGAGCGCGCAGCCACCGATCACGCCGTAACCGAGATAGATGATCCAGAGATTATGGAGATAGACGCCGAGCGCCGAGACCAGGAACGCGCTTGCCCAGCACACGCCGGCCGTGAACATCGCCTTGCGCGGCCCGCCTTCCTCGACCCAGCGGCCGAATACGGCGGCGGAAAGGCCGAGGAAAACCATCGCGATCGAGAATATCCAACCGAGGTCGGTGAGCTTCCAGTCCGCAGGCGTCGATTGCGTGACGCCCAGCAACCGGGTCATCGGCAGGTTGAATACGCTGAAGGCGTAGGCCTGTCCGATGCAAAGATGCACGCACAACGCCGCCGGTGGCACCATCCAGCGGCTATAGCCGGGCCGGGCGATGGTATGCTCGCGGTCGAGAAACGACAGCGGGGCTCGTGAGGGCAAACCGGGGTTGTCGATCGTCGTCGTCATCCAAATTCCTCCAGCGGCATCGCCTTCTGTGATGGGCCCTCTGGACCGCCGCGATTGCTTGGAACCAAGCTACGCTTGAGGATGGTTTTGACAAACGAATAATATTGGCCATTATTATCTATTTTTCCGATATTACGATCTGGCGCCGGATGCTGTCCAGGCGGAGGAATTGCCGTTCGTGGACTCCCCTGCCGTATCGCCCAAAATAATTTATCGTGGCGATGTCGTCTTGCGCGGGTCCCGTTCGACTGGGTGTCGGCGATCCAGCCGATCAATGAGGAGTTATCGAAATGCAGTATTTGTTGATGATCTATCGGACCGAGGCCGAGCTTGGAAAAATGGACGCCGCGGCGCGCAAGCAGATGACGGCGGAATATGGCGCGTTCACCCAATCCATCATCCAGAGCGGCCACTTCAAGGCCGGCGACGGCTTGCAGCCGACAACGACTGCGACCACCGTTCGGGTCCGCGATGGCAAGGTCATGACAACGGACGGTCCGTTCGCAGAGACGCGCGAACAACTCGGCGGTTATTATCTGGTCGAGGCCAAGGATCTCGACACTGCGCTTGGCATCGCCGCGCGCATTCCCGGCGCCAAGACGGGTTCGATCGAGGTCAGGCCGGTCATGGTTTATGATTGACGGCAGAGCTGCCATTCCGGGTTGCGATGCTTTCGCATCGCCCCGGAATGACGGTAGTTGAAATCATGACACCCACCGAGATCGAAAAAATATTCCGCGACGAGGCGGGGCGTGCGCTGGCCACGCTGATCCGCCTCGTCGGCGATTTCGATCTGGCCGAAGACGCCTTGCAGGATGCTTTTGCGACCGCGCTCGATCGTTGGCCGGCGGCCGAGCTGCCGTCCAATCCGCGGGCGTGGCTGGTCAATGTCGGTCGCAACAAGGCGATCGATCGGGTTCGCCGCAGCATCGCATTTCGCGGCAAGCAGGAACAATTGACGCATGAGATGCTGCTGAACGCCTCGGTGCCGTGCGAGGCCGCGGACAATGCGCTCGATGACGACATGCTGCGGCTGATCTTCACGTGCTGCCATCCGTCCTTCGCCGCCGAGGTGCAGGTCGCGCTGACGTTGCGCACGGTGTGCGGGCTCACGACGACCCAGGTCGCGCGCGCCTTTCTCGCCAGCGAAGACGCGATGGCGCAGCGCCTGTTGCGCGCCAAGCAAAAAATCCGCCTCGCCGGCATTCCCTATGAAGTGCCGGAACGCGAAGCGCTGGAGCCGCGGCTGCGTGGCGTGCTCGCAGTGATCTATCTCGTCTTCACCGAAGGTTATGTTGCGACGTCGGGTGAAGATTTGATGCGGCCGGACCTGGCGCGCGAAGCGATCCGGCTGGCGCGCCTGCTTGATGCGCTGATGCCCGGACGCGGCGAGATCAAGGGACTGCTGGCTCTGATGCTGTTGCACGATTCCCGCCGCGCCGGCCGCGAGACCGCGGGCGGCGACATTGTGCTGTTGGAAGAGCAGGACCGTTCGCTGTGGGATCAGCAGCAGATCGCCGAAGGCTCAAAGTTGGTGGAAGACGCGCTGCAAATGCCGGGCCGGCCGCAATCTTATGCGGTGCAGGCCGCAATCGCCGCGCTGCATGCCCGCGCGCCCAATTATAAAGACACCGACTGGCCGCAGATCGCCGGTCTCTATGAGGTGCTGCTGCGGATCAACCCGTCGCCGGTCATCGAACTCAATCATGCCGCGGCGGTGTCGATGGTTGACGGACCGGCGCGGGCGCTGGACCTGATCGATGCGCTGGAGGCGCGCGGCGGACTGAAAGGATATGAGCTTCTGCCAGCGGTGCGCGCCGATCTGCTGCGCCGGCTCGGCAGGAAAGATGCCGCACGCGAGGCGTATCTGGCGGCGACGTCAGCGACGCAACTGGAGCCGTTGCGTCGGCTGTATGCAAGGCGGATTGCGGAGCTCGGTTAGGCCTTACCTCGCCGCAACTGTCGTCGCGGCATCAGCCGGCAAGCTCGCCAGCAGTGCGTGCAGCGTCGCTACGGTCGAGTGATCGGCGATGCCGTCGACGCGGGCGGGGCGGAAGTGGCGCTGGAACGCGGTGACGACTTCCATGGTCGCGCCGTCGAATTTGCCGTGGGTCGGGATGCTATACCCGTATTTGGCCAGCGCCGCCTGCAATCCCGCGACACCGTCGCTGATGCTGCCGAGCCTGAGCGTTTCGCCGCGCACGATCGGCGCTGGCTGTACCCAATGGCCGACGCCGGAATTGGCGAGCGAGTGCCACGGGAATTTTTCGCCGGGATCCCTCTTGCGCGCTGGAGCTACGTCGGAATGCGCGAGCACGCGATGCGTCGGCACTTTTCGGCGGAGCATGATGCCGCGGCACAGCGCGATCACGGCGGCGATCTGCCGTAGCGGGAAATCCGGATAGCCCCAGTCGTGGCCGCGGTTGATGATCTCGATCCCGATCGAGCACGAATTGATGTCTTCTTCACCCGCCCAGCAAGACGCGCCGGCATGCCAGGCGCGCTTGCTCTCGGGCACGCATTGCACGATGCGCCCGTCTTCCAGCACGATGTAATGTGCCGATACGTCGGTGCCGGCGGTGCAGAGCTGGGCGATCGCGCCCTCCACATCCGGCATGCCGGTGTAGTGCAGCAGGATCATGTCGGCCAGCCGCCCTTTGTTGCGCTCGCCATAGTTCGCCGACGGGATGACGTCGGAAGCAATCGAGGAATCCGGGGTAAAAGTCTTCATGTCTGCGTTGGCCCTGGGAATGGGAAGGGCACGTTGACGCTTCGAATCAATACCAGCAGACGCGAACGAACCAGAGGACATCATATAAACTCAAACCGGGCAGGGAAACGGCAACAGGACGTTTTCAAAGGGAACTGCGTTTACTATTCCTTTACCTTGTCATCCGCGCAATCCGGCTGAAACCGCTGGCTCCGCATTTTGGCGGAGTGTGTGCGGTGGGCATCACTGGGCGGTAAGCGAGCAGTCATTTGATTCGACGCGTTTGACGCGAACCATTGTCCACTCAGGGAACAAGTCCGAGGGCGTGCTTCGCTCGAAAACGCATTGGAAAGCCCGCAAATCCTCAACCAGATTATCAACGCTTTCTTAACGCTAAGTGCCGTTACTAAGTGATGAAGAGCCGAACCGGATTTGCGGACGGCCGAGGCCCTCTTTCACGCTCGAAATGCCATGGCAGCCCAGCAAATTCCGTCCGGAAATCAGGGCTTGCGGGCTGGGGCGGGGAACGGCAATCGCGGCCTGTCTTGCATTTTTCCCAGGCTTTTTGGCCGGAGAAGCCCGGCAAGGCGTAGAAATTTGAGGCGCAATGGGCCCGTTGGCGTCCAGTTTCAACACCAAGAGCTGGAATACGCCAGGGGATGGCGCATGAGCCCGGCTGCGTCGCGTCACGTCTCCGTGCTCGGCCGCGAGGCTGTCGAGATGCTCGCGCCCCGCGACGGCGGAATCTATGTCGATGCCACCTTCGGTGCCGGCGGCTACAGCCGCGCGATTCTTGGCACACCTGGAACCCGCGTGATCGGCATCGACCGCGACCGGTCGGCAATTACCGGCGGCTTCGACCTCGTCGACGATTCGGACGGTCGGCTGACACTGGTTGAGGACCGCTTCTCCAATCTCATCGAGATTTGCACCGCGCAGGGGATTGCCGCGGTCGACGGCGTCGTGATGGATGTCGGCGTTTCTTCGATGCAGCTCGATCAGGGCGAGCGCGGTTTTTCGTTCCGGCTCGGCGGCCCGCTCGACATGCGGATGGGCCATGACGGCCCGACCGCGGCGGACGTGGTCGCAAAGGCGTCGGAAACCGATCTCGCCAATATCATCTATATCTTCGGCGAAGAGCGTCACTCCCGTGGCGTCGCCCGGGCCATCGTCGCCGCGCGCAAGGATGCGCCGATCACGACCACGCAAGGGCTGGCCGATATCGTCGGCAAGGTGGTGCGTTCCAAGCCCAACGAGATTCATCCGGCGACGCGGACGTTTCAGGCGTTGCGGATCTTCGTCAACGAGGAACTCGACGAGCTGCATCTGGCGCTCTCGGCGTCGGAGCGCGTACTGAAGCCGGGCGGCCGGCTGGTGGTGGTGTCCTTCCACTCGCTGGAAGACCGCATCGTCAAGGATTTTTTCAACGCGCGCGGCAAGGCGGCGAGTGGGTCGCGGCATTTGCCGGAGGTCGCGCAGGCAGCACCAAGCTTCCAGATTTTGACCAAACGCCCGGTCACGCCCGGTGATACCGAGATTGCTGCCAATCCACGCGCGCGGTCGGCCAAACTGCGCGCAGCCGAACGCACCAATGCGCCCGCGCACGCGGCCGGCACCTTGCCCGCGTGGCCGACGCTGCCTGACGTGATGAGGGGAGGCTGACCATGCGGCTCATCCATCTCCTCGTCATCGGCGTGCTGGTATTCGCAGCCGCCTATGTCTACCGCATCAAGATGGAATCGACTTCGCGGACCGAGCGCGTGCTGCGCCTGAACGCGGAAATCCGCGAGCAGCGCGACGCCATCGCGACGTTGCGCGCCGAATGGGCCAAGCTCGACGCGCCGCTGCGGCTGCAAGGTCTCGCCGAACGGCATCTGGGCCTGAAGCCGCTCGCCGCCACGCAATATGATTCCCTGAAGAATTTGCCCGATCGGCCGCCGCGTCTGGTCCGGCCAGGGGAACCCGATCCGATTGGCGCGATGATCAACACCATCGAGGCGACCGCCGATCCCGCGAATGTCACCGGTTCGGTGCCGGCGCGGGGAGGTCAGCAATGACCGGCCGGACGCTCACCAAAATCAAACGGACAGAGCCGTGGCAGCACCGGCTGATCCGCAGCCTGCTCTACGGGCGCAATGTCGATCGCGCCGCCAAGGCGCGGGCACGCGTGGGATTGGCGATCCTGGCATTCGCCCTGGTCTACGCCATTCTCGCCGGGCGGCTGGTGATGTTCGCAGTCGGCGCCGACAGCCATGGCGCGCGCCGCACCGCTTCGCAGGACGCGATTGCGACGGCGCGGCCCGATATCGTCGACCGCAATGGCGAGGTGCTTGCCACCGACGTCAAGGCGCCCAGCCTGTTCGGCGAACCGCGGCGGATTATCGACAAGGACGAAGCGATCGAGCTTCTGACTGCGACGCTGCCGGACCTCGATACGTCAGAAGTGCGCGAGCGGCTGTCGTCGCGCAAAGGATTTGTGTGGCTCAAGCGCGAGATCACGCCGAAGCAACAGCAGGACATCCATCGCCTCGGCATTCCCGGCATTGGCTTCCTGCGCGAGAACAAGCGCGTCTATCCGACCGGCCCCGAGGTCGCGCACTTGATCGGTCTGGTCAATATCGACAACCAGGGCATCGCCGGGATGGAGAAGTGGCTCGACAATAACGGTCTGGCCGATCTTCACCGCGCCGGCTTTGCCACCGATCGACTGCAGCGTCCGATCGAATTGTCGGTCGATTTGCGCGTCGAGCATGCGTTGCGCGATGAACTGATGAAGGCCAAGGAAAAGTACAAGGCCAAGGCCGCCTCCGGCCTCGTCTCCAACGTCAAGACCGGCGAGATCGTGGCGCTGGTGTCGCTGCCGGATTTCGATCCGAACAATCCCAAGGAAGCCCACGACCCTGACCGGATCAATCGCCTGACCACCGGCGTGTACGAAATGGGTTCCACCTTCAAGGCACTGACGCTGGCGATGGCGCTGGATTCCGGCAAGGCCACGCTCAACACGCTCTACGATGCGCGCGGCGCGCTGCACTTCGGCAAATTCGCAATCCACGATACGCATCCGCTCGGCCGCTCGATCACGCTGTCGGAAGTGTTCACCTTCTCCTCCAACGTCGGCGCCGCCCGGATCGCGATGGCGCAGGGCGTCGAAGCGCACAAGGCATTCCTGAAGAAGCTCGGCCAGATGGACCGGTTGCGCACCGAACTGCCGGAGAGCGCGTCGCCGATCGTGCCGAAGCGCTGGAGCGAGCTCAACACCATCACCATTTCCTTCGGTCACGGCATCGCGGTGGCGCCGCTGCAGGCGGTGATGGGCATCAACGCCGTCGTCAACGGCGGCTATCTGATTCCGCCGACCTTCCTCAAGCGTTCGGAGGAAGAAGCCAAGGCGATGGCGAAGCGCGTGATCAAGCCCGAGACCTCGGAGAAGATGCGCTATCTGATGCGGCTGAACGCCGAGATCGGAACCGCCAAGCAGGCCGACGTGAAGGGTTATTATATCGGCGGCAAGACCGGCACCTCGGAAAAGGTCGTCGGTGGGCGTTACTCCAAGAAGCAGGTGCTCAACTCGTTTACGGCCATCATTCCGGCCGACAACCCGCAATTTCAATTGCTGGTCATGCTCGATGAGCCGAAGGCGTTGCCGGAAACACATGGCTTCATCACTTCGGGCTGGAACGCAGTTCCGACCGGCGGCAAGGTGATTGCCCGCATCGGACCGCTTCTGGGCATCGAGCCGCGCTTCGACCTGCCGCCGTCCGACCGCCTTATTCTTGCGGCATCGAGGACAACCCAGTAAGGCGTAGTTATCACGAGCGCCGAGTTGCGCCGGGGCCGGACTGGAAGATCATGAGACTTCGCGACCTCTTCAGCAACGATGCTGCGATCGAGCCGCAGGCGGAAGCAGTTGTCGTCAAGGGAATCGCGGCTGACAGCCGCGCCGTGAAGCCGGGCGATCTGTTCTTCGCGCTCGCCGGCCACAAGACCGACGGTTCGCGCTTTATCGAATCAGCGATCGCAGCGGGCGCCGTCGCGGTCGCCGGCGAACATCGTTCGGGGGAATTTCGCGTGCCCTTTGTGGCGACGGCAAATCCGCGCCGCGCGCTGGCGCTGGCTGCGGCCAGATTTTATCCGCGGCAGCCGCAAACGATTGTCGCTGTGACCGGCACCAGCGGCAAGACTTCGGTCGCCGCCTTCACGCGCCAGATCTGGCAGCAGCTCGGCCATGCCTCCGCCAGCATCGGCACCATCGGACTGGTGTCGCCGAAGCGCACGGTCTACGGCTCGCTGACGACACCGGATCCGATCGCGCTGCATCGGCAGCTTGATGAGATCGCGGGCGACGGCGTCACACATCTCGCCTTCGAAGCATCCTCGCACGGGCTCGACCAATTCCGGCTCGACGGCGTGCGGATAGCCGCCGGCGGTTTCACGAATCTCACGCGCGACCACATGGATTACCATCCCGATGTGGCGCATTACCTCGCCGCCAAGCTGCGGCTGTTCCGCGATCTCATCGCGCCCGGAGGCGCGGCCGTCATTTCGGCCGACCACGATTGTTCGATAGAAGCGATCGAGGCCGCGCGTTCGAAGAAATTGCGGCTCATCACCATCGGCCGCGAGGCGGATGGCGGGGGTGAGGGGATTCGCCTTGTCGAGGCTTCCATCGACGGTTTTGCGCAAAAACTCGTGCTCGAACATCGCGGGAAAAGGCACATGATCAAGCTGCCGCTGGTCGGCGAATTCCAGATTGAGAACGCGTTGGTCGCAGCGGGGCTCGCGATCGGCACCGGCAGCGAATTCGGCCTCCGTGTTCGGAACGCTCGAACATCTCGAAGGCGCCAAGGGCCGCCTCGAGCGCGTCGGCGAACATAATGGCGCGCCGATCTTTGTCGATTACGCGCACAAGCCGGATGCGCTGGCGAAGGCGCTGCAGGCACTGCGGCCTTACGCCAAGCGCAGGCTCGTCGTCATCTTCGGCGCCGGCGGCGACCGCGATGCGGGTAAGCGCCCGCTGATGGGCGCGATCGCGGCTGAAAACGCCGACAGCGTCATCGTCACCGACGACAATCCGCGGAGCGAGAATCCGGAGACCATCCGCGCCGCGATCCTTGGCTCGGCAAAAGACGCCGAGGATATCGGCGATCGTGCGGAAGCGATCAGGGCAGGGATCTCGGCGCTGCAGCCGGGCGATGTACTGTTGATCGCCGGCAAAGGCCATGAAGTCGGGCAGATCGTCGGCGACAAGACGCTGCCGTTCAGCGATCACGATGCGGTTGCGGCCGCGCTCGCAGCGAGGGTTGCATGAGCACTGCGCCATTGTGGACGATTGCCGAAGTCGCGCGGGCGCTGGGGCTCTCGGGCGAATTCCCGAACACGCCGATTGAGTTCGTCACGCAGGACAGCCGCCTGGTGAAGCCGGGATGTCTGTTCGTGGCGCTGAGCGGCACGCCGAGCGGCGGATTCATCTCCAGTTTCGCCAGCGCGCGCGACGGCTGGGAATTTGCCGACAAGGCCGAGGCGGCTGGCGCGGTCGCGATGATCGTGCCGCACAGAATCGCAGGCGTGAGTGTTCCGCAATTGATCGTAAAGGACACGCTGATCGATGGCCTGTGGGCGTTGGCGCGCGCGGCGCGGGCGCGATTTGGCGGCCCGGTGATTGGGCTGACCGGCAGCGCCGGCAAGACCAGCACCAAGGAATTCCTCGGCGCCTATCCCGGCGCCTTTGCGAGCCCGAGCAGTTTCAACAATTTCTGGGGTGTGCCGTTGACGCTGTGCAATGCAAGCCCCAGCGCCGCGCTGTGGGTGGTGGAAATGGGCATGAACCAGACCGGCGAAATCGCGCGGCTGAGCGAATTGACGAAGCCGACGGTGGCGCTGGTGGTGAATGTGCAGCCGGTGCATCTGGAAAAGCTCGGCAGTTTGGAAGCGATCCGGCGCGAGAAAGTCAGCATCGCGCAGGGATTGCCGAAGGAGGGCGTGCTGGTGTTGCCGGCCGACGTCACGGCGCCCGAATGGAACGGCAGGATCATTCGCTTCGGCGACGCGTCCGAGGTGCGGGAACTAAAGCATGTCGCGCATGGCGAGAGTTGGGACGTTACCGCGCAAGTGAGCGGCAAGCAGATCGAATTCGCCCTGACGCCCGGCGCACCGCATCGCCTGCAGAATGCGCTCGCGGCGCTGGCGTCGATCCATGCCGCTGATCTCGACGAGACGGCGCTCGCAAAACAGCTCGGCCAGGTCGGCATCATGACCGGACGCGGCGTCGAGCAAACCGCCGATGGCGTGATCGTGATCGACGACAGCTTCAACGGCAATCCCGCCAGCATGGTCGCAGCCCTCGACAGTTTGAAGGCGCGGCCGGTGAGGCAGGGTCGCCGCATCGCCATTCTCGGCGACATGCTCGAACTGGGCACTGACGCGCCCGCCTATCACAAGAAACTGGCCAAGGACCTGCCGGGGATCGATGGCGTCTACTGCGTGGGCCCGTTGATGCGCCATTTATATGATTTGCTGCCGGCGGGAAGCGGTCTCGGCTGGCATGAAGATCCGGCCACGCTCGAGCCTGAAAAAATCGCCGCTCTCTTGCGGGGAGGCGACGTGGTGGTGGTCAAGGGCAGTAAAAAAATGTTCTGGGTCAACAAGTTTGTGCCCAGGCTGCTGGCCGCCTTACAGGCAAAAGCGTAAACTGGCCGGACTTACCACCGGCCGTTTCCCCCCGGCGATTCGCTAGCTGCAACGCGATCATGACCAAGATTTGCTCGGTTTGAGGATCAAAACGATTGTCAACGCGCTCCAAAGGCGCTTACCCGGCAAGACGGCACAACCAAGCCGCGTGATAGGGCATATTGAATGTTTTACTGGCTGATCGAGCTTTCCAACACCGTCCCCGGTTTCGGGATTTTCCGCGGCCTCCTGAACGTTTTTCGGTACATCACCTTCCGCACTGGCGGGGCGATGGTGACCGGCGCGCTATTCGTATTCCTGTTCGGTCCGTGGATCATCGATCATTTGCGGCTGCGCCAGGGCAAGGGCCAGCCGATCCGCACTGATGGCCCGCAATCGCACCTGATCTCCAAGAAGGGCACGCCGACGATGGGCGGGCTGATGATCCTGTCAGGCCTCGTCGTCTCGACGCTGCTGTGGGCCAATCCGGCCAATCCCTATGTCTGGATAGTGCTCGCGGTGACCCTCGGTTTCGGTTTTGTCGGGTTCTATGACGACTACCTGAAGGTAACGAAGCAGAGCCATAGCGGCTTCGCGGGCAAGTTGCGTCTTCTGATCGAAGCCGTGATCGCGCTCGCCGCCTGCTACGCGCTGGTGAAACTCGGGCGCGATACAGCCTCGACATCGCTGGCGGTCCCGTTCTTCAAGGACCTGGTGTTGAATTTCGGCTGGTTCTTCGTGATGTTCGGCGCGTTTGTCATGGTCGGCGCCGGCAACGCCGTCAATCTGACCGACGGTCTCGACGGTCTCGCCATCGTGCCCGTGATGATTGCCGCCGCTAGTTTTGGCATGATCTCGTATTTGACCGGCAACGTGGTTTTCGCGGACTATCTGCAGATCAGATACGTCGCCGGCACCGGCGAACTCGCGGTGCTCTGCGGTGCGGTGCTCGGCGCCGGTCTCGGGTTCCTCTGGTTCAACGCACCGCCGGCGTCGATCTTCATGGGCGACACCGGCTCGCTCGCGCTCGGCGGCATGCTCGGCGCGACCGCGGTTGCGGTCAAACACGAGATCGTGCTTGCCGTGATCGGCGGCCTGTTCGTGCTCGAAGCCGTCTCCGTGATTGTGCAGGTGACTTCATTCAAGCTGACGGGCAAGCGCGTGTTCCGGATGGCGCCGCTGCACCATCATTTCGAGCAGAAGGGCTGGACCGAACCGCAGATCGTGATCCGGTTCTGGATCATCTCGGTGATGCTGGCGCTGGCCGGCCTTTCCACGCTGAAACTGCGGTGATCGCTTGATCCCCGTCACTTCCTTTGCGGGCAAGACGGTAGCCGTCTTCGGCCTCGGCGGCTCCGGCCTTGCAAGCTGCCACGCGCTGAAAGCGGGCGGCGCGGACGTGATCGCCAGCGACGACAGCGCCGACAACGTCGCCAAGGCTGCGCAAGCCGGCTTCATCACCGCCGATCTGCGCACGGTTTCCTGGGAAAATTTCGCCGCATTGATCCTGACGCCCGGTGCGCCGCTGACGCATCCGGCACCGCACTGGAGCGTGCTGATGGCACGCCAGGCCGGCTGTGAGGTGATCGGCGACATCGAATTGTTCTGCCGCGAGCGCCGCCGCCACGCACCGGACGCGCCATTCGTGGCGATCACCGGCACCAACGGAAAGTCGACCACGACCGCGTTGATCGCGCATCTGATGAAGGTCGCCGGCTACGACACCCAGATGGGCGGCAATATCGGCACCGCGATCCTGTCGCTGGAACCGCCGCGGACGGGGCGGGTGCATGTGATCGAGATGTCGTCCTACCAGATCGATCTTGCACCCTCGCTCGATCCTTTCGTCGGTATTCTGCTCAACATCAGCGAGGACCATATCGACCGTCACGGCACGCTCGAACACTATGCAGCCGTGAAGGAGCGTCTCGTCGCCGGCGTGCAGCCGCAGGGCACAGCCATTGTCGGCGTCGATGACGGCTGGTGCCGCAACATCGCCGATCGCCTCGATCGCGCAGGCAAGCGCGTAGCCCGCATCTCGGTGAAGAACCCGCTGCCTGACGGTTTCTATGTCGAGCGCGAAATCATCGTGCAGGCATCCGGCGCTGCGCGCCGCGAAATCGCAAAGCTCGGCGGCATCGGTTCGCTGCGCGGCCTGCACAACGCACAGAACGCGGCCTGTGCCGCGGCCTGCGCGCTGGCGACGGGCATCGGAACCGAGACGTTGCAGAACGGCCTGCGTAGTTTTCCCGGTCTCGCACACCGCATGGAGCAGGTCGGCCGGCGTGGCAACGTACTATTCGTCAACGACTCCAAGGGCACAAATGCCGATGCCGCCGCGCATGCGCTGTCGTCCTTCGGCGATATCTTCTGGATCGCGGGCGGCAAGCCGAAACTCGGCGGCATCGCGGGCCTCGCCGAATATTTCCCGCGTATCCGAAAGGCGTATCTGATCGGCGAAGCGGCACAGGAGTTTGCGGGCACGCTGGGGACGCGCGTGCCGCACGAGATTTCGGAGACGCTCGATGTTGCGGTGGTCAATGCCGCACGCGACGCGGAGGCGTCGGGCCTTGCCGATCCGGTGGTGCTGTTGTCGCCGGCCTGCGCCTCGTTCGATCAGTATCGCAATTTCGAAATCCGTGGGACCAAGTTTCGTGACTTGGTGACGGCGCTGCCGGGTGTGAAGCCGGTGGTATGAGCGGCGCTGGTAGCTGAAGGCGTGGGCAGAGCCGCGGCGGCTGTCCCAAGAGGAATTGAGCTTCGCTCTAATCATCCCGCGCGCTAGAATTGTGGCTTCTGCTGGTTCGAAGGCGGCGTAAATGCCATTTCATGCTTACTTGCGTGTCCGTTTCGCGATTGCCGTACTTTCAGCGGCCTGTGCGTTTGTTGCCGCCGCGCGCGCGGGATCGACGGCGCCCGACGGGGTGTCTCTCAGCGAATCGACGATTACGTGGAGCACCGTCAAATACGCGACCTCTGCGGACAACGGATTCGTCGACGGCTCGCTCGACAAGAAGGCCATTGTCGATCGCACGTTCAGGGCGCATGTGCTCGAGAATTGTTATTTGAAGGTAACGCTCGTGCCCGAATTCGGCGGGCGTATTCTCTCCATCGTCTACAAGCCGACCGGCCACGAACAACTTTATCGCAACCCAGTAGGCGTGCCCTACGGGATGAAGGGCGGCGTTTTTTATTACGACTGGTTGATGGTGTTTGGCGGCATCTTCCCCACCTTTCCGGATCCCGAGCACGGCAGGACGTGGCTGAAGCCGTGGGATTTCAAGGTGGTGAAGGAGAGTGCCGGTGAAGTGACGGTGTCGATGTCGATCAAGGACGATACCGAATATGCCGCGGCACCAAAGCAGTTTTCGAGGGGATCGACGGATATCGAAGCGACTTACTATGTCACGCTGAAAGCCGATCGCGCTGCGCTCGATACGCGCATGGTGCTGAAAAATCCAAACAACAGGACGATCGAATACGAGTACTGGACGTGCACGACGCTCGCACCGGGATCGGACCCGAACAATCCCAAAACGACCGGTGGCGCCGAAATCATCGCGCCGATCCAGGCCTACAGCACGCCCCGCTGGTCGGCCAATCTGTCCGGCGGCGACGAGAGCTTAGGTTCGGGCAAGAGCCGTTTCGAAAAACTGCGCTACTTCAAGAACTGGCCGACGATGGGCATCGCGTACGCGGCGCCCGATATGCAGGGCGGGAATTTCTGGGGGGTGATCAACCACCACAACGAAGAGGGGATCATCCGTATTGCCGACAACAAGGTTACGCCGGGCTTGAAGATGTGGACGTGGGGATTTCCGTCGTTCACGAGCGAAACCGATGCACGCAAGGACCCGACCGAGGCGCGGCCTTACGTCGAATTGTGGGCGGGTGTATCGGACCAGTTTTTCCACAGCGCGAGCTTTCCCGCACTAAGCGAAGTGTCGATTCCGGAAACATATAGTCCGACTGTCGGCATGAGCAACGTGACGCATGCGAACGAGAACATACTGATCAATTTCTCGGCCGATCGCGCGAGCGCTACCCTTCAATTCTTCAGTATCCAACCGGCCACGCCGTTGCGCGTCACATTGAAACGCGACGATGCGATACTGTTCGACGACGCCGTAATAGCCGATCCGAAGAACGGAAATCGCATTTCGGCCGCGATCCCTGCCGGCAGCAGCGGCGAACAGGTGCGGCTGACGATCAGGACCGCAGAAGGTAAGGAGCTGATCGCGGCCGCGACGGGAATAAAATAAATTCCAGGCCGCGTCGTACCCCGCCTTCGCAGGGTAGGACGACCGTTGGGCATAGGACGATTGTTCCTATCTCAAAAGATAACGATCTCATTAACCCCTTGGAAACCATCCTCGGCCACCAATGGGCGTTACCTCTGCCATTTTGGGGACGCCCATGCTCGCCCGTGACCAACGCACCCCGTTTTCCGAATGGTGGTGGACCGTGGACAAATTGCTGCTGGCCGCAATATTAGCGTTGATGCTGGGCGGCGTCATTCTGTCGCTGGCGGCGAGCCCGCCGGTGGCGACGCGGATCGGGCTCGATCCGTTCCATTTCTTCAGCCGGCACGTGTTGTTCCTGCTGCCGTCCTTCATGGTGCTGATCGCCGTGTCGTTCATGTCGCCGAAGCAAATCCGGCGCAGCGCGCTATTGGTATTTGCCGTCAGCATCGCCTTGATCGTGGCGACGTTGGCGTTCGGCCCGGAGGTGAAGGGTTCGCGGCGCTGGATCACGCTGATCGGCGTCAACATCCAGGCCTCCGAATCCGCCAAGCCCGCTTTCGTCGTGATGGCGGCGTGGCTGTTTGCGGAATCCACAAAACGCCCGGAAATGCCGGCGACTTCGATGGCGATCGTGCTGCTGTTGATGCTGGTCTCGTTGTTGGTGATGGAACCCGATTTCGGCCAGACCATGCTGATTCTGATGGTGTGGGGCGCGCTGTTCTTCATCGCGGGCATGCGGATGATCTGGGTGGCTGGTCTCGCCGGTGCCGCGGCTGCCGGATTGTTCGGCGCGTATCTTTTGGTGCCGCACGTCGCGGGCCGCATCAAGCGCTTCATGAACCCGGCCTCCGGCGATACCTTTCAGGTCGACACCGCGATGGAAGCGTTCTGGAACGGCGGCTGGTTCGGCCTTGGCCCCGGCGAAGGCATCGCCAAACGCAGCCTGCCGGACAGCCACACCGACTTCGTCTTCGCGGTCGCCGCGGAAGAATTCGGCATTATCCTTTGTCTCGTGCTGGTCGCCTTGTTCGCCTTCGTCGTGATCCGCACGCTCACGCGCGCCTATGCGAGCGAGGACATGTTTTCGCGCTTCGCGGCGTCGGGCCTGGCGATCCTGTTCGGCGTTCAGGCCGCGATCAACATGGCGGTCAACCTGCAACTGATCCCGGCAAAAGGCATGACGCTACCGTTCATCTCCTATGGCGGCTCGTCGATCATCTCGCTGGCCTACGGTGTCGGTATGATGCTGGCGTTGACCCGGCAGCGTCCGCGCACCGAAGTGGAATCGATGAACGATGCCAATGCATCGCGCGCCTACGCTTGAGATAGACTTTCGTCATTGCGAGGAGCGTTAGCGACGAAGCAATCCAGACTTGCTTCCTGACTTCTGGATTGCTTCGCTACGCTCGCAATGACGACATCCGGCTTGTAAGATCGCATCAATGACAAACACGCCTTTGATTCTTCTGGCTGCGGGCGGCACCGGCGGGCACTTGTTTCCGGCCGAAGCGCTGGGCGTCGAGTTGATCAGGCGCGGCTTGCGGGTGCGGCTCGCGACCGATGCCCGCGCGCTCCGCTACAGCGGACTGTTTTCCAAGGACAATATCGACGTGGTGCCGAGCGAGACCGTGCGCGGCCGCAATCCGCTGTCACTCGCGCGTACCGCGATCATGCTCGGCTACGGCACCGCGGTGGCGCTCAATCTGGTGCGGCGGCTGAAGCCCGCGGCCGTGGTCGGCTTCGGCGGCTATCCGACGGTGCCGCCGCTGATGGCCGCTCGATTGCTCGGCGTGCCCGGCATTATTCATGACGCGAATGCCGTGCTCGGCCGTGCCAACCGGTTTCTCTCCGGACGCGTCAATGCCATTGCGACGTCGTTGCCGGGCGTACTCGATCGCGATCCATCGCTTGCTGGCAAGACAACCACGGTCGGCACGCCGATGCGTCCGGCGATTCTTGCCGCTGCCGCGGTGCCGTTCGCTTCGCCTGAACCGAACGGGCCGTTGCGCTTGCTGGTGGTCGGCGGCAGCCAGGGCGCGCGCGTGATGAGCGATATCGTGCCGGGTGCGATCGAAAGACTGGAGCCGGTACTCTGGAGCCGCTTGATCCTCACGCAACAGGTGCGCGAGGAAGACATGGCGCGGGTGCGCGCAGTCTACGACCGCCTCAAGATCGCTGCCGAGCTTGCGCCGTTCTTCAGCGATCTGCCGGTGCGGCTGGCATCGAGCCATCTGGTGGTGTCGCGATCTGGCGCCGGCACGGTGGCCGAACTCGCCGCGATCGGCCGGCCCTCGATTCTCGTGCCGTTGCCCGGTGCGATCGATCAGGATCAGTTCGCCAATGCCGGTGTGTTGTCGCAGGTGAACGCGGCCTTGCGGATTCCGCAGGCCGAATTCACGCCGGACCGGTTGGCCGCTGAAATTTCCGCGTTTGCCGCCGAGCCCGCGCGGCTGACCGCGATGGCCGTCTCCGCCCGCACCGTCGGCCGGCTCGACGCCGCCGAGCGGCTGGCCGATTTGGTCGCGAAAGTCGCCGGAATCTAGGCGGCTGCACGCAAAAATTGCTCTTGTCATGCCGTGCAGAAGCAAGGCATCCAATACAGGCTATGACAGGAACAGCCTCATGAAACTGCCGCGCGAGATCGGGCCCATACACTTCGTCGGGATCGGCGGCATTGGCATGAGCGGTATTGCCGAGGTCCTGAACAATCTCGGTTATACCGTGCAGGGTTCGGACGCCTCCGAGGGCGCCAATGTCGCGCGCCTGCGCGACAAGGGGATTACGATCTCGATCGGCCACAAGGCCGAGAATGTCGCCGGCGCCGACGTCGTCGTGGTTTCGACCGCGATCAAGCGCGACAATCCCGAATTGATGGCAGCGCGCGCCCAGCGCATTCCCGTCGTGCGCCGCGCTGAAATGCTGGCCGAGCTGATGCGGCTGAAAAGCTGCGTTGCGATCTCGGGCACGCATGGCAAGACCACGACCACTTCGATGGTCGCAGCATTGCTCGATGCCGGCGATCTCGATCCGACCGTGATCAATGGCGGCATCATCAACGCCTACGGCACCAATGCGCGGCTAGGGGCGGGCGACTGGATGGTCGTGGAAGCAGATGAGAGCGACGGCACGTTTTTGAAACTGCCGACTGACGTCGCCATCGTCACCAATGTCGACCCCGAGCATCTCGATCACTTCAAGACCTTCGAGGCCGTGCAGGACGCGTTCCGCAATTTCGTCGAGAACGTACCGTTCTACGGTTTTGCGGTGATGTGCATCGATCATCCCGTGGTGCAAACTCTCGTCGGCAAGATCGAGGATCGCCGCATCATCACCTATGGCGAAAATCCGCAGGCCGATGCACGGCTGGTCGATCTGACGCCGATGGGCGGCGGCTCGAAATTCAACGTCGTCTTTCGCAACCGCAAGACCGACGCCATGCATGAATTATCGAATCTCATGCTGCCGATGCCCGGACGTCACAATGCGCTCAATGCCACGGCCGCGATCGCGGTCGCCCATGAACTCGCCATTTCCGATGAAGCGATCCGGAAAGCCATCGGAGATTTCGGCGGTGTCAAGCGGCGCTTCACCAGGATCGGCGAATGGAACGGCGTCACAATCATCGACGATTACGGCCATCACCCCGTTGAGATATCGGCCGTGCTGAAGGCGGCGCGCGAGTTGACCAACGGCAAGATCGTCGCTGTGGTGCAGCCGCATCGCTACACGCGGCTGCAATCGCTGTTCGAGGAATTTTGCACCTGCTTCAACGACGCCGATGCCGTCGTTGTGGCGGAAGTGTATCCGGCCGGCGAGGCGCCGATACCAGGCATCGACCGCGATCATTTCGTGCTCGGCCTGCGCGCGCACGGCCATCGCGAAGTCATTCCGTTGCAGAATGCCGGCGAGCTCGCAAAGGTCGTTCACGGCATCGCCGGCCGTGGCGATCTGGTCGTCTGTCTCGGCGCGGGCAACATCACGCAGTGGGCCTACGCGCTGCCGGGCGAACTGAAGGCGCTGGGGTAGACGTGGCTTTTCCCGATATCACGCCCGATCTCAAAGCCGCGATGCCGCAATTGCGGGGGCGGCTGCTGGCCAATCAATCGTTGGCGGAGCTGACCTGGTTTCGCGTCGGCGGCCCGGCGCAGATCCTGTTCACGCCGGCGGACGAGGACGATCTCGCTTACTTCCTTAAATGCCTGCCGAAAGAGTTGCCAGTCTATGTCGTCGGCGTCGGCTCCAATTTGATCGTGCGTGACGGCGGCATGCCGGGCGCGGTGATCCGGTTGTCGCCGCGGGCGTTCGGCGAGACCAGTGCTGATGGAGACATCGTCAGCGCCGGGACTGCCGCGCTCGACAAGCGTGTGGCGGAAACAGCGGCAGGGGCGAACATTGCCGGCATGGAATTCTTCTTCGGTATTCCCGGCACCATCGGCGGTGCGTTGCGCATGAATGCCGGCGCGAACGGGAGCGAGACCAGGGACGTCCTGGTTGAGGCCACCGGCATCGATCGCGACGGCACGAAGCATGCCTTCACCAATGCCGACATGAAATTCGTCTATCGCAACAGCGGCGTCGATCCCGCGATCATCTTCACCTCGGCGCGATTTCGCGGGCGGATTGCCGCGCCCGAGGCCATCCGCGCCCGGATGGACGAGGTGCAGACCCATCGCGAGACCGCCCAGCCGATCCGCGAAAAAACCGGTGGCTCGACCTTCAAGAACCCGCCCGGCAACAGCGCGTGGAAACTGATCGACGCCGCGGGCTGCCGGGGCTTGCGGGTCGGTGGCGCGCAGGTGTCGGAAATGCACTGCAATTTCCTGATCAACACCGGCAGCGCGACCGGGCATGATATTGAAACGCTCGGCGAAACCGTGCGCGCGCGGGTTAAGGAGAATTCCGGAATCGAGTTACACTGGGAAATCAAGCGGATTGGGATCGAGCCAGCGTGATGCGGATTACCATTCTTTTCGGCGGCACCAACAAGGAGCGTCTGGTTTCGGTGGCGAGCGCGCAGGCGCTGCATCGGGCACTGCCTGATGCCGATCTGTGGTTCTGGGATGTTGCGGACACGGTGCACGAGATCCGCTCCGAGAGCCTGCTCAATCATTCGCGGCCGTTCCAGGATGAATTCAAGCCCGGTAATCACGGCATCGCGCTCGAACAGGCGCTGGACAAGGCGAGGCGCGAGGACCGCGTGCTGGTGCTCGGTCTGCATGGCGGCCGGGCCGAGAACGGCGAACTGCAGGCGATGTGCGAAATGCGCGGGATTCCCTTCACCGGATCCGGCTCGGCCTCGTCGAATCTTGCCTTCGACAAGATCGCGGCCAAACGCTTTGCGGCGATCGCGGGTGTACAGGCGCCGGCCGATATTGCTCTGGCAGACCTCGACACGGCTTTGGCCGAGTACGGCAGACTGATCGCAAAGCCGGCGCGGGATGGATCGAGCTACGGGCTGATTTTTGTCAATGCGAAACAGGATCTCGTCGCGGTCCGCAACGCCGCCAAGACCGAGGAATATGTTATCGAGCCGCTCATCGCGGGCGTGGAAGCCACCTGCGGCGTGCTGGAGCAGTCGGACGGCGCGGTGATGTCGCTGCCGCCGATCGAGATCGTCCCGGCGGAAGGCGCCTTCGACTACACCGCCAAATACCTGCTCAAATCGACCCAGGAGATATGCCCGGGGCGCTTTTCGCCTGAGGTCACCGCACAACTGAAGGATCAGGCGATGCGGGCGCACAAGGCGCTGTCCTGCACCGGCTATTCCCGCAGCGACTTCATCGTTTCGGCCAAGGGATTGATTTACCTGGAAACCAACACCCTGCCGGGCCTGACCGCCGCCTCTCTCTACCCGAAGGCGCTGAAGGCGCAGGGGATCGAATTTTCTGATTTCCTGCGCGACCAGATCGCGCTCGCTGAGAAGCGCAGCTTGAGGCGGGTTTGACTGCCCGGCCAATGGCTTGGGGAGGGAAGCGGGGAGCTTCCGCGAAATATTACTAAAATCTTAACGAAGACCCCGCAAACCACTCACAAGTCACATCAAAACGTGCCCCCTTGGCACCGAATTTACCCTTTGTTTACCAGGAAGTCCGAAGGTTAACGCTGGCGGCGCATGTGGCGCTTGGCTGCCGGGGCGTGAGCTGTTGCGGGATTTCCGCTTCGACGACCGCATCGAGGGAACGAGCCTCTTCTGCCTTGAGGTCAACACCCAGCCCGGCATGACCGAGACGTCATATGTGCCAGAACTCGCAAGACTTTTTTGCGGGAATAACATTTGACGAGTTCGTGCAATGGATCGTGCCGGACGCCTCGTTCGATCGCTGAGATCGCTGGGGCCCCAAGCTGACCTGAAGGCGGCCGCTATTGGAGCGGTCGTGCTGTTGCGCGAGCGCCTGGGCCTTCGCGCCCGTGTCCCTGCAAGGCCCGTGATCAATCGGGCGCCGCACCGCCTGATCCTGCTGATCGAGCGCTATACGCCGAATTGCGCCGGTATTGCCCTGACCGTGCTGATGCTGCTCGGCAGCGCCGGTTTCGGCATCGTCAAGGGCGGTCATCTCGACGAAATGACCGCAGCCCTCAGTGATGCCCGCAACGCGCTGGCCAATTCGGCCGGCTTCCGCATCACGACGGTTGCCATCAACGGCCGCAAGCAATTGAGCCAGGACGAGGTGCTCGCAATCGGCGGCGTCAACGGCCGCTCGTCGCTGCTGTTCCTCGACGCCGCCACCGTGCGCGACAGACTGAAAGCCAATTCCTGGATCGCCGACGCCACCATCCTGAAGCTCTATCCGGGCCAGCTCCAGATCGACATCGTCGAACGCTCGCCGTTTGCGCTGTGGCAGCAGGACGGACGGCTGTCGGTGATCGCCGATGACGGCGCAGTGCTCGAGCCCTATGTCTCGCGCCGCTTCGTCTCGCTGCCGCTGGTGGTAGGCAAGGGCGCCGATGTCCGTGCGCGCGATTTCCTCGCGCTGCTCGATCGTTATCCGCAAGTCCGTAGCGCGACCAAGGCTGCGATCTTCGTCGGCGAACGCCGCTGGAACCTGCGCCTGAAGGACGGTCTCGATATTCGCCTGCCGGAAAACGATGTCGGCAACGCGCTGGCCACGCTGAGCAAGCTCGACAAGGAAGAGCGGCTGTTCTCGCGCGATATCGTCGCCGTCGACATGCGTCTGCCTGATCGGCTCGTGGTGCAATTGTCCGACGACGCGGGTAAAGCCCGCGACGAATTGTTCAAGGACAAGAAGACCAAGAAAAAGGCCGGTGACGCATGACCGGTCTCAATCGCAATCAGACGCCGAAGACGCGGCCCGTCGCGCAGAAACGCACCGCGCTGGTGGCTTCCCTCGATGTCGGCACCAGCAAGATCGCCTGCATGATCGCGCGGCTGAAACCGAGCCCGCCGAGTGAGGCTTTGCGCGGCCGCAGCCACGCGGTGGAGCTGATCGGCTATAGCCAGATCCAGTCGCGCGGCGTCAAGGCAGGCGCCGTGGTCGATCTCGCCGAATGCGAACAGGTCGTGCGCCAGGCTGTGGCGCTGGCCGAACGCATGGCCAAGGTTCGCGTCGAGTCCGTTTTGCTGTCGGTCTCCGGCGGCCGGCTGCAGGGCCAACTGGTCGAGGCCGCCGCCGACATTCGCGGCGGTTCCGTGACCTCGGACGACGTCACCCGGATCACCTCGACCGGCATGCGCCACGCCACGGGCGAGGGCCGGACCGTGCTGCATGCGCTGCCGGTCGGCTACGCGCTGGACGGGGTCAAGGGCATCCGTGACCCCCGCGGCATGGTGGCACGGCAATTCGGCGTCGACATGAACGTCGTTACGGCCGACGCGACGGTAGCCAAGAACCTGATGCTGGTCGTCGAACGCTGTCATCTCAATGTCGAAGCCATGGCGGCAAGCCCTTATGTGGCGGGCCTTTCGGTCCTGACCGACGACGAGGCCGATCTCGGCGCCGCCGTGGTCGAGATGGGCGCCGGCTCGACGACGATTGCGACCTATTCGGGCGGCCGGTTCGTGCATGCCAGCGGATTTGCGCTCGGCGGGCAACACATCACGATGGATCTTGCACGCGGCGTAGGTGCATGCATTGCGGATGCCGAGCGAATCAAGACTTTATATGGCACCGTGCTGACCGGCGGGTCCGACGCGCGCGAGTTGATGTCCGTACCGACTGCAGGCGATGAGCCCGACGCTCCGCAGATCGTATCGCGCGCCACGATCGCAAACATCGTCCGGCATCGCGCTGAGGAGATTTTTGAGATGGTCCGGGACCGGCTCGCGGATTCCCCCTTTGCGGCAGAGCCGCGGGCGCGGGTTGTCCTGAGCGGCGGGGCTTCGCAGCTCACCGGTACCGTCGAACTCGCCACCCGCGTTCTTAACCGGCCGGTCCGGATCGGCCGTCCGCTCGGCTTCGGCCGGCTGCCCAACGAGGCCAAGAGCGCCTCGTTCGCGGTCCCTGCGGGCCTGCTTGTCTATCCGCAATACGCTCATCTGGAACACGTCGAACCGCGGCATACGCGGCAGCTCAGGACAGGGACTGACGGATATTTCGGAAAGGTCGGACGATGGCTTCGCGAGGGCTTCTGATGACCGCTTATCAACCAAACGACTTTCACCAGCTCCCGCGGCCGTCGGCCGGGGCGAACCAACGCGCGCGTTAATCGAGAGGCAACCATGGCACTCAATCTGACACCCCCTGACATCAGCGAGCTGAAACCGCGCATTACCGTCTTCGGCGTCGGTGGAGCAGGCGGCAATGCCGTCAATAACATGATCACCGCCGGGTTGCAGGGCGTCGACTTCGTCGTCGCCAACACCGACGCGCAGGCGCTGACGATGTCCAAGGCCCAGCGCATCGTGCAGATGGGCACGCAAGTGACCCAGGGCCTCGGCGCGGGATCGCAGCCGGATGTCGGCGCGGCCGCCGCGCAAGAGGTCATCGACGAGCTTCGCGATCATCTCTCCGGCGCCAACATGGTGTTCGTCACCGCCGGCATGGGCGGCGGCACCGGCACCGGTGCAGCGCCAGTCATCGCCAAGATCGCGCGCGAGATGGGCATCCTCACCGTCGGCGTGGTCACGAAGCCGTTCCACTTCGAAGGCATGCGCCGCATGCGCACCGCCGAGTCCGGCATCGCCGAACTGCACAAGGTGGTCGATACGCTGCTGATCATCCCGAACCAGAACCTGTTCCGGGTCGCCAACGAAAAGACCACCTTCGCCGACGCCTTCGCGATGGCCGACCAGGTGCTCTACTCGGGCGTCGCCTGCATCACCGATCTGATGGTCAAGGAAGGCCTGATCAACCTCGACTTCGCCGACGTGAGGGCGGTGATGAGGGAGATGGGCAAGGCGATGATGGGCACCGGTGAAGCCACCGGCGATAAGCGCGCGCTGACCGCGGCCGAAGCTGCGATCGCCAATCCGCTGATCGACGATTCCTCGATGAAGGGTGCGCGCGGCCTGTTGATCTCGATCACCGGCGGCAAGGACCTGACGCTGTTCGAAGTCGACGAAGCCGCGACCCGTATCCGCGAAGAAGTCGATCAGGACGCCAACATCATCGTCGGCGCGACCTTCGACGAAACGCTCGACGGCATCATCCGCGTCTCCGTCGTCGCCACCGGCATTGAACAGGCGCAGATCGCTCGCAATGCGGCGGCTGCGCCCGCTGTCGTCACCAACGCCCCGGCTTCGACGCCGGACAGCCGCCTGGCTGATCTCACCGCTCGCCTGCGCGCTGACAATGCGCGCCTTGCCGAGCGCGCCCAGAAGCACGACACCGCTGCTCCGGCGCAGGCTCCGGCCCCCGCCGCAGCGCCGGCGCCGCAGCGCTCGGCCAACAATGTCGAGCGTGCCGCGCTCGCCGCGATCGCCGCGGCTGTCGCTCCGGAAGCGCCGCAGCAGGCTCCGCTGCAGCCTGCGTCCTATGGTGACGTGACGGTTCGCCCGATCGCGCAGAAGCCGACCCTGTTCCCGGATCACGAAGTGGCTCGCGCGCACCCGGAAGAAGCGGCGGCGCCGCCTGAAACCTTCATCCCGCAGGCGGCCGAACGTCCGCCGGCCCGCACTCCGCGGATGCCGAAATTCGAGGACCTTCCGATGCCGGCGCAGGCCGAAATCCGGCAGGCCCGCGGCGAGACCGAGGAAGAACACCCGCAGAAGACCCGGCTGTCGCTGCTGCAGCGCCTGGCCAATGTCGGCCTCGGCCGCCGCGACGAAGAGACCGAGCCGCCGATCGCGGCCCGTGCTGCCGGTCCGGCGATGGCGCCGTTGCCGCCGCTGCCGGAACGTAAACCTCAGCGCACGGTGGCCCAGCAGATGGGACCGGAACCGGTATCCGAGTATGCTCGGCGCCCGGCACCGCAAGGCCTGGACGTTCATGGCCGCCCGGCACCTGTTGCAGCAACGCCACAGGGCGACGACCATCTTGATATCCCAGCCTTCCTGCGCCGGCAATCGACCTGACGTTTGTTACAATTCTGGTGACCAAAGAGGCCCCGGCTGACCCAGCCGGGGCCTCTTTCATTTTCGCGGACGGAAGTCGCAGGATCGTCATCAAGCAACTGATATTAAATGATTAATTATGTATTCCGTGATCTGATGCGGCGGCCGAAATGGCGTCCAACCGCGGCGGAGTTTGGTAAACCCTTGGCGTGATTGCGGCGGAGATAGGGTAACAATCCGTAAAAAAGCGTGAGTTGGCGCCCTTTGAGGCTGTGACTATGGTCCGCCGTGACTTGGGGATGCCTAAAATTCGAATCACCGCGTACGCGTGGTTTTTATCTTTAGGTTAAGTCAGTAGTGGGCAATTATCGGATGAAATTGAGCCGTCAAACCACGCTTCGGTCGCAAGCCACCGTGACAGGCGTCGGCGTTCATTCTGGATTACCGGTCAGTCTTACGCTCGGACCTGCACCTGTCGATGCAGGTTTTATTTTTGTCCGTACCGGTCTCCACGACGCCGACCGTGAAGTTCCCGCGCTCGCGGAATCCGTGATCGCTACCGATCTTGCAACTGTTCTCGGCGACCGTGACGGCCCGCTGGTTTCCACCGCCGAACATGTGCTCGCGGCCTTGCGCGGCATGGACATCGACAATGCCACCATCGAAGTCGATGGTCCCGAAGTTCCGATCATGGACGGCAGCTCGGCTGCGTTCGTTGCCGCCATCGATCAGGCCGGCATCGTTACCCAATCTGCAGCCCGCCGTTACATTCAGGTGCTGAAGCCGGTGCAGGTCGCGATCGGCGATTCCTTCGGCGAGTTGCGCCCCTATGCCAACGGGTTCCGCGCCGAGGTCGAAATCGATTTCGCCAATCCCGTGATCGGCCGCCAAAACTATTCGCTCGATCTCAGCCCGGAAAGCTTCCGCCGCGAGATTTCCCGCGCGCGCACGTTCGGCTGCATGAACGACGTCGCACGGCTCTGGAGCGCCGGTTTTGCCCTCGGTGCATCCTTTGAGAATTCGGTGGTGTTCGACGAAACCCGTCTGCTCAACGCCGAGGGCCTGCGCTACAGCGATGAATGCGCCCGTCACAAGGTGCTCGACGTGGTCGGCGATCTTGCGCTGGCCGGTCTGCCGCTGCTCGGCGCTTACCGTTCAGTGCGTGGCGGCCACAAGCTCAACCACGCGGTGCTGACGGCCCTGATGGCCGACCACAGCGCCTGGCGGGTGGTCGAGGCCGAGACGGCACGCCGTCCCCGCGGCCATGTCGAGGCAGGCGCCGGAATGGTCGGCGGCATGGTCTCCCCGGTCTATGGCCCGGACGTCTCCTGACTTTCGTCTTCGAAATGTCCGGGCTTTCGTCTTCGAAATGTCCTGAGTTTCGTCTCCGAAATCTCCTGAGTTTGGCTCAGCGTTCCATTTTCCGTAATAACCACAATCGGTAACGATGGGGTCGGCCCGCCTTAATCCGGGCGAATTGGCTGCGTATTCGGTTGGTTAGCGACTGTTTTTCGGTTACAGAGGCCAGCGGTTGCGCCGCCGGCACGGGAAGTATTGGGCAAGGGTATTAGCGCGGAATAGACGTCCATGACCGCGGTTCGTGGACAGGCGGGCTCCCCTGATTAACCGCACCGTGGTCAATATTATCGCTCTCAACACTATCGAAGGCGTCAGGTCTCACACTCCATGTCGACACAGCGTATGACGCTCGAACCACGCAAACCATCCTCCAGCCTCGTTCGGGCCGGACGGTCGCTGCGGCTGGCGGCCGGCCTCATCGTGTTGGCCATTCCCCTGAGCGGATGCGGTACCGGTTCGCTGTGGGACAAGTTCATGGCCAAGGACGACACCTTCGTCGAAGAGCCCGCTGACAAGCTCTACAATGAGGGCTTGTACCTCATGAATCAGCGCAAGGATCCGAAGGCGGCGTCGAAGAAATTCGAGGAAGTCGATCGCCAGCATCCTTATTCCGACTGGGCGCGCAAATCGCTGCTGATGTCGGCCTATTCCTTCTACAATTCCGGCGATTATGACAGCTGCATTGGCGCTGCGACCCGTTACGTCACGCTGCATCCCGGCAGCCCCGACGCGGCCTATGCGCAATATCTGATCGCAGCGTCGCACTACGATCAGATCCCGGACACTTCCCGCGATCAGGGCCGCACCGAAAAGGCGATCGCCGCGCTTGAAGAGGTGATCCGCAAATATCCGACTTCGGAATATGCCAACAGCGCCAAGGCCAAGCTGGAAGGCGCGCGCGACCAGCTCGCCGGCAAGGAAATGGCCGTCGGCCGCTACTACATGGAAAAGCGCGACTACACCGCCGCCATCAACCGCTTCAAGACCGTGGTCACCCGCTACCAGACCACGCGGCATGTCGAGGAAGCGCTGGCCCGGCTTACCGAGGCCTATATGGCGATCGGCATCGTCGGCGAGGCACAGACGGCAGCAGCCGTGCTTGGGCACAATTTTCCTGACAGCCGCTGGTACAAGGACGCCTATAATCTTGTAAAGTCCGGTGGTCTCGAGCCGAGCGAGAATCAGGGTTCCTACATTTCCAGGGCCTTCAAGAAGATGGGTCTCGGTTAGGAATTTACCTGGCATGCTGGCGCGTCTGTCGATCCGTGACATCGTCCTGATCGAACGGCTCGATATCGAGTTTTCCCGTGGCCTCGCGGTGCTGACCGGCGAAACCGGCGCGGGCAAGTCCATCCTGCTCGATGCCTTCGCGCTGGCGCTCGGCGGCCGCGGCGACGCAGGCCTTGTCCGCCATGGCGTGGAGCAGGGCCAGGTCACCGCCATGTTCGACGTGCCCAAGGGCCACCCGGCGGCAAAGATCCTTTCCGAAAACGGGCTCGACGATACCGGTGAAATGATCCTGCGCCGCGTGCAACTCGCCGACGGCCGCACCCGCGCCTTCATCAACGACCAGTCGATCAGTGTGCAGACCCTCAAAGCAGTCGGCGCGGCGCTGGTCGAAATTCACGGCCAGCATGACGAGCGCGCGCTGGTCGATGCCTCGACCCACCGGCAGTTGCTCGACGCCTTTGCAGGCCTCGAGAAGGATGTCGTGGCGGTGGAGGCATTATGGGATGCACGGCGCACCGCGAACACCGCGCTCGACGAGCATCGCGCCGGCATGGAGCGCGCCGCCCGCGAAGCGGATTATCTGCGCCACGCCGCCGACGAACTGAAGACGCTGAAGCCAAAGGACGGCGAAGAAACCGCGCTCGCCGAACGCCGCACCACGATGATGCAGGGCGAGAAGATCGCGAGCGATTTGCGCGAGGCGCAGGAGGCCGTTAGCGGCACACATTCTCCAGTGCCGGCGCTGGCGGCGGCGGTACGACGCCTGGAGCGCCGGGCGGCGAATTCGCCGGCCTTGGTCGAGCCCGCCGTGAAGGCGATCGACATCGCCATCAACGCGCTGGAAGAAGCCGACCAGCATTTGAGCGCGGCGCTGGTCGCAGCGGATTTCGATCCCGCCGAACTTGAACGCATCGAGGAACGGTTGTTCGCGCTGCGTGCCGCTTCGCGCAAATATTCGACGCCGGTCGACGGCCTCGCGGCGCTGGCCGCGAAATATGCTGCCGACGTGGCGTTGATCGATGCGGGCGCCGATCAGTTGAAGAAGCTTGAAGCAGCCGCTGCCGAAGCCGACCAGCGCTACAGCGCGGCTGCGACCAAACTCTCCGCGGCGCGGACAAAATCGTCCGAAAAACTCAACAAGGCCGTCAACGCCGAACTGGCGCCGCTGAAACTCGAGCGCGCAAAGTTCATGACGCAGGTCGAGACCGACGCGAGGACGCCCGGTCCGCAAGGGATCGACCGCATCGAATTCTGGGTGCAGACCAATCCGGGCACCAAACCAGGCCCGCTGATGAAGGTCGCCTCCGGCGGCGAGCTGTCGCGGTTTCTCCTGGCGCTCAAGGTGGTGCTGTCCGATCGTGGCTCGGCGCCCACGCTGGTGTTCGACGAAATCGATACCGGCGTCGGCGGCGCGGTGGCGGACGCGATCGGCGCGCGACTGGCGCGGCTTGCCGGAAAAGTTCAGGTGATGGCGGTGACGCATGCGCCGCAGGTCGCCGCGCGCGCGGACCAGCATTTGCTGATCTCCAAGGACGCGCTCGATAAGGGCAAGCGCGTCGCCACCCGCGTCAACGCACTCGCCGCCGACCACCGCCGCGAGGAAATCGCCCGCATGCTGGCCGGTGCGGAGATTACGGCGGAGGCCAGGGCGGCCGCGGACCGCCTGCTGCGCGCGGCGACGGCGTAGCGGTGTTCGGTCATGGCCGTGAAAGCGAAGAAAGCACTGGTTGATGTCGCCAAGCTGACCAAGGCCCAGGCCAAGGTTGAGCATATGCGGCTGGCGCTCGAGCTCGAAGGGCACGACAAGCGCTATTATCAGGACGACGCGCCGAGCGTGACCGACGCCGAATACGACGCGTTGCGACAGCACTACAACGCCATCGAAAAACGGTTTCCGGAGTTCGTCACTTCCGACTCGCCGTCGCAGAAAGTCGGCGCGGCCCCGTCCGGGCGGTTCAAGAAAGTCCGCCACGCGGTGCCGATGTTGTCGCTCGACAATGCGTTTGCCGAGCAGGACGTGATCGATTTCGTCGGCCGTATCGCGCGCTTTCTCAAGCTTGGCGACGACAAGATCGACTTCAGTGCCGAACCGAAGATCGACGGCCTCTCGATGTCGCTGCGTTATGAGGGCGGCGAACTCGTTACCGCCGCCACCCGAGGCGATGGTGCGGAGGGCGAAGACGTCACCGCCAATATTCGAACGCTGGAGGATGTGCCGCAGAAGCTAAAAGGCCGGAAGGTGCCCGACATCTGCGAGGTGCGCGGCGAAGTCTACATGACCAAAAAGGCGTTTCTCGCGCTCAACGAACGCCAGAAGGCCGCGGGCGATACTATCTTCGCCAATCCGCGCAATTCCGCGGCCGGTTCGCTGCGCCAGAAAGACCCCGGCATCACCGCTTCGCGGCCGCTCGGTTTCTTTGCCTATGCCTGGGGTGAGATGAGTGCGATGCCGGAGGATACGCAGTCCGGCATGATAGGCTGGTTCGAGCGTTGCGGCTTCAAGACCAACCCGCTGACCAAGCTCTGTCACTCGGTCGAACAACTGATCGCATTTCACCGCGAGATCGAGGAAGCGCGCGCCGAACTCGACTACGACATCGACGGCGTCGTCTACAAGGTCGACCGCCTCGACTGGCAGGAACGCCTCGGCTTCGTCTCCCGTACGCCGAGGTGGGCGGTCGCGCATAAATTCCCCGCCGAACGGGCGACGACGGTGCTGCGCGATATCGAGATTCAGGTCGGGCGCACCGGCTCGTTTACACCGGTCGGCAAACTGGAGCCGGTCGGCGTCGGCGGCGTCATCGTGCAGAACGTCACGCTGCACAACGAGGACTACATCAGGGGCATCGGCGGCGACGGGGAACAGTTGCGTGACGGCCGCGATATACGGATCGGCGATACCGTCGTCATCCAGCGCGCTGGCGACGTGATTCCGCAGGTGGTCGATGTCGTGATCGACAAGCGGCCAAGAGGTGCAAAAGAATTTCATTTTCCGAAAAAATGCCCGTGTCCGCTGCACACCGACGTCGTACGTGAGGAGACCGCGACCGGCGAGGAAGGCTCGCGCGCCCGTTGTACCGGCGAGTTCGCCTGTCCGTTCCAGAAGATCGAACATCTCAGGCTGTTCGTCTCGCGCCGCGCCTTCGATATTGATGGGTTAGGCGAAAAGCAGATCCAGTTCTTCTTCGACCAGGAATGGGTGAGGGAGCCTGCCGATATTTTCACACTTCCCAAACGCAACGCCAAACTCAAGCTCGAAGCGATCGAAGGCTACGGCGAAACCTCGGTGCGCAATCTATTTGCGGCGATAGAGGAACGGCGCAGGATATCGCTCGAACGTTTCATCTACGCGCTCGGCATGCGCCATGTCGGCGAGACGACCGCGCTGGCATTGGCGCGCGGTTACGGTTCGTGGGATGCGTTTCACGATGCGTGTCTCAAAGTCGCCAAGGGCGACGAGGAGACCATCGCCGAAATGGACGCGCTGGACCAGATCGGCGACACCGTGATCAGGAGCGTCGCCGCATACTTTGGCGAGAGCCATAATCGCGGCATCGTCGAGCGGCTGAAGAACGAAGTCACCGTTCTCGATGCCGAAAAGCCCAAGAGCAATTCGGCGGTCGCCGGCAAGACGGTGGTGTTCACTGGTTCGCTGGAAAAGATGACGCGCGACGAAGCCAAGGCGACTGCCGAGCGGCTTGGCGCCAAGGCTGCCGGCTCGGTGTCGAAGAAGACGGATTATGTGGTTGCCGGGCCTGGTGCCGGTTCGAAACTGGCGGAAGCCAAGAAGCACGGCGTGGCCGTGCTGACCGAAGACGAGTGGCTGAAGCTGATCGGGGAGTAGTCCCTCACAACATCCCCGACTCTTCCTCCTCCGCCTTTTCAATCAGCTCTTCGCTGACCATCACCGTCCTTCGCGGGACGATGAAAATCATCGTCGAGGCGCAGGCGATCGAGATGACGAAGATCGCCGCCGTCAGCGGCAGCGTGCTGGTGGAATGGCCGCCGAGATAGGCGCCAAATTGCGAGACCAGTGCGCCAACGCCCTGCTGCAAGAAACCCATGGCGCCGGAGGCGGTGCCCGCGGCTTCGGGGCGGACGCTGATCGCGCCGGCGGCCGAGTTCGACATCACGAAAGCGTTGGCGACCATCACGATCATCTGGGTGCCGAAGAGGACCGACGGCACCTGGTTGATTCCGGTGATGCTCCAAACGAGATTCAGGAGGCTGCCGCCGACTTGCAGTGCCAGCCCGAACCAGATCAGTTTCTCCAGCGAATGGCGCGGCGCGAAGCGTACGCAGAAGAGATTGCCGACCAGATATGCAAAGCCGGTGGTCGCAAACCACGCGCCATATTCGGCACTGGTGCGGCCCATCTGCGTCACCACGATATAGGGCCCGCCGCCGGCGAAGGTGAAGATGATCTGCGAGGCCAGCACCTGGCACAGCACATAGCCGATGAAGGCGCGGCTCTTGATCAGGCTGCCGACGTCGCCGCGAAACCCGCCGGATTCCGTGCGGTCGCGGCGGGTCTCGGGCAGCGCGAAGGCAATCGTGACCGTGATCGTCAGCGCCGCCGCGGTGATCAGATAGAAGATCGCGCGCCAGCCGAACGCGGTCTCCAATAGACCGCCGGTCAGCGGCGACAGCATCTGCGCGATCATCATGACGGCGATGACGAGGCTGATCATGGAGCTGATGCGGTCGCGACTGTAGAGATCGCGGATGATGGCGCGGCTCACCACCATACCGGTGGCGCCGCCGAGCGCCTGCAGGAAACGCGCGGCGATCAGTTGCGGCAGGTTTTCCGCGAAAATGCAGGCGCCGCTCGCCGCCACCATCAGGCCGAGGCCGGCGAGCAGCACTGGCCGCCGCCCGAAGCGGTCCGACAGCGGCCCCATGATGATCTGCGAGCAGGCGATGCCGACCATATAGAGCGACACCGTCATCTGCGCGACGGAGATATCGCGCCCGAACGTGGTCGCGAGCATCGGCAGTGCCGGCACCAGCATGTAGAGCGAGATCGGTGCTACGCCCGTCATCGCCACGAGCATCAGCAGCATCATCTTTGAGGTCGCAATGCCGCCATTGTCCGTCGCAGCATTGGGCGGCCTGCCCATCACGCCGTGCATTCAAGTTCGATCCCGTTGGTGAATCGGACTGTAGCGACATGGCTTAAGGCGAATACGGCCGTTTCGTCATGCGGGTATGCTGATTTAGGGAGGCGGATGGTTGATGTTCCGCCTCGCGCAACAAATACCGCTGTCATCATCCGCGAAAGCGGATGATCCAGTATTCCAGAGACGTCGGCTGAGGGTGAGGCGCGCGGCGCGCTGCGCGTCTCGAACGACGAGGCCAAGCCGATTCTAAAGCGGCAGCAGTTCCAGAGTCAGCGGAGCGGTCGCCTCGTCCAGCCACAGCTTTGTGGCGTTGTCGTCGAGATGCGGGCGCACCTCGCGATTGACGCGGGCGTGGTAGTCGTTCAGCCAGTTAAGCTCGTCGATGCTCAACATCGTTGCGTCGATCAGGCGTCGGTCGATCGGCGCCAAGGTCAACGTCTCGAAGGCGTTCACCGGTTTTTCGGCGCCCGATACGTCGGTGCCGATGACGAGCTCGAGGTTCTCGATCCGGATGCCATAGGCGTCGGTCTTGTAATAGCCGGGCTCATTGGAGAGGATCATGCCGCGCTTCAGCGCGGTGGTGCCGAGCTTTGAAATGCGCGCCGGGCCTTCATGCACCGAGAGATAGCTGCCGACGCCGTGGCCGGTGCCGTGCTCGAAATCGAGGCCGGCCTGCCACAGATATTGCCGCGCGAGCGAGTCGAGCTGTGCGCCGGTGGTGCCGTCCGGGAAGACCGCGCGCGCAATTGCCATATGTCCACGCAGCACGCGGGTAAAGCGGTCGCGCATTTCCGCCGTCGGTTCGCCGATCGCGATGGTGCGGGTGACGTCGGTGGTGCCGTCTTCATATTGCGCGCCGGAATCGATCAACAGGAGATCGCCGGACGCAATCCGCCGGTTGCTCTTGCGGGTGACGCGGTAATGCACGATTGCGCCGTTCGCCCCGGTGCCGGCAATCGTCGGGAATGACACATCCTTCAGCGCGCGGGTCTGGCGGCGAAACGTCTCCAGCGCCTCGACGGTGTCGATCTCGGTCAGCGCGCCCGAAGGCGCTTCGCGGTCGATCCACGCCAGAAAGCGCGTCAGCGCTACCGCATCGCGCTGATGCGCGGTCCGCGTGCCTTCGATCTCGGTGATGTTCTTCACGGCCTTGAGCAGGCTCACGGGATCGTTGCCGCGCACCGGCTTGCCGCCGGCAGCAGCGATCAGGCGGCTCAGGGCATCGGCGGCGGTGGCGTTGTCGAGCGCGATCGATGTGCCGCGCTGTGCGAGTTCCGTCAGCTTCGGAGTTAGCGCTGCCGGCTCTTCGACATCGGCGGATTGTTCGAGATGGTCGCGCGTCAGATTCGAGAGCTTGCGGTGATCGATAAACACGATGGGACGGCCGTCCTTCGGCACCAGCGCGTAGGACAGCGGCAGCGGCGTGTGCGAGACGTCGGCGCCGCGGACGTTGAAGGTCCAGGCCACCGCATGCGAATCCGACAGCACCAGCGCATCGACGCCGAGCTTGTTGATCTCGAGCCGGATCCGCTTGAGCTTTTCGGCTTCGATCTCGCCGGAGAATTGCGCGCCGTGAATAGCGACCGGGCCAAGCGGCGGCGCCGGGCGCTCGGTCCAGACCGAATCGACCGGGTTGCTGTCGACCGCGACCAGTTCCGCGCCGGCCTTGGCGCAGGCTGTCGCCAGCCGCTCGGCTGCCGCAGAAGTGTGCAGCCAGGGGTCAAAACCGAGGCGGTCTCCAGCGACCAGATGCTTTCCCAGCCAGTGTTCCGGGGGCGGATCGGCCAACGGCTCGATCTGCCAGGCCTTGCGGTCGACCTGTTTGGCGGCCTGCAGGGTGTAGCGGCCGTCCACGAACAATACGGCTTCCCGCGTCAGGATGGCGGCCATGCCAGCCGATCCGGTGAAGCCGGTGAGCCATGCGAGCCGTTCTTCAGACGGCGCCACATATTCATTTTGTTGCTGATCGGCGCGGGGAATCACGAATCCCGAAAGTTTCCGCCGCGCCAGCTCTTCGCGAAAGGCGGCCAGCCGGGCGGTCAGGGCCACGCCGCTTTCAGGCTCTTCGAATGTCTGGAAATGGGCTTCGAACATCGTCCGGTCACCTAGGGATTGGGTGGAGAAGTCCGCAATGCGGCCAACATAGCCACAATTTGGCATAATCCATGCTTGAATATTGTCGTCCGCGCTAGATCGGACGGAATGGCTTGGTGTGCAAGCTGTTCGTCTCACAATACCGGGGGGTTCCAGGAGTGTTTCAACTCAACGAAGAGGGGATACACAATGCCTGTTTTCACGTTTGAGAAGATTTCGCCACCGGTCCGCCGTGGCCCGATTCCTCCCATTGCCAAGAAGCAGCGTGGCGTCATCGTCCAAATCCTGGATCGGTTCGTGGAAGCACGCGTCAAACGCACGATGAAGGAAGAGAAGGGCGTGATCGCCCGCAACCCGAACCACAAGCCACGCGGTTAGCCAGTATTACGAAGTAGCAGACTGCTCCAGCCTTCGATGCGCAGGTGCCGCACCGGCACCAGCCCGCGCGCGCGATAGGCGGCGATGACACCAGCCGCCTGAGGCGTCAGCAGCCCTGACAGGATTACCAGCGCCGATGGTGCGAGATGCCGCGCCATCGGCGTTGCCAATTGCCGCAGTGGATTGGCCAGAATATTCGCCAGCACCAGATCGAACGGGCCGCGTTGTGCAAATTGCGGCGCGGAGAAGCCGGTGGCGGGGATCGCCTGCACCAAAGGCCCCGACAAATTGAGCCGGGCGTTTTCGCGTGCGACCTGCACCGAGAGCGGATCGATGTCGCTCGCCAGCACGGTTTCGTGCAGGGCCCTCGCGGCGGCAATCGCGAGCACGCCGGTGCCGGTGCCGAGATCGAGCACGCGCCGCGGGCGGTAGGCCTTCAGAACATGATCGAGCAGCAGCAGGCAGCCGCGCGTGGTGCCGTGATGGCCAGTACCGAACGCCAGCGCCGCTTCGATCTCGATGCCGAGCTTGTTGGGCGCGATGTGGTCGCGGTCATGTTGGCCGTGTACGACAAAACGCCCGGCGGGGACGGGAACGAGATCTTCGAGGCTGGCCTTGACCCAGTCCTTGGCTTCCACGGTGTCGAAGACGATGGATTGCGTGGCATCGCCGCCGGCCGCGCTTGTCACCAGCTCGCGCACCAGCGTCTGGTCGGGCGGTTCGGCAAAATGCACATTGACGTCCCAGCGCCCGTCCGGCCGCTCGAACGCAGCGATGGCGGCCTGGCCTTCAAAGAAAATTTCCGTGAGGACGTCGACGACACGTTTGGCTGTGTGCTCGTCGCCAATCGCGAAGCTGGCGCGATGCGTAGACGGCGTGGATGTCATTGGGAAACCCGGAGAAAAAGCGAGACGGTGTGGCGGGCGGGAGTGGTGTTTGTTCAAATTTGACAGAAATTTGCGCCTTTATATCCCGAAAAGTTCGACAGGCGCTGTTACGGGAACCTTAGATTTTCCTCCGTAAGTTCCCGGACTATGGAACAGCGGGGGAGGAACTCGCTGCTCCCTGGGCAGGAACAGTGAGGTCATAACCGCCATGAAGTCGCTCATTTCGAAGTTCTTTCAAGACGAATCCGGTGCCACGGCCATCGAATACGGCCTTATCGCCGCGGGTATCGCGATTGCCATCATCACCGCCGTGAACGGCGTTGGCTCGGCGCTCAACACCAACTTCGGCACGATCAGCACGTCGCTGAAATAATCGGATCGCTACAGGGCATCATAGGGGCCGGGCGCGACGCAGCGCCCGGCCTCTCCTTTTGAGTCAATGGCTTACGCTCGAATTTGGAGCGGAAGGTGCGGCGGATCGGCTCTCCCTCGCGCCGTTTGATTCACCGTGTATTCACCGTCTGTCGACATTTTTTGCAGGCGTTATTCACAGCCTTATACAGCGGAAGCAATCCCGCTTGCTCGCAGACTTGTTCACAGGATGCACACGAGGAGGGCGCGACTGTTACACAGTCTCGCTCACCGGTTTTCCACAGCTTATCCACCGGCCTCTCCACAAGTTATCCACTCACCCGAGCAATGCCCGGTGGTCGCCCAAGATCACGCGCGCGGCGTTGTGGCCGGGGGCGCCGGTGACGCCTCCGCCGGGATGGGCGCCCGAGCCGCAATGGTAGAGTCCCCTGAGCGGGCCGCGGTAATCGGCGTGGCCAAGCATCGGCCGGGCGGAGAACAATTGATTGAGCGTCAGCGCACCATGAAAAATGTCGCCGCCGAGCAAACCGAACTGCCGCTCCAGGTCGAGCGGCGAAAGTATTTGCCGGCCCATGACGCTTGCCGCGAAGCCCGGTGCGTATTTGTCCACCGTCGCGATCATGAGATCCGCGACTTCGTCACGATGGTCGTCCCATGATTTTCCATCGGGCAATTGCGGCGCGACGTGCTGGCAGAACAGGCTCGCGACATGCTGGCCCGGCGGAGCAAGGGTGTCATCGAGTGTCGAGGGGATCAGCACCTCGATTACGGGTTCGCGGCTCCAGCCATGCGCGCGGGCGTCCTGCCAGGCGCGGTCCATATAGCCAAGGCTGGGCGCCAGGATAATGCCGGCGGTGAGATGATCGCCGTCACCAGGCAACGCGGTGAAGGACGGCAGGGTACTTAGCGCGACGTTCATCCGGAAGGTCCCGGAGCCGTTGCGCCAATGCGTGATGCGATCGAGAAATTCAGGCGCCAGCGCGCCGGATGGAATGAGCTGTGTGTAGAGCAATTTCGGATTGACGCTGGAAGCTACGTATTTGGCGCGGAGTGTCTCGCCATTGTCGAGGATGACTCCAATGGCGCGGCCGCCTTCCACGATCACTTCGCGAACGCCGGCATCAAGTTCGATCTCTGCACCATGCTCGCGCGCCGCGCGCGCCATCGCTTGCGTGATGGCGCCCATGCCGCCGACGGCGTGGCCCCAGACGCCCTTCTTGCCGTTCACCTCACCGAACGCATGATGCAGCATCACGTAAGCTGAACCTGCGGCATAAGGGCTGGCGTAATTGCCGACAATGGCATCGAAGCCGAACAGCGCCTTGACCAGATCGTTTTCAAAACGCTCATCCAGCATTTCGCCGGCCGAGCGCGTAAAGAGATCGAGCAGGCTGCGCTGCTGTTCGAGCGACAGCTTTCGCAGGATGCTCGCGGTGCCGAGCGCGTTGAAGGCTTCGCGAATCGAGCCGACGCCAAATCCTTCGACAAGGTTTGGCGGCGCGCGCAGCACAAATTGCCGCAACACGTCTGCGATCGCCTCCAGCTCACGCGAGAAACCGTCGATTCGATCGGCGTCGCGCGCGCTGAGTTTGGCGACCGACTGCCGGGTGCGGCCTTCACCGGTGAGGAGATAGCTGCCATCGGGGGAGGGCAGGAAATTTTGCGCACGGCGTTCGACAACGCGCAGGCCGCGATCGCTGAGTTTCAAATCGGCTGATATCTGCGGGTTGAGCAGGCTGACGGTATAGGCGGCAACTGAATTGCGGAATCCCGGGTGAAATTCCTCGGTCACCGCGGCGCCGCCGGCCACCTTGCGGCGCTCGACCACCTTCACGCGCAGGCCGGCCATCGCGAGATAGGCCGCGCAGGTGAGGCCGTTATGCCCCGCCCCGATGATGACGACGTCCGTTTCGTTCATGTTCGCTTCAAGAAGGTTTGATTAGCGTAAAGTGGTCATTCCGGGATGGTGCGTTAGCACCAGACCCGGAATCTCGAGATTCCGGGTTCGATGCTTCGCATCGCCCCGGAACGACAGTCTTATCCCGCATTGCCCGTCATGTTGCCATATGCTCCATTATCCGTCTCTGGCGCCCCCTCGCCGGAAATTCCGCCGGCTAGTGCCCTGGCTCTAACATTCGCATCCCGCCTGGGGTACTCGTTTGCGAATGTTAGAGACAAAAGGGCACTAGCAAATATCTGTTTGCGGTGCGGCCCTGGATTTGACATTCGCATGAGCGCCCGTGGACGTACTGGTGCGAATGTCAAATCCACCGCACCGCTGCCCGCCGGGCTCAAGCCGGAGCTTTCATGAGTTTTTCTGAGCCGTCCGCCGTGGCGGACCTGTCTTCGGCTTCCCGGAACCGGCTGGTCCTGATCGTTTACACCGCTGCAATCTTCGTCAGCGCGTTGCTATTGTTTTCCGTGCAGCCGCTGTTCACCAAAATGGTGCTGCCGCGGCTTGGCGGTTCGCCGGCGGTATGGTCGGTGGCGATGGTGTTTTTTCAGTCGCTGCTGCTCGGCGGCTATGCCTACGCGCATTTCCTGATGCAGGTCCGCAATCGCGTGATCCCGGTTGCGGTGCATCTGGTGGTGCTGGCGGTCGCGATGCTGACGTTGCCGCTCTCGATCTCGAGCGGGTGGGGCGATCCGCCGAATTCAGGCTACGCATTCTGGCTGCTCGGCCTGTTTGTGGTATCGATCGGCCTGCCGTTCTTTGCGCTCGCCGCCAACAACCCGCTGTTGCAAGCCTGGTTCGTCCGCACCGGGCATCCTAGCGGCCCCGATCCCTATTTCCTCTATGCTTCCTCGAATATCGGAAGCTTCCTTGCGCTGTTGTCCTATCCGGTTCTGCTGGAGCCGATGTTCACGCTGCGCACGCAGAACCTGATCTGGACCGGCGGCTACGGCCTGCTGATCGTCCTGATCGCAAGCTGTGGCGTGCTGCTGTTGCGCTCGCCGAAAAATGCCGCCGCGCTCAATATGCCCGCTGACGATACCAACGCACCGGCACCGTCATGGATGCTGCGCGCGCGCTGGATTTTCCTGGCCGCGGTGCCATCGGGTCTGCTGATCGCGGTGACCGCGCATATCTCTACCGACGTTGCCGCTGCGCCGTTGCTGTGGGTGCTGCCGCTGTCGCTGTATCTGTTGACCTGGGTGCTGGTGTTCCAGTCGCGCCCGCTGTTGCCGCATAAATGGATGCTTCTGGCGCAACCGCTGGCGATTGCCGGCGTGGTCATTTTGCTCGCGGTCGGCGGCGAGCAGAATCTGCTGCTGACGCTCGGCGGCCATCAACTCTGCTTTTTCGTTATTGCGATGGCGTGCCATGGCGAACTGGCGCGGACCCGTCCGGCCGCCAAATATCTCACTGGCTTCTATGTCGCATTGTCGTTCGGCGGCATGGTCGGCGGCCTGTTCGCGGGCCTGATCGCGCCGTTCACTTTCTCCTGGGTCGCCGAATATCCGATCCTGCTGGCGCTGGCCGCCTTGTGCCGGCCGCCCGGCGGCGATGCGCGGCTGCCGCGCTGGAGCGCCTGGTACTGGCCGTTCCTTGGCCTGCTGGCGGTGGCGCTGATCGCGCCGTCTTATTCCACCGGCAAGCTGTTCAACTGGCTCGACGATCATCGCGTCTGGGTGATTGGTGCGGTCGGCGTGCTATCTGCCTTGCTGGCGCTCGGGTTCAATGCCAGCCGCTGGAAGATATTTGCCACCGTCGCGGTGGCGCTGGTGCTGCTGCGCGCGTACCCGTCCGACGACGGGCGGGTAGAAACCGTGCGCAGCTTCTTTGGCGTCCACAAGATCGTGGTGACCCCGAACGGCCAATATCATGTGCTGATGCACGGGACGACGATTTACGGCGCCGAAAAATTCAAGAACAACGACGGCACGCCCGCGACCGGTCGGCCCGAGCCGATTACTTACTATCACAAGGACGGCGGCATCGGTCAGGCGATCACGGCGATGCGCGAGCGCAAAGGCGCGCCGCTGCGGGTAGCGGTGATCGGGCTCGGCTCGGGCACGCTGACCTGTGCGTCGCTGCCGGGAGAGAACTGGAAATTCTTCGAGATCGATCAGTCGATGGTCGACACCGCGCGCGACCCCAAATATTTCACCTACATTCAGAGCTGCGAGCCGGACCTGAAGCCTGTCATTGGCGATGCGCGGCTGACCTTCGCGCGCGAGCCTGACGGGATCTACGATCTGATTATCATCGACGCCTATTCGTCGGACGCGATCCCGATCCATCTGGCGACCGAAGAGGCGATGGAAATCTACAAGCAAAAACTGGCTCCTCAGGGTGCGGTGGTGATGCACGTCTCCAACCGCCATCTGGAACTGGCCAGTGTCATCGTCGGTATCGCCGATGCCAACGAGATGAAGAGCTGGGTCTATAGCGAGGATTCCGGCCGCGATAACGAGTACATCTTCTCGACCTCGGTCGTGGTTTCCGCGCGCGAGGAAGCCGACGTCGGTTCGCTGGCGTCGTCGGACAAATGGGCCGAGACCGAGGCTGACGAGAAGCAACGGGTGTGGACCGACGATTATTCCAACGTGCTGGGGGCAGTCTGGCGCCGGCTGCGCGACGGCGAGCAGTAGGACTGGAGCTGTAGAAACCATTGCGATCGTGTGAGGCGGGTCTATGATTCAGCCGGCTCTGGAAATTAGGAGGCACGCGCCATGGCGAATTTCACTCCGGTGTCGGCCGCGATCGGCGGTGCACTGATCGGCCTTTCCGCCGTGCTGTTGATGCTGCTGACCGGCCGGATCGCCGGCGTCAGCGGGATTTTCGGTGGCCTTTTGAATTTGCGCAGCGAAGATAAGGATTGGCGCATTGCGTTCATTGCGGGGCTCATTCTCGCGCCCCTGATTGCCGCCGCGCTTGGCTACGGAATGGCGCCGCCAAAATTACCGGCCAACTGGGTCGTCATCGTAGCTGCCGGACTGCTGGTCGGCGTCGGCACGCGGCTCGGCGGCGGCTGCACCTCTGGCCACGGCATCTGCGGAATAGGCCGTCTATCCCTGCGCTCCATCGCGGCCACCATCGTGTTCATGGTGACGGCGGTGATCACCGTGGCGGTCACGCGTCACATGCTTGGAGGCTGAGCCATGTTGATCGTTGCGCCTTTTCTATGCGGCCTGATCTTCGGCGCCGGCTTGCTTGTCTCCGGAATGGTTCAGCCGACCAAAGTTCTGGCCTTCCTCGATATCTTTGGGGTGTGGGATCCGAGCCTGGCGGTGGTCATGGCCGCGGCGCTGGCTGTGGCAATTCCCGGCTTCATGCTGACAGGCCGTCGGGGCCAGCCGATCCTCGCGCGTCAAAATTTTTTGCCGACAAAGACGCAGCTCGATGCGCCGCTTCTGCTTGGGGCCGGGCTGTTCGGAATTGGTTGGGGCCTGGTTGGATTGTGTCCGGGACCGGCGCTGGAGAGCCTTGCGACGCTGTCGCCGGGCGTGTTCGTCTTCGTCGTTGCCATGGCCGCGGGAATGATCGCTCATGGCGCGTGGCAAGCGGCGCAGCCCATCGTCAGGCGCGATGGGCCGCTTGCGACGGACGGGTAGGTCGCGATCGCGGATAAGCCTTGGCTAGTCCTGGGTGCTGAACAGCCCGCGCTGCTGATAATATGGCCGCGGCTGGTTGTAATAGCCCTGCGGCGCCGGGGCGTAGCCGCGATTATCGTAATATTGCTGCTGTGGCTGTTGATAGACTTGCGCGCCGTAGGTTCGGCGGCCGGGCGGTGCCGGATAACGCGCCTCGTTGGAAGAGCCGTCGGCCGGATAGATATAGCCGTCATCAGCCCGCGCCTGCGGCGCCACGCGCTGAAGCTGCGGCGTGATGACGACGGGATTGCCGGCGGCGTCGTATTGCTGGTCCTGCTGCGCGGGAGCGCGGCGGGCGACGGCCGTGTTGTTGCGCGGCGGGGGATTGCGCGCCAGCGCGACCTGGGACGAACCGGTCAGCGTCACCGTGGCGTTGAGCACGCCTTGCTCCTCGACCAGCGCGTAGAGCTTCGAAGCGTTTTCGCGCGACAGCCGCACGCATCCGTGTGAGGCGGGGCTGCCGAGACGATTGACGGAATCGGTGCCGTGGATGGCGTGGCCGATCTTGGTGAAGAAGATCGCGTGCGGCATCGGCGCGTCGTCGAATTCCTTGGAGTAGTGGTCTTCCTCCATGCGGAAGGTGCGGAAGCTGCCGTTCGGAGTTCTCGTATGACGGAATCCCGGTTGACACCGGCCAGTGATAACGCTCGACGCCGTCTACCGCGACGGTCATCCGCTGGTTGTCCTTGTCGACGGTGATGGCGATCTTGGCTTGCGCAGCGCCGCCGACGAACAGCGACAGGGCGGTGAAAGCAATCAGGAACGAACGCATTTGACTTTGGCCTCCAGGCCTGGATGCAGCGCCGTGGCTCTCTCCGTCCCCCGGCATACACTATGCCCGGAATCCAGGTCGGGTTCCAGTAGCCTGCGCATCCATCGTTAATGCGTCCCACGGCGCAAACAAGGCGAGACACGGCTGAGTGGGTTTTGGTGTAGTGACTTTTTCGCGAGCGGCGGTGCGAAGGCGCTCGTGCCCTGAAGGCGCCGCAGCCGCGCAACTTTTTCGCCCGCCTGGAGTTACAGAGCCACAGTTACAGATCCCGCCGTGCCGGCGACATCGCGCCGATTTCAGGAAATTTCAGATGAACAAAACCAAGGTCAAGACGGCAGCGTTGCCGGCAGCAGGCTTGCCGTTCAGGTTCTGGCTCGCGGCGGCGTCCATCATCCTTGCGCTGCTGGCGATCCCGCAGATCGGCCACGCCCAGGGCATCGTGCGCGGCGCACGGGAGGGCTCCTACGAAGGTAACCGGGTCGCCGGCCCCGTAGGTGGCGTGGTGGGCGGCGCGGTCGGAGCCGGCGTCGGCGGCGCCATGGGCGCAGTCAAGGGTGTGTTCGGGATTTCGGATCGCGGCTATCGCTGCCGCGGTTACTACAATCGCTACGGCCATTTCAGGTGTTACCGGTAGTTTTTCAAACGTCATTCCGGGATGGTCCGCGAGGACCAGACCCGGAATCTCGAGATTCCGGGTTCGGCTCTACGAGCCGCCCCGAAATGACGCTTTAGTTGGATCGCGACGACGATCCAACGTCGCGTCAATTCTTCAACCGATATCCGGTCTTGAAGATCCACCACACCGTGATCATGCAGATCACGAGAAAACCCGTAGTCATGCCGAGGCTCAAGCCGACACTGACGTCGGCGATTTCGTAGAAGCTCCAGCGGAAGCCCGAGATCAGATACACCACGGGATTGAGCAGCGTGATGGTGCGCCAGCCCGACGGCAGCATGTTCACGGAGTAGAAGCTACCGCCCAGGAATGTCAGCGGCGTCACTACCAGCATCGGGATCATCTGCAGTTTTTCAAAACCGTCGGCCCAGATGCCGATGATGAAACCGAACAGGCTGAAGGTCACCGCCGTCAGCACCAGGAAGGTCAGCATCCACCAGGGGTGATGGATGTGCAGCGGTACAAACAATCCGGCGGTGGCGAGGATGATCAGGCCGAGGACGACCGATTTGGTGGCGGCGGCGCCGACATAGCCGAGTACGATCTCGAAATAGGAGATCGGCGCCGACAATAGTTCGTAAATCGTGCCGACGAATTTCGGAAAATATATACCGAACGAGGCGTTGGCGATGCTCTGCGTCAGCACCGACAGCATCACCAGCCCCGGCACGATGAAGGTGCCGTAGCTGACGCCTTCGACCTCGGTGATGCGCGAGCCGATCGCGGCGCCGAACACCACGAAATACAGCGAAGTCGACACCACCGGCGAGACGATGCTTTGCAGGATGGTGCGCCAGGTGCGCGCCATTTCGAACACATAGATCGCACGGACGGCCCGCAGATTCATGGCGCCCTCACCAGGCTGACGAAGATGTCTTCAAGCGAGCTCTGTCTGGTGTCGAGGTCCGAAATGCGGATGCCGGCATTGCGGAGGTCGCTGAGCAGGCTCGTGATCCCGGTGCGTTCGCCCTTGGTGTCGTAATTGTAGGTTACTTCGCAGCCGTCATCCGACAGTTCGAGATTGTAGGGCGCAAGCGCAGGGGGAATCGCATCGACCTTGTTTTGCAGATGCAGCGTCAGCTGCTTCCTGCCGAGCTTTTGCATCAGCCCGGCCTTGTCCTCCACCAGGATGATCTCGCCCTTGTTGATGACGCCGATCCGGTCGGCCATCTCCTCGGCTTCCTCGATATAATGCGTGGTGAGGATGATGGTGACGCCGGACGCCTGAAGCGTGCGTACCACCTCCCACATGCCTTTGCGCAGTTCGACGTCGACGCCCGCCGTCGGTTCGTCCAGGAACAGGATCTGCGGTTCGTGTGACAGTGCCTTCGCGATCATCACGCGGCGCTTCATGCCGCCTGACAGCGTGACGATCTTGTTGTCCTTCTTGTCCCATAGCGAAAGGTCTTTCAGCACCTTCTCGATATGGGCGGGATTTTTGGGCTTGCCGAACAGGCCGCGGCTGAAGCTGACGGTCGCCCACACCGTTTCGAACGCGTCGGTATGCAGTTCCTGCGGCACGAGCCCGATCAGCGAGCGCGCCGCGCGATAATCCTTGTTGATGTCGTGGCCGCCCACGAGGACGCGGCCTTCACTCAAATTGGCGATCCCGCAGATGATGCTGATCAGCGTGGTCTTGCCGGCGCCATTTGGCCCCAGCAGCGCAAAGATCTCGCCCTTGACGATGTCGAGGTTGATCCCGTTCAGCGCCTTGAAGCCGGAGGCGTAGACCTTTGAAAGGTTGGAGACGGAAATGATCGGTGACATGGGGGGTGATCGAGCAAAAGGTGAATGGAGAAGGTCAGGGTGGGCGCGTCGGCGCGCGCGAACGGGAGGGAATCGTCCTGCAAAGAGATAGGCACCCGAAACGGTTCCGCAATCAGCCGGGCATTGATCGCTTATCTTTTCTTTGGGGGCTTTTTCGCGGCCGATGGCGAGCCTTTTGCCTTGGGCGCGGCGGGTTGCTCGGTCTGCTCGGGTAATTTCGAAACCGTCATGATCTGCAGCTGATTGTTGACGGGCGCGTTGGGACGCGCGGAGTCGAGCAATTGTTCTTCGCCGAGTCCCACCGACTGCAGACGCTTCGCCGAGATCTTGAAGGTGTTGACCAGGATGTCGCGAACTGCATCCGCTCGCCGCTGGCTGAGCAACGCATTGTTCTCGCGTCTTCCCGTCGCATCGATATGGCCGACGATCAGGAATGTGTAGGGCAGCAGGCTCGAATGGGTCATCGCGTCGGCGATGCGTCCGACCGTCTGATAGGACTCCGGCAGGATGATCGGCGTATCGACGTCGAACTTGATGTCGGCATTGAAGGCCGGCAGCTTGGTGAGTTCCGGCGCGATCGGCGGCCGCTTTTGCGGCGGCGGCTCATTCTTGGATCGGGATTTTGACCGCTCGGCAACCTGCTGGCGCAATGCCGGAACGTCGATATCGGCCGGCGTTTCAAAACGATTGAGTTGGGTGATGATGTCGTCCCGGGTGACCGCCGTTTGCGCGTGCGCCGAGGAGCCGGCCGCGGCTAATACTACCAAGGCGCCCGCCAGCATTAAGGGCCCCCGCATCGACGGCCGCATCACTGATACCCCGCATCGGTGATCGCATTAGTGCAGCCCTTGTACGCGTTCTTTGCGGCGACGACGCAGGGAACTGCCTTGCTGGTCTCCTTGGTCGAGCCCCCGCAAAGTTTGACGATTTCCCGCGCGCAGGCATTCGCTACCGTGACACGAGCGGCAATCCGCTTCTGGATCGCATCGAATACCCCGAAATAGCTGCTCTTGCACTGCGGCGTCAGGACATCCTGATTGCGGGAAAGACATTCCTTCAGGCGATTGGCGTCGAAATTGACGCCGCGGCAATTGGTGGTGATTTCCGTACCGCAACTTTTGGCCAGCAGGGCCGCGGCATCGCCAAAGCTCATTGTCTCCGCCAGCGCCAGCGACGGCGTGGTGAGCACAACGGCAAGCAGGATGATACCCCTCCGCATCATGGGGACATCTGAAACGACGAAACCGCCGATGGTCAAGGCCTAAGAAGGACGGAAGGCGCTTGTGTCACGCCCGTTCCACAAAACTGTCAACCACCTTCTTCTCGCCGGCCTTCTCGAAGGCAATGGTGAGCTTGTTGCCATCGATCTTCACCACGTTGCCGTAGCCGAACTTCTGGTGAAACACGCGGTCGTCCAGCGAGAATTCGGAAGCTGTGCCGGTGGATTTCGCGACCAGTTCGCCTTCGATCACCATGGCTGCGCGCTTGTTGCGCGCAAAGCCGCCGGGGGTCTCACCGCGCGATGAAAAATGAGACTGGCTTTCTTCAAAGCCGCCGCGGGCCTGTCCGTTCCGTCCGCCGCCCTGGCTGCGGGCGCGGTTGGCCTGCGCGCGCTGCCAGCCCGGCGTCGTGTAGCTGGAGCCGAAGGATTCCACATTGTCGAAGCGCGAGGGGCCGTAGCCGCTGCTGCCGCCCCAGCCCGAGCCGCCCTTGGATTCCGTGATCTCGACATTGTCCGATGGCAGCTCGTCGAGGAAGCGCGACGGGATCGTGGTCGACCATGTGCCGTGAATGCGGCGGTTGGTGGCGAAATAGAGTTTGGCGCGGCGGCGGGCGCGGGTCAGGCCTACATGGGCCAGGCGCCGCTCTTCCTCCAGACCGGCGCGGCCCTGTTCGTCCAGCGTACGCTGGCTCGGAAACAGGCCCTCTTCCCAGCCGGGCAGGAACACATTGTCGAATTCGAGCCCCTTGGCCGAATGCAGCGTCATCAGCGACACCGCTTCTTCCTCAGGCCCGCCGTCGCGGTCCATCACCAGCGAAATGTGTTCGAGGAAACCCTGCAGGTTCTCGAACTCCTCCATCGAGCGGACGAGTTCCTTGAGGTTCTCCAGCCGGCCGGCGGCATCGGCGGAACGGTCCTTCTGCCACATCTCGGTATAGCCGCTCTCGTCGAGCACGATCTCGGCCAATTCCGTATGCGCGGTCACCTCGCGCTGCGCGCGCCAGCGGTCGAAATGCAGGATGAGGTCGCGCAAGCTGCCGCGCGCTTTCGGCTTCAACTCGTCGGTCTCGACCACCGCACGCGCAGCCTCGAACAGGGGAATGCGGCGTTTGCGGGCATGGTCGTGCAACATCTGCACGGTGGCGTCGCCGAGGCCGCGCTTGGGCACGTTGACGATGCGCTCGAAAGCGAGATCGTCGGCCGGGGAGTTGATCACGCGCAGATATGCCAGCGCATCGCGGATTTCGGCGCGCTCATAGAACCGCGGGCCGCCGATCACGCGATAGGGCAGGCCGAGCGTGACAAAACGATCTTCGAATTCGCGCATCTGGAACGAGGCCCGCACCAGGATCGCGACCTCGTTGAGGTTGTCGCCGGCGCGCTGCAGTTCCTCGATTTCCTCGCCGATGGCGCGGGCTTCCTCTTCGGAATCCCAGGAGCCGGTGACGGTGACTTTTTCGCCGTCGACGTCTTCGGTGCGAAGCGTCTTGCCGAGCCGGCCTTCATTATGCGCAATCAAATGCGAGGCGGCGGCGAGGATATGACCGGTCGAGCGGTAATTGCGTTCGAGGCGAATGACTTTCGCGCCGGGGAAATCGTGCTCGAAGCGCAGGATGTTGTCGACCTCGGCGCCGCGCCAGCCATAGATCGACTGGTCATCGTCGCCGACGCAGCAGATGTTTTTGGGGAGCGCGTTGGATTGCGTGGCGGTCATTCCGGGATGCGCCGTAGGCGCAGACCCGGAATCTCGATCGGAGTCCCCTTCATCTCGAGATTCCGGGTTCGTGCCTTCGGCACGCCCCGGAATAACGGCGGAATCAATGTGCCCCGGAATGATCGTCGACAGCGCTACGCCCGGCTTCGACGGCGCCTGCGACAGCAACCTCAGCCACAGATATTGTGCGACGTTGGTGTCCTGATATTCGTCGACCAGAATGAACTTGAAGCGGTTCTGGTATTGCCGCAGCACGTCGGGGTTCTCGCGGAACAGCCGGATGTTTTCCAGCAGCAGATCGCCGAAATCGGCGGCGTTGAGGATTTTCAGCCGCTCTTGATAGCTGGCGTAGAGTTTGCCGCCCTTGCCGTTGCCGAACACGGCGGCTTCGCCTGATGGCACCTGGGCAGGCGTCAGGCCGCGGTTCTTCCAGCCGTCGATCAGGCCCGCCAGCATGCGTGCCGGCCAGCGCTTGTCGTCGATGTTCTCGGCCTGCAGGAGCTGCTTCAGCAGCCGCACCTGGTCGTCGACGTCGAGCACGGTGAAATTGGACTTGAGCTGTACCAGTTCGGCGTGGATGCGCAGGATGCGGCCGCCGATCGAATGGAAAGTGCCGAGCCATGGCATGCCTTCCACGGCCTGCCCGAGCATCTGGCCGAGCCGCAGCTTCATTTCGCGCGCCGCCTTGTTGGTGAAGGTCACCGACAGGATTTCGTGCGGCCGCGCCCGGCCCTGGCTCAGGATGTGGGCGATGCGCGTGGTCAGCACGCGGGTCTTGCCGGTGCCGGCGCCGGCCAGCACCAGCACGGGGCCGTCGAGCGTCTCGACCGCTTCGCGCTGCTCGGGATTGAGGCCGGTGAGATATTGCGGACCAGCTGCCGCACGCGCACGCGCGGCGATGCCGCCAGCCGCAGGCTGGTGCTCGGGAACGCCGTGATGGGGCAGCTTGCTCGGTTCGGTCATGCGAATCGTCTTGTCCCCACGATGGCACCGTGAGGCGGTGAAGGGGAGCCTTCTTAGCAGGGATTAAGGGCCATATAGGGCCTCTTCGGCCGTTTTGACAGGTTTTATCCGGACGATCTGACGTGCCGGATTTCGTGGTTCAAACGCGATTTTGTTCCGTGCCCGGCGTCAAATTTCCAGCTTTACCGGTCCGGAACCATCGTTCCCGGGCTGGATTGTTTCTGCAGTCATGGCGCGGTCATCATGGCCGCGCCGATCGAAACCAAACAGAGGTTCTGATCATGCTGAGCTGGGTCGTTACGTTTTTGATCGTCGCGCTGATCGCAGGTATTCTGGGCTTCGGCGGCATCGCCGGCGCCTCCATCGAAATCGCCAAGGCGATCTTCTTCATCGCCATCATCCTGTTCCTGGTCTCGGCCGTCGTCGGCCTGGCCCGTGGACGCACGCGAGTCTAGCGGAGATTACTTCGAGGGCATCGCCACTTTGCGGCCGATGCCCTCGGGACGCGGTGCTGCCGCGTGGACGTTCGCCACAGCCTGAATGCGCGCGCGAATATCAGGCGGAAACGGTGCAGTCTTTCGCGCATTCATGTCGATATGAATGGTCATATTCTCCGACGTAGCGGAGATCCAGCCTTCGGTGGCATGGCGCAGCTCCTCGAATGTATGGATGCGCTTTTCGTCGGCAGCCAGCAGATAGACCGAAATCTGCACGGGATCGCCGAGGTGAATCTCGCGCAAATAGCGCACATGGCATTCGGCGGTGAAGGTCGAGCCGTGGCGCTCCTTCATGTAGGTCGGCCCGATTCCGAGCTGCAGCCACATCTCGTCGATCGCGCGGTCCATCATCACGTTGTAATAGGCCATGTTGAGATGGCCGTTATAGTCGATCCATTGCGGCTCGATCTGCATGACCGACGACAAGAACGGCGCAGCCGGTAAAGGCATATCCTTCAAATTATCCTTGGTGGCGGCGGCAACGCCCGTCATTATTCATCCCCTGTTCTTTCGGTCTCTTGACCCCCTTTATATCCTTTGCCACGGTCGTCTCAAAGCCGGGAGGAATTGGCGTGGCGACAACGAAATCGGAAAATTTGGCGCGGCCGGAACCTAAGGCGCTGGCGGGTGCCGTTGAAGCGCTCGCAGCGCGGTTCGGCAATCGCCTGATCACCTCGCTGGCCGTGCGCGAACAGCATGCGCATACCACCACCTGGTTGGCGTCACAGCCGCCGGATGCGGTGGTGATGGCGCAGGAAACGGCCGACATCCAGGATGTGGTACGGATCTGTGCCAAACATGGCGTTCCCGTGATCGCGTTCGGCACCGGTACCTCGCTGGAGGGCCAGGTCAACGCGCCTGCCGGTGGCGTCTGCATCGACCTGCGCGACATGAACAAGGTGCTGGAGGTCCACACCGAAGACCTCGACTGCGTGATCCAGCCCGGCGTCACCCGAAAAGCGCTCAACGAACATCTGCGCGACCAAGGCGTGTTCTTTCCGATCGATCCCGGCGCCGACGCTTCGCTTGGCGGCATGGCCTCGACCCGCGCTTCCGGCACCAATGCGGTGCGTTACGGCACGATGCGCGACAATGTGCTGGCGCTCAAAGTGGTGCGCGGCGACGGCGAGATCATCAAGACAGGCACGCGGGCGAAGAAATCCTCTGCCGGTTACGATTTGACGCATCTGTTTGTCGGCGCCGAAGGCACGCTCGGCATCATCTCCGAGCTCACGATCAAGCTGCGCGGCATTCCCGAAACCATGGCAGCTGCGGCTTGCTCGTTCGAGAGCGTGCGCGGCGCCTGCCAGGCCACGATCCTTGCCATCCAGACCGGTATTCCCGTCGCGCGCATCGAACTGCTCAATGCCGAGCAGGTACGTGCCTGCAATTCCTATTCGAAGCTGACGCTGCCGGAGACGCCGCTGCTGCTGCTGGAATTCCACGGCAGCGAGAACGAGGTCGCCGAGCAATCGAAGAACTTCAAGGAAATCGCCGGCGAATGCGGCGGCGGCGATTTTTCCTGGACCACGCGGCCCGAGGATCGCACCAAACTCTGGCAAGCGCGGCACGATGGTTATTGGGCGGTGAAAGCGTTGCGGCCCGGCTGTGGCGTGGTGGCAACCGACGTCTGCGTGCCGATTTCGCGGTTGGCCGATTGCGTCACCGAGACCGAGGACGATCTGAAGCGGCTCAACCTGATGTCGCCGATCATCGGTCATGTCGGAGACGGCAATTTTCACTGCTCGCTGCTATGCGACGTCGACAATTCGGAGGAGATGGCGCGCGGCGAGGAGTTCATGCATCGCCTGGTCGAGCGCGCGCAGGCGATGGGTGGCACCTGCACCGGCGAGCACGGCATCGGGCAGGGCAAGCAGAAATATCTGAAGGCTGAACTCGGCCCCGAGGCGATCGACGCCATGCGCGCGCTGAAGAAGGCGCTCGATCCGCAGAACATTTTCAATCCCGGGAAGATCGTGCCGGCGGCGTAACCGCGGCGGCTATCCCAAATCCGTCATCCTGAGGAGCGCGCATTGCGCGCGTCAAGGACGACGGCCACCGGCCGGGCCGCATCCTTCGAGACGCGCTTCGCGCTCCTCAGGATGACGGATTATAACCTCACGGCTTTCCAGCCAGCGCGCGGACGGCTTCATCGACGCTGTGGAAGATGTGGTCTTTCGGTAGGACGTCGTAAACCCCAAACCTTTCGAAAGCGCGCTGCGCCCGTATCGATTCGAGCCGGGCCATGGCGACGGTGACGCCGTCCTTTCGGCATTCTCTCAGCAACTCGAGCAGGGTTTGTGCTGCCGTGAAGTCGATCTCCAGGATTCCGCTGGCTTCCAGCACCAGCAGTCCCGGTTTTGGCGATGAAGCTTTCAGAACTTCGAGAACATCGGCGCGGAAATTCTCGGCGTTGAGAAACGACAGCGGCGCCTGCAGGCCGACGACCACGGTGTTCGGATGGCGCTCGCCGGGCATGTTCGAGCTTGCCGGCCACCAGATTGTCGTATCGGGCACCCGCTCGAACTCGACGAGCCGCGCGCGTGTCGTGCTCCAGATGCCGTGCAGCAGCGAGAAGGCGATACCGATGGCGACGCCTTGTTCGATCTGTTGCACGATGATCGCCGCTGCAGTCGCCACCACCAGGAGGAATTCGCCGATCGACTGGCGAAATATCCTGGAAATCTCGCCAAAGCGAATGATCCGCAACGCCACGAACAACAGGACGCCGCCGAGCGCCGCATTCGGGACGTGTTGCAGCAGCGTGGCGCCGAACGCCAGCAGCGCGAGCACGATCGCCGCGGCGAACAGCCCGGATAGCTGCGAACGTCCGCCGGTCTCGGACACGATGCCGGTCCGCGGCGGACTGGCATCGACGGGAAACGCGCCAAACAGGCCCGCCAGGATGCTGCCGGCTCCGGCGCCTAGAAAATCGCGGTCGACATCGGCAGGCTTGTGCGGATCGGATGGGAACGAACGCGTTGTCGCCGCCGTCTGCACCATCACGACGATGGCGATCAGGAAGCCAAGGGGCAGCAAACGCGCCCATTGCTCGAGACCGATCACAGGAAATGACGGCGTCGGCAGCGATGCGGGAACGGTCCCGACCACGGCCACCCCCTTGCTCTCGAGACCAGCCCAGATCACTGCCGATGTGGCCGCGACCAGTCCTATCAGCGCGCCGGGAATTTTTGCGCTGATGGCTTCTGCGCCCGCAACGATGGCCAGCACGCCGAAGCCGATACAGACGGTGTAGATGTTCGCCTCGCCGAGATGCCGCGCCAACGTCGCGATGCGGTCGAGCATCGGCCCGCTGGGTGCGGGCAGCCCGAGCACGCCGGGCATTTGCGAGACCAGGATGTGCACGGAGATGCCGGCGAGAAAGCCGACCATGACAGGCGTCGACAACAGATTGGCGATCCAGCCGAGCCGGAACAGGCTGCCCACGATGAGAATGATGCCAACAGTCAGCGCCAGCGCCGCCGCGAGGGCCTGATACTCCGGCGAGCCGGCGGTCGCCACCAGCGCAAGGCCAGCGGCGAAGATCGGCGTGATGGTGGAATCGGCGCCGCAGGACAGGAAGCGGTTGCTGCCGAGCATGGCAAAGCCGATCGATCCCGCGATGAAGGCGAAGAAACCGATCTGGGGCGAGAAGCCGCCGAGGCGGGCGGTCGCCATCTGCTCGGGTATCGCAATCGCCGCCAGCGTCAGGCCCGCGATCAGGTCGCTCGGCAGGTCGCTCAACCGGAACGAGGCCAGCGAACGGAAGACCGGCCAGTTGGTTTTCTCGGCACCGTCTGCGGCAATATCAGGTGGCATCGATCCCGGGCTCTGTGCGCGGAGGAATATCCTTGCGAATATTCCGATATCGCGCGGCCAAAAGCCAGCGATGTCAGGAGTGACGCGCCGCGGTGATGGCTTTACGGATCGCCGCCAGCGGAGCCGTATCGTCGAATTCGACGCTTTCGCCTTGCGGCTTCAGGCCGAGGTCGCGCCAGAGCGTCGCGAGATCGGGTTTCACGGGTTTGGGCCCCATCTCGTTGTGAAGCCTCGTCAGCACGTCGACGCCGACGGCCTTGTCGGCGGTAGTGAGAACGCGCTCTAGCGACCAGTCCTGTTCGTGATTGCCGCCGGCCGAGATCACGCCGCGCATCGCGTCTTGCAGGCCAAGGCGATTGTCGGTCCGTTTGCGGATTTCGATATCGGCGAGCAAACAGAACATCGCGCCGCCCCAATATTTCCGCCCCCAGGTGCCGGTGTTGTCGAGGCCCTGATCGCCGGCTTGCGGCAGGCCTTGCGGCATGTCGCGCATCATCGCCTGCCAGATCTCCTGTGCATTGAGATCGCCCGCCTGCACCCGCGCGATCGGCTCGACATAGACGGCCAGTCCTTCCGACAGCCAAGCGTAGCGGTCGTCGAGATCGGGCAGGGCGGTATGCACCATCTCGTGCACCATCACCCAGTCGCGCCGCAAAACGTCTTCGGTGGAGTCGCGGCCAAGCGGAATGCGAATGGCTGCGCCGCGATAACCCCACGTCGTCCCGCCTCGCACGCGCGACCCATCGACCGGCACCAGCAGCAGCCGCAGCGAATTGACCGGAAACCGCCCGTAATAGGTTGTGACGGCCTTGGCCGATGTCCTGATCCAGTCCAGCACCTTTTCTCTCGGCAGCGTGAGGTCTCCCGGTGCGAACGCGACATGGATGATGCCGCCGGGAACGTCGAGATCGGTCTTGGGCAGGCGGTCGAACGCATCATAGGGCATGCGATCGCCACGCATGAATTCCGACTGCGCGTCGGCGCGGAAGGAGATCGCGTTCGCCAACATGACCGCGACGATGAAGGTGGCCAGGATCCATCGGAAGGCAGCGGCGTTTCTCATCGCGACACGCTTCGGACGGCGCCCGATCGTTGTCCCTCTGCCATGAACGCTGCCGCCTGTTCATTGAGATCGTCGAGAATGGCCGCGAGCAAGGCCTCGCCCTTGGCGCGCGTCGCCAATGTCGGATCGCCATAGCTGCCCGATCGGCTGTAGTTCGGCGATTTCGGATTCGACGGCGTCAGGGGTCCCGGCGCTTCATGTTTGAGGGGAGGGCTCGCTTCGGCGCGCTTCATGTCGACCAGATGCGGCGCCAGCACCAGCATCAGCGAGGTCTCGAGTTCGTCGGCATGGCTGCCATGGCTCTGCTCGGCGATCTCTCCGGCGGCGCGACGATAATTCGAGCCATCGTAAATCCGCAAATGCGTCACACGGTCGTTGTCGAGACACGCCAGCGCGCGTTCGACGGGCGCCAACGTGCTGATCCCGGTGTTGAGCACGAACAGTTTCCGGCAACCGCTGCCGAGGATTTCCGCCGCGATCTGACGCACGACCGCCTCGAACGTCGTAGCCGACAGGCTGCTGCTGCCCGGGTATTCGACGAAGGCCGGATAATAGCCGTAACTCAGCGTAGGCCAGATCAGCGCGTCGATGCGCTCAGTCAGCTTGGCCGCGAACCACTCCGCCTGAATGCGGTCGGTATTGAGGGGGAGATGGAAGCCGTGCTGCTTGGCCGCGGCGCCGATCGGCAATATCGCGGCGGCGCCGTCGCCGATGCGCCGCGCAACGTCGTCCCACATCATGCGCTCGATAAAATCGCGTTCGGTATTAGCGCCCATGCGTCGGGCCTTCTTTATTCTGTGGAAACGCTCGTCAGAATTCCCGAAGTGATCCAGCCGTGCAGATAGCCTGCACCGCGGGCTGCCGCGTCGTCTGGATCGTCATAGGTCGCAAGCATCTCGCAGAGCACGCCGAACGGAACGCCATTGGCGGCCTCGTCCCACATCATGGCTTCTTCGACGGAGAGCTCGCGGAACATCGGCGTCACATCCTGCCGCCAGATCAGCAACCGCGACGGTATCTCCAGTGGGGCCGCCTCGGGCGGGGTTTCGTCGTTCTTGATCGCCAGCCAGATCGTGGCCGCATTGGTCGAGAGATCGAGCCTTGACGCGCTGGGGTGAGCATGGAATTCGAGATCGGGCCACGCCTCCGGCGCGAAACCGGCCATGTCGGTCAGTTCGAGTACCGGGCCTTCCTCGGCGTCGAAGGCGTCGTTGAGGGCTTTTTCCAGCGCGGCCAGATCCGACAGCACGGGATGATCGGAGTAGGGATTTGCCGACCTCAGGAATTCGGGCAGGCCTTGGGAGAACCACCGCAGGTTCGGATGTTCCGAGGGATGCGCCTTGACATAGGCATGGCCCATCTCGTCGAACGTTTCGCCGCCGAGATAGGTATGCAGCAGCTCATGGTCGTTGCGCATCGCCTCGACCAGCCGCGAGCCATAGGCATAGCGATAGACGCCGAACAGCGTGTCGCGCTTCTCGCGGGGGCTGTCGAGGATTTCCACCAGCACCGTATCGTCGCCGGTCAAAATGCCGCGCTGAAATTCAGCCTGCTGCCGCGCGAAGTCGCTCATTCCGCCTGCTTGCCCAAAGGCGGCAAGACTCTTTCGGCTATCTCGCGGGTCCGTTTCACTTCCAGCAGCAGTTCGTCGAGCGGCGGGATGTTGTCGTCGCGCTCGATCATGGTCGAGACCCGGCCGAAACGCTTCAGCGCCGCGACATAGAGATCCCAAACATCCTCGCAAACGGGATGGTCGTGGGTGTCGATGATGTGAGTGCCCATATGGCTGTGGCCGGCCATATGAAATTGAACAACCCGGTCCGCAGGAATCCCGTTGAGGAAGGCAAGCGGATCGTAGCCGTGGTTGAAGGCACTGACATAGACGTTGTTGATGTCGAACAGCAGCCAGCAGCCGGAGCGGCGTGAAAGTTCGGACAGGAATTCCCATTCCGTCATTTCGGAATTGTTGAACTGGACATAGGTCGAGACATTCTCGAGCACGATGGCGCGGCCGAGGAAATCCTGCACCAGTTGAACGCGGCTGACGACGTGGTCGAGGGCTTCCTTGGTGTAGGGGATAGGCAGCAAATCGTGCAGGTTCTTGCCGTGCACGCCGGTCCAGCACAGATGGTCCGAGACCCATTTCGGTTCGACGCGCCTGGCGAGGTCTTTCAAGCCCTGCAGATATTCGAAATTGGGTGGCGCGGTGGATGCAATCGACAGCGACACGCCGTGCATCACCACGGGATAGCGTTCGCAAATCCGGTCGAGCGTACGAAGAGGCTGGCCGCCGGGGATCATGTAGTTCTCGCTGATGACCTCGAACCAGTCGATCGGCGGATTTCCGTTGAGGATTTCGTCGTAATGCTGCGCGCGCAGGCCGAGACCGAAGCCCAGGAACGCTGGCTTGGCTGATTTCGCCGGGCGGTCTGCCTGGGCCGCTGCGGAAGTCTCTGGCAATCTGCTTGCGACGTTCATGTCGTCTCCGCTTGAGCGGTACCGGCAAGCGAGCCGGAGGGTCTTACTTCACGATCGAATGAGGCCGTTAAATTATCATGGAAACGAGGCCCGGCCTACACCGGGCCTCGGTTCCGGGTTGCCGTTGAATCAGGCGGGCTCGTACTTGCCCTTGGCGGCGTCGCACTTGTCCTTGGTCATGGCGGAGAAACCCTGACCCTTGCAGGCGTTCTGGCCCTTGCAGGCATGGTTGCCGCCCTTGCAGGCGCTCTGGCCTTTACAGGCGTTCGCACCGACGCACTTACCTTCGCCGGCGGCATAGGTCACGGTCGACATGGTCGCGCCAGCCAGGAACAAAGTGGCTGCAGCGGCGGCAATCGCGGCGCCAGACTTGGAAGTCATCTTCATGAGCATCTCCTCCAAAATGAAGTGTAGACGGTACATCGCCCGCAAGCCGCAAATAGTTCCGGCTGGAGGCTGCACCTGGCGATAGATACGCCCTGGTTCGATTTTGGTTACACGGCCGGCTAAAAATTTATTCTAATGATCGGCCCAAACATCGGTCGAAACAAAGAGAGCCCGGCACCGACGCCGAGCCCCCTTCGCGTCAATTCGGGACGATCAACCCTTGACGAACTTCGCGCCCATGGCGTTGCACTGCTTTTCGGAAGCCGCCGAGAAGCCCTGACCCTTGCAGGCGTTCAGGCCCTTGCAGGAATTCGACGCACCCTTGCATGCGCTCTGGCCCTTGCAGGCGTTGCCGGCCATGCACTTGCCCGCAGCAGCGTTCGCCGGGCTCGATCCGGTTGTGACGACCGCGCCGGCGAGGAACAGGGTGGCTGCGGCAGCCGCGAGCGTCGCACCGGATTTGGAATTCAACTTCATATCGATCTCCTCGATGATTGTTTGACGACAAGATGTGACGCTGTGAGCATCCGATGATCGTTCGTTCGATCACAGACCGCACAACGCGGGGAAGTGCTGGATGGCAATCAGATCGCGGTGGCCTCCCGGAGAACGTTAAGCCGCAGTGATTCAAGTGCGAGTCCGAAGACAGCTACGGGGCATCGGGTGATTTGGTTACAGAGTTTCAAAAGAAAGTTTTCTTTTTTTGGGTTTGGACATCCCGCTCATGTCTAACACCGGCGGTGCCAGAGTATTTCGTTGCGCGCCCGGGAATGACGGTGGCTGACGCCGCGCGTGGGAAAGCGTGGTCGCCCAATGAATTAGAGTAGGTTTTGAGTTGTTCTCGCTGCATCGCACAAACGATGTACCGAGGGATTTCGTTTCAGTTCAGCGACGCGCGCGTGGGTTTTAGTTTCGCCATCTGCTTCACCGTGGCCTGAAGCTCCTCGGCGTTGAAGGAGGGGAACGAGCAGATTCGGTTGCTGCAGGCGAACGCCGCCGGTTCACCGAGATCTGGATATTCGACATCGGGGTTGGGCAGCTTGCCTTCGCGCAGGTCCAGCCATTCCAGCCGTTTGTATCGTGCCGGCAGCGCACGCGCGAGGGCATGCAAGGCTTGCGCGCGCGGGTCGTCCTTGGATCCGACAATTGTCATGTGGGTCGGTTCGATCGCGAGCTCTTCGTCGGCCAGTAATATGCCGGGTAGTGGACGCGCCATTTCGGCCGATGCGCTGGAGAGATAGCGCATCGCGTGCGACGCCTGCTCGCGATAGCCCTCGTTGCCGTAATAGCGATTGAGCAGGTTCATGAAGCGCGCAACCTGGACCTGATCGTCGATCAATTTCGTAGGCTTGGCGAAGACGCCGATTTTGCCTTCCGATGTCTTCGAGGTCAGGAAGCCGCCGGCTTCATCGCGGAATGTCGCGACGAAGTCGCCGGCTTTGGCGGCGGAGGTGAGCCAGTTGCGGTCACCGGTGGCGGCGTAGAGATCGAGAAAGGCCTGCCCCATCGCCAGCGTGTCGCCGAGGAACGGGCCGCCGCGATCCTTCTCGCCATGGCGGAAGCCGCCATCCGGCAACGCGCGATTTGCGATCACCCATTTCGCGGCGCGTTCGGCGATCGCCAGCGCCTTGGAATCGCTGGTGACGTCGTAATAGGCGCTCAGGCCGGAGATCGCCCAGCCATTTTCGCGCGCGTACAGGTTCTTGTCGATGCGTGGCATGCCGAGCTTGCGGCGTTCGGAATCGGATAGCGCATAATATTTATGCCCGTCGGTGTCGTGATCGAGATCGGCGTCCTGGCTGACGTAGAACGCACCGTCGGGACCGGTGAGGAAGGCCGCGAGATATCGCTCGATGTCGCGGGCGGTCGCGAGGTATTTCGGGTCCTTCCACAGCGCATAGGCCTGGCTGTATTGCCGCAGATATTGCGCCTGGAACGACATGATCTTTTCGAAATGTGGGTGAGCCCAGGAGCCGGCTTCGGAATATTGAAACACGCCGCCCCAAACCGGATCGATCAGCGCGGTCGCGGCATCGAGCGTCTGCCGCGCGCGCTTGATCGCGGCAGCATCGCCGCGCTCGGCGCTTGCGATGGCGAGATCCATGCTGTCGGCGTCGATGTACTTTTGGTTCTCACCCCAGCCGCCGAGCTTGTCGTCGTACGATTCGTCGAAATTCCTGGTTAGTTCGATACGCTGCTCTTTGCTGAGAAAGGCCGAGGCGGAGGGTTTGACTTCAAAGGCTTCACCGACCGAAGGGCCCGGCGAGGGATCGTCGATGATGGCCTTGAGCAGTGCCTGCATCCGCTCGGGCTCGATATATCCCCTGATCTTGGCGATCTCGGTGCCATCCGGGCGCGAATACGATGGTCGCCGGCCAGCCCCAGTCGCCGTAGCGGCTCGACAAATCGGGGTTGGCGTCCTGATCGACGCGGACCGGCAAATATTTCGAGGCCAGCAATTCCTTGACCTCGGCATTCGCGTAGGTCGTCTTTTCCATGACGTGGCACCAGTGGCACCACACAGCCTCGAGATCGAGGATCACGAAGCGCTTTTCGGCTGTGGCGCGGGTGAACAGGTCGTCGCCCCATGCGCTCCATTTTAGTTCTTCTGCAGCGAACGAAGGCGACGTCGCGAGCGCAGCGATAGCAAGCGTGGCGATGCGGACGAGTTTCATGACGGCTCCCGGAGGGGCTGATGTCTCGACAGCTACGCGCGCGCCAAAATCCGGGCTCAGACTTTCCGCGATGTCACGGGATTGTGAGGCCTCATGAAAGGGCCGATCCTCAGGTCGACTCCTTTGGGTGCCCGGCCGCATTCACCAGCAGCCGGTCCAGCGAGGCGCTGCCGGGACCGCAGATCGCGAGCCACATGAAGGCTGCGAAATAGGTCGCTTCCTCGAAGCCCAGCAGCGTCTCCAGCGAATCGACGTCGCCCCATTTAGCCGACTTGATGGCGACGAGCATGACCACCGCTAGCATCGCGGCGGGGATGCGGGTGAACAGTCCGAGGATCAGCATGGCGCCGCCGAAGCATTCGACGCCAGAGACGAAGGGCGTGAGGATTTTCGGGAAGGGGATGCCCCATCCGATAAAATTCTCGGTCACCTGCGCCAGATTGGTGAGCTTGCCCCAGCCGGTCAGCATGAAGGTGTACCCGACGATGAGCCGCATGATCAGTGGACCGGCCCACGAAAAATACGATGCGATCCGCGCCGGCAACAGGATCAGAAGATTGATGATGAAATTCATGCGAACCCCCCTCAAAATATTGTCGTTGAGGTCGCGGTCTGCGGCCTCGTCAAATCCAGCACGCGTGAAATTGGCGAGGCCATTACTGACAGCAAGCTGGTCATGGCAAGAGTTTCGCTGCGGCCAGTCTCCTTGTTACGGGCCTTAGCCGAAATTTTGCAGTGCGGGGAACGTTTCCAGCAGCCAGATGCTGATGTTGGAGACGGCGCCGGTCAAGAAGCCGATGCCGGTGATCACCATCAACACGCCCATGGCACGCTCGACCGTGTCGAGATGGCGCTTCATTCGCGCAAACAGCGACGAGAATTGTTCGATCATGAAGGCCGCCAGCAGGAAGGGGATTCCGAGCCCGGCGGAATAGACCGCAAGCAGGCCCGCACCCTTGGTGACGGTGGCCTCGGCGGCGGCGATGGACAGGATCGCCGCCAGAATGGGACCGATGCAGGGGGTCCAGCCGAACGCGAAGGCGAGCCCCATGACATAGGCGCCCCACAGCCCGACCGGCTTCGGGGCCGTCAGCCGACCTTCGCGCATCAACAGCCCGATCCGGGTCAACCCCAGGAAATGCAGGCCCATGATGATAATGACGATGCCGGCGACAATCGAAAGCTCCGCCGACCAGGCGCGGATAAGCCCGCCCACAAGGGACGCGCTGGCGCCGAGTGCCACGAATATCGTGGAAAAGCCGAGCACGAACATCAGCGCCGCGGACATTACCGCGCGCTTCGAGGCCTGGACCGTCTCGTCATGGGAAACGTGCTCGATGGTCGCGCCGGTGAGGTAGATCAGATACGGCGGCACCAGCGGCAGCACGCATGGCGACAGGAAACTGACGAGACCGGCAATCAGGGCCGCCGGGATGGAAACATCGTGCATTGCATGACCTTCGAGAACTGCCGCAAGGCATAGCGTTCTCTTGGCTTCTACGGAACAGGCAATCCGAAAGTTTCGCGGCGTTAGCCCTCAACTCCGGTCACAGAGCCGTGTCCGGAACGCCGGGATGGCTTCGGCAGTGAAACAAACGTTAATATGGCTCCGTATTGCGGTAACGAGCCCGCAAGCCAGGACCCCGCATGCGCATCGGCATCCGCAGCGCCATTTCAGCTCTCGTACTGACGTCGATCGTCGTCAGCGCCGTCGGCGTGCACCTGCTGTGGTGGCGCACGGCGCAGCAAGTCAGCCAGACCCTCGCCGATACCATCAACGACCAGATCGTCTCCGCGGTCGGCGACGAATTGCAATCGATCACCTCGGAAGCTCGATCGTCGATGCTGGCAGTGCGCACGCTGCTGGTCGAAAAGGTCTTCGACCCGCGCGACGCAGGGAAGCGCGAGGTCGTGTTCCTTTCACAATTGCGGTCGCAGCCGACGATATCCTGGGTGGCGTTTGCATGGCCGGATGGAGCGTTCTTTGCCGGGCACAAGCTTGGCGATGGCGTGATTGAAATGCTCGAGATCACCGGCGACCGCAAAATCAGAATAAATCGCTATGAATATGTGAGCGATGACATCCGGCTCAAGGCCAGCCGTGTCGAGGACACCAATTATTCCGTCACCGATCAGGAATGGTTTCGCGAAGCGATACGCTCCAATGACGAGCACTGGTCGACGTTGACGACGCATCCCAACGGCGAGCGGTTGGCGGCCGCCTTCGCGTCGCCGATCGAAATCGATCAAAAGCCCGCAGGCGTCATCGCCATCATTATCGAACTGACGCGCGTCTCGAATTTCCTGTCGCAGCTCACGGTCGGCAAGTCGGCGGGCGCCTTCATCCTCGAGCGGGACGGCCGCGTGGTGGCATCGCCCGATGCGAATGCCAGCGAGGTGAATGCACTGAAAACCGACCATCCGCTGTTTCCGGTCGCGGTAGATGCGATCCGCCAGGCCGGCAGCGCCTACAATCCCGGCGAAGGCGAGGTGTTTCGCAGCCAGGTGTCGCGAGACGGAAAAGTCTATCAGGCGGTGCTGACGCCGATCTCGTTTCCCGGCTGGTCGCTGGTAACGGTGGTGCCGGAATCGGAATTCCTGGGACCGGTACAGATGACGATCCGGAAATTGGTGATCGGACTGGCGGCGCTGATCGTTTTTGCCGGATTGTTGTCGGCATGGCTTGCGCAACGCCTGATAGCCGCGCCCCTGATCAAGGTGGTGGGCGAGATCCGGCATGTCGAGCGCTTCGATCTGGATAAGGTCGAGCGGCATCCGTCGCGGCTGACCGAGATCGAGAATCTCTCCGGCGCGATCGGCGACATGGCGCAGGGGCTCGCCGCATTCAGGAAATACATCCCGGCTGATCTCGTGAAGCGATTGATCAGCGACGGCAATGGCGCGCGGCTCGGCGGCGCGGTGCGGCCGATGAGCGTCATGTTCATCGACCTCGCCGGCTTTACCGGCATGTCGGAGCGGCTCGGCGACCGTATCATTCCGCTGCTGTCACGCTATTTCGATTGCGTTTCGACACAGATTCAAGATCAAGGTGGCACGATCGACAAATTCATCGGCGACGCCGTGATGGCGTTCTGGGGCGCGCCGGCCCCCAATCCCGATCACGCCGCCGATTGCTGCCGCGCCGCGCTGGCGTGCCGGCGAGCGCTAGCGGAGGCCAGTCTCGTTGACGACCACGGCCAACCCATCAAAATCCGCATCGGCGTCAATTCCGGCGACATGCTGGTCGGCAATATCGGATCGGAAGTGCGGCTGAACTACACCGTCATCGGCGATGCCGTGAATATCGCCAGCCGGCTCGAGAGCACCAACAAGACTTACGGCTCCACGATCATCATCGGCCCCGAAACCCGGCGGCTGGCGGGCGAGCGAATCGTCGTTCGCGAACTCGACCGGCTCGCGGTCTATGGCCGCGCGGGCGGCTTGCAAATCTACGAACTGTTGGGAATGGCCGGCGAGTTCGGCGGTTCGCTCGATTGGGTAAAATGCTACGAGGCCGGGCTTGCCGCCTGGCGCGCGCGCGATTTTACCGCGGGGATCGCGGCATTCGAGAAGGTGCTGGCCATCCGCCCGGACGACGCGGCGTCATCGGCCATGATCCAGCGCTGCAAGCAACAGCTCGAGAATCCCGGCACCGAGGATTGGGACGGAACTACGGTGGCGCGGACGAAGTAGGGGACGATGCGCCGGCTCGCGAGCGTGCTCTTGCGTGAAGCTTCGGTTTGGTCATAGAATTTATCCATAAAGTTAAATTGTGCGGCCACAACAATAAGCGGCGGTGCAGTAAGAACACGTCTCAGCAACAAGCCTTTACAAAAAGCTTTGGGGGAGAACGCGCCATGAAGACGATGCCTGTTAACCGGCGCACGTTTTTGCAATCGTCCAGGGCAGCCGCTGCCGGGCTGATATTGTCGCCGGCGATCATCGGGCGCGCGCAGGCCGCGACGATGAAACTCAAATGTTCGTCGTCCCTGCCGAACGATGCCAAATATGCCAATGGCCGCGTCTACTACGACAATCTGGTCAAAAACCTGAAGGCGAACGGGCTCGGCGAACAGGTCGATGTTACTTTCTTTCCCGACAACCAGCTCGGCCAGGAAATCGACGTCATCAATTCCGTGAAGCTTGGCGTGATCGATCTGATGGTGTCGGGTTCGTCGATTTCGGCCAATCTGGTGCCGCTGGTCGGCACCTTCGACCTCGGATACCTCTTCACGAGCTATCAGCAGCAAACCAAGGCATTCGATGCCGGTGCCGCAAAGCCGATCGAGGACGCGCTGCTGAAGGGCGCCAATATCCGGATCATCGCCTGGGCCTATAATTTCGGCGCGCGCAGCGTGCTGGCGAAGAAACCGGTGAAGACGCCGGAAGATCTGGCGGGCCTCAAGATCAGGACGCTTCCCAATCCGATCATCACCGAATGCCTGCGGCTGATGGGCGCGGCCGCGACACCTCTGGCGTTCGGCGAAATCTACACGGCGCTGCAGGCCGGCGTGCTCGACGGGCTCGAGCACGATCCGCCGACCATCCTTGCCAGCAAGTTCTACGAAACCTCAAAACACTATGCGCTGACGCAGCATATTTTCTCGCCGCTGGCAGTCTATTTCAGCGATGCGACGTTCAACCGTATGGATCCGAAATTGCGCGAGGGTTTTCTCAATTCGGCAAAGAAGGCTGCGATCGACACCCGCGCCCATGGCCTTGCGGTCGAGAAGGAGGCGCTCGCTGCAATCGTGGAAAAGGGCGTCACCGTCGTCGAATGCGACAAGGAGGCGTTCCGCAAGCGCGTTCTTCCCCAGACCGATAATTTCATCAAGGCTCGCCCCGAAGCGAAGCCCGTGGTGGACATGATCCGCGCGACGCAGGCCTGAGGTAGCAGTCCATGTCAGTCGCCGCGCCTTCGCCAAGCGGCGGCCATCGGATCACGGCCGGGCTGCTCCTGGTAAGCGATGCCATCGCCGCGGTCCTGCTGGTTGCCGACCTCCTGGTCGTCTGCGTCTCGGTGCTGCTGCGCTTCCTGTTCAATGCGCCGGTCGAATGGGCCGACGATGTCGCGCGCGGCCTGATGGTCGGATCGAGCTTCTTCGGCGCCGCCAGCGCGCTGGCGCGAAGCGAGAATCTCGGCGTCGCGTTTTTCATCGACATGCTGCCATCGGGCACCCGGCGCGTGGTCGATGCGATGGGCGCGCTGCTCGTGACTATTATCTCCGGCTATGTCGCGTTCAACGCCATCAAGATGGGCTGGCTGACCACAGGGCAAACCTCCGGCTCGGGTTTGCCGCTGGAATGGACCTTCTATCCGATGGGCGTCGGCGCGCTCTTCATGACGGCGTTTGCGCTGGAGCTTTTTTGCAGCCGATCCCTGAGAGACGTGATCGCCGGCATCGTTGCGACAGCCGTGATCACCGGTCTGTACCTGGCATGGGATTTCCTGAGTCCCAATTCCGTGCCGTCATCGGGAACGCTGATGCTGGTGGGTTTCTTCGTCACGCTGTTCGGCGGATTGCCGATCGGCTTTGCGCTGGCGCTCGCAGCTTTGATCTTCATCTGGGTGGAGGGCACGCTGCCCGGCGTCATCTTTGCGCAGCAGATGGCGCGCGGCATCGACAATTTCGTGCTGCTCGCGATCCCCTTCTTCATCCTCGTCGGCTATCTCATGGAAGCCAACGGCATGTCGGTTCGCTTGATCGAACTGCTGCAGCGCGCGGTGGGACGGATGCGCGGCGGGCTGAACGTCGTCATGGTGATGTCGATGGTGCTGTTCTCGGGCATCTCGGGCTCCAAGATGGCCGACGTCGCTGCGGTAGGCTCGGTGCTGATCCCGGCCGCGCGGCGCTCCCGGCAGAATCCAGGGAGCGCGGTGGCGCTATTGGCGGCGTCTGCCGTGATGGCGGAAACCATCCCGCCCTGCATCAATTTGATCATCCTCGGCTTCGTCGCCAATCTGTCGATTGGCGGCTTGTTTGTCGCCGGGCTGCTGCCCGCAGGCTTGATGGCGCTGGCTCTGATCGTGTTGTGCATCATCCTCGGAAAAAAACCGGAGCCGGTTGAGGAGAGCGAGCCGCAAATTCCCGTCACCGGCCTTTGGAGCGGCGCGATCGCTTCGTTCGGGCTGATCTTCATGATCTTCTTCGGCTTCAAGAGCGGCTTTGCGACCGCCACCGAAATCTCGGCCTTTGCCGCGGTCTATGCCGTCGTCATCGGCGCCATTGTATTCCGCGAACTCAGCTTCAAGACCGCCGCGCACAGTTTTGTGCAATCGGCTACGCGTTCGGGGCTGGTGTTGTTCATCGTCGCCGCCGCGCAATCGCTGGCGTTCATTCTCACGTTGCAACAGGTTCCGCATGCGGTCGGCGACATCATGCTCTCGCTGTCGGGATCGCATGGCGTCTGGCTGTTCATGCTGCTTTCGATCGTCGTGCTGATCGTGATGGGCTCGGTGCTCGAAGGTGCGGCGGCGCTCATCATCTTCGGGCCGCTATTGCTGCCGGTCGCGGTCAAGCTCGGTATCGATCCCCTGCATTTCGGCGTGGTGTTGGTCATTTCGATGGGAATCGGCCTGTTCGCGCCGCCGCTTGGCCTGGGGCTCTACGGCGCCTGCCTGATCGGCAATGTCCCGATCGAACAAACCATCAAGCCGATCATGGGTTATCTCGGCCTGTTGCTGCTGTGTCTTTTGGTGATCGCCTTCGTGCCGTCGATCAGCACGGCGTTGCCGCGCGCCTTCGGTTACTGATGTGAAAGTCCTGTTGACCCATACGCCGCAGGCAAGGGCGCAATATTACGGCGAGCGCAGCCTGAACGGCCTGCAAGCCATTGCGGAGGTCAAGCTGCATCAGGCTGACGGTGCGCTCGATGCGGCGGGCCTGATCGAGGCCGCGCGTGATGTCGATCTCATCGTCGCGGACCGGCTCACGGCGGGACCGCGCGAGATATTTCCAAACCTTCCGAAATTGCGCGCCTTCGTGCGTTGCGCGGTCGATATACGCAATGTCGATGTCGAGGCGGCGTCCGCCGTGGGCGTGCTGGTCACGCGCGCCGGTCCGGGTTTCGTGCAATCGGTTGCAGAACTCGCACTCGGCTTCATGGTCGATTTGTCGCGTGGCGTTTCACGCGCGACAGCGGATTATCGTTCCGGGCGGAAGCCGGAGATCGTCATGGGGCGGCAACTCGCCGGTAGCCGCCTTGGCATCATCGGCTATGGCAGCATCGGCCGCTATCTCGCCGGGATTGCAAAGGTGTTGGGCATGGAAGTCCTGGTCGCCGATCCCTTCACGACCATCGATGATGCAAGCATCCAGCATCTGCCGCTGGACGATCTCCTCGGCCGATCAGATTATGTGGTTTGCCTCGCGATCGCCAATGAACAGACCGAAAATTTGATCGGGCAGGCGGCGCTGGCGCGCATGCAACCGCATGCGTTCTTCATCAATTTGTCGCGCGGCAATCTTGTCGATGAGGCGGCGTTGGCGGCGGCGTTGCGCGAAAACCGCATCGCCGGCGCTGCGATGGATGTCGGCCGCGCGCTGGACCAGATGCCGATGCCGGAATTGGCAAAGCTGCCGAATGTCATCGCAACGCCTCATATCGGCGGACTGACGCCGCCGGCCATCGAGAGCCAGTCGCTGGAGACGGTGCGGCAGGTCGAGAGGATCATCGCCGGAGAAGTTCCGATCGGCGCTGTCAATGCCGATTGCTGGACGCGCCGGCCATGAACACGAGGCTGCCATGTCCGCATAGGCTCTGGACAAGCCGTCCGCATCAGGCTCAAATTTGATTCATCAAACCTCGGCCGATGAGCCGCGAAGAACGAATGAACGGACGTCCGCACCAACGACGGGCGCCGCAAAGGAAACAGGGAGCGCATCACATGGCTATTTCACGTCGTGACGTATTATTGGGCAGCGCCGGCGTCGCGGGCGCCGCAGCATTTTCATTTCCTGCCCCCGCCATCGCCCAGTCCGAACCGATCAAGATCGGTTGCCTTGCGGCTATGACGGGGCCGAGCTCGGCGCCGACCATCGGTTTCAATCGTGGGGTGACCTTCGCGACCGATGCGATCAATGCCGCCGGAGGTGTCAAAGGCCGCAAGATCGAGATCCTGATGCGCGATACCCAGGGCGATCCGACCAAGGCCGTGAACGCCACGCAGGAATTGGTCAGCCAGGCCAAGGTTCATGCGATCTGGGGGCCGCTCAATTCGGGCGAGGCGCTGGCCACTACGCCGATCATGGCGCGCGCCAAGATGCCGGATTTGCATCCTTGCGTCGTAGAAACCCTCATCGATCCCGTCAAATTTCCCAACGCATTCCGCATCGCGCCCTCGAACAACCAATGGGACGACGCCGTCCGAAATTATTGCCTCAACATTCTCAAGGTGAAAAAGGTTGCCGTGATCGGCGACACCACGGGCTATGGCGTGACCGCCGTTGGCGCTTCAGTGGCGGCGTTCAAGAAGGACGGCGCCGACGTGGTCTATCAGGCCAACGTCGATTCGACCCAGCCCGATATGACGCCGGACATGCTGCGCGCCAAGAACGCCGGCGCCGAAGTGATTGTGGTCTGGAGCGTCTCGACCGGCATGGAAGCGCGAATGTTCAACACCCGCGCGACGATGAACTGGGACGTTTCATTCGTCGGACATCCGTCGATGGCGTCCGGTGAACTCGCCGGGCTGGTCGCGAAGCCGGAAAACTGGAAGAAGGTCTACGCCATCGGCTACAAGAGCTGCAGTTACGACGCCGCGGGCAAGCTGCCGCCGAAGAGCGAGGATCTGGTCGCGCGTCTGCTGAAAGCCAACGTCGTGATCAACGACACATTGCTGTGGTGGGTCGCCGGCGGCATCGATGCGATCGAACTGATCGCCAAGGGCGTCGCCGAAAGCGGCTCGACGGACAGTGAAGGCATCGTCAAATATTGGAACACGCTGTCGAAATATCCGGGCTATTTCGGCAACTATTCCTTCTCGCCGACCCAGCACAATGGCTATCTGACGGAAGAGATCGTGATGTCAGAAGCGAGCACCGCCAAGAACGGCACGTTCGCGCTGGCGCCGGGATATACATAAGCGGCAGAAGAGGGCGCAAGCACATGCTCGCCTCGATCCTCGCATCCGGTCTCGCGGCGGGCGCGATCTACGCGCTCGTCGGCGTCACCTACAACACCATGTTCTCGACCTCCCGGGTGATGAGCTTCACTGCCGGCCAGCTCGCCATGCTCGGCGGCGTATTCGGTTCGATGTTCATGCTGAAACTGGGAATGCCGATCCTTGTCGGCTTTCTCCTGACGTTGCTCGCATGCGCTGTGATCGGGATCATCACCGAATTCGTGGCGGTCAGGCCGGTGCTGAAAAGCCTCGACCAGCATCTCTACGTACTCTCGACGCTGGCGCTGGCGCTGATGATCCAGCAGGTGGCGGCGATCAAATGGGGCACCGAGCCGCAGCCGTTCCCGCGTCTGTTCGGGCTCGGCAGTGGGGTGTGGGATGAGAAGTTCTGGCTGCCGGTCGTCGCCTGCGCGATCACGATCCTGGGCCTCGAATACCTCTATCGCCGCACGCTGGTCGGTCGCGCGTTCCTGGCGATCGCCGAGGACAATTTCGCCGCACGGGCGCTCGGTCTCCCTGAGCGTAATCTGCGCGTCGCGAGCTACGCGCTCGCAGGCGTCATCGGCGGCATCGCCGGATTTTCCGGCGGCGAATTGCTGCTGGCGTTCTTTGCCAATGGCGCGCTGTTGAATTTCTACGGTTTCGTGCCGGTGGCGCTTGGCGGACTCGGCAATAACCGCGGCGCAATCGTCGGCGGACTCGCGCTGGGCCTGTTTCAGCAGGCCGCGAATTTCCTGGTCGGCGGCATCTTCTCGTCGGTCGCCGTGTTTACGCTGTTCATCGTCGTGCTGCTGGCGGCGCCGCAAGGCCTGTTCGGCACGTCAACGGCGCGGAGGGTGTGATGACATCCGTCACCGCTACTCCCGCACAGGCCGAAACCGGCACGATCCGCGCGACGTTGCCTCACGTCGCGCCGTTCCTCGGCATTCTTGCACTCGCCATGATCCTGCCGTTCGTCAGCAACGATTACTGGGCGCTGATCGGCACCCGGGCGGCGATCTACTGGGTGCTGGTCTCCGGTCTCAATCTGGTTGTCGGTTTCGCCGGGCATCTCGCCATCGGTTACGTCGCGTTGCTGACGCTTGGCGCCTATACGACCAGCGTGCTGGTCGCCGGCAATGTCATGCCGCCGGTGCCGGTATTCGTCGCCTTGCCCATTGCCGGCTGCGTCGGTGCTGTGTTCGGCGTGATCGTCGGCCTGCCGGCGCTGCGATTGCGCACCTTCTATTTCGCGATGTCGACGCTCGGCTTCGCCACCATCGTTACTCAGATCGCACTGGCGTGGCAGAGCGTCACCGGCGGCGGAATCGGCATATCAGGCCCGGAATTCCCGGCACCGTTCAATACGCCATGGGGCTTTTACGCACTCTGCATCACTATTGCCGCCTTCACCACCTGGTTGAGCGCCAATGTCGCCCGCAGCCGGTTCGGTCGCGCCTTGATCGCGGTCCGCGATGCCGAGGTGGCGGCGGAAGCGACCGGCATCTCCAAGCCGCGGATGCTGATTGCGATCTTCCTGCTGGCCGGCGCATTGGCGGCCATTGCCGGCGGGTTATTTGCGAGCTTGCAAACCTACATCACGCCCGATGCCTTCACGTTCGATTTGTCTGTGCTGTTCTTCATCGCGATTCTGATCGGCGGCCGCGGTTCGATTTTGGGCCCGATGCTGGGCACCATCATCCTCACCATTTTGCCGGAGATCGCGGCTCCCCTGGCCGCGTGGTCGACCTTCCTTTACGCCGTGTTGTTGCTGTTGATCGTGTTGGTCATGCCGGGCGGCATCGCGGCGCTGCTTGATTTTCGTAACCGCCGTCCGCTCGCGAGCAACCGCGCCATCGTGCCGCGTCCTGCGGCGTTGGCCGATATCGTGCGCAGGAGCGCGGGTGGAAAGGCGCTCGCTTTGCGCGGCATTACGCTGAGTTTCGGCAATGTGCGCGCCATCGACGCTCTCGATCTCGACGTGACGCCCGGCCAGATCCATGGCCTGATCGGCCCCAATGGCAGCGGCAAGACCACAACGCTGAACGTGATCTCAGGCTATTACGCTGCCAAGGCCGGCACGATGACGCTGGGCGAAGACGCGCTGCCGCCAGGCATGCCGGCGTTGCGCGCCACGCGCGGTATCGCACGGACCTTCCAGACCCCGCGCGTGATCGGCGAGGCCTCGGTACTGCAGAACGTGATGATCGGCGGCTCGGTCGAGGGCAGGGCGACCTTCGTCGAGGCGTTGCTGGCGCTGCCGCGCAATGCGCAGGACGAGCGCATGCTCGCGGCCAAGGCGCGCGCGCTGCTCGGCGTTGTCGGACTGGAATCTTTGGCCGACGTACGCGCCGATCGGCTGCAGCACAGCGAACTGCGCTTCATCGAAATTGCGCGCGCGCTGATGCTCGATCCGGATTTCCTGCTGCTCGACGAGCCTGCCGCGGGCCTTTCCAGCGACGAGATCGAACGATTGGCCGGGCTGATCAAGGCGATCAGCGCCCGTGGCACCGGCGTCCTGCTGGTGGAACACCACGCCGACTTGATCTTCGACATCTGTCATCAGGTCACCGTGCTCAATCTCGGGCGCACGTTGGCGGCGGGAACGCCGGCCGAGATTCGCGTTCACAAGGAGGTGGTCAGTGCTTACCTCGGCGGCTGAACCTCTACTCTCGGTCGAAGCGTTGGAATCCGGCTACGGCAAGATTCGCGTGCTGCATGGCGTCGACTTCAAGGTCGCGGCCGGCGAAGTGGTGGCGCTGCTCGGGCCGAACGGCGCCGGCAAGACCACCATGCTGCGCGCGTTGTCGGGATTGCTGCCGGTCAATGCCGGTCATGTACGTTTCGATGGCCGCGACATGACCAACGCTACGCCGCGCGATACCGCGCGTGCCGGCCTCGTGCATGTGATCGAAGGACATCGTGTCTTCACCCAGATTTCCGTCACCGACAATCTGTTGCTGGCGGGCTACGATTTGCCGCGCAGCGAGCGTGCGACGCGGGTCGAGGAAGCCTTGTCGTTCTTCCCCGAGATTGCCGAGAAACGTCACGAGCGCGGCGGTGCGCTCAGCGGCGGGCAGCAACAAATGTTGACGGTTGCGCAGGGCCTGGTGCGGCGTCCGCGGCTGTTGATGCTCGATGAGCCCTCCGCCGGTCTGTCGCCGGTACTGGTCGACCGCGTGCTCAGCGTGATCGCTCAATTGCGCAAGCAAGGCACCGCGGTGCTGCTGGTCGAACAATTGCTGGAAAAGGCGCTTGCCGCTGCCGATCGCGTCTACGCCCTGGTGCAGGGCAATATCGTGCTGGAAGCGCCGACCAGCGAGAGTAATCTGCCGCAACGGCTCGAACATGCCTATTTCGGGCATGAGAGTCATGCGGCGGTGATCGGTTGATGCGGCTTCCCTTTTTCTACGGCTGGATGATCGTCGCAGTGACGTTCGTCACCATGGCGATCGGCGTCAATGCGCGGACGGCGTTCTCACTGTTCTTTCCGCCGATCGTCTCGGAGTTCGGATGGGAGCGCGGCGTCACCGCGGGCGCGTTCTCGTTCGGTTTTGTGGTGTCCGCGGCCGTGAGTCCATTGATTGGCCGCATGATGGACAGGTTTGGTCCGCGCGGGGTGATGGAACTCGGCGTTGCGCTGATGGGCAGCGGGCTGCTGCTGGCGCCGCTGACGAGTCAGCCATGGCACCTCTACCTTACTATTGGCGTGCTGGTCGGCGCCGGCAGCGTTTGCCTCGGTTACTCCGGCCAATCGCTGTTTCTGCCGAACTGGTTCATCCGCCGCCGTGGGCTGGCAATGGGGCTGGCGTTCGCCGGCGTCGGCATCGGCTCGGTTACGCTTCTCCCGTGGGTGCAGCATCTGATCGAGCAGACCGGCTGGCGCACGGCCTGCACAGCGATGGGCATTCTGGTGCTGGCCGTGCTCGCACCGATCAATCTGCTGCTGCGAGAGCGGCCGGAGAATATCGGGTTGCTGCCGGATGGCGACGCCGCGCCGACGGCTACTTCCGCAAAGCCGGTCTCGAACATCGTCGATCCCGTTTGGGCCGGCACCGACTGGACCCTGCGCCGCGCGCTCGGCACTGCGCGGTTCTGGTGGATCGCGCTCGGTTATTTCTGCGGCCTGTACATCTGGTACGCGGTGCAGGTGCACCAGACCAAATTCCTGCTCGACATTGGCTTCAGCGCGAATGTCGCGGTCTGGGCGCTCGGCGTGGTCAGCCTGCTCGGCATCCCCGGCCAGATCTGGCTCGGGCATCTCTCCGACCGGATCGGGCGTGAGTGGATCTGGGCGATGAGTTGCGGCGGCTTTGCTATCTGCTTCGCGGCGCTGATCGCGCTGAAATATGCGCCAGTGCTGCCCCTGGTCTATCTGATGATCTTCACCCAGGGCGCACTTGGTTATGGCTTGACCTCGGTGATGGGCCCGGTGGTGCTCGAAATATTCCAGGGCAAGCAATACGGCAGCATTTTCGGGAGCATTATGCTGGCGGCGCTGGCGGGCGGCGCCGCAGGCCCCTGGGCGACTGGCCTTCTTTACGATCTCTCGGGTAGCTACACGACAGCTTTTGCAATCGGTATCGCCGTGAGCATCCTGTCCGCGATCGCGATCTGGCAGGCATCGCCGGGCAAGATCCGCGCTGTCGCGGGGCAGATGCACAAGGTGCAGGGCGGCCTCGGCTAAGCGTTCTTCTCAACCCGGCACGATTCCCATTTCTGCAGGTCGCCGATGGCTCGCAGAAAGCTGTCGGCCGGCGTGGTCTCCGGATCGATCAGGCGGTGCAGACGAAAGCCGTCCTCCAGCGCCAGCAGGATCGCACCGCTCCACATCGGGCTCAGAGGTCCGCTCATCCCGCTGTTCTTCGACGTGGTCTCGACGATATCGGTGATCAGTTTGCGCCGCGCGCGCAGCCGCTTGGCGAGTTCGGGCCGGCGCTTTTCGGCACGCGCCACGAACAGGATCATCTCCATGTGCAGAAGCGGGGAACGGCCGAGCGGATCCTGCCGGCTGCGGTCCACGGTCCTCAGCGCTTCGATAAAATCCGCGGGGTTCTTGTGATCGGCGAGAAGGTCGTGAATGAGCCGGATCGATTGCTCGACATGATTCTCGAGCATGGCGATGATCAACTCGTCCTTGCTCTTGAAATTTGAATAGAACGCGCCGCGCGTGAAACCCGCCGCCACGGCAACGGCCTCGATGCTGGCGCCGCCGATGCCCTGTTCCTCGAACACGCGCGCCGCCGCCTCGAACAGCTTTTCACGGGTGTCGTCCCGAGTGGGTCTGGTTCGGACTCTTGACATCGGCCCATTTTAGGTCAAAATGCAACTCGATACAAGAGTGTATCGAGTTGAGCGCGGCAACGAATTGAGGTCCCCATGAACGGACATGTGCAGACTGCGCCGAGCGCGCCGCTTTTCAATCCGCTGGCTCCCGAATTCATTCGCAATCCCTATCCCTATTACGAGCGGTTGCGCACCACCGATCCAATGCATGTCACGCCGCTCGGCGTGTTTGTCGCGAGCCGGCATGCCGAGATCAGTCTCGTGCTGCGAGACAAGCGCTTCGGCAAGGATCACCACGAACGCACGATCCGGCGCTACGGGCCGCAGATCATGGAAGAGCCGATCTTCAAAAGCTTCGGTCACATGATGTTGCAACAGGATCCGCCGGACCATACGCGTTTGCGCGGACTGGTGGTGAAGGCCTTCACGGCGCGCCGGGTCGAGGACATGCGCCCGCGCATCCAGCAAATTGTCGACGAGACGCTCGACCGGATCATTCCCCAAGGAAAGATGGACCTGATCGAGGATTTTGCGTTCCGCCTGCCGGTTACCATCATTTGCGACATGCTCGGGATTCCCGAAGAGCAACGCTCGGTGTTTTATACCAGGGCCCGCGTTAGTGGACGTATTCTCGATCCGGTGCCGCTGTCACCGGAAGAGATCAAGGAGGCCAACGCCGGCAACACGATGTCTGCGATGTTTTTCCAGCAGCTGTTCGAGTTGCGGCGAAAGAGCCCCGGCGACGATCTGACCACGCAGCTAGTGCAGGCCGAGGAAGACGGCAGCAAACTCTCCAACGAGGAACTTACGGCCAATATCATCCTGCTGTTCGGCGCCGGCCATGAGACCACCGTCAATCTGATCGGCAACGGCGTGCTGGCGCTGCACCGCAATCCCGACCAACTGGCGCTGCTCAAGGCCAATCCGAACCTGATCACCAACGCCATCGAGGAATTCCTCCGATACAATTCCTCGGTGCAGATGACCGGCCGGGTGGCGCTGGAGGACATCGAGGACCTCGGCGGCAAGCGCATTCCCAAGGGTGAAAGCGTGCTGTGCCTGCTGGGTTCGGCCAACCACGACCCGGCGGTCTATCCAGATCACCCGGAGCGCCTCGACATCGCCCGCCCCAATGTCCGCCCGCTGTCCTTTGGCGGCGGCATCCACTTCTGCCTCGGTGCCCAGCTGGCGCGGATCGAAGCCGAGATCGCGATTTCGACCCTGCTGCGGCGGCTGCCGGACCTGCGTCTCGATGACGCTGTCGATCCGGAATGGCGGCCGACCTTCGTGCTGCGCGGCGTGAAGCGTCTGCCGGCCAGCTGGTAATCCCAATGGCCCGGCGAGGTCACAGCGTTGTTGCTGTGACTTCGCCACACTTGCCTCTATATATTGGGCTGTTCCGGCGCCGGGTTTAGTGTGGCACGGCCCGTTTCAGCGTGGCGCGGCCCTGCGCCGGGGCGGGCTCGAGGGGAGAGACCGTGCAGACAACGCTGCTCGGATTGGCAATCGCTTTTATCATCGCGCTGATCGCCGCGCTTGTCGGGCCGTATTTCATCGACTGGAATCAATTCCGGCCGCAATTCGAGGCTGAGGCGACCCGGATTATCGGTGCACCGGTCCGCGTTGGCGGCAAGCTCGACGCACGGCTGCTGCCGGCGCCGTCGCTGCAGTTGCACTCGGTGGTGGTCGGCGGCGCCAACGATCTCGGCAAGGTTCGCGCCGACAAGCTCGATGTGGAATTCAGCCTGGGCTCGCTGATGCGCGGCGAATGGCGCGCCACCGAATTGACCGTCAACGGCATGTCGCTCGATCTTGGCCTCGATCCGAAGGGGCGGATCGACTGGCCGGCCTCGACCGGCACGTTCAATCTGGGATCGCTGGCGATCGATCGGCTGAACCTCACCGGCCGCATCGCCCTGCATGACGCCGCGAGCCGCGGCACGCTGGAGCTGAACGACATCGCCTTCAGCGGCGATGTGCGTTCGCTGGCGGGCTCGATCCGCGGCGACGGCAACTTCACGCTGTCAGGCACGCGCTACCCGTTTCGCGTCTCGTCCGGACAGGGACCCGACGGCAACGGCACGCGCGTTCATCTCAACATCGATCCCGGCCAGCGCGCATTTTCTGCCGACCTCGATGGCGTGCTGAACTTCGAGGCGCGCGCGCCGCGTTTCGAGGGCACGGTGACGCTGGCAGCGCCGGTTGGGCAAAAGGCGCGGGGCGATGACGCGTCGCAGCCGCCTTGGCGGATCGCGGCCCGGGTCAAGGCCGATTATTCGGCTGCGCGGCTCGAGGCGGTCGAAGTGAATTACGGCGTCGAAGAGCGTGCGTTGAAACTCGCGGGCAATGGTGACGTTCGTTTCGGGGCGTCGCCGCTGTTGCGTGCAGCTCTCTCGGCACGGCAGCTCGATGCGGACCGGTTTGTCGCCAGGGACACGAAAGACGGCAGCGCTGCCGAACCGGTTCGGGTGCTGCCGGCGCTGCGCATGCTGATATCGGGAATTGCGCCGCCGCCGATCCCGGCGCAGATCGAACTCACCTCCGAGCAGGTGATGCTGGGTGGACGTCCCTTGCAGGATATCGCCGCCGAATTTCACGGCGACATAGCTTCCTGGCGCGTCCACCGGCTGGAGTTTCGCGCGCCGGGCACCACCAAGGTTTCGCTGAGCGAAGCCAGCGCGCCGCGCGCTTCACCGGATCACTTCAAGGCCGCGCTCAACGTCGAATCCTCTGATCCGGATGCGCTGATGACCTGGCTGCAGGGCCGCGGCGACATCGCCTATCGCAGCCAGAAGCCGCTGCGGCTGCGCGGCGACGTCACCATGGCGGAGAACGGCTTTGCGATCGACGCCATGAAAGCGGACATCGATGGCGGCGCCGTCGAGGGCCGCGTTGCGGTTTCGCACCGGCAAGCCAACAGCGGTTCGCGGGTCGATGCTGATTTGAAAGCGGAGCGCCTCGATCTCGACGCGGCCACCGCCTTCGTCCGTTCGCTCGCGGGACCGCAAGCAGATTGGCCGGACGAAGCGCAGCTCTCGCTGAATATCGGCCGGGCGATCTCGTCCGGCCAGGAATTGCGGCCGCTGGTGGCCAGGCTTGGCTACGGTCCGAAAACGATCTCGCTCGAGCAGTTGAAGATCGGCCAACCCGACAGCGTCACGGTCGAAGGTGCCGGCAATTTCGATCGCCTCAACGCCACCGGAAAGCTGGCGCTCAATGCGAGCGCCGCATCGCTCGGCCAGCTCACCTCCTGGATTACGCCGCTCGCGCCGTCGTTCTCTGCGCGGTTCAATGCGATGGGGACGAGTTCGGGGCCGGCGCGGGTAAAACTCGCGCTCAATCTCGACAAGAACGCCGGACAGACCGACCGTGCCAATGTGCGCGCCGTCGTCGACATCGACGCGCCGCAGCTCAAGGGCGTCACCACGATCACCGCGAAGCCGTCCATTGCTTCCGTCCACGGCCTTGACCTCCAGACGATCGGGCGCAGCGACATCGCGATTGAGACAAAGCTTTCGTCGGAGCAAGGCCGCGCATTGGTGGCGCTGCTCAGCCTGGATCGTACGGTTGCGGCCGGCGATGGCCCGGCGCAATTCGAAGGCTCGGCGACCGGCGTATGGGGCGGGGCGCTGCGGCTCAAGGCGAAGATCTCGGGGGCGGGGCTTGATGCCGATACGGAAGGTTCCGCGGAACCGTGGGCACAGGAAACCAAGGCGAGCTTGAACCTGAAAGTGCGCAGCGCCGATCTCGCGCCGCTACTCGAACTCAAACCTTCCGACACGCTGGCGCAGAATATCGGCCTGTCCTCGCGTGTCTCGCTCGCCGGCAACCGTCTGACCTTCGACGATCTCGACAGCACGGTTGCAGGGTCGCGGTTGCGCGGTCGCCTGGCGTTCACCCTCGGCGATGAAAGAAACATCGAGGGCGAAATCGGGCTCGACCAGCTCGCACTGGCGCCGGCCTTTGCGTTGGCCATCGGTGCGGCCGGGCACGATGCCGGCGAGCCGCTTGTCGGCGGGCTGGTGAAGGGCTGGCGCGGCAAGGTCGCGTTCCAGGCGCTGCGCGGTGTGCTGCCGGGCGGCAGCGAGTTGCAGCCAGTGAGCGGCGTCGTCAAGAGCGACGGCCAGTCGCTGACGTTCGACGCCATCAAGGGCAAGATCGGCGGCGGCGAAGCAACCACCAGTATCGACATCAAACAGAGTCCGAACGGAATTGCGCTCAATGCCAGCGTTCAGTTCGCTGGCGTCGACGGCACCGCGCTGCGCTATCGAAATCTCGCGATGCCCGGCGGCCGCGCGTCGATGCAGCTAGCGCTGACAAGCCAGGGCCGCAGCGCGTCGGCACTATCCGGTGCGTTGTCGGGCAGTGGAACGGTAACGCTGGAATCTGCGCGGATTTCGGGACTCGATCCGCGCGCGTTCGAGGCTGCAGTCCGCGCCAGCGACAACGGTCAGGCAAAGGACGATGCGAGGCTGAAGCAGATCGTCGAGCCGGCGCTCTCGGCCGGTGCGCTTGCGATCGCGTCGGCGCAAATCCCATTCAATATCAGGGACGGGCGGCTTCGCGTCGGCGCGACCACGCTGGATGCCAATGGTGTGCGGGCCGTCGTCTCCGGCGGATATGATATTCCCGCCGACCAGGCCGACATTCGCGCCGCGCTCGCACTGACGATGGTTGGTCCAGCGGCCGGCCGTCCCGAAATTCAATTGTTTGCTGTAGGCACGCCCGACGCACTCAATCGCAGCGTCGACGTCGCCGCATTGTCTTCCTGGCTGGCGGTGAGGGCGATCGATCACGAAACCCGACGGCTCGACGCCATCGAGCGTGGCGAACCGCCGCCGCCAATGCCGGCACCAATCTCGCTTCCGCCGCCCGTGGATGAGCCGAAATCATCGCTGGAAATGAATCCGCCGAGTGAGGCGTTGCCGCAAGTGCCGCTTCCCGGCCGCGATCCGCGCCGCCCTCCGGCGAAGCCGAAGGCGCTCGGCCCGCGTCCGCCCGCCGTGCCGTCCCTCGCAACGGTGCCGCCTCCAAATCCCTCTGCACCGCTGACGAGCCAGCAGCATGTTGCGCCGCTCCCGCCGCCGATCGACGTCAAGCCCGCGCCCGGAGCGATGAAGCCGAAACCGCGACCGCCGCTGGCATTGACGCCGCTGGTCGCGAATCCGCCGCCACGGCCCGCGCTTCAGAACAGCAATTAGAGCGCGTTCCCGAAGTGGGTGCCGGTTTTCGGATCAGTTCACGCGTGTTCTAAAGCTCGATTTCGCGCTCGATCCCGATTGCCTGCAGGAACGCCCGGTCGTGGCTGATCGCGATCAGCGCGCCGTCAAATCCGCGCAGCGCATGTTCCAGTTCCTCGATCGAAGCGAGATCGAGATGGTTGGTCGGCTCGTCCAGCAGCAGGAGGAAGGGCGGCTGCGGCCGTGCGAATACGCAGGCCATGCCCGCACGCAGGCGCTCGCCGCCGCTCAGTGTGCCCGCGACTTGCAACGCCGCGCGGTTGCGAAAGGCAAACCGTGCCAAAGCGGCGTGAGCCTCGTTCGCCGTCAGCTCCGGATTGAGGCGGCGCAGATTGTCGAGAATCGAGGCGGCGGGATTGAGCAGACCGACATGCTGGTCGAGGACGGCGATGCGATCGGTCGGGCGGCTGATATTTCCGCTCGCGGCCTCCAGTTCTCCTGTGATGAGGCGGAACAGTGTGGTTTTGCCGGAACCGTTGGCGCCGCTGATCGCGATCCGCTCCGGTCCGCGCACCGCAAATGAGAGCGGCCCGAAAAGATGGCGGCCGGCAAACCCCATCGCCACGTCCTTGAACGCGATCAGTTCGCGGCTGCCGGGCAGGGATGTTTTGGGCAGATCGATCGCCAGCGGCGTCAATATCTCCACCCGCGCGCGGGCCTCTTCGAGCGCTTCGCTGCGGTCGCCGATCTGGCGTTCGGCCAGATTGCTCTCACGGGCAGCGCTGTTTTCGGCGCGCTCCTTTTCCCTGTCCATGAACATCTTGTCTTCGATGCCCTTGGCGCGCCAGGCGCGGCCTGCCTTGTCGCGGCGCGCCTTCTTCTCGCGCGCCTTTTGAACCGCGCGCTCGGTATTGCGCAGGGCATCCGAGGCGCGCTCAAGATCGGCTTCAGCGCGGGCCCGGGCGGCATCGCGTGCCTCAGCGAAGGCGGACCACGCGCCGCCGAAGATGCTGACGCCGATGGGCGTCAGTTCGACGATGCGATCGACACGCTCCAGCAGCGTGCGGTCGTGGCTGGCGACGAGAACGCCGCCCTGCCAGCGTTCGAGCAATTGTGCCACGGCCTCGCGGCCATCCGCGTCGAGATTGTTGGTGGGCTCGTCCAGCAGCAGCAGGTTCGGTGCCTCGATCAGCAGGCGCGCCAGCGCGACGCGCGTTCGCTCGCCACCGCTCAAGGAAGCGATCGGGCGCGTCAGCGCAAAGTCATGCAGGCCGGTTTCGATCAGTGCGGTGCGGAGCCGGGCTTCCAGCGTCCAGTCGGCTTCAGCGGCATCGTCAAGCGAGCCTTCGCCGCGCTCGAGCCGGCGCAAGCGCGCGATGTTTCCGGCGACACCGAGCGCTTCGCTAACCGTGAGGCGATCATCCGCCAGTTGCGCCAGCATGCCAATCGAGCCGATGCGCTGCAGCGATCCGCTCGCAGGTTCGATCTCGCCGGCGATAAGCCCCAGCAGCGTGGATTTGCCACAGCCGTTGCGGCCGACAACGCCAGTTCGCTCGCGCCCGAGCGTCAGCGTCAGTCCGTCGAACAGCGGGCGTCCGTCAGGCGTAGCGAGGGAAATGGAATCCAGAATGAGAAATGCGGACATGGAGAGCTTCCGAAATGGACAGGGGTCGCGGCGCGGTCAGCTTTGCGATGTCCATTTCAGTCTCCATGTGCGTCTGCGGGGCGCATGATGGCCCCCGATCGGTATTGCCTAGAAACTTGATTGCTTCAAGGGAGGTTTTGGACGGTTTCCTCGACTTGTGAAGACGAAGCCTGCCGAAATCAGGGAATGCCCCGGACCGTGCGGGGTTTATGGATGCGGCTGGAGGATTGCTCAAATCATTACATCAGGAGGCACCGTGACTAACCCCGCGACCAGACTAGCTACCCTTGCCATGTTCTCCATGGCGCTTGCCGCGGCGCCGCCGTCGGTTCCCGCCTTTGCTGCCGGTGGCGGCGGCGATCCGCCCTCGCTGGTTACGCCGCCGCCCGAGAACACCAAGCAGACGAAGGCGCCCGGCACCCGCACCACCCAGAAGGCCAAGAAAAAGGACAAGCAATCCAGTCTTGGCGATCCCGCTTTTGTGGAGGGCTATCGCGCCGCTTATGCGACGATCTATGACCGCAATGAATATGCCGACGCCATTGTCCAGCTCAAGGCGCTCGGTCATGACGATCATCCGAACGTGGCCAATCTGATCGGCTACTCCTATCGCAAGCTTGGAGACTACAAGCTGGCGCAAGCCTGGTACGAGCGCGCGCTCAAGGCCGACCCGAACCACGTGCTGACCTGGCAGTATTACGGCCTGTGGCAAATCGAACAGGGCAACCGCGATCAGGCGCAATATCATCTGAACCGGATCGCTGCGATCTGCGGCAGCGACTGCGCGGAGTATCGTTCATTGGCGGCTGCGCTGGAATCGCCGGCCGGCACCGGCCTCGTCTACTGAGGCCTACAATAAACATTGCGGCGGGCGCGTCCTTATCCGGAAAGCGCCCGCTTGCAGACCGCTGCGATTGGCAGCGCTGAAAAACAAGCCAACTCACGGTGAGGCGCGCAGCCGGGCAATGCGTCGCCACGCGCGAGACCGCGGAACAATGCGATCGGGATTCCGGCCAGGCGAAATGCGCCTAGGCGTGCTGGCGTATCTCCGGCGACGCGGTGGTGGTGGGCACCGCACGAGTGCGAAAATAGTCCAGCACGAAGAGACGTATCGCTGAGGACAGGTTGCCCTGTTGGCGGTTGCTGTCGATCTCGCCGACCAGTTCGGACAGCGTCATGTTTCGCAAGCCCGAGATTTCCTTCATGCCGTTCCAGAAGGCTTCTTCAAGGCTGACACTGGTCTTGTGACCGGCGACGACGATCGAACGTTTCACGACGGGTGACTTCATGATGCGTCTCCGCCATCGATGCGATGCTGATCCAGCAACTGGCCGGCGCGATCCTTGTGAAGATCGTCGAGCGCGCGTTCGGATTTGGTGCGGCCGAAGCGAGCACGGTTAGCCTCGGCCTGTTTGGCCGATTGTTCTTTCTCGCTGCGCTTCTTGAATCGTTTCAGGTTGATTATGTCGCCCATGCTCGCCTCCATCATGCGGTAGCCAGAGGGCGTGATAACTTATTACGAATGCAACAGAGGTCGCGCTGCGCGCAAGCAAATTCGATGATCATCCAGAATTCCCCGTTTTGTATCCTCTGATAACATCAAAAAATGAATTTCGCTCTGCGAAAATCGGACAATGATTGCTCCTACCATGCGCAAACGTAACGGCGATAGATGATCGGCCTCATTCTTTAGGAGTTATGATCTATAATTATATCAGCAAGCCCGTGGTTTTCCGGTGGTTACATTGCGACTATCCGGGGTGTGTCATTTTGTCCGGCTGCACGAGGCGATCGAACTCCGTTGCATCGACAAACCCTAGCCGTACAGCCTCTTCTTTCAATGTTGTTCCGCGTGAATGCGCTGATTTGGCGACCTTCGCGGCGTTATCGTAACCGATCTTCGGAGCGAGTGCGGTCACCAGCATCAGTGAACGCTCCATCAGCTCCCGGATGCGCTTTTCGTCTGCGCGTATTCCCACAATGCAATGCTCGGTGAACGAGCGCACGACATCCGACAACAGTTGTATGGAATGCATCATACAATATGCCAGAACCGGCTTGTAGACGTTCAGTTCGAAATGCCCCTGGCTGCCGGCCACCGTAATGGCGGTCTGGTTGCCGAACACCTGACAGCAAACCATGGTCATCGCTTCGCACTGGGTCGGGTTGACCTTGCCCGGCATGATCGAGGAGCCCGGTTCGTTTTCAGGCAGGATCAGTTCGCCTAATCCGGAACGCGGGCCCGATCCCAGCAAGCGAATATCGTTGGCGATCTTGAACAGACCGGTCGCCACCGAATTGATCGCGCCGTGGACGAAAACATAGGCGTCGTTGGACGCGAGGGCTTCGAACTTGTTCGGTGCACTCGTGAACGGCAGCTTTGTGATTTTGGCGACGTGTCTTGCGAACGCCTTCGCGAATTTCGGTTTGGAGTTCAGTCCGGTTCCGACAGCGGTGCCGCCTTGCGCCAGCGGGAACAGATCCTTCACCGCCAGCCGCAGCCGCGCGATGCCGCTCTCGACCTGTGCGGCGTAGCCGGAAAATTCCTGTCCCAATGTCAGCGGCGTCGCGTCCTGGGTATGGGTGCGGCCGATCTTGACGATCTTCGCGAAGGCTTTTTCTTTCTTGCGCAGTTCGCGATGCAGTTCACTGAGCGCTGGAATGAGGTCGCTCACGATGCGTTGGGCCGCCGCGATATGCATCGCGGTCGGGAACGAATCGTTCGACGACTGGCTCATGTTGACGTGATCGTTAGGATGCACCGGCTTCTTGGCGCCGAGTTCGCCGCCGAGCATCTCGTTGGCGCGGTTGGCGATCACCTCGTTCAGGTTCATGTTGCTCTGGGTGCCGGAGCCGGTCTGCCAGACCACGAGCGGAAAGTGATCGTCGAGCTTGCCGTCGATCACCTCATGCGCCGCGCGGGTGATGGCGCCGGCACGGCGCGCGTCGATCAGGCCCAACTCGCGGTTGGTCTGGGCTGCGGCAAGCTTGACGATGCCGAGGGCGTGAACGATGCCCATCGGCATCCGGTCATGGCCGATACGGAAATTCTGCCGCGAGCGTTCGGTCTGCGCACCCCAATAGCGATCGGCAGGAACGTCGATCGGACCGAAGCTGTCGGTTTCGCTGCGGGTAGATTTGTTTCCAGATGTTGCTGATCGAGCCATGAATGAATTCCGTTACGCTTGAATGCGGAACGATAATTCTACAGCGGCGCGGAATATCTGGCGCGCGGATTATTTCTTGCGGAAACGATCCAGCCGTACCACTTCAGCGCCTTCGCCCGGCTTGGCGGGTTCGTCTTTGGTCTCGGCATCCGGCGCTGGAACCGGCAAAGCGGAAGGTGCCGGAACGGTGGGCAGGTTTGCCGTCGAGGTTTCCGGGGTTGCCTCGGATGGTTCGAATTGCAGCCCGAACTGCACCGAAGGATCGAGGAAGCTCTTGATGGCGGCAAAGGGCACCACCAGCCGCTCGGGAACGCCGCCGAACGACAGGCCGACTTCGAAGCGATCCTCGGTCACCACCAGATCCCAGAATTGATGCTGCAGGATGATCGTCATTTCGTCCGGGTATTGCGCGAGCAACCGTGGCGACAGCTTCACGCCCTCGGCGGTCGAAAGAAACGTGATGAAAAAATGATGCTCACCGGGCAGGCCGTGCTCGGCGGCGTCGGTCAGCACGCGGCGCAGCACCCCGCGCAGCGCGTCGCGCGCCAGCACGTCATAACGGATGTGGTCGGTCGCCATGGTAGTCCTGTCAGGTTGAAATGGGGCCGCCGGTCGCCCGACTCGCCTTTGCCCCATGCTACTCCGCCGAGGGCCGCAGGTCAGCAGTCAGAAAGCCTCGGCCTGGCGCCAATTGAGTGGAAAAACGCGAATCGAGCGCGAAATGCCGTTCGAAAGCAAAATGAAAGTGGAGGCTTCTGTTGCCAGGTGCCTCCGAACCCCGCCTAGCGGAGCTTAACCCGCTAGGACTTTAGACTTGGTTTTTCAAACTGCGTTACGCAGCCTGAGCAACCGGAGCATAGTTGTCGTTTGCAACTATTGCATAGCCCGATAACGGCGGAACCATACCGAGAAAAAACACGCCCTTTACGCCCTCGTCGATCCTGTTTCGCCCCCGCCGAAACCCAACGTTTGGGGATGGGCTTGGGTGGAGGCGCCGGGTACTGCCCCCGGGTCCGAATGGTTTATTGCGACGGCAATTTATTTCCATAGCCGGCGAACCGGCCCCCCCAATATAGGGTGCAAGTGTTGAGAAAAATAGTGCCGGAAATGGCGTGAAGCGCACCGGAACACACCGAATTGGGTTGGCCTCGGCTGCGCCGCTGCTCTAGATACTGGTCATGCCCTCGGATTCTCCGCCGGCTGCCGTCCCGGCGCCGGATATTCCAGCCTCAACCCCGCCCATCCAGCCCGGCCTGATCGAGCTGTTCGTGGCGTTCGCCAAGATGTCGCTCGCAGGCTTTGGTGGCGTGCTTTATTGGGCGCGGCGCGGCATCGTCGACCAGCATCGCTGGATGACGGCGGAGGAGTTCAACGAAACCTACGCGCTGTGCCATTTTCTGCCGGGTCCGAACATCGTCAATCTGTCGGTTGTGTTCGGCTCGCGCTTCCGTGGCATTGCCGGCGGCATCGCGGCTTTTGCCGGGCTGATCGGCCCGCCGATGATGATCGCAACGATCCTGGCGGCGTTATATGCCCGCTATGGCGAGATCGACGCATTGCGCCGCATTTTGGCAGGTGTGTCCTGCGCGGCTATCGGTCTGCTGATGGCAACCGTTATGCGAATGATGATGCCGCTGCTCAGGAAACGCGACCTGGTCGGACTTGTCGTCCTGGCCGCAGTGTTTGTCGCGATCGGTGTGGCGCGGCTGCCATTGCAGGCGGTGCTGCTGGTGGCGATCCCGTTGAGCATTGCCGTCACCTTTGCCATGCAGCGGCGGGTGAAGGGATGAATTCAACGCCCAATCCGGTTTCGACGCTCGTTTGGACCTTCGGTTTGATGTCGCTGTTTGCGGTTGGTGGCGCGAACTCGGCCATTCCCGAAATGCACCGGATCGCGGTCGACGTTCAGCACTGGATGAGCGACAAGCAATTCGCCGACGTGTTCGCGATATCGCAGATGTCCCCGGGGCCGAATGTGCTGATCGTGACCCTGATCGGCTATTCGGTCGCAGGCGTTGCCGGCGCTCTGGCCGCGACGCTGGCGATGTGCGGCCCGACAGCCATCCTTGCCTATTATGTGAGCCGTCTTTTGCAGCGGTCGAGCCATTCGCGCTGGCCGTCCGTCATCCAGGCCGCGCTGGTCCCGCTTTCGATCGGCCTGATGGCCGCCAGCGGGCTGATTTTGGCGCTGACTTCCGACCAAAGTTGGATGGCTGCCCTTATTACCGTCGTGGCAGCGGTGCTGGCTTTTGCCACGCGGCTTAACCCGTTCTGGCTATTGCTGGCGGGAGGCGCTTTCGGTTTTGCTGGCGTTATCTGAGGAAAATCGCTAGGCAAGACCGGGTCTGCACTAAGACGCATCCAAACAATATGGGCAGGAAAGCCCTGTCCGGGGAGTGAGATCGATGAGTGATACGCCGAGCCATGCGCCGGTCAAATCTATAATGCCGAAATGGATTCGTGGTCCGCAGGACTTTGTCGGCGGGGTCGCGCTGATGGCGATCGCGCTGTTCGCCCTGTGGGCATCGAGCGATTTGCAGGGCATGCACGGATTTTCGTTTGGCGCCGGAACCGCACCTCGCATGTTCGCGGTGCTGTTGCTGGGGCTGGGAGCCGCCGTCGCCCTGGTCGGTGTCCTGGCCGAGGGCGCGCATCTCGCCACCTATCATTGGCGGGGACCGCTGTTCGTGTCGCTCTCCATTCTATCCTTCGCCGTTACGATCCGTCCGCTCGGTCTCGTGTTTTCGGCGTTTGCAAGCTTCATCATCGCAGCGCTGGGAACGCCGGAGACCAAGTGGAAGGAAACCATCATCGTCGGCATTTGCCTGACGATCGGCTGCAGTCTGCTTTTCCCGTATGCGCTCGGGCTGCCGCTGCAGCTCTTCCCGCGTTTCTTGATCCAGTGAGGGCGTAATGGCCGAACTCTTTTCCAATCTCGCCCTCGGCTTCGGCGTCGCCTTTACGCCGATCAACCTTCTGCTCTGCCTGATCGGCGCGCTCGTAGGCACGCTGGTCGGCGTGCTGCCGGGCATCGGCACCATCGCCACGGTGGCGATGCTGTTGCCGATCACATTCGGATTGCCGCCGGTCGGCGCCCTGATCATGCTCGCGGGCATCTACTACGGCGCCCAGTATGGCGGTTCGACCACGTCGATCCTGGTCAATATTCCAGGCGAGGCGACATCGGTCGTGACCACGCTGGACGGATTCCAGATGGCCAAGCAGGGCCGCGCCGGTCCGGCGCTGGCGATCGCCGCGATCGGCTCGTTCTTCGCCGGCTGCGTCGCGACGGTCCTGATCGCGATCCTCGGTGCGCCCCTGACCAAACTCGCGCTGGCGTTCGGCCCGGCCGAATATTTCTCGCTGATGGTGCTCGGCCTGATCTTCGCGGTCGTGCTGGCGAAAGGCTCGGTGCTCAAGGCGATCGCAATGATCGTGTTCGGGCTGCTGCTCTCGATGGTCGGTTCCGACATCGAGACCGGCGCCTCGCGCATGGCGTTCAACATCCCCGAACTCGCCGACGGTCTCGGCTTTGCCACGGTGGCGATGGGCGTGTTCGGGTTCGCGGAAATCATCCGCAACCTCGATGCCGGCGCCGAGATGGACCGCGATCTGGTTCAGCAGAAGATCACCGGGTTGATGCCGACCAAGAAGGATTTGATCGATTCCGCGCCGGCGATCCTGCGCGGCACGGCGCTCGGATCGATCCTCGGCATCCTGCCGGGCGGCGGCGCGGTCATCGCCTCGTTCGCGGCCTACACGCTGGAGAAGAAGATCGCCAAGGATCCGTCGCGGTTCGGCCGCGGCGCGATCGAAGGCGTGGCGGCGCCGGAAAGCGCCAACAACGCAGCGGCCCAGACCTCGTTCATTCCGCTGTTGACGCTCGGCATCCCGCCGAACGCGGTGATGGCGCTGATGGTCGGCGCGATGACCATTCACGGCATCGTGCCGGGTCCGCAAGTGATGCAGAAGCAGCCCGAGCTCGTCTGGGGCATGATCGCCTCGATGTGGATCGGCAATCTGATGCTGATCATCATCAACCTGCCGCTGGTAGGCATCTGGGTGCGGCTGCTGCGGGTGCCTTATCGCCTGATGTTCCCCTCGATCGTGATCTTCTGTGCGATCGGCATCTATTCCATCAACAACGCGCCGGTCGATGTCGTACTCGCGGGCGCGTTCGGACTGGTCGGCTATTGGCTGATCAAGCACGATTTCGAGCCGGCGCCACTGCTGCTCGGCATGGTGCTCGGCCCGTTGATGGAAGAGAATCTGCGCCGTGCGCTGCTGATCTCGCGCGGCGACTGGTCGGTGTTCGTCACCCGTCCGTTGTCGGCGGTGTTGATGGCGATCGCGGCGTCGTTGCTGGTGTTGGCGATCCTGCCGTCGCTCCGCAAAAAGCGCGACGAAGTGTTCGTGGAGTCGGAGAGCTGATCTACAGCATGATCCGGAAAAGTGGGTACCGGTTTTCCGAAAAGGACCATGCTCAAGCAAAAGATAGAGCGGGATGACGAATCGAAACGTCGTCGCGCTCGAGATTAGGCCTGCGTCGGCGCGCCGCAGCACGAAGTCGAATCGACTTCGGGCGCGGTGTGGTGAAATGTAAATGCCGGCCGGCTGGGGCCGGCATTTTTGCAAACGGGCTGTCTCGGAGAAACCGAAATGAATTGGCACGTTCGCTCGCTTGCGAGCGGTTGTCTTTCCATGCTCGCAGCACTGTGCGCTCTTGTCGCGCCCTCACAGGCGCAGACCTATCCGACGCGCAGCATTACCATGATCGTGCCGTTCGCGGCCGGCGGTCCGACCGATGTCATCGCGCGCATCGTCACCGGGCATATGGCGCAGACGCTGGGACAGAGCATCATCATCGAGAATGTGGTCGGCGCCGGCGGCACCACCGCCACCACGCGCGCGGCGCGCGCCACCAATGACGGCTATACGCTGATTACCGGGCATATGGGTACCCACGCGGCCGCCGTGCCGCTCTATCCAACTCTGGCCTATCATCCGGAAAAGGATTTCGAGCCGATCTCGATTCTCGCCGGCACACCGATCCTGATTCTGGCGCGCAAGGATTTTCCGCCCAAGGACCTCAAGGAATTCATGGCCTACGTGAAGGCCAATGAGGCCAAGGTCAACGCGGCGCATGCCGGCGTCGGATCGGTTTCGCATGTGTCGTGCCAGTTGCTGAATTCCATTCTGGGAGTGAGGCCAACCGGCGTTCCCTTCAACGGCACGGGTCCTGCGATGAACGCGCTGGTTGCAGGCCAGGTCGATTATATGTGCGACCAGATCGTCAATGCGGTGCCGCAGATCAATGCAGGCACCATCAAGGCCTATGCAATCGCGACCCCTGAGCGCAATCCGTCCTTGCCCAATTTACCGACCACGACGGAAGCCGGCTTGCCGGCCTTCCAGGCCCAGGCGTGGAACGCGATCTTCGCGCCCAAAGGAACGCCCGAGCCGGTTATCGCCAAGCTGAACGCGGCGGTCGTCAAGGCGCTCGACGATGAGGCTGTCCGCAAACGGCTGCTCGACCTAGGCAGCGTGGTCCCGGCGACCGCCGATCGTACCCCTGAGGCTTTGGCGATGCTGGTTAAAAGCGAAATCGCGAAGTGGACGCCGGTGCTCAAGCCGGCCAGTTAGCCAACATCGTCAAGCGGATAGACGAGGGGTGGAACGCAGGTTCCGCCCCTTGTCGTTTGTCGGCGGAGCATCATTTTTCAGGGTATAATCGCGATGGGCAGGCGAATCGCGGCTGTCGATCGGTGCCCCCGGCGGCTAAATTCGGCTTCTCGAAAGGCTGCGAAACTAGCTCATGAACCAGTACCACGACCTGCTCGAACGGATTCTCGCTGACGGCGCGGAGAAGCACGACCGCACCGGCACCGGGACGCTGTCGATCTTCGGCCACCAGATGCGCTTCAATCTGAGCGCGGGCTTTCCGATGCTGACCACCAAGCGGTTGCCGCTGAAGGCGATCGTGCACGAATTGCTGTGGTTTCTCGCCGGCGACACCAACATTAGATATCTCCGGGATAACGGCGTTTCGATCTGGGACGAATGGGCCGACGCCAATGGCGATCTCGGCCCGGTCTACGGATCGCAATGGCGCTCATGGCCGGCGCCGGACGGGCGCAGCATCGACCAGATTTCCAACGTCATCGACATGATCAAACGCAACCCGGATTCGCGGCGCCTGATCGTCAGCGCGTGGAATCCGGCCGACGTCGACAAGATGGCGCTGCCGCCATGTCACTGCCTGTTCCAGTTCTACGTCGCCAACGGCAAGCTGTCGTGCCAGCTCTATCAGCGCTCCGGCGACGTGTTTCTAGGCGTGCCCTTCAACATCGCCTCCTATGCGCTGCTGACGATGATGGTGGCGCAGGTGACGGGTTTGAAGCCCGGCGACTTCGTGCACTCGCTCGGCGATGCGCATCTTTATTCGAACCATCTCGATCAGGCGCGGTTGCAGCTTACGCGCCCGACGCGCCAATTGCCGGTCATGAAGATCAATCCTGAGGTGAAGGACATCTTCGCGTTCCGTTACGAAGATTTTGCGCTCGAAGGTTACGACCCGCATCCGCACATCAAGGCCCAGGTGGCTGTATGAGCGGCTGTATGAGTGGCTGTATGAGCCACGGTGTGAGCGATTGAATGTCCCTTACCATCCGCCGCGCGCGTCCCGGTGAAGCCGGGCTGGTTCTTTCCTTTGTTCGCGAACTCGCCGAGTACGAAAAGCTGCTTCACGAGGTGGAAGCCAGCGTTGCCGATATCGACGCGGCGCTGTTCGGTAGCCATCCGCGGCTGTTTTGCGATATCGCGGAGTGGAACGGCGAGCCTGTCGGCTTCACGGTCTGGTTCATCAATTTTTCGACCTTCAGCGGCCGCTCCGGCATCTATCTCGAAGATCTGTTCGTCCGCCCGGCGCTGCGCGGCAAGGGCATCGGCAAGGCGCTGCTGGTGCATCTCGCCAGGGAATGCGTGGCGAATGGCTGGTCGCGATTGCAATGGGCGGTGCTGGACTGGAACACGCCGTCGATTGAATTCTACAAATCGCTCGGCGCGGTTCTGATGGACGAGTGGACGGTTTGCCGGATCGGCGGTCCGGCGTTGACGGCGCTGGCGCAGGGGGCGCGCTGATGGAAATCGTCATGATCGTCGCGGTCGCCGAGAACGGCGTGATCGGTGCGGGCGGCGCGATTCCGTGGCGGCTGAAATCCGACATGGCGCGCTTCAAGGCGCTGACGTCGGGCAAACCGGTCGTGATGGGGCGCAAGACTTTCGTCTCGATCGGCAGGCCGCTTCCGGGACGGACCAATATCGTGGTTACGCGCGACGCTGACTTTCGCGCTGACGGCGTCGTGGTCACCAATTCCTTTGCCGATGCCATGGCAATCGCCACCGGCGATGCGCTGCGGCGTTTCGCCACTGAGATCGCGGTCATCGGTGGCGCGGAGATCTACGCGCAATGGATGGATCGTGCCGATCGACTGGAAATCACCGAAGTGCACGCCCGGCCCGATGGCGATACGCGCTTCGCGGCCATCGACGCGAGGGATTGGGAGGAGGTCGCGCGCGTGCGGAATCCGGCTGGTGCCGACGATAGTGCCGACTTCTCCTATGTGACATTTCGCCGGCGCAAGCCGCGTTAACGGTGGTGTTAACCCCGCTAACCAATGTTTGCATTGACAATTACAGCCTCAGGCATAGCTGCTTCGGGCCATAAGCTTGCGTTGTAAGGGCCCGGGCGGTCCCCTATAAAGCCGGGCGGACATGCGAGGCCGGGCATCTTGCCCAGACAGGCGGACTTAGGCCCCGCGGAGGAGAATTCATATGCCGTGGAAGAATCAAGGCGGGGGCCCGTGGGGCTCGGGTCCGAAAGGGCCGTGGGGCAGCGGTCCGCAGTCGGTCGGGCCACGTCCGCCCGATCTTGAGGACCTGCTGCGGCGCGGCCAGGACCGGTTGCAGCAGCTTCTGCCCGGCGGCCACTTCAGTGGCATGGGTATTGCGCTGGTGCTGATCGGCGCGCTGGCGATCTGGGGACTGTCGGGATTTTTCCGCGTGCAGTCGGAAGAACTCGGCGTCGTGCTGCGTTTCGGCAAGCATGTGCGCACCGTGCAGCCCGGCCTGAACTATCATCTGCCATATCCGATCGAGACAGTGTTGCTGCCAAAGGCGCTGCGCGTCTCCACCATCTCGATCGGCATGACGCTGATCGACGATCCGGCGCGCCGCGGCCGCACCATGCGGGACGTGCCGGAAGAAAGCCTGATGCTGACCGGCGACGAGAACATCGTCGATGTCGATTTCACGGTGTTGTGGCGGATCAAGCCCGACGGCGTCGGCAATTATCTCTTCAACATCCAGAATCCCGAGGGCACCGTGAAGGCGGTGGCCGAAAGCGCGATGCGCGAGGTGATCGGCCGCTCGGAAATTCAACCGATCCTGACGGGCGCCCGTACCCTTACCGAATCTACGGTGCAGGAGTTGATGCAGAAGACGCTCGATAGCTATGGCTCCGGCATCCAGGTACAGCAGGTGCAGATGCAGAAGGTCGATCCGCCGGCGCAGGTGATCGACGCCTTCCGCGACGTGCAGGCGGCGCAGGCCGACCTGCAGCGCCTGCGGAACGAGGCCGAGACCTATGCCAACCGCGTCGTTCCCGATGCGAAGGGACGCGCGGCGCAGATTCTCCAGGTCGCCGAAGGCTACAAGCAGCAGGCGGTCGCCGAAGCCAAGGGCCAGAGCGCGCGCTTCCTGAAAGTCTACGACGAATACAAGAAGGCGCCTGACGTGACCCGGCAACGAATTTATCTGGAGACGATGGAGCGTATCCTCGGCGGTTCCGAGAAGCTCGTCTATGACGGTGGTTCGTCCGGGCAAAGCATCGTGCCCTATCTGCCGCTCAGCGAGTTGACGCCGCGGCGTCCACCGGCCGCGCCCACAACGGGCCAGCCGCAACAGGGTGGAGGCAACCGATGAGGTCCCCCGTCACAGGCATTGCTGCCCTGATTGTGCTGTTTGCCGTTATCATCATCGGCTACAGCTCGGTCTTCACGGTTTCGCAGACCGAACAGGTGCTGGTGGTGCGGCTCGGCGAACCCGTGCGCGTCGTCACTGAACCCGGCCTGAACTTCAAGGCGCCGTTCATCGACACCGTCATCAGCATCGACAAGCGCATTCTCGATCTGGAAAATCCGTCGCAGGAAATCATCGCCTTCGACCGGCGTCGGTTGGTGGTCGACGCCTTCGCGCGCTACCGCATCAAGAACGCGTTGCGTTTTTATCAGAGCATCGGCTCGATCCAGGCCGCCAACATCCAGTTGACGACGCTGCTGAACGGCTCGCTACGCCGTGTGCTTGGCGAGGCCACCTTCATCCAGATCGTCCGTGACGAGCGCGAAACGCTGATGGCGCGTATCCGCGATCAGCTCGACAAGGAAGCCGACGGTTACGGCATCTCAGTGGTCGACGTGCGAATTCGCCGCGCCGACCTGCCGGAGCAGAACAGCCAGGCGGTCTACCAGCGCATGCAGACCGAGCGACAGCGCGAGGCGGCCGAATTCCGCGCCCAGGGCGGCCAGAAGGCACAGGAGATCAGGTCTAACGCCGATCGCGAAGCGACCATCATCATTGCCGACGCCAATTCGACCGCTGAGCAGACGCGCGGCGCCGGCGACGCCGAACGTAACCGGCTGTTCGCCGAGGCCTACGGCAAGGATCCGGATTTCTTCGGGTTCTATCGTTCGATGTCGGCGTATGAGAATGGCCTGAAGAGCAACGACACCCGCTTCCTGCTGCGGCCGGATTCGGAGTTCTTCCGCTTCTTCGCCAATCCGTCCGGCCACCCGCCGGTCGCCGCCGCGCCCAAGCAGTAGGCCCTGCGGCTGGATCCAAGATCTCAAGCGAAGCGGAATCCGCTTCGCTGCCATAAAAGAAAAAAGAGCTGATAACGGGAGGTTGCCATCCGATGAGGTCCATAGCGTTCGCCGACTTCCTCATCGGTGTAGGAATCCTGTTTGTGCTGGAAGGCCTGATGTTTGCTGCAAGCCCGGCCTGGATGCGCCGGGCCATGAAGAGCGCGCTGGCAACGCCGGACAATATTCTGCGCATCGTGGGTATCGGATCTGCGGTCGCGGGATTGATCCTGATCTGGCTGGTGCGGCGCTGATTTTCAACTGTCATTCCGGGGCACGCGAAGCGTGAACCCGGAATCTCGAGATTCCCCGGTGTGCAATTGCGCACCTGAGGTCTGGTCCTTCGGCCCATCCCGGAATGACGAGTGTAAGTTGCTAAGAGATCAACGAAATCGTGAGCCTGCGTGGGCCGGTTTTTCGCCGAAATGTCCGGCTCAAATGCTTGCGCCACCGACCCGTTCGGGCGCACTGTGGACCTCAAATCGATCCTTTGGAGAGAAGCTGACATGACCGGTGCCAGACCCGCCTTGAGCCGCCGCCTGCGCCTGATGGGGGCCGCGATCTCGATCGGCGCCGCCAGCGTTTTGGCGTCGGCGCCGGCTTCCGCGCGCGGCCCGGACGGCATCGCCGACATTGCCGAGAAGGTGATCGACGCCGTCGTCAATATCTCGACCTCGCAGACCGTCGAAGCCAAGGGCGGCGGCGGCGATCGGGGTGCGATGCCAAATTTGCCACCGGGTTCGCCGTTTGAGGAATTCTTCGACGACTTCTTCAAGAACCGCAGGGGGCCGGGCGGCGGCTCCAAGGGCGGCAGCAACGATTTGCAGCCGCGCAAAACCAATTCGCTCGGCTCCGGCTTCATCGTCGATGCCGCAGGTATCGTCGTCACCAACAATCACGTCATCGCGGATGCCGACGAAATCAACGTCATCATGAATGACGGCACCAAGATCAAGGCCGAACTGGTCGGCGTCGACAAGAAGACCGATATCGCGGTCTTGAAGTTCAAGCCGGTGAAGCCGCTGATCGCGGTGAAGTTCGGTGATTCCGACAAGCTGCGCCTCGGCGAATGGGTGATCGCGATCGGCAATCCCTTCAGCCTCGGCGGCTCGGTCACGGCCGGCATCGTGTCGGCGCGCAACCGCGACATCAGCCAGGGGCCGTACGACAACTACATCCAGACCGACGCCTCGATCAACCGCGGCAATTCCGGCGGACCGCTGTTCAACCTCGAGGGTGAAGTGGTCGGCGTCAACACGCTGATCATCTCGCCGACCGGCGGTTCGATCGGCCTCGGCTTCGCAGTGCCGTCGAAGACCGTGGCCGGCGTGGTCGATCAACTCCGTCAGTTCGGCGAGTTGCGACGCGGCTGGCTCGGCGTCCGCATCCAGCAGGTCACCGACGAGATCGCCGAGAGCCTCAACATCAAGCCGGCGCGCGGTGCGCTGGTCGCAGGCGTCGACGACAAGGGACCGGCAAAGCCCGCCGGCATCGAGCCAGGCGACGTCGTGGTCAAGTTCGACGGCAAGGACGTCAAGGATCCGAAGGATCTTTCGCGTGTGGTGGCTGACACCGCGGTCGGGAAGGAAGTCGACGTCGTCATCATCCGCAAGGGCAGCGAGGAGACAAGGAAAGTCACGCTCGGCCGCCTTGAGGATAGCGACAAGACCCAGCAGGCCTCCGCCAAGACCAAAGACGAGCCCACCGAGAAGCCGGTAACGCAAAAGGCGCTCGGCCTCGATCTGGCAACGCTGAGCAAGGACCTGCGTACCAAGTACAAGATCAAGGAAAGCGTCAAAGGCGTGATCATCACCGGTGTCGACGGCACGTCCGATGCAGCCGAAAAGCGGCTGTCCGCCGGCGATGTCATCGTCGAGGTCGCGCAGGAGGCGGTCTCGAACGCTGCCGACATCAAGAAGCGCGTCGATCAGCTCAAGAAGGACGGCAAGAAGTCGATCCTGCTGCTGGTCGCCAATGGCGAGGGCGAACTGCGCTTCGTAGCGCTGAGCGTGCAGTAGTTAGTCGTCATGGCCGGGCTTGACCCGGCCATCCATCCTCTTCGCGGATCGATGGATGCCCGGGTCAAGCCCGGGCATGACGATTGAGTGCGTGGAGAGACTACCCCTCCACAAACTCATCCCGCCGATACCCCTGCGCATACAACAGCGCCGTGAGGTCGCCATGGTCGATCCGCGCGGCGGCGGCCGCCGCAACGGCCGGCTTGGCGTGGTAGGCGACGCCGAGTCCTGCCGCCTCGATCATGCCGAGATCGTTGGCGCCGTCGCCGGTCACCAGCGTGTCGATGGTGTCGAGATCGAAGGCTTCGCGGAGTTCAATCAGGGTTGCGAGTTTGGTCGCGCGGCCCAGAATAGGCTCTGCGACCTCGCCGGTGAATTTGCCGTCGCGGACCTTCAATTCATTGGCGCGGTTTTCCTGGAACCCGATCATCGCCGCGACCGCGGTGGTGAACAGCGTGAAGCCGCCGGAGATCAGGCAGGTCCAGGCGCCATGCGCGCGCATGGTCGCGACCAGTTCGCGGCCGCCCGGCGTCGGCGTGATGCGCTTGGCCAATACTTCGTCGACGACGCTGACAGGCAAATCCTTCAGCAGCGCGACGCGCTCGCGCAGCGCCGGTTCGAACTCGATTTCGCCGCGCATCGCGCGCTCGGTGATCCCGGCGACATGCGCCTTCAGGCCGACGAAATCGGCCAGCTCGTCGATGCATTCCTGGCCGATCATGGTGGAATCCATATCGGCCAGAAAAAGCTTCTTGCGCCGGAGCGCGGCAGGCTGCACGACAATGTCGATCGGCAGGTCGCCGCGCGCCCGGCGCAGGCTGGCTTCGATCGCCCTGACGTCGTCGCTGCCGGCGAAGGGGATATCGACCGCCACTTCGTCGAACAGCCATTGCGCGTGGCCGGGTGAGGGCAGCACGGCCAGCGCGCCGTCGACGATGGTGGAGTTGAGCGCGGGGTTGGCGGGATTGCAAATGAGCGTGGCGACGAGGGACATGCAGGCGAATTCGCAAGCTGTGAGCAAGGCGGTGCTTATCGCAGGGCCGACCGCCAGCGGCAAGTCGGCGCTTGCGCTCGAACTGGCGCAAAAGACCGGCGGTATCGTGATCAACGCCGATTCCATGCAGGTCTATCGCGATCTCCGCATCATCACGGCGCGGCCGACGCCTGCGGAAGAGGCGGACGTACCGCACCGGCTCTACGGCCATGTCGATGCGGCCGTGAATTTCTCGGCGGGCGCCTGGGTGGCCGATGCGGCAAAGGTGTTGGCCGAGGCGCGCGCACAAGACCGCCTGCCGATTTTTGCTGGCGGTTCCGGCCTATACTTCAAGGCGCTGACGCGCGGGCTGTCGGCGGTGCCGCCGATACCGGCCGAGGTGCGCGATGGCGTGCGCGCGCGCCTTGAGCGCGACGGCGTCGAAGCGCTGCACACCGAATTGGCGCAGCGCGATCCCGTGTCCGCCGAACGCTTGAAGCCGCGCGACCGCACCCGCATCGCACGGGCGTTGGAAGTGATCGAGGCCACCGGCCGCTCGCTGACAGACTGGCATCGTGAAGGTTTGCCGCCGCTGCTGCCTCGGAGCGAATTTTCCGCGCTGTTCCTGGCGCCGGAGCGCGAGCAGCTCTACGCGCGGATCGATGCGCGGTTCGACGCGATGCTGGGGGCGGGCGCGCTGGACGAGGTCGCAACGCTTGCATCGCGCAATCTCGATTCCCTGCTGCCGGCGATGAAGGCCCACGGCGTGCCGGCGTTGATCCGGCATCTGAAGGGCGAAATCACGCGCGAGGCCGCGGCCGAGATCGGCCGCGCCGACACGCGGCACTACGCCAAGCGGCAGTTCACCTGGTTTCGGCATCAATTGCCGGAGTTCGAATGGGTGGCGCCGGAGGCTGCGAGGGGGTGGCTGGGGGCGCAGGTCTCCTAGTCCATCTTGCCTCGGCGCAGCCACGGCGCGTCAGCCATGCGCGTTCGCCACCGCAAAAACACTCGCCGAATGCCCGGAACCCCGCTAAACTCACAAAATCGCGCCCGAGGCGTCCCTTCCCTTGACTTCCGGGGACCGGACGTTATAACCCGCGCAACCTTTGGGAAGTCCGAGCTGCCAAATGCGTAATATTATTACCAAACTCCTTATCGTAGTCGTACCCAGGCGCACCGCCGGGGATGGCTAAGGCCATCCAAATTCAGGCGGTGTGCATGGGGGCCTCTGGGGCCCTTTTTTATTTCCTAAAATCCAAAACTGAAGAGACCGCTGGCAACAGCGAATCCGGAGCAAGCCAAGGAACACGTCATGACCGACAAGAGCCACGATCCGAACCAGATGACCGGAGCTGCGATGATCGTACGCGCGCTCATCGATCATGGCGTGAAGCACCTGTTCGGATATCCCGGCGGTGCGGTGCTTCCGATCTATGACGAGATTTTCCAGCAAAGCGAGGTCGAGCACATCCTGGTCCGCCACGAGCAGGGCGCCGGCCATGCCGCCGAAGGCTATGCGCGTTCCACCGGCATGCCGGGCGTGGTGCTGGTGACCTCCGGCCCCGGCGCCACCAACATGGTGACGCCGCTGACGGACGCGCTGATGGATTCGATTCCGCTGGTGTGCATCACAGGCCAGGTGCCGACGCATCTGATAGGAAATGACGCGTTCCAGGAATGCGACACGGTCGGGATCACGCGACCCTGCACCAAGCACAATTGGCTGGTGCGCGACGTCAACGACCTCGCGAAAGTGCTGCACGAGGCGTTTTACGTGGCGACCACAGGCCGTCCCGGGCCGGTGCTGGTCGACGTTCCCAAGGACGTGCAGTTCGCGGTCGGCACCTATCACCCGCCGCGCAAATCCGATGTGCATGTGTCCTACACCCCGCGCGTGAAGGGCGATGCAGCGCAGATCCGCAAAGCCGTGGCGCTGCTGGCTTCGGCCAAGCGGCCGGTGATCTACTCCGGCGGCGGCATCATCAATTCCGGGCGCGAGGCCTCGAAGCTGCTGCGCGAACTGGTGGATGTCACCGGCTTTCCGATCACCTCGACCTTGATGGGTCTCGGCGCTTATCCCGCGACCGGCAAGAACTGGCTCGGCATGCTCGGCATGCACGGCACCTACGAGTCCAACATGGCGATGCATGATTGCGACGTCATGCTGTGCGTCGGCGCGCGCTTCGACGATCGCATCACCGGGCGCGTCGACGCGTTTTCGCCCGGCTCGAAAAAAATCCACATCGACATCGATCCGTCCTCGATCAACAAGAACATCCACGTCGATGTTCCCATCATCGGCGACGCCGGCAATGTGCTCGGTGACCTGTTGCAGGTGTTCAAGGCGGAAGCGAAGAAGCCCGACATCAAGGCATGGTGGCAGGAAATCGCGAAATGGCGCGCGCGTAATTCGCTGTCCTACAAGAAGAGCAACGATATCATCCTGCCGCAATACGCGATCCAGGCGTTGTTCGAAGCGACGCGCGGCCGCGACACCTACATCACGACGGAAGTCGGCCAGCACCAGATGTGGGCGGCGCAATTCTTCGGGTTTGAAGAACCGCACCGGTGGATGACGTCGGGTGGGCTCGGCACCATGGGCTACGGCCTGCCGGCAGCGCTTGGCGTGCAGGTCGCGCATCCCGACAGCCTCGTGATCGACATCGCCGGCGACGCTTCGGTGCAGATGACGATGCAGGAAATGTCGACGGCGGTTCAGTATGAGTTGCCGATCAAGATCTTCATCCTGAACAACCAGTATATGGGCATGGTGCGGCAGTGGCAGCAGCTCCTGCACGGCAACCGGCTGTCGCATTCCTACTCCGAAGCGCTGCCGGATTTCGTCAAGCTCGCGGACGCGTTCGGCTGTGTCGGCATCCAGGCGATCAAGCCCGGTGATCTCGATGGCGCGCTCAAGGAGATGATCAAAGTCAAACGTCCGGTGCTGTTCGACTGCCGCGTGGCGGCGCTGGAAAATTGCTTCCCGATGATTCCGTCGGGCAAGGCGCATAACGAAATGCTGTTGCCGGTCGAGGCGACCGACGAAGCCACCGCGGCGGCCTTCGCCGGCGGCAAGGCTCTGGTGTAACGGGGAACAGTATGAAGCTTGATCTGAAGCAACTTGAACGCGCGCACGAGATTGTCAAAGCAGCAATGCCGCCGACCCCGGCGCATCATTGGCCATTGTTGTCGGAACGGCTCGGGGCGACCGTTGTCGTCAAGCACGAGAACCACACGCCGACCGGCGCGTTCAAGGTGCGCGGCGGTCTTGTGTATCTCGAGCGTCTCAAACGGGAGCGGTCCAATGTGCCCGGACTGATCTCGGCAACGACGGGCAATCACGGACAGAGCATCGCCTTTGCTGCGAACCGCTACGGCGTACCGGTGACGATTTTCGTGCCGCACGGCAATTCGGTCGAGAAGAACAGCGCTATGCGAGCGTTTGGCGCCAACCTCGTCGAGCACGGAAAGGATTTTCAGTCGGCCCGCGAGGAGGCGATTCGACGCGCGGAGGCCGGCGGCTTCGAGATGGTGCCCTCATTTCATAGCGATCTGGTGCTCGGCGTCGCGACCTATGCGCTGGAGCTTCTGCGGGCAACGCCTGATCTCGATGTGCTCTACGTACCGATCGGGCAGGGGTCCGGTATTTGCGGCTGCATTCTCGCGCGCGATCTGCTGGGATTGAAGACCGAAATTGTCGGTGTGCAATCAACCGAAGCACCGTCTTTCGCATTGTCTTTCGCCGCCGGCACGGTCGTGACCACGGCGACAAGCAACACGCGCGCGGACGGCATGGCGACGCGCATCCCCGATGCCGAGGCCGTTGCGACCATCTGTAAGGGGGCCTCGCGCATCGTGCAGGTCACAGATGATGAAGTCGCAGCCGCGATACGGGCCTACTGGACCGACACGCACAATCTTGCGGAGGGCGCGGGGGCTGCCCCGCTTGCTGCGGCGTTGCAGGAGAAGGAAAAAATCAGGGGGAAGCGGGTCGGTCTCATTCTGACCGGCGGCAACGTCGATTTGGATTTGTTTCGCAGATGGGTTGCGCCGGAGGTGCCTTCCGCCGCCAAAGACCCGGCGATGGCGTGACACGAAGAGAATCAAGGGGACGACAATGAACCAGCCCGCATCCGCTTACTTCCTCGAAGAGCGCCATGACCCGACCGAGTCGCATACGCTCTCGGTGCTCGTGCAGAACGAGCCGGGCGTGCTCGCGCGGGTGATCGGGCTGTTCTCGGGCCGCGGCTACAACATCGAGAGTCTCACCGTCTCCGAGACCGAGAGCCAGAAACATCTCTCCCGCATCACCATCGTCACGACAGGCACACCGATGGTGATCGAGCAGATCAAGCACCAGCTCGATCGCATGGTCCCGGTCTATCGCGTCGTCGACATGACGATCACCGGCCGCTCGATCGAGCGGGAATTGGCGATGGTGAAGGTCCGCGGCGGCGGCGACAACCGCGTCGAGGCGCTGCGGCTCGCGGACGCCTTCCGCGCCCGCGTGATCGACGCCACCACCGAGAGCTTCGTGTTCGAGATCACCGGCAATTCCGCCAAGATCAATCAATTCATCGACCTGATGCGTCCGCTCGGCCTTGTCGAGGTGTCGCGCACCGGTGTTGCCGCGATCGGGCGCGGGCCTGAGGGGATGTGAACCATGCTGGCGCGTGACTGGTACTACAATCAAAGGCGGCAGCTTGGCCTCGATTCCGCGGTCGCCTCGATCTACGACCGGCACGACGACTCCGATATCCGCGCCCGTGCCGCGTTGACCATGCTCGGTGTCGAGCCGGGCTGGCGGGTGGCCGATATCGGCTGCGGCAACGGTGTTTTGGCCTGCGAGGCGGCTCTGATGGGCGCCGAGGTCGACGCGATCGATATTTCGCCGGCGATGCTGGCGCTGGCCAATATCCAGGCGCGCGACCGCAAGGTCGCGATCCGCACCCAGCCGGCGGGCATGCTGAGCTTCGCCTACCAGCCGAATTCATATGATCTCATTGTCAGCGAGTTCACGCTGCATCATTTGCCGGATTTCTGGAAAGCGGTGGCGCTGGCGCGGATCTATGCCGCGCTAAAACCCGGCGCGAATTTCTATTTGCGCGATATCGTTTTCGTCAGCATGCCCGACGGCGCCGAACGCGACGTCGGAGAGTGGGCCGATTTTTCGATCAAGAACCACGATTTCGTACGCGAGAGCGTGGTCACCCATATGCGCGACGAATACTCGACCTTCGGCTGGGTGATCGAACGTATGTTAACCGATGTCGGCTTCACGCTGGAATCGGTCGATTATCACGCACCCCTGCACGGCACTTATCTTTTGCGCAAACCGAAGCCGGACCAACAGAGCTAGAAAAAAATGAAACCGGCCGATGTGTGCATCGCCGTCCTGGTGGCGGTGGTCTGGGGTTCTGGGTTCGTGGCCAGTCGGCTCGCGCTCGACGAACTCTCACCGGCGCTGATGACGGCGATGCGCTTTGCCATTGCGGCGGTGCCTTGCCTGCTGGTACGCCGTCCCAAGGTTTCATGGGCCGTGCTGATCGCGATCAGCAGCACGCTGTTTCTCGGACAGTTTCTGGCACAGTCCTGGGCGATTGCGCACAGCGTTCCGATCGGGCTTGCCAGCGTCATCGTGCAAAGCCAGGCGCTGTTCACGGTGGCGTTTGCCGCGCTGGCGTTTGGCGAATTTCCGACGCGCCTGCAGATTGCCGGAATCGGCATCGCGGCGATCGGCTTGCTGATGATCTGCGGCACCATCGGATTTGACTTCAGCGTTGGCGCCTTCGCGGTGCTGATGATTTCGCCGGTCAGTTTTGCGATCGGAAATCTGCTGCTGCGGCGGGCGAGGGACGTGCCGATGTTCGATCTCTTCGCCTGGCTTTGCCTGGTGCCGCCCTTGCCGCTGCTCGCGCTGGCGTTTGCCGTCGATGGGCCGTCCACGACGTGGCATTCGCTTTTGCATATGTCGGCGACCGGCTGGACCAGCATGATCTTCATCGGTGCGATCTCCACCTGCATCGCCTATTGGCTGTGGGGCCGGCTGCTGCGGGATTACCCCGCAGCACAAGTGGTGCCGTTCGCGCTGCTGGTGCCGTTCGTCGGCTCGGCGGCATCAAGTGCCGTGTTCGGCGAAACCTTTGGGCCGCTGCGGCTGGCCGGCATGGTCACGGTGGTCGGCGGCATCGCCGTCATGTTGCTGTCGAAGCGCGCACAAATTGTGCCCGAGATCGCGTGAGGCACGGATGATGTCGAACTCGCTTTTGCTCGCCTTTGTTGTTTTCGGTGCGGTGATGGCGTTCACGCCGGGACCCAACAACATCATGCTGCTGTCGTCGGGGCTGACTTACGGCCTGCGGCGTACCCTTCCGCATGTCGCGGGTATCGGCATTGGAGTGGGTTTCATGGTTGCGGCGGTGGGGCTCGGCTTCGGTGCCATCTTCTTCGCCTATCCGGTGCTGCAGACCGTCCTCAAATATGCCGGTGCGGCCTATCTGATCTATCTCGCCGCCATTATCGCGATGTCAGCGCCGGCCGAACCGGGAAAGGACAGCGGGCGTGGCCCGATGACGTTCTGGGCCGCGGTTATGTTCCAGTGGTCAACGTCAAAGGCTGGGTCATGGTGATCGGCAGCATTACCGCCTATGCGGCGATTGCCGGCTTTCCCTGGAACATTGCGATCCAGAGCGCGCTGATGCTCATCTTCGGTGCCCTGTCGTCGCTCGCCTGGGCGCTGGCCGGCAGCGCGTTGCAACCGCTTCTGACCTCCCCGCGACTGGTGCGGGTCTTCAATATCGTGATGGCCTTGCTGCTTCTGGCCTCGCTCTACCCAGTCTTCATGGACGCATGATGCCGCACCGCGTCATGCGAGAGAAGGGTTTCCCCTGAGGGGGAAAATGCTCTAGACAACGCCGGAAATTTGCGGGCACCCGGCGGTCCCATCCACCCAAATGCCTGATTAACCGGCCGATTTCCGGCCCCCTCAAGAGGAAACGACTATGCGAGTTTATTATGATCGTGATGCCGACCTGAACCTGATCAAGGGCAAAAAGGTCGTCATCGTCGGCTATGGCAGTCAGGGTCACGCCCACGCGCTGAACCTGAAGGATTCCGGCGTCAAGGAAGTGGCCATTGCGCTCCGCAAGGGCTCGGCCTCGGCCAAGAAGGCGGAGACCGCCGGCTTCAAGGTGATGGAAGTCGCCGAAGCCGCCAAATGGGCCGACCTCGTCATGATGCTCACCCCCGACGAACTGCAGGGCGACATCTACCGCGAGCACCTGCATGACAACATGAAAAAGGGCGCGGCACTCGTGTTCGCCCACGGCCTCAACGTGCACTTCAACCTGCTCGACCCCCGCGCCGACCTCGACGTGCTGATGATCGCGCCCAAGGGGCCCGGCCACACCGTGCGCTCGGAGTATCAGCGTGGCGGCGGCGTGCCCTGCCTGATCGCGATCGCCAAGGACGTTTCCGGCAATGCCCACGACCTCGGCCTCAGCTACGCCTCCGCCATCGGCGGCGGCCGCGCCGGCATCATCGAGACCTCGTTCAAGGAGGAGTGCGAGACCGACCTGTTCGGCGAGCAGGTGGTGCTTTGCGGCGGCCTGGTCGAGCTGATCAAGGGCGGCTTCGAGACGCTGGTGGAAGCCGGCTACGCACCCGAGATGGCCTATTTCGAGTGCCTGCACGAGGTGAAGCTGATCGTTGACCTGATCTATGAAGGCGGCATCGCCAACATGAACTACTCGATCTCCAACACCGCCGAATATGGCGAATACGTCACCGGACCGCGCATCGTCACCGACGCGACCAAGGCCGAGATGAAGCGGGTGCTCTCCGACATCCAGTCCGGCAAGTTCGCCCGCGACTGGATGCTCGAGAACAAGGTCAACCAGACCTCGTTCAAGGCCACGCGCGCCAAGCTCGCCGCCCACCCGATCGAGGAAGTCGGTGAAAAACTTCGCGACATGATGCCGTGGATCAAGAAGGGCGCCTTGGTGGACAAGACCAAGAACTAGGGCTTGATCCACGTTCTAGAATTGCGAGATCGCGCAAGCGCGATCTCGATGATCAAGAAGGGCGCGCTGGTCGACAAGACCAAGAACTGAGCAGCCGCCAACTGAGCAACTGCAACACGAAAAATTAAGGCTTGTCCGGCATCTTCTGGCGAGATCGCGCAAAGCGTGCGGTCTCGCCTTTGTTTGAAGAATTGAGATTTAAAGCATCTTCTTGAGCGCGCCTGTACTGGTGCGCGACCCATCCCGGAACGAAGAACTGACAGTTCATGCACATTCTTGGTGCGAAGCAGTTCGACCGGACTCTCAGCAACGAAAAAGCCTGAATTTACCTAGCGTAAGACTCGCTACTTAATCCGCATTCTCGTCGCTGAACTCTTTACACCTCACGTGCCGTAACAGCGCACAGATTCCCGCGGGACTGTACGGCTACTTCTCGATCCGGTTGTGAAGCTGCCAGAAGCGTATCGTGCGCTGGGCCGTCTCCATGGACAGTTTCCGGTAATCGCGTTGAGCAACTTCCAGCGTTTGTTCGTCGACCGGGAACGGCGCCGGCCGCCCGCGGAGGATCGCCTCGACGGTCGGCCAGTTCAGGCGGCCGGAGCGGCAAGGTATCAGGATCAGGTCGGAGCGGGCCCCTTCCAGCAGGCGCGCGATCATTTCGACCGGTACGTCGTTGAGCACGGCGAGCGCGACGGTGACCTCGGGGAATTTGTTCGCCTCGGCGAAATTGTACACGGCCGCGTCGTCCAGTTCGTTCAGTTGGCCCATCAGCCGCACCACCTGCTCGACGACGCCATAGTTGCGTCCCGGCGGGGTCTGCTCGGTGGCGATGTCGTTGAGGACCAGCCTGATCTCCTGCTGGATCGCGGGCGGCGCGATTGCCAGCAGCCGGGCGCGAACGGTGTCCTTGGCGCGGCGCACCAGGTCGCGCAAATACTGGATCGGGAGATCGAGCCGAAGGCCGAGGATCTCGACCAACTCATCGTCCCCGTCGGCGCGGGCGACGATGTTGGAGTAACCGGCTTCCGAAAAGTTCGCGCTCGCATTGTTCGCGAGCTTGCGGATGACCCTGCCGTCGCCGCGATCGACGATCACGTCGGTGACTTCCTCAGGCAAGTTGGCCCGGCCCGAGATGGCGAGCAGGTGATCCTGTCCCTTGGCGCTGGCAACCTCGACCAGCGTGTCGGTGGAGACCCGGGTCGAATGTGTCAGCACCTCGCCGGCAACCGCGATCTCATCGTCGGTGGCCAGATGCTGGATCACCTCGAAGGGTGCGTAGTCGAGCGGCGCCAGCCGCTTGCTGAGCTCGGCCTTGGCCCGCGTCTCGACGCGCGCGATCAACAGGCAGAGGACATCGTCGAAGACCTTGACCTGGTCGTCGGAAAGACGCTCTCCATCGTTGAGGAAGAGATCGGTCACCTGCCGCAGGGTTTCGACCCGCCGGGCGGATGAACCGCCTCTGACGGCGTCTTCGAGTTCGGCAATGATCGAGTGAGCCGGCTGTTGCACCATTGTGGGCAGCCTTATTGGTTGTTGCATTTCGAGCAGCACAATGGCGGTTGTGGCCTTACACTGCGTTAAAGGTGGAACCCCGTAAAAGTACAGAATGATGGCCTCGAAAACGGGCACTGGGTCGTCGCTTCCGTCGCGCGCCATTAACGAAACCGGCCATCGCGCGGGACGTTTTGAATTGCTTTACCAGGCTTGCTGCGCCGCACTCCGCCTTTCTAGCGACAAATAGCCCGTGATCATCCGCCTTTCACGGGCAGCGTACTGCTTTCGGTATCCAGTTCTGGCTGCTATCCTTACCAAACCGTTCCAGAAAAAATTTGAATAGGAAACTGTCCAGCAAGAAGCCGTCACGCCTGGCCCGCACCCGAGGAGGAAACTCATGAAGCGTGTGCTTAAGGATTCGTTCACGACGAACTTCATTAAAGCCCTGCTACGTTGTTTGGGACTTTCCGGACTGATCCTTGCCGCAGCTTCAATGTCGGCTGTCGCGCAGAAGAAATACGACGCCGGCGCGTCGGATACGGAGATCAAGATCGGCAATATCATGCCGTATAGCGGGCCGGCATCGGCCTACGGCATCATCGGCAAGACGATGAGCGCCTATATGCGCATGATCAACGACAATGGCGGCGTCAACGGCCGCAAGATCAATTTCATTTCCTATGACGACGCCTATAGCCCGCCGAAGACGGTGGAGCAGGCGCGTAAGCTGGTCGAGAGCGACGAGGTGTTCCTGATCTTCGCGCCGCTCGGCACCGCGCCGAACGCGGCGATCCAGAAATACATGAACACCATGAAGGTGCCGCAACTGTTCGTCGCGACCGGCGCCTCGCGTTGGGGCGATCCCGAGCATTTCCCGTGGACCATCGGGTGGCAGCCGAACTACCGGGCCGAAGCGCGCATCTACGCCACCTACATCCTGCAGCATCATGCCAATGCCAAGCTCGGCGTGCTCTATCAGAACGATGATTTCGGCAAGGACTACGTGCTCGGGCTGAAGGACGTGCTGCGCGACAAATATGACAGCATGGTCGTCGCCAGCGTGCCCTACGAGATCAGCATGCCGACGGTGGATTCGCAGGTGGTGGCGATCAAGACCGCCAACCCCGACATCTTCATCAATATCGGCACGCCGAAATTTGCAGCGCAGGCAATCAAGAAGGTAGCCGAACTCGGCTGGAAGCCGATCCACATCATGACCAACGTGTCGGCTTCGGTCGGTGCAGTGCTCAAGCCCGCCGGCCTCGAGAACTCCGCCGGCATTCTGAGCGCCGGCTACCAGATGGACGTCACCGATCCGCAATGGGATTCGCATCCCGGCATGCAGAAATACCGCGCCTTCATGGCCAAATATTATCCGGAGGCCGACAAATCCGAGAGCGGGCCGCTGACCGCCTACAACACGTCGACCGCGCTGGTCGAGGTGCTGAAGCGATGCGGCAACAATCTCACGCGCGAGAACGTCATGAAGGTCGTCGCGAATATGGATTTCGAGATCAACACCTATATCCCGGGAATCCGCATCAAGACCTCACCGACGGATTTCTATCCGATCGAGCAAGTCCAGATGATGAAATTCACCGGCGAGAAATGGCAGTTGTTCGGTCCGATCATCGACGGGCATGCGGAGTAGGGGGCTTTAAACCTCACCCCGCTTGCGGGGGGAGCGTAGGCAGCCTTGGGCGGCCGTTCTTGGAAGAGGACGCCGAAGCAAAGCTTCGGCTTTGGTGCTCTTGCGCGGTGGGTCAGGGGGCATTGCGCTTCTCCTCAATCAGGTTAAACGATCCCCGCATCACCACAGGGGCGTTACCCATCATGAAATCTGTCGTTATCACCGGCGCGTCCACCGGCATCGGTTGGGCTGCGGCAAAGCTGCTGCTCGATCGCGGATTCCGCGTTTTCGGCAGCGTGCGCAAGCAGGCTGACGCCGACCGCCTCAGGAGCGAGTTCGGAACAAACTTCACGCCGCTGATATTCGACGTCACCGATGAGGCCGCGGTGCTGGCGGCGGCGCGCGAGGTGCGCAACCAGCTAAACGGGGAGACGCTCGCGGGTCTCGTCAACAATGCTGGCATCGCCGTAGCGGGGCCGGTGTTTGAACTCTCAGCCGACGAATTCCGCCGCCAGATGGATGTCAACGTGGTCGGGCCGATCATCGCGACGCAGGCCTTCGGGCCATTGCTCGGCTCCGATCCATCACTGAAGGGGCCGAAGGGACGGATCGTGATGATCTCTTCGGTGTCGGGCAAAGCCGGCAGTCCGCTGACGGCCGCCTACGCGGCGTCGAAGCACGCGATCGAAGGATTGTCCGAAAGTCTGCGCCGCGAATTGATGCTGTTCGGAATCGACGTCATCATCGTGGCGCCTGGCGCGGTGAAAACACCGATCTGGAGCAAAGGTGATGCCGTGGATATGACCGCCTACAAGAATTCGCCGTATGCGCCTGCACTGGAAAATATCCGCAAATTCACCAAATATCTCAGTGAAATCGGACTGCCGCCGGAAAAAATTGCTGAGGCAATCTTCGAGGCGTTGACATCGCCAAGGCCCAAAGTGCGCTACCAGATCACACCCGATCCGATGCGGCATCTGGTGCTGTCGCTGTTACCCAAGCGCACCGTCGACAAAATCATCGGCAAGCGCCTTGGCCTGATGCCGCCGGCATGATCGCATGCTGAAAATATCGACGCCAATCGCCTGTATTACGGCATGGGCGAGGGCACTATCGTCCGGCTCGATGCCGGCGAGTGCATGCGCAGCATGACCGAAGCGCGTGCCAGGGAATTGGAAGGTCTGGGCCATCAGTGACGACGGTCGGCAAGAGCCATGCAGAGCTGACGCTGCTCGCGAACGAGGCACTTCGCAGCCAGCCGGGATGCGAAACCGCGCGCATTATGGCTCTGTCCCGATTGCCGAACGCGAGGGGAGGCCGCAACTGGGAAATCCCGAACGTGGTCCTTGGCGATAGCCTGATCAGTGACGTCGACCGGGCGGTCATCGCCGTTCACCATCGGCTTGGCCGAAAGTATCATTTGCTGGCCGACTGAGGCCGAACACCGGCGGCCAAAACCCGGCCTGTTCCGACGGGCATTGCCGAGCCAATTTACCGAGCAGCTCCCAGTCGGACCCGCAAATTCATTGCGCGTTCATGACGTTTCCACTACCTTTTTATGACGCGACACAGGTTCCGGCTGGGTCGTGCGTCTCCTGGTCGTCGCCAGCCAAGGCCTTTGCATTGCGCCGGGTCATGTTGCGTTCCACCCATGGCGCCCGCGCCAAATTCAGGTTCGTCCGCTGCTGCCATTGCCGCCGGCATCGCCTCGATTGGCGTCTGGCGGCTGCTGGCGGTCGTCGCGCCCCATCTGGGCGCGCTGGTCATCATGTTCCAGACCGAAAACGACCTGAGTTCACGCACCGGCTTCGTGCTGTCGTGGGGCATCCTGAACTTCTTCTTTATCGCGCTGCTGCGGCGCCCCGCGCTGTCGGGCGCGTTGTCGCTGACGCTGGTCGTGGTGCTGGTGCTGCTGTCGCGGCTCAAGCACGACGTGGTGCAGATGACCGCGAACTTCGTCGACCTGATGGTGATCGATCGCGACACTGCCGCGTTCTTGTTCACGATCTTCCCGAACCTGCGCTGGTCGGTGATATCAGCGGGCCTGGTTACGATCCCCCTGATGTACGCGCTGTGGTGGCTCGATCCGTTCCGCATCCGCCGTTTGCCGGCTGCGGCCGGTTGCCTCGCATGCGTGGCCGCGCTGGTCGGTTATGCCTTTGCCTGGCCGGATGAAGCCTGGCGCGGCTATTATGACGACGGCTACCTCTCGAAGTTCTCGCGCTCCGGCGTCACCGCGGTCTCCGACTTCATGAGCTACGGGTTTATGGAATCGGCCGCTTCCATCCCCGAGCGTCTGAAGGTGCCGCTGGTGGATTCCTGCCACCCGGCGGGGCGGCGGCCGCACATCATCATGATCCATGACGAATTGAGCTTCGATATTCGTCAGGCCAATGGCATCAAGGTGCCGCCGGGCTATGGCAACCATTTCAAATCGTTCGACGGCAAGGAGCGGAAATTCCTGGCCGAGAGCAATGGCGGACCGAGCTGGTTCACCGAATACAATGTGCTCGCCGGTCTCTCCTCGCGCTCGTTCGGCCGGTTTTCCTACTTCGTGACCCGCATCGCCTCCGGCCGCGTCGAACGCGGCCTGCCGCTGGCGCTGCGCCGCTGCGGCTACTCGACGCTTTCGCTCTATCCGGCCTACGGCGCCTTCATGAGCGCGCGCGGTTTCCAGAGCACGACCGGCATCCAGCGCTTCCTCGATGCGCGCGACCTCGGCGCCAGGGATGTCGAGCCCGATGGCTTCTTCTACGACAAGGCGCTGCAGCTGATTTCCGAACAGCCGGCCAACACGCCGCTGTTTACCTTCGTCTACCTCGCCGCCAATCATTTTCCCTGGGAAACCAAATTCCGCTCCGACCTGATGCCGTCCTGGCGCAACCCCGGCAATGAGCCGGTGGTCGACGAATATCTGCGCCGGCAGACGATGAGCGCCAACGACTATTCCGCCTTCATCGCCGGGCTGAAGAAGAAATTTCCCGCGCAGCCGTTCCTGATCGTGCGCTACGGCGACCACCAGCCCGAATTCTCGCCGCATGTACTCGATCCCGGTCTCGACGAGGCCGGCGTCGGCAAGAAGCTCGAGCGTTACGACCCAAGCTATTACGCGACCTATTATGCGATCGATGCCGTGAATTTCGAGCCGGTGAAGAGCCCCGCGGTGATGGACACGATCGACGCCGCCTATCTGCCGCTGGTGATCCAGGAAGCCGCCGGCATTCCGCTCGACCCATCGTTCGAGGAGCAAAGGAACATCATGCTCCGCTGCAAGGGCGTGTTCTACGATTGCAAGGACGGCGCGGAAGCCAGGCGTTTCAACCGCCTGTTGATCGATGCCGGGATGATCAAGGGGCTTTGATCCATTCCTCCGGCCAGTACAGTCGCATCGGATTGTCGACCAGGAGTTTGCGTTGCAGTTCCGGCGTGGTTGCGATGTGGGGGATGAAGTCGACCAGCAGGCCGTCGTCGGGCATGTGGTCTTTCAGGTTGGGATGCGGCCAGTCGGTGCCCCAGAGCACGCGATCGGGAAACGTCTCGACGATGCGCCGCGCGAACGGGATTACGTCGCGGTAGGCGTTTTGCTCGCCATTCAGCGCCGGCGGCCCCGAGACCGACAGCCGCTCCGGGCAACTGACCTTGGACCAGACGTTCGGATGCTCGGTCATGAACTTGACGAATAGTTCGAACTCGCCTCCGTCGACCGGCTTGCCCACATCGGGCCGGCCCATGTGATCGACGACAATGACGGTCGGCAGCGCGGTGAAGAAGTCCCACAATTCTGGCAGATCAGCCGCCTCGAAATAGATCACGACATGCCAGCCAAGTTTTACGATACGCCCGGCAATCTCCATCAGCTCGTCTTTCGGCGTGAAGTCGACGAGGCGTTTGACGAAGTTGAAGCGCACGCCGCGGACGCCGGCTTCATGCATCGCCCGCAATTCGGTATCGGTAACGCTTCGCCTGACGGTCGCGACGCCGCGCGCATGGCCGTTGGAACCTTTGAGAGCATCGACCATCGCGCTGTTGTCGGCGCCGTGGCAGGTCGCTTGCACCACTACATTGCGCGCAAAGCCGAGATGATCCCGCAAGGCGAATAATTGCTGCCTGGAGGCATCGCAGGGCGTGTATTTACGCTCCGCCGCAAACGGAAATTCGGCGCCGGGGCCGAACACGTGACAATGCGCGTCCACCGCGCCGGCCGGCAGCTTGAAGCGTGGTGTCGAGGGGCCGGCATACCAGTCGAGCCAGCCCTGAGTTTTCTGAAATTGCATGAATTGGCTCGCGGCTATTGTTTTTGAATTCCGGCCTTCTCGATCACCGTCTGCCACTTCTCGATATCGGATTTGAGCCGGGCCGAGATTTCGTGCGGCGTACTCGCTTTCGCCTCGATGCCAAGCTCGATCAGCCGCTTCTTGACGTCGGCATCGGTGAGGATATCCCGCAACGCGCTGTTGAGCGTCGTCACGATCGCTTCGGGCGTACCGGCGGGGGCAAACAGCGCATTCCAGGAGACCACGTCGTAACTCGCAACGCCGCCCTCCTGCACGGTGGCAATATCGGGCGTACTTTCGGAACGTGCCGGACCCGACGACGCCAGCGCACGGAACTTCCTGTCGGCAAGGTTGCCCTTGATCGCAGAGTAACTGTCGATCAGCAGGGAAACGTTGTTTTGCAGCAGCGAAACCTGGATATCGGGGGTTGCCCGATAAGGGACAATCGTGAAGTCGATGCCGGCGGCCGTCTTGAACAGTTCGGCTGAAAGGTTCTGCGTGCTGCCGACATTGATCGTCCCGACATTCAACGCACCGGGTTTCGCCTTTGCGGCGGCGATGAAATCCCCCAACGTCCTGAATTCGGAATCGGCGGCGGTCGCGAAGATGAAATCGAAATAGCCCAGACTGGAAATAGGCTCGAAGTCCTTGAGCGGATCGAACGGCAGCTTCTTGAACAGGGATACGCTGACAGCGGTTCCGTTGGAAAGCAGCGCCAGCGTTTGTCCGTCCGGTGGAGATGAGATCACGGTTCGGGCTGCGGCGATGCCGCCGGCGCCCGGCTGGTTCTCAACGTAAAAACGCTGCCCAAGCCTGTCGCTGAGCTTTTCAGCAACAATGCGCGCGGTGATGTCGGCAACGCCGCCGGCGGCAAACGGCAGCACGATGCGCACGGGCTTGTCGGGATAGCGGGTCTGCGCACAGGCAGGATGCAACGCCGACAGGCTGATTACGAGCCCAGCCAAAGTAATTGCGACGGTGCGGAGGAGGGCGCGCTTGGCAGAAATCATGGACAGCTTCTTGCTTCCGTCAGCGAAAGTGAAGTCGTTTGATTGGCTGGAAATCATCTATAGCATGCGATCGCGTCGATCCAAGACCATCCGCGTCATGGCGAGCCACCGGGTCGCGCGAACGCGCGCCCGATGACAGGCTCCGCGAAGCAATCCATCGCCCGTGGAAAGAAAGAATGGATTGCTCCGTCGCTTTGCTCCTCGCAATGACGGCAGAACCAACTATCGCTTCCCGATCTTCTCCCACAACCATCGAGCCACCGCATCGGGTGAACTCTCAGCGTCATTGCCGGCGGCACGCAGATTGGCCTCGCGCATCGTGGCGATATCGATCTTGCCGAGCAGGGGCTGCAGCGCGATGCGCAGCGCCTGATCGCCGGCGCGTTTCGGCGCGAGCAGCACCATCGCGTCGTAGGGCGGGATAGCGTGTTTGGCATCGTCGAGCACGACGAGGTCGTATTTTGCGATCAGCCCGTCGCTGGTGTAGCCCGCGATCACGTCGACCTCGCCGGACGCGACCGCGGCATACATGAAGTCGGGCTGCATCTGCCGCTGCGCACGGAACGAGAGCCCGTAGGCCTTTTGCAGCCCGGCCCATTCGGGGCGCGAAAAGAATTCATAATCCGCGGCCATCGACATCGTGGACGCATGCGAGGCCAGATCGGCGATGCTGCGGATGCCCAGTTGTTCAGCGCGCTTGCGCGGCATCACCAGCGCGTAGGCGTTTTCGAAACCGAGCTCGCCGAGCAGCGTGATGTTCTGCTTCGCCAGCATGGTCTTCAGTTCGCGCAGCAGTTCTTCACGCGACTTGATGTCGCTGTGGTGGAATTGATTGAGCCAGAGCGTGCCGGAATAGTCGACATAGACGTCGATATCGTTGCTTGCCAGCGCGTCGAAGATCACGTTGGAGCCGAGGCCTTCGCGCGAGCTGGCCGATAACCCGGCAGCCTTCAGCCGCTGCGCGATCAGCGCCGAGAGCACATATTGCTCGGTAAAGGTTTTGGCGCCGACGATATAGCTGGATGGCGAGCGCGCTATCGCCGGTACCAGCGTGGCCGCGACCAGCGCGGCGATACCGATGCCGCCAAGCGCGGTACGAATACGGCCTCGGTTGCGCAATCCACTTTCGATCAGCGCCAGCAATTGATCGACGGCGAGCGCCAGCACGGCGGCAGAGAGGCAGCCGAACAGCACGAACACCCAGTTCTGGGTTTGAAGCCCTGCAAAAATGTAATTGCCGAGGCTGGTCTGGCCGATCGGCGTCGAGAGCGTCGCGGTGCCGATGACCCAGACCGCCGCGGTGCGGATGCCCGCCATCATTACCGGCAGCGCCAGCGGCAATTCCACCGTGAACAGGGATTGCCGTGGCGTCATGCCGACGCCTTCGGCGGCCTCCAGGATCGCGGCATCGACACCCTGCAGCCCGGTGATGGTGTTGCGCAGCACCGGCAGCATCGAATAGAGCGCCAGCGCCAGCACTGCCGGCAGGAATCCGAAGGCGGAAAAGCCGACCCCGAACCACGACAGCGACAAGGCCGCAAGCGCCAGCAGCAATGGATAGAACAGCGCGAGCAGCGCCAGCCCCGGCACCGTCTGCACGATGCTGGCAAGGCCGAGCAGTGCGCTACGCATCACCGGCCGGTTACGCGCGGCGATCGCCAAGGGCAGGCTGATCGCCAGACCCAGCGCCAGCGCCGTGACGCTGACGCGGACATGGTTGCCGAGATAGTCGGGCAGATGCGCGAACGCCTCGCTCCAGCGTGGATCGGAGAGAAAACTCATGCCGCGCCGTCCTTCGGGCCATGCTTCGGGCCGTGTTTCGGACCGTCTTTGGGCAGCAACGCGCCAAGCCGTTCCGCCTGGCGCCGCGGCGTGCGCAGCAATTCGCCCACATAGGCGTCGCCGCTATCTGAAAGTTCCGATGGCGTGCCCTGTGCCAGCAGCCGCCCTCCGCGCATGACCGCAACACGGTCGGCCAACAGAATGGCTTCCGTCATGTCGTGGGTGATCATGATCGTGGTCAGGCCGAGTTTGCCGTGCAGCGCGCGATAATCGTCGCCGAGTGCGTCGCGGGTGAGGGGATCGAGCGCGCCGAACGGCTCGTCCATCAGCACGATACGCGGTTTTGCGGCCAGGGCGCGCGCCACGCCGACGCGCTGGCGCTGGCCGCCCGACAATTCATGCGGCAGACGATCGCGATATTGGGCGCGGTCGAGCCGTACGAGATCGAGCAGTTCATCGACTCGCGCGGAAATTTCCGCAGGCGGTATGCCCTGCAGTTTTGGCGTGATGCCGATATTGCCGGCGACGCTGAGATGCGGAAACAGCCCGCCGCTCTGAAATACATAGCCGATCCGCCGGCGCAGCCCGATCGGATCGATGTTGCGCACATCCTGGCCTTCGACCGTGATGTTGCCGCTGTCAGCCTCGATCAGCCGGTTGGCCAGCCGCAGCAGCGTGGTCTTGCCGGAACCGGAACCGCCGACAATGGCCAGGAACTCGCCCTCGGCGACGTCGAGCGAGACGTCGTCGACGGCTACCACGCGCGCCGCGCCGCGGCCGTCGAAACTCTTGCCGACGTGAGCATAAGCGATAAGTGGGGGTGCGGCGGGCATGACGTCCGGATGGTTCCTGTGTTGCAGTAGCAATCGACGGCACGAGAGATCGGCGGCTATTCCAGGCCCGCGCGGCGGAGACCTTCCAGGATATGCTCGCGCTGCCAAGGCAGCCGGGCCTGCACTTGGCTTGCCATCCAGGCGAGAGAGACGCCGGGATGTATGCGACGCAGGTCTTGGAGCGCGGTCTGGGCGAGGTCGATCCTGCCGCCCATCCCGGCTGCGGCGGCGAGCATGCGGTGGGAAGCGACGAAATCAGCCCGCTGGCGGATTCCGTCGCGCGCCAGTCGTATCGACTCGTCGTAATTGCGATCGAGGAATTCCGCGTAGGCGGCAACGCCGTTGTAAATTGCAGAGAACGGATCGCGGGGGCTCATCAACAGCGCTCGGCGAGCGGCCTCGTTGCCCTCTTTCCAGCGGTCGCACCAGCAGAGCACCAGGCCATATGTGCCCAGCGCCAGTGGGAAATTAGGATTGAGGCGCAACGCCGCTTCGAATTCGGCCAGCGAATCCTCGTAACGTTCGATGTTCACGTAGTTGGTCGCCAACGCAAGATGCGCCCAGGGATCCTCGTCGTCGGCACGCAGCGCTGCCTGGGCCATGCGATGGGCTATCGGTACGGAGACCTTGCGGTCCTTCCAACCCAACTGGGCATCGAAAGTATGGCTGACGGCGAGGACACCGAGCGCCCGGCCGTAATTCGGATCGATGGCAATCGCTTTATCGAGCAGCGATTGGGCGGCGACATTGTCCCGAGAGGTCAACCGCCAGAAGTGCGATAGCGCCCGCATCACCAGATCCCAGGCATCCAGGCTCTCGGGAGGCTTGCGCTCGGCGCGGAAATTTTCCGCAGCATAGATCTGCGGCTCGATCGCAGCGACGACAGCCTCGGTGATCTCGTCCTGCACCGCGAACACATCGGCAAGCTCGCGGTCGTAGCGTTCCGCCCAGATCTGGCCTCCGGTGGCGACGTCATTGAGCTGCGCGGTGATGCGCACGCGGTCGCCCATCTTGCGCACGCTGCCCTCGACGATATAGCCGACGCCGAGTTCCTCGGCGACCTGCTTCATGGGGACTGATTTTCCCTTGTACATGAAGGAGGAGTTGCGCGCGATGATGAAGAACCAGCGCAGCTTGGACAGCGCGGTGATGAGATCCTCGCTGATGCCGTCGGAGAAATATTCCTGTTCCTGCTCCCCGCTCAAATTGACGAATGGAAGGACGGCGATGGCGGGGCGGTCGGTTGGCGGCAAGGCCAGAGATGAGTACCTTTGGGGCTCGGCGGGCGGCAGAGCGGCGGCATCTGGAGATTGATCTTCCGCCGGCTGGGTCTGCACTTCGCCGACGAAGCGAATACCCCTGCGGGGGAAGGTGCGGATCAGCCTTTGCTCGCTCCCGGTGTCGCCGATCGCCTTGCGTGCGGCGTTGAGGCGGCTGGCGATCGTCAAATCCGAGACCATCCGACCGCGCCAGACCGACGCGAAGAGATCGCTCTTGCTGACGACGCGACCGGCATTCTGCACGAGGTAGAGCAGCAGATCGAATACCTGGGGCTCGATGGAAATCAGTGCGTCGCCACGGCGCAGCTCGCGTCGATCGGTGTCAAGTGTGTGATCGGAAAAGAGAAATTTCACCCTGATCCCTCCGGGAGGAGCGACACCGTCTCAAGTAATAATCCATGGCATCTGAATGCATCTGAACCACAAATGAAAGATTGAGCAAAGTCTTTTGCCGCCACTACGGACATCTTCCTGCGCGCCTGTCCAAGCAGAGGAGGATCCGAAGGCTACTCAAGCTTTGAATGGAACTGAATCAACTGGCCTGCCTTGCGGCTAAGTCGTGCGCCTTCGGCGCGGGACGGAGCGCATCGTCGCGACTCTACTCTACTTCGTCATTTCAGTCAGGCGTCCAGCCGGCGTCGTTGCAGAAGCCGGTGCTGATACCTCACGACGATCGCCCGCCCGGTCGGTGTGCGTCGCTCTCATTTTATTCAAACTAAACTCTGGAGAGAACGAATGAAATTTATTCGCTGGGCCGGGTACGTGGTTCCATTGTCCTCGCTCGCCGTCGGAACGGCGCCGGCCGCGGACGATACGGGCAATCCCCTCGTCGATCAGGTCCGCGCGGCGCCCTTGCGGACATGAATCCGAACGTGTCGTGCAACCACGCGCACGGGAAGTAACCGGCCATCTCTCATCGGCGATAAGCCGCCCATGCCTGAGCGGCGTCATTTGCCGTCCGCCAGGAAACTTCCTTCGAGAAACTTCCTTCGAGAAACTTCCTTCGAGCAACGTCCTTCGAGGACCGTGAAAATGCTTCCTGCAGTCCCGACCGACCGTTCCGACCTGCAAAAGATGTCGAACGAGTTCATCCAAGATCGCGAATCTCGAATTCGCAAGTTCCTCGCGAGAGTGGGCATCCTGACGCCTGAGCGGCGCGGCTCGTCCGAAGCGCCGGCCGCAAGTGTTGTGGTAAGCCGGGCGGCGCTGTTGGGCGTTCTCGCCATTGCGCTGACAGCCGCGGCCGGCTGGCTTACCGGGTCGGCTCCTCACTTGCTTGTTGTCATGTCGGTGTTCCTCGGCGCGGTTGTCGCCGGCCTCGCCGGCTTTGCCTTCTCTGCGATCGCCGCCGCGCTGCTTACGCACTGGGTCGCGCCGATCGTCTTCGTGCCGCTTCTGCTCGCATGCAGCATCACCACGCAGCTCTTCAGTATCGCCAAGCTGTGGCGCAAGATGGAATGGCGACGCTGCGCACCCTTCATCGTCGGCGGCTTTGCCGGTATTCCGCTTGGAGCGGCATTGTTGCGAGACAGCGATCCGCATCGCTTTGGCATGTGGCTCGGCGCTTTCCTCATCGTCTACAGCACCTTCATGCTGCTGAAGGCGGATCTCATCGTTCGCCGCGGCAGCAGCATCGCTGACGTCATCTGTGGGATGCTCGGTGGCATCACCGCGGGAGCCGTCGCCTTTCCGGGCGCCGCGCCGACGATCTGGTGCGGCCTGCGCGGATTGCCCAAAGACATTCAGCGCGGCGTGGTCCAGCCTTTCATCCTGACGATTCAAGTGGCTACTTTGGCGTATTTCTCACGCCTCGGCATTCTCACCACCGCCACCGTCACGACCTATCTCGTCTGCGCGCCGGCGGTGCTGTTCGGAACGTGGATCGGCCTCGGCCTGTTCGACAGCATCAACGATGCGGCGTTTCGCCGTGTGGTGCTGATCTTCCTGATCGCGTCGGGCGCAAGCCTGCTGTTCTAACCTCAACCGTAAATCAAGGCCTCCTCGGAGAATACATCCATGACGAAACATCTCACGCGTCGAACCTTCACCATTGCTGCGGGCGCGGCCCTGTTCGCTCCCGCCATCGGGGGGCGCGCCCGCGCGGCCGATGCGCCGTATCGCCTGCGCGTTTCGCTCGACACCGCGCCGACGCATCTGAAGAACATCTCGATGAAGGACTATCTCGGCAAGGTCGAGGTCGCGTCCGGAGGCAGGATCAAGAGCGAATTATTCGAGAGCGCCCAGCTCTATCCGGATCTCGAGGTCGGCAAGGCGTTGATTCAGGGCCAGGTCGAAATGGCGGTCCCGGGAAGCTGGAGCATTACGGGCATCGTGCCCGATGCCGATCTCTTTCAGCTTCCGGTGCTCTACGGCCGCTCGATGCAGGACATCCACCGCGTCATCGACGGCAAGCCCGGACAGCTCCTCAACAGCCAGATCGAGCAGAAGCTGCGCTCCCATGTGGTGGGCCCGTATCTCGATCTCGGACATTTCAACTGGTACAGCACGAGCAAGCCCATCGCCACGCTCGCCGATCTCAAGGGCATGAAGATCCGCAATTCCGGCGGCGCGGGCCAGGCCTGGCGCGCCCGGTTCGTGGGCGCCATTCCCAACACGACCGCTTGGCCGAACGTGCCGTTGTCGCTGTCCCAGGGAACCTTCGATGGCCTCGTGAGCTCGAACGAAAGCTTGGTGAGCGCCAAGCTCTGGGAGGCCGGCGTCAAATACGCGCTCGAGGATCACCAGTTCATCGCCGAGTACATTCCCGTCGTCAACCAGGCGTTCTGGGACAAGCTCGGTCCCGAATTGCAGAACATCATGACGGAGACTTGGGTGAAGAGCGTTCCCGCGTATCGCGAGAACAGCGTTGCGGCTCAGCGCCAGGGGCGCAAGGTCCTGGAGGAAAAAGGCGTCAAGTTCGTCGATCCTACCGCGGAGGAAATTGCCGCCGTACGCGCGCGCATGATGACGGAGCAGGACCATGTCGCGAAGGAGATCAAGATCTCGCCGCAGATGCTCCAGGAGCTGATGGCCACGGTGGGTACATTCAGTTGAACCGCGAACAGGATCGCACAAGATCATGATGAAGCTTTGGGATCGGATCGAGGAGACCCTGGTAGGTCTCCTCGGTCTGATCGCTCTTGTTATCGGACTGTGGCAGGTGATCGGGCGCTACTTCGCGCCCGAGCGCGCCATCAGCTATGCCGAAGAGGTGATCGTCTATCTCGTGATCTGGGCGATCATGTTCGTCTCCAGCCAACTGGTGCGCCGGGACGGCCATGTCCGGTCCGACGTGGCGCTGCGCAAGCTGCCGCCACAAGTCCTGCGCTGGGTGGAGGCGCTCAACTGCGTCGCGGCCATCGCGTTCTGCGCTGCCCTCGTTTGGTACGGCTGGCAGATCGTCGAGACCTCGATCCAGATCGACGAACGCAGCTCCACCGATCTGCAATTCCCGCTTTGGATCTATTACCTCTCGCTCCCGGTCGGCAGCGCGCTGATGGCGGCGCGCTATACGATCCGCCTGGTCCGCTTCGCGCTCTATTTCGATCCCGCGACGATGACCGTCGGCCACAACATCGACCGCGAGACACCAAGCGGCATGGATGTGCCTGCCATAAGCCGGCCGCCGGCTTGACCTGAAATGATGACGTTCCTGTTCCTGTTGCTGTTCTTCGGCCTGCTCGCTTGCGGCATGCCGATCTTCCTGGTGCTCGGGCTCTGCGCCGGCATCCTTTATTCCGTCTCCGGCCAGCCGCTGATCGGCGCCGCGCAGCTGGTGATCGACAAGCTCAATTCGACCACCTTGATGGCGCTGCCGCTGTTTGTGATGGCTGCGGCCTTCATGCGCTCGGGCGGTGTCGCCAAGGCGCTGATCGATCTCTCGATCGCGTGGCTGGGCGGCATCCGCGGTTCCCTCGGCGTCGTCACCGTGGTGGCGTGCTCGCTGTTCGCCGCGATCTGCGGCTCCAGCGTTGCCACTGCGCTTGCGATGGGGACGATCCTGCTGCCGGAGATGATCAGGCGGGGCTACCCGCGCTCGTTCGCGCTCGGTGTGGTCGGCGCCTCCGGCACCATCGGCATCGTGGTGCCGCCGAGCATTGCCTTGATCCTCTACGGCATCGTCGCCGAGCAGTCGGTACCACGGCTGTTTCTTGCGGGCATCCTGCCGGGATTGCTGCAGGCTGCGGCTTTCCTGCTCTGGGTGCTGTACGACGCGCGGCGGCGCAATTTCCCGATCGAGCCGTCGCTGCCGCTCGCCGAGCGGCTGCGCGTCACGGTGCGCGCCGTCCCGGCACTGGTGGTTCCGGTGGTGGTGATGGTCGGAATTTACGGCGGCATCGTCACCGTCACCGAGGCGGCGGCGCTATCGGCTGTCACCGCGCTCCTGGTCTCGCTGGTGTTCTACCGCGGTTTCCACTGGACCCAGACCCTTCACGTGATCGCCGACGGGATCAGCAGCGCGGCCACGATCATGCTGATCGTGGCGACGGCGCTCGCTTTCGGCCATTGGATGACGGAGTCAGGCGTCCCGGCCGAGATCGTGCGTTTCGCCATGGGCCAGGATCTGGCAACCTGGCAGTTCCTGCTGCTGATCAATTTGCTGCTGCTTGTGCTCGGTTGCTTCCTCGAGGTGACGGCGACGCTGTTGCTGGTGCTGCCGATTCTGGCGCCGGCGCTGAAGCCGCTCGGCGTCGATCCCGTCCACTTCTCGATCATCTTCACCCACAATATGGAGATCGGACTGGTGCATCCACCGGTGGGTCTCAATCTCTTCGTGCTGGCGACCATCTCCACGGCGCCCGTCGGCGAGGTGATCCGGGGCATGCTGCCGTTCCTGATCCTGCTGCTGATCGTGCTGGGGATCATCACTTACGTGCCGATCCTGACGTTGTGGCTGCCCGATCTGCTGCTGGGCAAATGACTGCATTTTTGGGTCAAAACAGCTATAGCGTTTTCGAGCGAAGTGGATACCGGTTCGTGTCAAGAAAACGCGTCAAAACAAAAGACTAGAGCCCGGTTCTGATTCATCAGAACCGATAAGGCTCTAACCGTGCCGTAGCGCCGCGTTGAACTTATGCTCTTTAACCGCTAAGGCATCGTCCAAACTTGGACAGGGGGACGCGGTGGATACGGTACAGCCAAATGCGGTCGCGCTTATGGACGCGACGGTGGCATTCCGGCTGGCCGATGACCGCGTCTACACGGCCGTGGAGCAGGCCCGGCTGTCGGTCGCCCATGGCGAGTTCGTCGCCATCGTCGGGCCCACCGGATGCGGGAAATCGACGCTGCTCAATGTTGCCGCCGGGCTGCTGAAACCGGCCTCCGGATCGGTCAAGATATTCGACCAGCCGCTGACGGGCCTGAACCGGGATGCCGGCTATTTGTTCCAGGCCGATGCGCTGTTCCCATGGAAGACCGCGATCGACAATGTTGCCATCGGCCTCGAGATCAAGGGTACCCCACGCGAGCAGGCGCTGCAGCGCGCGCAGGATTGGCTCACCTCGGTGGGCCTTGGCGCGTTCGGCAACCGCTATCCCCATATGCTGTCCGGCGGGCAGCGCAAGCGGGTCGGGCTGGCGCAGGTCCTGATCCGCGATCCCAAGATATTGCTGATGGACGAGCCGTTCGGCCCGCTCGATGCCCAGACCCGGCAGATCATGGGCAATCTGCTGCTGGAGCTTTGGAACGCCGACCGCAAGGCGGTCTTGTTCGTCACCCACGATCTCGAAGAGGCGATTGCGCTGGCGGACCGCGTGGTGATCATGTCGGCGGGGCCCGGTGCGCGCATCATCGGCGACTGGCGGGTGTCGTTGCCGCGTCCGCGCGATATCTTCGAAGTGCGGCTGGAGAAGGAGTTTCACTCACTTCATCGTGAAATATGGAGTGTTTTGAAGGATGAAGTGTTGAAGGGCTACGCGCAATCGGCGACCGGGTAGAGCATGATCTGGATCTCGATGCCGTGGCGGTTACAAGTTGAGCACACAGAAAAATCATAAGGGAGATGTCATGTTGGGACGTAGTTCGATACTCGCAGGCGCCGTCGCCTTGGCGGCCGTCTGCGGCGCACACGAGGCTAATGCACAGGGCGCGTTCACGCTGACGTCGCCGACCTTCAAGGATGGCGAACGGCTGGCCGTGAAGAACGCGGGCAACAACAAGTCCAATCCAAACTGCGTCGGCGAGAACATCTCGCCCGCGCTGAACTGGGCGAATCCGCCCGAAGGCACCAAGAGCTATGCGCTCCTGATGTTCGATCCCGAGGGCCGTCCGCCTGGCGGCGTCAGCCATTGGGTGGCCTATGGCATCCCGGCTTCCGTCACCGGATTTGCCGAGGGTGAAGTCTCCAAGCCGAGCGACAAATATGTCGGCGGCCAGAGCCTGATGAAACTGCCGAGCTATTTCGGGCCTTGCACACCGCCCGGTGCGCCGCATCACTACACTTTCACGCTGATCGCGACCGATCTGGAGCCGACGGCGCTCAAGGAAGGCATGACGCGGGACGAGGTGATCAAGGCGCTGGAAGGTCATGCCAAGGGGGCGACCGGCCTGATCGGCACCTTCTCAAAGTCGTAAGCGGGATTGCAAAGATGAGAGGAGCTTGAACGTGTCGAGGATCTGGCTCCTCTCGTTGCAAGTGTTGGTCGCCGTCGTGGTGCTGGGGCTGTGGCAGTTCTTCGCCACCGTCCCGGTGTTCGGCCGCATGCTGCTGCCGCCGTTTTTCTTCTCCAACCCGATCGACGTCGGCCAACAGATCGTCAAATGGTTCTCGACCGGGGTGATCTGGAAGCACCTGATCATCACATTGTGGGAATCGATCCTGGCTTTCGCGATCGGCTCGCTCGGCGGCGTCGTGGTCGGCTTCTGGTTCGCGCGCCAGCCGCGCGTCGCCGCCGTGTTCGATCCCTATGTGAAGATGGTCAACGCGCTGCCGCGCGTGGTACTGGCGCCGATCTTCACGCTGTGGCTTGGCTTGGGCATCTGGTCCAAGGTCGCGCTCGGCGTGACGCTGGTGTTCTTTATCGTGTTCTTCAACGTCTATCAGGGCGTCAAGGAAGTCTCGACCACGGTGCTGGATAACGGCCGCATGCTCGGCATGAATGAACGGCAACTGACGCGGCACGTCTACTGGCCGTCGGCGCTGTCTTGGATGTTTTCCTCGCTGCACACTGCCGTCGGCTTTGCCGTGGTCGGTGCTGTCGTCGGCGAGTATCTCGGCTCTGCCGCAGGCCTCGGCTATCTGATCCAGCAGGCCGAAGGCGTGTTCGACGTTGCCGGCGTATTCGCCGGCATGTTCGTGCTATCCGCCTTCGTCATCCTGATCGACATGGCAGTGTCGCTGGTCGAGCGCCGGCTGCTGGTGTGGCGGCCGGTCGCTGCGGCGAGCAGGGGGTAGGGGACTTTCCGTCGTCATAGTGAGCCAACGGGTCGGCGCAAAGCGCCGCCCGATGACAGGGTCCGCGAAGCAATCCATCTTACGGCGCAAGGAAAGAATGGATTGCTTCCGCCTTCGCTCGCTGAGCTACGGCGGACAAGTCGTCGCGTTGCTCCTCGCAATGACGGTCTAATTGAGGTCGTCATTCCGGGATGGTCCGCTAGGACCAGACCCGGCGAGATTCTCAGACGTGCAAGTGCACATCGTAGTTCGCTATCGCGCCCCGGAATGACGCTTCGCGTCAGTTCAACAGCTTCGTATCGTCCGGCGCCTGCGGGGGCGTCTTGATCGCGATCGCCTTGATGGTCCGTCCGTCGGGCTTGGTGCCGCCATGCGGTGTGCCCTTCGGGATGATGACGAGATCGCCCGGCTTCACCGACACTTCCTTGTCACCGAGCCAGATCGTGCCTTTGCCTTCGAGGATGTACTGAATCTCGTTGGCGTTGGCATGCAGATGCTTCGGCGGGCTACCGTCCTGGATCGAGATGGTCGCGCCATCCACCGAGACGAACGTCTTGTTGCGCATGCCGCCGGCGTTGGCGGCCGATATTGCATCGCCCTCCAGCTCGCCGGTGTGGATGACCTGCGCGGATATGGTGTCGGCGGCAAGTGCCGGGCGCAGCACGTGGGTTACACCGCAGCCGGCGGCAAAAGCGACAGCGATCGAAAGCGTGGTGGCGATACGATTCATGGGCAGTCCTCCCTTTTGTAGAATTTTGTGGGGGGATGCTAAGCCGTGAAACCGCGATTGGCCAGCGCGACGAAAGATCACGCGCGCGCGATGGAATAAATCGCGAGCCGCAGATCAGAACCGCATTTTGCGCCCGTAGATTGGCACCAAAGTCGCCTTCTCAAGCCATGTGCACTGCATTATCGTGCGGCCAAACAATTGGAGGAAATCATGAAGAACACTTTAGGCAGGTTGGCCGGGGCGCTGTTGGCGCTGGCCCTGACGTCGGGTTTTGCCGCAGCGCAAAGCAAGATCACCGTGGCGATCGGGGGTGGCTCCTGCCTGTGCTACCTGCCGACGGTGCTCGCCAGGCAGCTCGGCGAGTATGAAAAAGCGGGCCTGGCCGTCGAACTGGTCGATCTCAAGGGCGGTTCGGACGCGCTCAAGGCCGTACTCGGCGGCAGCGCCGATGTGGTTTCCGGCTATTTCGACCATTGCGTCAATCTGGCCGCCAAGAAGCAGGAGCTGCAGGCTTTCGTGGTCTATGACCGCTATCCCGGGCTGGTGCTTGTCGTGTCGCCCTCGCACACCAGCGAAATCAAATCGATCAAGGATCTGGCCGGCAAGAAGGTCGGCGTCAGCGCGCCGGGTTCCTCGACCGATTTCTTCCTGAAGTATCTCCTGAAGAAGAACGGCCTCGACCCGACCAGCGCCGCGGTGATCGGCGTCGGTCTTGGCGCCACGGCCGTGGCGGCGATGGAGCAGGGCCAGATCGATGCGGCGGTGATGCTCGATCCGTCGGTCACGGTGTTGCAAGGCAACCATCCCGACCTGAAGATCCTCAGCGACACCCGCACGCAAAAGGACACGCTCGCCGTGTTCGGCGGCGAATATCCGGGTGGCGCACTTTACTCGACCGCGGCGTGGGTCAAATCCCACGAAAAGGAGGTGCAGGCCCTGACCACGGCGATCGTGAATACGCTGAGCTGGATTCACACGCATTCGCCGGAAGAGATCATGGCGAAAATGCCCGACGAAATCGTCGGCAAGAACAAGGAACTGTACCTCGCCGCGCTGAAGAACACGATCCCGATGTATTCCGAGACCGGCAAGATGGACCCCAAGGGCGCCGACGCCGTGCTCGCGGTGTTCAGCGAGAGCTCACCCGAGGTGGCCAAGGCGAATATCGACGTGACGAAGACCTACACCAACAAGTATGTCGATCAGGTCAAGAAGACCACGGGGATGAACGCCAAGTGACGATTGCGAAGTAGATCGCGTTGGTGGCTTTCCCGGTCATTCATCGCGTCACGTCGCTTGACCTGCCCGTGCAGCCATGGCCGTGGCCGTTCGCGGAGGAACGGCGCGCGGACATCGCCGCGCATTTCGCGCTGAAGCAGCGCGAAAGGCCGAAACTGTGGAACGGCCGTGTGCTGCTCGGGCGCAAGCCGGTCTTCGCCGGCGAACGTTTCAGCGCCAGTTACTTCGAGACCGATTTCGCAAGTTTCCTGGCGTGGCGCGACTGGGGCTTTCCCGATCGCGACGTCTTCAACGGTTCCGGGATGGGCGCATTGCGTTGTGCCGATGGTGCGTTCGTGATGGGCGAAATGGGCCCGCACACCGCCAATGCCGGACGCATTTATTTTCCGTCGGGCACGCCCGATCTCGACGACATCCGGGATGGTGCAGTTGATATCCCAGGCAGCGTTGTAAGGGAGCTCGAGGAGGAGACCGGGCTCAAGCCTGGCGACTATCGGAGCGACGCGTACTGGCATTGCGTGTTCACCGGGCCTGCGGTGGCGATGATCAGGTTATTGCATGTCGATACATCAGGTGAAGCGTTGCGCGCCCGGCTCGAGGCCAATCTCGCCTTGCAGGCGCACCCTGAATTGTCGGCTATCCATCTGGTGCGCGGGCCGCGCGACCTGACAGATGCGATGCCGCGCTTTGTTACCGCGTTCGTCGAAGCGCAGTTTTCGTCCCAACCCTGACGTGCGGGCGATGCCTGCTTCATAGGCGGCCTGCGCTGGGCCGACGCATCCCAATGCGCTTGACATTGGCCGGCGCTATCAATGTGATAGGCGGCAACAAGAAAAAGAACACGCAGTGCACAATTGTTCAGGGAGGATTTCATGCCGGTGCGGAAGGCTGCACGCCTGCTCGTTGGGGTGTTCGCCGCGATAGCGGTGCTGGGGATAGCGGTTTCTGCCGAGGCCCAGGACAAGAAAATCAAGATCGGCGTCATCTTTGATCTGACCGGCCCGCTCGCGGGCGGCGGCTCGGAACTGCAATATCTTGGCGCCAAGATCATGCTCGACCACTACGCCAAGACCGGCGTCGAGGGTTACAAGATCGAGGCAGTTTATGCTGACGCGCAGAGCAAGCCCGACGTCGCGATCAACGAGTCGGTGCGCCTGCTCGAGCAGGAAAAGGTCGACATGGTGCTCGGCTTCTTTTCCTCGGCGCAATGCGTGCCGGTGGCCGCCCGCGTCGAGCAGTTGAAGAAGTTCATGTGGATGACCACCTGCATTTCCTCGGGCGTGTTCGAGAACAAGAATTACAAATATGTCTTCCGCCCCCAGGCGAGCGGCGATCAGTTCGGCATGATGACGATGGACTTCATCGCGCAGAACGCCCAGTCGAAGTTCGGCAAGGAGCCGAAGGATCTGCGCGTCGCTATCATCCACGAAGATGGCGCCTATGGTGTTGACGTGTCGAAGGGCAACGTGGCCGGCGCCAAGAAGGCCGGCTTCAACGTAGTGCTGAAGGAGGGGTATTCGGCGACCGCGCCCGATCTCTCCGCGCTCGTCACCAAGCTGAAGCGGGCCCAGCCCGACGTGATCTTCCACACCGGCTACAATCCTGACATCACGCTGTTGATGCGTCAGGCACGCGAACAGGGCCTGAAGTTCGGCGCCCTGGTCGGCCATGGTGCGGGTTACGGCGTCTATGAGAAGCTCAAGGAAGGTCTTGGCGTGGACGCGAATTATCTCTTCAACACCGACCCGATCTCGATCTGGCTTGCGAACCCGAAGGGCCTGGACCCCAAATTGCTGCCGGTCATCAAGATAGTGGGTGAGGAGTTCGACAAGTTAAAACCGGGTGTCGCGATCCGCTCCGCCCATGTCGGCATTGCCGCGTCGAACACCTACGTCTTCCTCAACGACGTGCTGCCGCAAGCCATCAAGAAGTATGGCGGCGTCGATCCCGATGCGCTGCGCAAGGCGGCGCTCGACGTCGATCTCCCCGAGGGCGGTACCATGCTGGGATTTGGCGTCAAGTTCTTCGGCGAAGGCACTCCGATGGCCGGCCAGAACGAGCGCTCGTTCCCGGTGGTCATCCAGTACGTCGACGACAAGTCGTATGTGGTGTGGCCGAAGAGCCAGGCGCAGCGGGAGGCAGTGCTGCCGTTGCCCAAGGGCACCACCTACAGCAATCAGTAGGCTGGGCGACGATCTGGAGCGTGATGACTTTCTTCGAATCGTCATCCCGCTCTATCCTCTTGTTTACTCGGGCATGATCTTTCCGGAATGCCGGTATCGGCTTTTACGGATCATGCTCCAGCGGAGTATCTGGGGTGCTGACGGTGAACGGGTTGGTGAAGCGCTTCGGCGGCTTCACTGCGGTCAACAGCGTGTCGTTCAGCGTCGATCAGGGCGAGATTCTCGGCCTGATCGGCCCGAACGGTTCTGGCAAGAGCACGATCTTCAATATGCTGTCGGGCACGCTGCCGCCGTCGGCGGGGTCGATCATTTTTGATGGCGCGGAAATCGGCGGCCTTGCGCCACACCGCATCATCAACCGCGGTATCGGTCGCACCTTCCAGATCCCGCGGCCGTTTCACCGGCTCAGCATTTTCGAGAACGTGGCGCTGGCCGGTTACTACGGACAGGGCAGCCACAGCCGCATCAAGGCCGACGACGCCGCCGAACGGGCACTTGGCATGGTTGGCCTGCCGACCGATCGTCACACCGCCGTCGATGGTTTGGGCGCCGCCGGGTTGAAGAAGCTCGAACTGGCGAAGGCGCTGGCGACCGGGCCGAAATTGTTGCTCGCCGATGAGAGCCTCGGCGGTCTGGACGAGACCGAGATGGATCAGGCGGCTGACATGCTGCGCCGGATCCGCGACGAACTCGGCATCACCATTATCTGGGTCGAGCACATCATGGGTGTGCTGATGCGGGTGGTCGATCGCGTCATGGTGCTCGATCACGGCGAGAAGATATCGGAAGGCTTGCCGAGCGCGGTCGCGAGCGATCCGCGGGTGATCGAGGTTTACCTCGGCACCGACGCGGATTCGAGTCAGGCTGCTGCTGCGGAAGCGCGCCGCCGGGCAGGGGTCTAGCCATGCTCGAACTCAGATCGGTCGATGCCGGCTACGGTACTTTTCAGGCGCTGTTCGACGTCAGCCTCGAGGTGAAGGCGGGCGAGGCGGTCGGTGTGATCGGTCCGAACGGCGCCGGCAAGACCACGCTGATGCGGGTGATCTCGGGCCTGATCCGGCCGCGCAAGGGCTCGATTGCCATGGAGGGCACCGACGTGCTGGCGACGCCGATGCATCGCATCGTCAGCCTCGGCATCGCGCATGTGCCGGAGAACCGCCGGCTGTTTCCGCGCCTCACGGTCGAGGACAATCTGAAGATGGGCGCGTTCATGCCGGCGGCGCGGGCCAAATTTGCCGAGCGGCTGGATTTCGTGTTCGACCTGTTTCCGCGCATGAAGGAACGCCGCGGCCAGATGGCGGGGACCATGTCGGGCGGCGAGCAGCAGATGTGCGCGATCGGCCGCGCGCTGATGTCGGACCCGAAGCTGCTGCTGCTCGACGAGCCCTCCGCGGGTCTCGCGCCAGTCGTGGTGCAGCAGGTGTTCGAACTGGTGAAACGGATTCGCGCGATCGGGCTCACGGTCTTGATCGTCGAACAGAACGTGCAGCAGGTGCTGCGCGTCGTCGATCGCGCCTACCTGCTCGAAGCCGGCAGCATCCGCGCCTCGGGCACGGCGGCGGACATGATGAGCACCGACACCATCAAACAAGCATATTTGGGCGTGTAAGCATGATCCGGAAAAGTGGGTACCGGCTTTCCGAAAAGATCATGCTCAAAAATAGAGATGGCACGTGATGCAGGGTTTTCTCGACATCTTCGACATCTATCTGCTGGAAGCCGTCGTCAACGGCATCCTGCTCGGCGGCGTGCTCGCGCTGCTGGCGCTCGGGCTCAATCTGATCTTCGGCGTCATCGACGTGACCTGGATCTGTTATGCCGAACTGGTCATGATCGGCATGTACGGCATGTATTACATGGTTCAGGTTTTCGGATTGCCGTACTGGGTGGCGGCGCCGATCACCATCCTGCTGGTCGCAGCGCTCGGGGCGGCGCTGCACTATATCGTCATCGCGCCACTGCTGACGGCACCGCCGATCAACCAGTTGCTGGCCACCGGCGGCGTGCTGTTCATCCTGCAGAGCTTCGCCACCGTCGCCTTCGGCATCGACTTCCGCAATCTCGGCATCCGCCTGCCGGTGCTGGCGTTCGGCGAGATGCATTTCAGTTACGCGAGGCTGTTGTCGTTTGGCGCCGCGCTGATCGGCATGGTGGCCGTCTATTTCTTCATGAAGCGCACCTATACCGGCACCGCGATCCGCGCCATCGCGCAGGACCGACAGATCATGTCGCTGATGGGCGTCGACACCAAGCGCATCTATCTCATCACCTCGGCGCTCGGCGGCGCGCTCGCGGGGCTGGCGGCCTGCCTTCTGGTGCTGCAATACGACGTGCATCCCTTCGTCGGTCTCTCTTTCGGGCCGATCACCTTCCTGATCTGCGTGCTCGGTGGGCTCGGCAATTTCGTCGGCGGCTTCATCGCAGCGTTCGTATTCGCCGAGATCATTTCGCTGGGCGGGCTGTTTTCGGACCTCGAATGGGGCTACGTGCTTGCCTTTGCCTTCTTCATCGTCATGATGTTCATCCGGCCCGCGGGGCTGTTGGCGAGGCGCTCGTGAATCAGCGTGCCATTGCCTGGGTAGTCGGGATCGCGGCGCTGATCGCGCTGCCCTTTGTCTATCGCGACCCCTATCATCTGCACATCCTGGTGCTGATCCTGATCTGGTCGTTCGCCTACACCTCGTGGTCGATCATGGGCCGCTTCGGCCTGGTGTCGCTCGGCCACGGCGGCTTCATGGGCGTCGGCGCCTATGTGACGGCGCTGTTATGGAACCACCTCGGCGTCTCGCCATGGATCGGCATTCCGCTCAGCATGCTTGCGGCGGGCGTGCTCGCCGTCGTGGTTGCCTATCCCTGTTTCCGCTTCCGCATCACCGGACATTATTTCGTGCTGGTGACGTTGGCGCTGTCGGGCATCGTGCTGCAGGTCATCACCGCGACGCGCGATTACACCGGCGGTTCGCTCGGCTACACGCCGAACCGCACCACCGGCAGCCATCTCCTCGCGCTGCAGTTCGACGACAAGACGACGTGGTATCTGATCGCGCTGTTCGTCTGGGTCGTGGGATTGGCGATCTGGCGCTGGGTCGACCGAAGCATGAGCCGCTATGCCATGGAGGCGATTTCGGAGGACGAGGACGCCGCCGCCGCGGCCGGCGTCAACGTCACCGCCGAAAAACTCAAGATCACGTTGATCTCTGCGCTGATGACGGCGCTCGCCGGCGCGCTCTACTGCCAGTATCAGATGTTCATTTCGCCCGACACCGTCAGCGGCATTTCGGTGTCGCTGCAGATGGTCTTTGCCGTCATCGTCGGCGGCCTCTACGTGTCCTTTGGGCCGACGGTCGGCGCCATTATCACCATTATGCTCGCGGAAATCCTGCGTATCGGGTTTGGAACCAAGGCGGTGGGCTGGGACAACCTCGTCTATGGCGTGTTGCTGGTGCTGTTCATCATATTCCTTCCCAAGGGCATTCTTGGTAGCGTTCTGGATCGACTGAAGATGCAGCGCAAACCGCCCGTGGCCTCATGAGCAAGAAATCCTCGCAACCGATTGCCGATACGCTAAAGCCCTATGTCGCACCGTTCCGTTTCGACGGAGCAGGTGAGTTTCACCTGAAGTCGCACAAGACCAATGAGAAGGGCGACCTCGACAAGGACAAGGGCGAAAAGATCATCGAGGCCAATCGCAAGCGGCTGAATGATTTCCAGGAAAAGCTTTACGCGCAGGACCGCTGGTCGCTGCTGCTGATCTTCCAGGGCATGGACGCCGCCGGCAAGGACTCTGCGATCAAGAGCGTGTTCGACGGCGTCAACCCGCAGGGCTGCGAGGTCACCTCATTCAAGCAGCCGTCGAGTAGGGAACTTGACCACGATTTCCTGTGGCGCAGCATGATTGCGCTGCCGCAGCGCGGCCGCATCGGTATCTTCAACCGTTCCTATTATGAGGAATGCCTGGTGGTGCGCGTGCACCCGGAAATCCTCGCCAAGGAGAAGATGCCGCAGCGATTGGTGACCAAAAATATCTGGCGCGAGCGGTTCGAGGACATCTCCGCGATGGAGCGTTACCTCGCGCGCAACGGCACCGTGATCCTGAAATTCTTCCTCAACGTCTCGAAGCAAGAACAGCGCGAGCGTTTTCTCGACCGGCTGGATGAGCCCGCGAAGAACTGGAAGTTCTCGCTTGCGGATATTTCGGAGCGCGCGCTGTGGGCCAAATATCAGGCCGCCTATCAGGAAATGATCCGCCACACCTCGACAAAATCTGCGCCATGGCACGTGGTGCCGGCCGACCACAAATGGTTCGCCCGCGTCGTGATCGGCTCCACCATCGTGGCCGCGCTCGACAGGCTCGATCTGCAATTCCCGAAGGTCGACAAGGCGGAGCTCAGCGAATTCAAGCAGGTGAGGAAGGCGCTGCTGGCCGAGGGCGGGGAGAAGACGGCGGCGGGGGCGGGGGAGAAGGCCAAGTGAGTGTGCGAGGGTCCCGCCCAACCATCGGTCGTCATTGTCAGCGAAAGCGGGAATCCAGTACGCCGCGGCTTCCCGGTTCTAGCAGCACGGCCTTTGGAATACTGGGTCACCCGGCTTCGCGGATGACGACAACCTGAGAACGGTGGCCAACTAGGTCACCCATCCTGACCATCTTTTGGCATTGCGGCCGGCCATATTTCTCGTCTAGAACGGCGGCAGGAAGCGGCCGCGGCAACGAACCGTCAATGGTTTTGGTCGAGGATTCCGGCTTCCGAAGGGTACGGCAATGCTGATTCGCAGCGAAAAGATTGGGGTTCGGGGTGGAGCGGCCGAGGCTGCCCCCGCGATCCCGGCTGCGTCCCTGCCCACCCTCCTTCTTGGCGGGCTCCTGCTTCTTATCGGCCCCTGAGGGCCGTCTGGGCGATTGCGCCTGGGCACTCAGGGGTTGCGCGAGAACACCAGGAACCCCTTCAGCGCTCATATAGACAGCGCATCGACCCAAAAGGAACTCAGCCATGACTACCGCAAACAAGTCCGAGAAGGACCGCGTCATCATATTCGACACCACCTTGCGTGACGGCGAGCAATGCCCCGGCGCGACCATGACGTTCGAGGAAAAGCTCGAGATCGCCGAGATGCTCGACGACATGGGCGTCGACGTCATCGAGGCCGGTTTTCCCATCACCTCGGAAGGCGATTTTCAGGCGGTTAGCGAGATCGCCCGCCGCTCCAAGAACGCCGTGATCGCCGGCCTGTCGCGCGCCCACCCGAAGGACATCGACCGCTGCGCCGAGGCTGTGAAGTTCGCCAGACGCGGCCGCGTTCACACCGTGATCGCGACCTCGCCGCTGCATATGCGGGTCAAGCTCAACATGACGCCGGAGGAGGTGGTCGAGCTGTCGATCGCCAACGTCACTCGCGCCCGCAACCATGTCGACGATGTCGAATGGTCGGCCGAAGACGGCACCCGCAGCGAGATGGATTACCTGTGTCGGATCGTCGAGGCCGTCATCAAGGCGGGCGCGACCACGGTGAACATCCCCGATACCGTCGGCTACACCACGCCGGATGAATATACCCACTTCATGCGCACGCTGATCGAGCGGGTGCCGAATTCGGACAAGGCGATATTCTCGGTCCATTGCCATAACGACCTCGGCATGGCCGTTGCGAATTCTCTGGCCGGTATCGCCGGCGGCGCGCGGCAGATCGAATGCACCGTCAACGGCATCGGCGAACGGGCAGGCAATGCCGCGCTCGAAGAAATCGTGATGGCGATCAACGTCCGCAACGACGTGTTTCCGTGGTGGAACAAGATCGACACCAAGCAGCTGACAGCGGCCTCGAAACTGGTGTCGGCGGCGACCTCGTTCCCGGTGCAGTACAACAAGGCGATCGTCGGCCGCAACGCGTTCGCCCATGAGAGCGGCATCCATCAGGACGGCGTATTGAAGGACGCCTCGACCTACGAGATCATGCGTCCCGAAATGGTCGGCCTGAAGAAATCCTCACTGGTGCTCGGCAAGCATTCCGGGCGTCATGCCTTCGTGCACAGGCTCGAGGAGATGGGCTACAAGCTGGGCGCCAACCAGCTGGAAGACGCGTTCGTGCGAATGAAGGCGCTCGCCGACCGCAAGAAAGACATCTACGACGAGGACATCGAGGCACTGGTCGATCAGGAGATCGCGGCCTCCCATGACCGCATCAAGCTGACCTCACTGACCGTGATCGCGGGCACCCGTGGGCCGCAGCGCGCCACCATGAAGCTCGATATCGACGGCCAGATCAAGATCGAGGAAGCCGAGGGCAATGGCCCGGTCGATGCTGTCTTCAACTGCATCAAGGCCCTGGTGCCGCACGAGGCGAAGCTGGAGCTCTATCAGGTCCACGCCGTCACCGAGGGTACCGACGCGCAAGCCGAAGTGTCGGTGCGGCTCGCCCATGAGGGCCGTTCGATGACCTCCAAGGCATCCGATCCGGATACACTGGTGGCTTCGGCCAGGGCCTATCTCGGCGCCCTCAACAAGATCGTCATGAAGCACCAGCGCGACATGCCGGCAGTGGCGGCGAGCTGACGGCGCAAGCGTGCGCCTAGCCATCGTCATTGCGAGCGAAGCGAAGCAATCCAGAGTCAAAAAGGAAGTCTGGATTGCTTCGTCGCTTTGCTTCTCGCAATGACGGTTGGAGATCGAAAGCGCGGTCCCTTCAGCCCGCGTTCCTGACAGAATAGGATCGACCATGCTCTATCCTGTCCGCTCGGTTTATGTGCTTATGATTGCCGCCGCCACGCTCGCGGCCGTTAGTGCCGATGCTCAAACGGTCTCTCCGACCAATTCGGCGCCCAACCCGTATCGTACCATCGAAGGCTTCGGCCAGATGCCCGATGGCCGCATCTGGGGTTCGACGGCGGGCGTCGATATCGACCGTGACGGCAGCAGCATCTGGGTAGCCGAACGATGCGGTGCGCAGGGGTTCATTCCGCCCTCGCAAATGCGCGAAGGCGAAATATTCAATTGCGACGGCTCGAACCTCGATCCCATTCTCAAGTTCGACGCGTCCGGAAAGCTGGTAAAGGCGTTCGGCGCCGGCATGTTCGTTTTCCCGCATGGCCTGCACGTCGACTTCGAAGGCAATGTCTGGGTGACCGATGGCGTCGGCCGCGGAATGAAAGGACAGACCGTCCACAAGTTCAGTCCGGACGGCAAGCTGCTGATGACGCTGGGCACTCCGGGCAAATCGGGCGACGGCCCCAATGAGTTCAATGCGCCGTCCGCGGTTCTGGTCGCGCCCAATGGCAATATCTTCGTGGCCGACGGACATGGCGGAAACACCAATGCGCGTATCGTGAAATTCTCGCGAGACGGCAAGTTTATCAAGACATGGGGCAAGAAGGGCTCAGCGCCAGGGGAAATGGACGGCCCGCATACGCTCGCGATGGATTCGCAAGGGAGATTGTTTCTCGGCGATCGCGGCAATAACCGGATCCAGATCTTCGATCAGGATGGAAACTACATCGACCAGTGGACGCAGTTCAGCCGGCCAAGCGGTATCTTCATCGACAAGGCGGACAACATCTATGTCGCCGATTCCGAATCGGAGTCCGTGTCCAAGAACCATGACGGCTGGAAGCGCGGCATCCGGATCGGACGCGTGCGCGACGCCGTTGTTACGGCGTTCATTCCAGACCCGGCTGAGAAGGCCACCGGCACGAGTGCCGCGGAAGGCGTTGCCGTGGACGCCGCGGGTAACATTTTCGGCGCTGAGGCAGGCCCGAAGCGCGTGAACAAATACGTCAGTAAGTAGCGACGACCCGGTTGCCGCGGAGCGGCGAGGCGCGATTATCGACAGCCGTATCGTTCGACGGCCGGCTTGTGACCGCAACTTCCGTGCGATAGCGCGGGAGATGGTTTTCGAACGAGTAGAAAACGCACAGCGCGAGGCTGGCCCAGACCGCCGCACTGAAATAAAGCGACATCCAGGCAATCTCGTCCTTCCACTCGGCAAGGTCGTGCGTCACAACCCAGCGCGTGCTTACGTCACGGAGCCCCTCGATCGGTCTGAGCAGCTTGCTGCCATCCCCAACTTCGGCCCGCCATCGGGTCAGGTACATCGGCACGTCGATGGTCATGAGAAACGCGAGATAGAGCGCAATCCCTGCGATCGTGATGGCGAGCACCACGCGCACCGGACCGTCGAACTCCGGCAGCAGACGGCACAGGCCAATCCCGATGATGAAGAAGACAACGGCCCATATCGAGTTCTCGATGGCGTTGTGCAAATAGTGGGTGGTCAGGACCGCGTACCACGAAAAGCATTCCGCGATGAGGATCAGCGGCACGATCACCCAGGCGGCATTCAAGGTGGTGTCCGCTCCCGTCATCCTGCCAAGCTGGTGCAGGATCATCGCCCACTGCGCCGCGAAGCAGAGTTCGGCTACGGTTGCGACCGATCGCCCGACCACAACGCTCGACAGCCACGTGTCGAACAGGCAGATCCGCTGAACATCCGCGCGCGGGAGGAACGAGCGGAATGCGCAGCCAAAAACATAGGCCGCGCAGAGGAGGAGCATGATCTCGATTCCGGACGCACTGCCGGGAGTGCCGGCCGGCGGTTCCTGGAGCCGGCGGTACAGCACGAACCAGACCGCGATATTTACGCCGCTGACCAGCGTCAGCAGACCCCACCACCAGGCCAGGGGATTTGACCAGGCCAGGGAACTCGGCCGCGCCCGCCATTCCGAACTCATCGCTCGCTCCGCGTGTAACCGAACTGACATTTGAGTGTAGCAATTCTGTCACGAATCGAGACGGGTCACGACAAGAGAATTGTGACACTCGAGGGGGGTGGTGCGCTGCCGGTACTTTTTCGGACCTGCATGAAATGGACAGGACGAGCGAACTTCGATGTGCACGCCAGAGGGGATAGGGACATCGCGCGGACCAGCCGCGCCTGCGGCGTTTGTCCCAAAATGGTGCCGTAGTCGGCGAGGCCTCGCCGTTAAGATTACGCCTTAACCAACTATTAATTATACGTTTGCGGACCCAAAAAGGCAGGCTTAGCGTTCCCCAAATTGCTGCTCCGCAACCTGTGAATTGGTGCGTACCATGACCTATAAAATGTATGGGGCGTTGACCGCCTCTCTTAGCGTACTAGCCCTCATGCTGGCTGCGAACGAGACGTTCGCGCGGGCAGGAGGAACGCATGGTGCAACCGTTGCTTCCGCGCGTTCGTTGCCCCATTCGCAGGCCGCTCGATCGGCGCTGCGTCATAACCGGAGAAACAACAATGCGGCCGTGTTCTGGCCGGGGTTCACCGACAACGGATCATCGAACGGCGAACCCTTGGCAGGCGTTTCGCAGCCTCCGTCGAACGATGCCCGTGTAACCTACACCTATGACGTTCCCTGGGATTGGGCACATCGATTTCCGCCGGCTGTAGCGCCTTCTGATCGGCCCTATGTGTCGAGCTGCCCCGCGGAATCCGTAACGGTGCCTGGCGCCGACGGTGCGGAAAAGACCGTAAACATCATGCGGTGCTACTGATCAAGCGCACCTACGGCTGAAGTGCTGACGCTGCGGCGAGACGCTGCGGCGTCACGTTAGCGTCCTGCTTTGCCGATTGGCGCAAGGCGATATCGGATTCACAAACCCGGATTCACAGACCTAACGTCCTCATGCGAGATTTCGGCGCCGCGCAGATTTTTGCGGCGTGCGAAGCATGTCTTCGCCCACGCATTAGTCTCGCAGTCAAATCTGCCCGCGCGGACGAGTGAGATCGAGGAAGTCCCTCTCTGTCACCGCGAAGGAATCTTCCGAGTGCCTGCGCCACGGGTTGATAAACTGGTCGCAATAAACCGGCCGATAGGCTCGCTCAAGGCTCAGAAAAAAGCTCAGAAAGGCTCAAATTAAAGGGCTCAATAAAGCTAATCTGAAAGTAAAATCGAGGAATGCGGAAGTGTTACGCAAAGTCTTTCGCCGGTATTCGCGCTAGCTGTTTGTGAAGTACGCCACATAGCGTCGCGCTTTATCTTACTAGCTAGATCCGGTCAGTGAGGAGCATTCCACGCCAAATGATGAAACACGTCAGAGTGACAATGGCCATCGTGGCCTTGATGGTTGCGGCGCCCTCTCGGGCGGCTGAAACCAAGGGCGCCGGCTCGACGTTCGTTTCGCCCGTCATGGCAAAATGGAGTGCAGCCTACAAGGCAAAGACCGGGAATAGCGTCAGCTATCAATCGGTCGGTTCAGGCATCGGCATCAGTTTGATCAAGAAAGCTGCCGTCGATTTTGGAACGAGCGATATGCCGCTCAAGCCGGAAGAGCTGGACAAGCTCGGGATGGTGCAATTCCCGCTGGTCATCGGTGGCGTCGTCCCGGTCGTACATGTCGAAGGTGTCAAACCTGGTGAGATGCGCTTCACCGGGCGGCTGTTGGCGGACATTTTTCTCGGCAATATCAGAAACTGGAGTCACCCGGCCATCCAGAAGATCAATCCGGATCTGAAGCTTCCCAACATCGCCATCACCGTTGTTCATCGCGTTGATGGTTCCGGCACGACGTTTAATTGGTCGAACTATCTTTCGAAGATGAGCTCCGAATGGAAGGCGACAGTCGGAGAGAGCACCTCGCTCGAATGGCCGCACGGGGTTGGCGGCAAGGGTAATGATGGCGTTGCCTCGCTTATGGCTTCGATACCGGGCTCGATCGGATACCTCGAATATACCTATGCCTTGCAGAAGATAGACAAGATTTCCTTCGGCGTTGTGCAGAACAGTGCCGGCAAATTCGTCAGTCCGAACTCGGAGACATTCCAGGCCGCTGCCTCGAGTGCGGACTGGAAGAACACGAAGGATTTCTTTCTGATCATGACGGATGCTCCCGGTGCTAACGCTTACCCGATCACGGCAACAACATTCGTGCTGATGTACAAGCAACCCAAGTCATCAGAGAGCACGGCGATTACCGTAGACTTCATGAGATGGTCGCTGGAGAGCGGTCAGCCGCTGGCCGAATTGCTTGACTACGTTCCGCTACCATCCGCACTGGTGCAGCAAATTGAGGTTTATTGGAAAGCCAACTTTGTCAACCTGATTCCGGAGTAGGTGCGTCACGAGATCGACCAACGGCAGCACCAGCGCCGCATTGAATTTTCGGGTCACATCCTCCAAAGATTGAGGATGGTTGCCAGCGACACCTTTGCCGAGTTCCTGCGCGAGCAGCTTGCCCCGCTCGGCCGCGTTACCATGCGCCGCATGTTCGGCAAGACCGGTGTGTTCTGCGACGGCGTGATGCTTGGGATGGTGACCGAGAACACGCTCTATTTTCGGGTGGACGACCAGAACCGGGAGATATTCAAGGAAGCCCGGTCCTTTCCACCCCTCAACTATGGGAAGAAAGGCCGCACCATCGACCTCTCGTTTTGGCGCGCGCCGGAGCGGCTGTTCGACGAGCCCGGCGAACTTGTCGCGTGGGCGCGAGCAGCGCTGGCTGCCGCACACCGGGTTGCCGCGAAGCGGGAACGGACAGGACCGAAGCGAAAATCGAAAGCCTCGACCGATGTGACGGAGAGCGGCTCCTCCTGCTCTTGGGCGATCGCGCGTCGGCGGATCGCCGTCGAGATACAGGCTTGGCGACGGACGGGCTATCAATGGGGACGGTCTCGGTCATCAGCGTCAACCCTGTTCCGCCACGTTCGGATAGCGCACTTCCGCTTTCGGCGGCATAGCGGACATGGCCGGGCTGGCTGGCGGCCCGGCATCGTCGCGAATGACTCGAAGCGGAATTGGGACGCACCTCCAAATATACTTTGTTTGACCGGTGCCGACGCCTTCTACGTCTAGTTTGGACAGCTATACTTCCGCATATTGATCTTGGGGGGCGACTATGCGGCGAAGGGATTTTGTCTTAGGGGCAGCATCGCTCGCTGGCGCGACCCAAGTCTGGGCCCAGACTTCCGCCAACAGTCCGCGTCTGGCTATTGTCGATGTAACCAACGCTTCGGCCGCACGGATAAATGAGGATCACCGCTATTACCGAATATTTTTTGGAGAACTTCGTCGGCTTGGGCGTATTGAAGGAAAAAACCTTACCGTCGAGCGCTACTCAAAAGAAGAGTTAGTTTCGGACGCAGTAGCATTGGCCGCGGAGGTCGTTCGAAGCAACCCAGACGTTATTTACATCATCGCCCCCAGCGCGTCGAACTTCAAGCGCGAAACGACAACGATCCCTATCGTGACAATTACCTACGATCCTGTGGCAACGGGCTTCGCCCAGAGCATGGCCCGGCCTGGCGGAAACATCACCGGCGTCAGCGTTGATACTGGCCCTTCAATCCACGGCAAGCGCATTGAGCTGTTGCGTGAAATATTCCCCGCGATGTCAAAACTAGCCTGCATTTCGCCAAAAGGGGCGTGGGAAGGTTTGGTCGGCGCTCCCGTGCGCGCCGCTGCTGAGGCAGCGGGGATATCCGTAGCCAATTATCCGGTCCAAACACCTGGTAGCGCAGTGACCTACCGCGACGCTGTCAAGCGGGCATCTCACGATGGCGCGAATGCGATCATGGTAGTGGACAGCCCGGATGCGCTAGCAAACCGAACCGCGATAGCGGAGGCGCTCGCCGACGTGCGCATTCCGGCCATTCACGCGTTCACCGAAACTGTCGAAGCTGGCGGCTTGATCGCTTACGCTTTTGACCTAAGGGAGTTGGTCAAGCGGATGGCCGGAGACGTTGACGCCATCCTGCGCGGCGCAAATCCCGCCGAAATCCCGTTTTACCAAGTCTCCAAGTTCGATTTGTCAATCAACCTTATGGCCGCTAGGGCGCTCGGGCTCACCGTGCCGACTGCGCTTCTAGCAACGGCTGAAAAGGTGGTGGAGTAAATTCGTGACGTTCCTGCCGACCGATTGCGGAGGGTCACCATCGCTCGACGGTCCGCGTCAGCGTGACGCATCACCGCGACCACGTCTCACGAAATCGGCGTCCCAACGTCGGGCGACACCGGCAGCAGCATAGTCAGGCGCATCGGGGCGGGACAGGCGGCACGCTTACACTACTGGATAGCCACTCTCGTAGAACAATATTTTTCTGAACGCTTGCAGACCTCGTTTGTGTGGGTCAGCCAGCTTGACAGAGAGGTAAGATGCTCAGGTTGTAATTGTTTGATTGCCTGCGACCATGCTTTGGGAAGGGGGCGGGCCGGTGCCGGGTTGCGTGCATATTGTTGACGACGATGCGTCCTTCCTGACGGCGATGGAGCGCCGTTTGAAGCGCGCCGGATACGACGTGGCTACCCATCCTTCGGCCCTGCATTTTTTGGTCAACCTGCCGAACGAAAGTGCGCCGAGCTGCATCATTCTCGACGTGCGGTTACCCGGCTTGGACGGTCCGACACTGCAGAAGCGGCTAGCCGAACTCGGCTCAACGCTGCCGATCATATTCCTCACCGGCTATACTGACATTCCCACCACCGTGCAGGCGATCAAGGCGGGTGCGGATGACTTCCTGACCAAGCCTGTAACGTCCGACGACCTCTTTCGCGCGATTGAAAAGGCTTTGGCGCACCACCAAACCTTACGCGGTCTGCAGGACAAAATGGACGGCATGCGCGCCCGTCTCGGGCGATTGACGCCGCGTGAGCGGCAGGTCTTCGATCTTGTAGTTCGTGGCAATATCAACAAGCAGATCGCCCACACGTTGGGAGCGACCGAGCGCACCATCAAGGCCCACCGCCACAGGGTGATGGAGAAGATGCAAGTCCAAACCTTGGCGGAGCTTGTCTCACTTGCCGAGCGGGTCGGCGCTGCATCGGCGACAGACGGCCCAGCTCAACAGTTTTCTGGTAGGAAACGCGTCGCGCGAGGCGCACCAAAAGCCGTGGTGAAACGATCGGGCCTATAATGTTTCCAGGGTCATCTGCAAGGTTCGTGAGCTTGTTGAATGACTGACCAGTTTTTGATGGGCCGCTGGAGCCTCGTCACGGGCACGTGGCTACTCGTTTTCTTTCAGATGTCGGCGACAGTTCCGGCCGCTGAACTTATCCCGAGTAGCAAGAGCGTGACGCCGGCTGCCACTCAGCAGAGCGTGATGCCGGCTACCGCCGACAATATTACCTCTCCAACGTCGAACACCGGCCGCTCTTTTGCCGATGATCCCTTCAACTACCTTATTAACCCGTTCAAATTGTCAGAGAGGCCGATGCTCAAGCAATCGGTATTCGTATTTGGTGGCCGAACCTCGGCAACCGACATCTGGAGCACGGCAGCCTTCAATCTTCATCGGCCGGGTCAGCTCACGTACGACAATTACATCGTTGGAGCAGCATATCAGCGCGACTTCATCCAGCTGAATGGCGGCCTGACTTTCGGCGCTGAAGTCGGACTTGCCTATCGCTTCGGCCATTATCGGCTTTCCCCGATCTATCAGGACAGCCTCGCGCAGTCCGCCGAGCTATGGGGCGGACTTGGTGTGCGCTATGGCATCGATCTATTTCAAACTTTGAGGTTCACACCCGGCATCGTGTTTGGCTTGAGTGCAATCTCAAGTGCGATCGGACAGGAAGCCGACGGCCAAAGCGATGGCAAGAACGCAACCCTGCTCTTTTATTTAGCGCTTGAGGGCTCCTTTGCCCTCGCAAGTCATCCCGACACCGAATTGGTCTTGCGTCTCCATCATCGTTCCGGTGCCTACGGTACGCTTGGTGCGATGAAGGAGGGTAACAACGCGACCACGATAGGGATCAGGCAGCATTTTTGAAAGCTTCAAGGTTCCAGTTGGTCAACAATATTAGGGCGGCGAAGTCGCTTGGATTTGAAATTCCGCCGACGCTTCTGGCTCGTGCGGAGGTGATCGAATAACGGCATTTCTGCCTATGGCACAAAGCGACATGCTGAAGGCCAGCCCAGATGTCCGCTTCCGGGCGTAACGCAGACACCGCAAGCCCTTCGTTCATCGCGACATCGCGATAGATGACGACAACAGCGACAGCCATCACGGCGCGGACACGCGACCGACAGCGGACGGCGCCAGCGTCGAGGCCACAGGAAGGCCCTACAGCGCGGCGCCAGCGTAGGGCTAGCGCACAGGCGGCCACGCAAGCGGGCAGGCTGTTGCGGCGAAGCGGGAACGGACAGTACCGAAGCGAAAATCGAAGCCTCGACCGATGTGACGGAGAGCGGCCCCTCCTGCTCTTTGGCGATCGCGCGTCGGGTTGGTCTTCGTGGTTGTTGTATGACCCGCCCGAGCCTTGCATTGTGCAAGAAACTGCCTGACGGGCAAATCACGCGAAGGCGTCAAGCTCTCTTCTCAAAAATATTTCGCTTTCCCCGTCGGGCAAATCAGCGCTACCAGCTTGCGCCATCCCGCGCCCACATGAGGGGCGTATCGCGATCGTCACGGACGTAGGGCGCGGGATGCGATGGACGCTTTCAGTGCAGGCGCGATCAGATGTCGTGCGGACGAATGCATTGAAGCGTACGGCGAAGTCGTGTGGTCCTGACGCCCCGACGCTGGCGTCAAGTTCTGCGGAAGCTAACGATTCTCGCAGGCGACGGTGACAAAAAGCCGGTCACCGAGGAGAGCATGAAGGAAACCGTAAAACCATTGCGCAGGGAAGGCCGGAGTGTCTCCGCTGAACCTGTATGCTCGTGTGCGTTTTCTTTGATGCACAATTGCACACGAGACCGCGGGTGCAGCGCGCACCCGGTCTTCCCTGCGCCCTCTCTCTCTGAGGGGGACAAGGATCATGCAAACCTCGGGCGTATCGGGCCGCGAGAATGCGATATCATGTCTGTCATTGCGAGGAGCTTAAGCGACGAGGCAATCCAGAGTCGCGCTCGTGACTCTGGATTGCTTCGCGGAGCCTGTCATCGGGCGCGCGTTCGCGCGACCCGGTGGCTCGCACAGCAATGACGGGGGAGATGCCATGCGCTCCCTATTTCACCTCACCCTGAGGAGACCGCGAAGCGGTCGTCTCGAAGGGCGAGGCCAACAGTCGAGCCGTTCATCCTTCGAGACGCGCTTTGCGCTCCCACGGGTGAACGCAGTTCAACCCCGGGATGGCTTGCATGGTGCGCCTTGGGAAGCTGTCGCCAGCGTTCCCGATGGACAGAATGTCGCACTTTGCGGTGCAACAATACCCCGCAATGGCCCCTGCTAAAGGGGCAATGGTCATCCGGCCGGATTCTCTATATCGGTGCGGCTGGTATACAAGCCTCGGGACCGGGTTATTCCCCGTCCTGCAAAAATAACGCGGGAGGAAACATGCATAAACTGATTTTGGCTGCCGCATCGATTGCAGCATTGGCGTTGGCCGGGCCGGCCGCGGCTCAGGCCCCGATCGTCATCAAGTTCAGCCATGTGGTGGCTTCCGACACGCCGAAGGGCAAGGCGGCCGAAAAGTTCAAAGAGCTGGCGGATAAATATACCGGCGGCAAGGTCAAGGTCGAAGTCTATCCGAACTCGACGCTCTACAAAGACAAGGAAGAGCTGGAAGCGCTGCAGCTCGGCGCGGTCCAGATGCTGGCGCCGTCGAACTCGAAGTTCGGCCCGATCGGCGTCAAGGAATTCGAGGTGTTCGATCTTCCCTACATCCTTCCCGATCTCACGACCTTGCGTAAGGTGACCGACGGCCCGCTGGGGGCGAGGCTGCTCAAGCTGCTCGATTCCAAGGGCATGACCGGTCTCGCTTACTGGGACAACGGCTTCAAGCAAATGACCGCCAACAAGAAGCTGGTTGCGCCTGCCGACTACAAAGGTGTCAAATTCCGCATTCAGTCCTCCAAAGTGCTTGAAGCGCAATTCCGTGCGCTCGGTTCGATCCCGCAGGTGATGGCGTTCGGCGAGGTCTACCAGGCGCTGCAGACCGGCGTGGTCGACGGCCAGGAGAACACCTGGTCGAACATCTACACCCAGAAAATGCACGAGGTGCAAAAATACGCCACCGTCACCAACCACGGCTACATCGGCTATGTCGTGGTCGTGAACAAGAAGTTCTGGGACGGTCTGCCCGCCGACATCCGCACCAACCTCGACAAGGCGATGAAGGAAGCCACCGCCTTCGGCAACGGCCAATCGGCCAAGGAAAACGAGGACGCGCTCGCCGATATCAAGAAGGCCGGCAAGACCGAGATCATCACCCTGACGCCGGAGCAGGACGCTGCCATGCGCAAGGCGATGGAGCCGGTCTACAAGGACGTCGCGAGCCGCGTTGGCCAGCCGCTGATCGATGAATTCATGAAGGAGACCGGGCAAGCCGGCCACTGAGGTAACAGATGCGGGTCCTGCCAAGGACTCGCCGCGCTAGAGCATGATCCGGAAAACTTGGGACCAGTTTTCCCTCGCGACAAACGCGAAGCGTTTGCGCGGAGATCATGCTCAAAAAGATAGAGCGGCGCCGGATCGAGGGGTCGTCCGGCGCCGGTTTTACACAACTGGGCATGCGCTTGCCATTTGCCGGGCGCACGGGGGAATAAATGCTGCTTCGTATCCTTGATCAACTCGAGGAAATCCTGATCAGCGCGTTGATGGGCGCTGCGACACTGCTGATTTTCGTTGCCGTCCTGCACCGGTTCGGCACCGGCATATCGTTTCTCTATCCCTATCTCATTCAGATCCACATCGCCTGGACGCAGGAGCTGTGCATCTACATGTTCATCTGGATGGCGAAGTTCGGCGCTGCCTATGGCGTGCGGACCGGCATCCATGTCGGCGTCGACGTGCTGATCAACCGGCTTAACGACCGCTGGCGCAGGCGAACCATTCTGTTCGGTCTGCTCGGTGGCGCGCTGTTCACGGTGATCGTCGGTACCATGGGCGCCAAATTCGTCATCGAATTGATGTCGACCGACCAGGTTTCACCCGACCTCGAAATACCGAGCTGGATCGTCTATGCCTGCATTCCGCTCGGCTCGTACCTGATGTGCTTCCGCTTTCTGCAGGTGGCATGGACCTATTGGAAGACCGGCGAACTCCCGCATCATGACGCGGCGCATGTCGAAGGCGTCGAAACCAGCAAGACTGCGCCCATCGCGCTCGGAGAAGCGTGATGAATGCAGCCATTATCTTCGGACTGCTGTTCGCGCTGATGCTGACGGGCATGCCGATCTCGATTTCGCTTGGCCTCACCGTGCTGACCTTCCTGTTCACGATGACGCAGGTGCCGATCGAGAGCGTCGGGCTGAAGCTGTTTTCCGGCCTCGACAATTTCGGCATCATGGCGATCCCGTTTTTCATCCTTGCCGGCACCTTCCTGACCCGGGGCGGCGTCGCGCGGCGGATGATCGCCTTTACGACCTCGCTGGTAGGGCATTTTCCCGGCGGCCTCGGGCTTGCCGGCGTCGCGGCCTGCGCGATGTTCGCCGCCATATCAGGATCGAGCGTTGCAACCGTCGTTGCGATCGGCTCGATCATGATGCCGGCGATGGTCGCGCACGGCTATCCCAGGCGCTTCGGCGTCGGCGTGATCTCGACCTCCGGCGCGCTCGGCATTCTGGTGCCGCCGTCAATCATTCTGGTGCTCTACGGCGTCTCCACCAACACCTCGATCGGTGCGCTGTTCATGGCCGGTATCGTGCCAGGCATTATTCTGGCGCTGATGCTCGCCGCCGTGACCTTCGTCGTCGCGTTGCGTAATGGCTATCCGAAAATGCCGAGGGCAACGCTCGGGCAGCAATGGAATGCGTTCCGCGAAAGCCTCTGGGGGCTGTTGCTGATCGGCATCGTGCTCGGCGGAATCTATGGCGGCATCTTCACGCCGACCGAAGCCGCCGCGGTGGCCGCGGTCTACGCCTTCATCATCACCGTGTTCGTCTACAAGGAACTGAAGCTCACCGAAGTGCCGAAGGTGTTGCTGCAGGCGGCGAGCATGAGCTCGATGCTGCTCTACATCATCACCAACGCGGTGCTGTTCTCGTTCCTGATGACGCATGAGCAGATCCCGCAGGAGATGGCGGCCTGGATCATCGACAAGAATTTCTCGATCTGGATGTTCCTGCTGGTCGTGAACATCATCCTGCTGCTGGCCGGCAACGTGATGGACCCGTCGTCGATCCTGCTGATCATGGCGCCGATCCTGTTTCCGCTCGCGACCAAGCTCGGCGTGCATCCGGTTCATCTCGGCGTGCTGATGATCGTGAATACCGAAGTGGGGCTGTGCCATCCGCCGGTCGGGCTCAATCTCTACATCGCCTCCAGTATCGCCAAGATGGGGATCAGCGAGATCACCATCGCGGTGCTGCCGTGGCTGTGCGCGATGCTGGTTTTCCTGGGTCTGATCACCTACGTGCCCGAGATATCGCTGTGGCTGCCGCGGCTGCTGGGAATGATTTGATTGCCAAAGGATTAACGGCAGCAAGATTACATCTTGGTAAGGGTGACCACTCTGTCCAATCTGTAAGTTGAATGCGTCCCGGGGCGGGCTCATCTTCATGCGACCTTTTCAAGAGGAGGTTCGTATGAGGAAGTTTGCTATCGCCGGTGTCGCGGCGCTCGCCATCGCCGGTTCAACCGCTGTCTATGCCCAGCATCGTCACTGGGGTTCATGGCCAGATGCGGATGAACCCAGAGGACAGGGCGGCTTTCGCGGACGCGCGCATCGCAGCCGTTCATGCCGGCCTCAAGCTGACCGCCGATCAGGAAAAGCTGTGGCCGCCGGTCGAAACTGCGGTGCGGGATTTTGCCAAACTGCGGATCGACCGCGCCAATGCGCGGATGAACGCGCAGAAAGACGATAGCCAGCAGAAGCCGGACGATCCGGTAACGCGTCTGCGTGAGCGCGCCGACAACATGGCGACCACGGCGGCGGCGATGAAGAAAATCGCCGATGCGGCGGACCCGCTCTACAAGACGCTGGATGACGGCCAGAAGCGCCGCCTCGCCGTCCTGACCCATATGCAGCACCGGTTCGGTGGCGGCGGCGAAGGCTGGCGGCATCGCGGCGGCTTTGACCGCGACCGCGACGATGGCGGACGGGATCGCGGCTACGACCGCAATCGCTACGACCGAGACGGTCGGCCCGACAATGGCGGTTCCGGACGGCTCTAACCTCCGGCCGATCGAGGCACCGCAGGAGCCGCCGGGTTCGGGCGGCTCAACGCGGCGTCTGCCTCGACCGGGCCGCGCGCTAAGTGCTCCCGGTGGGCTCTGGCGCGATTGTCCGGCCGCTCGGGGAGAGGCATTCGTCAGGGGCGGCCAGGCAGGTCGAGGGCGGGGCCAAATTCGCGTTTATTTTCAACGGAAAGAGCCGCGGGATATCTCGTTTCTCTTGCTGGACATCGAGGAATCGCTTTGCTAAACGACGCCCTCTTATGAAGGGCTTTCCGGACCGTTCCGGGCGCATAGCTCAGTTGGTAGAGCAGATGACTCTTAATCATCGGGTCCCAGGTTCGAGCCCTGGTGCGCCCACCAAGCCTTTCAAGAACCTGACAATATAACCAACGCCGAAAGTGGCCGCTTCCTGCCGGTCATAGGTGTGGTTGCACGAGTGTATTTGCGCGCACCGGATGGCGCGCTCCAGGGTCACCCCGGCAGCGGCAAGGTCAGCCTTCTGGAGGATTTCATCCAGAATATCGTCGATCGCACCAAGGCCAATCCGAAGCTGTTCGCTGAAACCGCAATCATCGTCTCATTCGACGAGAGCGGCGATCTCTATGACATGTTCGATCTCAGCATCGCGTCCATCGTCAAGAATGAGATCAACAACGTCAAGGACGAGATCCGCGACATCAGAAAAGGAAATTGATGGAGATCGCGGCGATTATCGCGTCGAAAGCCGATCTTGAACGGCCTCGATCGAACGCCCGCGGATGACAAACAAAGGAAGCACTGGTTTGGCCCCGTCATGGGGCCAAACTTTTGCGTTGGTAAAGCCCGAAGCTATGTTCTGCCGGACATCCGAACGGCGTGGAGGTTCGCCGTGGCGTGGGTTTCTCTTGATTTCAAACCGGTTCGCTCCGATGGTCGCATACCGATGAAGTTGGCTGGCGGCTGGTGGCCTGGAATCGAGAGAGTTTTCCGTGAGCGCTGAAATCAGGCCCTATCGCATTTCGGTTGGCGACGATGTGCTCGACGACCTGAAGTCGAGGCTGCGAAGGACTCGCTGGCCGGAAGCCGAACTGGTCGACGACTGGAGCCAGGGCGCGCCGCTGAAATGGATCAAAGACGTCTGTCGCTATTGGGCCGAGGATTACGATTGGCGCGATCGCGAAGCGAGGCTCAATCGATTTGCGCAATTTACGACAGAGATTGATGGGCTGGACATTCATTTCCTGCACGTCCGTTCGCCCCATCCTGACGCAATGCCGCTGATCATCACGCATGGCTGGCCGGGTTCGGTGGTCGAATTTCACAAAGTGATCGAGCCGTTGACCGATCCGAGCGCCCACGGCGGCAACGCAATCGACGCGTTTCACGTGATCTGCCCGTCATTGCCCGGCTTCGGCTTTTCGGCGAAGCCGGCCACGGCAGGCTGGGGCGTCGATCGCATAGCATCGGCCTGGGCGGTGTTGATGGACCGCCTCGGATATTCACGCTACGGCGCGCAAGGCGGCGACTGGGGCTCAGCGGTCACCACTGCGCTCGGCGCGCAGGATCCCACGCATTGCGCCGGCATTCACATCACGCTCGCCATGGGTGCACGGCCCAATACGGAAGGCCAGCCGACGCCGGAGGAGGCGCGGGCGCTGCAGGGGCTCAAATACTACGCCGATTGGGATTCCGGCTATTCCAAGCAGCAATCGACCCGGCCTCAGACTCTCGGTTATGGGCTGACGAACTCGCCGAGTGGGCAGGCCGCGTGGATACTCGAGAAATTCTGGGCCTGGACCGACTGCGACGGACATCCCGAGAACATCCTCGGCCGCGACGAGTTACTCGACAATGTCATGCTCTATTGGGTGACGGCGACTGCTGCCTCGTCAGCGCGTCTATATTGGGAAAGTTTTGGACCGAAGCGCCGCACGGCCCACAAGGTGACCATACCGACCGGCGTCGCCGTATTTCCCAAAGAGATCGTCACGCCGGTGCGGAAGTGGATGGAAACGAGCTACACGAATATCAGGCACTGGAGTGAGATGCCGAAGGGCGGCCATTTCGCAGCGTTTGAGCAGCCCGGGTTATTCGTCCCGGAGGTGCGGGGCTTCTTCAGGACCTTGCGTCAGCCCTCCGCATAAAGTCGGCTATGTCCGTCCCAGGTTCGTGGCTAGATTTTCGCAAATCAAGGCTCGCCCGAGGGGAACAAGAAGCCACACCGTCCAGGGAGTGGATAGCGATGCTTGCTTTGATCGAGGGGCACCCGAACATCGACGTCATCATTTTCTACATTGTCGCGACCGCGGTACTGAGCGTGACGCTCTACCGTCACCATCGAAAAACGGGCTAGCGAGCGATCTGGCCCGGCGCCGGTAGCTCCGCCGGACTGCGGCGATTTTTATCGGTCATTGACTGTCGAAAAATCCATCGGAAGCCGATGAAAACGGCACGCTTTTTGCTTTCCTTTTGGGCAGCAAAGGAGTGCTTCAATGACTTTTGGAATCCGCCGACGTGAGTTCATAGCCGGCCTTGGCGCCGGACTTCTAGCCGCCCCTGCCATCGTGCGCGCCGAAGGCCCGCCAATCGTCATCCGCGCCGGCGCGCTGAAGTTGATCCACTCCATCGCTCCCTATTTCTACGATCAATTTGTGCCCGCGGGATACAAGGTCGAGGTCTTGCCGTTCGAAACACCGACCGAGTGCAAGAACGCGGTCGTGACCAAGTCGGTCGATTTCGGCGCGTTCGGCATTGCGGCTGCACTGCTTGGGGCCGCGGCCGGCGAGCCGGTCGTGGTGATCGCGTCGACCTGCAATCGCGGTATGGCCATCATCGCAAAAAAGGACGCAGGGATCGCTTCGATCAGGGATCTCAAGGGTAAGCGCGTTGCGGTGTTTCCGGGCACCACACAGGAAGTCTTCTTCCTGGAGCGGCTGCGCATGGAAGGCATGACGATCAAGGACGTCGAGCCGATTCGCGTCTCCTTTAGCGAAATGCATATCGCTTTGTCGCGCGGCGATATCGACGCCTATGTCGGCGCCGAACCCGGCCCCGGTGTGTCGCTGTCCAGCGGCATCGGTTCACTGGTGGAATATCCGTATTCGACCGCCATGGGATCGCTCAACATGGTGTTCGGTACCCACCGCGACGTGATCGTGCAGAAGCCCGATCTCGTTCGTGTCATGCTGGGGATTCACCAGAGGGCGACCGATTTCGCGGCGACCAACAAGGACGCGATGGTCGCGATGGCCTCCAGCAAGCTCGGTCAGAAAAAGGAGGCGATCGAGGCCTCGGTGCCCAATGTCGAACTGACATGGCGGCTTGACGCCAAGCAGATCGAGCAATCGAAAGTCTACGCGGACCACATGCTGGCACTGAAACAGATCAAGCGGCTGCCGGATTTCGCAACTTTCATCGACACCAGTTTCGTCGATGCCGTAAAGCCGACCTGATCGTGACCACGCTCGCGTCCCATACCGAGGACGACGCCACCGCACCACGCGAGGCGTCGACGGTAATGACATGGTGGCCGCGTCTGCGGCCCTGGTTGCTGGCCGTTGCGTTTCCCGCAGCAATGCTGGCGTTCTGGCATTTTGCCACGGTGGGGCGGCCGGGCAGCCTGATTCCGCCGCCTTACGAAGTCTGGCTTGAATTAAGGGATCTCGCCTTCGGCGGGATCAATGACGATGCTTACAGCAAGACCCTGCATATCCATCTGCTGGCCTCCGTCAGCCGGGTCTATGGCGGCTTTGCACTGGCTTTGATTGTCGCGTTGCCGCTTGGCATGTTGATCGGGCGTGTGCCGCTGATCCGGCAACTGCTCGATCCGACCATCCAGATCCTCCGCCCGGTGCCAGTCACTGCGTGGTTGCCGCTTGCGATGATCATCTTCGGGCTTGGGCCGCGCTCGGCTTTCTTTCTGGTCTTTCTCGGCGCGTTCTATCCGATTCTGGTGAACACCATTTTCGGCGTTCGCTCGGTCGAACCGCGCTTGTTCGAAGCGGCGTCGATGCTGGGCTGCAGCGGCTCGGCGCAGTTTTTCCGTGTCGTGCTGCCTGCAGCTTTGCCGTCGATCTTCACAGGCATGAGGCTCGGACTGGGCTTCGCCTGGGTCGTGATCGTGGTCGGCGAAATGACCGGCGTACAGACGGGGCTAGGAGCCATCATCATGGAAGCGCGTCAGCTCTCGCGCACGGAAATCGTGATCTCTGGAATGATCGTCATCGGCGCATTCGGCTTTCTGTCCGACCAGCTCGTCATGCTGATCGGACGACGGCTGCTCGCCTGGAGTCCGTCCCATGGCTGAAGCGACTATTCCCATCCTGGAAATGAAGAACGTCGGCAAGATCTATTCGCAGAACGGCCGGCCGATCGAGGCGCTACGCGGCGCCAATCTGCGCGTGAAGAAGGGCGAATTCGTTTGCCTGATCGGCGCGTCCGGTTGCGGCAAATCCACACTGCTGCGCATGGCGGCCGGTTTCGAGGCAGCAACGCATGGCGACAATCTGATGTGGGGCATGCCGATCACGGGGCCCGGTCCGAGCCGCGGCATGGTGTTTCAGGATTACGGACTGTTTCCCTGGCTCGACGTTCGCGACAATATCGGCTTCGGTCCGAAATCGAGGGGGCGCACCAAGGCTGAAATCCGCGAGACGTCGGATCATTTCATCGAGCTGGTGGGCTTGCAGAATTTTGCCGACGTTTATCCGCACCAGCTCTCCGGCGGCATGAAGCAGCGCGTCGCCATCGCTCGCGTGCTCGCCAACGATGCCGAGGTGGTGCTGATGGACGAACCCTTCGGCGCGCTCGACGCGATGACGCGGGAGCGTCTGCAGGATGAGTTGGTCGAGATCTGGTCGCGAACGGGCTTGACCGTTATCTTCGTCACCCATTCGATCGAGGAAGCGATCTTCCTGGCCGACCGTGTCGTGGTGATGTCCCCGGGCCCCGGCCGGATCGACAACGAGTACCAGATCGACCTTCCGAGGCCGCGCGACATTGCCGGCACGGAATTCAACGAGTGGCGGCGGCTGCTGTCCGCGCAATTGCACAGCCATCACGGCCGAAAGGTGGGTTGATCGTATCCTCCTTGCCCGGTGCGCGGCGCTGCATGCATGCGTGCCTCGCCCAAAACGCGCCTGACAAGGCCGTCACAAAAGTGCAAACTGCCCTCCAAAGCGAACATCGGACCTACGTAGTTCGAGGCTGGGAGGCGTTGTCATGCAGGCTGACGGCCGTTTGCCGCGAAGCAGATCCTCGCGCCCACTCACCTCGAAATTGAAACACGCCGATGGCGTAACGCGCCGAAGCCTGCTCGCCAGCGCAGCGCTTGTCATCATGACCAAAGGTGTCAGCGCGCGGGTCGTGACCAAGGTGCTGCCCTGGCAGCCCAACGAGGCGTACCCAATTCCACCTGTGGTTCCCGGCGGTTATCTCTTCTTCACGCCGGCCGAGGCCGCTGTCGTCGACGCCATCGTTGATCGCCTGATCCCGACGGATGAGTTGGGGCTGGGCGCCAAGGACGCCGGCGTGACCACCTTCATCGACCGGCAGCTCATGGGTCCCTATGGCGGGCACGAATGGCTCTATATGCAAGGGCCGTTCTCCTCGACGCCATTACCGACGCAGGGGCTGCAGTCGCCGCTGATACCGCGCCAGCAATATCGCCTCGGGCTCGCGGCGCTGGAGGCGTACTGCAAGACGACCTTCAGCGGCCGTACGTTTGTTCAACTCAATACGGACGAACAGGAGAAGCTGCTCACCGGCATGGAGAAGGGTGAGATCCAGTTTCAGAATTTCAGCAGCCGGATGCTGTTCGTGGCGGTCTATTCCAACACGATGGAAGGCTTTTTTGCCGACCCGATCTATGGCGGCAATCGCGACATGGCCGGCTGGAAGCTCGTCGGCTTCCCCGGCGTCCGCTACGATTTCCGCGACGTGATGGAAAAGCCGAACCAGGCCTATACGCTGCCGCCCGTCGGCATGCAGGGCCGTCCGGCGTGGGGAGAGAACTGATGGCCCGCCGTCTCCCGCGCAAGGATGTCGTCATCGTCGGTCTCGGCTGGACCGGATCGATCCTCGCTTATGAACTTGCCCGCACCGGGCTGGAGGTCGTCGCGATCGAGCGCGGCCCCTGGCGCGATACGGCTTCCGACTTCAACATCGGCACCGCGGCAGATGAACTGCGCTACGCCGTTCGTCACGATGTCTTCCTGCGCCCGAAGCAGGAAACGCTGACGATGCGGAACAACCCCTCGCAGACCGCGCTTCCGATCCGGAAATGGGGCAGCTTCTTGCCGGGCAACGGCGTCGGCGGCGCCGGCGTGCACTGGAACGGCCAGACCTGGCGTTTCCTTCCCAATGATTTCCGCATTCGTAGCCACATGACCGAACGCTACGGCGAAGGGATCATGCCTGAGGGCAATCACATCCAGGACTGGCCGGTCTCTTACGAAGAGCTCGAGCCTTACTATGACAAGTTCGAATATGTTGCGGGCATTTCCGGTAAGGCGGGCAACATCAAGGGCGCAAAGCAGGCCGGCGGCAATCCGTTCGAAGGCGCACGCGAGCGCGACTATCCGACACCGCCGATGAAGCAGGGCTACGCCCAGGAGCTGTTCACCAAGGCGGCGAGCGGTCTCGGCCTGCATCCATTTCCACGTCCTTCCGCCAATATCTCCATCGCTTACACCAATCCCTACGGCTGCAGCATGGCGCCGTGCACCTATTGCGGATTTTGCGAACGTTTCGGTTGCGCCAACTATTCGAAGGCCAGTCCGCAGACCTGCGTGCTGCCGGCGTTGATCCGCGAGCCGACATTCGAGGCGCGAACCGACAGCGAAGTGACCAAGGTCAATCTGTCGAAGGACGGCAAGACCGCCACCGGCGTCACCTATGTCGATCTCAACGGCGAGGAATGGGAGCAGCCGGCCGACCTCGTGCTGGTCTGCGCCTACAGCCTGTTCAATGTGCGCCTGTTGCTGCTGTCGGGCATCGGTAAGCCGTACGATCCCCGACGAACGATGGCGTGGTTGGCCGCAATTATGCCTACCAGACCGGCTCCGGTTCGACGGCCTTCTTCGAGGATGCCAAGTTCAATCCGTTCGCTGCGGCCGGTTCGCTTGGCGCAGCGCTTGACGACTACAACAGCGACAATTTCGACCACGGCCCGCATGGTTTTGTCGGCGGGGCTTCGATCACCTGCGCCTACACCAATGGGCGGCCGATCCTGTATCACCCGACGCCGCGCGGCACGCCGACATGGGGCAGCAAGTGGAAGAAGGCCGTCAGCGAGACCTATCAGCGCGTCACCAGCGTTGGTGCGCAAGGCAGTGTGATGAGCTACCGCAACAACTATCTCGACCTCGATCCGACCTATAAGGATCCGCTCGGGCGTCCCTTGATGCGGATGACCTTCGACTATCAGGAAAACGAACGGAAGATGGCCAACTGGATGGCCGATCGCTGCGACGAAATCGCCAAAGCAATGGGTGCGAAGACGACGCAGGTCAACCGCCTCAACGTGCCCTGGTCGGTGGTGCCTTATCAGACCACGCATAATACCGGCGGCGCCGTGATGGGGAGCGATCCCAAGACCAGTGTGCTCAATCGTTATCTGCAATCCTGGGACGTCTCGAATGTGTTCGTGATGGGCGCCTCAGCTTTCCCGCAGAATGCCGGTTACAACCCGACGGGCACCGTGGGCGCGCTGACCTATTGGTCGCTGGATGCGATCAAGAAATATCTGAAATCGCCCGGACCGCTGGTGCAGCTATGAGGGCGATCGGAAGCGTACTCCTGTTTGCGACGGCGGTCGTGGCCGGTGCGGCTCGCGCCGAGCAGGACAATTACGTCGATGTGCAACGTGGTAAGGCGCTGGCGACAATCGGCGATTGCATCGCCTGCCACACCGCGCCCGGCGGCAAGCCCTTTGCCGGTGGCTTTGCGCTGCAGACACCCTTTGGCCCGATCCTGACGCCGAACCTGACGCCGGACGACACCACCGGCATCGGCCGCTGGTCGAAAGACAATTTTGCCCGCGCGATGCATGAGGGACGGCGGCCGGACGGGACCTATCTCTATCCGGCGTTTCCATACCCGTATTACACCAAGGTGACACGCCAGGACGTCGAAGCCATCTATGATTATCTGCGGACGCTGGCGCCGGTGTCGAATGTCGTCAATCGCCGGACGTTGCCGTTCCCGTTCAGCATCAGGATGTCGATGTGGGGCTGGAACGCGCTGTATTTTACGCCAGGCTATTTCGTCGCCGACCCAAAACGTTCAGAGGAATTCAACCGCGGCGCCTATCTGGTCGAAGGTCTCGGTCATTGCGGCGCCTGCCACACCCCGCTGAATGCCTTTGGCGCCAACATGGCAGATCAGTATCTGCAGGGCAACCAGATCGACAACTGGATCGCCCCCAATATCACCAACGATCCGCAGGCGGGCCTCGGCAATTGGTCCACCGATGACATCGTGCAATATCTCAAGAACGGCCAGACCCGTACCAGCCTCGCTAGCGGACCGATGAAGGACGTCATCGAGAATTCGACGTCGAAGATGCCGGATGCCGATCTCAAGGCGATCGCGGTCTATTTGAAGGAACGGGGTGCTGCCGGCGCACCGGCGCCTGCGCCGTTACCAGCGGCCGATCCGCAAATGCAGGTCGGAAAGGCGATCTTCACCGATACCTGTTCGGCCTGTCATACCGTTAGCGGCGAGGGTGTCGAACGGCTGTTTCCGCGGCTGGCAGGCAATGCGATCGTGAGACAGGACGATCCGTCGTCGCTGGTTCATATCATCCTGACCGGCGCGCGAGCGACCGGCACGGATTCGAGGCCGACATCGCCCGCGATGCCGTCGCTCGGTTACCGCCTCAACGATAGCCAGGTGGCTGCCGTCGTCACCTATATCCGCAACAGTTGGGGCAATGCGGCGTCGCGCGTTGAAGCGGATACGGTCAGGACGCTACGCGGCAAGGTTTCCTCGAACGCAGGAAACTGATTGAGGGTCAGTTCCGATACGACGGATCGGTGCGGTCGAGCTTGCGCAGATATGCGGGCCACGCAAGCTCGCCGTTTCGCGCCGGTCTGTCGGTTCGCGAGCGCATCTTGTCGAAGGTCTCTTCCATCACGTCTTGCGGCGGATAAATCAGCTTGGTGTTGCAGGACAGCGCCATGACCTGCACCTCGCAGGCCCGTTCCAGCCGGAACAGCACGTTGAATGCCGCGGGCACGGTCCGGCCGACGACGAGCAGTCCGTGGTTGCGCAGGATCATGGCCTCGTGATCGCCGAGGTCCCGGACCAGCCGCTCACGCTCCTCGACATCGTCGGCGATGCCTTCGAAGTCGTGGTAGCCGATATGGAGAAACCGCATCGAGGTCTGCGCCAGCGGAAGCAGCCCGCATTCCATCGCCGAGACGGCCATGCCGGCGGGCGTGTGTGTATGCGCCACGCAATCGACGTCATGCTTGGCCATGTGAATAGCGCTGTGAATGACAAAGCCTGCCACGTTGACGTTGTAGTCGGATGCGTTGAACAGCGTGTTGCCCTCGACGTCGACCTTGATCAGGCACGACGCGTCGATTTCTTCGTAGAGCATCCCGTAGGGGTTGATGAGGAACTGGTCGTTGTGTCCCGGCACCCGGCACGAGATGTGGTTGGCGATCATCTCGGTCATGCCGTACATCGCCGTGAGACGGTAGCAGGCTGCAAGGTCGACCCGCGCCTGCCACTCCTCGGGGCTTACCTGTTCGCGGACCGATTTCACGACCTTGATGGCAGGCGAGCTGACGGGAGGATTCATGGCGCTTCTCCACTTGGACGGTTTTTTGGGCAGGGCAGGGCCCAATCATTGACAGGCAGAATAGCTGCGGAACTCGCTGCGCCGCAAGGCGAGCCTTGGCGTTTTCTTGCCGATTTCTTGCCGGCTTAATGCAGGTCTGGTGGGCGAAATCCGAATGCGTCATTGGCGCCGATCGGCCGTCAATGCCAGTATCAGGCAAGCCTGCCACCGGGGACGAGCCGTGATGAACCATCCCGCGATCCGTATCGCCGTTCTGCATTTTTCCCACGAAACGGTCACGTTCCTGAAGAACGACACGACGCTCGACGACTTCGTCTTTCCGGGCTCGCCGGCCAGCGGCGAAGCTCTGCTGGGGGCGTATCCAAAATCCTATATGGGCGGCTTTGTGAAGATGGCGCGGGAGTTCGATGGCGTCGAACTGGTCGGGATTGAATCGCCGTTATGGCCGAAGACGGGCATCGGATCGGGTTGGGTCACCGGGGAGGCCTTTGAGACCTTTGTCGGCAAGATGATTGCGGGCCTCAAGGCCGAAGCAGCATTCGACGGTGTCTATCTCTGCGTTCACGGCGCCATGGCGGTGCGCGGCGTGCCGCGGCCAGAGGCCGAATTGGCGCGGAGGGTCCGGGAGGCGGTCGGGCCGAAGGCGTTTATTGCTGCGACTTTCGATCTCCACGGCAATGAGGACGAGGCGTTCCTCAGATCTGCCGACATAGCGTTCGCGGTGAAATATTTTCCGCATTACGACGAATATCTGCAAGGCGAGCGTGCGGCGCGGACGTTGGTGCGCGCGATCCGCGGCGACTATAAGCCAACACATGTAACGATCCGTGTTCCCGTCATCTCGCCGACGGTCCTGCAATGGACCGGTGCATCGCCGTGGATGGATTTAGGCCAGCGCGCTCTGGTTTGGGAGGCGCGTGAGCCCGACGTCTACGTGAACATTTTCTTCGGCTTCCCGTTTGCCGACGTGCCTGACGTCGGCATGACGGTGCAGGTGCTGACCAACGGAAATCCCAAACTGGCCGAGCAGGTCGGGCGCGATCTTGCCGGAACGATCTGGCGTCAGCGCGAAGCGTTGTTGAAATCGTCCAGGATACACAGCATCGCCGACGGCGTCGCGCTGGCGAAACAGGCGGTAGCAAAGGCTGCTGTGCCGGTGGTGCTGGCCGATCACAGCGATCGCTCCGGCTACGCGACCTGGTTGCTGCGGGAAATCGTGGCGCAAGGCCTTTCAAACACCTTGATCGCAACCATCGCCGACGCCAAGGCGACTGCCAGGCTCAAGGCGATGGGCGCGAAGGCTGGCGACAGCTTTGATATGGAGATCGGCGGCCTGGCCGATGAATCCGCGGGCGAACCGGTGCGTATCCAGGGCACCATCCTGAATGCGGTCGAAGGGTACGGCCAATTCTGGGTTTGCATCCAGTTCGGCCGCAACAATGTGCTGATCCTCTCCACCTATCTGGTGCAGATCATGGAGCCGTTCTCGCTCAAGGCACTGGGGTTGGACATCGGTTCCTTCGAAGTCATCGCGATCAAATCGCGCGTTCACTTCAGACGCGGCTTTGACGACAATGGTTTTGCCAAGACGATCCTGCTGGTCGAACCGTCAGAGCCGTTTCTGGGAACGACCCGTCTTGACAAGCTGCCATATCAGAACGTCGATCTCACGCAGTTCTATCCCTACGGCAGTCCGGCGTTTTCGATTTGAGATGAGCCGGTTCGTAAACTCACTTCCGATGTCGGCTGCCCAGTGCGGTGGCAATCGATTCAGGATTCTTGATGCGTTCGATCAGGAGATCGATACGATCGCCGCCCCAGAACAATTCGCCGTTGAACACCATGGTGGGGACGCCGAATACGCCCAGCGTTTCCGCCTCATCGATGATGCGGTCATGTTCGGCCCGCGCCGTGCCGTGCACATAAGCTTCGAAATCCCTAGCAGAGCCCCCGACCGAGGCGATCACGCCTGAAATATCCGGCAGCGCGTCGATTTCGAGGTCGTGGCTCCAGAAGCGCCGAAACACCGTGTCATGATAGGGCCGGAACAACCCATGGCGCTGCGCAAACAACATGCCGGCGCTGGAATAGAAGGCGTCGTAGATTCGTCGCGGGCCTTTCATGGTGAGGCCTTGCGAATTGGCATAACGCCGCGCATCCATGTAGGCGTAACGCACCTTGCGCCAGAAATGCGGGGTACGCTCCTCGACCGTCCCCATGAATTCAGCGATGCGAAGCGTATAGGGCAGCCATTCCAGTTCGACGCCGTGTTCTTCTTCCAGCTCGAACAGCCGCTTGTTGGCGACGAAGGCGTAGGGGCTCTTGTAATCGGTGTAGACGCGCACGCGTGGCTTTTCCATCGCAGTCCCTCTTTCGGCCGGGCAGTTTCAACCGATCGAATAAAGCATGGAACGATGCGGTGGGCTATTTGCGCCAAAGCGCGCAGAGATATCGCTTGTCAAAATGAGTGGGCCCCGGTGCATGAAAGCATCGCGGGGCCCGGCATCTTCGTTTTAGCGAAGGATTTCTGGTACACACCAGTTCTGTATTGGGATCCAGCAAGCGCGTGGCCTTTGCGCTTCTATCCCGTGGATATGCTCGAATTGTCGGTGGCGCGGAAAGGCTAGCAGCTGCTGTTCGCCTTATCTGCGCCCGGACCTTGCCGTCGAGCAAGGTCACTGCTTTGAGCCGGTGGCGTCATGCTCCTCTCCAAGAGTGGGCCGACGGACATACGTCCGCTTCACTGCGTGCCGTCTTGATCACATGATCGGACGCCAATACCCGCGAAGCAAGGAACCGCCGCTCCATGACTTCGAAGGGTGCAGCACCTCAAATGCTGCGGCAGATACGGGCGAGTGTCAAGTTACACCATGCGTGCATTCGCACTTGGGTTCCCGCGTTGAAACACTATCAGGTTCCGGTGCCCTTGCACGGCCACGAACTCGCCGGGCATATTCTGGAGGGCAGCGCGCCGCGTGCCCTCAATGTGTCGGCGATCCCATCAGTCCAGCGACGGTTGAGTGATGGTCACGCTCGTGAGCGAGCCGTAAAACAAGCGGCAGGTTTTCCAGACATTCAGTCTCGCGACGAGCGTATTGCTACGCGATCTCGTTCCGATCGGTTTATAACGACAGCGAAGCGGATGGACCTCGATCCCATGCGGCCATCGCCAGATCGTGAAAAGCACGAAGCGGTTCTGAAATCGCGAATGCGGTAGCGCGACGCGACCGTCATGGACGTAAGCTCAACGCTCCGCTGGGCGCGCGCGGTGAATTGACTTTGGGGCTTGATCGGCTGCAAATGCGACCAATCGATATTCTCCGAGGGAAACACCATGGTTGACGCGCTGATCATCGATGCATGCAGGACGCCGCGAGGCATTGGCAAGGCCGGCAAGGGTGCGCTCGCAGGGATTCATCCGCAGCAACTGGGCGCAACGGTATTGCGCGCGTTGGCGGATCGCACCGGTATCAATACTGCTGATGTCGACGACATCATTTGGGGCACCAGTTCGCAGCGCGGTCCGCAAAGCGGCGACCTCGGCCGGATGTCGGCGCTCGACGCCGGCTATGACGTGCGTGCCAGCGGCGTCACACTGGACCGGTTCTGCGGTTCCGGCATCACCAGCGTCAACATGGCGGCGAATTCGATCATGTCGGGTTCGGAGGATCTGGTTATCGCCGGCGGTACCGAGATGATGTCGATGGAAGGCCGGCGCGGCGAGGGGCCGTTCATGATGGACAACGGCAATCTTCGTCTGCGCGCCAAGCACCCTCAGTCGCACCAGGGCGTTTGCGCGGATGCGGTGGCGACGCTCGAGGGCATCACGCGGCAGGATGTCGATCAACTCGGCCTTGAGAGCCAGAAGCGAGCGGCGGCCGCGATCAAGGGCGGACATTTCGACAAGAGCCTCGTTGCGGTTCATCGCGAGGACGGCAGCCTTGCGCTTGACCGCGAGGAATATCCGCGGCCACAGACCACGCTCGAAGGGCTTGCCGGATTGAAACCCGCGTTCACCGCGGTGGCCGATTATCCGCTTGACGACAAGGGCACGACCTATCGCAATCTCATTCTCGAAAAATACCCCGATCTCGACATCGACTTCATGCATCACGCCGGAAATTCGTCCGGTGTCGTTGACGGTTCGGCTGCGATTTTGCTGGCGTCACCGAACTACGCCAAGGCGCACGGCCTGAAGCCGCGCGCGCGTGTCGTCGCGATGGCGAACATGGGGAACTCGCCGACCCTGATGCTGAATGCGCCGGTGCCCGCGGCGCGCAAGGTGCTGGCCAAGGCCGGTCTCACGCTCGACGATATCGATCTGTTCGAGATCAACGAGGCTTTCGCGGTCGTCGCCGAAAAATTCATCCGCGACCTCAAGCTCGACCGCGACAAGGTCAACGTCAATGGTGGTTCGATCGCGCTCGGCCATCCCATCGGCGCGACCGGCTCGATCCTGATCGGTACCGTTCTCGACGAACTGGAGCGGCGCAATCTCAAGCGCGGTCTGGTGACAATGTGTGCCGCCGGCGGCATGGCGCCTGCGATTATCATCGAACGGGTCTAAAGAACGGTTTCCGCCGGTAGAAAATTGAAGCTTAAGCACGACGCGTTTGTTCGCGGCCGGGCGGCAACCGGCCGTCAAGCACTTCCGGGGCCTGGCCGCATGCGCGCTGGATTGAGCGGCCACAATACGACTTTTTCCGTCACCCGAAATACCCGCTGTGGCATATGCGATCGACACGCATTTGGCCGTATCTGACGGCCTTGACCGCTGGCCTCCGGCCATGTTGGTTGACGCATCAAAATCCGGCGTACTTGCCGAACATAACAAGACATGGACAGCCGGGTGGCAAGTTCAGGGGAAACGCAACGTCGTGACGGCGCCGAGGTGCTGCGGGTTGAAAACCTGACGGTGCGCTATGGCGCGCTGGTGGCGCTCCGTGACGTCAGCTGGTCGGTACGATCAGGCGAAATCCTCGGGATTATCGGACCGAACGGCGCCGGCAAGAGCAGTTGTTTTGCCGCGGTCACCAACGCTGTCAGCCATTCCGGCCAGACCTTCCTTGGTCACGACGACGTCTCGACGACGAAGACCTACGATCTCGCCAGCCGTGGCTTGCGACGGACGTTTCAGCAGAATTCATTCTTCGGCGAGTTGACGGTTCTCCAGAATGCGGTCGCCGCAATCGTCCGCGAGTACTCCGCGAGTCTCGCCGTATCGCTGTTTCTTCCCTGGCGTGAGGCCGCAACGCGCCGCCAGGCCGAACTGATCGCTTGCCAGCTTCTGGAATTCTTCGGCATCGCTGCGCAGTACCATGACAAGCTGCCCGGCGATATTCCTTATGGCGTGCAGCGCCTGTTGTCGGTCGCATTGGCGTACGGCACTGGCTCCAAGGTGTTGCTGCTGGATGAGCCGGCCGCGGGTCTCGGCGGCAGCGACATGCAAAAACTCGCCGACGTGTTGGTGAGCTTGCGCAAGCGTAATCTCGCGCTCGTCGTCATCGAGCATCACATGGACCTGATCATGTCGATCGCCGACCGCATCGTCATGATCGATCAGGGCGTGATGTTGGCGACCGGAACGCCGGCGGAAATCCAGCGCGACCCCAAGGTGCGCGAAGCCTATTTGGGGCGCGACGAATGACCGGCTTGCTCCGATGCGAAGACCTCACCGTGCGCTACGCCGGAAATGTGGCACTATCCGGCGTCGGCATCAGCGTCCCCTCAGGCAAGATGGTCGGGTTAGTCGGTGCCAACGGCGCCGGCAAGTCCACGCTGGTCAATGCGCTTGCCGGCTGGTCGCGCGGCCGCAACACCGTAACAGGCAAGGTCAGTCTCGAAGGACAGGCCATTGAAAGCCTGGCGGCGCATGAGCGGGTGGCCCGCGGCCTGACGCTGGTTCCCGAAGGCAAGAACATCTTTGTCGATTTGACGGTGGATGAGAATCTGGGCCTCGTGCGTCCCCCCGCGGACACCATGGGACGGCATATCTTCCGCATTCCTGACGTGTTCGATTTCTTCCCGCGCCTTTCCGAACGGCGCCATCACAAGGGTGCGGCCCTCTCGGGCGGGGAGCGGCAGATGCTGGCCGTGGGCCGGGCGCTGCTCGCAGGCCCGCGCGTGCTGATGCTGGACGAGCCTTCCGCCGGCCTCGCACCGCGGCTGATCTCCGATCTTTTGTCGCGGATCCGGCTACTGGTCGATCGCGGCCTGCCGGTGTTGCTGGTCGAGCAGAATGTCAAAGCCGCGTTGAAGGTGGTCGATCACCTGTATCTCCTGGAGCGCGGACGGATCGTCGGTGAAGGTCCGGCCGATGTCATGGCCGCAGATCATCGTATCGTCGAAGCGTATCTCGGGACGATCGCTACCGGAGAGCGCGCATGAATATCGCCCAGCAGATCGTCAACGGCCTCGTGCTCGGTTCGGGCTATGCCTGTATCGCGCTGGGCTGGACCATCCTGCTCGGCGTCGCGCGGCTGGTGAATTTCGCGCATGGTCAATTGTACATGCTGGGCGCGTTTGCAACCTGGTATGCGATGACCAAATTGGGCATGCCGTACCCGCTCGCGATTATTGCGGCGATTGTCGCACTTGCGGTTCTGGGCGCATTGATGCAAAGCGCGATGATGGGGCTGGTCATGACGCAAAACCTGACCAGCCTGATGATCGTCACGCTCGGCCTCGGCTACGTCCTGCAAGGCGGCAGCGCATTGATCTTCGGCGGAAATCCGCAGACCTTGCCGGGTACGCTCGCGCGCGCCAAAGTCGATCTGGGATCGCTGTGGTTTACCTGGCAGGATGTGCTGGTCCTGGTTGCAACGCTCTTGCTTTACGGTGCAGTGTGGCTTTTCACGCAGCGAACGCGGTTCGGATCGGTCATTCGGGCCGTCGCGGAAGATCCAAAACTGGCTGAACTATTCGGTATCAACGCGAAGGTCGTCTACCTCCTGGTCTTCGTGTTCGAATGTGGAGCGGTCGCGCTCGGCGCTGCGTTGGTGGCCCCGCGGTCGCCGATCCTCACCAGCATGGGCTTCAACGAAGTCATCATGACCTTTGTGGTCGTTGTGCTCGGCGGCATCGGTTCGATTGGCGGCGCGCTGGTGGCGGGTCTTGGCCTCGGCCTGTTCATCGCGTTCTTCGGCGCATTCATCGCGCAGGCCTACACCACGGCGGCAGCGTTTGCGGTGCTGCTGGCGTTGCTCGTGGTGCGGCCGGCAGGATTGGCAACCAAATGACCGCGATCGAATCTCATTCGCCGCGTTCGCTGCCGCTGTTGCGAACAGCCGCCGTCGTTGTGCTGGTTGCCGTGGGGTTCTTCTTGCCGCGGCTGTTGGGTGGAACGTCGGTCGCCTATTCGACGCTGACCACGATCGCGATTTTTGCCGTCATGTGTTACGGCGTCGACGTCGTGCTGTCCTATCTCGGCGAAGTCAGTCTTGGACATACCCTGTTCTGGGCTGTCGGCGGCTACGCCGCAGCCAATCTCTCGGTAAAGTATGGACTGAATGGCTGGAGCACAGCGGCGGCGACGATCGCGCTCTGCATCATCGCAGCGGCATTTCTGGGTGCCGTGACCCTGCGAACGCGGGAGTTCGTCTTCTCGCTAGTTACCTATGCCGCTGCGGTCGTCGCCTATGAAATTGCCTTTAACTGGGACGCCATCGGCGGCTCCGACGGCATCGTCGGTATTTCCGCACTGAAACTGCCGTTCGGCTTTACGACCTATGTCGGCGCCACGCAGGAAGACCTTTGGCCGATCGCGTTCGCGCTGTTGTTGCTTACGCTGGGCTTCATCGCGCGTTTCCGCCGGTCCCGGCTCGGTACCACGGCGCTGATGGTTCAGATGAATCCGCCGCTTGCCGCAAGCCTTGGCATCGATCCGCGCAAGGTGAGGCTGGCGGTATTCGTGATATCGGCTCCGATCACCGGGCTTGCCGGATGGCTCTATGCCTATCAACGCGCCTATGTCGGTCCGGATATGTTCGAGACCTATTTTCTCGTGATGATGCTGACGGCCGTGGTGCTGGTCGGCCGGCGCATTCTGATCGGGCCATTGATCGGTACCGCAATCCTGATCGCACAGCAGAACTTGCTGTCGCTCGGTGGGGACTGGAACAAGATCATTCTGGGCTCTGTACTTGCGCTGGTTTTGATCTTCTGGCCGACGGGATTGATCGGACTGTTTCGTCGTTTGAGCAGGACAAAAGCGTGAGTGTCAGACGCAGGAATTTCGTGCACAATAATTGAGAGGGAGAACGCAACATGATTAAGTCGATCAAGCTGGCCATAGTTTTGCTGCTGACCATGAGCGCGCCGGTCATGGCGCAGGATATCAAGGTCGGGACCATCTTCCCGCTGAGCGGCGGCGCGGGGCCCGACGGCCAATCTGTTACCAACGCCGTCAAGCTTGCAGTTCAGGAGATCAACGATAAGGGCGGCTTGCTGGGACGCAAGATCACGCTGGTCTCAAAGGACGACGAGAGTACGCCTGCCGTCGGCGTCAGCCGTGCCAATGAGATGATCGCGGAAAAGGTCGATGTCGTCATCGAGGGTTGGAATTCGCCGGTGACGCTCGCAATGCAGCCGATTCTCGCGCGCGCCGGCATCCTGGACATCACCGCGGTGTCGAAATCCGACCTGATCCTGAGCGGCGAGACCAACCCGCTCGCTATCCGTATCAACAGCTCTAATGGCTTTGACGCCGGCGTGATCGCGAAATACGTCGTCGAGACGCTGAAGGCAAAGAAGGTCGCGTTCCTGACCCAGAACGACGTCTACGGCAACGGTTTTCAGACCGCGGTGGAGGCCGAGTTCAAGAAGCTGAATTTTTCCGGCGAAGTCATGATGACTGAAAAGTTCGCCTTCAAGGACACGGACTTTCGGGTTCAGCTCACCAATTTGAAGGCGGCCAACCCGGATGCCATCATCGTTACCAACTCGTCGAATTCCTCCGGCCTGCCGGCGATGGTCGAACAATATCGCCAGGCCGATCTGAAGTCGGCCTTTGTCGGGGCGGTCGGCATCATGCTGCCGACCGTGTTCAAGGTGGCGGGTGATGCCAATAACGGCATCGTGTCCGCGGATATCTATTTCTGGAATTTACCGCCGTTCAACGCTATCCCGGAAAGCAACTCCTTCGTCGCTGCCTTCAAGAAGGCCTACGGCGTCGAGCCCGACAAAAGTGCGGCGCTTGGCGCGGCCGCACTTCAGGTCTGGGCGCGCGCGGTCGAGGCGACAAAGTCGCTCGATCGCAAGACGGTTGCGGAAGCCATCCGCGGCAAGACCATTAAGGGCACGCTGTTCGGCGATGCCCAATTCCTGCCGAACGGCCAGTTGCAGCCGCGTTACGTCGTCTTCAAGGTTGTCGACGGCAAAACGGCGAAGCTCGAAGCGCTGCAGTAGCTCAGGTTGGCGTCGACGGGGCAAGAACTTGCCCCGCCGACACCGGGAATGTTCTGGGATAGGTGACGTCATGCAGTTCGGAATCTTCGACCAAAACGATCACGGCCCGTATCCGCTCGGCGAACAGTATGAAAACCGGCTGCAACTGATTGAGTTTTACGATCACGCCGGATTCCGCACCTACCACATGAGCGAGCATCATTCGACGTCGCTCAATATGACGCCGTCGCCAAGCGTATTCCTCGCCGCGGTTGCGCAGCGGACCACGCGCCTGCGTCTCGGTGCGCTGGTCTATGTACTGCCGGCGCACCATCCGCTGCGGCTCGCCGAGGAAATCTGTATGCTGGATCATCTGAGCCAGGGGCGGATTGAGGTCGGGATCGGTCGCGGTGCGTCGCCGCACGAGCTGCACTATTTTGGCGTCGATCCGGACCAGGCCCAGGCGATGTATGTCGAGGCCTACACGGTCATGATGCAGGCGTTGACACGGACCGAAGTGAATTTTAGCGGCAAGCATTATCGGTTCGAAGCCGTCCCGATCGAAATGAAACCGGCGCAGCTTCCGCACCCGCCATTATGGTACGCGGTCCCGGTGCCGGAGGGGGCGGTGTGGCCGGCGCAAAACAGGATCAATGTCGTCTGCGGTGGGCCGCTGCAACGCGTGCGCGAGATCACGGATCGCTACCGGGCTGAATGGGCGGCGGCGGGCAATTCGCCGGATCAATTACCCTTGCTCGGGATCAACCGCTTCGTCATCGCGGCAGATACCGATCGGGAAGCGATGGAACTCGGGCGCCGTGCCTGGCCGTCATTCCACACAAGCTTCATGAAGCTTTGGAAAAAGCACGGTACGCAGCCGCGCTTTGCCCGACTGCCTGAAGATTTCGATTCAGTTGTGCAAAATGGCGCGGCAATCGCGGGATCACCCGGTACGATCCGCGAGCAGGTGAAAAAGATGACGGATGAAGCGGGCGCAAACTATTTCATCAGCCAGTTTTCCTTCGGCAATCTCACGCAGGCGGAAGTGCTTCATTCCGCGGGTATCTTCGCGCGCGAAATGCTGCCAACGGCGCGGGAACGTGTGGTGCAGGCGATCTAGACTTTTGTTTTGACGCGTTTTCTTTACGCGAACCGGTGTTCACTTCGCTCGAGAACGCTATAGGATATCGAGGCATGATCATCCGCATTATCGCGTCGGGCCGGTCGATTGAGATCGACGATCCCAGGAATTTCAGGGCATTCTCGATCCGCATCGAAGGCTCGATGGATGCCGTCCTGCAGGATCAATTGCTCCGCGGCATTGCCGTGAGCAGCGACGGCGAACATGCCTGGATATCCGAGAAGGCGTTGCGCGAATGGCCTTCGCTCAAATCCGAGGTATGGTGGGAGGATGGCCTTTCGAACATGATCGCCGCGGTACAAAAGTTCGGCTGGATCGATCAGGCCAATCACTCGATCCGCGCCCATATCGAACGCGTGCCGTAGCGGCTGGAGCATGTCAAACGAACTGACGAAATCAGCACGCAGGGTTTTCGACATCCTGGAGCTCTTTCGCGAGCGGCAATGCCCGTTACGCCTGAAGGATATCGTCGATTCCCTGGGCATGCCGACCTCAAGCGCTGCTGCTTTGTTGAAGACCATGGCGCAGATGAATTACCTTTCGTTCGAGAGCACGTCGCGCGCCTATCTGCCGACGCTGCGGCTGTCACAACTCGGCAGTTGGGTAACGGCGGCGAATTACGAAGGTGGACCGATCCAGGAAGCGTTCCGCCGGATTGGCCGCAAGGTCGGCGAGACGATTTTGCTGGGCACGGTTACGGACATCTATGTCGAGATCGTTGACATCCTTCGCGCTAAGCAGCCGCTGCAATATTACACGGTCGTCGGCACTCGGGTTCTGTTGGTGCATTCCGGCGTTGGCTGGCCGCTGCTGAGTGGTCTGGCGGATGCGGAGATCGCTCGGATCTACCGCCGGACGGTGCGGATGAAGAAGATCGAGCGCGGCGTTTCGTCGCTCAATCGGCTGAATGCGGGTATCCAGCAAGTGCGCCGCGACGGCTATTGCCTATCGCGCGGTATGGTGACGCGTGGTGTTGGCGTGGTCGGCATGATGGTGCCGACGCCGCCCAATCATCGGAAGCTGGCGATTGGCGTTGCCGGTCCACAGGAACGGATCGAAAGGAACCTGACGAAAATTCTCGCCGCGATCCGCGCCGAAAATCAGCGGCTGTCGGAGTTCGCCAGCGCGACGGGCTAGCGCTATTTGGTTCCTTGGCCTGCGTTGTAGCGTTCGATGGAATCGAAGCCTGTCATCAGGCGCGCATGCCGCTCCTCGATCCACGAGCGTGGTTCCTCATGGGTGAAAATGAAAAATTCCGAGCGAGCGACGGCGTCGAGCACGCGCTTGCCGACGTCGTCGGGAGACAGGCCCGCGGATTGCCAGGCCTTCGCGGCCCCCGAACCCGGACGTTCAAAAGGACCGCCTAGCCGTGCCGGCCGCCGTTGCGACGATGCATGCAAGGTGGTGGCGACGAGGGCAGGGCAGAGCACGGAGACGCCGAGATTGGTTCCTTCGAGATCGAGTGCGAGCGCCTCAGAAGCCGCAACGATGGCATATTTGGTCATCGCGTACGAGCCGTTGCGCAGGGTCGGGTTAACCTGTAGCCCGCCGATCGAAGCGGTATTTGTCACATGGCCCGCCTCGCCATGCCTGCGCATCCGCGGCACCAGTGTGCGGATTCCATTAATGACGCCATGGATGTTGACGCCGAAGATCCATTCCCATTGCGCCGGCGTCACTTCCCATAACGGGGCCGGGCCCAGCGTGACGCCGGCATTGTTGAACAGGAAATGGATATTACCGAATTCGGCTTCCGCCTGATCGGCAGCGCGTTCGAAGGCCGCAGCGTCGGAAACGTCGACCTCGATCGCGCGGGTGCGGACGTTGAAAGCGGAGAGCTCACGGCGGGCGCGCTCCAACTGCGCCTGCTCGATATCGGCCAGCACGATGTTAACGCCGTCGCGTGCCAGCGCCCGACAGATGCCAAGCCCGATGCCGTTGGCAGCACCGGTCACGAATGCGGTCTTGCCGGAAAAATCCCTCATCGATCAACCGGCATCGTCTTCAGGCTGCCCGCGTCTGCGTAACGGGGACTACAACATCCCGATTCCGCGCTGCCTTAACCGTCAACAGAATAGTGGCGCAAGCGGCGATGAGTGCCGGACCGCAGGCGCAGAGAAAGATCTGCGTCGGGGGCAAACCGAACGCCAGTAACGCGCCACCCAGCGCCGGACCGGCGATGCCACCGAGCCGGCCGACCCCAAGCGCCCAGCCGACGCCGGTCGAACGGATGCGAGCGGGATACAATCCTGCTGCCATGGCGTTGGCACCAAGCTGGCTTCCAATCATTGCCGCACCAGCGCCGAGAATGGGGAGCATGATGAATGGAGCCGGCAAATTGGCGAGACCGACCGCAAGGATGAAAACTATGCCCGAGGCAAAGCTGCAGGCCAACACGCGTGGCGCGCCGAAGCGATCGATCATCGGTCCGAGCAGTATGGTGGAGAGAATTCCGCCGAGCTGGAACATGCTTGCGTAGAACACCGCAGTCTCGGGCTTGAACCCGGACAATGTCAGCACCGTCGGCATCCAGTAACTGAACAGATACATGTTCAGGAGATTGGCGAAGAACGCGACCCAGAGCAAAATCGTCGATATCGCGAGCCCTCCGGTAAACAACTGTCCAATCGGATTGCCCTTGGCAACGTCGACCAGCTTCGATGCAGCAACCTGCGTGCTGACATTGAGCTTGCGCAGAATTTCCTGCGTCGACGGTGCATCGGTGCGATGCGCGATCAGGAAACGAGGCGACTCGGGCAAGTAGAACATGAGAATCGGGATCAGGAGCAGAGGCGGAATACCGCCCGCCAGGAAGATACTTTGCCAGCCGTAGATCGGGAGTATCTGGGCCACAAGCTGCCCGCCCAGGAAGCCGCCAAGTGTGTTGCCGCAGAACATCAGCATGATCAGCGTGCCGCGCCGCTTGAGCGGGCTGTAGTCGGAGGTGAGCGCGACAGTCACCGGCATCGCACCACCGATGCCGAGGCCGGTTAGGAAACGCATCGCCGTGATGGAGGGGATGGACCAGGTGAACGCGCTCAGCACCGAGAAAAGGCCGATGAAGCCGACGCTGATGATCAGCAGCGGTTTACGGCCGAAGCGATCGCCAAGGGGCCCGGAAAGCAGCGCGCCAAAGAGAATGCCGACGCTCGACATCACGAATGCCGTGGTGAATGCCGGCGGCGGGACGCCCCACGCCTTCGACAGCGATGGGGCCGCCATGCCAATGGTGCCGAGATCGAAGCCGTCGAATGCCTGCACCAGCGCGCACAACAATACAACGCGCAACTGCAATGCGCCGAAAGGTTGGTTTTCCAGCGCGTCTTCGACGGGCGACCTTACTTCCCCACTCATCTGTGCCTCCCCTAGGATTTGATGCGGTGCCTTGAGGTGGCACTCTTCTTAATGTTGCGAAACTTCCTCTTAAACGTGTGATGCCCCGGCCTAGGCTGCGATATCCTCACCGAGCGGAACGCGTCGCACCTCATGAGCCTGCAGCGCCGGCAACACTTCGCGTGCGAAGCGGCGGATCTGCTCCAGAAACATTTCGTGCGGCAGCGCGCCGCGGTTGAGACTAATCTGAACCTGATTGGCACCGGCTGCTTCGGCGGCGCCGATAATCCGCTCTGTGACTTCCTTGGCCGTACCGAGCGGCATGTTTTCCGCCTGACGCTCGAAATCCGCCATGGTCATGTTGCGGTAATCCTCACGCAGGCCTGCCGCCGCCTTCATGTTTTCCGGGCGCACATAATCGTTGGACGACTGCGAGACGTAGCCTGCATCGCGCTGCTTGGCGGTTTCCGTGAAGTTGCCGTGACTGAATAGCGTACGGTTGAAGTAAAGATGGTAAGGCGCGAATTCGCGCACGGCCTCCGCCTTGCTGTCGGCAACATAGGCCGACATCGCGATGGAGAGGTGGTTGGGCGTGATCTTGTGGCCGTTAGCGGCGAGACACTTGGCAAAGTAGCGAATGATGTCTTCCTGCAAACCGCCGCGCGCCAGTCCCGGCGTGATGACCGCATTCTTCTTGCCGGCGAATTCGATCAATTCCTTGCTGCCGACGATCGGGATCCAGATTTCCGGTCCGGGCTTCTGCACCGGGCGCGGCCAGATCGCGACATCCTTGTAGGACCAGAACCGACCCTCGTATGAGAAGATCTCTTCGCTCCAGGCGCGGGTAACGATTTCGTACGCTTCTTCATAACGCGCGCGAGAATCCTTGAGCGGCACGTTGTGGACCTGGTACTCGCGCGGAATACCGCGCGCGAAGCCCGAGATCAGCCGACCGTTCGACAGGCAATCCAGCATTGCCAGCTCTTCGGCCAGGCGCAGCGGCTCATGCAGCGGCAACAGGTTGCCGTAGATCAGGAGTTTCAGCTTTTTAGTTCGCTGCGCTGCGGCAGCCGCCATCAGGTTCGGCGAATTCATCAGCCCATAGGGCGAACAGTGATGCTCATTGAAGCCGACGCCGTCATATCCGAGCTTGTCCATCTCCTCCCACGCCTCGAGATGTTCGGCGTAGGTTCGTACTGCGACGTCAGCCTTAAAATAGCGGTTGGAGAGCGGGTAGGGAAGCTCGCTGCCGACCTTGAGATGGTCGAGTTGTTCGCCGTATGCGAGCAGGTCGAAGACAAAAACCTTCATGGAATCGTTTTCCCTGACGATTGTCGATCCTCACTGAGGGAGGACCTTTCAAGGGGCAGGTTAGGGCTGAAGGCGCGGCCCCGCCAAGAGAGCCAAAAAAATTCCATATATGTGAAAATGCGGATCTTCGGGCAGCGCCGTCGCCGGGTTCGGGCCTGGCAGAGCCAGACTGCCCGAACCCGTCGCAGCGCCGGTCAGGGTCGCGTGCTGAGCGCAGGCTTGTAGTCCTGCCGCTTGGACCACGACGCATAATAGGCGACTGCGGTCATGATCGATATCCCGGAGATACTGACGAGAACGTGCATCGCAAGCGAGTCCGGGCCCGTTATCAGGACGAAGTGGGCGGCAAAGGAAAGGAATACGCCGGCGCAAAAGACCGGTAGCCATTCTTCCCCGCACTTGATGACAGGCTGCAGGATCCCCCATTCGAACCCGCGCCAGTCTCTCGGCACCACGAGCGTGAAGAGGAAGGCCAGAGCCAGAAAATGAATCACCCTGTAAGGGGCGATATTTTCCTTGTCGTTCGGAAGAAACGTATGGAGCACGGGCTCCGGAACGAACTCGGCCAACAGCGGAAATTTTCCGGCCGCCGTCACAACCAGTGCGAACAGCAGGTAGAGCAGCGCTGCGATGCGAAGCGCCGATATATCCTGCAGTGAGCGAATAGCGCGCATCTGTCTCGCACCGCTCAAGGCAAACCAGGCGCCGAGCACAAACAGAAATTGCCAGCAGAATGGATTGAAGTACCAGCGTCCGTCCGGAAACGAAGTCAGGTTCCAGTCATAGACGCGGGCGGCAAGATACAATGCGGCGGATCCAGCCAAGGTCACGTTCGGACGCCGCAGCATTCCGGCCAGAACGATCGGGAAAAACGCCATCAAAACGATGTACAACTGCAAGACATCGAGGTTGAGCGGCTTGGCCTGAAGCAACAGGCCGTAGATCAGTGTCCGGATCGTATGATCTACGATTCCGGTGACATTGAACTCGCTGATGATAGCGGGCGCGGCGGATTTCCTCGCTACATATCCGATCAGGTCGATATAGATCACGAACAGCGCGACATAGGCGGCGTAAAGCTGCCATACGCGTCTGAATAGACGGGTTGCTGCGACGACGAACCCGCGCTCCAACATCATTTTTCCATAGAGAATCGCGGCAGTGTAGCCGCCGACAAATACGAAAAGATCGGTGGCGCCGCTGAATCCGAAATTCCGCAGGGTTAACGAACTAACCGCGTTGTGCGGCACGTGATCCACAAACAAAAACCAGGCCGCGATACCAAGCAGTAGACGGAGCCGGAGATCGCCGTCGCGCGCAGCGATCTCGGCCTTCATTGACGGATACATTGAGTGTTACGAACTTTGCAGGCCGGAGGAATCGAATCGCTAATTTAGCGTAGCTGTCCGCTCGGCCCGAATAGACTTTGCGTGAAGAATAACTAAGCAGGCGCCGCGGAATTAGAGCCCTGCATCACATTTTTTTGAGAGCGGGAATAGGACCGAACTCACACCGTTTCGTGCTTGCGCAGATCGTGGACATGATCGAATTGCGTGGCCTGCAGATCGGCGCCGCTCGGGCCGATGTCTGGAAGGGTGGCCTCGCTCAAAATATCGGCAGTGATATCCTCGACCGAGGAATCCGCGATTTCATGGATGAAGCTGACGTTCTTGTACTCACCCGAGGCGATCCGCGAGATGACCTCACGGCGGGTGATTTCAGGATCGACAATGGCTTCGCGGCCGCGGCGGCCGTAATCGATCATTACGACGAAATACTGCATGCTGGAGATCTAACCTGTATCCTTGGGGGACTGGAATCGGATTCCGGCATTGTTTCTGAAAATCAGAAAATAGTCCAGTGCAAATTCGGATAATCAGAAAAATTGCGTCTGGATTCCAATAGAGGCCAACGGGGGACAGAATCACGTCGCCGCAATTGCGGTAGCGCGCGTTATTTCTCCGGCGTGCGTCCTCCTTGTGCCCTGGCCGCCTTGCGCGTTCGCGCCGCCGCCTTGCCCCGCAAGCGTTCGATCTGGCCTCTGGGCAGGGTGACGCAGATCTCGCCGATCCATTCGAGCTTTACCCCGTTAATCGGTTTGGCGTTGAAGCTTGTCAGGTTTACCAGCGTCGGGGATTTTCCCCGCTCGATCGTCTTCAGATAGCGCTCGCCGGTCTTCAAGCGCACCGCGGCTTCTTCACCATAGAAGCTCGACAACGGATGGCGCTGCTCGCGATAGACTACGATAATATCGCCGTTTTCGTACTTCGGCAGCATGGAATCGCCCGATACCTCGAAGCCGATGGTTTCCTCGGCGATCGGGAACGGCAGTTCGACTTCGCCGAGACCTTCCGGCGGTACCTGCTCATGTTCCGGTTCGATCGATGCGCCGGCGCCGACGCGGCCCATGATCGGTACCGAGTTCAGCTCGAGATATTCCATGATCGGCGCAATTTCGGACGCCTTGATCAGGCGTATCCCGGACAGGATCTCCGAGACCGCTCCGGGGCGAACGCCCATCGCGGTCGCAAGGCCGCCCTTGGTCTTGCCCGGCTTCTGCAGTCCCCGCTCGATCAACCTGATGTCCAGCATGGTCCGTCCTTTCCCGAATTTCAGAAACTATAGCAATTCCGATTATCCGAAATCAAGCTTGACTTTGATTTCGGAATATCGGAAATTGGCGGGCGGCGTCGGGCGACGTTAACAAGAACAGGGACAGATAATGGAACCGACGAACTGGGCGGCCGAGCATTCGGCCGCGCTAAGGGAGCATCTTGGCCGAGGCCTGACCTTTTCGGAGGTCGTGAAAGCGATCAATTCAAAATTCAAGACCGCTTATTCGCGCAACGCCGCGATCGGCCGCGCCAGGCGGATGGGTCTTGCCGGGCCTGACCGGCCGAAGGCGTTGCTACCCGCCCAGCCACCGCGGCTGGACAGATTGGTCGAGATTCGCGCCGCCAAAACCGGGGCGCCCGAGTTTCATTGGCCGCAGCCGGTGTTCGAGGCGGTTAAGCCGGTCAAGCTGCGCTGCGTCGAGATCGAGCCGCGCCATCTATCGTTGATCGAACTCGAATATGACGATTGCCGCTATCCCTATGGCGGCGACGAAGAGGGCGAGGCGATCACCTTTTGCGGTCATCCAAAGCGACCAGGCTCCAGCTATTGCACGCCGCATTTTCATTTGAGCCGCAATCCGGAGGTGCCTTCCGAACGGACGGCGAGCGCCGTCTCGCTTAGGGTTGTCGAGGCGGCATGAGCTGCCTGCAGTTGCTGTGATTGCCAGTGCTATTTTCTTCGAGGAGACATCAGCGTGCCCAAGACCAAGCGTAACAAACCCTACAATCCCGCCAGGGCGCATGACCGCCGATCCCGGGATCTGCCACGAAATGCGGAGGTCGCGACCGTCGAGGTCGATGATCCCCTTGCGCTGGAACCGGGCGACAAGATCGTGGCGTTGCGTTCGATCCGCAATGATCCGCTCGGTCGTCTGCATTCGCATCGCCAGATCGACGAAGCGCAGTATCAGGGCGGGCGCGCCTTTCAGGATGATTGGGAGAAGGCCGAGCGCGGCCCGCGCGCGGTCGATCCGACAAGGGAATATGTCGACGGCGGGCAGGCACGTGAGCCGATCACCGAGGGGCAGCGCAAGGCAGTGCTGCGACTCAATCGCATCGAACGTGAGCTCGGCGCCGACGGTTCGGCGCTGGTACATGAGATCTTGATCCAGGGTTTTACAACGGAGCAGGTCGGGCAGCAGCGCGGATTACGCAGCCAGCGCTGGCATGATTATTTCTCGCGGCGATTCCGCGAATGCCTCGATCGGCTGGCGCTGATCTACGGGTTTGCGACGCCTCACCCAATTCCGGTCAAAAACCTCCCGCGCTGAACCGAAGTGGCTGCACCACGTCGTAGGCGGCCTTGGTCAGCGGCACGGCGTAGTCGACGGTCAGCGCTCCGAACGGCGAGGCCCAGGTCAGGCCGGCGCCGACCGAGGAGCGCACGACGTTCGTGTTGGCGACTTGCAGCGATGCCGTCGACCCGGAGTAGCGAAACACGCTGCCGGCATCGACAAAGGCAGTTGCCTTGAGGCCGTATTCGTCGGGGACGCCGGGGATCGAGCTTTGCAGTTCGGCGGTCGTCGCCCAGTACATGCTGCCGCCGACATTATCCATGGTGGTGCCCGGCGTAAGATCTCGCGGTCCAAATCCATTGGGCGCAAATCCCCGCACCATGGTCGGGCCACCGAAGAAATTGTTCATCAGCGGCACCTGCTGGCCGCCCCAGCCGGTGACATAGCCGCCCTGTGCACGCACCATGCCGACCAAATCGCTGTTGATCGACTTGTAGTAACGCACATCCTCTGTGGTGCGCAGGAATTTCACGTCGCCGCCGAGACCGGCCAGATCCTGGCTGAGTTGCGACCTGATCCCGTTGGTCGGGCTCTTTGTATTGTCCAGCGTACTGTAGGTCGCGGTGCTGCCGACGGCAGAGACCCAGGCGGGCCCGTTAGCCGCCGCCTGTTGGATCGGCAATGACGGCGTGAGGCCTGAACTGTTCGGCACCAGCGTGATGTTCTGGTTATAGATCGAATAGCGCCATTGCACGCCAAGCTGCTCGTTGATCGGCGTCCCCAATTGCAGCGTCGAGCCATAGGTCGTGCTGTTGTAGGACTGGTAGCTGTTGGCATCGTTTTGTCGGCCGAAAAGTTCGATGCCCGCGGCGACCTTGGTGCCGAGAAAATACGGCTCCGACGCCACGAGATCTATTCCGCGCGCGTATTGGCCGTAAGTGAAAGCGGCCTGGACAGTTTTCCCGGTACCATAAAAGTTGCGGTCGCCTACCTTGACCTCGACCAGCGCGCCATCGGTGGTCGAATAACCGCCGGCGATGTTGAAGTCGCCGGTCGACTGGTCGACGACCTCGACGTCGAGCACGACGCGATCTGGGGCCGAGCCAGGCTTGTTCGATATTTTCACCGTCTTGAAATAATTCAAGTTCTTCAGGTGCCGCTCGGCCCGATCGATCAGGGTCTTGTTGTAGGCATCGCCTTCGGCAATATCGAATTCGCGGCGGATCACGTAGTCGCGGGTACGGGTATTGCCGTGGATTTCGATGCGCTCGACATAAGTTCGAGGTCCCTGGTCGATCACAAAGGCCACGTCGATGCGACCGGAATCGGCGTTGCCGAGTGTATGGGGCAGGGCCCGAGCAAAGGGATAGCCGAGCTTCGACATCTCGATCGCGAGTGCCTCGCTGCTCTTGTCCAGTGCGTTGCCGTCGAACACGGCGCCGCCGCTGACGAGGAGGAGTGGACGGAGTTTCTCTGCATCGAGTCCGGGCACATTGCAGATGACGCCGATATCGCCGAAGCGGTAGCGCGGGCCTTCGTCGATAGTGAAGGTAAGTGTAAACCCCTTCGCGCCGGGGTCGTACTCAGCCCTGGCTGAGGACACGCTGGCATCCGCATAGCCCTTGCTGCGATAATACAGCCTGAGCAGCTCGCGATCCTGCTCGATGCGGTCGGGGTCGTAGACGTCGCCGCCGGTAAGAAAGCTCAAAATGTTGGTAGCGGAGGTCTTGATTACGGCGCCGAGCTGCCGTTTGCCGAAAGCGTGGTTGCCAGTGAAATTAATCTGCCGCACGGTGGTCTTTGCGCCCTCCGTAATTGCGTAGACGAGATCGACGCGGCCGTTGCCACGGTCGATAATCTGCGGCACGACGCTGACTTCGTCGCGCCCGACATGCCGGTAAGCTTCGATGATACGTCCGACGTCGGCCTGCACCGCGGCGCGCTGTAGCGTGCCGCGCGGTTTGGAGGCGATCGCCGCGGCAAGATCGGCGTCCTTTACCTTCTTGTTGCCTTCGAATGCGATGCGGTCGAGCACGGGCGCTTCGGTCAGATGTACGATGAGCCGTTCGCCTGAGCGATCGATTGAAACCTTGTCGAAGAGGCCCGTCGCGATCAGCGCCTTCAAGGCGGCATCGCGCGAAGCGTCGTCGAATTGTCCGTCGGGCGCGGCGTGAAAATAGGATCGCACGGTCTCGGCATCGACGCGGCGGTTGCCCTCGATGACGATGGCGTCCCGCGACGACGGTGTGGTCTCGGCCAAAACTGGCGGCGCAAAAAGCAACCCGAGCGCCGTGGCAAGCCCGCAGCCGGCGACCCGCAAACAAGGCAATCGTTTGCATTGCGTGATGCGTTTGATCTTCACGTCCCGCCGGGTCTCCCATCTGACCGGCTGCGATCGAAGTGCCCGCGCGGGGCGAAAAAATGTCTGACACAAGGTTAGTTGCAGGCGGACAACTTTCCGCGTGCCACAATTTGAACGTTTTGCGCAACCGGGGCGTTCTCAGAATTGTCGCAATGGCCGCTTCATTTTCTGCCATCGACAGAGCCCGAGACGTTCGCGCTGCGGCCATCGCGTGCGCGAATATTTCGTCAGGAGCATCACATGCGTTATGCAGCCCTCGTTGCCGCCTCGCTCATGCTGATCCAGCCAGCACACGCGGAGAAGACGCCGGATATCGATCCGCGTGCTTCGCTCGGCGTGGTGCAGCAATGGATCTATAATTACCGGGCGAAGCCGGATTACGTCCACGTCCCCGCAGCAGTGCGCGTATTGTTTCATTCGCAGACTTTCAAGGAGCCGGAAAATGCCGGCATCTATCTCGGTTTTATTGCCGGTGCGATCGCGTCGAATCCGGCCAAGGCCGATCAGCTCATCGCCAGCCTGTTTCCAGTACGTCCGGAAGATGAATGGGTGATCGTCCGCGCCATTGCCTATTCGGGACTACCTGAGTGGCGAAACATGTTGCGGCGGGTCGCACCGCGGATGCCGGCGCGCCGGGTGATGATCGACAGTTACCTCGCAGGCAAGCTGCCGACCCTGACCGACATTCCGCTGGAAGAGATAAAGCCCGGCATGCTCGACAAGCTGCGTGGCGCATTCACCCGCAATCCCTTCGCCAAGGACGATCGGAAGCTGAACACAGCGCTGACCTTCGCAAGCAATCAGGATCTGCTGGATACGCTGTGGGGTTACTATTTCGCCACCGGCTCGTATGTTCCGATTCAGCGCATCATGCAAATGCTGCCGTGGAGCAAGAGCCGCGAGACCGTCGATAAGCTGACGGTCGGCAGCATGGCGCGCTATACGCTTGCGAGCTACGCAATCCGCGACGCTGCGTTGCGCGAATTTCTCCGCGGCGAGCTGGCGAAACAGCCGGCGCCGGTCAAGACGCCGCTCGCCGAAGTGGTCGAGGCCGCGGACACCGTGCAAATCGCGGCACTGCGAAAGGACGCGCTTGCCGCCGTCGACGAACTCAAGACCAAGGGTTCGGACAGCCGGCGCAATCTTGACTTCTGGGGACAGGTCGGCGTCGGAGCGGTCGCGCTGGGCTGTGTCTCGGCGGCAGCGCTCGGGCAGGTGGCTATCGGCATTCCCTGCGTGATCGGCGGTTCCGCCTCGCAGGGGCTGTTGTCGTTCTGGGAAAAGCAGCAGTGATGCCAGACCGGACGTGGCCGTTCGCGCGGTGCCTACTCCAGTCCTGCGCGACGAAAACCCTCAAGATAATGCTCGCGATCGGCGTCGTTCTTCCAGGGTAACGCGTTCGCGATCCAGGCCAGCGAAATATCGGGTTGTGTCCGGCGCAATTCCCGGAGTGCTGCTTTGGCGTCGTCGATCTGACCTGCCATGCCGGCGGCGACCGTCATTACCCGGTAGGCACCGGTGAGATCGCCGCGATGACGCGTTGCCTCGCGGGCAAGCGCAATCGCGTCATGATAGTTTCTACCGATGAACTGGGCGTAAGCGCCAACGCCATAGTAGATTGCCAATGTAGGGTCTCGGGGGCTCTGGCGGATAGCGCGTTGCGTCGCTGCATAGGCATCCTGCCAGCGACCGCTATAGCACAGCGCCAGGGCGTAGTACCCTTGCGCCGGTGCGAAGTTCGGGTTGAGTTCCAGCGCCAGTTCAAACTCTGCAAGGGAGTCGTCGAGGCGGCGCGTCGAGAAATAGACGCTGCCCAGCGCCGTGTGGGCCCACGCGTCTTCGTTATCGACGGTGACGGCCGCAAGCGCCGCCCGTTCGGCGAGCGGCACCGTGGTTGCAATATCCACCCAGCCTAGATGTACCCCGAACATATAGTTGGTAGCGAGCAACGCCTGCGCCTGGCCGTAATCCGGATCGATCGCGATTGCCTTTTCCAACAATGCCCGGGCCGCGATGCTATCCTCCCGCGTTATCCGCCAGTGGTGCGACAGCGCCCGCATCAGCAGGTCCCACGCGTCCACATTGTTGGGCGGCTTGCGCCGGCTGCGAAAATTTTCCGCGGCATAGATCTGTGGCTCGATCGCCATGACGATGGCGTCGGTGATTTCGTCCTGCACGCCGAACACGTCGAGCAGGTCGCGGTCGTAGTGTTCCGCCCAGACATGGCTGCCGGTCGCCGCGTCGTTGAGCTGCGCGGTGATGCGCACACGATCGCCGTTCTTTCTTACGCTGCCCTCGACGACATAGCGCACCCCGAGTTCGGCGGCGACCTGCCTTATATGCACCGCCTTGCCTTTGTAGGTGAACGACGAGTTGCGGGCGATTACGAAGAACCAGCGCAATTTCGAAAGTCCGGTGATGATGTCTTCGCTGATCCCGTCGGAAAAATAGTCCTGCTCCTGATCGCCACTCATGTTGTCGAATGGCAGCACGGCAATCGCAGGCCGATCGGGCAGCGACAATCGCAGCTTTGGCTGTCCGGTGTCTTCCGGCGCCGGGGCTACAGGCGGATCGCTGTCCGGCTGCCGACAGACGGCGCCAATGAAGCGAATGCCCTTCCGCGGAATGGTCCGGATCAGCCTCTGGTCCTTGCCGTTATCGCCGACTGCATTTCGGGCGGCGTTGATGCGGCTGTCGAGGGTTGAGTCCGACACGATCCGGCCACCCCAGACCAAGGCAATGAGATCGTCCCTGCTGACGACGTGATCGTGGTGCTTCAACAGATGGACCAGCAGGTCGAACACCTGCGGCTGCATCGCCACAAGTGCACCCGCTCGGCGCAACTCGCGTCGATCCGTATCAAGGATATGACTATCGAAGCTAAATTTCACGCGCGTTATCGCATCTTTTCTCAAGAAACAATCAAGTCCGCCTCATGAAGAGATCAAGCGGCAGGCAAAGTCTTGCCTTCAGATTTCCGGCATTCTGCAAAAATCAAAGTTACGATCTCATTGCCCCTGCCGGAGTCAATTTTATGGCCGAAACTCATGCCGTTAGCCCGGCCCTGCCGGGAAACCGATTGCTAAAATTTATCGCATTTTTGTACGGCGCTGTTGCTTATCTCACATTTCTCGTCACGATTCTGTACGCAATCGGCTTCGTATCCGACTTCGCCGTGCCAAAAGCCATCGATACAGGCGGGGATTCGCCAGTTTTCGAGGCCCTGGCCATCAATCTTGCGCTGATGTCATTGTTTGCGGTCCAGCACAGCGTAATGGCGCGTAGGGGATTCAAACGGTTGTGGATACAACTTGTTCCACAGCAGGTTGAGCGCAGCACTTATGTACTGCTCGCCAGCCTGGCGCTGCTTTTGCTGTTTTGGCAGTGGCGTCCGTTGCCCACTATCGTCTGGCACATCGAAGAGCCCGAAATAGCCCTGTCGATCGCGGTATTGTCGTTCCTTGGCTGGGTGATCGTGTTCACCAGCACCTTCCTGATCAATCATTTCGAGCTGTTCGGACTGCAGCAGGTCGTCAACAATCTCGCCGGGAAGAGAATGCCCACACCCATTTTCCGGACGCCGCTTCTCTATAAGTTCGTGCGGCATCCGATCTATCTCGGTTTCATCATCGCGTTCTGGGCGGCGCCAACCATGAGCGCCGGTCATCTACTGTTCGCAGCGGTGACCACGGCTTACATTTTCGTCGGCATCCTGCTCGAAGAGCGCGATCTGATCGACATGTTTGGCGACGAGTATCGTCGCTATCGGGAGCGGGTTTCGATGCTGTTCCCCTGGCGCAAACTGATCTGACCAACCCTCGACTGTCTGTAAGGAGACATTAACTATGAAGCATACTGGAAGTTGTTTTTGCGGCGCTGTCGAAGTGCAGGTGACCGGTTCGCCGGAAGGCATGGGCTATTGCCATTGCCGTTCATGTCGCTCCTGGTCCGGCGGCCCCGTGAACGCCTTCACCCTGTGGAAGCCGGAGGCGGTGCGAATCACATCGGGCTCGCAGGACGTCGCGACGTTTGAGAAGACGCCGATGAGTCAGCGCAAATACTGCGCGAAGTGCGGCGGGCATTTGATGACCAATCACCCGACGCTTGGACTTGTCGATGTCTTCGCCGCGACACTCCCAACGCTTGCCTTTACGCCCGGTGTCCACGTCAATTACATCGACACGGTGATGCCGATGCGCGACGGCTTGCCCAAACTGAAAGACTTTCCCGCAGAGTTGGGCGGTTCCGGCGAGGTGATGGCCGAGTAAGCGAGCGAGCTTCCGATAACAACGATGCAGCGAATACGTTTTCGCTGCGATGTATCCTCCAACCTTTGCCGCCCGATTCCTGGAGCAGGATCGGGCGGCAATTTTTTTAGAAATTGTACCGTCGCAGTTCTGACGTGCCCCGGGGCCTCTTCATCGCGGAGCCTGAGCGTGCCGTTGGCTGGTCGTATCCGAGCGTTCGACCCTGCCGTCGGCTGTTGTCGCCGGCAGCTATGTCAGAGGCAGGTCCCGCCCTGCAAAAACGGGGTTTGGCGTTATCAGCAGCGTTCCGGTAAAAGGCCTATAAGTCGCCCGCTCGTGGCGACGGCCATCGATTTCGCCAGACAAAATAGCAGCAGGAAATGCCCGATATGACTGTCAGACCGCAATTGCCCGAGCGAACGCCGCGTGCAAAGGGCGAACCGACTGCCCTTGATGGTCTACTGGTCGTTGACTTCACTCGTGTCGTTGCCGGGCCCGCCTGCACACAAACGCTGGCCGATTTCGGCGCCGAGGTGATCAAGATCGAGAATCCCGACGGCGGTGACGACACACGCGCCTATGAACATGCGGAGATCGGCGGAGAGAGCGCGGCCTTTCTGAGCTTGAACCGTAACAAGCGCGGCATTGCGCTCGACTTCACCAACCCGGCGGCGCTGGAGGTGGCGCGTGCACTCATCGCGAAAGCCGATGTGGTGGTGGAGAATTTCTCCGGCGGCGTGATGAAGAAATTCGGCCTCGACTATGCATCGGTCGCGCCAACCAATCCACGGCTGATCTATTGCTCGATCTCGGCCTATGGCCGCAAGGGTGAGTTTGCCCTGCGCCCGGGCTTCGATCCGATCACGCAGGCTGAAAGCGGGTTCATGTCGCTCAACGGCTTTCCGGATGGTGAGCCGGTGCGCACCGGTCCGCCGATCGTCGACATGGCGACAGGTATGTCGGCCTGTAACGCGATCCTGCTAGCGTTGATCGCGCGCGACCGGCTCGGCCGCGGTCAGCAGGTCGAGGTCGCGCTGATCGACACTGCGGTGTCGATGACCGGGTTTTACGGCATGGCTTATCTGATCAGCGGCAACAATCCGGGACGTTTCGGCAACTCGCCAAACGGTTCGCCAACGGTCGGCGTCTACCAGGCGTCGGATGGGCCGCTCTACATGGCCTGCGCCAACGACCGGTTGTATCGCCGGTTGGTGACGGATGTGCTGGAACGGCCCGACCTCGTCACCGATCCACAATTCGCTCACCGGAAAAACCGGACCGCCAACAAGGAAAAGTTGCGCGCCATTATTGCCGGAATTTTTGCCGGTGACCGTCTCGAAAACTGGATGGCGAAGATGAAGAAGGCCAACATTCCTGTCGGCTATCTCCGCACCGTCGAGGAGGGCTTCAATGCACCGGAGGTACGCGATCGCCATCGCCTCAGCCAGATTCCGCACCCGACCGCAGGCGCCGTACCCAACATCGAAACGCCGCTCCATATGAGTCTGACGCCTACCATCGATCCCGTAGCCGCGCCGCTACTCGGCGAGCATACGAAAGAGGTGCTTCGCAAGACGCTAGGCTATGATGATCGGCGTATCGCGGCCTTGGCCGAGGCCGGGGCTTTCGGAAAGGCGGGCAATACTGCCTGATAGCCCGCGCTCGCCGGACGGTTTGTGGTTAAGTCCGAGCACGTTTTCAAGTAGACCAAACAACCTCGCACTTTGATCGCAAACAACCGCCGGGCTTGATCCTTACGGGCCACTCCCGGCAATCGAATCCACTCTGCAACACTCGTCGGAACCCAATCGGACCGATTTGGCCGTTCAGTTCGGCTTGCTGCGCAGGTTGTTTCTTGGCATAGTTTCAACTTCTTCGGGCTCTGCCCGGTCAATTTCCAGGCGAGCCATTCGAAGTATCAAGGTCGCTGTTGTCAGGCCGAGTCGTTCGGCCTCTTGTGCTGCGGTATCGACTTTCTGGGCCAAGCCCTCACGTTTACCTGGATATGCCATTCTGTTCCTCACCTAAGGTGCGAGATGAAAAATCCCACATATGTTGCGGAGCTGCAGAAGAAACTCGGAGCCCCATCGAGCGAAACGGTGGAAAGCCTGCGACTGTTGAAGGCCTTCCTTAAACTGGCGCCCGACCAGCGTTTCGAAATCATCGAACTGGTCGAACGTTTGGCGACTGATCGTTCGCCGCGCGATCCCTCGTTGTCTTGACCTTCGCTTTCCAGGCGCCCTGTTCTAATTGGTCACTGGATTAGCGGGCGGACGTATCGCGATCGCATAGACCGCTCCGCCCTCCAGTGCTTCGGATTGGTGCAACGTGCCGGCAGGCAGCAGGATGGTGTCGCCGGCGCCGACGATGCGTTCGCCGCCATCCCACATGAAGTTCAGCTTGCCGCTGATGATCACGAGGATCTCATCCACTGGGTGGGTGTGAAAGCGATGGACCTTGCCGGCCGCGTCGTGCTGCAATTCGATGCTGCCTTGCTCCGGGAGCAGGTTCAGGATGGCGGGATCGATGACGAATTCCGTTTTGCGACCTGTGATAATCTGTGTCATGCCGCTTGCTCCTTGTCTTCGATTGGCGACGCCTTGCTCTGCGCGAGTTTGGCGAAGGGGCAGCCCCCTCCGGCGTTGTTGTCGTCGTGCAGGAAGTATTGCTGGTACTCGCGTCCGTCGCCCGCGCCGTAACGTCCGAGATGCGGCGAGGGGCTCGCGCTGTCGTAGGGAATGAGCCGCTTGCGCACCTCCGCGAATGCGGCATTGGCCGCCTTCTCCGTTCCGAGAATTTTCTCGAACACCCATCGCGGCTGGAAGGTGAGCATGAAGGCGCTCGAGCGGCGGCTCTGCCGCATCACATGTGCAGGCGTGGTGCACACCACGAAAATCGGTTCTCCTGCGAACGAAAACTCCCACATCGGATGATCGATCTGTTCGGGGATCTCGGCCGGCCACGGGCTCCTGTCGAGCCGCGCCAACTGGTCGAGCGTCAGCCACATCTTGCGATAATAGGCGTCAAGCGTTTGCACCGGGCGAGGCCGGGTGAACACGATCAGCGAAGTATTGGGTCCGTATGAACGGGATTCGGAAACATATTGCGCCAGCTGGCCGCCAAGGACTTCGACGTCGTAAGGGTCGAGGAACAGATAGCGCAACTGGTCCTGGCGATGCCCGGCGACGCCGAAAACACAGGGAAAGGGCCTCGCGTCACTGCTCATCTGCGCTTCGAATTCGGAGAACATCACGCTTTGCCAGCTGCTCACCGCATGCCTCGAGGCGACTTCTCCTCTTCTCAAAAACAACCGCTCCATATCGCCCCCTTAATTTCGACGTGACTTTAGCGAACTATCAATTTGCTCCTCATCAACATCGGCCCGGCAATACCAGGCAGCGACATGAGCAGCAGAACTCCGATAAGCATGCTGTAGCCGGCATCTCCGATCGCTGCGGCGCCCGCCACAGCGCCGGTTCCGGCAAACTGGCTGGCAGCCACCATGGCGAACCCGATAATGGGTTGCGAGGCGCCTGCGAAAATTCCTGCGGCCGTCGTGTTAACCGAAGCGCCGACGCCGATGAGCTCGGCGGTGTAAAGCTTCTTGGTGCATTTCAGCACCAGCGGCACGGTCCCGCCGGCGACAAGTCCGAGCGTCGTAAACACCACGGTGACGTAGACGATACCGAACGCATGCGCGAGCGGTGGCAGCAGCATCGCGATCAGGATCATCCGCAGCACGCAAATTTGGATCAGTGCAGTGTCGAGTGCTGCCGCCGCGCGGTCAGCGGCGTGACCAAGAAAGATCGATCCAACCGCGTTACCGACCATGAAGGCGAGTAGGGGGGCGCCGGCCGCCGTCGGAGAGATATTGAAGAAATGCGCCACCATCGGAATGCCCCACACCCCGGACAGCGTCGTCACCACAGCGAAATGGGAAGCGAAGGTCATGGCGCAGCCCCAATTGGCCAGCTGCGAGAGCGACTGCCGGGCGGCCACGACGACGCTCTTCAGCGTCTTGTTGCTGTGCGACACCGGATCGGGCTTCAGCACGGCCTTGGCGAAAGCGAGGTTCGCCAGGCCAACGCAGGCGATGAACAGGAAGCAGGCGCGCCAGCCAAAACCAGTCACCGCGGCCGCAAGCGGCGTTGTAGCGATGACGCCGCCGACATAGCCCGACACTTGCGAGACGCCGGACATCACGCCGAACCGTTCGTCGGTGAAGCTTTGTGCGACCAGTTTCAGCAGCGCCGTGAAGACCAGTGCGTCGCCGCAGGCGACGACGAGGCGCGCGGCAAAAACATCGAGCAGGTTCGGCGCCAGCGCAAAAGCCGCGCTCCCTAGCGAAGAGGCGGCCATGCTGAACAGCACCACGCGCTTGACGCCGTAGCGGTCGACCAGAAGGCCTGCCGGAATCTGCATCAAGGTGTAGCCCCAGAAATAACTGGAGGCGAGCATCGCGACGCCGGCCGCGTCGGTGCTGAAGTCGTGCATGAAGTTCAGGCTGACCGATTGCGGCGACACACGTTGCAGGAACGCGATGGCGTAAGCGGTGGCTACCGCCGCCCAGGCCAGATAGGCACGGTCGGCAAACCGCGAGACGGGTGCGAGTACGGCTTGTTGTCCCGACATCGACATCACAGCCTCGCGTAACCGACCGAGAACAGGGCATCCGCAGAATCCGGGATCATGCGGGACATCGCGGCGTCGACCAGCGACGCTGTGCCGTGATAATCCTGCCGATGGTGCTTAATGTGGCCGTAGGCGCCACGCATGATCATGCCGGGCACTTCGAGCGGCTTGCCGGGATAAAGCGAGGAACACATCTCGACGCAGGCTGCCTGCAACGCGGGATCCTGCGCGTCGCCGAGCAGGGACGGCGTCACTTTTTCGCAGATCTTGGCGTTGGCCGCCCATACGATAGGGTTTCGAGTCCGCCATCCGTAGAGCACGCAGCCCTCGCCCTTTTCGGCGGCGCGTGAGCATTTCAGCACTTCCGAGGTAAAGAACCCGTAGAGGCCACGGCCCTGATGGTCGGGAAGCACCTCGGTGCCACTGCGATAGATCGCAAGTCCGCCGGAGATCTCCAACACCCGATAGACTGAAAACGCGATCAGCCCGGAACCGTCATAAACCAGAATGAGGCTGTATTTACTGTCGAAAGGGGGGGAGGCTGCCGTCCAGTGCGGTTCCGTCGCATTCCAGTTCACCGCGATGATGCCGTTCATCGCGTCCATCAGCGGCTGCCGGTCGGAGGCGGCGATGTGCGATGCATTCGGAAAACTGTAGACCGTGTAATCAGTCCAGGGCGAGTTGATCGCCTGATATTGTCGGCCGAGATTTCGCGACATGGCCGCACTCCAGTTATCCCCGTGATCTATACAGGCGAGCCACGAATGGCTTAAAGGACAATATGCCCTCGAAATCTGCCAAACTCCGGCGTCCCGGCCCCCGCGAGCAGACCCCTCCGCGGCGCATCGCGATCGTTGCCTTTCCGGGCGTGACCCTGCTCGATATCTCCGGTCCGGCCCAGGTGTTCGCGGAGTTGCAGGCGATCGAACTGCAGGGTCCGGGCTACTCGCTTTCCTATCTCTCGACTTCGGGCGGGTTGGTGCCGACCGACGTCGGAATGATGGTCGACACCACGTCGATCGACAGCCTGCGGCCGCATCAGGTCGATACGCTGGTGATTCCGGGCGGCCCCGGCATCTGGGAAATGCGCAAAGACACGCAGCTGATGAAATGGATTTCGCAGACGCTGCCGAAGGCACGCCGGGTGGCCTCGGTGTGCCTCGGGGCTTTCGCGCTGGCCTGGACCGGGGTGCTCGATGGAAAGCGCGCCGTCACCCACTGGCGCTATTGCCCGAGATTGCAGGACAGCTTTCCCAATATCCGCGTCGAGCCGAATGCGATCTTTGTCAAGGACGGGCGGGTCTGGTCATCAGCCGGCGTCAGTGCCGGCATCGACCTGGCGCTGGCAATGATCGAGGAGGATTTCGGCCATACCACCGCACTCGACGTCGCGCGAAGGTTGGTGGTGTTTTTGAAGCGGCCTGGCGGCCAGAGCCAGTTCTCAACTGTGCTGGCAGCGCAGGCCTCCGACGTCGAAGGGCGCTTCAGTGCACTGCACGCCTGGATCATAGAAAACATCGCAAGCGATCTCAGGGTCGAAATGCTCGCCGAGAAGGCCGGGATGACGCCCCGAACCTTTGCCCGCACCTATACCAGTCGCACGGGAATGACGCCGGCAAGCGGTGTCGAAGCGTTACGCGTGGAAACCGCGCGGCTGCTGCTTGAAAGCCGGCAAATCGGCGGGGTTGTGGAGGTCGCCAAACGTGCCGGTTTCGGCGACGACGAACGCATGCGACGAGCGTTCCTGCGGCATCTCGGCGTATCGCCGACCGAGTACAGAAATCGCTTTTCGGGCGGTTGAGCGGTCGAAGTGGCCGCCCGGCGGCCACGAAGTTCCCCCACGTTGGTCCCGAAAATGCGCCGAGCTCTGCCGTTTTTGGCCACAATCGAAATCGACGCTGACGTCATGAAAACGCTGGCCGTCATCTCGATTCTCGCGCTGCTCACGATCTCCGGGGCGGCATACACCGACCAGCTTTTCACGGGCGACAAGTATGCGACGCAGGGAGCGAATTGAGTTCGCCTCTGAAGCACCTTGGGGGACGACATCCATGCTTTCGATTGATCAGTTTCTGAGATTCATCAGCGTGCCGGCCGTTCTGGCGGCGTTCCTGATTGCTTCTCAGGTTTCCGGCGCCGGAATTTTCCATTCCACGCCGATGCACGTCGGAAGCGAATAGCAGACCTCCGTTTCGGTACCGGAATAACCCGTTCAAAGCGGTAGCTTTTCCCGTTTATCTGCGGCTAATGTGCCGCCAAAACGGGAGAGAAACACGATGAATGACGGGACCCCCATCCAGCCGGCGAGGAATGTCGAGCTCGGCGCCAGCGGCGAAGAATTCCAGAATCTCCACGAATTCGTGCGCAAGGCCCGGGCCCGGCTGAACCAGAACGCCTGGGATTATATCGTCGGCGCCGCGGAGACCGAGACCACCATGCGCCGCAACCGCATGGCGCTCGATGAGATCGCATTCCGGCCGCGTGTCTTGCGCAATGTCGCCGAGGTGGATGCCTCCACCGAGGTATTCGGCCGTAAGCTCCGCTTGCCGGTGATGATCGCACCCGTCGGCGCGCTCGAGATCTTCGATCCCGCCTCAGGTGCCGCCGTCGCGCGCGGGGCCGGCCGGTTCGGCGCGGCCCATATGCTTAGCTCGGTCTCCGAGCCGGGGCTCGAGAAAACCGCCCAAGCCGCGCCCGACGCGTTGCGCATCTATCAGCTCTATGTTCGTGGCGACGATGCTTTTGTTGAGGACCGCGTCAGCCGCAGCATCGCAAATGGATATACCGCGTTTTGTCTGACAGTGGACACCGCGCATTACAGCCGTCGCGAGCGCGACATCGCCAAGCGCTATGTCCGCGAAAGCCGCGTCCGCGCCACCGGCGGCGACTTCCAGAAGGGGCTGGAATGGCGCACCGTAAAACTGATCAAGGACAAGTATAAAATCCCGCTCGTCATCAAGGGTATCGCGACGGCGGAAGACATCGCCATCGCACTCGATCATGGAGTCGATTGGATTTATGTGTCGAACCACGGCGGACGTCAGCTCGATCACGGCCGCGGCTCGATGCACGTGCTGCCTGAAATCGTCGATGCCGTCGCCGGTCGCGCCAAGATCATGGTCGATGGCTCGTTCTGCCGGGGCACCGATATTGTGAAAGCGATCGCATCGGGTGCCGATCTCGTCGGTATTGGCCGTCTGCAATGCTGGGCGCTCGCCGCCGCGGGCGAGGCAGGCATCGTGCGGATGCTTGAATTGCTGGAAGACGAAGTGATCCGGTGTCTCGGATTGCTCGGCGTCACAAGTCTTTCCGAACTCAACAAATCCTATCTGCACGCAGCTACTCCGACGAATCTGCCGAGCGTGTTCAGTGCGTTCCCATTGCTTGATATAGAACCCTATCGCTATTAGGAACGGCGCCTGCGGTTCGGCACGCCGCACTCGCTCGCGCAGGAGGCCCGGCCTTACGCTAGGCGTACAGGCCGGCAAAGCGCGTCTGAAAGAAGTCGTCGTGGATCGCGGCTTCAAACGTTTCCGCCGCGGCGCGGAAACTCCGTTGAGCATGGTTTTGGGCGAGACTGCAGCGGGCGGGAACCATGTGCGTACAAGAAGCTGCCGCGGCGAAGACAAAATCTGATCTAAATGCCCCAATAATCGAAGCGAATGACAGACGATCCCTTAGCTGAATTCAACCTCGAAAGAGCCATCGGTCTGCGTTGGACGTTGCGCGATATCCAGGCTCGTCGACTGAAGATGTCACCCGTCAGCGATGAGGACCTTCGCGTTCTGACCGAACTCGGTTTGATCGAACTGCGTGACGACGGGCCTGTGCTGACGCCGGCAGGGAAGTCCGTGCTGGACCGGTAGGTCCCCGTCTAGCGCGCCTTCAAAAAGCTCTCGCCGGAGTCGCAGGGCGCGCAGCGGTAGGTCAGCACGTCATAAGTCTGATCGCGCGGCTCGATCGTGGCGAGTCGCATTTGCGCGCCGCACTTGATGCAGGGCATTTCTATACTGGTTTGAAAACGCGTGCAGGTCGGCGTCGGCCGGAATGTTTGCAGCAGCATTGTATCTCCATGTCCCCAAGAGAGACGCAACGCCACCAACTATGGAGCATCAGCCCCGAATCACTATGCCACACTGCTGACACGATTGGAATCGGGCGCAGCACCCGTATGGTTACGGGCACGACAGGAAATCATTCCTTGATTCCGGTTTGAGCCGATTGCCGTCGGAACGCCCGTCAGGCGCAGGGCGGCATCCGGCAATACGGCGCATACGCCGCCCGGAACTATGCTAACGTCCCAACGCGACATTGGAGAACCGATCATGATTGAACCGAAACTTGAAGTTCCGGCCGAGCTGCGCGATTTGGCCGAAAAGACCATTGATCAGGCAGAAAAAGCGTTCGGCATGTTTTTCGATGCCGCCGGCAAGTCGATGACATCAATGCCGGGTGCAGGAACGGAGATCTCCCGGCAGGCGCTGTCGTTCACCGAGCAGAACATGAAGGCTGCGTTCGATCACGCGCGAAAGCTGGTTCATGCGACCGATCTTCAGGAAGCGATGCGGATCCAGTCGGAGTTTTTGCGAAGCCAGTTCACCAACGCCGGCGAGCATATGCGACAGATCTCCGGGGGCGTGATGTCGGCCGCAAAAGATGCGTCGAAAGGCAAGTTCTAGGGCGCTACCGCCGCCGTGCGACCGCGACGCCGAACAGGAAAGCGACAAACAGGCTGGCAAGCGGCGCCTCTCGCGTGATCGCGCTGAGAGTAGCCAGCGGTTTCCCGGGTTGCCGCGCCGTCGCGACCGCGGCACTAAGACGATCGACGGCAGTTTGAAGCGCCGCGGATACTTCGGTGATGGTGCGCGAAACGTCAGTCGCCGTGTCGATGGCGCGTTCGGCCATGCCGGGCTGTAACGGTGCTGATGGTTCGATGCTCACTTTCGGTACTCGCTGCGATATTCTCGCTGGAAGCTGTCTCCGGAAATGCTTGAACAGAAGATTTGTTCCCCTGTTTTAACTTCACGCCATGGCCTTAAGAGGGAACATTCACTGTCGCCGGGATTTGATTCCATAAGAGGAAATCAACCAAGGCGGTCAAAAAATGGCAAAGGACCATTCCAACGGTAGTCACATGAAGCGGCGCGGCGGCATGCCGCTGTTGGTTGCAATTGCGATCGCTGTGGGCGGCGTCGGTAGCATGCTGATCGTCGACTATGGCCCATGGAGCAAGCCACAGGTGCAGACCGCTGCGATGGCAAAATACACCACTACAGGTGAAGCAGCCCGAGCGGCCGGCGCAACAGTGAGGGCGACCGAACCGAAGCTGGAACTCGAACCTGTCCCGCCCGGACCGAAGCCTCTCCAACCGCCGAACCCGACGCCTTAGGTTTTCTGATGGTCCCGGTGTTCCGTCGGCGGTGCAACGCGGAGGGGCGGGCCCTCGGCAGACACCGTTCGTTGACAAGACGATTCAAGCAAGAACGCGAATGATGAAGCATGGCGTTTGACACGTCGGGCAAATCACGGGCATAGCGGCATCATTGCGAAAGATCGATCACAAGGCTTATCGACTACGAGATTGCGCCCAGGGTTTCAGCGCACGCTGACGAACCCGCCCCAAAGGGCAGCGAGACCCGCTCCTGTCAGAACGATGAGCGGGTTCTCACAAAACGGGCTGCCATACTGGCACATCGTGACGCCGAACGAACCGATCTCGTGATGGCCTGCCGCATAGAACAAGCCTGACAAGATCGCCAGCGCGGCAGCAGCGAAAAACATCGAGGCCTCCTTGCGATCCGATGGGCATTACTGTGCCGCCCAACGCCCGATGAGCCCGTTCGATTGTCTGTGCGCTAAACCAAATTGTTTTTGCGCTTGACGCGTCGGGCAAATCAGGGGCACATCGACATCATCGCGAATATCGTACAGCCCGCGCCGGAAAATCGGCAGCGGGTTTTTTGTTTTGTGGCATTCTATCGGCAAGGACAGTTTTAATTTGTCCAAACTGTTTCATTGCATTTTCTGCATTTTGTTTACGGCCTCGAAAAGAGTTTGACACGTCGGGCAAATCACTGACATAACGACATCATCGCGAAAATCATCAAGCCCGCACGGAGAAATCCGCCGCGGGCTTTTTCATTTGGAATTTCCCTCTTTGGGATTCTCGAATCGGACGGCGGCCGCACGTCACGACGCCGCATCTCCCTCGCCCTCGCCTGGGCGTCGGAAGCGTGCCGCCGTCCGAGCCCTTATCCTGCAAATACTTCAATTAGCCGGCGCGCGCGAACGCGCCGGCCCGCGGCGTGGCTGAACAAGTCCACGACCGCACGCGGCCCCTTGGACAGGGATACGGTTCGCGCCCGAAATGACTGCTCGCAGCGGTCATGCCGCACATTTTATTTTTAGGTGAAGAGCCGATGACCGCGTACCTGATATCGCTTGCGCTTGTCGGACTGATTGCTATCGCAGTTTTGGAGGAATGCCTGTGAGCGCCGACATCATCCGATTTATCCCCCGTCCCAAGCGCGACGACGAGCAATCGGATTTTCCAACCATTGCATTCCGGTCAGCCGTGCCGACCGACGACCTCCCGATGGATCATGCCGACGCCTCGCCTAGTGAATATATCTGTCCGGACGAGTAGGGCCCGCGATCGCAGGCCTGGTCTTCTCAATATTGAGGATCGTACATTTGCGATTGAATGAACGTCGCGAGATCATTTGGCGCGCGGCCGGTCGCAAGGCCGCGATTGTAAGCGACCATGGCAACCGACTCGGCGATTTGGGCGGAGACTTCGCGGATACGCGGCAGCGCCGGATAAAGGCTGCCCTGCGCGAGATCGGCGTCGGTCACGAGATTCGCCAGTGCATGTGCGGCAACCATGAACATCTCGTCGGTCACCAGCCGCGCGCCGCACGCTGTCGCACCGAGGCCGACGCCGGGGAAGATGTAGGAATTGTTGCCCTGCCGCGGCACGAAAGTCGTGCCCTCGAATTTGACGGGATCGAAGGGGCTGCCGCATGCGAACAGCGCGCGGCCGCCCGTGTGGCGATAGGCTTCCTCGGCGGAGCATTCTGCCTTTGAGGTCGGATTGGAGAGCGCAAACACAATCGGCCGATCGTTGATCTTAGCCATCGCGTGCAGTACCTCGGGCGTGAAGGCGCCGCCGACAGCCGCTACGCCAATGATCGCCGTGGGCTTCAGTGTGTCGATAGCCGTGACGAAATCGCTGATTGGCGCCTGGTCATGCGCATAGCGAAGCTTATGCTCGGTGAGGCCGGCTCGATCCTTGACGACCAGGCCGCGCGAGTCCACGAGCCAGTTGCGTCGAAGTGCTTCCTGTTCAGTTGCTCCTTCCGCCACCATGGCTGAAACAATGAGGTCTGCAATCCCCGTTGCGGCCTCTCCCGCGCCGAGGAACAGCACGGTCTGGTCGACGAGCTTGGCGCCGGTCACCCGCAAGGCCGAGAACAGACCGGCAAGCGCCACAGCTGCCGTTCCCTGAATATCGTCGTTGAAGACGGGAATCTCGTCGCGATATTTGTGCAAAAGGCGGAAAGCCGAATGATTGGCGAAATCCTCGAACTGGATCATGACGCCGGGGAAGGTTTCGCGCGCCGCGGTGATGAATTCGTCGACGAACTCGTCATAGGCAGCACCGGTCAGGCGCTTTTGACGCATACCGATATAGTAGGGGTCGTTCAGCAAGGCCTCGTTGTTGGTGCCGACATCCAGCACCACCGGCAGGCAGAACTCCGGATGAATGCCGGCGCAGGCAGAATAAAGCGACAGTTTGCCGACCGGGATACCCATTCCATTGGCGCCGAGGTCGCCGAGGCCCAGGATACGCTCACCGTCGGTGACGACGATCAGCCTTGTCGGATAGGGCCAATTGCCAAGCAGTTCGGCGATACGGCCGCGGTCGCAGGCGGCAATGAACAGGCCGCGAGGCCGCTGGAAGATGTAGCCGAACCGCTGGCAGGCGAGGCCGACCGTCGGCGTGTAGATCAGAGGCTGGATTTCATCGATATTGTCGCACACGACGCGGAAGAATAGAGCCTCGTTACGATCGTGCAGCTCGTTGAGCGCCACATATTTGGCGAGGTCGCTCGGCAATTCACGTAAATTGGCCAGCACTCGCTCGGCCTGGGCTTTCATCGAAAATACGTGCGCGGGCAGGAAGCCCCGCAACCCCAGCGCGTCGCGTTCCTCCTCTGTGAATGCCGTGCCCTTGTTGAGCAGGGGATCACGCAACAGCGCGAGGCCGCGTGGTGGATCGGAAGGCCGCGATCGCGTGCTTGCCCGGACTGGTACGTTCATCGCATTCCCCCCAAGGCCGATCGATTGGTCGGCTCGTATCGTTGGTCGTCTTAAAGCAGAAAACGTCGATCTGGATCAAGGCCGACGAAAGCCTTCTGCTCGCACGAAGAGTTCATCGAACGACTTCCGATACTAGCACCTTTCGGCATAGCCGCGATGCTTGACGTGAAGGCAATAGTGCACTGCAAAATCAAAACCTGATGAGCCGGTACTGGCCAAACTTGAATGAAGAAGATGCCCACATGGCCAAATCCCTCACCGAAATCCGTTCGCTGGCGCGAAGTCACACCCGAACCGCGGTCAACGTCCTCGTCGGGATCATGCGAAGCAAGGACTCGACGGCCGCCGCGCGCGTGTCGGCGGCGAACGCCATTCTCGATCGCGGCTGGGGCAAGTCGACGCAGCCGCTGGGGAATGGCGATGATAGCCCGCTTGAACTGATCCATAGAATTGAGCGTGTCATTGTTCATCCGGAAAATCCGGACAACGAAGATCTTTGAGGCGTTGCTTTTGCCCGCCCGGTATAAGGCTGGCGGCCGTGGCTCGCGCAGATCGTATTCTCCGGCGAACAGTTGATGGAGATCTGCCAGGCCGAACTCGGCAGGCTCGCCGCTTGCATTCGCGTATCTAGAAGGACATGGCGCGATCGAGCAAGTGGTTGATCGAAGGCAAGATTGCGTATTCCGAGAACGGATGAAGGTGAGAAAAAATTGCTGCCGTTGCGCCGCCTTCTCCCAGGATTGATGTTGTTCATGTGGTGTTCTAAGCAAATCAGATATCAGTGTTTTGGTTTGAAATAGTGGAGCGAGTGATCGTGCGTCGACAAGCCTAGGCCAGCGGCCTGCTATAGAGGAAATGACCTTTGAGAATCTGGGCTCGAACGCCAATCACGGCAATTCTGTTGCTCCTTGGTACTCTTTTGTCGGCCAGCTTCGCGCTTGCTGAAGACTACAGCGTCGACTTTGGCGCCGATACGGTTCGGGGCAGGGATGCCGGCACGCTTCATTGCCGGTTTGGCTACATATGTGATGCAAAAATGGAATCGCTGGGACTTATCGTCAGCGTGGACACTTCTCGTGCTGATCCGCCGTCCGCTCACATCAGATTGAATGGCGGCGATCCTGGCTGTTGCTATTTCGCGGGTGCCGCTGGCTCGATGACTATCGATCCGCGCAAATCGTTGTATCGAGTGCCGCTCTTTAGGGGGGCCGGGGCCAGGGGGTCCTTGTTCATCGAGAACGAACGTATGGGCACGCTCTATCTCAGATTCCATCTTCCCTGAGGTCGCATCGACGAGTCGGTCGTGGCGACAACCACAAGCACTGCGATACGACTGCGGCTGCGAACGCGATCTAGATTGCGGCTGAGCAAGTCCATGCCGCCGCTGGAGAGACGGCGATGACGGCGCGTTTGAACTGATCCAAGGAATTGAGCTTGTCATTGTCCACCCTGAAAATTCCGACAGCGAAGATCTTTGAGCCGTTGCTCTTGCCCGCCCGGTATAAAGCTGCGTTTGGCGGCCGTGGCTCTGGAAAATTGCTCGTGTGGGACAAGGTGCTCGGGCTCGGCACAACCGATCCGCTCGCCGGGTTTGCATCCGTCACCTCGAATCTCGTGGTGTCGTTCTATTTTGCCAAGCGCGGTTTCGAGAACGTCGCGCGAATTATCAGGCGGTGATAGCTTTGCAGACTGCAGACATCAGATCCATCGTGGTCGAAACACTGGCCGAACAGCAACGGTTGAATCAAGATGATATCGAGGCCGTGGTCCTCAAAACTGTCGCAACCATTTTGAGTTCGTTCGGCATCGAGGACGAGGATAGAAGAGAGCTGCGCGCCGATTTACAACATTTGCGCCGCTGGCGTCGAAGCGTCGAGCAAGCACAGAGCTATACATTTAAGGCGGTCATTAGCGTGATCGCCACTGGATTTGTCGGAGCGGTTTGGCTCGGAATCAAGGCGACGCTTGGCAAATGATTAGCGCAATTGTGATGGTAGCTACGCTCTTGGCGTCAGTGCCGGCGTACGTCGTTCCGTGCTGGATGGTCAGAAGAGCGGTCACCCAGTATGGCGAAGCAACCGTCGATGCGTGGGCTCGCGCCAAAGGAGTTCCCGACAAGGAAATCGAGAAGGCTAGGCGATGTCTCAAGTGAGACGCTTGAACATCGGATAGCCGGAAGTGGTGCCGAACTTGCCTCCGGCGGGTCCCCGTTCGGTATACCCTCTGGCGAGATAGAAGCGGCGCGCGGTCTCCGTACTTTCAAGTGTGCAGATCTCGTTGCCTTGCTCTTTGGCGCGACTTTCAAGGTTAGTCAGAAGGGCGGAGCTGGCGCCGCGAAATCTCACATCCGGCGAAACGTAGTTGAGCGTAATCACTCCGGCGTCGGTGACACAACCGACGGCAAGGATCTCGCCGTTCTCGACGACAACGCGCAGCGAATTGCCTGACCCAATCCAAGAGCGGAATGTCTCCGGCGTTTTGTTGCTCAGCCATCTCCCGAGCACTACTGGGTCATTTTCGTGGTCGGCGACGCAAAGCTCCGCAATTGATCGCCGCATGACCTCGCAGGCGGCAGCGGCATCTTCGGGGAGCGCGTCGCGAATTTTCATCGAGAGATCGTGTACCGAACGCAATCGGCCGACAACAAAAATTTTAATTCAGGTGTGATGATGTATCGGATTCGCGCGGTTGATGGAGAGGACGACGCCACCGCTGATACACTCATTGAGCTTCATCGGTTGACATTCTTCGATACTGCACCCATTCCGGAATTTGATCACGGGCACTGGTGGCTTGCGTTTCATGAGACGCGACCTGTCGGTTTCGCCGGCATCATCCCTTCGACTCATATCTGCAATGCCGGCTATTTCAGCCGGGTAGGAGTGTTGAGGGAGCATTCAGGGCACGGGCTTCAACTGCGGCTTATGCGTGCGCTGGAGGTACGCGCACGGCTTAACGGATGGTGCTCGATCGTCTCCGATACGACCGACAATATGTCCTCCGCCAACAACTTTATTCGTGGCGGCTATCGGCTGTTTTGCCCGCAGGTGCCGTGGGCGTGGCCAAATACGTTATATTGGCGGAAGCTCATAAGATGACGGCGCGCTCGCTCCGCGATACTTAGACTTCAACATTCGCCCGGTGGCCCCAGGGGCCACCGGGCTTTTTGTCGTTTTTGGGAAGCTTTCGAGCAGGCTCTTTCAGCTTCGACCCTAGCCGAGGTACCGCCGACTATGCTTTGATGAACGTGGGCTGATGCCTGAACAACAAGCCGTGCAAAACGGCGACCGGCGGATCATTCTGCCGGCTCAAATCAAAGGGAGGCGTACCTTGGCAAGCTCCGGCCGTACCATGCTGGCCAAGATCTGGGACCAGCATGTCATTGCCCGACTCGGCGATGATACCGATCTTCTCCATATCGACCGCCATCTGCTGCATGATCTGGGCGGGTCACGCGGACTCCTCGACCTCAAGAGCCGTGGTCTTGCCGTTCATAATCCGGACCTCACATTCGCAACGCCTGACCACGCGATTTCGACGGCGCGAGGACGTGCGGGTACCATCAAGATCGGGCAGGAATTGCTGGCCGCCTTGCGGGTGGAGACCTCTGCCAGCGGCATCCGGATGTTCGACATCGACGAGCCCGGCCAGGGTATCGTGCATGTCATCGGCCCTGAACTCGGCCTTAGCCTGCCGGGTTGCCTGATCGTGTGTGGTGATAGTCATACTTGTACCCACGGCGGATTGGGTGCGCTGGCCTTCGGCATCGGTTCGAGCGAGTTGACCCATGTGCTGGCGACGCAGGCGCTGATCCAGCGACGGCCGAAGACCATGCGCGTGAAGTTTGAGGGCAAGTTACCGCTCGGCGTCACTGCCAAGGACCTGATCCTCGCGCTGATCGGTCACGTCGGGGCGGCGGGCGGCACCGGGTATGCCGTCGAATATGCCGGCAGCGCTATCCGCGAACTGCCAGTAGAGGGACGGCTCACCATCTGCAATCTGTCGATCGAGCTGGGCGCCAAGATGGGCATGGTGGCGCCGGACGAGAAGACTTTTGAGTACCTCCGCGGGCGCCCGTACGCACCCCAAGGCGAGATGTGGGAGCAGGCCGTCGAGGCCTGGCGCGAGCTTCCGAGCGATGTCGACGCCCAATTCGACCGCGAAGTCCTGATCGACGTCACCAAGATCATCCCGCAGGTGACCTGGGGCATCAGCCCGGAACACGTCATCGGCGTCGATGGCCGCATTCCCGATCCCCAGGCGATTGACGATCCGGCGCGCCGCGCCGCGGTCGAGACCGCGCTCGACTATATGGGTTTGAAACCCGGCGCGCCAATCGCCGGCACGCCGGTCGACTGGGTCTTTATCGGCTCCTGCACCAACAGCCGGCTGAGTGATCTGCGTGCTGCGGCCGAAGTGGCGCGGGGCCGCAAGGTTGCTCCGGGGGTGCGGGCCTGGATCGTGCCTGGCTCGGAAACGGTCAAGCGTGATGCCGTGGCGGAGGGGCTGGACAAGTTGTTCACTGACGCCGGCTTCGAATGGCGTGAGCCCGGTTGCTCGATGTGCCTGGCGGCCAACGGCGAAACGGTAGCTCCCGGCCAGCGCTCGGTTTCCACCTCCAACCGGAACTTTGTCGGCCGGCAGGGACCGCGCGCCCGGACCCATCTGGCAAGTCCGGCCACGGCCGCGGCCGCCGCCATCGTCGGGGCCATCGCCGACGTGCGGACGATGGAGCGCTGACATGCCAAAGCCATTCAACAAACTGACGGCGATCGCCGCGCCGATCATGCGCAGCAATATCGACACCGATGTCATCATCCGCATCGAGCGGTTGGTTGGAAACTCCATTCGCGGGTCGCTCGGCAAATGGGCGTTCGGCGCACTGCGTTATCTGCCTGATGGTTCGGAGAATCCGGAATTTATCCTCAACCGTGAGCCCTATCGGCAGGCGGAAATCCTTGTCACTGGACCGAATTTCGGCTGCGGCTCGTCGCGCGAAGGGGCGGTGTGGTCGTTGCAAGAGATGGGCATACGCGCCGTGATCGGCTCGGGTTTCGGCGATATCTTTTTCGCCAATTGCTTCCAGAACGGGATCCTGCCGATTGTCGTCGATAAGGAGATTGTCGATGGCCTTGCCGCGGAAATCGAAATCACCCAAGGCGCAGGCCGCATCGGTATCGATCTCGAGGAACAAACGATTACTTCTCCGACCGGAAAGACGCATCGTTTCGAGATAGACCCGCGGCGGCGTGAAGGCCTGCTCGAGGGCCTCGATGAAGTGATGTTGACGCTGCAGCGCGACGACGAAATTCGGGCCTTCCAGGCCGCCGACCGCACGGCGCGGCCATGGATTCATTTTACGAGGAAATCGGCATGAACACGCGTTCCAATATGATCAAGGTCGCCGTCGTCGGCGGCGAGGGCATCGGCCCTGAAGTGACGGCGCAGTCACAGCGCATTCTGAACTGGTTTGCGGCCAAACGAAGCGTTCCCATGACACTGCGCGAAGCGCAATACGGCATCATCCCGTATCTGGCGACCGGCAAGGTGTTGCCTGACGACACCGTCGAGGCAATGGAAGAAGCCGACGCCATCGTATGGGGCGCGACCGGCGGTCCCGAAACCAAAGAGGTGCCTGCGTCGGCGCGCAAGGCAGGCAGTTTGCTCGGATTACGAAGCAAATACGACCTCTACGCCAATCTGCGGCCGATCGTTGCCAACCCGGCGCTGGCAGATTCGGCACCGCTGAAAGCGCATGTCCTGAAGGGCGTCGACTTCGTGATCATTCGCGAGCTAACCAGCGGTATCTATTTTGGAGAGCCACGCGGTATCGAAACGCTTGCCGACGGGCAGCGCCGCGGCTTCAATACCGAGCAATACACCACCAACCAGATCCGCCGCGTGGCGCGGTCGGCGTTCGAGCTGGCGCGCACGCGACGGAACAAGGTTTGTTCGGTGGACAAGGCCAACGTGCTGGAGACCAGCGTGGTATGGCGAGAAGAAGTGATCGCCCTGCACAAGGAGGAGTTTTCGGACGTCGAGCTTACCCATCTTTATGTCGACAACGCAGCGATGCAGATCGTTCGCGAGCCTGCGCAATTCGACGTGATGGTGACTGGCAACATCTTCGGCGACATCCTGTCGGATTGTGCTGCGATGGCGTCGGGTTCGCTCGGAATGCTGCCGTCGGCATCGCTGGGACCGGTGGACAAGTTCGGCCGCCGCAAAGCTCTATATGAACCGGTCCACGGCAGCGCACCCGATATTGCAGGTAAGGGCATCGCCAATCCGCTCGGCTCCATCCTGAGCGTAGCGATGATGCTGCGCATGACGTTGAACCGGCCTGAGGATGCCGACTTGCTCGAGAAGGCCGTGGACACCGCGCTGGCAGCGGGTGCGCGGACGGCCGATATCGCGGAACCCGGTGCCAAGAAGCTATCCACCGTGGAAATGGGCGATGCAGTGTTGAACGCTCTGGAGAAGGTCGCCGGCAGAGAGAGGGAGCACGCGTGATGGCCTACGTCTCGAGGCGTTCAGCGCTGACGATCATCGCGGGCGGCGGTGCCGCCCTCGCCACAGGGAGGGCGCGAGCCGAAGGTAAGACCGGTCGCGTCATCTATCCGGTTGCGGTGCCCGTCTATCAGACGCAATTCATTGCGGATCGGGTCGGCTATTTCAAGGAAGCCGGCCTCGACTGCAAACTCGTGCAGGGCGGCAGCGGCGTCAAGACACGTGAGATTATCGCCTCGTCGCAAGGCGATATCGGCATCGGCGACATAACTCATCCGATGCAACTCAGCAATCATGGCCGGGCCGGCCGTGTGCTGATGCCGGTCGATACCCGTTCCAGTTCAGTTATGTTCATTATCCGAAAAGATCTGTTCGACCAGGGCATCACGACGCTGGAAGCGCTGACGGCGTGGAAGCGGCCGGATGGCCGCAAGCCGATCGTTTCCGTCTCGTCATTAGGCGGTACCAACCATGTCTGGGCTTCCTATTACATGGAGACGATGGGGCTCGATCAGAAGGTGACATGGATCGGGACCGGCAACGTCGACACCATGCTGGGTTCGCTAAAGACCAAGCAGGTCGATGTGCTCGTGAGTTCGTTGTCGCTGTTGAACGACTCCAAGGAGCAGGGCTGGGGCACCCTGTTGTTCGATGGAACGGACGAAACGACCTGGAACAGATACATCGGCGGCAAGGTGCCGGTGACCTCGCATTTCACCCTGCAATCGACGATCGACAAGGATCCGGCCAAGATACAAGCCTTTGTCACGGCGATCTGGCGAGCGACGCAATGGGTCAAGACGCATACGCCCGACCAAATCTTTGAGGTGATCGAGCCCTATGTCGGCAGCACTTCGCGCGCGGCCAATATCCTTGAAATCACGGCCCTGCAGAAGGTCGCTGACTACGACGCCACGATCGATGCCGCGGGCTTTGCGCGGGGCGAGAAAGTCTGGTTCCGGGAAATGACCGGCATCAAGCCGCTCACGATTGCCGAGGTCGTCAGTCCGAGCTTCGTCGAAGCGGCGCGAAAGGCATATCCCGCTTGAACGTACCGACGCTATCGCCGACGACCGTTCCCCGGACAAGCGACGCCGAGCGCATCGACGTCAGGAGTTTGAGCAAATCATTCCAGCTCGGAGGTACCGCGATCGAAGCGGTGCGCGATGTTTCTTTCACTGTCCGGCGCGGCGAATTCGTCGCGTTACTGGGGCCATCCGGCTCCGGCAAGAGCACGGTCCTCAATATGATTGCGACGCTGGTGAAGCCGAGCAGCGGGAAAATTCTGATCGACGGCAAGCCGGTCATTGCCGGCAACGCGACGCCTGGTGTCGGCTATGTATTCCAGCGCGACACGTTGTTTCCCTGGCGTACCGTCGCCGATAATATCGGTTATGGGTTACAGCTCGCGGGCGTTAAGGAGGCTGAGCGGAAGGAGCGGGTTGCCGCTTGCGTTGCGCAGGCTGGTTTGCGGGGGTTCGAACAGGCCTACCCGTCCGCCCTTTCGGGTGGAATGCGCCAGCGCGCGGCGTTGATGCGAACGCTGGTAGTCGAGCCACAGGTCTTGCTGATGGACGAGCCGTTCGGTGCACTCGATACCCATACCAAGATAGATATGCACGATGTCCTGCTGCGGATATGGGACCGCGAACAGCAAACCGTCCTGTTCGTGACGCACGACCTCGGCGAGGCCTTGACGCTGGCCGACCGCATCATCCTGTTCTCGGCGCGACCCGGCCAGATCAAGGATATGTTCGAGGTGGATTTTGCCCGGCCGCGTGACGCGGTGAAGGTGCGTGAGACGCCGCGCTACGCCGAACTGTTCCAGCACATTTGGCATTCACTCGGTGAGGAGTTCGTCAAGGGGCGTAGCCCATGAGAAAGTCGCGGCATCGGACCAGCACGTTGGCGTGGCAGGTGTTCATCTGCGTTGCCGTGCTTTCGGTCTGGCAGTGGGGATATGATCTGCACACCAGGTTTCCGTCACTGGTTCCGGATCTGCTCGATCCTTACTTCGTGTCGAAACCGTCGGAGATATTCGAACACTTCCTGATCCTGAGCTGCCTCAAATCCAAGATGGGTGTATTCAATGGTTGGTTCAACGGTGACTTTGCCAAGTGTATGGCACGTAACGAAAACAATCTCTGGGTTGCGACCGCTATTACTTTGAAGAATACGTTCTTCGGATTTGTCATTGGTGTGTCGTCGGGTTTCGCAGCAGGGTTACTATTGGGTCGATCCGACCGGCTCAGCGACATCTTCCAGCCATTCATCACGGCGGTGAACTCTATACCCCGCATCGCGCTGGCCCCAATTATCGTGCTGGCATTCGGCATCGGCGATACGTCGAAGGTCGTGACATCATGGATCGTGGTGGTGTTCCTGGTGTTCTTCAACACCTTCGAAGGTGCACGCTCGATCGATGAAGGCTTTATCAACGCCGCGCGCCTGTTGGGCGCAAGCGAATGGCAGATCACGCGCACGGTGGTGATCCCCTCGACCATGGCCTGGGTGTTCGCCTCGCTATCGCCTGCAATTTCCTTTGCACTGATCGGAGTCATCGTCGGCGAATTCATCGGCGCGGAACGCGGCATCGGCCGCCTGATCATCGAGTCCGAGGCGCGGGCCGAGGCGTCCGGCATGATGGTTGCTGTCATCGTGCTGATGCTGGTCGGCGTCGCGCTATCGGCAGTTATCTGGCGGTTGCAGGCCTATCTGTTGCGCTGGCAGCAGCACAATATGGCGGAGTAGGGCGGTCGAATCCGCCCCACGGCGTACCAACTGTGATTAAACGTCGAGGCCGAGCACCCGTGCAGCATTGCCGCCGGCGATCTGGGCAAGCGTCGATTCGTCCATCCCGTTCACCCCGGCAACATGTCCGATCGGATTATATTCGGCCATGTCGAACGGATAGTCGGTTCCCATCACAATGCGATCGGGACCGAACACGTCGATCAGGTAAGCCAGCTGGTGGTAGGAGAAAACGACGGTATCGAGATAGACCTGCCGCAGATAGGTGGTCGGCGGCAAAGGCAGATCGCCGTGGCAATCCTGCCGAGCACCCCAGGCGTGATCGATGCGGCCGGAGTAGCCCGGCAGATAGCCGCCGCCGTGCACGGCCATTAGCTTCAGATCAGGGAACCGCGCCAGTGTTCCCGAAAAGATCAAATTGTGAAGCGCGAGGGTCGTATCGAGGGGATTGCCGAGCACGTTGCTAAAGTAGAAATGAGTCAGCCGTTCGCCGTGGGTAAATCCGTTCGGGTGCATCATGATGAATGCGCCGAGTTGCTCGGCCCTGGCAAAGAACGGACGGAATTTCGGATCGGACAATTCCTGGCCGTCAACGTTGGTCAGGATCTGGACGCCTCTTAATTTCAGGTCGCCCATGACGTAGTCGAGTTCGCGGACCGCAAGCTCTGGCTCCTGCAACGTCACGACGCCAAGCCCGACAAACCGGTCGGGCTTGCGCGAGCAATATTCGGCGACGCCGTCATTAGCGAGGCGGTGGGCCGTCTCTGCGATCTTGGGATCGATCGAATAATAGCACTGGGGCGGAGCCGGAGCGACGACCTGAATATCGACGCCCATTTTGTCGAGATCGAACAGGCGGCGGTCGATGGTAGTCATAACCTCGCCAATGTCTTTCTCTTGCTGCGCATTGATTTCCCTGGTCGCCGCATCGGCAAAATGAGCGAGAGGAATCCGTTTTATATCGATGTGAGGTTGGGCCAATTTGGCGGCCTCCGGAACGACGATATGGGCGTGAATATCGATCGTGACCGATGACGGTCGCCGGGCAAGGCCATCGGCGTCGTGAATTCGAGCGGCTGTGCGGCCATAGCGGTTCTTGCGTTCAATCATTGGGTAGGCCCTGTTTCTGATTTGTTGTTCGAGACGGGATGACGCTCTCGGGTCGGCTCGCTACGACTTTGCCACGCGATTCGCGCGTTGGGTCCAGCGCGTCGAAACCGCCGTCGCATCGGCGTCGCCGAAGCCGGCTGCTTCGGCTTCCTCATAGCAGGCAACAGCGCTGGCCGTGACGGGAAGCTCGGCATGAAGGGTTGATGCGAAATGAACAGCCGTGACAAGATCCTTTTTGGCCGCGCTGAGGCCGAAGGCAGTCTCACCGAGTGCGGCGCCTCCCAACACCTTGGCAATAGCGGGGCCACGTCCTTTCATGGCGGCCGGCGCACCGGAGGTGTCTGTGAGGATGTCGATCAGCCGGTCTGCGGGAAGGTTGAGCGGTTTGCAGATAGTCAGAGCCTCACCGAGCGCTTGCCAATACACCAGCAGCGGCAGGTTCACCGCCAGTTTCATCATCGAGCCCGAGCCGAGCTCGCCCACATGCTCGATGCGGCGGCACATTTGTTCGAGAATCGGCATCGCCCGTGCGACATCAGCTTTGGTTCCCCCGACCAGACCGAGCAGCTTGCCTTCTTTCGCGGGGCCGACGGTCCCGCCCACCGGGCTTTCGACGAAGGCTGCGCCCTGCTGCAAGACTGAAGCACCATTCGATTTCATCGTTTCCGGACGGATCGTGCTCATGTCGATCACTAGCTTGCCTGAGAGTTTTGCCTTGAGGACGCCGTTGGGCGCGCCGTAAACGGCTTCGGTTGCCGCATCGTTCAATAACATCACGATGATTACCTCGCAGGCTTCCACCAGCTCGGCCGGCGATCCGAACGACTTTGCACCTGCATCGACGAGGGGCTTCGTCTTTGCCGCGTTGCGATTCCAGACACTGACGTCGTGTCCAACCGCCATTAATCGCTGCGCGATCGCAGATCCCATTCGTCCTGTTCCGCATACGCCGATCTTCATGATTTGATCCCGTTTTGACATTGGATTTTGTAGGTCTAGTGGGCGTGAAAGACGCCGAGATTTTGCGCGATCAACTCTTCATTTTCTAAGAGTTCGCCGGCGCTGCCGGAAAACACACAGCGGCCTGTGTTGAGGATGACCGCCTGATCTGCAACGTCGAGCGCCAGCTTGAGATTCTGTTCGACCAGAACGATCGACTGTCCTTCTTCCTTGAGAAGCCGGATCGTACGGCCGACCTCGGCCACGATCAGCGGTGCAAGTCCCTCCGACGGCTCATCGAGCAGGAGCACACGCGGATTGCCCATCAGCGCGCGGCCGATCGCTAGCATCTGCAGTTCACCGCCGGAGAGCGTACCAGCCATCTGTGCGCGACGCTCGCGCAGCCTCGGAAACATGACGTAGATCCGCTCGACGTTCCATGGCTTGCCCGTCGTCTTTTCGCGCTGCCGGGCCACAATGAGGTTTTCCTCCACCGTCAGCGACGGAAAGATACGACGCCCCTGCGGCACCAGGCCGATACCTAGCTGGGAAATACGTTCGGGGGTGAGCCCTTCAACCGACTCGCCGAACAGCCGGATCTCGCCCTCTTGTGGCGTCAGAAAGCCGATGATCGTTGAGATGCAGGTGGTCTTGCCGGCGCCGTTGCGCCCAAGCAGCGCCAGTACGTTACCCGGCGACAGGGAAAAACTGACGCCGTGCAGGATATGGCTGTCGCCATAGTATGCGTGGACATTGGTAAGACTGAGCGCATCAGACGCCAAGATACACCTCGCGCGTTCGCTCGTCCGTGATCACCGCATCGCGTCCGCCATCGACGATCACACGACCATAATTCAGCAGAGTTACGGTCTCGGCCAAATCAAGGGCGGTGTCCATGTCGTGTTCGATCATGATCACGGTTGTCTCCCGCGGGATCGACGCGATCAGTGTCTTCACCTGGGATCGCTCGGTATTTGAAAGTCCCGCCAGCGGTTCATCGAGCAGCAGTACGCGCGGCTTTTGCGCGAGCGCCATCGCAAGCTCGACGCGCCGCTTCTCGCCATAAGCGATTTCAGAGACCGGATGTGTGGCAAGATGTAAAAGCCCGACAGCATCGAGGGTCCTACGGGCCTCGGTTTCGATATCGCCGTAGAAGGATAACGGTCGCCACATTTGCCAACGCGCCGGCCGCAAGCCGAGCAGGCCCAATGCGACGTTGTGTTCGAGGGAATCGCCCGTGAATAGCGTGATGATCTGATAGGTTCGCGACAGTCCGGCATGCGCACGTTTGTAGGGTGGAAGCTGCGTAACGTCGGTGCCGAGCAACCTGATTTGTCCCGAATTTGGCCGCATGTCGCCACTGATCTGGTTGAATAGCGTAGTCTTTCCGGCTCCGTTCGGGCCGATGATCAGGCGTCGTTCGCCCGGACGTATCGCGAGAGAAACGTCTTGCGTAACGACGAGGCCGCCGAAGGCCTTCTTCAAATTGACGACTTCGAGAGCGTAGCCGGATGCCGATGCAGTCATCGCGGGTTTCCCCGCAATCGAGCCATCAGGCTGCTGAAGCCCGGAACGAGCCCACTCGGCATCACCAAGACGATGAACAGGAACACGAGACCCAGCAGCATGTTCCATCGTTCAAGGTAGGCTGAGGCATAGTTCTTCAACAACAGCACCAGTGCGGCGCCGACGGCTGGCCCACCAAGCGCACCTGAGCCGCCAGCGATGACGCCAAGCAAGGCCTCAGCCGAACTCGTGATCGAGAGCGAGGTCGGATGGACATATTTATGGTAGTAGACATAAAGCAGCCCGGATACGCCGCCCCAGAAGCCTGCGTAGACGAACGTGATCCATCGGATCAGCCAGGGGTTGAAGCCAAGCGCCGCCATCCGGCGCGGCTGGTCGCGTACGCCCTTTAGAGACGAGCCGAACGAGGACGACACGAAGATCGTCATCATCAGGAAGGCAAACGAGGCCACGATCAACGCGAACCAGTAGAACGAGCTAGCGCTGTCGAGCGAGATTCCGAACGGCATCGGCCGAGTCAGGCCGGCTATCCCGTTGTCGCCGTTGGTGACGTTCGACATCCGATAGGCGAGCCCCCAAAGCACCTGCGACAGGGCCAGCGTGATCATAAGAAAGCCGAGGCCCGTTGCACGCAGTGCGATGACGCCGAAGAATGCCGCCATCGCCGTGGTACCTGTCATCGAGATAATGGCGGCAGGCCCGTGGCCAAATCCGTACCGGCTTGTCAGCAGCGCGGAGATATAGGCGGCAACCCCGAGATAGGAGGCATGTCCGAGCGACGTCATTCCACCAAAGCCGACGAGTAGGTTCAGGCTGAGTGCGAAGATCGCCGCGATCAGAATCTGGCTGGCCAGATTGATATAGAAATCACCCGCAAAAAGGGGTGGGAACAGAAGCGATCCGGCAATAAGGGCGACGCCAATCCACTTCATGCGCCGACGCGCCCGAACAAGCCTTGCGGCCGAAATGCGATGACAAAGATCATCGGCAAAAACAGGATGATATAGGCTAGTTCCGGAAACAGCGCGGTGCCGAATGTGTAGATGAATCCGATGATGAAGCTTCCGACGAATGCGCCGACCAGGCTGCCGATGCCTCCCAAAATGACGACGATCAGCGCCAGCGGCAGCATGTCGGCATCAAGCCCGGGATAGGCGGACAGGATCGGTCCACCCAGCACGCCACCGGCACCGGCGATGCCCGCGCCCAGACAAAACACGATCGTAAACAATCGGGAAATGGGGATTCCGATCGCACGGGCCATTTGCCCGTCATCGACGCCGGCACGGATCATTGCGCCAAGACGCGTGCGGTCGAGCAAATAGTACAGCACGATCGCTGCACCGATGGCGCATCCAACCAACACCAGCCGATAGGTCGGGAATACGAAACCGAGGATCCGCGTCGGCGCCTGCAGATTCTGTGGTGTAGGGACCGGTATCGAATCGCCACCCCAGAACAGCAAGCACGCATCGGAAATGATGAAGGACATGCCGAGCGTAACCAGGACCTGCCCGAGCGGGTTGGTCTTGAGCCGCCTCAGCACCAGCCGTTCGAACAGACCGCCGATCGCGGCCACCACAATTCCCGCGCCGAGCGCCGCCACCCAGATATTCAGGCCGTCCCAAGAGCGTAGTGCCGTTGCTCCGAAATAAGTGCCGAGCATAAAGAAGGCGCCGTGCGTCAGATTGGCCAATCGCATCAGGCCAAAGATGAGCGAGAAGCCCGATGAAAGCAGGAACAACAGGCCGCCGAGTGAAAGGCTGTTGAGACCCTGGATGATCCAAAACTGCATCGTTTACCGATCTGTCTGGAGATTGCGCGCGTCGTTGCCACGCAACATAAAACCTAAGTCATGGCTCCAGATTCTTTGCCGGCGGATAGTCGCGTGAATAGACCGGATTCTTCAGGAATTCGGTCTTGTCATAGGTCCAGAACTGCGTGACGTCGGGATAGGTCTTGATCACGGAATTGACCAGACGACCGTCGGTTTTCGTGACCTTGCGGATGTAAACATTACCGATCGCATCGCCGAATTCGTCGAACTTGATGCGACCGCGTATCGTATCAGCGCTGCTGCCGCGGATCGCCGCCATTAGCGCTTTCTTGTCCTCCACATTTCCCTTGATGGTCTTCAGTGCAGCTTCCAGGACTTCGCCGGAGACGTAGGTACTACCGGCATAGTAGCCGGGGTCGTATTTGAACTGTTTGCGGAATGTCGGCGCGAACGCCTTGTTGAGGGGATTATCCAGCTCTGCGGAATACCAGCTCGTGGTGATAATCCCGAGTGCTTCGTCGCCCATGTTGCGAAGCACCGATTCGTCGAGCGCTGTCATGCCGCCGATGACGGCCATCTTGTCCTTCAGGCCGTATTCGATGAATTGACGAAGAAAACGGAATCCGTTCGCTCCGGCGGTGCCAAGAAAGATGGCGTCTGCGCTCTTTACCTGAGCGACATAGGTGCCGTAGTCCGGGGTCGCCAACGGCGTGAAGATCTTCTGAATGATCTTGCCGCCGTAGTCTTCGAAAGCGCGCTGGAATCCGGCACACATTTCGTGTCCATAAGCGAAGTCGTCGGCGATCGTGACGATCTTCTTGTATTTCAATTCCTTGGCGGAATATTCGGCAAGCGGGTAGGCGCATTGCGCCGAAGTCGAAGTCAGCCTGACAAACCAAGGGCTCGGGTGCCGCTGCGTCATATCCTCTGCGGCGGCGACCCCGAGGGTGGGGACCTCTTTCTCGGTAAGATAGTCGGCGATCGCCAGCGCTTCAAAGGCAGCGAGCGGTCCAATGATACAATGGACGTTGTTCTTTTCGATCAGCTCCTGCGCCTTGGTACGTGCAGTTGCGGGAACGCCGGCCGTATCCGCCACTATCAATTCGACCTTGCGTCCTGCGAGCGTGTTGTCGCGCTCCTTCAGAAACATGGTCAAGGCAAGTTCCATATCGATGCCGCCGGAGGCCAGCGGTCCGGTCTTGGCCGCCAGCAAGCCGACGCGGATCGGCCCACTACCCTGTGCAAGTACGAGATTGGGAGCCGCCATGCTGGCGATACCCGCGCCGGCAACGCTTGAGACAAATTGTCGTCGCGATATCGTCATTCGATCCTCCCCGGAACGCAGTTACTGAATATCGGCTCTTGTTATTTTATTGTTTGAGCGATTTATCCGATGGATACCGTAAATGATCAAGTGATAACCACGTCATGGGTCCGGCGCGGTGAAACCTTTCTTTGGTGACGGACTGTGACGAGGCGTCAGGGCGCTGGCCCGTTTGATGCAGTGCGGCATTGCGGACGATTGGACATTGTCGGCTGTCAGACCGTTACTCTTGATTGCGAGCACTGGATTTCGGAGACGTGACGATGGCTTTCTTCAGTACTTCGAATACCGCTGCTGTGTCCTGATCACCGAGACCCATAGCCATTGCCTCGGTGTAGACAGCCTGCGTTGAGGTAAATAGGGGCGTGGAGCAGCCGACATCGTCGGCAAACTCGGCGATGATCGCCATGTCCTTTTTCCAGGTCGATACTTTCATTGTTGCGGGTTCGTAGACGCCGTCGACCATCATCGGCGCTCGCATCTGGAACATACGGGAGCCGCCGGCGCCCGGGCCTACCATTTCGACCACCGTTTTTGGATCGAGCCCCGCTCGCTGTGCGAGGACCATAGCCTCCGCTGTCGCGACGTTGTGGATCGCGACGAGATGGTTGGCGACGAATTTCATCCGGCTGCCATTTCCGTACCGGCCTAGATCGGCGCTTTGTTTGGCAAAATCGGAGAACAGGCCCGCGCATCGGGCAATGGCGTTACTGTCGCCGCTGGCATAGACAACGAGGTCACGATTTTGTGCCTGAGCCCCGGTTCCGCTCAGGGGACAATCGAGTGCGATATGGCCGGCTTTGGTCAATATGTGCTCGAAGCGAAGCTTGTCGGCGATTGCAAGCGTGCTGAGCTCAATGACGATCCGCGGTGCCTGGCCGGAATCGGCGATTACATTTGCGGTCTCCTCAACCGCAGCAGGGGTAGGGAGGCTCGTCATGACGATTGGTGCGTCACGTGTCACCTGCGTTACATCGGCGGCGATAACAACATGTGCCGCGGCCAATTCGGCTCTCTTTGCCTCATCGATGTCGAAGCCGACCACTCGCCAGCCGCGGTCGACGAGGTTGCGAGCGATTGCGCTTCCCATGATACCAAGACCAACGATGCCCACTGTCTTATCCATGAGATTCTGCTCCTTGCGCCGAATGAGACTTGCCGGCTACGCCAGCGGTGCCTTGAATAAATAGTGATCAGGCGATAAACAAGTTTGAAGCAGGCTCCATCGGCCGCAGCAAGGCCATAACGAGGGACCGCGCAAGGAAACGCCAATGGCAGGAGTTGGCCACAAGCCGGATATAAGCCTCTCCCCAGGGCAAAATATGGAAACGCACGGTGTCATGGTCAGCCGGGCGCGGGCACTCATCCCGCAATTGCGCGATCGCGCCTCCAAGACCGAAGAACTGCGGCGTCTGCCGCCGGAAACCGAACGCGATCTGCACGATGCCGGTCTGTTCCGGATCGTACAGCCCAAACGCGTCGGCGGCTCTGAGCTCGATTATGTCGCGTTGGTCGATTGCGCTGATGCGCTAGGGCAGGCCGATGCTTCCGTGGCGTGGAATTTTGCCAACCTTGCCAGCCATCACTGGATGCTGGGCATGTTTGATCGGCACGCGCAGGACGCGGTCTGGGACAAGGATGCCAACTCCCTGATCGCATCGTCTTTCATCTTTCCGGCCGGCCGCGCCAAGAAGGTCGATGGCGGATATGTGCTGAACGGCCACTGGCCGTTTTCCTCGGGCGTCGAGTCCTGCGACTGGAATATGCTTGCTAGCATCGTTTCGCCTGAAGATGAGGCCGATGGCATCGAGTACCGGATATTTCTCCTCAACAAGAATGATTACAAGATCAACGATACCTGGAACGCGACCGGTCTGTGCGGAACGGGCTCGAATGATGTCACGGTCGCGGACGCGTTTGTTGCGGAGCATATGACAATCGCCGTGAGCGATCTGACCGGCGGGCCGACGCCAGGAAGTGCGGTCAATCCGAACGCGCTCTATGCACTGCCAGTGTTCACGCTATTTCCCTACGTCCTGTCAGGTGTCGGTCTCGGCAACGCGCAGGCCTGCTTGAATGACTATGTCGAATTCGCACGCCACCGGGCCTCGACCTACAACCGCGCCAAGGTCAGCGATATGCAGACGACGCAAGTCAAGATAGCGGAAGCCTCCGCCAAGATCGATGCCGCGCGGCTCATTATGCGCTCGAACTGCATCGACGCGATGGCAGACGCGCGGCGTGGCCACATTCCGGATATCGCGGCCAAGACGAGACTCCGGCGTGACGGCGCCTTCTCGGTGAACCTCTGCACCGAGGCGGTGTCGCTGATGTTTGCGGCAAGCGGGGCGCGCAGTTTGTTTACGTCAGGTGCGTTGCAGCGGCAGTTTCGCGACGCGCATGCGGTGAATTCGCATCTCGCATTCAATTTCGATGCGGCTGGGACCAATTATGGACGTGTAGCGCTTGGCCTGCCGTCCGAAAACCTGACGCTCTGAGGCGAGGCGGATGTCCGACGCACCCAAGCATCCGGCCGACCCGGCCAATGAATTCGCCAGCGACAACTCTGCGATCGACCCCCGAGATTTTCGCAATGCGCTCGGTACTTTCGCTACCGGAGTCACCATTGTCACGGCCATGACGGCCGACGGCAAGCCGTATGGAGTGACCTGCAACTCCTTCGCGTCGGTGTCGCTAAACCCGCCGTTGGTATTGTGGAGCCTCGGCATGTTCTCGCAAGGGTTGACCATCTTCCAGAATGCCAGCCATTTTGCGGTCAACGTTCTCGGCGAGTCGCAGCAGGCACTGGCGTCGCAATTTGCAAAATCTTCAGGCGATAAGTTTGCCGGCGTAAGCTGGACGCCGGGGTTGGGGAACGCGCCGGTGCTCGCTCAAAGCGTAGCCAATTTCCAGTGCCGCGCTGCAAATCGCTATTACGGCGGCGATCACATCATTTTCCTCGGTGCCGTCGAAGCTTATGCCTACAACCGGCAGGAACCGTTATTGTTTGCACGCGGCGGTTTCGGCCGGTTTCTCGCCGGGGACGGCGGTAAATCCTCATGAGCCGGAAAGTTCAGTCCAAAGGCGAACACAAGCGCACAGGCGCCAAGCAGAGACGGCTCTCTCCGGATGATCGCCGTAAGGAATTTGTAGCGAAGGCGACGGAGTTCTTCTCCGACGAAGGATTTGGCGGCGGTACGCGAGCGCTGGCCCGGCGGCTCGGCGTGACGCAGCCGTTGCTCTATCGTTACTTTCCGAGCAAGGACGATCTGATCAAGGAAGTCTACCGTACGGTCTATCTCGAGCCGCTCGAGACTGGCTGGGAGAAACTGTTGGCCGATCGGTCGCGGCCGCTCCGCGACCGGCTGCTGGAATTCTATACTGCCTATACGGACGCGATCTTCACCCGAAAGTGGCTGCGCATCTATCTCTATGCGGGCCTCAAGGGTCTCGACATCAATCGCTGGTATGTCGGCATGGTCAGGGACAAGATCCTGGCCCGAATTATCCGGGAATGCCGACATCAAGCCGGGCTTGCCGTTCAAAGCAGACCGACAGCAGCCGAGGTGGAACTGGCCTGGGTGCTCCACGGTGGAATTTTCTATTACGGCGTCCGCAAGTACATCTACGAGTCGCCGGTGCTCGAGGACAAGGAGCAGGTGATCGGCGATGCCCTGGATGTTTTTCTGGCGGGATTTGAGCGGATATCCGAAACCTCGGCTAACATCCGGCGAACGCCGATCAAGGTGGTCGGATAGACCGGCCGACTATTTCTTCGTCATTTCTGCTCGATACCAATCGCCGATCTCGCTGGCGGTCATCAGCTGTACGCCATCATGGTCGATGACATAGTCGAGCAGTGCTTCCAGATATTTGATGCGGTGGGGTACGCCGGTAATATACGGATGAATCGAGATCGCCATGATCCGCGCGTTAGCAGCCCCTTCGAGATACAGCCGGTCGAATTGATCGGTGCAGCGCTTCAGGAATTGCTCCGACGGCAGATGCTGCAGTGCATGGATGACGATGTCGTTGGTCTCGACCGAATAGGGAATCGTTGTGATGGTGCCGTGGGGCGTCGTGATGTCCTGTGGCAGATCGTCGATCACCCAATCTGCGACATATTCGATGCCGTTGAGGCGTAGCAGATCGAGGGTTTCCCCGGTTTCAGTCAAACCCGGGCTTTCCCATGATCGCGGCGGTTTTCCTGCAAACTTTCCGATCGTCTCGACCGCGCGCTTGATGGCGTCGGCCTGGTTGTCGAGCTTGTGCATCGGACCTTGCACGAACCCGTGACCCATGAATTCGAAGCCGGCCTCGAGCGCGGCCGAGGCAACGCGCGGATAGGTGTTGCAGACATTGGCATTCAGCGCCAGCGTCACCGGCACTTTGCGATCGGTCAACGCCTTGAACTGCCGCCAGAATCCGGCGCGCATCCCGTATTCATGCCAGGACCAGTTCGGCACATCAGGCAATAGTGGCTGGCCCATCGGCGGGCTCAACACCGTGCGCGGCATCGCGTTCTCGATCCGCCATTCCTCGACATTAAGGATGACCCATACCGCGAGTTTCTTGCCGCCGGGAAGTGTCAACTTTGGCCGGTCGATTTGGGCCTGATAGGGAATGCGATCGCTGAGAGCCACGGCAATTTTTCCTTGAGTGAGCGAACTATTCGGCAGCTATTATTCAGCAGCCTTGGAGCGGCCGGACATACCGGCGTTGACCCGTGGCATGACTTTTTCGGCCATCAGGATCATCGATTGGCGGCCGAGCTCGCGGTCCTTCCAGTCCTTGCCGGCGTAGAGCAGTGTGCCGAAGGTGCCGACCTCTTCCTGAAAAGCCAGCAGTTGATCGGCCACGCTTTCCGGCGTGCCATGAATGATGAGCTTGTTGCAGATCGACTCCAGTGTCACTTCGTCGTCGGGTTGATCGCGGCGCGTTTTGAACAGCTCCAGGCGGCCGCCGCGCTTCAGCTTGGTGAACAGCTGATGATAATAATAGACATACGGTCCGTTTGGGTCGGTCGCATAAGCCTTTGCGGTCGCAGCGTCTTTGGCCACGAATACGCTTTTTGCGACGCGCCAGTTCACCGCATCTGCGGGGCGACCGCCTCGTTCACAACCCTCAACGTATTTCGGCCAGTGGCTTTTCACCCAGGCCGGCATCAGGAAGTTCGCCGAGATCGGATCCCATCCACGCGCGGCTGCTTCCGTTACACCCTTTGAGAAGGGGGCCACCGCCGTCACCACGATCGGTGGATGCGGCTTTTGCAGAGGACGTGCGATGAAGCCCTGACCGATGTCCGCGATCAAGGTCTTTTGCACCGATACGTTCCAATATTTGCCCTGCAGGTTGTACGGCGGCTCACTCGCCCAGATCTGAAGGACCTGGTTGATTGCTTCCAGGAACATCGCGTTTCGGTCGGCTTCGAGATTGCCGAAAACTTCCGCGTCCGACAGCAGCCCTCCGGGGCTGATGCCGAAGATCAGGCGTCCGTCGAGCATGTGATCGAGCATCGCGATGGAGGCGGCAAGCGCGGCCGGATGGGTGTTCGGCATGTTGACGGTGCCGGTACCGAGCTTGATCTGTTTGGTTGCTGCTGCAAGCCAGGCGATAAAGGCGATGCAGGATGTGATGTTCTCGGCCCTGTCGGTCACGTGCTCGCCGACATAGGCCTCCGTAAACCCCAGTTCGTCTGCCAGCAGGAAGGCCTCGCGGTCCTCTTTGAGGGACAGCCGCCAATCCTTGTCCACAGGATGGATCGGCATCGTAAAGAACCCTAGTTTCATGGTCTGCTCCTCCCCAAGGGCAGGCTTTTTGTTTGGCGGCGAACGTGCGTCCTCACTAGCATGAAGACAAGTCCAAAGTCGAAATAATCACTCGATAAACAAACTTGACCTTTAAAGGTCGCCGCCGTCTAATCCAATGAAAATGCCGATAGCCGGCCGGGGAGGGTACGTCACAATGAAGGCCTCGGCTTTCGCATACGCTCGTGCAACCAGTATTAGTAATGCGCTGGAATTGCTCGCGGCGTACGGCGACAGGGCCAAAATATTGTCAGGCGGCCAGAGCCTGATGCCGGCCATGAATCTGCGCCTGATCTCGCCCGAACTGATTGTCGATATCGGCGAGCTTGCCGAACTTCGGGGGATCACGATCAGAGGCGATGTGCTCACCATCGGCGGGCTGACGCGCCACGTAGATGTCCTGAAATCTCCTGAAATCGCTGCACTTGCCCCTCTGCTGGCAGATGCGATCTCCCATGTTGCGCACCCCGCGATTCGCAATCGCGGCACGATCGGCGGCAGCCTTGCACATGCGGATCCCGCCTCCGAATTGCCGGCCTGCATACTTGCGCTGGGCGCGACCATCATTGTTCGCGGGTCAAATGGCGAACGGAAGATTGCCGCGCAGGAGTTCTTCACCGGCATCTATGAGACGGTGCTTTCGCCGCAAGAATTGTTGGTCGCCATCGAATTACCCGTCGCGCGAAAGGGTTCCGTGCATTTCTTCCATGAATTCGCCCGTCGCCACGGCGATTACGCGATCGCCGGCCTGGCAGCGCAGGCGATCGTTGAGGGCGACCGGTTCGCCGACCTCCGCCTTGGCTTCTTTGCCGTCGGCGACCGGCCCTTGCTCGCAGCGGCTGCCAGAAAGCTTGTCAACGTTGTCGTCACGCCAGCCGTGTTGTCCGAGGTGTCCTCCGCGTTAGACCAGGAACTCGATCCGCATGAGGATCAGGAGGCAACGCCTGGCATGCGCCGGCATCTGGCCAAGGTATTGATGGCACGTTGTGTGTCCACGCTGCTTTCCCGCCCCGATCTCTGTGCGGGAGCGACTGCATGATAGCGCCGGTAGCCATTTCGCTCGACGTCAACGGCGAGCGGGTCGACGCGCATGTTTTGCCGCGGCTGAACCTTGCGGATTTTCTGCGCGACTATCTCAAGCTGACCGGTACGCATGTCGGCTGTGAGCACGGGGTTTGCGGGGCCTGCACCGTGCGCGTCAACGGCGAGATCGTGCGTGCCTGCCTGATGCTCGCGGTACAAACGCACAACGCATCGGTCGAGACGATCGAGGGATTGTCGGACAGTGGCGAGATCGCCGATCTGCAGGCGGCGTTCCGCGACCGCAACGCGTTGCAATGCGGCTTCTGCACACCGGGAATGTTGATGGCGGCACAGGATCTGCTGAAACAATCGTCAGAGCCGGATCGCGAGCAGATTCGCGAACATCTTTCCGGCAATTATTGCCGTTGCACCGGCTATCAGGCGATTGTCGACGCGGTTGAGACTACGGCGCGGGCACGTGCGGGACGAGCGTCATGACGTCGATACCCGCAAATCCGTACTCGCTGTCAGTACTCGACCGGCCCAATTCTTACATCGGGAAAACAGTGCCGCGGCCGAATCTCGACAGGCTGATGCAGGGGCGCGGGCTCTATGTCAGTGACATGGAATTGCCGCGCATGGCGCATGTTGTGTTCCTGCGTTCGCCGTACGCACACGCCAAAATAACCGCTATTGACGCAGCATCTGCCAGGCGCATGCCGGGCGTGGTTGGCATCGTAACAGGAAAGGAGCTTGCGGCGGTCATCACGCCATGGGTCGGCGTCCTGTCGCATCTGAAGGGCCTTAAGTCCGCGCCACAGAGCGCTATTGCGATCGATCGCGTGTGCTGGCAAGGCGAAGCCGTCGCGGCGGTTGTCGCCACAAGCCGCGCCGCGGCCGAGGACGCTGCAGAGCACGTCTCCGTCGCGTATGAAGAGCTCGACGCCGTGACGGATATGCGCGCTGCGCTGGACCCGACAACCCCCGTGATTCATCCCACGCTCGGCGATAATCTTGCCTTCGAGCGCAATCATGACGCGGGCGCGGTCGATCAGGCATTTGCCGATTCCGATGAAGTTTTGGAAGCGGACTTCATCTTCGGACGCCACACCGGTGTTACGCTGGAGCCGCGGTCGGTCGTGGCCGACTGGAACGCAGCGGAAGCAAGGCTGACGATCTACCAGGGCACGCAGGCGCCGCACATGGTGCAGAATATTGCCGCGCTCCATTTAGGTCTGAAAGAATCGCAGGTCCGCGTGGTCTGCAAGGATGTCGGCGGCTCCTTCGGTATCAAGGTCCATATCTACGCTGACGAGATGGCGACTTACGCATTGTCGAAGCTGCTGCGGCGCCCGATCAAATTCGTCGCCGACCGGGTGGAAAGCTTCAACACCGACATTCATGCCCGCGACCACCGCTGCAAGGGCAAGATTGGTGTCAAGCGTGACGGCACGATCACGGCGTTTGAGATCGACGACCTCACGGGCATCGGTCCCTATTCGATGTATCCGCGCACCAGCGCGATCGAGGCCAATCAAGTCGTCAATCTCGTGGGCGGCCCCTATACGGCCAAGAATTATCGCGCTCGCGCCCGCGTCGTATTCCAGAACAAGAATGTCATGTGCCAGTACCGTGCCGTCGGTCATCCGATCGCGTGCTCGGTGACGGAAGGTCTCGTCGATTTGGCGGCAATGAAGATCGGCATGGATCCGATCGAAATCCGTCGCCGCAATTTGATTGCCGATGATGCTTATCCCTGCGCGTCACCTTCAGGCTTGCGTTTCGAGCAATTGTCGCACCATGCCGCACTGGCCAAGCTGATCAAGATGATGGATTACAGCGCACTGCGGGCCGAGCAGGCGGCGTTGCGGGCGAAGAACATTCATCGTGGCATCGGCATCGCCAGTTTCATCGAGGTCACCAATCCCAGTGCGGCGTTCTACGGCGTCGGCGGCGCCAAAATATCATCGCAGGATGGTGTCGCCGTGCGGCTCGACGCCCAGGGCTCGGTAATCTGCCAGACCAGCATCACCGAGCAGGGGCAGGGCTCGGAATCGCTCACTGCGCAGATCGTCGGCAGTGTGCTCGGCGTGTCCATGGATCGCGTGCGCGTCATCCTGGGCGACACCGATAATACTCCCTATGGCGGCGGCACCTGGGCTTCGCGTGGTGCCGGCATCGGCGGTGAGGCCGCGCTCCAAGCCACCAAGGCGTTGCGCAAGAACATCCTCGACGTTGCAGCCGCCATCCTGCAATCCACGCCCAGCGAACTCGACATCGTCAATAACGCCGTTGTGAATGCCGACGATGGCGCGCCGCGCATCGAGTTGAACGAGCTTGCGAGGATCGTGTACTTCCGTCCTGACACGCTGCCACCGGGCATTCAGCCCGAGCTGATGGCGACGCGGCATTTTGTGCCGCGCGAATATCCCTTTGCTTTCACCAACGGCATTCAGGCTTCATGGCTTGAAGTCGATATCGATACCGGCTTTGTCAAATTGCTGAAGCACTGGGTGGTCGAGGATTGTGGCACCATCATCAACCCGCAACTGGTCGATGAGCAGATCAGGGGCGGGGTGGTGCAAGGCCTTGGCGCGGCGCTATTCGAAAAATGCGTCTATGACGAGCGCGGCCAGCTCACCAACGCCAACATGGCAGATTATCTCGTGCCGATGTCCGGCGAAATGCCCGATATCGACATAGGCCATGTGGTTTCGCCGACGCTGGAGAGCGAGCTTGGAGCGAAGGGTGCCGGAGAGGCAGGGACCGCCGGAGCTGCGGCGGCAGTAAGCAATGCGGTGAATGACGCGCTCAAGCCGTTCGGGACAATAATCACCGAGATTCCGCTGACGCCTCGGACTATCCTGACGGCGCTGGGGCGAATCTGAGCATCACAGGGCTATTCCGCCGCGCTCGCAATCGAGTTCGCTTCCCGGTTGGTGACAACCACTTTTATCGCGTCTTCGACGCGTTCGCGCGCGTATCTCAGCGCGGTCGGCAGATCGCCTAGCGGAAACGTGTGCGTGTGTATCTTCGTTGCATCGAAGCGTTTTTCGGCCATCAGAGCCATCGCGCGGCGAGTGGCGCTGCGGCCTTCGCCACGAATGCCGTAAGCATAGATATTGTTCTTCACGAGATGCGCGAGATCCATGGTGACCGGATCATGCGGAAACGCTGCGAGGCAAATTTTCCCGCCGCGATTGGTCATATGGATGGCCTGATTGATTGTCGCCTCGGTTCCGGCGCACTCAACCACATAGTCCGCACCGATGCCGTCGGTGAGTTGCTTGACGATCTCGATTGCATCCTCGTCGTTGATGTTGACGACGCGGTCGGCGCCGAGTTCCTTGCCGATCGCAAGCCGCTTGTTGCGCGTTCCCGTCAGAATGACGGGACTGGCGCCAAGCGCTTTGGCCACGGCCACCGCGAGCAGCCCGATCGGCCCGGGCCCTATGACGACGACGCTCTCGCCCGCGACCAGCCCTCCCAACTCAGTCAGGCCATACATTGAGGTGCCGGCGGTGACGACCAGCGTCGCCTCGGCATCGCTCATAGTGTCCGGCACCCGCGCCAGCGTGTTAATGTGATTGACGGCATATTCCGCGAAACCACCATCGGTGGTGAAGCCGTTGGCGCGATGGCCCTTGTCGGGCTTTCCATAATTCAGGCACGAGGTGTACATGCCTTGGCGGCAGCGCTTGCACTGGCCGCAGCCGGCATGAATCTCCACACTGATTCGCTCGCCGATCTCGAACTCGTCGACGTCAGGCCCGAGTGCCGCAACCGTGCCCATATATTCGTGGCCCGGCGTGAAATTCTTGTTGAAGGGCAGGCCGCCCTGAATACTCGCTGGCGAGCCTGAATGGATGATTTCAAGATCGGTCGCGCAGATCGCAACTGCGTCGATGCGGACCAGAACTTCGGCGCGAGCGGGGACGGGCACCGGCTTTTCGCGCAGGAAAAGCTGGTCCGGATCGCCCAGCACCCAGGCTTTCATCTGCTCGGGAACGGACAGCTTGGGCGAAGTCTTGACGCCAGGGGGGCGATACATTTGGGTGGATCCTCTTTCGCCAAAATCCTACCGAAAACAGCGGCCCGGTAAAATGGACGCCTATGCCGCACTGCACACTCGTTGTGTCACAAAACCTTCATGCGTACTCTATACTTGCTTACCGCTTGTGAAATCCCCCATGCCGCCGGAGTGACCTATGAAGACCGTCCGTCTTGTTCTTGCGTTGCTCGCGCTGTCGCTGATTGCGCCCTGGCAATCCGCCAAAGCGGCCGACGTCATCTGCTACAATTGCCCACCGGAATGGGCGGACTGGGCTTCCATGCTCAAGGCGGTAAAGGCCGACCTCAACTACGATATTCCGCACGACAACAAGAATTCCGGCCAGGCACTGGCGCAGATTCTCGCCGAGAAAAGCAATCCTGTTGGTGATATCGGCTATTTCGGCGTCACTTTCGGCATGAAGGCCAAGGCGCAGGATGCGCTGGAGCCCTATAAGCCCGCCAAGTGGGATCAAGTCCCCGCTGGTCTGAAGGATGCCGATGGTTACTGGACCACCATTCATTCAGGCACGCTCGGCCTGTTCGTGAACAAGGACGCGCTTGGGGGCAAACCGGTGCCGGCCTGCTGGAAGGACCTCTTGAAGCCCGACTACAAGGGGATGGTCGGTTATCTCGACCCCTCTTCGGCCGCGGTTGGATATGTCGGCGCGGTTGCGATCAATCTCGCTCTCGGCGGCTCGGAGGCAAACTTCGATCCCGCGATCAACTTCTTCAAGGAACTGCGTAAGAACGATCCGATCGTTCCCAAGCAGACCTCCTACGCCCGCGTGGTCTCCGGCGAGATGCCTATCCTGTTCGATTATGATTTCAACGCCTATCGTGCGAAATATTCCGAGAAGGGCAACTTTGAGTTTGTGATCCCCTGCGAGGGTTCGGTGGTGTTTCCTTACGTTGTCGGCCTCGTCAAGAACGCGCCCGACAAGGAAAAGGCGAAGAAGGTGATGGACTATCTCCTGTCCGACAAGGGACAGGCGATCTGGACCAACGCCTATCTGCGTCCGGCCCGGCCGATCGAACTTCCTGAGAATGTGAAAAAGAAGTTCCTGCCCGATAGCGATTATGCGCGTGCGAAGAACATCGACTGGGGCCAGATGGAAAACGTGCAAAAAGGCTTTGTCGACCGCTATCTCGCCGAGGTCCGCTGAGGCAATATGACGCCTCCAGAGCGTTTTCAAGCGAAGTGGATACCGGTTCGCGTGAAGAAGACGCGTCAAATAGAGCTAGAGCTTCGGTTCTGATTGATCAGATCCGAAGCTCCGGGGCGCCATGTTTTGATGTCACATAGATCCTTTGTCTGGTTGTGCCTGCTGCCGCTCGCAGTAGTCACACTGGCATTTTTCCTGATGCCAATGGCGCGACTGGTCGTGACCGGGGCGGAAGGCCCGCAAGGCCTCGGCGGGTATCTAGCGATCCTGACCGAGCCGCGTTACCGCGCGACCCTCATCAACACGGTTCTGCTGGCGGCTGCCACCACCCTTGTGACGCTGATCGTGGCGACTATCGCGGGCATGTTCCTCCAGCGCCATCGTTTCCCCGGCCGGGCCGTGCTGATTGCGATGCTGACCTTTCCGCTGGCGTTTCCCGGCGTGGTGGTCGGCTTCATGATCATCCTGCTCGCCGGACGTCAGGGACTGATCGGCGAAGTCTCAAGCCGCCTGTTCGGCGAGAAGCTGGTCTTTGCCTATTCGATTTACGGGCTGTTTCTCGGCTATCTCTATTTCTCGATCCCGCGCGTCATTCTCACCATCATGGCGGCGGTGCAGAAGCTCGATGTCGGCCTGGAAGAGGCGGCGCGTTCGCTGGGAGCCAGCCCATGGGCGGTGCAGCGCGATGTCGTGCTACCGGCACTGGCGCCGGCCTTCGTGGCGTCAGGCGCGATTGCCTTTGCAACGGCGATGGGCGCCTTCGGCACGGCGTTTACGCTGGCGACGAACATCGATGTGTTGCCGATGCTGATCTATACCGAGTTCACGCTGGCAGCGAATTTCTCGATCTCGGCCGCGCTGTCGGTCGGGCTTGGCATCATCACCTGGTTCATCCTGGCGCTCGCCCGCTCTTTCAGCGGCAGCACCGTCGCCGCGGCCGGATGAGACCATGCGCGATCGCCTGATCTTTACCGGCCAATTCATCTTCACCCTGATCGTTGCCGCATTTCTCGTGGTGCCTGCGATCCTGTCGATTTCGGCCGGCGTCACCGTGAATTACTTTCGCGGCATTCAGTCGGGCGTGACCCTGCAATGGGTGGCGCAAGTTTGGGAGCTTTATGCCGGCACGATCCTGCTATCGTTCGTCATTGCCCTTGCAACCCTTGCCGTGACGCTAGCCGCCGGGGTTCCCGCAGCCTACGCCTTGCATGTGCGGGGTGGCCGGCTGTCGCGCATCGTCGAAGAGATCATCACGCTGCCGCTGGCAATTCCCGGACTTGCAATTGCGCTGGCGTTGCTGCTGACCTATGGCAGCTTTGGCGACTTCCGTCGCTCTTGGCTCTTCATCCTCGTGGGCCATGTCATCTTCACCATGCCGTTCATGGTGCGCTCAGTGATGGCCGTGTTTGCGACCGTCGATATCAAGACGCTGGACGAGGGAGCAGCGTCGTTGGGAGCTTCGCCATGGCGGCGTTTTCGCGATGTAATCGTTCCTAATGCGCTGCCGGGAATACTTGCTGGCAGTTTGATGGTGGTGACACTTTCGCTCGGCGAATTCAACCTGACCTGGATGCTGCACACGCCTCTGACCAAAACGCTGCCGATCGGACTAGCGGACAGCTATGCCTCGATGCGGCTGGAGGTCGCGTCGGCCTACACGCTGATCTTCTTTGTCATGATCATTCCGCTCCTGGTCGCGATGCAATTATTTGCCGAGAAGGAACAAAAGAGATGAGTACGGCGGTGGGGCATGGTGTCTCGGTGCGTATCGAGGCTTGCGGCAAGACGTTTGCCGACGGAACGCACGCGCTCGAACCCGCCACGCTCGACATCGCCCGCGGCGAGACACTGGTGCTGCTTGGCCCCTCCGGTTGCGGCAAAACCACGATGCTGCGCATCATTGCGGGCCTTGAATTGCCTGATCTTGGCGGCAAGGTGCTGTTCGACGCCAAGGACATGACGTCGGTGCCGATCGAACGACGCAATGTCGGCATGGTCTTCCAGTCCTACGCGCTTTTCCCCAACATGACCGTATCGGACAATATCGGGTACGGCCTGAAGATCCGTGGCGTGCCGGATAAAGAGCGTGCGGCGCGCGTCGCCGAACTCGTCGTACTGACCAACATCTCCGGACTGGAGAATCGCCGTATCGACCAACTCTCGGGCGGCCAACGCCAGCGCGTGGCTTTGGCACGCGCGGTAGCGATCCGGCCGGGCATTCTGCTGCTCGATGAGCCGTTGACCGCGCTCGACGCCGCGCTGCGCGACCGGCTCCGTGGCGAACTCAACCGCTTGCTGCGGGCACTTGGTATTACCACGATCTATGTGACGCACGACCAGTCTGAGGCCATGGAACTCGGCGATCGTGTCGTCGTCATGCAGAAGGGCGCGATTGCCCAGATCGGCACACCGCGGGAGATTTATTTCACGCCGAAGAATCGTTTCGTCGCCGAATTTATCGGTGCTGCGAATATCATCGAAGCGGCTGTCGAAGGCGGTCATCTGGTCTTGCCGGGCGGACGGCAGCCGATCGGGAGCAATGCAGACATTCCGGCCGCGGTCGCCATGATCCGCCCCGAAACTATCCAGGTGGTAGAGGCCGCGAGCGCACCGCTTTCGGGTATCATCGACAGCGTAAGCTTTATTGGTGATCGGCAGCGTCTGGTCGTTAGCGGAGCGTCCGGCAAGCCGCTCGCCGTCGATGCGCCGAACACTGTCAAAGCCAAAGCGGGCGAACGGGTCGGATTGTCGATTTCGCCGGATGCCGTCCGTCTGTTGCCGTCTGAGTACTGAGAAGGCCGATGTCACCGAAACCTGTTCGTATCGCCCAAATTTCCGATCTGCATATCAAACCGCCGGGCTCGCTGGCTTACGGCCGGGTCGATACCGCCAAGGCGCTTGAGCGCTGCGTGGTTGCGTTGAACGAATTCAATCCCGCACCCGATTTCGTGGTCATATCGGGAGATCTCGCGGATACGCCGACAGCAGAGGAGTATCAGTATCTCAAACGGATGCTGGGACAGCTCAAACTGCCGTTTGCTGGCATTCCCGGCAACCACGACTCGCGCGAGTTGATGCGCGCCGCGTTTCCGTCCGCCGCCTATGCCTTCGCGTCGGGAGCGCTCAATCAGAAAATTGAGGCCGGCGAGCTCGATCTTCTGCTGATGGACTCAAGCGTCCACCGAAAGCCGCATGGAGAGCTCGACGGACCCACGCTGCAGTGGCTTGATGCGACGCTGGCGTCGTCGCATCACCGGCCCGCGCTGCTGTTCCTGCACCATCCGCCGTTTAAGGCCGGCATCTGGCACATGGACCGCCAGAATCTCCTCAACGCCAGCGAGCTTGCGCCCATCGTGCGCCGTCATCCGCGGGTACAGCTGATTGGTACCGGACATATTCATCGTGCAGCACTCACGATGTTTGCAGGCGTACCGACCACGATCTGTCCAGCGCCGAACCACGCAGTCGATCTGGACCTGGCGGAACTGCGTGAACCCTCCTTCAAGGTCGAGCCGCCTGCTTTCCACTTGCACGCGTGGTTTCCGGGGGAAGGCTTCGGCTCCGTCGTCACCCATCAGGTCCCGATCGGAACCTTCGACGGCCCACACCCATTTTTCGGGGCGGACGGGAAGTTGCTCTAACGCTTAAGCCTCCTTCATCCCGAACAGCCTTGCGGCATTGCCGCCGAGGATGGCGATCTTCTGCTTGTCGGTCAGCGTCGTGGTCGCGAAGACATGGTCGACGGGATGTTCTTCCCAGGGAATCGGGTGGTCGGTACCGAGCACCACCTGGCTCGCGCCGACCTGTGCTACCAGATGCCGTAGGCCTTCCGGCGTGAACACCATTGCGTCGAAATAAAGCTGGTTGAGATATTCCGATGGCTTCTTCTTCAGCGTGATGTTCGGATTGCAGTTCTGCGGTGACACGAAGCAGGCATGATCGCCGCGCGCGGCATAGGAGCCGAGATAGCCGCCACCATGCGCCGCGATGATCTTGAGTCCGGGGAAGCGATCCAGAGTGCCCTCGAAGATCAGATGCTGCAGGGCGATCGTGGTGTCGAGCGGATTGCCGATCGTGTTCGACAACCAACCATTGCCCTTGAAACGCTTGGCAAGCTCCGGCGTGCTTTGCGGATGGATGAACAACACCGCGCCGAGCTCTTCGGCCTTGGCCCAGACGGGATGAAATTTTGGGTCGGAAAAATCCTCTCCCAACACGCTGCCGCCGATCGCAGCCCCGCGCAGGCCCTGCTTCTTGATCGCGGTCTCAAGTTGCTGCACCGCAAGGTCAGGATACTGCAGCGCCAATGACGCGAAGGCCGCTAGCCGATCCGGCCTGGCTGCACAGAGCTCCGTCAGCTTCTCGTTCTGCACCTTGACGATTTGAGCCGCCGTATCGCGGTCCTTGCCATACCAGTAGGGGTTGATCGACAGCACTTCCATGTCGATCGCCATCGCGTCCATTTCCTTCAGGCGCTGCTCGATGGCGATAAAGTGCTCGGGGATGCCCTTGACCGGCGGCAGGACCTTGTCAGCCCCGTCACCCATCAGGCTGATCGCCTCACGGAAATAGCAGTGTGCATGGACGTCTACCGTCAGGACACGCTTGCCGTTGATCTTGACCGGCAGGCGAGGCGGCTTCGGCTGAGCGTGGGCCGCATCAAGCATGCCGCAACCGCAAAAGACGATTCCGCTCGCAGCTGCACCTTTCAGGAAATTCCTGCGGGTAGTCATTGGTTGCCTCCCTGTGGCCGGTCGGCTGACGCGCCGGCTCATTCTTCATTTTACCGTCAACCACATTGCCAAGTTGAGCGGGGAAGGGCAATCATTCTTGGAAAGCGACAACCAACATCCGGGCGACCGATCACCTACAGGGAGAAGCTACGCATGCGCCTGCTCTATTCACTGATACCGGCGCTTGCGCTGATTTTGGCCCCCCAGGCAGGTGCGCAGACGGCCTATCCGGACCGGCCCATCAAGATGATTGTTCCTCTCGCTGCGGCCAGCGCGGTGGATGTTGCGGCGCGGATCGTGACGCAGAAGATGGCCGACAATATGGGCCAGCAATTCGTCATTTTGAACCAGCCGGGCGCCTCAGGGCTGATTGGCGCTGAGGCGGTCGCCCGCGCCGAGCCGGATGGCTACACCATCGGGGGCTTCAACGACAGCATCATGACCATGGTGCCCAATCTGCAATCCAAGCTGCGCTGGGACATTTTGAAGGATTTTGAGCCGGTCTCGCTGGTAGCGACGGTGGAGTGGGGACTGGTTGCCAACAATAACACCAGCTTCAAGAGTGCGGCCGACTTGATCGCAGCCGCGAAGGCGGCACCCGGCAAGATCGACTATGGTTCTGGTGGCCCGGGTAGTCCGCAACATCTGGCGATGGCGATGTTTGCTTCCGCCGCCGGCATATCGCTGACCCACGTTCCCTATAAGGGGGCGACCCAGGCCGCGACCGATGTCGCCGCAGGCCAGATTCCGGTCGGATTCCAGGGGCTCGGCACCGTCGCGGCGCTGGTGCGGGGTGGTCAGCTCAAGCTGATCGGGGTGACCACTGAGAAGAGGTTGCCGCAATTTCCTGGCGTGCCGACCGTCTCGGAATCCGGTCTACCCGGATTCCTCTTCAATTCATGGTTTGCGATGCTTGCCCCTGCCGGCACGCCGAAGGAAATCATCGCCCGGCTAAATGCCGAGGTGTTGAAGGCGGTCGGTGATCCGGAAGTCCGCCGCAAGCTCGAGGAGCTGGGCTTTGCGGTCCGTGGTAGTTCGGCGGAGGAGCTGCGCGTCATGACGCGCGATCAACTCGCCAAATATGCGCGGGTGATCAAGGAAATGGGTATCGCCAACGAGTAAGCCGCTGGCGACGGGCACCAGCGGCCAGATCTGTCTATTTCGCAATCAACGGCAGGCGTAACGGCGGCCGCCACGGCCGATATAGGACTCCGCGCCCATGGCGCAGGGACCGGCGTCCAACGCATAAGCGCCGCGAATCTCATTACGGCGCTGGTAGTCACCGGTATAGGGATTGTTAGGTCCCTTGTTCTGGCAGTTGGCGTTCGGATAGAACTGCGCACAATAGCCGGGGTTGGAGATGACCTCCTGAGCTGCGGCTGGCGCTGCAACCGCTGCCGACAGGAGCGCTGCCGCGCCCAGTAGAGCTAATCTCATCACGGATATTCTCCTCGATCTCTGATCAAAGCGCGCGCAAGGTCAGATGATCCCGGCTGAGACGCGGTTTGGTTTCAATGGCTGGCTCGTACAGTTAGTGCCATCCCTGCCGGAAAGGTTCACCTGCGGTGGCGCCGGCAAATGCGCGACATAGCCGCCATTTGGCACCCTTTAGATGTGCGTTGAGTTGTTTGCTACCGTGGACTCCGCTGTATTTGTGTCGAATTGCTTCTCGCAGGTTAAGCTAACGCTCCATGGACTGTTTGTGTGAACTCTCGTCCTCAGCAATTGACGGCCCAAATGCTTGTTCCGCCATGATCTTTCGCTAGTCTGAGCCAAGTGGGGTTGGAGGTAGCAGAGGGTGTCTTGTCAGGTTTGTTCGTCGACCTTGAAGGCTGGCGATCTGTTTTGCTCCGCCTGCGGAGCGGTCGTGCCGGACCATCCGCCAAGGCCGGCCGCCGAAGTTCGCGACCGCATTGTGGGCGAACGGAAATACCTCACGGTTCTCTGTGCCGATCTGCAGCGTTCGACCGATCTGATTTCAGGGCTCGATCCAGAAGAGGCGATCTCCCGGCTGGAGCCGGCGCTGATTGCCATGCGCACGGCGGTTCGCCGCAACCGTGGCATCGTCAGCAAGGAAGGTGGCGACGGCCTGATCGCGCTGTTTGGCGCGCCGCACGCAGACGATAATCACGCCGTCATGGCCTGTCACGCGGCGGTTGAACTGGTTCGCCGTATCGAGCTGCTGAACGATCCGGGGCTGCGCGTCCGCGTTGGCATTCACTCGGGCTATGTCGTTGCCCATGTCATCGAGGCGGACTTCTCCTCCATCTACGAGGCGGGCGGCCCGGCGGTCCATCTGGTCAAACGATTTGAGAGCGCCGCCCAGGCCGGGCAGATCCTGGTGTCGGAATCCTGCCAGAACCTGGCTACGGGTCTCGTGACATTCAACGTACTGCCGCCGAAGCGGATGGAGGGATTTCCGGCGCCTGTCCCCTGTTACGAGCTCGTCGAGATCAGCGGATTGACGCGCTGGCGTGCGCGTTCGAGCAAGGGGCTATCGTCTTTTGTGGGCCGTGCCGAGGAGATTTCGCTGCTGGAACGGGCGGCGCGGGAGATCGGCTCATCCGGACAGATTGCGGCACTGGTGGGAACGGCGGGGATCGGAAAATCCCGCGTCGCGCACGAATTTGTCGGTACGTTGCGCCAGAAGGACTGGCAGATCGTTGAAGCCGAAGCCAATCCGCTGGAACACGCAGTCCCTTACGCCCTGTTGAAGAAGCTGCTTCAAAGCGCGTCACAGGTAGCAGACGCCAAGCCAGCTGAGCTGCTTGCTCCGACTGAAGCCAGTGCGCCCGCCCATGCCGATCTTTGGCCCGCGGCCCTTTGCTCGGTCCTGGACCAGCCCATCGGCAATCCGCGCTGGCACGATCTCGAACCCTTGCTGCGTCGGCGTGTGATCATCGATGCCGTGCAAGCTGCGGTGGGCAAAGTGGTAACGGGGCGGCCGACGGTGTTGCTGCTGGAAGATCTGCATTGGATCGATGGCCAGAGCGAAACTGTCATTGAGGCCTTGATGTCGCTTGCGGCAAGCAAGCCTTTATTGGTGCTACTGACATGGCGAACCGAATATACGCCGGGATGGCTGGCGAAGCTCGACGTTCGCAGGATCTGGCTTCGCTCGCTCGATGCTGCTTCGGCGAACGTGCTGTTGGACAGCCTGCTTGGCACTTCCAGCAGCCTTGATGCACTCAAGATGCACATTATTCGTCACACCGGCCAGATTCCGCTCTTCATCGAGGAAGTCGCGCGACAACTCATCAGCCGCGGTGTCCTCACAACCGATGCTGGCCGGTTTGCCGCCAAAGGCCCCTGGGACGCGCTGGAAATTCCTCCCACTGTGCAGGGCGTCATCGCCTCCCGCATCGATCGCTTGCCGGCGGAAGACAAGGCACTGCTGCAACTCGCTTCGGTCGTTGGACCACGCGTATCGCCGCATTTGCTTGCGGCCGTGACCGGCATGCCGGCAGCGGAACTGCAAAGCCGCCTTTGGTCGCTGGAAATTCTTGATTTCCTGGAGGAGTCGCGCTGGCTCGCTTCCGCCGAATATGTGTTTGCACACGATCTCATTCGCGAGGTCGCCTATGAATCAATCCTGCGCTCGCAGCGGGAGGTATTGCATCGCCGGATTCTGACGGCGATGGAAGCAAGTGCGGACGGTCACGAGGAGGACGTTGCGGAGGCGCTTTGTCACCATGCGCTGGCGGCGCAGGATTGGGACAAAGTCGGCTATTATGGCCAGCTCGCCGCGCGAAAGGCATTGGCCAGATCTGCGTTTCGGGATGCGACCGGTTATTTCCAAGCAGCGATCGATGCGGTTGACAAGTTGTCCTACTCGGTCGGGCGCGAACAGCGCGCGATCGACCTGCGCATCGAAGCGCGGCTCGCCTTTATCTCGCTGGGAAGCATCGAGCAGTGGTTCGGCCTCGGTCGTGACGGTGAGTTACGGGCCAAGAAAATCGGCGATGAATCAAGGCGGCTGGCATCCATCGCCATCAGGGCGGCGGCGCTTAATTTTTACAGTACGCCCTATGAGGCTATCGAAGCGGGCGAGGAAGCTGTTGCCTTGGCCGAGCGGCTTGGCGCCGCAGCCTGGATGGGCTACGCCGAGTATGGTCTCGGTCAGGCTTATTTCGTCGGCGGCCGATATCGTGAGGCAAAGACCTTTCTCGACCGGGCGAGCGCGCGCCTGACCACCGCGCCGGAAAACGTTCCGCCAGGTACGACAGGATCGAGCGTTCTCGTGCTTTGCCACATGATGAAAACCATGGTCCACGCGGTGATGGGCGAATACGACGATTCCCTGCAATGCTCTCGCCTGGCAAGTGCTCTCGCTGAAAAGAATGACCTGCCGTACGATCTCATCGCGGCTGATTACGGTCGCGGCTTCATGCAAATGAGCCACGGCAATCTTGATGAGGCGGAAGCGGCGCTTGACGAGGCTCTGTCCCGTTCACGCGAGAACGAAGTCCACTTGTTTTTGCCCGTTGTGCTGTCCGCGCTTGGAAATGTCTATCTGCAGCGGGGGCAGGCCGCGAAAGCGAGGGATATCCTCCTGGAAGCAAGAGAGGAGGCGGACGCGCTTGGAAATTCGTCCAGCACGCTGCTCGCGTCGACATATCTGGCTTCGGCGCATGCCTTGCTTGGAGATACCTCAAAGGGATTGGAAGCCGCGCGTGCTTGCCAGGCCGGGGCTAAGCAGAAGGGCTATCTGGGAGTCGAAGCCCTTGCTATCTTTGCGGAGGCGCTGATCTTGTCCCTTCAGGGGGATGCGGCAGATGCAATTGCCCGGTATGAGCGAATGATAGAAATTGCTGAGGACCTCGAAGCGTGGCCCCTGCAAGGGTTGGCGAAGGGAGCGCTGGCTCGTTTGTTCGCGGCTGCGGGCAGGAAATCCGAGGCGAAAGACGAGCTTGAACAGGCAGTCGAACTTTTTGCTCGGTCGAAAATGACCAATCAACTGGAACGTGCTAAGGCAGTACTCTCGAAGTTTTCGGACTTGTGACATTTCTAGTAATTGCGGCGTATCTCGCCGCTCATTGAGGGAGTGGACTATGGGCGCGTTTACCTACGGCGGCACCTTTGAGCAAATTATGAATGAGTTTTGCAGCCCTCAGAACATTGCTGCAACGGCCAAAAAATTCAAAGAACTGGAGGCGCAATACGCACCTTATACTTTCGGAAAATTCGTCAAATACTTCCTGAAAAATCCAGCCGAATTTGCAAACTGGGACGGTGATGCCGCCAGCATACCAGAACCGATCCGCAAGCGTCTGGCTGAGGTCATTTCCACCAATCTTAACTCTGCCAATCCATTCCCAATGTTGCTGAAGGTCGGCGACAACGTCGATTCCACTCACGATCTGATCGTGAAAGTATTCGCTCACAACAACTATATCTACATCGGATTGCACATGCTTTGTCCGAATCCGAAGTTGGGGTGATTATTTCGTCTGGCCGCATTGCGGCATGCAAATGCGATTGGCCGAACGGATTTTCTCGGCCGATCGCGCTGCTGCAGAGGTCATCGTCGAAATGTTTGGTTAGGCTCAGATCGTCTCGCCTGGGTCGCCTGACGCCAGGCCCGAGGGCCTGGATTAGCAAGGGCAACGGCGGGCCCTTACATCCGAGACCGTTGACCAGCGAAAAGTCCTGATCTGCGCAACTAGTTCGTAAGCAACCTCACGGAGGCTGAAGGCGCTCTCCGCGGGGCTGGCTATTTCCATGCTACGGGATAAGCCGTGCGCCTATGGCCTTATTTATGTTGGTGATTTCTCCCTATGAAGGGCGGGGCGGGCGATCGCTCCACCCCCGGTCAAACTGCCGGCTGTTCTTGCAGTAACAGGCGGCGCACAGTCCGATCGGCGTTACCACCGGGTACGTTTTTGTGCTATCGCCGCCAAATCGACGTAGTGAGATGCTTTCCGGGTTGAAAAGCCAACCGGCCTTGATTACGGAAGAATTGCTTCCCCAGCACTTTTGTCTGGAGTTTGACTGGCGTGCCTCAACACAGGACGGGTGAAGCTCAGGGATTCTCGAGCAGCAAACTATCGGTTTTGCGGAAGCATCCGATTTTTGCCGATCTCGAGCCTGACGCGTTTGATCAACTTTGCCGCTATGCCAAGCATGCCACACTGAAGCGGGGTGCCTCGTTGTTCTCCAGGGGCGATCCCGGCATCAGCCTGTACGCGGTCATTTCGGGCACGGTGAAGATGAGTATTTCCTCACCCGATGGCCGCAACGCGATCTTGAACATCATCGGACCTGGCGAAATTTTCGGCGAAATGGCGTTGCTCGACGGAGGAGTTCGGTCCGCCGACGCGATCGCAAACAGCAATTGCGAACTCTTCGTCATCGACCGGCGAGAGTTTATCCCCTTCGTGAAGAGCCAGCCGACGCTGGCCATGAGGTTCATCGAACTGCTCTGCGAGCGGTTACGACGGACCAGCGATCAAGTCGAACAGATCATTCTTCAGAACCTGCCCGGACGGCTGGCCAGCGCGTTGCTTCGCCTCTCCGAAAAACACGACGTTGCAACGCAGGGCCGAACCATTGCGATGACCCAACAGGAAATCAGCGAAATGGTTGGCATGACGCGGGAGAGCATCAACAAGCAGTTGCGCGCCTGGGCCGCGCGCGACTGGGTGCGCCTCGAACACGGCGCCATCGTCGTGCTGAAGGCAGAAATGCTTCGTGAGCTAGCCGAAGCCGGGACCGGGGGCGATGCCGAATGAGTTCGCAGGTGTGCTGAGCTGCCGGCAGGTCTACCCGAGAATCTCACAAACCGGTGAACATTGAAAACCTGTGAAGCAGTTCACACGGGCCGTGCGTGTGCCGCGGTAAGCAACCTTCCGGGGAGCATATCCGAACAGTGGAGACATCCATGAACGGCTCGCTCGACGACCAGCCCCGGGATCGCAAAAACACCTATCGGGTCTGGGATACTAAGTTCGTTGTTCTACCGATCCTTATCGCAGTCGCGCTGATCGGGATGGCAATAACCCATCCGCACGCTTCCAAGTGGATATCAGATGCGGTTCAGGCCGAGTTCGTCGGCATGGACTCGGTGCCGGATGGCTCTCCGCCGACACGTGTTGCCCAGCCGAAGAACGAAGTCCGGACCGTCAAGGCCTATTGACCGGCCGAAACAAGGTTGGCGCCGCGTTCGATCGTGAATTCGACATCAATCAACCCGCGTGAATGGTTCATGTCCGACTGCGACATCAGCAGCGTGAGGTCCTTGCCTCTGAGCGACGCAAGCACCTCGGACAGGCGCTCGGATAGCGCCGGCGCAATTCCCTCGAACGGCTCGTCGAGCAGCAGGCATTTGGTGCCGATGGCGAGCGCGCGGCCGAGTGCGACCAGTTTTTGCTGACCGCCGCTCAACAGCAGCGCCTTGCGCTGCCGCATCTCGGTCAACTCGCCAATCACCTCATAGACGAAGTCGAGCCGGGCTTTGCGGTCGAGATGTTCCGCCACCCATAACGGCAGCATGATGTTTTCTTCCACCGTCAATTGCGGCACCAGGCAGCGATCTTCCGGCATGTAGCCAATCCCGAGTGCGGCGCGCGCGTGGCGCGGGTTCGATGACAGATCGCTGCCTTCAAACCGCACGGTGCCTTGTGCAGGCTTCAGGTGACCCATGATCGAACGCATCAGCGTGGTCTTGCCGGCGCCGTTGCGTCCGACAAGGCTCACCATGGCGCCCCTGGCGACGCGCATCGAAAAGCCGCGCAGCGCCGGCATCGACTGGATTTCCACGACAAGATTGTCGATCTCGAGCAGGGGCGTTGTGGCGTTCATCGCACGCCTCCCGTGACATAACGGCGTACTTCCTGATCCATGAGGACGTCGGCGGGCTCGCCATCGGCCAGGATCCGGCCCTGATAGAACGCCACTACCCGGTCGGCATAGCGGTTGACGATCTCCATGTCGTGCTCAACGAATACGATAGTGGCAGCGTCGGGCGCGACGGCATGAATCACGCGGTCCATGGTGTTGAATTTCTCTTCAGCCGAGACTCCGGAGGTCGGCTCGTCCAGCAGCAGCAGTTTCGGCCGTCGCACCAGCGCCATGGCGATGTCGATCAGTTTGCGTACGCCTCCGGCAAGTTCCGAGATCGGCCGATTGGCTACATCGGCCAGACCAAAGCGTCCAAGCAGTTCGAGCGCCTTGTCGTGGCGGTCCTGTGCCTGCGCCGGGGAATGAAACGACAGCATTCGCGCATTGATGCCGGAAATCGCGACGGTGAGATTTTCGGCCGCGGTGAGTTCAATGAACAGCTGAGGAATCTGGAAGGAGCGGGATATGCCAAGCCGAGCGACACTTCGCGGCGAACGCCGGCCGATATCAGTTCCGTCGAGAACGATCGAGCCACTGTCGGGCTTCATATATCCCGTGACCATATTGACGAATGTGGTCTTGCCGGCGCCATTGGCACCGATCAGGCTGATCCTCTGGCCGGCCGGAATATCGATAGTCACGGCGTCAGCCGCAACCACTGCGCCAAAACGCTTATCGAGCCCGCGGACGGAAAGTACCGGGTTCACAGCGCGGCTCCTTTTTCGGGCGCGGCCGGCGCTCCGACAGCGGTGCCTTTCCTGCTGTGCCGGTCCCTGATCCAGAGAGAACCGATGCCGCGCGGCAGGAACAGGATGACGCTCAGAAGAAAGACGCCAAGCACCAGCTGCCAGGTGTTGGGGAGGTAGAGGTTCGAAAACGAACGGACCAGTTCCAGCGCCATCGATGCGACGAAGACGGCGGCGACGCTTTGGTTACCGGCAAGGACTGCGACGAAGACAAACTCGCCCGACGTGGTCCAGTATGCGAATTGCGGATCGATGTGTCGTTGCGCCATCAGGGCAAAAGCGCCGCTGGCGCCGGCGAAAATCGCGGCGATCACGAAGTTGATCGAAATGATCCGGTTGGCCGAGATACCCAGATATTCGACGCGCAGATTATTTTCACGTACCGCGAGGCTGGCGAGGCCAAATTCGGACCGGAACAGAATGCTTGCCGCGATGCCGGCAAAGCCGGTGACGATGACCGAGACCGCGTACAGCATGAAATCGGCCTCGCGCGGATCGACGAAACTCATGCCGAACAGGCTCGGTCGCCCGACATTGAATCCATCCGACCCGCCAAGTGCAGTGGATTTCACCAGCGCGCCGTAAAACACCATCGACAGCGCTAGCGTCAGCATACCGAAGAAGATGCCGCTGTAGCGCGCGATCAGCGGACCGATTACGAGACCGAGCAGGCCGCCGCAGACCGCACCGATAATCACTTGCGCCACCGCATCGGTGAGGCCCCAGGCATTGGCGATCAGCGCCACGCCATAGCCGCCGGCGGCAAAGAACAGGCCCTGGCCGAACGAGACATTGCCGGTGCGGGCCAGTACCACGATGCCGAGCGCGATCAGTGCGTTGGACGCGGCGATCGTCGCCAGCGACAAGGTCCAGGTCGGCAGCACACGGCCGAACAGCGTCACCACAGCGACCAGCGCGATCATCACGAGAGGATGCAGGTTTTTCCCCATCAGATGCGCCTTGCCGTTTCGCGCTTGAACAGCCCTTCGGGGCGAAACATCAGTACAGCCGCCATGATCAGATAAATCATGAATAGTTCGGCCTGCGGCATCAGATGCACGGAAGCGGCACGCGCGAGGCCAACCAGGATCGCCCCCACCGCCGCGCCCTCGACGCTACCCAGCCCGCCGATGACCACGATGGCAAAGCTCAGGATGATGATGTCCGAACTCAGGCCCGGTTGTATCGATATCTTCGGCGCGGTGAGGGCGCCTGCGAGCGCAGCCAGCAGCACACCGAAAGCAAAGGCAATCGCATAAACGCGGTTGACCCGAACGCCCATGCTGACGCTCATTTCCTCATTATGGATCACGGCCAGCACGATCTTGCCGATTACGGTGCGATTGAGGCCGAACCAGATCGCAAAACCGATCACGGCCGAAACGGGAATCAGCACCAAATCGTAACCGACGTAATAGAGGCCAGCGAATTCCAGATTGCCGAACAATTCATATGGCTGCGTCGCATAGATGGGATTGACGCCCCAGATGAGCTTGGTGACGTCTTCGAAAATGAGAAATACCGCATAAGTCACCAGCAGCAGCACTACCTCGTCGCGGCCGTAGAACATCTTCAAGAGGCCACGCTCGAGCAGAAGCCCGACCGCGGACGCGATCAGTGCGACCGCGAGCAGCATCGCGACGAAGCCGACGCCTGGTGGAAGGCCGTGCGCAGCAACCATGGTTACCGCGGATGCAGCGACATAGGCACCGAGCGCGTAAAAGCTGCCATGGGCGATGTTCAGGATCTTCAGCACGCCGAAGACCAGCGTCAGCCCCAAAGCAACGATGAACAGCCATGACGCCTGTATCAGGCCATCGAGAACGATCGTCAGAAAGAAATTCATGGCAAAGGGGTCATGCTAATTATTGGCCGAACAGGAAATAGCGGCGCGAACCTTGGGGCGCGCGCCGCCTCAGATTGTTTCAGGAGCGGACGACGCTCAGTTGCATTTCGCGCCGGCCATGCCGCCCTTGATCCAGTCGATCGCCTTCACGCCCGGCGGCGGATTGACGCATTCAGCCGGGAAGTTCTGGATATCGACCAGTTCGACGCGCTTCTTGGCTGCGTCATATTTGGTGCGGCTGATCGCGATCGACTGGATCGCCTGATGGCCGTCGCCAAGCTTCATCTGAATCAACCCGCCAGGCGATTGCCATTCAAGTCCGGTCATTGCCGCAACCAGCTCGTCGGTGGACGGCTTCTTGCCGCCGTTCGCGGCCATCGCCTTTTCGACGGCGCTCTTCAGGCCGAGGATCGACTGGGTGACGCGGTAGGCGGCCTGCACCGGGTAGACGTTGTTTGCGGCTTCATAGCCATTGAACAACCAGTCGTTCAGCGGCGATTTTTGCGACATCAGCCCGTAGGCGCCGCGTGCGCCGATGATGGTGCCGTCGGGCATCTTGTCGCCGAGCGGCGGCAAGACGTGGTCGGCAGCACTGAACACCAGCTGGCTGCGCTTGGGTAGGCCGCGGGGAGCAGCCTGCAGGATAAAAGACTGCAGATCGCCGCCCCACAGGCTCGAATAGACGACATCGGAGCCCGCGCTCACCAGTGCGGAGATTTCGGTGCCGTATTGACCGGCGCCGAATTTCGGCAGCAGATCCGACCCAAGCTTTGCATCCGGATATAGTTGCGTTGCCGCGGCCACGAAGTCGGCGCGGCTGTCCTGGCCCCAGGCGTAATCCTGGTTGATGGCCGAGAACGTGTCCATCTTGATATTGTGCGATTTCATGTAGCGGATCAGCGCCACGTTATCCATGGTCGCATGTGCCGCCGTGCGGAACACGTAGTTGTATTTGGACTCCTCGAAGATACGCGGCGTGCCGCAATCGAACAGCAACAGCAATTTCTTCAGTTCTTCTGCGATCGGAGCCACGGCGAGGCAGTCACCGGAGCCGATGTAACCGACAACGGCATCGACATTGTCGCGCTGATAGAGGTTACGCAATTCCTGCACCTGCTTGGTGGCGCCGCCATTCTCGTCGATGATGACGGGCTCGATCTTCATGCCGCCGAACCCGACCTTTTCGTAAGGCGATGGTGCCGACCCCTTGTTCAACTGGTCGATGACGAATTGCGCGCCGTTACGGGCGGGGACGCCGAAACTGTCCGCCGCGGGCCCGGACAGGAAGGTCACAATGCCCAGTTTGAAGGTTTCCTGTGCGGATGCGGACCCTGCCAGGGCAAGCGACATCGCAGCGGCAGATACAATTGTGACAGCGCGGTTGACCCGCCAAAAACGGTTCATGATTTCCTCCCCTTGTGCTTCCTGCGGGCGCCCCGCCCATCGGCGCCGTTTGATCCGGCGCCGACCGTCATTGATAGGTGTTTAAGCAAGCTTTTGAGAGTTTAGGCAAGCTTTCACGTCACGTCTATGGACGCAGGGCAGCAAAGAATTTCCAGGACTGCGGCATGTTGCTGCCGAGAATCCCGATCGCGTCGCTTCCGTCCGATTTTGAAGCCGCATCCGCGACATGCTGACGCTGGTCGATGGCAACTAGTCTTTAAAATCGAGCAATCGTGCTGCGGTACGGCCGAGGATGTCGGCCTTTTCTTCGTCGCCGAGCGATGCGGAGGCAAAGATATGGTCGACCGGCCGGAGCTGCCACGGATAGGGATAGTCACTGCCTAGCACTATCTGACTGGCGCCGACCTGGGCCACCAAGTGGCGGATCGCCTCAGGTGAGAAGATCAGAGAGTTGAAATAGATTTGCTTGAGATACTCCGTGGGTTCTTTTTTTAGTTTCACGTCGGGGTTGCAGCCTTTGGGGCCAACCAGGCAGGCATGATCCGACCGGTCAGCGTAGGAGGGCAGGAAGCCACCGCCATGGGCGGCGATCACCTTAAGCCCGGGAAAACGATCGAACGTGCCTTCGAAGATGAGATGGGATAGTGCGATGGTCGTCTCCAGCGGATTGCCGATCGTGTTGCCGAGCCAGCCGTTGCCGGAGAGCCTCTTGTTTAGTTCGGGTACGCCCTGTGGGTGAATGAACAAGGGCACGCCAAGCTCTTCTGCCTTAGCCCACACCGGATGGAATTTCGGATCCGAAAATTCCACGCCGTTCACCACGCCGCCGATCGCCGCGCCCTTCAACCCTTGCTTTTTCACGGCGGTATCGAGTTCCTGCACGGCAAGATCGGGTGCCTGCAGTGTGAGTGAGGCGAAGCCTGCAAAGCGGTCGGGCTTCGAGGCGCAGAGATCGGCCAACTTCTCGTTCTGGATCTTCACGATCTGTCCAGCGAGATCCCGCTCGCGGTCGTACCAGAAGGGATTGATCGATAACACTTCCACATCGACGGCCTGGGCATCCATCGCGGCGAGCCGCTTGTCGATCTCGATGAAAGCCTCGGCGGCGCCGTTGACCGGCGGAAGCTGGAATTTGGGGGCATCGGCGCCGAGCAATGCGCCGGCTTCGCGGAAGTGGCAATGGGCGTGCACGTCGATCGTTTTGACCCGTTTTCCGCCGACCACGACGGGTAGTTTCTGGCGAGAAACCTGCTGGGCGTGCGCACTTTGCAACATGCCGCAGCTGCAGAAGACGATTCCGGTCGCGGCGGCGGCAGCGCCGCCTTTCAGGAAATTACGGCGTGTGGTCATGACGATTTGCTCCCTGACTTTTGTTTTGTCTTATGGGAGCAGCGTAAGGCATGCCGGAAGCTCGCGGCAAGCGGCATGTGAAGCGTCGCGCAATATTGATCGGGGCAGGCCGGCTTGATGCCTGCCCGTCGTTTTTCGTCACATGTCGAACACGGCGACGGCGCGGATCGGCGAGGCGGTGCCCTCACGCCATTTCATCGGCAGGCCGATGAACGTGAACGGGCCCTTGCCGAGCAGGGCCTCCAGATTGCACAGGCTTTCCATGTGGGTGATGTCGAGATCCAGGCACGCTTTGTGAACGAGCAGGTTCACGTCGCTGTCCGGCCCGGGCCGCATCGAATCGATGCCGAAATGCACGACGCCTTGCTTGGCCAGCCATTCGGTGGCGGCTACATTGACGCCGGAATTGTCGGTCGAATACTCCTTGCGCGGAAAAGTACGTTCATGATGGCCGGTACAGAGCAGGACTGTGCCGCCTCTAGGCACCGGCACGCCGGCCTTCATGACCGCGGCTTCGAGGTCGGAAGGCGTGATTTCGGCGCGCGGAGCGATGTGACGCAAGTCGATGCAGATGCCCGGCACGATGCACTTTTCCAACGGGTATTCGTTGATCGGTATGCCGCTCGGGCCGAAATGTCTGGGTGCGTCGATATGGGTGCCGGCATGGTCCGGCATCGAAATGAACATCGATGAAAGCCCGTAAACATTTTTGGAATCGGCAAAGGATTCTTCGTGGGTCTTCCACATCCCATGCATGACCGGCGGATGGCCGGGATAGCTGGGGGTGCGGTGGTAGAGTTCGCGGCTGAGGTCAACGATCTTCACGATGGGGCCCTTTTGGAAAATGCGGACCCTTATGCTGGCGTTTTTCTTCGCCTGCGGCAAGACGGCGGTGGAATTATCGCAGCACCTGGCGCGGCAGCCAGAGCGATATTTCCGGAATGTAGGTGACACACATCAAGACAAAGAACATCACCGCATAAAATGGCCAGATCTTGCGCATGACCTCTTCGATGGTGACCTTGCCGACTGCGCAGCCGACGAAGAGGATAGCCCCGACCGGCGGGTGGCACAGCCCGATGCCGAGGTTGAGAAGCATGATCATGCCGAAGTGAACGGGATCGACGCCAAAGTTAGCCATGACCGGCAGCAGAATCGGCGTCGCGATCAGGATCGACGGTGCCATGTCGACGAGGGTGCCGAGCAGCAACAGCAGAATGTTGATCAGAAACAGGATGACGTATTTGTTGTCGGATATCGACAGGAAGAACGCGGTCATCTTCGCGGGCATCTGTGTCAGCGCCATGATATAGCCGACGCTGGACGCGCAGGCGATCAGCGTCAGTACCATCGCAACGGTGCGCAGCGTCCGGTGCAGCAGCACCGGCAGGTCGCGCCAGCGATAGTCGCGGTAGATGAACATCGTCACGAAGAAGGCCCAGATGCAGGCGACGGCGCCTGCCTCGATCGCCGTGAAAATTCCACCGAGAATGCCGCCGAGAATGATGACCAGCGTTATCAGCCCCCAGGCAGCGTCGATCGTGATCCGGAGTGCGTCCTTGGCCGGCACGGTCTGGCCGCGCGGATGCCTGTTGCGGTAAGCGATGACGAGGCAAAGGATGATGAGCGAGAAGCCGAGCAGAAGGCCGGGAAACACACCGGCCATGAACAGCGCACTGATGGAAATGGTGCCGCCGGTAGCAAGCGAATACAACACCGCATTGTGGCTCGGCGGAACCAGCAGCGCTTGAACCGAGGAGGTGATGGTCAAATTGGTGGCGAATACGCGGGGGTAGCCGTTTTTCTCCATTTGCGGAATCATCACCGAGCCGATTGCCGAGGTATCGGCCACGGCGGAACCGGAAATGCCGCTCAGGAACGTCGTCGCCAGTACGTTGACGATGGAGAGGCCACCGCGCAACCGCGTCAGTCCGACCAGCACATCGGCAAACGCTACGAGCCGGCGCGCCATGCCTCCTTCGGCCATGATGGCGCCCGCCAGCACGAAGAACGGAATGGTCAGCATAGCCACCTTGCTGACGCCGTCGGATATTTTCAGCATTACCGCTTCCAGTGGAATGCCGATCGACAACGCGCCCGCGATCGCGGCCATTGCCAGCGAGTAGGCGATGGGCATACCGATCAAAAAGCAGACCAGCATGGTTGTGAGCAGAATGAAGATATCCATGCTGGCTCCTCGGCGGTTAGTCGACCGCGATATCCCGGTGGTGAGCAATCGGATCCGGCGGCACGCCGAGAAAAATCCGCTCGATGATGAAGAGCAGAAGGCAGACGCCGCCGATCGGAATCGGCAAGTAAGTGACGCCGACCGACAGGAACGGAAAATCGGCGATGGTATTGTGCCAGGTCACCTCCACAAGCCGGCCGCCCCAGACGATCATGAAGATCGCGATCAGCGCCATCAGCAACTGGACGAAGAGGTCGAGCAGTCCGCGGTAAGCGCCGGGCAGCTTGTCGGCGAAGAAGGCGACATTCATGTGCAGGTTGAGCCGGTAGCCGGCGGCCGCACCGATAAAGGTCACGACGATCGTCAGGAGAACCGCAAACGGTTCGGGCCAGGATGCGGCGCTGTTGAGTACATAGCGGGTGAATACAGCCCAGGGAATAACGGCTGAAATCAGCACCAGCGCAGTGCAGCCGACGATGACGCAGAGCAAATACAGATAATCCATCGCTCGGCGAAACGATTCAGCCATTTCCTTTGCGCTCCTTTCTTTGAGATAGGGCTGAGCCTACGCGATAGCCTGGATACGTTTGATCATGTCCTGGTATTTCGGGCCGTATTTGTCCCATACCGGCTTGACTGCGTTCTGGAACGCCGCTTTGTCGGCGACTTCGACGATCTGACAGCCGGCAGCCTTTGCTTTTTCCATCGCTTGCTGCTCATACTTGTTCCAGAGATCGCGTTCTTCCATCTGGGCTTCGCGGGCAAGCTTCTTGATCAAGTTTTGATCGTCGGCGGAAAGCGAACCCCAGGCTCTCTTCGAGAATACCAGCACCTCGGGAATGATGAGGTGTTCGGTGAGCGAGAAATATTTCGCAGCCGTATAGTGATTGCTGAAGACATAGCTCGGCGGATTGTTTTCGGCGCCGTCGATGACGCCGGTCTGCAACGCGCTGAAGACCTGATCGTAGCCCATCGCGACGCCATTGCCGCCAAGCGCGTTCATCATGTCGATGAAGATCGGATTGCCGATGACGCGGAATTTCAGCCCTTTGACGTCCTCAATCGATTTGACGGGCTTCTTGGTGTTGTAGAGGCTGCGCGCGCCGGCGTTCATCCAGCACAGCGCGACCAGGCCAGCGTTCGCGTTAACCGTGATCTTGTCGAGCAGTTCCTGGCCGATCGGACCGTCCATCATCTTTTCCGCATGCGCCATGTTCCTGAACAGGAAGGGCATGTTGACGACGTTGATATCGTCGACGATCGGTCCCATGGAGCCCGCACTGACGCGAAGAATTTGGATCGCGCCGATTTGCGTCTGCTCGATGGTTTCCTTCTCGCCGCCGAGCTGCATCGAGGGAAACATCTGGACCGAGAGCCGCCCGCTGGTAGCCGCTTCAAGTTTCTTGCCCAGATTCTCGGTCGCGACCACGGTGGGATAGCCCGCCGGCTGGACGTCGGAAGCCTTGAAGACCGATTTTGTCTGCGCACAGGCAGACGATAATGGCTTCGTGGTCACAAGCGCTGCTCCAAATCCTGCGCTTGCCTTGATGAAGTCGCGACGTTTCATGAGATTCCTCCAACAGCTGTGATCGCTCGCACGGTGATTTCTTATCCGTGTCGTTTTCCTGTTAGCGTCGTTCGTCGAAAAACTCCGGATTGATGTGTTGCGTGGCGGAGATGTTTTCGAGCAGGCTTTCGAGATGTTTTTCCATGGCCAACTTGGCGCCGTGCGGGTCGTGGGCCTCGATCGCATGCAGGATGGCCTCATGCTCGGTGATGACAAGCGGGATCCGTCCGTGCTGGGGCAACGTCAGCCGACGATAGCGGTCGACGTGGACCTTCACTTGCTGGATGAATTTCCAGATCCCGGGATATCCTGCAACGTCGGCGATTGTGGCGTGAAATAGCTCGTCGGCGTGATGGAAAGCATCGCTGTCTCTCGCTGCGTTTGCTTCGCGCTGACGTTCCAGCACTGTGCGCAACGCCAGAACTTGGCTCGACGTCGCGCGCTCGGCGGCCATCCGTGCGGTAGTTTCCTCGAGCGCTTTGCGAATGACGATGGCTTCCGGCAACGCCGCGATCGGAATGCGCGAGACGAAGATACCGGACTGCGGAAATATCTCCAGCAAGCCTTCGTCCGAGAGTTTCAGGATGGCTTCGCGAACGGGGGTGCGGCTCACCCCATAAGAGAGAGCGATCTCGGCCTCCGAGATGGCTTCGCCGGGACGCCGCTGCAGCGACACCAGTTCGATCCGAAGATCCGAATATATTCGCGACGCAGCGGTGGCGGTGCGCGGCCTGCCGCCGCGGCGATTGCTGGCCACCGTCCGGCGGACCGCGGTCCCAGTCCTTTTTGTCGCGGGCATGGCTGCTCTCAGTTCGATTGATATATTAGTATATGAATCGCCTCTGGCAACCAAAAATTGAATCCGGTTGGTGATTTATTGCGCTCTTCCGGGGGCGCGCTTGTGACGTCCGACTAGCCGGCCCTACGAGCGGCCAGACGCGCGATTGCGCGATTAGGCTTGCAGCTGTTTTTGACCGCCGATGAATCCCGCTTGCGCGCGCTGTTCGCGCTGCCCGGCGCCGGTCAACAAGCCAATCAGGTCCTGGGCCTGTGGCGCATGGGCGGCCTTCGTAGTGACGCCCGCGGTGTACATAGTCGCGAGTTCGCAGCCCGGCGGTAGCGAACCGGACAGGATGACGCCCTTGGTGCTGATGATCTCGGTCGACTGGGTGCAGCCGATCGGGCGCCGCGCGTTGGACGCCGCCAGTTCGCGCATCGCGGTAGCGCCGTTCGGAAAAATCTTGAGTCGGGCGGCAACGTCGTCGGCGATGCCGAGTTGCGCAAGGACTTTTGCGACATGGATTCCGGCCGTAGAAGCTTTGGTGTCCGGCACGAAGATGGCGTCCGATGCGAGCAACGCGTCCCGCAGGCTTGAGGCATCGCTAACGGCGACCTTGGGATCGCCGATACGAACGGCAAGGGCAGTCTCCACCAGACCGACATCGGTAATGGACGTGGCGACCACCAGTTTCTCTTCCGCAAGCTTCGCCACGATCGCGGAGGTCAAAATGACGATATCGGCCGGTGTGCCCGTGCGCAATTTTTCGGCCATGGCGCCGACTGCGCCAAACTCGCCGGTGATATCAAACCCGGTCTGCGCCTTGAACGCCGGCCCAAGGCTTCCGACCAGGCCCTGCGCCGCGCCGCCGCTCAGGATGTTCAGCCTATTCATGAGGTCAATTCCATTGCAGCGATCAGGTTGTCGCGGGTGATTGGTAGATTCCGCACCCGTACACCGAGCGCATCGAACACGGCATTGGCAATTGCCGCCGTGACCGGGCCGTGGGCTGCCTCGCCTGCGCCGAGCGGATCCGCCTCTACCCGCTGGATCAGTTCGACGTCGACATCCGGCACCTCGCTGAAGCGCAGGATCGGATATTCCGTCCAATCGGTGCTGGTGATGCGTTGCCGATCGAAGCGCACGCGCTCCTTCAACACCCAGCTTGTAGCCTGGATGGCGCCGCCTTCGATCTGGTTGATGACGCCGTCCGGATTGATGGCTTCGCCGACGTCAACCGCCAGCGTCAGCTTGCGGACGCTGATATCTTCAGCGCCTTCGATCTCGGCGACCACGGCACAATACGCTCCGGTGTTTTTGTAACGGGCAAAGCCGATGCCGTGGCCGATACCGGGCTGCCTCGAAGGTTTCCACTTCGCGCGCTTTGCGGCGGCGCGGATCACGTCCTTGGCTCGGTCGTCCCGCAGGTGACGTAGCCGGAATGCGACCGGATCCTCGCCGCGTTCGGTTGCGATTTCGTCGAGGAAGGATTCAATCGCAAATACGTTGCCCTGCGCGCCGAGCGTGCGCAGCGCGGAGGTGCGGATCGGCATCGTCTTCAGGCGATGGCTTTCGATGTGCCAGGACGGAAAATCATAGAGCGGTATCGAGTTGCGATCGCCGCCGCCGCCATTGGCCTGTGGCGGATTGGCCGAAATCATCCGCGGAAACGGGCTGGCCAGCTCGAACGCCGCCAGCAGCGCAGGCTGCGCTGCGCGGCCCGGCCGTGCGGCGTGGCCGTTGCTCCAGATCGAGTGGCTCCAGTCGACGATTTCGCCCTCGGCGTCGAGATTGGCCTCGATCTCGATCGCCATCGCAGCGCCAAACGGCGCATCCGACATCTCGCCTTCGCGCGACCACTGCACCCGGACCGGCCGGCCGCTGGTGGCCCTGGCCAGCAGCGCGGCGTCGAGCGCGACGTCGTCGGCGGCGTTATGCCCATAACAGCCGGCGCCTTCCATATGCTCGACCGTGATGTTCTCGACGGGCAGCATGAGGACCAGCGCCAGATCGGCGCGCAGGAGATAGACACCCTGGCTGTGGGTCCATACCTGAACACGGTCTCCGCTCCATTGCGCCATCGCGCAGGACGGCGCGATCGATGCGTGTGCGATGTAGGGGCGGGTATATTGCCGCCGCAGAGTACGTTTGCCGGCGCCGGGCGACGACGCTGCTTTCTTGTCGATGGTCGTCGATTCCAACGGCTGCGCCTTGAGGAATGTCGCCAGATCATTCTCGTCAGGTAGCGGATCGCCTTCGGCCCATGTTGCGCCCTTGCGCAAGGCTCGAAGCGCGGCCTCTGCACCATGCTCGGTTTCGCTGACGACGCCGGCGAAACTGCCGTCCCGCACGATAGCGACGAGACCGGCGATCGTGCGAGCGCGGTCTTCGTTCAAATCGACAAGTTTCGCGCGTGCGTTGTCCGGCCGCAGCATGCGGCCGTGCAGCATTCCCGGCAACGCCTGGTCATGGATGAAACGCGGCTGCGCAAATACCTTGTCGGGGATGTCGATACGCTGGACAGAGTTTCCAGCCAGTGCGCGACGGGTCGCCAGCTTGGGCGTTGCGCCCGGCGTTGCATCGCGGTCGAGCGAGACCTCGTCGGCGAGCTCCCAATAGCTCGTCCTGACATTGCCGGGGCCTGAGATGGTGCCATCTTCGACGTCGAGTGCGTCGATTTCCACGCCCAATCGTTCCGATGCGAGTTGAAGAAAGATTTGGCGAACCTCGGCGCAGGCATGGCGCAGTGCGCGTCCTGACTGCTGCACGGAAAGACTGCCCGAGGTAACGCCCTCGTTGGGACTGGCCGCAGTCGAAGTGCGGACCATCTGTACGCGGGAAAGAGCGACATCGAGCTCGTCGGCTGCAATCTGCGCCAACGCCGTCACGATGCCTTGGCCGATCTCTACCTTGCCGGGCGAGACCGTTACCTGTCCCTCGGCGGAGAATCTCAGCCAAGATGACAGTTTCGGATTCGCCGCAAGGCTAACCGGCAATTTCGGCGGGGACGGGGAGGGCGCCTGCGAGTTCATCGGGCCGCCATCTCGTCCGCTGCGCGCAGCACCGCCCGCACCATGCGGTTATGCGAACCGCAACGACAAAGGTTGCCGTCGAGCGCCTCCTTTACCTCTTTGCTCGAAGGTGCGGGATTTCGTTTCAGCAGGGCAGCCGCACTCACAAGGATGCCGGAGACGCAATAACCGCACTGCAATGCCTGCTCCGCGATGAAAGCGCGTTGCAGTGGATGTGGTTGCTCGGCGCTTCCCAACCCCTCGATGGTCGTGATGTCCTTGTCCGCCGCCGACCACAGCGGGGTATCGCAGGCGGCAACCGCACGGTCACCGATCAGGACATTGCAGGCGCCACATTCGCCGGCCCCGCAGCCGAAATGTGGTCCGGTCATGCCGAGATGCCCGCGCAGTATATCCAGCAGCGACCGATCGGGATCGGCATCGACATCTATCTCGACGCCATTGAGGCGAAATCGAACACTCGGCATCGAGGGCGGACCTTGGCTTGGTGTCTCTATTGCGGCTTGTCGAACTTCTTGACGACTTCAGCCCATTTCACAATATCGCCGCGCAGGAATTTGTCGAACTCTTCCGGGGTCATCGACATCGGAACCGCACCCTGCTGGGTCCAGAGCTTGACGATATCGGGCCGCTTCACGGCGGCATTCACCGCCGCATTGATCTTGTCGATGATCGGCTTTGGCGTCCCCGCCGGCGCCATTAGACCAAGCCAGATGGTGGCCTCATAGCCGGTGATACCTGCCTCGGTCACTGTCGGCACAGCAGGCAATACGGTGGAGCGTGTCTTGCCGGTGGTGGCGAGTGCCCGCACCTGGTTTTCTGCGATGTTGGGAGCCATCGCCGGAACCGCGTCGATCATCATCTGCACCTGGCCGCCGATCACGCCGCTGCGCGCCTCACCACTGTTACGATAGGGAACGTGCACGACGTCGATGCCGGCCATGGTTTTGAACAACTCGCCGGCCATGTGATACGGCGTACCCTGGCCGGACGAGGCATAGTTCAGTTTACCGGGCTGCGATTTGGCGAGCGCGATGAATTCCTGCAGCGTTTTCGCTGCAACTTGCGGATGGACCACGATCACGAGGTCGGAGTAATTGACTGGTGCGATCGGCGCGAGATCGCGCATCAACTCGTATTTGCGCTGTGGCACCAGCGATTCATTCGCCGTCTGGGTGTTCGACATCATCAACAGCGTATAGCCATCGGGCGGCGATTTGGCGGCCTCCAGCGTGCCGATCACGCCACCGGCGCCGGTACGGTTCTCGACTACGAAGGGTTGGCCGAAGCTCTCCTGAAGGATACTGCCGATCTGGCGGGCTGTGACATCCGCCGGCCCGCCGGCCCCGAAGGGAACGATCACCCGTACCGGGCGCGACGGATAATCCTGTGCCAAGCCCGGCGTAGCAACGACAACCGGCGTCGCCAAAAGCGTGGCCCCCAACGCAAGCGCGAACCTCATACGCAGCATCTCAATCCTCCCGAGTCCAGTCTTGTTCTACGCTGGCCTGCTTGCCCGTCAACCTTGGCAGGTGAGTTTAACCGTTCGCACATGGGTGAAAACCGGTGCTGCCTGTCCCCGAACTAATACCTTGGCAGTAACTGCAACGGCCAGGCGCTGTCGGAGATAGACTCTGTACAAGCCTTCGGAATAAAAGACCGGCTCCAGTGTACCCAACTTCGCCATCAAGCGCGGGGAACGAAGATATGAGACATCCAGGGATTTCACGCCGCGGTGTCCTCGCAGGCGGAGGCGCCTTTCTGGCAGGGGCAGCATTCTCCACCCGCGTCCTGGCCGATGCGCCGCCCCCGGAACCGATCACGCCGGATCTGATTGCGGCGGCGAAGAAGGAGGGCCAGGTGATCTATTACACCTCGACCGACCTGCCGGTCGCGGAGAAGCTGGCCAAGGCATTCGAAGCCAAATATCCGGGGATTGCCGTGCGCGTCGAGCGCACCGGAGCGGAGCGGGTGTTCCAGCGAATCGGCCAGGAATATTCCAGCAACATCCACGCCGTCGATGTCGTGAACTCGTCGGATGCCGCGCATTTCATCGTCTGGAAACGCGACGGCATTCTGGCGGCTTACGTGCCGGAAGAGGTCGCAAAATTCTATCCAGCCGAGCACCGGGACACCGACGGCCAGTTCGCGAGCTTCCGCGTCTGGCTCAGCATTATCGCCTACAATACCAATCTGGTGAAAGCAGAGGATGCACCGAAAAGCTTTGCCGACCTGCTCGATCCCAAATGGAAGGGCAAGATCGTCAAGGCCCATCCGGGCTACAGCGGCACCATCATGACCGCGACCTATCAGATGCAACGCGATCTCGGCTGGAGCTTTTTCGAACAGCTCGCCAAGCAGAACATCATGCAGGTGCAGTCCTCCGCCGATCCGCCGAAGAAGCTCGATCTCGGCGAGCGCGCTGTCATGGCCGACGGCAACGAGTACAACATCTTCCAGATGAAGGAAGCTGGCCGTCCGGTCGAGCCGGTCTATGCGACCGAGGGATCGCCCCTGATCATCGGACCGAACGGCATCTTCAAGGGCTCCCCCAATCCGAACGCTGCAAAGCTGTTCCAGTCGTTCAGTCTTGGACGCGAGGCCCAGCAGCTCATCATCGATGTCGGCGGCCTGCGTTCGGTGCATGCGCAGACGGTCGAGAAGACGGGACGCAAACCGCTGAAGGATATCAAGACCATGAAGGACGACGCTGCAGCGGTGGAGAAAGAGGGCGATTCGATCAAGGCGCGCTACACCAAGATCTTCCGGGTCTGACCTAGATGACCTCCGGATTGCCCAAGACCTCGGTCGCCGAGGTGCTTGCCGAAAAGATCGTTGCGCTGAAACCAGGCGCGCTGTCGGCGACGACCACGCGCAAATGCGAGGATTTGTTGATCGATGTCGTCGGACTATGCGTTACCGCGCGCAACGAAGACTATATCAGGAGCGCGCTGGCGGGATGCGACGATGACGGTCCATGCACGGCGATCGGTCACGCGCGAACACTGACCGCTGCAGGTGCGGCTTTCGTCAACGGCACCGCTGCGCATGGCGAGGATTTTGACGACACGTTTGAAGGCGGGCCGGTGCATGCCGGCGCGGTGATCGTACCGGCGGTGCTCGCTGCCTGCGAACGGCACAATCCCGATGGTCGCATGGCGCTGGTCGGGATCGCGGTCGGCACCGAAGTGCTGTGCCGGTTAAGCGTCGTGGTACCGAAAGCTGTCCACAAAGCCGGCTTTCATCCAACCGCGATTTTTGGCGCAATGGGAGCGGCCGCCGGCGTTGGCGCAGCCCTCGGTCTCAATATCAGGCAGATTGTCGATGCACTCGGCATTGCCGGCAGTATGGCCGGCGGCATCATTGAATATCTGGCGGAAGGTGCCTGGACCAAACGGCTGCATGCCGGGTGGGCTGCGCAATCGGGAATCCGTGCGGCGCTGCTGGCACGCGGCGGCTTCGTCGGTCCACGCACGGTGTTCGAGGGTGTGCATGGGCTGTTCCATGGTTTTGCGCACACCACCCAGGGCGATTACGGGGCGCTGACCGATGATTTCGGCACTCGCTGGGTGACTGACACGCTGGCGTTCAAGCCCTATCCCTGCGGGACGATGGCGCAGCCCTATATCGATTGCGCGCGACGCCTCGCGGCGCGCGGCATCAAGCCCGAGGATGTCACCGAGATCGTCTGCGAGGTCGCGGAGGGAACGGTGCACCGGTTGTGGGAGCCGCTCGCCGACAAGCAGCGTCCGCGCAACGGTTATGCCGCCAAGTTCGCAACGCCCTATCTGCTCTCCGCCGGATTCGTGTATGGCGGTGTCGGGCTCGGCGCGTTCACGGAAAATGCCATCCGCGATCCCCGCGTGCTCGCGCTTGCTGCGAAAGTGAAATTCGTGATCGATCCGGACAATCCCTATCCGAACAATTATACCGGCCACATCCGTGCGACGCTCGCCGACGGTAGCGTGGTTGAAGATCGGCAGCCCTATTTGCGCGGCGGCGCGCAGGAGCCGCTGACGCGCCAGGACGTGACAGATAAGTTCGCGCTTAACGCGCAACACGGCGGCTGGAGCAGAGAACAGGGCGACGCCGCATTGAGGCTAATGGCCGGGTTATATCAGGGAAAGATCGATCTCGGCGCCTTGCGGAGTTAGGAGAGGGCAGTTCTCCGAATTCTGTGCCGCAGCTATGGCATGGCTGCTTTTGTCACGCCAAATATTGGCCGCGCTCGTCAGGGACTTCTTGGTCAACCCAGCCTGAGGTCAGTCTTCTTCACGGACGACTTGGCAGTCCAAAGGCAACTATTTAAACAATCCGACCCTCAAGTCTTTCGCGTGATAGATGATCTCATCGTCCATCGAAAGCCAGCCATCGGCTATGCCCAGAACGAGCTTTGCGCGCATAACGCGTTTGATGTCGATGTTGTAGACGACCTTGCGAGCATTTGGGAGCACCTCGCCGGCCAGCGTCAGTTCGCCGAGCCCGAGCGCGCGGCCGCGTCCCTCGCATCCAGACCAACTTAAATAGAAACCGACCAACTGCCACATTGCATCAAGGCCGAGACACCCCGGCATGACCGGATCGTTCTTGTAGTTGCATCCGAAGAACCAGAGATCCGGTTTGACATGCAGTTCGGCACGCACCAACCCCCTATTATACTTGCCACCGGTGTCGGAAATCTCGCTTATGCGGTCGAACATGAGCATCGGTGGCAATGGCAGCCGCGGTCTGTCGACACCAAACAATTGGCCGTGGCCGCACGACACCAAATCGTCGTATTCATAACTGCTACAGCGATCTTGCAACACGCAACCCCCGCAACCCGGCGCGCCTTGCCGTCAGCAAACGAAAGCAAAATGGGCACCGCCGACAATCGACCGACTGCGCCCGTGAAAATGCATCTGAACCCCACGTCGCCTTAGCATAGACGTCGCTGGGTGGCAAAAAAGCTTGCTCTTGAGCCGGTGTTTGAGGTCGGCCTGGTCGCCAGGCGTCGGAACTTTTTCGAGAGCGCGTCCTACGGCATCGCTTTGTCCAAAGACTGGTCGGCGCCGCGTCAGCTTGGTCGGAACTAGCGCAGCCGCTTCATCTCCGAGACCTCCTGTGCTTCTTGTGCCCCACAGGTCCGTCGATGCAACCTTGTCCTGTGCTCTACCCCTCGATATGCTGCTCGTCGAGTATTGGAACCATACAACGTAACTACGAGCCTGTTTTAGCGATCAATTTGGGGTTGGAGCATTCTTGTCGGCGAACGGTGGAGTGGCACAGCTGAATTTCTTCAAGAATCCTCCTGCTTCCACGCTGGCTGATATTGTCGCGCTAACGCAGGCAGAGCTGGTCGATCCCTCGCGGAGCGGCCAGCAGATCAAGGGCCTCGCTTCGCTTGACAATGCCGGCCCGCTTCATCTCTCTTTCTTCGACAACCCTAAATACGCGGATCAATTAGCGGCGACACGGGCGGGCGCTTGTCTCGTCAGTCCGCGCCTGGAAGCTCATGTTCCCACCCACGTAGTCATCTTGCGCTCGGCCCAGCCATTCCGCGAATTCGTGAAGGTTGCGCGCGAATGGTACAGCGAGGCACTCCGTCCGCAATCCTGCTTCAGTAATTCCGGCATCGCATCGTCTGCAATGATCCATCCGTCCGCGCGTCTGGAAGATGATGTTATTGTCGATCCGCTGGCGGTGGTCGGACCAAGGGTCGAAATTGGCGCTGGGACGGTGATCGGTGCGGGCGCTGTGATCGGCGCAGACGTTAGAATTGGCAGAAATTGCGACGTAGGTGCTAACTCGTCGCTGCAATTTGCGTTGATTGGCGACGACGTCCTAATTCATCCGTGCTGCAGCATCGGGCAGGATGGTTTTGGGTACACCTTCGCTGCGGGGCGTGCGCTGAAGATACCTCAGACCGCTCGGGTGTTGATTCAGGATCACGTTGAAATTGGTGCTGGAACGAGCGTCGATCGCGGCAGCTTGCGCGATACGGTAATCGGCGAAGGCACCAAAATCGACAATCAGGTCCAGATCGCCCACAACGTGATCGTTGGACGGCACTGCTTGATCGCCGCCTCTGTGGCCATCGGAGGGAGTGTTACAATCGGCGACCATGTAGGGCTAGGCGCAGGAGTAGGTCTCAACAATCACATCACTATCGGCGATGGCGCCCAGATCACGGCAATGAGCGGTGTCAAGGATAGCGTGCCCGCGAATGCTCGGTGGGGCGGCTTCTTTGCGAAGCCGACCAAACAGTGGTTCCGGGAGATCATCACGGTCGAGCGTCTTGTGCGCGACGGCGCGCCAAAATCTGCGACAGATTCCACGGCAAACGATGAAGGGCCTGGTTGACGGAACCAGAACCGCGCGTTGTCCCGAATTTCAATCTTGAACGACTCGAGGTGTGGTTATTCCCCTTGGGGCAGCACTATTTGGCATCGTTTCCAGGCCGCCGATCCCCCGGGACACGCTCGCGCCCGGCGGCCTCGTAAAGACCGCTGGGGTGCATTCCAGCCTGTTTGTCACCGGGGCCCCGTAAACGCGCTTGTAGCCGGCCCCCATACCTGCTCTGACGGGCAATCTGGCCATAGGGACCGGGCGGGTTCGTTGCCGGCGGGCTTTTCTTTTGGTGGAGTTCTGTCAAGCTGCCCCCGCGATATCAAACGATGGAGAAGTTAGACGTGGCTATTGGTACAGTGAAATGGTTCAACCCGACGAAGGGTTATGGATTTATTCAGCCCGACACAGGCGGTAAAGACGTATTCGTCCATATCTCGGCTGTCGAGAAGGCAGGTCTGAGCAGTCTCAATGAGGGCGCGAAGGTAAGCTACGAAGTCGTTGTGAACCGCGGTAAGGAATCCGCCGAAAACCTCAGGGTAGGTTGATCGGCACAGCCGGCCGGCTCACGCCAGCCATTAAGAGTTCATTAATAGTTGGATTGCAGCCTGCGCGTTGGGGCAGGTCCACATAAGCCGCCGCTGACTCAACCCAGCGGCGGTTTTTTTGTGCTCACCAATGAAACCCAGAGTCTGCAGATACCGCCCTTGCGCATTCCCTTGCCCATTGCCTGTGCGGAGTTGAAAGCCCGCCCGTGCCCCAAGGAGAATTTCGCAGTCTCCCAACTCGCCAAATAACCCATTGTTAATGACGAGAGCACAAGATATTGGCGTCATGCTCAAGGGTGCCGCCATAGCCGCACTGGTGCTGGCAATTGCTAGTCAGCTGGACCAGTATTTTTCCAACGGCCGCTACACGGACGTTACCGTCGCGATGTTGCGCCAAATTCGGCATAGCTTCGGAGTGTAAGGCCGCCTCAGTTCGTGGCCTCTTTCATTTGCCTTAGCAGCGTCGGCTGTTTTCTTGCAGCTCGCCACCCTTGTGCAACGCTCGTTTTCCCCCGGCCGTTTGATTGCGTAGGCGGGTTCTCGTTCCCGCGGCTACATTTCAATGTCGGGCCTGAGTAATGCCCGCACTTGCCATTTCATTTGCGGCTGGCTTTGCCGGACGCAAAATCGACCATCAACAATAGGTACTTTTATAACCGAGGTGCGTTTGTTGGCGCAGCAATGCTGCATGCTGTCGGGGAAGCCAGGTTGGTAGATGTAAAAGCGCGCATAAAATGGCTCGACGCTGACCACAAAGTCCATGGACTTCAGTCCGCGCGGGATCTTGCTACTCAGGTCGATCAGGCGATCGCCGGGATTGCAAGCCAAAGCAGCAGCTACCAGAAACCATTCCATAGGTCTATTATAGGCTGTTTCTCTCGAAACTCAAAAATGCCCGGTTAGAAGGCGATCGGAATGACCGGGAGTTGGTATCGTAGGCTCGAACTAAATTTATCGGACGAACAACCCAGACCAGGAGATCATCGTGAGGACCCTTATCGTCGTCCTGCTCGCGCTGCTCATCACGAACGAAGCCTCGTTGGCGGATGCTAATGCCACGCGATTCAGGGTCGAAAACGGCAGGATTGTTGTAGCGCAATCATATTGCAGGATGTGCGCCGACCAGCGGTCGGATTGTGTAATAAGGTGCAACGGCGCGGGAGCCTGCATTCAAAACTGCAATGACGACTTTCGGCTTTGCACCGAGGTGAACTGCCAGTATCGACGCTAGCGGGCGAGCATGAGCAGCCTAACTCAGCGGCGGCTTTTGGATGATCTGATGTCATCGCTGGTTCTGTCAGCCGCCAACGGCTTTATGCCGGCGACAGGTCTTGTCGTTCGATGGCGGCTACCGTTCTAACCATCTGTCAAACCGATTTAGAGAACACATGATGTAGCCGAGGGTGATACCAACCCCGCCGCCCGCGATCTTCTCGATCGCGTCAGCGAGGCGGGCATGGCGGTCTGGCGTTACTAACTGAGAGAGCTCCAGTAGCGCGGCGCTGCCGAGCACTACGAGGCACACAAAGACGATGCGCCGGGGATAGGCAACGCAAAACAAGATGCCCAACATGCCGAAAGCGGCAATGTGTTCCAGGCCGGCAGATGCCGATATTGTGGGGCGCCCCCCAATAGGGACAATGGTAGCGTAGACCAGAAACCCCAACAAAACCCACGCGCCAAAACTGATGAGTTTGCGAATCATTGCGGTCGCGACGTGGTAGCGCGAAGAAGGTTTGCGCAGCTAGTGAAAGGCAAGATTCGCTGAAGTCGTTTCATACCAGCGCTCAAGTTTACATTAAGCACTTAATAGCCGCCTCACGCGATCCGAGATCGTTTCTAGCAAGACGACGATGAGTGGCAAATGTCGCGATACCGAGAAGTTTTCTGATCGCAAAAAGGGAATAAACCAGCAAGGATTTTGGAGCGTCACGATGAATCACTGATTGTCCCCCGATGGAGTGGGCGGCCTCCATGAAGAGAACATCGCCTCGATCAACTATAACTCGCCGGGTAGCTTACGCAAATCAACCCAGTCCACTCGGCGACTTCCAGAATCGATGATGCGGAATCGTTGGCTGTCCGTGGAAGAGGTCATCCCAGCGATGCCGGCGGCTCGGTTGACGCGGGCGCGGACGGTTTTCCATCGACCTTGGTCGCATCCGACTCCAGCGCCGTCATGGCGCTAGTCCTTAGCCTGACGGGATCGCGTTCTCCATCGCCAGCCACCTTCAAGATCGCTGCCGCAATCAGCCGAAGTTGCTCGTCCGACACCGGTCCTGGGAACGAAGCATGAGCATCGTCCAGAGCCTTTGACATGAGGGCTATCGTCTGCGGGCCGAACGACGGCCCACCAAATTGATTGTGATCCAACTGTTCGATGATCGATCGGGCCGTTCCGACCTGACTGGCTTCTTCAGCTTCAACGCTTGCCGGGGCATCCTGCAAGAGCTCGCGCCTGGGATCGGGCACCAGGCGATTGGCCGCTCGAATAACTTTTTCAGGCAGGAGCAGTTCGAGAGAGAATTTCAAGGTGTCTCGAAGTCTCATCGTGTTGCTGCCGGGTCTGTCAGTTACCTCAATGTACGCTTGGCGAAATCAGTCAACCAACGGATTCGCACTGCTCAACTCCCAAACAAGCCGTCTGAGGATTTTTCGGCCGGGCCTTGAACAGGCGCTTTCCAAAGAAAATAAGCCATCACAACAACGCTTGGCGTCCAGGAGATCATCATTCCCAGGGCGATAGCTTCCAAAGTGCTCATCCACACCACCGTCGCTGTTCTGGTGGACACGAATCACTTCAGCGAATCTACCCAGTAGTCGTTCCGACAAAAAGCAGCAATTGTTGTCGTCTGAGGTTTCGTTGTAGGGTTCACGAGCTGGAGCCAAGTCGATTTTTCGACGTTGCCTCGGCACCTTTTGTCGTTCGCCGACGATCAACCTCTAACTGGATTGACAAGGAGACCCGGTATGTCACGACCTTTTCAGGTTCGTTCCGCTGAGCGCGATGCTCAGACCGATCGCGAACGGCTGGGGTCGATTTCCAGTGTGGTTGAGGCCGCCGTCGCTTCGGTCCGGCGGGAAAAGGACGCTCTGCGGACCCGGGTTGATGCGGCGCGCGACCTGGCTTCTTTTGCCACAGGAACGGACCACGACGAGTATTTAACCCGTGACAAGAAGGACGAGGCCAGAATCAAGGAATATGAGAGGCAAATGACGGCCGGCGAAAAACGAATACAAGAATTAGAACACCAGCTTGGCGGGCTAGCGGCTCTCCAGGAGACCTTCGATCGATATTTTGCCGACGCGCTGCGTTAACCAGCCCTCATTCTGCCGATCCCGCCGTAGTCGCTTTTAAATAGCGGTCTGAAGGCTACACTCGCTTGGAGTGTTCAATATTGAGCCGGGCGCGGAGAAGCGAGTAGGCCGGTCGGGTGGTAAGACCCAGAAAATAGCCAACCTGAAGGGCGACAAGAGGCAGGAATACCACGCTGGCGCTATCCAGTATGCTCTGTCCCGCAGCCCACGAATTGACGATATAGGCTCCGGCTCCGAGTAGCGAAAATGGAAGCAGCGCCAGAATGCTGAAATAGAGCCCAAAATACATACCGGCGCCGCAGGCGAGGATGGGCAGCATGGCGAAGACTCGCTCCGGAACGCAGGGTTAATGGTGCATTCAGCCGATTAATATTGCACCGCACTCCCATAAAGCTTATCGTCGCGGTTATTAACGAAGAGTTACTTTGAGGTTTGATGTACTGTCGGATTTATGGTTTCTGGCCAAAAATCGGACGATTGTTGAGTGGTACTGCGGCGGGCATCAGTTAATGTCGATCGGGTCGGAATTTCACGACAAGCTAGGTCAGCTCGACGAACCGTCGAGCAAGCCGCCCGCTCGTTTTTCCAGTGATGCGGTTCCCTATATCCTTTCGACGGCAGACGCTTTCGTCATTCTGTTGGCGAGCGTAGCGGGTGGAGTTGGCTATCAGGTCGCGATCGGCAATGCAGTGCCGAATATTCTTCCGTATTGCGCGGTGGGACTGCTGGCCAGTTTCATCCACATTTTGCGCATGAGCGGCAGCGGCTACTACGACTTTCCCGACAGCGCCAAACCGCGAGTGGAAACCGGCGAAATATTGGTTTGCTGGCTTACCACCGGGCTGTTGCTCGCGTTCTTTGCGTTTCTTCTCAAGATTGGTGTTGCTTACTCGCGCGGCGCCTTTGTCGTGTTTTATTTTGTTGCACCCGTTGGTTTGCTTGCCGTCAGGAAGGCCACAAAGGTCGTCCTGGAAGCGGCCGTCTCGCGGGGCGCTATTGGTCGGCGCGACATCGTACTGATCGGAGACGTCAACGAAATCGCGGCGCTGGAACCCAGAGACCTCATGGCCTTCTTCGGAGCGTCGGAAGTAAGCCGCTTCACGCTGAGTCCCGACGACGATCCTTTGTTGCGTGCGTCTGCTGACGTGAGCATTATCAACTCGGTCGCTAACTTTGTTCGACGTAATGACTGCCGAGAAGTTCTGCTTGCTGTGCCTTGGGGCGATGCGGGCCGGCTGGAGTTCATTCGGGATCACATCAAGACGCTTCCAGTGGCGGTACGATTGCTGCCTGACATGCGCGTCCGGACGTTGACCAACTATGCTTCTTCGGCCCGTCAGCGCGTTTTAGCCATAGAAATTCAACGTGCGCCGCTCAGTGCCGCCGAACGCTTCGTCAAGCGCGTCATGGACGTTGTTATCGCCGTCTCGGCGATGCTTTTCTTTCTACCCGTCATGGCTCTTACTGCGATCGCCATTAAGCTCGACAGTCCCGGTCCGGTTATTTTCCGGCAGTTCCGAAAGGGATTTAACGGCAAGCAATTCATGATGTTCAAATTCCGGACCATGAGCGTTCAGGAAAATGGATCGGCTATTGTTCAGGCGACGCGCGACGATCCCAGGGTAACGCCAATCGGACGCCTGTTGCGATCGGCGAGCATCGACGAATTGCCTCAGTTGCTGAATGTTCTCAAAGGAGACATGTCGCTAATCGGCCCACGTCCCCATGCGCTGGCGCATGACAATTATTTTGAGACGGTATTGAGCGAGTATGCCTTTAGGCATCACGTAAAACCGGGCATGACCGGTTGGGCACAATGCAACGGGGCGCGTGGCGGCACTCCGACGATCGAGCATATTTCTGAACGTGTAAAACTTGATCTCTGGTACATAAACAACTGGAGCCTGTGGCTGGATATCCAGATCCTGATCAAGACGTTTTTTGAAGTATTGCGAAAGCGGAACGCTTACTGACGTCGCTCCAGGATTCTTATACCCCGGACTGTGCACGATGGCGGGCCTAACCCGCCAGTTCCAGCGGCTAACAGGCGGCCCTGGCTGAGCTTGCATCGGTGAGAAAGTCGTGGTCCGACCGGGTGAACAATGCTCCATGGATCATAGCGGCTTTTCGCGTCATGATTGTGGATCGGCGCGAAGCGTATAATTTGAAATCAGCCGGTCATGTCGCTTTGGGTTGTCGGTGAAAGATATCTCTTTGATTTGAGATACTTAGGCTTGATGCATTCTCGGGCTGTTAGGCCGCCCCGCGGGGTTGGGGACCAATAACGGCAAGATTTTTGCTGGAAAGCTTCGACACGAGATTTATATAGTTGTATGTCGAATTGTCACATGGGCGAAAGCTGAATGAATAAAAAACCAAATTTCGATGCGCTGTCGGTAGACGAGTTGTGGCAGCTCCATGAGGAGCTCAGCCAAATCTTGTCCATTCGCCTGACCTCGGAAAAGCGGGAGCTCGAAAAGCGATTGGCGCAACTTCGGCGTGAGAAAGAGATGCGTCAGCCCGAGTCCGCAGATGTCCGAAGCGCACCTCGTGAGCGCCGGAAGTATCCGCGCGTGTTCCCAAAATACCAGAATCCCAACGAACCCTCTGAGACCTGGTCGGGTCGCGGGAAGCAACCGCGCTGGTTGGCCGCCGCTCTAAAGACCGGTCACACGATCGACGAGTTTGTGATTGGTAATTCCGGAGCAAAGAATAACAATCCTCGGCGCCACCGCGCATAAGCCGTTTGTGACGGCTCTCAGAAGTGACCGACTCGGAGTTTTCCCATGAAGTTCGGGCTAGGAGCGGCAGTACTGTTATTGATGATCGGGGCCGCGGCAGCCGGTCAAAATCCAGGCGGTATGGGCAAATGGCGGCTGGCAGACGCTGCCAGCGATGCGTGTTTTGCCAATTGCGCGAGCCAGAACAATTCCTGCAAGCGCGTCTGCCCGGTAACGCTCAACACACCCTGCCTTAGCGCCTGTGACAGCCAGGCGCAAACCTGCAGGCAAGGTTGCCAAAGCAGGTAGCGTTTCGTCGCGTCTATCACGCTCTCGTACCGTCCCAATCGAGCGACGCGATACGATTCACGCCGGCTTCAGCTAGGCGCAGCTTGATTATAGAATTCGGCTTCGGCGTCCCAGGCTGACGATTCGCTCCAGCCAAAAGCGGCGCTGTCGACCCGATCGGTGTTGATCCGGACCATCGGCTCGGCGAAATCCTGCTGTTGTTGCAAAGCGACCGGGCAGGCAACCCCAAGACGGGATGACATCTCCCCGGCGAAGCGATGCGCGAACGCTCCCTGACTCTCGACATAGAAGCTTGGATTGAATTTCGTCACGCCGCGTTGCGATGGCACTTTTTCAGCGAAGGCAGCGTAGGTTGCCGCCAGCAGATCGACATGAATGTTGTCGCGCACATATAGAGGGGTCCGCACTGCCGGCACTTCGCCCTTGAACCAGGAGCGTATCAGGTAGCTGCAAAACCGCGGTTCCTCGAATGGTCCGAACGGATTCGCAATCACGAACTTCCCAAGATTGAAATTCATGGTTTCGCTCAGGAAGCGATAATATTGCCAGGTGAGACCTTTCGATAGTCCATAAGGAGAGAATGCCCTCAGCGGCGCGTCGCCGGCGCCTTCGTCCTGTTCGAACGCCGAACCTGTCACCACTACGCCTGCAAGGCCACGCGACATCATGGCTTTGAGAACGGCCGGAACATTATTCGTGTTGTCGGTGACGGCACCGACGATATCGAACTCCGGATTGCGGTAATCGCCGGTTCTGGCTGCGTGCTGACACAGCAGGTCCCACGAGCCGGTCCCTGCGAGTTCAAGAAAGCGGGGCGAGCCGAATGGACAGTCTTCGACAACTTCAGCAACGCGCCGAAGTTCGGCAACACGAAGTCCGCGCAAGTCTGAATAGCCACTGCCTTTAAGAGCCGCGACGACGGTATGGCCTCTCGCAGCAAGACTGCGCGCAAACCACAGACCGGTAAACGAACTGCCACCGGTCAAAAGGATTCTCACGTCAGCCCTCGCAAGGATTCAATGCCATGGAATTCCGGGTCGAAGTCAGGCCAGCTGCGGTCCTTGGGTGAAATTTCAACCGGGGTCCGCGGCCACTCGATTCCAAATTTCGGATCGTCGAAGCGCAAGCCACGTTCCTGTTCGGGTCCGTAGAACGCATTCACAAGATAGAACGCTTCCGTGTTGTCGGTGAGCGTCAAAATGCCGTGGGCGAAACCCTGCGGAACGAAAATCATCAATCGATTTTCGGCAGTGAGTTCTACACCGAACCATTTACCGAAGGTCGGGGAGTCCGGCCGCAAATCGACGATGGCGTCATAAAGAGCGCCGCGGATGCAGCGCACCACCTTGATTTCCGCAGCCGGCTGCAGTTGATAATGCATGCCGCGCAGCGTGCCCGCGTTCGCACTCAGGGAGTTGTTGATCTGAACAACCGACATCGGCACGCCGGCTGCTTCGAATTCCTTCTGGCAAAAGAAACGCGCGAAGAAGCCGCGGTCATCGCCACGTTTTTCGAGTTCGATCGTGTAGGCGCCATGAAGTGGCGTAGGATGAAATTTCACGATGTGAACCTTTCAAACGGCTATTGCCAACGGAGATCGAGAGACAGACGACCTGCGGCGATATGATCCTTGAGTGTCTTGAGTTCGCATCAGGGAGGAAGTGCGAAACCCCTTGTCCGAAAATCCCATTCCATTCAATCCGGCGTGGAGGTTTCGGACGGACTGCGAGAGCGGGACCAAGGGGAGATGCGACGGGGCGAGTTCGGCAAAAAGTGAAAAATCCACCTGGTAGGAACGCAGATCCGGCGGTGCAGCCTTGTTGATGCTTACATTGGTCCCGGGCAGCTCCGCTGCAACGACCTCGGCCAAATCGCGAACCTGATAATTTCCGGCGCTACTGCCCGCATTGACCACAAGAACGCGTCCGCCCTGGTCGTTGGAGCGTCCGATAGCCCATTCGATTGCCCGCGCCATATCGGATACGTCGATCAGCGGCCGCCACGGTGTGCCGTCGCTAAGTACGGTGATCTCGCCCGTTGCCAGTGCGCTTGCGACGAAGTCGTTCAAAACCAGATCAAGCCGCAAGCGATCCGACATTCCGCAAGCGGTCGCAAATCGCAGGCACGTAACCGTCATCTCGCCCGCGTTGTTTGCGCGAAGCGCGTTTTCCATCGCGACCTTGGACCGTGCATAGGCGGTGAGGGGATTGAGCGGATCGCTCTCGCGCTTGGGTCGGCCCTCGGCGGCGCCGTAAATGCTGCAACTCGAAGCGAACACGAAGCGGCCAACGCCGCGCTGCTCCGCCATTTGCGCAAGGGCCACACTGGCTTTTTCGTTGATCGCCTCGGTAACGCCTTCGAATTCCTTGCCCATCGGATCGTTGGAAATGGCCGCGAGGTGAACGACGACGTCGACACCATCGAGCAATTCCGGCGGAAATTCACGAACGTCGCCGTAATGCGTGCGGTCAAGGAGCGACTCCGGCAGTCTGGTTGCTCCAGTAAGATTATGGGCAAAGAATGCCGTATCAAAGCCGATCAATTCGGCGTCTGGAAACTGTTGCCGGAGGTGGCGTGTGAGAATGGGACCAACGTAGCCCATTGAGCCGGTAATGAGGATGCGCATCGGAGTTTTCTTCTTCACCATTTCTTCCAGGGGGCCTTGTTGCTCGACCAGAGATCTTCGAGGTAGCGCTTGTCCCGCAGTGTATCCATCGGATGCCAGAAACCATCGTGGAGAAACACGCTGAGCTGACCGGCCGTTGCGAGATTCGCCATCGGCTCTTTTTCCCAGACGGTTGAATCGCCTTCAATGAAATCGCCGACCTTGGGAGAGAGCACAAAAAATCCGCCGTTGATCCAGCCGCCGTCGCCGCGTGGCTTTTCCTGAAAGCCGGTGACACGGCTGCCCTGATGGTTGATCGCGCCAAACCGGCCGGGCGGTTGTGTCCCGGTCACGGTGGCGAGACGGCCCTCACGGCGATGAAAGGCGATACTCTCCGTGATGTCGATATCGGCCACGCCATCTCCGTAAGTCAGGCAGAAGGCGTCATCATTGCCGATGTAAGGCAGTATCCGCTTGATGCGCCCGCCGATCATCGTGTCTTCGCCGGTGTCGATCAGCGTGACCCGCCACGGTTCAGCATGTTTTTGCAGAACTTCCATCTTGTTTTCGCGAAGGTCGAATGTGACGTTCGACTGATGCAGGAAGTAGTTCGAAAAGTATTCCTTGATGACGTAGCCCTTGTAGCCCAGGCAGATAATGAAGTCGTTGATGCCATGGCTGCTGTAGATCTTCATGATATGCCACAGGATCGGCTTGCCGCCGATCTCGATCATCGGTTTGGGACGAACGTCGGTTTCCTCGGCAAAACGAGTTCCCAAGCCACCAGCCAATATTACCGCGTGCATTTATTTCGCCATTCAATATGAAAATTCTTTGGTTTTCGCGGATTTCACTACACGAATTGGCCGCTCCAAGCGAGGGCGCGACGAATGGCTCGTGACAAAATGGTTTATTTGGTTCTGGCGGTCAAATTCACGGGTTCCATGGTCGCCGTTATTCTAACCTGCTCTGAAATCCGGCCCGCCTTCGGGTAGCTCCTCGGCTCGGTAAGGTTGACAGGTTAGCTTAATACACGGCTTCGATTGAGTGTTTCTTCGACGAAGCTATGATGAGACATGAAGCGAAATCGTTCGCATAAAAAGACCGCGACGAAGCGCCGACCCCAATTGCGCCTCGACAGACTCGCCCAACGATACCAGGAGGTCTGCGATCTTCGCCGCAGACTGGAATCTTTCGTAGCTGATATTTCTTCTCGTCGCGCCAAAAGAGTGGAGATATGACGCCCACTCTAGTCCGCATTTTTACCGGCTTGTTTTTCAGCACGTGGGGCTAGCCAAATGGGCCGTCACGACCTCTTCCAAGCGACTTCATTCAGTCCCGAGCGGGCATGGGCCGACACTTGGCATCTCTGGACAGTCATGATTCCGAGGCGCTCGATTACCGGCCGACTGTTGTGGGGCAAGGTATGGCGCCGGCACGATGGCAGACGCTGGATCTACAAGAAATTTGTCGAGTTTGAGCCGGACGATCTTATTTAGTGCATTTAACGAGATCGATTCAGCTTATCTCTTGGTGGATTGTGCTGCCGCGAAGCTCCGAGCGGAAAACCAGGGCGCCGCCGATCACAATCAAGGCCATCGTCACCAGCAGATTGGCAGGTGTCGTGCAATTGATGCACGATCCGACGATCGAATAGGTCTCGCTTACGGACGTTGCTACCAGGTTCATTATTTCAATCCGAATATTCAGCCGACAATAAATTCGCGAACCTTGACCCTACCAGCTCCGGCCCCATCCAAACAGTGGCAACGGCGGCTTCACTCGCATCCAACAAAAAAGTGAGCGGGCTCGCAATTTAATTGATGGGGCCGAAACGGTCCTATCCTTCCATGAGCGAATTTCTCCATCAGGATGGTTTGAACCCGGTTTGAATCCATCTCATTGCGCGGGCTGCTCCCGCCGGCCGGCCAGCCCGATTTACGGTCGATTAACCATGTTGATTTACCCAATGTTTACGCGCCGGTACGTTTGCCGCGCGATGTGGCTGGGGGTCCTACCTTGTTGCCTTCTCGTAGCTTTGCGACGAGGTTTGCCGCCTGTTGGGTGGTCGTAATCGCTGTTTCGGGCTGCACCACTCCCATTGCGATTTCCCCAACCACGGCTTCTCAACCCAAATTGGCTTCCGGCCAACCCGTTTCCCTTGAGCAAACCTATGCCTTCGACGGAGGACCAGCGGCAGGTGTCCCACTGCCGGCGCCCTCATCCCAAGCGGTCGCCGTCATGGACGGCGGCAACGGCAGCCTGATCGGTGGCACGAATTCAATGCGGAAGACCGGTGCCCCTGACGGGAATGTGGTCCTCAATTTGGCAAGTGTTCCACTTCAGCAAGCCGCCAAGACTGTCTTGGGGGACATGATCGGCGTGAACTATGTGGTCGATCCGCGCGTGGACGGGGTAATTTCCGTGCAGACGACACGCCCGGTCAGCAAGGCCGAGGCGCTCGAAATGTTTCAGACGGCGCTCACGCCGATCGGCGCAGTCCTCGTACAAAGCCGCGGGACCTATCGGATTGCGCCGGCTGACCAGGCGGCTACGGGAGCGATCGTGACCGGCAATGGCCCGAGCGAGAGTTCTGTCGCCGGCAACGGCATTCGCGTGGTATCGCTGAAATATGTTTCAGCCACGGAATTGGCTCGTGTGCTGGAGCCGATGGTACCGAAAGGGGCCATCGTTCAGGCTGATGACGCGCGGAATATTCTCGGTCTGAAGGGCACACCGGCCGAAATTGACAGCATGCTCGACTCGATTTCGGTATTCGATGTCGACGTTATGCGCGGTATGTCGTTTGCCGTCGTACCGGTCAAAACCTCTCAGCCGGAAAAAATGGTCGATGAGCTCAAGGCCGTGTTCTCTTCCGAAAAAGAGGGGCCGCTAAAGGGACGCGTCAGGTTCATCGCAAATACCCGGCTTGGAGCGATTTTGGTCGTGACGTCGCAGCCGAGCTATTTGCCCAGAGCGCAGACCTGGATCAGGCGGCTTGATGCCAAGGCGACCGGCTCCGAGCGGCAGCTTCATGTCTATCAGGTGCAGAACCGTCCGGTTGCGGAACTTGCGGGCGTGCTGCAGTCGATGTTCTCCAGCGAAATGAAAGTGGTGCGCCCGCCGACGCGAAGTGTTTCGCCGCGATCGGGGCAGGTAAGCTTTAGCGGGGCGAAGTCATCCGCCCCAGGCGCAGCCACGCCGGATCTTAATCAAGGTGGTGGACAGACCGGGCTTGGCCGTGGCGTCGGTCCCGGCAACGATCTTCAGAGCCTTGCGCGCGCGCTGAACAACAATGAGCCGGAATCGGCTGCGGCGGATCCGATGGATCCGTCCCCTTCGTCCACGGGGCCGACCGGCGAACCGCCGCTCAAGATCGTGGCGGACGAAACCAAGAACTCGCTCCTCATCATGGCCAACGACCGGGATTACCAGCGTGTGCTTCGTGTGATCCAAGGACTGGACGTCGTCGCAAGTCAGGTCTTGATCGAGGCTGTTATTGCAGAGGTGAAGCTCAACGATCAGCTGCAATATGGCGTGCAATGGGCGCTTTCGAAGGGTGGCACGCCGACCGCTACGTTCTCAAACACGCTGACAGGCGGCGTGGCGGCTGCATTCCCGGGCTTCAACTATGCCGTCAACGCAGCCAATATCGCGTCGACGCTCAGCGCGTTGAATGCAATCACGCGCGTCAATGTCATTTCGACGCCTTCGCTGATGGTTCTGGATAACAAGACGGCCAGACTTCAGATTGGCGATCAGGTTCCGATCACCACGCAAACAGCGACCAGTACGGTCACGGCCAACACGGCGATCGTCAACTCGATCACGATGCAGGATACCGGTGTGATCCTTTCGGTGACGCCGCGTATCAATGAGAGCGGCCGGGTGCAGCTTGAAATCGAGCAGGAGGTCAGTGCCGTGGTGAAGACCACGACCTCCAACATCGATTCACCGACCATCCAGCAGCGCCGGGTAAAGACGACCGTTGTTGTGAACGACGGCGAGGTGTTGGCGCTCGGCGGAATGATCCAGGAGCAGGCCGACAAGAGCAGCGGCCAGATCCCGCTACTCGGCGATATACCCGGGCTTGGCGCGGCGTTTTCCAGCAGGAACGATCAGGTGCAGAAGACGGAGCTCATCATCCTGATTACGCCCCGCGTTGTCCGCGACGGCACGGAAGGCCGTCTCGTCACCGAGGAATACCGGCGGAAGATGCATGTCTACATGCCACACACGACGGCGCGCGAGCGCACACCCGTCAACACCCTGCTGCGGATATCGACACAGTGAAGACCCGAGCATCTGCTTGTTTGAGAAATCTCTGGGTGCTGTCGAGCATGGCCGCCTTGCTGGCGGGATGCGGGACCTATGCTGCTCCATTCAATCCACCGCCGCCCTATGCCGTGTTGCCCGTCGATGAATCGATGAGCTGCAACGGTATCGCCGCGTCGTTCCGCTATGCGGCGCGGCGCGCTGCGCGGCTGGAGTATTGGCTATCGGTCGGGCCCTTGGCGGGCTACGGCTATGAAAGATACCCGCTGGATGCGCCGAAGCAACTCATCGACGAGCGCAGGCGGATGGACGCGCTGACGGATTTGCAACGTTACAAGGGCTGCACAGTGATGGAGCCCGGCCCCGCCGTCGTCGAGGAACGATTGAAGCTTGAAGGCTCGCGCCCGCCACCTCCGCCGGTTGTCTTGAATTCGAAGGGCTGATCGCGAAGTTGCGCTGCTGCTTGCGGCGTGTGTCAGCTCGCGACCGCGTCGCGAATTCGCAGGCAGTCGCGCAAACCGGTCGCCCCACGTTCTTGCCGCGCCGATGAATCGATGTCGCCGCGCCGCCATTCGCGGATCGCGAATGGACGACCGTTTTCGGTTGTCAGCGATACCAAAGCCTCGCGTATGAAACGTGTGCCGTCCGACGCGCCGATATCCGCGCGGACGGTCACGCTGCCACCCGCGGGCAGCCCTCGTCTTGACGCCGCCTGCTTCGGCTCGACATTGAGTAATCTGAGCAGAGAGGGGGACGCAGCCTCCAGGTCGGGTTCCTGACGCCCGGAGCGGACCGTGACATGGCGCAAGGCGGTTCGAAACAGCTGCGGAGAGATGCCGTTGACCTGGTCCAGTTGCATCACGGTCGTGAAACGAGGTTCAGCCGGGTTTGTGGCAGGGCTGCTGGGACCCTGGGCTTGGCCACCGGGGGGCTTGCGGAATTCGACGATGAGCGAAGCGATCCGCGTCCCCATCGACTGATCTCGGGTCAGCGCAGTGAAGAGACGCGCCAGGGCAGGGAGAGTTGCCGTGTTCAGATCGATCTTGCCGTTCTCTTCTTCGATCGTGATCGTGGCCTGTTCGCCGCCCGGCAAACGGCATCGTAGCGGAAATTTAACATCTTGTTGGGGTGTTGCGCCCAAAGCGGTGGCGATCGCCAGGTTGATGGCGCTCTCGGCTGCCACTTCGGCTGCGGTTACCGAGGCGTAATTTGACGATGTTTTGGTCCGATAACGCGCGCCGACGATCACGGCCATTCCAAGCAGCGTAATCAGCCCCAAAGTCCAGATAACTGCGACCAGCGCAAAGCCTGCTTGTCCGGTCTTCGAATACGGCAGGGCAGGGCATTCCGGTCGGAAACGGACCGGGAGGCGGTTCATTCGGGGTAATGGCCGTCTTGCCACGTCGGGAAGCCTTGTTGGGTCGGCCGATACGGCCCGACCTTGCATCCTCGGCGGATATTTACGCAGGAATGGCAAACAAAGCGTCAAACAGCTTGTGTTAATCAAAAATCGCTAGAATCGCTCGTAGAGGCCCCGTGAGACCGCCGAGCGCGCGAATGTCATTCGAAATACAGCAATTGCTACGCCCGGCCCCGCCGCGCGGTCGGGAAGCCGAATTTCAGACGCCCAGGGACGCTGGCTTCGCGCAGGCCTTTGCCGACCTGCTTATCAGTGAAGACTTGGTCGATCCGCCCGCCATTGGCCGGGCGCGGCGGGCTGCGGAGGCAGCCTCCGAGCGTTTTGACTTCGTCCTGGTAAAGCTCGGTCTCATTTCCGAAGGCGATCTTTGCATTGCCTACGCGACCTATTGCGGTCTTCCGATGGTCGACCCCGCAGATATCCCGGAACAGCCCATTCTGGCTGATCGATTGCAGCTCGCCTTTCTCAAGACCAACCGAATCCTGCCGATTTGGTTCGACGGCCGGCGCTTGTTGATCGCAACCGCCGATCCCTTCGTCGACGAAGCTGCCAAGGCAATCAGCTATATGCTCGATGTACGGGTCGATCTCGCCGTGATTGCTCCGGCAGAAATCGAACGCGCCTTGCGGACGCTCTATCAGGACTCCGGTGGCGAGGCGCACGGCGAGGAAAGTGAAAGCGTCGCGCTGGGAAGTAGCGATGGCAGCGAATTCGACGTCGAGCGGCTGCGAGATATCGCCAACGAAGCGCCGGTCATTCGGCTCGTGAACCAGATTATCACGAAGGCGGTCGAGCGTGGTGCATCCGACGTGCACATCGAGCCCGGACGCGACGCGGTCGCGGTTCGATATCGAATCGACGGATTTTTGCAGCAGGAGAGAATAGTCCCGGTCGCCCTGCGCGCTGCGTTGACAACCCGAATAAAGATCATGGCCAAGCTCGATATCGCCGAGCGGCGATTGCCGCAGGACGGCCGCATCAAGACCGTGGTCCGCGGCGTCGAGATCGACATTCGCGTTTCGACATTGCCGACAGTGTTCGGCGAAAGTGTCGTGATGAGAATCCTCGACCGCACCCGGGTCGAGCTGGATTTCACGAAGCTTGGACTGGACGAGGCGACGCAGGCAAGCTTGCAGCGTCTAATGGCGCTTCCGAACGGAATCATTCTCGTCACGGGTCCGACCGGTAGCGGAAAGACGACCACGCTATATACGGCACTGAACAATCTTAATCGACCCGAGCTGAAATTGTTCACCGTGGAAGATCCGATCGAATATCAGCTCTCCGGGATCAATCAAATTCAGGTTCAGCCTCAGATTGGTCTCGATTTTCCCGCCGCGCTGCGTTCGATCCTGCGTCAGGACCCGGATATCGTCATGATCGGCGAAATTCGCGACCTTGAAACTGCACGCATAGCGATACAAGCTGCCTTGACTGGCCATCTGGTATTTTCGACCCTGCACACCAACACCGCCATAGCTGCCATTGCGCGCCTGATCGATATCGGGTTGGAGCGCTACCTGCTTGCTTCGACGATCGCCGGAATCATGGCGCAGCGGCTGGTCCGAAAGCTTTGTCCCGCCTGTTCGCGGCCGCATAGCTACAGCGACCGATTGCACGGCAAGCTCAAGATGGCTCAGGCCGGCAATCCGGCGATAGATCTTTCGAACAGCCGGCAGCCGGTCGGCTGCGAGGCCTGTGGCAATACCGGTTACAGCGGTCGGACGACGATATCCGAACTCCTTGTAATCGACGATGACATCCGCGACGCGATTGGCAGGAGAAGTCAGGATCAGCGCGCGGTGGAACAGCTCGCTCGTGGAGGAGGCTTTCATACGCTCTACGAAGACGGGCTCTTCAAGGTTGGTGCCGGGGAGACTTCGCTTGAAGAAGTCCTTCGCGTCACGCGCGCTTCCTGAGGGGAGTACCGACCCTTGGCAACTTTCCATTACAAGGCTTACACGGCGCAAGGCGCAGTCACGGCGGGGACGATCGTCGCCGACGGCCTCGATGCTGCGATTGACGCGTTGTACGGTTCTGGCCTCACTCCGTTTGAAACTTATGGAGTGTCCGGCCAAAAGTCCGAACGGCCGAACCCGGTATCCATCGCCGATCGAAAAACCGACGGCTCGATCTGGAAGCGCGAGCTGGTGGAATCGAATCGCTTTGGTCTAAAGGAGTTGACGGCTTTTACGGTCGAACTAGCCACCCTCACCAATTCCGGACTGCACGCTCGATGCCGCATTCCGGATCATAGCAGGGCCGGGCGCGTCTCCTAAGACAGTCCGTTTGGCCAACGGGCTTCTCAAGGACGTGTTGGCTGGACTGCAGTTGTCGGAAGCGATGGCGCGTCGATCCGAAATTTTTCCGTCTGATTATCGCGCGATTCTGGCTGCCGGCGAAGCTGGCGGCGTCACTGGGCAGGTGCTCAAGCAGATCGCCGAGTTGTTGGCCCGCCGACTCGAAATTCGCGGCAAGATTTCGTCCGCACTTGTCTATCCGATGATCTTGATCCTGATGTCGCTGGTCTCAGTGATCGTCATCGTATTCGTGCTCATACCCAGCATTTCACCTATTTTCACGGACGCCGGTCTGCCGCTTCCGGGCATTCTGAATGTGTTCGCGGATTTGCAGGAAAACTGGCTGAGCGCATTGTTCGTGACCGGTCTCATCGGTGCCGCGAGCTTTGTGCTCTGGAGCAAAGCCAGGCAAAACGCCGAGATCCTGCTGAGAGTCGACCGCCTGAAATGCTCGTTGCCGGTCATTGGCAAGTTGATTCAAAGCCGCGAGGCGGGCGGCTTTGCGCGGGCGCTCGGCACGTTGCTCTCTGCAAAAGTGCCGCTGATGTCCGCGATGCAGACTGCGCGTGCGCTGGTCACCAACCGGCATCTCAACTCTCTCTACGAGAGCGCGATCAAACGTGTCCCGGAGGGAATGCCGCTACACCGGGCATTCGATGGCACGGGTCTTCTGCCGCCGGCATCGCTTCGCCTCGTGGCTGTCGGCGAGGAATCCGGTCAACTCGGTCCCATGCTCATCCAGGTCGCCTCCGTTGTTGAGACCGACTTGCAGCGGCATATCGAGCGGATGGTCGGCCTGCTGACGCCGGCTTTGACCCTCGTCATTGGCGGAAGCATTGGAGCACTCATCATGCATGTCATGAGCGCCGTGCTTTCAATCAACAATCTTGCTTTCCAATGAAACGTCGCGCGACATCGTCAGCCGGTTTCACCCTGGCCGAACTGCTCGTGGTCATCGGCATTATCGGGTTGGTTCTTGCTGCCACGTTGTCCGCGAAACCAAAGGCTGAGGCAGCTCGTGTTGCTGTTGCAGCTCGCGCCGTGACAGCGACGCTCCAACTGGCCCGCGCACAGGCGATGACGAGCAATGTCGAGACGGTGTTCCGGATCGACGTTGAGAAAGGCCGCTTCGGCCTGCCGAACTCCATGCATGCGCTACCGCGGGGAATGACCGCCGCGGTGACGGTTGCCGAGACCGAACGCGCCGGAGACAGAGGCGGAATTACGATTCTATCCGGACGGCCAGTCGTCCGGCGGGGACATCGCGTTGACGCTTGACGGACGGTCGGCGCGTATCGCCGTCAACTGGCTGACCGGCGAACCGCGGTTGACCCGATGAAGAGGCAGCGGTTCAACCGGGTGTACGTCAGACGCCGCGGCGAGCGCGGCTTTGCGCTGCTCGAAATCCTCGTTGCTTTCGTTATATTGGCGCTCGGTCTTGGCGCCATATCGACCGGTGTGGCGTTGGCGATGCGTTCTGATGCGCGTACCCAGACCAGCCGCGTCGCGCTGCGGCTCGCCCAATCGCGCCTGGAAGCCGCAGGCATTTCCGATGTGCTTACGTCTGGCTATCGCGAAGGCCTGATTGCAGAAAGATACCGATGGCGCCAGAAGGTCACCGAAGTTCGACCAGCTGACGAGAGGCGCCCGCCGCAGCAGGGTGTCCAACCCGCTCCGGCAGTCGGCGCCGTAAAATCGTTTTGGGTCGAAGTCGCCGTGGAGACACCAGACGGCACCGCCATGAAACTCGGAGCGCTGAAGCTTGTGCCTGAGGCGAAACGATGAATCTGGCCGCACGCGACCGAGTTCGCTTTCGCGTTCGTCGCCGCCGGGCGGGCGAACAAGGTCTGACGCTGATCGAATTGCTTCTGTCGCTCGCCATCCTGGCTATTTTGACGGGCTTTCTCGCGGGCGGATTGTCCATGGCACGACGCGCCTTCGACGCCGATCGTAGCAGCGAGATTGGAAGCGAGACGAATGCCGCTATCCAAACCATATCGGGCCTGATCGGGTCGGCGCTGCCGGTCCGGGTCAATGACGGAGGCCAAAAAGTCACGATCCGGTTCGTCGGCCGGCAGGAGGCGCTGTCGTTCGTGGGATTGAGCGAAGGACGTTCGTTGCGGGGCGGTCCGCAAAAGATCATGCTGCGGCGAAGCGGTGGTGAACTCATCGTCGATTTCACCGCCTTGACGGGGATACAGTCGAAGGACACCCCTGAACCATCGCCAACCCGTGTCGTGGCACTCAGCGGCGTGCGCGAAATTCGTCTGGGTTATTTTGGCCGCCCGGATCCGGCGGCCGCTCCGGCCTGGCGCGCCGACTGGGTTCGCGCGGAGCTGCTGCCCGATCTGGTATCAATCAGGATTGAATTTGAGGACGAACGACGTAACGAACCTCCCATCATCGTCGCACTTCGTCAGGGATAGGGATCTTTTGAGGCGTTACCGGCGCAGGCCGCCTTCGTTACTCTTCGTAAAGAATTAGTAAATAGGCTTCGTCCACTCGAATCGAATGTCTCGATCCGCAAGGGGCAGTCATGCCTGTCGCCGATGTATCTGTAGCCCGCGCTGGCGGCTTCCACGTCCTCACGGCGTGGGGCAGGACCTTTGCGCAATGGTGGCTATCGGGATTGCGCGGCGCGGTTCCCCCGCACTGGCTCGAGTGGGCCGATGGGGAGGGCACGCCGACCGTGACTGTTTGGCGCGATGGCGATTGCGTTGCATGCCGGATGGCGTCGCCCACAGGCCCGGTCGAAACCCGAATTCCACTGCAGCATTTTGGCGCGGCAGCGCTTGAGAAATGGCTCGCCGAGCAAGGCGTGACGCGGCAGCAGGCGATTGTCGAACCGCTGGTGTCGCGCGATCTGTTCTTCCTGCGCGAGTTGAACGTGCCCAGAGCTGCGTTTGGAGCGCTACCGAATATCCTGGAACAAGAGATTTTGCGGCGGACGCCCTTCCAGCTTTCGGAGATATGGCATGCCGCAACGATTGCCGGCGAGGAAGCGAACGGTGTGGTGGCGATGTGCCATTGGATCGTGCGCAGGGACCGCGCCGAGGCCGCGCTGTCAGAGCTCGGCCTGACGTCGCGGGACGTCGATTGTCTAGCGGTCGGCGGAGCCGACGGCGGAACGGTGCCGGTGATCACGTTCCGCGCGAAGAGCGACGAAGATCCCCCCTGGGCGCTGCGGGCGGTCCGGCTGTTGGCAGCGGCCGCACTTGGCACGGTTCTGCTTGGTCTGATCGTCTTCGAATGGAGCCAGGCCAGCGTCGCCGGACAGATTGAGACCGCGCTCGTGGAAGCCCGACGAGGCGCGCAAAGCGGTCGCGATGGCATTGACCCCGCGGCGCGCCTGTTCGCGATGAAGGCCGAGGTTGGCGTCCTTGGCGTCTGGGACGAGCTGTCGCGGATTTTGCCGGATCACACGTTCCTGACCGAGACCCGCCTTGCTGACGGGAAGGTAACGTTGTCGGGATTTTCGGCGGACGCGGCGCGCCTGGTCCGTATCATTGACCAGTCTCCGATGTTTTCAGGCGCGACCTTGACCGCGGCGATTACGCCCGACGCGAACGAGCGCAAGGACCGATTCAGTATCACGTTCAAGCTACGTGGGGCGCGCGCTGTGCGATCACCCGGAAGCCCCCGGGGTTCGTCATGATCGCCGCTCTGTCACACTTGAAGATGCCGCGCGGGACGCTGTTCGTTGTGTTCAACGTAGCTGCCGTACTCTTCGTCGTCATGTTCCTCGTTGCACCGATCCTGGCGCACTTTGCAAGCAGAGGCGAAGACATTTCGGAAAATGCGGAGCAACTCGCCCATTTTCAAAACGTCGTCCGAGAGTCGAAGGTGGCCGCCAGCGGAGTTCGGCGGGCCGGCGATCCATTTCTTCCCGGCAGCGAAGAACGCGTCGTCAGCGCTGATTTGCAGGCTAGCTTGAAGTCGATGGCTGCGAATGCCGGCGTCAATCTGCTCGGCATCCGCGGTTTGCAGAGCAGCCGATCCCAGTTGTTACGCATGATTGCTGTCAACGTGGAAATGGAAGGCTCATTGAGGGCGGTTCGCGACATGATTCTTGCGATCGAGAATCAGACGCCGTTGCTGTTCGTCTCCGCGGTTTCATTACGAAGCGTGACGGATGGGGAGGATGGCCCGATCAGGGCCGAGCTGAAGATTCAGGGTGCGATGCGCGATGGATCGGCGTCCGCTGAAAAGGAGACGGTCGCGCAATGAGCAACCGGCAAGCCAGTGCGGGATCGGTCACGGCGGAGCGCGCCCAGTGACGTCCATACTGCAAATGGCTCAAATTCGGTTTGCAGGCGTAGCGGGCCCATCACGGCACTTCGCGGCGTCCCGGCTCGCTGCGTTACTGGGGAGGGCGGACTTCCCGAGCCGAAGCGAGTTCGCCGAGTTACGGCCTGCGACGCGCGTTCTCATCACGGGCCTCGCGGCCTGGATCGGCCTCGTCGGGGCGGTTACGGTGATCGCCGTGATTTCGGTTGAGATGTCCACAATGAGCGTGCCGGCGTGGCTCAGCACGCGTGGACCTGCATCCAAGGGCGGGGCAACCCGCGCTGGCGCGAGCTTTGAGAATATCGTGCAGCGTCCGTTGTTCTCGCGCAATCGGCAGGTGGTCGTTGCGCCGGAGCCGGCTTCCGCACCGCCGCCGGCGCTGCCAACGCTGACGCTGGACCAGGGCATTACTCTGAAAGGCGTTTTCGTGAACGAGGGGTTCGCGAAGGCATTTTTGCTTACGACGCAAAATCCGGTGGGAGTGTGGGTTCAGGTCAATGAGGAAATCAACGGCTGGCGCGTCGCCGCGGTTTCGCCTGATCAGGTTGTGCTCGAAGGGCAGAACCAGAAGCTGGTCGTTCCGCTCAATGTCAGCGGCAGATGACGCGGGCACTCCGCAAGACCGGCGCCCGGATCAGACGTTTTTTTGGTGATGCGCTGGCGTGGCGCGCGCCGGATCGCCAATACGGCGTAGTGGCTTGGGGCCTGATCGCTGGCGCCATCTGGTTCGCGGCCGGCCTTGCGGGGACCCCCGGATGGGCACTCCCGGCCCTGGCCGGCTGCTGTCTCCTGGCCCTATTGAGCTCCGTCTGCGCCATTGACGGGCGCTACGGTATCATTCCGAACAGCGTGGTCCTGGCGCTTGCCGTCGGAGGGGCGCTGCAGACCTATCTGCTGGGCGAAGCGGACCTCTGGTGGCGGGGGTGTGAAGCTTTGCTGGTCCTTGTAGCCGCGTCGCTGTTTCGGGCGACCTATCGTTGGCTGCGAGGTTATGACGGCCTGGGCTTCGGCGACGTCAAGTTTGTGGCAGCGGGCATCCTCTGGATCGGCATCGAAGGAATTCCCGGCTTGCTATTGATCGCGGTAGCCTCCGCGTTGGCCAGTTTGCTGATCCTGAAATTGGAAGGACATGATCTGCATGGTCAACAGGCGATCTCCTTTGGGCCCCACCTTGCCATTGGCCTATGGTGGATCTGGCTTTTGGGTCCGTCGTAGTTCTAGGCAGGGGCGGATCGGACGAGCCTCAGCGTTAACGGACGCCTAAGACGATCGAATAAATGTTCGATCGGGCACGATCCGATCCTTAAAAGTTTAGGTGTATTGGAGGTGCAATCAAATCAAAAAGGCGGAGGCCTCAGATGGACATCGGAGTAGGCGCGTTCGTAGTGTTTTTTCTGGTTACGCTTACTTTCGCCGCGCAAGCCGTGAAACGTCGCAGAGACGTTTTGCACGGTCCCTACATCGAGAGCGGCTTTAGCAAACGCCTGGCGGCTGTGACGGCACTCTGAGGTTGGACAAATGATTGTCGATCAATTGTGTTCAGTCGAATCACATCGCCATTTGTTTGATGTGGTTTGGTCCGTTCTCGACGCCGCCAACGACCTTCGCGATACTGCCGCGGTCGATGCATGCCGACGTGTCATTGACGCCAGCTTGTGCGGCATTGTTCCCGCACCCGCCGACATCAATGTCGTTTTTGATTTTTTCAGATAACCGATTGCGGCTCGCAGAGGCAGCACACGCGCCGCCTCTAGATTCTGAAATCGTCCAGCCGTCTTCCGACTGCGAGTAATTCGCTTACCCAGTGAGGCTGCTTGCCCCGGCCTGACCACGTTATTGATGGATCGGCTGGATTGCGAAATTTGGGCTCGACCTTGGGATATGGCCGGCGCTGCGGGATATCGGAAGGCGAGCCGCCGAATTTACGACCGAGCTCGTCAAGCTGACTCTGAAGCTTGTGCGTCTCTTGCTGCAGTTTCCGATCCAGTATCGAAACGATCCTCTCATGAAGACTCCAGAGGTCATCGAGAGGCATTTTCTCTAGTTCTCGGTCTTTCATTTCCCACCCCCATGGGAACTGAACTTCGAACCCTGATTCGGGATCGAATAAGGCATCCGCCAAAAGAAAAGCCGCTGGACGCAGCTTTCCACAACGCGGTTGCCGCAGCCTTAGACCGCAGCGGTGGAAGGTTCCCGCTGTCAGATAAAGCCTATGCCAAAGGCGACTGACAATAAGCACGCTCGCAAATGCAATCGCCCACGCAACTCGAGGGAACTCTCGTTCGCGCTAAAATTGCAACGCGCAGAAATTTTCTTTTGGGTAGCGATGCCAATCCTGTTATACTCGCATAGGTTTGTTGCCTAGCCTTATTCTGCTCACGATTTCCGCGAACAGTGAGGTGCTGTGATCAAATCATGATTGGGGACCGTCATGAAACGAAATGACTTCGAAGCCTTGTCTACCGACGAGCTGTGGGCGCTCCACGAACAGATCGCTACCAGGCTTGCTGCGGCCTTGACCGCAGAAAAAAGAGTGCTCGAGAATCGCTTGAGGCAGCTGCAGCGGGGAAGTGAAACTCAGCACACTGGGCCATCGACTGGACGCCGGCCGTATCCAATTGTTGTACCGAAATTCCGAAATCCCGATCGGCCATCAGAGACCTGGGCTGGACGAGGCAAGCGGCCGCGCTGGTTGGCTGCCCAGTTGAAGTCTGGCAAGCGGATCGATGATTTTAGGATCGAGCGCGCAGCGTAAGCAAATCAGTGCAGTCGTCTGGCTTCGGCCTTCTGAACTTGTTTGCGAAGGGCTTGTACTTCGGCCAGTCGTTTTGCGAGGTTTGAGGTCGATCGACGGAATCGCTTTGTGAACCCAGTCCGCTTTCGTTCCGATGTGATGCGCGCGACCTGTGCCATTGCACTCCCTCCAACCCTAAAGTCACCCCGGCGGTAGCATCCCATGCCGCCGGCTAGCTCGCTAGTGCCCCTGCGACACATCGCGGGGAGATAATGAAGTTCCATTCCGCGGAACTTTACCGTTCGTCTTCCGAGCCGGCGTGCAAGTACGGGATTCGGAAAGACGCTGCAACGGGGGTGAATGTCCCAGCAGGCTCGATTTTGTCTAGTGAACTGACGCACAAAATCTGGATTTATTATTCGCAAACCAGATATCCCGGCTCCGCCAGCGATTTTCTGCGCATGCTGGATCGCAAAACCCCGCTTTTACCCATTCAGGGGACGTTCGACGAAACCGCTCGCCGCCCGCTTACGAGGCGAGCGATTCCTCTGGCCAACATTATCCCCGCACCGCCACCTGCCATTTTCTCGAATGCATCAACCAAGGTACCGTGACGATCGGGCGTGAAGGTCTGCAGAACCTCCAGCACGGCTGCGCCCCCGACAACGATGCAGCAGACAAGAAGTATCCGTCGCGGGTATGCGAAGCTAAACAGCGCGCCAATCACCGCGAACGCAATGATATGCTCGAAGTGAGCGTACATTCTCATGTCGGGTCGCATCAGAATTGGCGCCAGCTTGAAATAGATCGCGTAGACAAAGCCGACACGCGTCAGCGTGGCATAGGCAATCGCGATGATCGCGATCCATGCGGCCGCGATGATCAGCCTGGCAGTGCTTTTTTTCATCATGGTGTTTTGCACCGGTCCGGAATCAATTTCGAGGTCATTGGCTCCTTAACGTTACCGTTACGGAGTTCACATCTCCATTCTGGAAACGGGGTAGACTTCTTCAAAGGTACACCGTCGATTGCACGGTGTTCGATTAGGCAAGGTCCAACAGATCCTCGATAGGATCGAAAGACCAGATCAGCAAGTCTTCACTGTATTCCGCGGGTGTGAACATGTTGCAGAGGAAGCGTTCGGTCCTGTTTGCATTTGCCCTGGCTGTGACGGCATTGCCGGATGGCGCCGCAGCCGGTGGCGGATTTTTCGTCGAGCCCGGTGTTGGCGGGGTCGCTTATACGCCTGGATATGGCTTCTTGCAGTCGTATGTTCACCCGTTTGACGACGGCTACGACTACCCGTTCGGATACGGCGAGTATGCCGAATACGGCCCGTGGGCCTACCGCGGCTACGCAGGAGACTGCTATCGCGCGACGCGTCGGGTGCGGACCAGCCAAGGCTGGCGACTAAGGACCACCAGAATCTGCGAGTGAATGTGGGGCGTCGACTGATCGTCGCCGGATCTGTGAGAGAACCTACAGGTCAAACGCCCAGGCGATGCCATGCAGAAGCAGCCAGGACCAGCCGATCATCGCCACAGCCAGGGCGAACAGGTACGCTAGTCTGGCAATGCGAAAAGGCATGGTCCTACTTCGAGGCGTGCCGATTGACTTCCGCGGACGCAGGCCGTGCGGACTGGGTTCGCAAAATGGCTTGGCGCAACCTCACCACTTCGGCATAGCGCACGCTCAGCGACTTCGTGGCTGGCTGCGCCCGAACGATTTTTGCTTTGGTCGATCGCTGTCGCTTCACGTAATTCTCCCGCGGACTATTCAATAGATTACTCGTCAATATCGTTTCAAAAGCGACCATAGTTTCTTATCTGCTATTCGCAACGTAACTCGCTCGTTAAGCTTGATGTCGGCGCAAAACGTTAAATCTGGAACCTGTGCACGCTCTGCAGTCTTGGTGACGTGTCGAGCCTGGGCGGTTCGACCGTTGGTTCAAAAAAATAACGATGGGTCTTAACCCACGGAAGACGTGGGCGGAAAGCGCGGTCACCGCGCTCAGACTTGCAGGGAAACGTGGATCTGATTTGAAACAGCGCGTCCGCTGTCGCCGGTCAGGACACTTGAACGCCAGCTTTTTTGGAGAGTGAGGACAGCAAGCGATTGGTCGAGGCACCGCCACTCGGTGACAACGGAGTGCCTTGTTGGCGTTGCTACTCGGTCTACGCGAAACTGTGCGACCGCGCAGACTTCATTCGACGTCGAGAGAATTGCGGAGCTGTACGCTGATCTCGCGCGCGCGAGCGGCCCAGCGGGGAAAGTCAACGCGCCCAGCTCGAGGACTAGCCGTCAGCATGGCATTCCAAGGGTTCGATCCGTAGACCGTGACGGTGAATCCGTGTTCCGGGTAGCCCTCCATGGTCCGCAACATGTTCAGAATCATCGCCGCGACCTCATCCGCCGTTTTGAGCTGCTTCTTTGTTGCGGCGATAACCGGCTCATCGATGACTGGAGTATCATCGTCAGGCAAATCAGCGGGCGGTGAATCCGCATTGTCGTCGCGATAAACGGGGACATCTGATTGCTCTACGTCGGTTGCTGGCGGCTCGTCTTGATGGTCGCTCGCTGGTCTCAGGTTTGCAGGTATCCCCGCCACCTGTTTTGCGAAATTGATCAAGCTCCATTCCGCCTTCTCGTCGGCTGGCATCCAAAATCCCTTAAGTAATATCGATCGTAATTAACTGATCCGGTCTGGCGCTATTTCTTTTGCCAACGTTGGCGAAGCTAAGGCCGAGCCGATTGGCGAAAATTAGAAATGGATTGCGCGTTTATGCAATTCTCGATGGACTAAGTGCTGGATTGGCAACCTCATTAAGGCTGAAACCCTTCAGAAAAACGCTGTGCCGGATTGAATCCCCTAGAAGATGTGGGGCTGTACTATCTTCCTTGCCGGTGAGCCATACCCGTAACCGCCAGAGCGACAATCCGATAATCATGCCTGCATCTGCCAGTGCTGCGTAAGCGGCACTGTGGTTTTTTAGAAAATATCGACGGCGTGCCTCAAACAGATAAGGGGGGAAGCGTTTGGGTTTCTTCGTAACCCCCGTCGATTGGCCGACCAAATGGACAACACGGCTGGATGGAACGTACCAGGTTGGCCAGCCGTGTTTTCGAGCATTGAAGCAAAAGTCGATGTCGTCAAAATAGGTGTAGTAGCCTTCGTCGAGCAGGCCGTTGTCCTTGAAAACTTCGCGCCTGATAATCATGCTTGCCCCCGAAACCCAATCGGTCGCGAACTCCTGGTCGACGACCGGAGGGGCCACGATCCATCGGTCAAGCAGCCGACTGACCAATCCAAGTTTTAGATTTCCCTCGAATTCGCCGAGTGGCGATTGAAACCGAAAGGCGGATCGCTGTGGCGTGCCGTCCGGCTCTTCCAGTCGGCTGCCGGCAATGCCGACCTTGGGATTTCGGTCCATAAAATCGACGAGTGCCTCGAAGGCGTTCGGTCTGACAATGGTATCGGAGTTCAAAAGCAGGAAGTATTGCGGCGGATCGGCTGATTGCATCGCGGGGCGAAGAACTGCGTTGTTGCCACCGGTGAAGCCAAGGTTGATGTCGAGCTTTGTCAGGGTGCACCAGGACGCCCAACCGTTTTAATCGATTGCGTGCTGGATCCGCTCGGCCGAATCATCTCCCGTTCCGTTCTCGCAAATCGCAACGTGAGTATCCGGCACGCGTCCGATTTCCGCAGCCACCGAATGCAAGCAATCAATCGCGAGGTCGGTGACGCGATAGTTAACAATGACGACGAGTAATTTCACTGGGGCAAGACCGGTTTCGTTCAACCAATTGGCAAGCATTAGTCTCGGTGCGCAAAAAAGAAAAGGCCGCCCAAAGGGCGGCCTCAATCTTCACGATGATTTAGCGCGTTAGGCTAAACGGAACGCCGCCTGCGGCCTGCGACGATAGGCGAGGAAGCCCACGCCAGCGAAGCCGAGCAACATCATGGCCCAGGTAGAGGCCTCGGGGACGGCCGAAACGTAGAACTTCACGACGAGGTCGTCATAGTCGCGGTCCGGACCGGCACCGCCATCGTCCAACGCAATCAGTCCCGAATTAGTAACCGTTTGGCCAAGGCCGCCGCCGGCTTGGAAAAACGTCACGAAGAAATTCGGCGTCGTTGAATTCTGGTTCCCGGTCAACGGATTGAAATTGTTAGATCCGTCTGCGACGGTTCCATTATTGTCGTTGACCGTGAAGGAAAAAAGAAGACTGCCGATACCCTGTGCAACGCTAAAGCTGGCGCCAACCGCTGAGGCGCCAGGGCCATTGTTCGTAAACGTACCACCCGCCGTCACGAACCGGTTGATGAAACTCGCTTCCCTGCCTTCGTACGTGTACGTGATCACGACGTTTGCGAGCGCTTGGAGGTTTGCCGCGAAGAAGCCTGATACGCCATTGCCCAGAATAGCGACGTCGTTCGTGTTTGAACCGGTCGGCAAAGGCTCGGATCCCGGCGCACCGCTGACACCAACGAGTGCCGCGCTCGCCGAGCCCATCAAACCCACCGTGGCAACCGCAGCCAGAAGCAATTGTCGCGTGTAGCCGGAGATACTAGCCATGATCTGTTCCCGTCCTTCGTACTGTCATCGATGAATTAAATGACACTTAAGTTCCAAAATTTATTAGCATTAAATTAACGAGCGGAACCAAGTAAGTCAAGCGGCAAAAACCCAAAATATTAAATGCCGCGCCGTTAACCATTAAATTGTTGGCCCGGCCCCGTTTGCAAAAGCTAGAATTCGAAGACGCCTTTGCTGCCCCGAGCGAGGTCATTGAGGTCTGCCAGCGTTCCGCGGACTGCGCCGCAGCGGCCGCAATGGACGATGGAGGCCGGTTTCCCAAGGTCCACAGGCTTGATTTGGAGGCCGCCGCAGGCATCGCAGACGACGCGGAATCCAACGGCGGCTGAGCTCGTTTCGTGTTCCAAATGCATGTTCGGCGCTCTCAAATGATCCCACACGGAAATAAACAGGCCTTGAAATTAAATCGCTGAGCGGCAAGGCCAGGCCTCGATTTAATCGAGCTATACACAATCACGTCGCCCGGCGCGAGCGTTGCCACTGCGTTTGGTTACCGGGCATTTCGGAATGTAACGGGCCGATCCCAACTCAAACAATGGGCCCCTTGATTTGGTGTTTTGTGGGTGTTTTCTGCCCGGAAAATGCCGAGCCGTGTCCCGTTATGGTTTCGGGACGGGTGGGTCAAAACGGAATTATTCGGCCCGGGGAAAAGGGCGCTGGCTGGTTGGCCGACTTGCGGAATCCACCGTGGGCGCGGCCGGCGGTCGATTGAACTTCCAAGCGGGCGTTTGGCCCAAATAAAGTTTTTGTAAACCAGATCAGCCGTTTGTTCAGCAAGAAGGGCGTGGCGAAGACGCCGATGTTTCAAGGCGGCCGATCGGCCGATCAAGCGAAGCGATGGATAGTACGAGAGTGTAACATGGCAAGAAAATGCAACGCGTGTCAGCATATCAAGCGGGCTGAGATCGATCGACGGCTGGCTGCGGGTGAGCCGGGCAACCAGATCGCAAAGGACTATGGACTAAATCCGTCCAGCCTGCACCGCCACCGGTCCAATTGTCTGCGGTCTATCATCCTCAAACGCGATCATGAAGGAGGTGGCGCGCGGTACCGCTGCGGTGGCGTGCCTACCCTCCAAGGACGATCTCAACCAGGCTTATTTCGACCTGCGGGCGCGGATCGACCAGATCGTCAGCCAGGCGCAAGAAGAGGGCTCTCTCAAAGTCGCGCTCACGGGACTGAATTCGATCCGGCAAACCCTCGACAGCCTGTCCCGGCTTGCTGGTTTCGACCGCCAAGGGACTGAGGTCAATGTCGCCGTACAAACCAATCTGAATCTCGGTCTCACGCAAATCGTGGAGCGGGTCATTCAGCATTTTGATCGCGAGCCCGAGCTGAAGGCCCGGATCGCACAAGCCCTCCTGGAGATTGATGATGAGCAGCGAGCTGCGTGAAATCGCTTACCGGATTGATCCGGTTCTATGGGTACGAGAAGTCCTGGGGATTGAGCCTGCGCCCTGGCAGGCGGACTTTCTGCGTGCGCCGCTCGGTGCATCGATCCTGGCGTTGACCGGCGCGGCAGGTTGGCAAGACCACGACGGCGGCCTGGGCAATGGCGCATACGGCGATCTGCCAGCCGGGCTCGCTATCAGTGGTGGCCTGCCCGGCGCAACGCCAGAGCGGTGAAGCGGTACGGCGGGTCAAGGAATGCGTCATCAAGGCCGGCGGCGTGCTTAGGACCGACAATGTTTACGGGATAGAACTGGACAACGGCTCGCGGGTCATGGCGCTGCCGGGCAGCGATGATTCCATCCGAGGGCTGACGGTCGATGGGTGGATCGTGGCCGATGAAGCGGCACGGCTCTCCAACGAGTTGATCGCGGCACTTCGCCCGATGCGCGCCCGCCGGCCCGACACGCGCTTTGCCATGCTGTCGACCGCATGGAGCCGAACCGATCCGTTCTGGACGGCGTGGGACAATGACAATCCAGAATGGATCAGGTTGCGAGCGACCGCGGAAATCCCCGGACTGTATACGGAAGAATACCTGGCGCAGGAGCGCCGTGAACTTGGCGAAGAGGCTTTCAAGTCGGGAGTATCTCGGCATTCCCGGCGGCAGCCACGGCAGCCTGTTCACCTGGGATCTGTACGAGCGGGCGACCCAGATTCACGTCCCGTTGGTGCCGCCGGGTTCGGCGTTTGCGCCGCCGCAGGAACCGTAGAGCATATAGAGAACCCGTTCAAGGCGTTGAACACAGCCGGAGTTTTTCGATGAACTACAATGCACAAGATCCAAAAACATGGCCCGCATGCAGACCATACTTGATTGCCCATGATGTGGGACGCACCGCGATCGATCGACGGCGGTGGTCGGCGGCATCTGTCCCTTCGGTACTGAGCTGCTGGGGATATTGGAAGCGGAAGAGCTTCCACAAGGGTTGTTCGGCAGCATGCGGGCCAACGCGCTGGCCGCGGTTGATCGCCGCTATGATTCGCAATGCGCTCATCATCGCTGACCTCAGCAACGACGCGACCTATGCCGAGTTTCTGTTTGAGCGCTTTGGACACGGGTGATCGGCGTACAAATCAGCCGACACGGCAATGGGATGAACTTTGAACGATGGCCGGTTCAAGGGAGGCTCTATGCTGGTCTATACCATTGGTCGGAACCATCTCATCGAAACGCTCTTCATCCTGAACTGCAGTCGGATCTCGTCAAATTCGTGGATGGAGCTGGAGACGCGGCTTGCTTATCGAGCAATTAGTGAACCTTGCAGACTGAGCTTCGAGAAAGCGGTAAGGTCTATAGTCTGCCCATCGGGTCAGCACGACGACCTCGGAATTTCCTGCGCGATGTTGGCCTGGGCGGCGCGGCATCCCCATCTTGAGTACTGGATGAGAAATCTCTACGAGGCGCGACGGCCGCGCAAACCGCGCCAAGCATTGACAGGTGCCGCGGGCTGGACGTGAACAATCTTGCTACCTCTGACGTAGTGGCGGCCTTCGCGTCCCTCCAAGATCTTCGGCTGTTCGACGCGGCGAGGTTGCTCCCGATGTCGGGACCAACCTGGAGGTTTTGCATGTCAGAAAGAATCGATCGTCGCCGTTCGATCGGCGGATCGGACGCCCGGATCATCATGGGCGACGATGAAGGCCAACTCATTCGGCTGTGGCGGGAGAAGCGCGGCGAGGTCGAGCCGGAGGACCTGTCAGACAATCTGATTGTCCAGCTCGGCACCGTGACCGAGGATCTCAACCGGCGCTGGTATCAATTCAACACCGCCTGTGTGATCAAGGACGTGCAAAAGCGGATCCAGCATCCGGTCAACAAATGGATGTCGGCGACCCTCGATGGCATCGTGCATCCGACCGGCGCCGTATTCGAAGCCAAATTCATGTTGCCATGGACGTTCTCGGAGGAGGGCGCTGCGGAAAAACATATGGCGCAGCTGCAGCACAATATGTGGGTCTCGAATGCACGGTCGGCGGTGCTCTCCATCATCACCGGGGGCGGCAAGTGGGTCGAGATGAACATCCACGCCGACCCGCTGTACCAGCACCTGCTGATCACCGCAGAGCGGAAATTCTGGCGTTGCGTGCAGACTGGCGAGATCCCACGGCTGTTCGGGATCGAGCCGCCACGGCCGCGGCTAGCGGCGGTACGAATTGTCGACATGAGCGGCTCCAATGCGTGGGCCGAGCTCACCGCGACCTTCCGCCGGACCAAGGCTGCCGCCCAGGAGCACGAGGCCGCCAAGGCTGATCTGAAGAAGCTCGTGCCCGAGGACGCCAAGGAAGCCACGGGCCATGGGCTTCGGGCCAAGCGGTCGAAATCAGGCGCGATCAGTTTTGACCTGATGGACGTGGAGGTCGCCCATGCACCGCTCCAGTGAAAAGATCGGCGCCATCGCTGGAGCGTTGGCCAAAGCGCAAGCCGAGTTGACCAACCCGGAGAAATCCCTGGTCGCCACCATCCGTTCGCCGTTCCCGCGGGAAGGTGATCGGACCTTCCGCTATGCCTCGCTCGCCAGTGGCCTCGACATCGTGCGCAAAGCCCTTGGCCAACACGAGATCGCTACCGTCCAGACGACGGAGATCGACCAAACCACGGGTCAGATCCGGCTTACGACGCTGTTGGCCCATGCCTCCGGAGAATGGATCGCATCAGACTGGCCGGTCTGTCCGATCAGCGAGACCGCTGCACCCCATCGGATGGGTGCAGCACTCAGCTACGCCCGCCGTTACGCCCTGTTTGCGCTGGTCGGCATCGCCGGTGAAGACGATCTCGACGCGCCAGATCTGCTCGTCGAACCTTCGCCTGCGAGCAACATTCCGAGCAATGCACAAGCAAGCCGAAAGAATGGTCGCAGGGAGCCCAAACCGGTCCTCAACCGTGAGGCTTCCGCTCCGCTCCGGGATCAGCTGATCGCCGAGATCAATAACCTTAATGAGTG